>NZ_CP066786.1:1347500-2547500 GCF_016598595.1 Martelella lutilitoris
TGCGGTTCAAGCAATCAGAACCGTGCTGAACCCGCTTTAGCTTCCGAAAAGGTTATTGCCAAGCCCTTGCAAAAATGCCCCGACCGGCGCCTGGCCGGGTGCGTGAAACCTCTCTGCAGGCGGCGATGTGGCAGTGAAGACGGTTCGCTCTCGGGCGGGATTCGAATTGGAACGCGCCGCCTGGCGCGATGCGGGAGACGATGCCATGTCCCAGTCGGACGAGACCCCCAAGGATTTTACAGCCGAAAACGATCCCTTCGCGCTCTTCGGCAAGTGGCTGAAGGATGCGCAGGCGAGCGAGCCGAACGACCCGAACGGGGTGGCGGTCGCCACCGTCGATGAAGACGGGCTTCCCAATGTGCGCATGGTGCTGATGAAGGAATACGATCTCCGCGGCTTCGTTTTCTACACCAATTTCGAAAGCCAGAAGGGGCGGGAGCTGCTTGGTCAGCCGAAGGCCGCCATGTGCTTCCACTGGAAGTCGCTGCGCCGCCAGGTGCGACTGCGCGGTCCGGTCGAGGTGGTGTCGGAAGAGGAGGCGGATGCCTATTTCCAGTCCCGCCCGCGCGCCAGCCGCATTGGCGCCTGGGCCTCGAAGCAGTCGCGGCCGCTGGAAAGCCGCTTTGCGCTGGAAAAGGCCGTGGCGCAGCATACCGCCAAATACGGCGTCGGCGAGGTGCCGCGCCCGTCCTACTGGTCCGGGTTCCGGCTGAAGCCGGTCTCGATCGAATTCTGGCGCGACGGCAAGTTCCGCCTGCACGACCGGATCGAGTTCCGCCGGGCAAGCCCCGAGGGCGGCTGGCAGAAGGTCAGGATGTATCCCTGACAGACGTCACATTTCCGGCACGGGAGGAAAGAATGAACGATATCGCAGACACGGAAAAGGACGTCGCCGCTCAGGAAGAGCGGCTGGTGTTTTCCACCTTCAGCGAGGACGACGCCTGGGATCTTGGTCAGCGGCTGGTCGGCCGCGCGCTGACGCACGAGGCGAAGGTGGTGATCAATATCCGCACGCCGAACCGCACGCTCTTTCATGCCGCCCTGCCGGGTTCCGCGCCGGACAACGACATGTGGGCGCGGCGCAAATCGAACGTCGTGTTCCACTTTCACCGTTCGTCTTATGCGATCGAGCTGGAACACCGCCGCAAGGGCCGCACCATCGGCCCGGAAATCGGCCTCGATCTCAAGGATTTTGCAGATCACGGCGGCAGTTTTCCGGTGCGGATCAAGGGCGCCGGCGTCTTTGCCGCCATCACCGTCTCCGGCCTGGCCAGCGCCGACGACCACGGGCTGATTGTCGCCGTACTCGAGGCCTATCTCGCGCAGTGAGGTCTTGCTACCGCGTCGGATTCTGTAGCTGGCCGAGGCGTCTTTGGCCGGCCGGGCATGGTTTCTGCATCAGGATCAGGGGATGCGGCAGGCCGTTGTCGTCTGTTTCGCGGCGGCGCACGCCGCAGAAACCGTGGCGACGGTAAAAGGCGACCGCGCGCGTGTTGGCGGCATAGACTTCAAGCGCCAGCTTGCTCTTGAGGGCAAACGCATGGTCGAGCAGCCGTCCGCCGATGCCGAGGCTCTGGACATCCGGCGAAACGAACAGCCCGCCGATGAACTGATCGATCAGGCCGATGAAGCCGACCGGGTCACCGTTCCTGACGGCGACCCAGGTTTCCGTGTCCGGCAAGTATTTTTCGGAAATCTCGCGGCGCTGGCGCAAAAGGAGGTCGTCCGGCAGGAAGGGGTGCGAGATGCGCGAGGCGGCATACCAGATCGCGGTCAGCCGGGCATTGTCATCCGCCGTGAATGGACGGATGACAAGTCCGGTTTCGCCCGCGGCGATGCCTGAAGATTCGGGTACGCAATACATGGCGCCCATCAAACATCATGAGCGGTAAAAAAAACGCTAAGCCTGCGTGCCGCCGACGGTCACCTGGTCGAGCCTGAGATGCGGCTGGCCGACGCCGACCGGCACCCATTGGCCGGCCTTGCCGCAATTGCCGATGCCGTTGTCGAGCGCAAGGTCGTTGCCGACCATGGAAACGCGCTTCATCGCGTCCGGTCCGTTGCCGATCAGCATCGCGCCCTTGATCGGCGCTCCGATCCTGCCGTTTTCGATCAGATAGGCCTCGGTGCAGGAGAAGACGAACTGGCCGGAGGTGATATCCACCTGCCCGCCGCCGAAGGTAACGGCGTAGATGCCCTTCTTCACCGAGCCAATGATCTCGTCCTTGGTCTTGTCGCCGGCGAGCATATAGGTATTGGTCATGCGCGGCATCGGCAGGTCCGAATAGGACTGACGGCGGCCGTTGCCGGTGGGGGCGACGCCCATCAGCCGCGCGTTCATGCGGTCCTGCATGTAGCCCGTCAGCCGTCCGTTCTCGATCAGTACGTTATAGCCCGAGGGCGTTCCCTCGTCGTCGATCGAGATCGAGCCGCGCCGGCTTGCGATCGTGCCGTCATCGACAATGGTGACGCCGGGGGCGGCGACCATCTCGCCGACGAGGCCGGAAAAGGCGGAAAGGCCCTTGCGGTTGAAATCGCCTTCCAGTCCGTGTCCGACGGCCTCGTGGATCATCACGCCCGGCCAGCCATTGCCGAGCACGACGTCCATGGTTCCGGCCGGCGCCTCGATTGCCTCGAGATTGACGAAGGCCTTGCGCAACGCCTCTTCCGCGCCCGACTGCCAATCCTGGCGGGCGAACAGGTCGGCAAAGCCTTCCCGTCCGCCGATGCCGAAGGAGCCGGTCTCCTGCCGGTCGCCCTCGCCGACGACGACGGAAATATTGAGCCGCGTCATTGGCCGGACATCACCGACACGGTAGCCGTCCGCTCGCAGGATATCGACGACCTGATGGCTTGCGGCAAGCGATGCCGAGACCTGGCGCACGCGCGGGTCGCGTTCGCGAAGATAGGCATCGATTTCGCCGAGAAGCCTGACCTTCTCCTCGAAGCTCGGCGCGCCGATCGGGTTTTCATCCGAATAAAGCCTGGTATTGGTGCCGCGCGGCGGTTCGGCATAGGTGCCGGCATAGCCGGAGGTGACGGCCTTGGCGGTCGCGGCGGCGCGCTTGAGCGCGCCAAGGGACAATTCGCCCGCATGGGCAAAGCCGCTCGCCTCGCCGGCAACCGCGCGCAGGCCGAAGCCGTGGCCGGTGTTGAAGGAGCCGCTCTTCAGCCGGCCGTCATCGAAGGTCAGCGATTCGTTCTGGCTGTATTCCACATAGAGTTCGCCGTCATCGGCGCCATGCAGCGTATCCGAAACGATGTCGCGGATCGTGGTTTCGTCGGCGTCGAAATGGCTGATCAGGTCGCGGTCCGTCATATGGCTTTCGTCCTTTTTCCGTGTCACGCCTCCATATAGGATGTGACGGGCGCAATATCAGGGCAGGGCGTCGAAGCCTTCGCCGAAGCCGGAAAGGTCCACCGGAATGCCGATCGTGTCCTGGTCGATGGAGAAATTCAGCGTGAACACGGCCTCGGTGCCGGCGCGCAGGATCTTCATCAGGTCCTCGTCGATATCCACCTCCACATAGCAACCGTCGAGATAGCAGCGCGAGAAGGCGGCCTTGCCGATGTTCACGCCGTCGACGAAAAGCCCCATACCTTCTGGCAGGAACACGCCGAGGGGGGAAAGCACCCTGAGCAGGGTCGCCTGCCGGTCGGCGGTCTTCAGCACCGCGATGGAAAGGCCGATCTCGGGCCGGTCGTCGGCGATCACGTTCTGCATCAGCGCGCATTGTTCGAGCGTCGAGCCGGGAGGCTGGTCGCAGATCATGGACCATGCGCCGTGATTCGCGCGCACCGTGGTAGGGTCCTGCTCTCCGCCGAGATCAATGCTCCGGCCGGTCGTCGGCGCGGCGGTTTCCGGCGCGGCATTCTCCTGGGCGCTCGCCGGCATGGCGGAGAGCATAATCAGCGCAATCGCGAGCGCGGTTGCGGCGCTCATTGCGTGCGTCAGACGGTTTGCTGGAAATGTGGGCATGGCGCGGTGTCCTGCATCAAATGGATAAGGCTTTGTCTTCCGCGAGGGTTTTGCAGGTTTCAGGCGAAATTTTCAACGCCGCCGCGCCACGGCGGAGAGCAAAGCCTAAACGAAATTTATGATTCTTGTTCCCTCCGCGTGAGACAATTTGACGCTTCAAATCGGCAAATGCTATGGCATAATTGTGACTGAGGGAGAAAAACGGGTACACCTTCTGCGCCGCTGCGCGCAGCAGAGGCGTGCGCGAGCGTAAATAGATGTTATCATGGCCTTAAACGCGATTCAGGCCTTTGTGCCATATAGCGTCCTTGGAAAGGGTCCGGTTTGACCACGGTCAAACGATGGAGGGAGAATTCAACGTGATGAACAAGACCAGAGCATGCGTGGCAGCTCTTCTCTGTCTTGCGGGCACGGGCAGCGCCTATGCGGCGCAGCCCAAGCCGTGGGAAATGGGCATGCAGCCTGCGGCTTCGCCGATCATGCATCAGATTCGCTGGTTCGAGCAGTATACGCTCTGGTTTATCGTGCCGATCGTGCTCTTCGTTCTGGCATTGCTGATCACCGTGATGGTGCGCTTCAGGGCGTCGAAGAATCCGGAAGCGTCGCGCACCAGTCACAACACCATGATCGAGGTGGTCTGGACGGTCGCGCCCGTTCTCATCCTCCTGTTCCTCGCCGTGCCGTCCTTCAACCTGCTGACGGCGCAGCTGACCATGCCGGAAGATCCCAAGCTGACGGTCAAGGCGACGGCGACCCAGTGGCTGTGGAGCTATGACTATCCGGAAATCGAGGACGGCGAGATTTCCTATTCCTCCTACATGCTGACGGAAGACCAGCGCGCCGAATACGGCAAGGAAGACAAGGCCGTCTATCCGCGGCTTCTTGCCGTCGACAACGAAATGGTGGTGCCAGTGGGCGAGACCGTGCGCCTCCTGGTGACGGCCGCGCCCACGGATGTCATCCATTCCTTCGCCATGCCGGCCTTCGGCATCAAGATCGACGCCGTGCCCGGTCGCCTCAACGAGACCTGGTTCAAGGCCGATGAGGAGGGCATCTATTACGGCCAGTGTTCCGAGCTTTGCGGCAAGGACCACGCCTTCATGCCGATCGCGATTCGCGCGGTCTCGGCCGAGCAGTTCGAGGCCTGGCAAGCTTCCGCCGCAACGGATGTGGAAGCCGCCAACAGGGCGCTGATGGCCAGTATCGACAATGCGCAGCAGGACGCCGTTCTGCTTGCGGACAAAGACTGAGGGGGAGGGAGACGAACATGGCCGAAGCAGGCACGCACACCGCTCACGACGACGACCATAAGCCCGGCTTTTTCGCCCGTTGGTTCCTGTCGACCAATCACAAGGATATCGGCACGCTCTACCTGATCTTCGCCATCTGCGCGGGCATCATCGGCGGCGCGCTCTCTGTCGCCATGCGCATGGAGCTGCAGGAGCCCGGCATCCAGATATTCAACGGCCTTGCCTCCATGGTCTACGGAGACGCGGGCGCCGCCGCAGTCGACCAGGGCAAGCACCTTTATAACGTCTTCACGACCGCGCACGGCCTGATCATGATCTTCTTCATGGTGATGCCGGCGATGATCGGCGGTTTCGCCAACTGGATGATCCCGATCATGATCGGTGCGCCGGATATGGCGTTTCCCCGCCTCAACAATATTTCGTTCTGGTTGCTTGTTCCCGCCTTCCTGCTGCTGCTGATGTCCATGTTCGTGGAAGGGCCGGCGGGATCCAACGGCGTCGGCGGCGGCTGGACGCTCTACCCGCCCTTCTCGACCGCGGGCATGCCGGGGCCGGCGGTGGATCTGGCGATCTTCGCGCTGCATGTGGCGGGTATCTCGTCCATTCTCGGCGCGATCAACTTCATCACCACGATCCTCAACATGCGCGCGCCGGGCATGACGCTGCACAAGATGCCGCTTTTCGCCTGGTCGGTTCTGGCTACCGCCTTCCTGCTGCTTCTGTCGCTGCCGGTTCTGGCGGGCGGCATCACCATGCTGCTGACGGACCGCAACTTCGGCACGACGTTCTTCTCGCCCGACGGCGGCGGCGACCCGATCCTCTACCAGCATCTGTTCTGGTTCTTCGGTCATCCGGAAGTCTACATCCTGATCCTGCCGGGGTTCGGCATCATCAGCCACATCATCTCGACCTTCTCGAAGAAGCCGGTCTTCGGCTATCTCGGCATGGCCTATGCCATGGTCGCGATTGGCGCCGTGGGCTTCATCGTCTGGGCGCACCACATGTATACGGTGGGTCTGTCGCTCGACACGCAGCGCTACTTCGTCTTCGCCACCATGGTGATCGCGGTGCCGACGGGCGTGAAGATCTTCTCGTGGATCGCCACCATGTGGGGCGGGTCGATCAGCTTCAGGCCGCCGATGGTCTGGGCGATCGGATTCATCTTCCTGTTCACCGTCGGCGGCGTGACCGGGGTGCAGCTCGCCAATGCCGGGCTCGACCGCTCGCTGCACGACACCTATTACGTGGTCGCGCATTTCCACTACGTGCTGTCGCTCGGCGCGGTGTTCGCGATCTTCGCAGGCTGGTACTACTGGTTCCCGAAGATCACCGGCTACATGTATAATGAGCGCGTGGCCCATATCCATTTCTGGGTCATGTTTGTCGGTGTGAACCTCGTGTTCTTCCCGCAGCACTTCCTCGGTCTTTCGGGCATGCCGCGCCGTTATATCGACTATCCTGACGCCTTTGCCGGCTGGAATGCTGTTTCGTCCTACGGCTCCTATATCTCGGCCATAGGGGTTCTCATTTTCCTCTACGGCATCTATGAGGCCTTTGCGAAAAAGCGGGTGGCTGGCGACAATCCCTGGGGTCCGGGCGCAACCACGCTCGAATGGCAGCTTTCCTCGCCGCCGCCCTACCACCAGTGGTCGGAACTGCCGCGCGTGCGCTGAGTTGCGCCACTGAAACGCATTGAAGGCCGCGCGCCGACCTGGGGCGCGCGGGCTTTCTCAAACAACGAGACTGAGCACAGAATGACAGTACTGGACAGCGAGACCGGCCTGGGACATGCCGATATCGGCCTATCGGAGGCGACGGCGCGCGATTACTTCGCGCTTTTGAAGCCGCGGGTGATGTCGCTGGTGGTGTTTACGGCCTTTGCCGGGCTGTTCCTGGCGCCCGGCCCGATCAACCCGGTCATGGGCGCGATCGCGATTCTCTGCATCGCCACCGGAGCAGGGGCCGCTGGCGCGCTCAACATGTGGTATGATTCCGATATCGATGCCGTCATGTCGCGCACGGCCAGGCGTCCCATCCCTGCCGGCCGCGTATCGCGTCAGGAGGCGCTTGCCTTCGGCATCGCGCTGTCGTGCTTTTCCGTCGCCACGCTCGGCCTTGCGGTCAACTGGTTTGCCGCCGGGCTGCTGGCGTTCACGATTCTGTACTACGCCGTCTTCTACACGATGTGGCTGAAGCGCTCGACGCCGCAGAACATCGTCATCGGCGGGGCGGCGGGCGCTTTCCCGCCCATGGTTGGCTGGGCGGCCGTCACCGGCGGCATCTCGCTGGACAGCATCATTCTGTTTTCCATCACCTTCCTGTGGACGCCGCCGCATTTCTGGGCTCTGGCGCTGTTCAAGATGCGCGATTATGACGATGTCGGCATCCCGATGATGCCGAATGTCGCCGGCGAGCAATCGACCAAGAACCAGATGCTGGCCTATGCCGTGCTGACGGCGATTGCCGGGGTCGCGCCCGCTCTGACGGGCCTCGCGAGCCCGTTCTATGCCGTCTTTGCCGGGGGGATGGGCGCTTATTTCGTCTATGCCGCGCTGAAAGTCCGGGCGATGCCCGAGGGGGATCAGCGCATGCTGCCGGCCAGGAAAATGTTCGGCTTCTCGATCGTCTACCTGTTTTCGGTCTTCGCCGCGCTGATTGTCGATCGCGCCGTCTTCATGCTTGTCGGCTGAGGGCGCCATGATCGAGACAGTCAAGCTTACAGAGAAGCAGAAGAAGGCCCGGCGGGGGCGCAACATCGCGCTCGGCCTGCTTCTGTTCGGCCTGGTGGTGCTGTTCTACGTCATCACCATGGTCAAGTTCGGTTCGGCCTGAGGAGAGGGAAGGCATGACGGAGGAGACAAGACAGAAACCGCGCAACAACGGCGCCATCGTCGCGATGTGCCTCGTCTTCGTCGTCGGCATGACAGGCATGAGCTTTGCCGCCGTGCCGCTCTACCGGATATTCTGCCAGGTGACCGGCTATAACGGCACGGCCCAGCGCGTCGAGCAATATTCGAACACCATCCTCGACAAGACCATCAAGGTCACCTTCGACGCCAATGTCGCGCCGGGCCTCGACTGGGAATTCAAGCCGATGCAGTCCTCCGTGTCGCCGAAGATCGGCGAGACGGTGCAGGTCATGTTTACGGCGCGTAACAAATCGAGCGAACCGATCAACGGTCAGGCGATCTTCAACGTGACGCCGCTGCAGGCCGGAGCCTATTTCAACAAGGTCGAGTGCTTCTGCTTTACCGATACGACGCTGCCGCCCGGAGAGACGCTGGAAATGCCGGTGGTGTTCTTCGTCGATCCGGCGATCACGGAGGCCGAGGAGACCAGGGACATCAAGGTGCTCACCCTGTCCTATACATTTTTCGAGCATGATCTGCCTGCCGCTTCCGAAGCTGCGGCACTGGAGGTAAAGGCTGCCGGTTCAAAAAGTTGACCGGCCGGCGTGAATTGCGGATTGTCATCTGCGGGGATTGATTAACGCAGCGAATTCGGCCCTTATGCTGCGTGGGAGAGGAAACGGGGACCATCAATGGCGGAAACGCAACACAAAAACCACGACTACCACATCATCGACCCGAGCCCCTGGCCGCTGGTCGCCTCGATCGGCGTTTTCCTGATGGCCTTCGGCGGCGTCGGCTACATGCGCTATCTGAGTGGCGGGTCGTTCACCATGTTCGGACTCAATCTGGCGCAGCCATGGCTGTTCCTGATCGGTCTGGTCGTCGTTCTCTACGTTCTGCACGGCTGGTGGTCGGATACGATCAAGGAGGGGCAGGAGGGTCATCATACGCCGGTCGTCTCGCTGCATCTGCGTTACGGCATGATCATGTTCATCGCGTCCGAGGTGATGTTCTTCGTGGCGTGGTTCTGGGCCTTCTTCGATGCGAGCCTGTTTACCGGAGAGGCAATCCAGGCCTCCCGCGTCGAGGCAACGGGGGGTACGTGGCCGCCTGAGGGCATTGCCGTTGTCGACCCCTGGCACTTCCCGCTCTACAACACGGTCATCCTGCTCCTGTCCGGCACGACGCTGACCTGGGCGCATCATGCGCTGTTGCATGGCGATCGCAAGGGGCTGATCCAGGGGCTGACGCTGACGGTAGTGCTCGGCCTGCTGTTCACCGGCGTTCAGGCCTACGAATATTACGAGGCGCCGTTCGCCTTCAAGAATTCGATCTACGGCGCGACCTTCTTCATGGCGACCGGGTTTCACGGCTTTCACGTCATCGTCGGCACGATCTTTCTGATCGTCTGTCTGGTGCGCGCCGCGCGCGGCGCCTTCACGCCGGAGCGACATTTCGGGCTCGAAGCGGCGGCCTGGTACTGGCACTTCGTCGACGTCGTCTGGCTGTTCCTGTTCTTCACGATCTATATCTGGGGCGGCTGGGGCGCGCCGCTTGCCGAAACCGGACATTGATCCTAAGTTCACGGTCGCCGCGTCAGAAAATGCGGCGGCCGTCTTTCTTTTGTGAGGCACCGTCATCGATATCCATGAAGAAAAGACCGCTTCGGGCGGGCGCTATTTCGCCAATGTCGATGGCCATGAAGCCGAGATGACCTATTCGCGCGCATCCACGAAGCTTGTCATCATCGATCACACCGGCGTGCCCGACGCGCTGCGCGGCAAGGGCGTCGGTCAGGCGCTCGCCGAACATGCCGTCAATGCGGCGCGCCAGGGCGGCTGGAAAATTGTACCCCTCTGTCCGTTCTTCAAGGCGCTCAGTATCCGCCATGAAGAGTGGCGGGATGTCATTCAGTAAGAGGCGCCGCGCCGGTCTCGTTGCGGGGCGAACCGTTCCATGTCAAATCACGACCACAATCGGAAACCCGCAGGCATGATATTGCCGGGCCTTGCCGGCCGTTGCCCGCGCTGCGGCAAGGGAAAGCTGTTCGACGGCTTCCTGACGCTGAAGCCGGAATGCGAGAACTGCGGGCTCGACTATGGCTTTGCCGATTCGGGCGACGGGCCGGCTGTCTTCGTCATGTTCGCCGTCGGCTTTCTGGTGATTGCGCTGGTGCTCTGGACGGAAATTTCCTATTCGCCGCCGCTCTGGGTGCATGCGCTCATCTGGGTGCCGGTCACCATCGCGCTGTCGCTTGGCGCGCTCAGGGCCTTCAAGGGCGTACTGATCGGCCTGCAATATCGCCACAGCGCCGCGGAAGGCGTGATCGATCGCTCCGACGATGCCTGAGCGCCGTCTGTCGCCCTTCGGCATTTTCGGGCTCGCGCTGGCGTTTGTTGCCTTCACGGCGCTGATCCTGCTTGGCAACTGGCAGGTTCGCCGGCTCCACTGGAAGGAAGACCTGCTGGCGACCGTCGAGGCCCGCTTGGCTTCGCCGCCGGTGTCGCTAGCCGAGATCGAGACGATGGCGGCGGAGGGCGCGGATATCCGCTACCGGCCGGTAACGGTTACCGGTACGTTTGAACATGACCGCGAGCGGCACTATTTCGCGACTTTCGAGGGCCTGTCCGGCTATTACATCTACACGCCGCTGAGGCTCGAGGACGGGCGGATCGTCTTCGTCAACCGCGGCTTTGTGCCCTTCGACAGGAAGGAGGCTGCTACGCGGGCCGAAGGTCAGGTGGAGGGGACTGTCACCATAACCGGCCTTGCGCGCGAGCGCCTTTCGGGAAAGCCGTCCTTTCTCGTTCCCGAGAACGATCTGTCTAAAAACATCTTTTACTGGAAGGACCTTGACGCCATGGCGGATTCCGCCGGGCTTGACGGAGAAACGATGTTGCCCTTCTTCATCGACGCTGGCGATGCGGGAAATCCCGGCGGTCTGCCGGTCGGCGGCGTCACCCGCATTTCCTTTCCCAACAACCACCTGCAATACGCCTTCACCTGGTACGGGCTGGCGGCCGTGCTTGCCATCGGGGTCGGCGTGCTGGTGCTCAGAAGGCGCCGCCACCGTGATTGATCTTCTGGCGCCTGGTCTCAGGATCGTGTTCTGCGGAACCGCCAAGGGCACGATCTCGGCCCGCACCGGTTCTTTTTACGCCAACCCGTCAAACCGCTTCTATCGCACCCTGCATGAGACGGGCCTGACGCTGGAGCGGATCGATCCGGCAGATTTCCGGCGGTTGCTCGATTACGGCATCGGGCTGACGGACCTCAACCAGGTCGAAAGCGGCATGGACCGGGTCTTGAGCGAGAAGCATTTCGACCTTCAGGGCTTTCGCGAAAAGATGCTGCACTTCCGGCCGAAGCTGATCGCCTTCACCAGCCTGACAGCCGCCCGCATATTCTTTGCTGACCGGACGATCCGCTGCGGTCCGCTGGAAACCGGCATCGGCGATATCCCCGTTGTCGCGCTTCCGTCCACATCCGGCGCCAACGCGCATTGGACAAGGGACCGTCATCATTGGTATCAGTTGCGGGCGTTGATTTGCCGCGCCGAAAACCCATCTTGGGGCGACGAGCAAAAGGCGACGGAATGACAGATACGAAAGAGCCCGACATGACCAAGAGCCCACTCACCATCCGTCTGTGCGGGCCGCGCGGCTTTTGCGCGGGCGTTGACCGGGCAATCCAGATCGTGGTTCTGGCGCTGAAGCGCTACGGCGCGCCGGTCTATGTGCGCCACGAGATCGTCCACAACCGCTATGTGGTCGAAGGGCTCGAGGCCATGGGTGCGATCTTTGTCGAGGAGCTTGACGAGATTCCGGCAGAACACCGCGACCAGCCGGTGGTGTTTTCCGCCCATGGCGTGCCGAAATCCGTGCCGGCGGATGCCGAAAGCCGTAATCTCTTCTATCTCGACGCCACCTGCCCCCTGGTTTCCAAGGTGCACAAGCAGGCCATGCGCCATGAACGGCTCGGCCGCCATGTGGTGCTGATCGGCCATGCCGGCCATCCGGAGGTCATCGGCACGATGGGGCAATTGCCCGAGGGCGCCGTGTCGCTCGTCGAGACGGTGGAGGACGCTGAAAAATACGAGCCCGCCGACCCGGACAATCTCGGCTACGTCACCCAGACCACGCTTTCGGTGGAGGATACGGCGGCGGTGATCGCCAAACTGCAGGAAAGATTTCCCAACCTGACCGCGCCATCGGCCGATTCGATCTGCTATGCGACGACCAACCGGCAGGAGGCCGTGTCGGCTGCCGCTCCGGGCAGCGACCTCTTCATCATCGTCGGCGCGCCGAATTCGTCCAATTCCAAGCGCCTGGTCGAGGTCGCGAGCCGCGCCGGCGCAAAGCGCGCCATCCTGGTCCAGCGCGCCTCGGAACTCGATTTCGATGCGATCGGCGAGATTGGAACGCTCGGTATCTCTGCCGGCGCTTCAGCGCCGGAAGTGGTCGTCAACGAAATCATCGAAGCCTTCCGCGACCGTTTCGAAGCGACGGTCGAGCTTGCGGAAACCGCAATCGAAAACGAGCATTTTCTGGTGAACCGGGAACTGCGTGATGTCGAGCTGACGGTCGAGGATATGGCCTTCGTCAACGGGCGGTAGGCGGTTCGGCCTCGCTGTTCTTGTCGTGTTTGCTTGACAGCGACGCGGCCATCGTGAAAACCAGCAGCAGGTTTTCCATCGAGGATTTGCATTGGCCGTCTACACCGACATCAACGAGGTCGAGCTGAAGGATTTCCTTCAGGCCTACGACTGCGGCACGCTCCTGTCCTTCAAGGGCATTGCCGAGGGCGTCGAGAACTCGAACTTCCTGCTGCACACGGACCGGTTTTCGCTGATCCTGACGCTTTACGAAAAACGGGTCGATGAAAACGACCTGCCGTTCTATCTCGGGCTGATGCAGCATCTGGCCGAGCGGGGTCTGTCCTGCCCGTTGCCGCTTGAACGCTCGGACGGCGCGCTTTACGGGCGGCTCTGTGACCGGCCGGCGGCGCTGATCTCGTTCCTGGAGGGCATGTGGCTCAGGAAATCCGAGGCGCGCCACTGCCGCGAACTGGGCGCGGCGCTTGCCCGCATGCACATCGCCGGGAAGGATTTTCCGATCCGCCGCGAGAACGCGCTGTCGCTGAAAGGCTGGGTCGATCTCTGGGACAAGTCCGCCGTCCGCGCCGATGAGGTCCAGCCGGGGCTTGAAAGCGAAATCACAGACGAACTGGCGCTGCTCGAGGATCGCTGGCCGGTGGACCTGCCCGACGGCGTCATTCATGCCGATCTTTTTCCCGACAACGTGTTCTTCATCGGCGATGCTCTCTCGGGCCTGATCGACTTCTATTTCGCCTGCAATGATTTTCTTGCCTATGACCTGGCGATCTGCCTCAATGCCTGGTGTTTCGAAAAGGACGGCGCCTTCAATGTCACCAAGGCGCGGGCGCTGATCGAGGGCTATCAGAGCGTGCGGCCACTGAGTGCCGCCGAGATCGAGGCCTTGCCGCTGCTGGCGCGCGGCTCGGCGCTGCGCTTCTTCCTGACCCGGCTCTATGACTGGCTGACGACGCCTGAGGGCGCGCTGGTGGTCAAGAAGGATCCGCTGGAATATCTTCGCTATCTGCGCTTCCACCGCTCGGTCAGGAGCGCACGCGAATACGGGCTGTCGTGAACATGAAAACGATCGAGATCTTCACCGACGGGGCCTGTTCGGGCAATCCCGGACCGGGCGGCTGGGGCGCGGTGCTTCGCTATGGCGAGAAGGAACGCGAGCTTTCGGGAGGAGAACGGCTCACGACCAATAACCGCATGGAGCTGATGGCGGCGATCGAGGCGCTGAAAGCGCTGAAGGAGCCTTGCGCGGTGTCGCTTTATACCGATAGCGTCTATCTGAAGGACGGTATCGGCAAATGGATTCACGGCTGGAAGAAGAACGGCTGGAAGACGGCGGCGAAAAAGCCGGTCAAGAATGTCGAGCTCTGGCAGGCGCTGGAAGAGCAGCGCAACCGCCATCAGGTGACGCTTTTCTGGGTGAAGGGCCATGCCGGCCATGAAGAAAACGAGCGTGCCGATGAACTGGCGCGCCTGGGGATGGAACCATATAAGAAGGGTCGGTGAAGGCGCAGGCCAGGCCGCCATTCTGGAGGAAATTCATGATCTTGCATTGCGTATTCATTCGATTTCGCCAGGACGTCACGGCTTCCGAAAAGGAAGCCATCTATGCCGGCATCGCCGCGCTGAAGGACGTCATAGGTGGGATCGTCGATGTGAAGGGCGGGCCGAATGTTTCGCCGGAAGGCCTCGACAGCGGCTATGCCGACGGTTTCGCCGTCACCTTTGAGGACGCCTCCGCGCGCGATGCCTATCTTGACCATCCCGACCACAGGGCGGTGGGCGAAAAGATCGTGGCCGCCGCCGCGGGTGGTCAGTCTGGTATTCTTGTCTTTGACATGAAGGTCTGAGCGCGTTCACGCGATCAGGCGGACAAGCAGACGGCCGAAGGGCAAGAGCGCGATGCGCCAGGAAAACCGGAGCAAGCGAAAGCCGAAATAGGCCGCGCCCGCCAGCCAGACGGCAAAGGACGTGGTCCAGCCTGCCGCGGTCAGCAGAAGGCCGCTCAGCGTCACCGCGCCGGAGCCCAGCAGAAACACAATCGCGCGGAAACGCTTGCCGACACGCGCCGAAAGCTTGCCGAATTTGGTGAGGTCGGCCGGCGTGTCGGCAACTTTCAGCATGTCGGTTCCCGCCCGCAGCCCCTGCTTGGTCATCACTGTGCCGACATTGGCGGCGGCATCCTGCATGCGCAGCAGCGGCTTGGCGTTAAGCGAGGCGGAAAGCGCCCGGCTTGCCGCCGGCACATTGCCGCGCTTGAGCAGGGGAACGGCCGTGCGCAAGGCAGGCGCGTTCACGGCCTGGCGCGAGAGGCGCGTGAAGGAACGGCGCAGCGGCGCCGTCAGCGCCCCGGCCTTGCCGGCGGCCTTCAAGGCGCTTGTGCCGACCTTCGCCGTGGTCGCCGAACCTGCTGACAGGATCACCGCGCCGGTGATCGCGATGCCTGCGACGGAAATGCCGAGAATGAAGGGATCGTAGTCCTCGCCGGAGAGGTAGGCGCCGCCTTCTATGATGATGTCGCGAACGTCGCCGACCGTTGTGAGATCGGTTGCGACCGCACCGATCAGGCCTGCCGCGCTGTCGGGCCGGCCGGTCAGCGCCCCCTCGAACATGTCCGAGAGCCGGTTACCGAGACTGTTCTCGTTGAAGACGGCGACCTCGGTGCGTTCGCGCAACGCGCCGTCGACGGGAATGCCGCGGCTGTCGGCGAGCGCCAGCACGCTTCCCGCAAGGTCCGGGTCGTCATCCGCAAGCGCTTCGAGGATCGCCACCTCGTATTCCGAGGGGGCAAGCCGGTCCAGACGGTAATCGGTGATCGCAACCGGATCGTCATGCGCCGCAAGCAGCCGCATCGCGTCCATGCCGTTTGGAACGACGAAGGGCGTCGCGGCCACAAGGGCGGCAGCAATGAGGATCGTGCCGATCGAGCGGAGGGGTTTCAGGACTTCACGCTTCATCACACTCGGATCCGGCTGTCGCATTTCCGACCGATGCCCCAGAAAACAGAGACATCCTGATCATTGCAGCCTTGTGCGGCGGAAAGCAAGCGGTCCGGCGCTCAGCGGAGCGCGCGGGGCATTAAAGGCCTTGAGGGCCGGGCCGTCGAATGGGCGGCCCGGCGGACAAGCGTCAGAGCTGGCCCAGAATGGTGGCCGCCGCGGAAACCGTGGCTTCGCCGGAATCGTCCTCGACATTCAGTTCTTCCACGACGCCGTCCTTCACCAGCATGGAATAGCGCTTGGAGCGCGTGCCGAGTCCGGCTCCGGAAAGATCGAGCTCCATGCCCAGCGCCTTGGCAAAGGCGCCGTCGGGGTCGGCCAGATAGCGGATCTTGCCTTCGCCGCCCGTCGCCTTGGCCCAGCCGCCCATGACGAAGGGGTCATTGACGGCAATGACGGCGATCTCGTCAACGCCGCGCGAGAGGATCGCGTCCCGGTTTTCCAGATAGGTCGGCAGGTGGTTGATGGAGCAGGTGGGCGTGAAGGCGCCCGGCACGGCAAACAGCACGATCCGCTTCGATTTGAAGAATTCATCGCTTGCGACTTTCTCCGGCCCGTTCTCCGTCAGTTCCATGAAGGTGGCTGACGGCAGGCTGTCTCCCTTGGCAATCGACATTTTGAAATCCTCTTTGCGTGTGTTGAAAAAGCGCAATAAGGACTTAGGGTGGCGCGGGCGCGATGACAAGCGGCGTTTCCATGGCCCGGCCGCCGGATTTCGCCAGAAGCAGCCAGTCACCCTTCTGCGGATCTGCATCCTCGGGCAGGGCGGACAGGGGGATGTCGATGAGATATTGCCCGTTTTCCCTCCTTCCGGCAGGCGCCTCGACAATATAGCCGAGACTGTTGGCAAGGGTGATCTCGTCACCGGCGCCGGGATCGGGAAGCGTGAGGGCAAGCCTGAGGCCGTCAGCGCTGAGAGATGCCTCGTCGACCCGGAAATCCGCCGACGGCCTCTCGGGCAGCGTCGTGCGGGCAACGGCCAGAATGGCCTTGTCGACTGGCGTTTCCTCAAATGCTTCGGCCCGGGCCGGAATGTCGAAACTGGCCTGGAAGGGGATGCAGATATCCTTGCAGAGCCCGACAAAGGCGGTAACGGTAAGGGACGGGAGCGGGCCGGGCGCGACCCTCAGCGTGAGCGGAAAGGTCACCGGGCCGTCATAGCCCATGTCGGTCACGTTCGCGATCTTCAGGCGCTTGGGCACGGGGTACCCGATCGCCTCGAGCCGGGCATCGCCCGTACCGGTCACGGTGATCTGCGGGGGGATGCCGCTCTCGCCCGGTTCGCGCCAATAGGTGATGAAGCCGGGATCCGGTTCGACCTGCAGCGCGGCCTCGATCGTGCCGTCATCCGTTGGCGGCGTGAGGATCACGCGCATGCGTCCGCCGGTATCCTCAGCCCAGGGCGTTGCGGCAGCGAAAGACATCTGCGCCGTGCCGGCAAGAGCAAAGGCCGCGATGGCGGCAACGACAAAGTGGCGAGTCAAAGGTCTCATGGCTAGACACTTAGCGCAGGCGCGGGCCTCCTGCCACGCTTCTCATCGCCTTTTCGGACAATTTGATTTGAACATCGCGTGACCTTGCCCCATGTTTAACCTATGCCTAGGATGAATTTCGAAAGCGGCGCGGACACTTTGCTGGAGGCCGATGTGTTTGACAACCTGATGACGGAGCGTGAACGCGGCCCATTCGACGGCCAGTTCCTGATCGCCATGCCGCAGCTTGCGGAAAGCGATTTCGAACGCAGCGTGATCTATATCTGCGCCCATTCCGAGGATGGCGCGATGGGGTTCGTCATCAATCGCGCCCAGTCCGTCACCTTTCCCGAAGTGCTGGAACAGCTCAAGCTGATGGATGAGAATGCCCCGGATGTCTCCGCCCCCGGAATCGGCGATTTTCCCGTGCTCTGCGGCGGACCGGTGGAACCCGGCCGCGGTTTTGTGCTGCATTCCGACGACTACGCCGGCGACGGCAGCATTCCCATCACCGATGAACTGTTCATGACCGGCACGCTCGACGTCCTGCGCTCGGTTGCCGCGGGAAAGGGACCGGAAAGGGCGGTCCTGGTCCTCGGCTATGCCGGCTGGGCGCCCGGCCAGCTTGAGAGCGAGATTGCCAATAATGACTGGCTGACCTGTCCCGCGATCGAGGAATTGCTGTTCGACCGCGATCTGGATGGCAAATATGAGCGCGCGCTCTTCTCGATGGGGGTTCGCCCATCCTCGCTCTCTTCCACGATCGGACATGCCTGAAACAAAATGACGGCATTTCCGTTTACAGGGCGCTGACGGCCGTCGATCGTGGCGGCCGCAATTGCGAGGCCATGATGAAGATTTTCGAATGCGACCATTGCGGTCAGACCGTCTATTTTGACAATGAGGTCTGCGTCGCCTGCGGCCACCGGCTGGGTTTCGATCCGCAGAGCGTTGCCATGTATGCTCTCAAGCCGGTCGATTCCGTCAACTGGCACAAGGCCGACGAGACGCGGCGCCAGTTCCGCTTTTGTCAGAACGCCGGGTTCAATGTCTGCAACTGGCTTCTGCCCGAAGGCAGCGACGAGCCGTTCTGTCCGTCCTGCCGGCACAACAATCTTATCCCGGACACCGGCACTGACAACGGCCTTGCGCGGTTCGGCAGGATCGTGGCGGCCGAGCGCCATCTTTTCTATTCGCTCCTGCGCTGGAACGTCGAGACGCCGACCAGGGGCGAGGATCCGGACGGCGGCCTCGTCTTCGACTTTCTCGAGGACACGGTCGACCAGAACGGCAATCTCCAGCCGGCCATGACCGGCCACGAGAACGGCCTCATCTCACTGAGGGTCGCCGAGGCCGACGACGTCACCCGCGAGATCGCGCGCCAGCAGATGAACGAACCCTACCGGACGCTGCTCGGTCACTTCCGTCATGAGGTCGGGCATTACGTCTGGGACAGGCTGGTGCGCGACGGCGGAAGGCTTGAGGAATTTCGCTCGCTCTTCGGCGATGAGCGGGAAGACTATCAGGCCGCGCTGCAGCGCCATTACGAGAACGGCCCGTCTCCGGGCTGGCCGGAGAACTTCGTCAGCGCCTATGCCTCGACGCATCCGTGGGAAGATTTTGCCGAAAGCTTCGCCCATGCGCTCCATATCGTCGATACGCTGGAGACGGCGCGCGCTTTCGGGCTGATGCTGGACGATGGCAGTCTGGAGCCGCTCGGCGATCCCTATAGCTGCGAGAGCGGAAAACGGCTGGCCGATGCCTGGGTGCCGCTGACGCTGGCGATGAACGCCATCCACAAGTCCATGGGCCAGCGGGATTTCTATCCCTTCGTCCTGACCCCCGAGATCATCCGCAAACTCGATTTCGTTCTGGGGCTTCTGGTCCGCCAGACGAAACAGGACAGTCGCTGAGCGTTGACGTTCACGCTTCCCCGGCGGCGACTTCCTTGAGCAGGCGCAGTGCTGTGGGCGCAGCGACCGAGGCGCCGTAGAGCGGGCCGCTGGCATAGGTGCACTCCGCGTCGGCCAGCGCCTGCGCGTCAACCTCCGTGCCGACATCGGTGACGCCGACCGCGGTTCCGAGCCTGGACGCCAGTTCGGCAAAAGCCTTGACGACATCCGTCTGGGTCTCGTTGTTCAGCTTGAAGACGGCGTTGTCCACATAGGCGGCGTCGAAGCGGAAGCCCTTGAGCAGGGTGAGCGAGCCGTGCCCGTTGCCGAAGCCGGAAAGCGTGACGCCTGCGCCGATCGTGCGCAGATACTGCAGCGCGAGCTTCGCCTGTTCCGGCGCCTTCTGGACAACGTCTTCGGGAATGGAGAAGACGACCTGTCGCGGCGCGTTTTCGGACTGGCGCACGAGGCTTTCCAGTTCGATCAATGTGCTGGTTCTCAGCATCTCCGTGCAGTTGAGCTCGATCGAGACGAAGGGGCGGACCTTGGGCAGCGTCTGCTGCCAGCCGGCGAGGTCTTCAAGCGCCTGGCGCACGGTATAAAGCACCAGTTCGGCCGAGCGTTCCGCCTCGCGGCTGATCTCGAAGATCTCGCCTGTGGATATCTCTCCCCGCTGGGGATGCTTCCAGCTCAACACGCAGGCGAAACCGGCCACCTTGTGGCTGTCGAGCCGCATGACCGGACGGTAGAAGACCGACATTTCCTTGCGGTCGATGGCGCGTCCGAGATCGGCTTCGACGCGCTTGCGCTCGTCGTCGAGCATGCGCAGCGCCGGGCGGTAGGTCTCCACCGTGTTGCCGCCCATGCGCTTGGCGCGCAGCATGGCAAGCCGCGCATCCTCGAGGAATATTTCGGCGGAGCCGGGGGCATCGTGCCAGGAGGCGATGCCGATCGAGGCCGTCAGCGCGATCTCGCGGTTTTCGAAGGTGATCGGCACATCGATGGCGGCGACCAGGGCATCGGCGAATTCCGCGACCGCGTCGGGCTCCGTTTGCGACTGCAGCACGATGGCGAAGGCATTGCCCGAAAGTCGCGTCAGCGTGTCTTCCGGTTTCAGAAGCCGCTGGATGCGGCGTGTCAGGGCGATGAGGATATTGTCGCCTGCGGCAAAGCCCAGCGTCTCGTTGATATCGCTGAACCGGTCGATGTCGGCGACGATAAGCGTCGGGCGCATGTGCGGCGACGTCTTTGACAGCGCGACCAGATAACTCAGGCGGTCGATGAGGATCGTGTGGTTGGGAAGACCGGTCAGATTGTCGACGACGGCATCCTGTAGCAGGCGCTGGGTGCTGACCTTCTGGTCGGTCTGGTCGGTGATCGTGCCGACGCAGCGGATCACTTCGCCATCCGTCGAAAGCACCGGCCGCGCGCGGATCAGCATCCAGTGGTAGTGACCGTCATTGGCGCGGACGCGGAATTCGAGTTTCAGCCGGCCGCGTCGCCATTCGAGGAAGAGATCGAGGGTCGAGCGGAAACGGTCGCGATCTCCGGGGTGCAGGTATTGCAGCCAGGAGCGGGCCGGACCGTTGAGCGTGCCGGCGGCCAAACCGAGCTTGGGCGCGAAGTCCGGCTCCGTGACGATCCGGTCGCGTCCCACGTCCCAGTCCCATACCGTCGCTTCCGTGCCGAGCAGGGCGAGCGCCTGGCGCTCCAGATCCGAAAACAGGCCGGGCTGATAGGCGCCGCCGGCAAAGGAATGCTGGATGACGGTGAAGCCGAGCAGCAGCACGATGAGCACGAGGCCGCCGTCGAGCGCCGGCTGGACGATGTCGTTGTCGATACGGCCGGTGGCCGTCATCCACGCGGCAAACAGCCAGGCGACGATCAGCGCCCAGGCCGGCATCAGCAGGATCGCCCGGTCATAGCGGCGAAGGCTGAGATAGACCATCAGCACGACCCCGGCGAGCACCGTGGCGGCGAAGGAGATGCGGGCGATGCCGGCGGCGGCCGGGGGGTCGAACAGCGCCAGACCGAAAAGCGCCATCAGCAGCACGCCCCAGGCCGCGGCCGCATAGCCGAGCTGGGCATGCCAGCGCGCAAGGTTCAGATAGGTGAACAGGAACACCACCAGGCTGAAGGCGATCGCCACGTCGGCGCTGGCGCGCCAGATGCGCAGGTCGCCGGGCGAGAGCGGGATCAGCTGGTTGAGGAAGCTGAAATCGATCGCCACATAGAGCAGCACCGACCAGGCCAGCATTGCCGTCGCCGGCAGCACGGAGGTTCCCTTGACCACGAACAGGATGCTGAGGAACACCGCCAGCAGGCCGGCAATGCCCAGCACGACGCCGTGGTAGAGCGTGAAGGCGTTTTCCGTATCCTTCCAGGCATCCGGTTGCCAGAGATAGAGCTGCGGCAGGTCCGCCGTGTCGAGTTCGGCGACGAAGGTGATCACAGCACCGGGATTGAGCGTGATCGAGAACACGTCGGCATCGTCGCTTGCCACACGGTTGAGCGCGAAACCCTCCGAGGGCGTGATCGCCGCGATCCGCGAGGAGCCGAGGTCCGGCCAGAACATGCCCGAGCCGGGCAGGCGGAAATGCGGAGCGACGATCAGGCGATCAAGCTGCTCGTCGGAAATATTGGCCAGCGAGAAGACGGCCCAGTCGCCCGAATGCTCGGCGTTGCCGGAACGCACCTCGATACGGCGGCGGATGCCGTTGGCATCGGGCACCGTGGAGATTTGCAGCACGCTGCCTTCATTGGGGTAGAGGTCGACATGGTTGGTCAGGTCGATCGCGACATCGCCGCGCGAAACCTCGACGGGCTCGAGCGCCAGCGCCGGGATGGCGGCAGAGAAGACCGCCATGGCCAGTGCAATGATGGCGAGGGCCTGGCGGCCGAGCCGGCGGAGATGTGCGGGCATTCGCATCTTCGGTCTTCAATTCCCTTTGGCGTCGTGATCATCTTTGAGCAGGGCATAGAGATGATGATCCTGCCATTGGCCGTTGATGCGAAGGTATTTTTGCAAATGCCCCTCCTTGGTGAAGCCTGCCTTTTGCAGAAGCGAAGCGCTGCGATTGTTTGAGGGGATACAGGCGGCCTCGATGCGGTGCAACCTCAACTCATGAAAGATATAGGGAATTACGGCCTGAAGTGCGGCAAACATATGGCCCTTGCCGGCATAGGGCTCGCCCATCCAGTAGCCCAGCATGCACATTTGCGCGACGCCGCGGCGGATGAGGCCGATGGTGATGCCGCCGACAAGCGTGTCGGTCTCCCTGAGGAAGATGAACAGCTGAATGCTGCTGCCCTCGTCGAATTCCCGGTTGAGCCGCGTTATCCGCCTGCGGAAGGCCCGCTCTGTCATTTCGTCGACGTTCCAGAGGGGTTCCCATGGCTGAAGGAAAGAACGGCTGCGGATGCGCAGCTGCCGCCAGGCCTGATAGTCGGAAACGCGCGGCAGGCGCAGAACATGCGTGTCCGAGCGGATGGCAAACCGGCGTCGCCGCAGGGCGTCAGGCGCGGCGAAGAAGGCGAACAACTGACTGTCTCCGCTCAAGCGGCCCGGCGCCGCCTATCAGGACGATCTTCGGTTCCATCCTTGCCATCGTACGTTCAGACGCCCGCACCGGCGGCCTTCTTTTCCTCGAACGAAAGACCGTCGACGATGTCCTCAAGCGGCGCCAGCTGCTCGATCGGGCCGACGGCGGAAAGCGTCGGGCGGGCATTGTAGAAGGCGCGGCCGGCCAGGTCGGTCAGCCTCTTCGGCGTGATGTTTTCGATTCGCATCATCATTTCCTCGTTCGGGATCGGACGGCCCCAGAGCATGACCTGGCGCGCGATCTGGCCGGCGCGGGCGGCGGCGCTTTCCTGGCCCATCAGAAGCTGGGCGCGGATCTGCGCCCGGGCACGCTCGATTTCCGTCGGGTCGACCCTTTCGGCGGCCTCGCGCAGCTCGTTGATGATGACGGGGACGAGTTCGGGCAACTGGTCGCCGCCGGTTGCCGCATGCACGGCGAAGACGCCGGAATCCGAAAAGCCCCAGTGGAAGGCGTAAACCGAATAGCAGAGCCCGCGGATCTCGCGCACTTCCTGGAAGAGACGCGACGACATGCCGCCGCCGAGCACATTCGCGAGAATCTGCGAGCAGTAGAAATCCTGGGCATGGTAGGCCGGGCCTTCAAAGCCGAGAATGACCTGCGCATCGGAGAGCGTGCGCATCTCGCGCGCCTCGCCGCCCGTGTAGCTGGCGGGCTCGACGAGCGGCGGCGTGGCGGGCTTCTGCGGCAGGGCCGCGAAGCGGTCGGCGACGAGGCGCGCAAAGGCGTCATGGTCAACCGCGCCGGTTGCCACGATATAGATCCGGTCGGTGGTGTAGTTGCGGGCGAGATAGCGGCGGATATCGTCCGGCGTGAAACCCATCACCGTTTCGGCGGTTCCCAGGATCGGTCGACCGATCATCTGGTCGCGATAGGCCGCGCCCGCAAAATTGTCGAACACCACGTCGTCCGGGATGTCGCTTGCCGCGCCGATCTCCTGCATGATGACGTTTTTCTCGCGCGCAAGCTCCTCCTCGTCGAAAGCGGAATTGGTGAGGATGTCCGCGAGGATATCGACGGCGAGCGGCAGATGGTCCTTCAGGACCCGCGCATAGTAGGACGTCGTCTCCGTCGAAGTCGCGGCATTGACCTCGCCGCCGACATTTTCGATCTCCTCGGCGATCTGGCGCGCGGTCCTGCGCTTCGTGCCCTTGAAGGCCATGTGCTCGAGAAGATGGGCGATGCCGTGTTCGTTCGCGAATTCGTTGCGCGAGCCAGACTTGATCCATGTCCCGATGGCCACGCTCTCGATATGGGGCATGTTCTGGGTGACGACGGTCAGCCCGGACGGCAGCCGGGTGTACTCTACTGTCATGCGATCCTGCTTCCTATCGTTGGCTTCCAGTGCTCAGTCCGTTGCGAACGAACGCTTCCACCGTATCGAGGTCGGGGGGAAGGACACTGAAACGCTCCTCCTTGTCCATCATTCCAGCAAGCCACGCCGGAAGCGCGGGGTCAATACCGCTGGCCGATTTTACGGCCGCAGGGAATTTGGCCGGATGCGCCGTGGCGAGGACAACCATGGGGTTTGAGGCCTGGTGAGAACGGGCGACCGACATGGCGACCGCCGTATGCGGGTCGATCAGGACGCCGGTATCCGAAAGCGTGCGGGCAATTTCGGCGGCGGCCTCCTGCTGGTCCGTGCGCCCGGCGGCAAAGACGGCGCGGATGCGTTCAAGCGCTTCCTCCTCGATGTCGAAGGCGCCGGACTGCTTGAGGCTCGCCATGGCGCGGCGGACATAGCCGGCGTCGCGTCCGCTTGCCTCGAACAGGAGACGTTCGAAATTGGAGGAGATCTGGATGTCCATGGAGGGCGAGGTTGTTGCCTCGACTCCGCGCATCTCGTAGCGCCCTGTCTCGAGCGTGCGGGCGAGGATGTCGTTCTCGTTGGTGGCGATGACCAGCCGGCCGACGGGAAGGCCGATCTGCCGGGCGACGTAGCCGGCGAAAATGTCGCCGAAATTGCCTGTGGGAACCGTGAAGTCGATCGCACGATCCGGCGCGCCGAGCGAAATGCCGGCAGTAAAATAATAGACCACCTGCGCCATGATCCGCGCCCAGTTGATCGAGTTGACGCCGGAGAGCCTGACCTCCTTGCGGAAGCCGGGATCGGCGAACATCGCCTTGACCAGGTTCTGGCAGTCGTCGAAATGCCCCTCGACGGCGATCGCGTGAACATTGGCGGCGCCGAGCGTGGTCATCTGCCGCTGTTGCACCGGCGAGACCTTGCCGTGCGGGAAGAGGATGAAGATGTCGGTGCGCGTGCTGGCCGCAAAGGCGTCGATTGCAGCGCCGCCGGTATCGCCCGAGGTCGCGCCGACGATCGTGGCGCGTTCGCCGCGCTGTTCGAGCGCATAATCCATCAGCCGCGCCAGAAGCTGCATGGCGACATCCTTGAAGGCGAGCGTCGAGCCGTGGAACAGTTCAAGCGTGAAGCGGTTGGCGTCGCTCTGGACGAGCGGCGTCACGGCCGGATGGCGGAAGGTGGCATAGGCCTCCTCGATCATCGCCTCGAGGCGGTCATCGGGAATTTCGCCGCCGATGAAGGGCTTTATGATTGCAAAGGCGATGTCCTGATAGGATTTTCCCCGAAGCGCGCGGATCTCGTCGGCCGTCATTTTCGGCCATTCGCGCGGCAGGTAGAGGCCGCCGTCGGCTGCAAGTCCAGCGAGAAGCGCGTCCGAGAAGCCGAGGGTCGGGGCGTCGCCCCGCGTCGAAATATAGTCCACGCAAAGCCCCTTTATGCTTGCCAGGTTCCTGAAAATGTCTAGCTTGTGGCACGCTTTGGCCTTACCGGTTATCTCGGCAAGGCGTCTTTCATGCCTCGTGCCTGCGGGTCATGCCAGACAGTCGAATTCTTGCGTTCGCGCTGATATAGAACAAAGCCGGAGGGCTTGAAAAGCCCTTGAGAGAGGAAAGGAATACTCGCCGTGTCATTTCGCACCACCCGCCGCCTGGCCGCCGTCGTGGCCCTTTCCGGCCTTGCGGCCTGCTCCACGGCCACGCCCGAACCGGAGCCTCAGCCCGCCCAGCCGATCACGCCCGGCGTCAACCTGACGGCGCTTTCGCGCATCTGCCCCAAGGCGATGCTGGATGATGACCAGGCCTTTGATCGCGTCTATTCGCCGGCCGGTTCAACGTCGGCTGAAAATCTCGTCTATCAGGTCTCGCTTGCCGAATACACGCGCACCTGCACCGTCGCGCCGACGGGCGACCAGCTCCTGCTGCAGGTCGCCGTCGCCGGTCGCCTGATCGGAGGACCGAAGGCAAGGCCCGGCACATACAAGGTGCCCGTGCGCGTCGAGGTGGTCGACGGCGACGTGGCGCTCTACGACAAGGTCACGGTCCAGGAGGTTGAACTGCCGGCCGAGGGGCTCTCGACGCAGTTCCTGTTCAGGGCAAACGATCTGCCGGTGCCGGTGACCGCCGGGGAAAATACCCGGGTCAGGCTCGGCATCGACTGATTGCCTTGAGGGGTGGGGACGCCGTCAGACAGCGTCCGACCATTCCAGCAGCGCGGTTGCGACCGCCGGCAGGTCTTCCATGCGGTGGATCACCGTCTCGGCGCCGGCCTCGGTCAGCTTGTCGGCGTGAGTCGGTCCGGTGTGCGAGGCGCCGGTAAAGCCGACGACGCGCATGCCGGCGGCCTTCGCGCCGGTGATGCCGTGAACGGAATCCTCGATCACCAGCGTGTTCCCGGGACGCGCGCCCAACCTTTCAGCCCCATGCAGGAAGACGTCCGGCTTGGGCTTGACCCGGTCGGGCCCGAGGCTTTCGGCGGAAAAGATGTTCGGCTCGAACAGGTCGATATAGCCGACCTTGGTCAGCATCGCCTTGATGCGGTCTTCCGTCGAATTGGAGCAGACGCAGCGCGGCTCGGATAGCTGGGCCACAGCCTCGCGCACGCCCTCGATGGCCTGCAGCTCGCGCTTCAGCCGCTCGTCAAGGATGGTCTTGTGCTGCTCGATCAGGTTGGCCTGCAGCGGAATCGCGGCCTCCTTCTCCACGGTCAGCAGGATATCGCGCCAGGTCAGGCCGGAAAAACGTTCGCCGATCTCGCCGGCGGTGATCGGGTATCCGGCCTCGCTCAACAGTCTTGATTCCACCTGGGCGGCGAGAAATTCCGAATCGACGAGAACGCCGTCGCAATCGAATATGATGAGGTCAAATCGGCTCATTGAGAAATCCTGTGGTCATTTCGGTCTTGGGCGCTTCACGATAGCATGCCGGAGATAGGGTCTGGGAGCGGTCAGATCAAATTCACGATGGCCGCAAACCGGGATGGCGGGCCAAAAACCCCTCGATCAGGGTCTGCAGCGTGGCGGAGAAGAGCGGCATGCCGCCCGTGCGCCAGCCGAGCGCATTGAGCCGGCCGGTGGCCATGACGCTGACCTGATCATGGTCGGCGCGCGCGGGCAGGGGATGGGGGGCGGCGAGCGCGGCCTTCAGCGGCGCCAGAATGGTGTGGTTGTCGATCACGATGTCTGAAACGTGGAGCGCCTTGCCCGAGACCTTGGGTATGTGGGCGCCGAGCACGGCGAGCACGGCGCCGGCGAGATCGCGGCCATTGATCTCGCTTCCCGCACGCGGCTTAATCGTCCTGCCAGCCAGATAATCCGAGAACAGGCTCTCCCACTTGTTCGGATAGAGGTTTCCGTAAACCCCGGTCGCCCTGAGGCTGACGGGCACGAAACCGGGTGCGGCAAGCGCAAAAAGCGCTTTCTCCGCCTCCAGCTTGGCCTTGCCGTACAGGCTTTCCGGATTGGGCGCGAGCGTTTCAGCAAGCGGCGTGCCGGCGGGATAGCCGTCGAAAACCGCGCGGCTCGAGAGAAACAGGCAGTGCTTTACGCCCGCCTTCCGCGCGGCCTCGAACAGGGCGATGGACCCATCGACATTCAGGCTGAGAAAGCCCGCCGGATCGTCTCCCTCGCCGCCGCGATAGCGCCCCGGCAGATGGGAAAACGCGGCATGGACGAAGCCGTCGATCCCGTTGAAGAAGGCTTCGGGGACGTTCTTTTCCGCAAGGTCGAGCGGTCTGAAGCCGACGGCCGGGGAAAACAGCCGGTCGGCCGGGGGGCTGCGTCCCGCGACGGTCACCTTGTGGCCGGCCGCAAGGCATTCCTCCACGATGTAGCGGCCGGCGAAGCCGGTGCCGCCGCTGACGAGAAGATGTTTCATGCCGGCTTTTTCGGGTTCTCGAGCGATGCGATATCGGGGATCCGATCGCCGTCGAAATAGGCCCACCACAGATCGATCAGCGGCTTGAGCGCTTCGGCGCGCGGATGATCCTCTTCCCACGGCTTTTCATACTGGAAGTGCAGCACGCCGATATCGGACCAGTTCCAGAGTTCCGGCATGTTGAACCAGACATATTGCAGCATGTTCATGAACACCGGCAGGCCGTGCCAGTCGGGGAAAAAGGTCTGCAGGAAGGTCTGGTCGGTGCGCCGCCAGAAGGCGTCCGGCGCATCGAGCGCCTCCAGCATGGCCTCGAATGTCGCGACATTCGGGCGGGCAACGAAGACGCCGGAATTCAGCCGGTGGAAGTCGGCGAGGCTTTCGTAGACATTCGGCGCCGCGGAAAATTCCGGATAGAAGAACAGCTTGTCGATGTTTTTCAGGACGATGGCATCGGCATCGATGAACACGACGGCGTGATACTCGACCAGTTGCCAGAGCCTCAGCTTGCAGAAATTGTCGAGCGGCGTGTGGAAGTCCGGCTTGCGGCCCTTGGTGAAGGGCGCATTCCCATGCACTTCGCGCCGCGCATGGCGGGCGTTGAACGCATCCGACAAGGGCAGGTGGTCGACGCCGATCATCCGGCAGCCGATATCTTCGAGCTGTTTCAGGCTCTCCTCCGGCGTGCCGCCAGTGAAAAGCACGACGACATCAGCCGGCGTGCCGGTCAGGAAGATCGAGCGGGCAAGCGCCAGCGCACCCATCGCATAGTCGGCGTTGGTGACAAGCGTGACGAAGGCGAACGGAGCCTTGGCGTCCGCGCTGCGGCGGACGCCTTCGTTTGAAGGATCAGGCATCAAATCACGAAACCGATTTCAGCGACTTGCCTTCGGGATCGCGGTTGATCTTGGTGGCAATGTCCTTGGTCCAGGCGGAAACGGCCGGAACGCGCTTGCGGTCGACGCGATAGGCGTATTTCTTGGCGATATCGACAATCTCTTCCAGAAGCCCTTCCTTCAGCGTCGTCGGGTTGAGGCCAAGCGAGAGGAACTTGTCGTTCCTGACGATCAAGTCGTTTTCCGGCGCTTCCTTGCGCGGGTTGGGCAGCCAGGCAATCTCGGTGCCGGACATTTCGGAAATCATCTTGGCCAGATCGCGGACCCGATGGGTTTCCGTCATCTGGTTGAAGATCTCGACGCGGGCGTTCTTTTCCGGCGGGTTGTTGAGCGCAAGCTCGATGCAGCGCACCGAATCCTGGATGTGGATGAAGGCGCGGGTCTGGCCGCCGACGCCGTGGACGGTCAGCGGGTAGCCGATCGCCGCCTGGATCAGGAAGCGGTTCAGCACCGTGCCGTAGTCGCCGTCATAGTCGAAGCGGTTGATCAGCTGCGGATGGCGCTTGGTCTGCTCGGTGTGCGTGCCCCAGACAATGCCCTGATGCAGGTCGGTGATGCGAAGGCCGTCATTCTTGGCATAGAAGGCGAAGAGAAGCTGATCCAGGCACTTGGTCATGTGGTAGATCGAGCCGGGATTCGACGGATAGAGGATTTCCTGGCTGACCTTCTCGCCGGTCGTCGCCTCGATATCCACCGGCAGATAGCCTTCCGGGATCGCCGCGCCGACGGTCGAATAGCCATAGACGCCCATCGTGCCGAGGTGAATGATGTGGGAATCGAGACCGATCTCGACCAGCGCGTTCAGGAGATTGTGCGTCGCGCTCACATTGTTGTCGACCGTGTAGTTCTTGTGCCGGTCGGATTTCATCGAATAGGGAGCGGCGCGCTGTTCGGCGAAATGGATGATCGCGTCCGGCTTTTCCTCGGCAAGCCATTTCTTCAGGATTTCGTAATCCTTGGCGAGATCGATCAGGTGGAAATGAATCCTGCGACCGGTCTCGGCGTGCCAGATGCGGGTGCGCTCCTGGATGGAGTCCATCGGCGTCAGCGACTGGACGCCGAGCTCGGTGTCGATCCAGCGCCGCGACAGGTTGTCGATGATGTGGATTTCGTGTCCGGCATCAGACAGATGCAGCGATGTGGGCCATCCGATGAACCCGTCTCCGCCCATAACCGCAATTTTCATGGAACCACTCCGATCCGTTTTGTCATGCAGTGAAACTCGGTGTTAACCGAAACCAGTATGACATAAATGCAATGTTTTTTTTACGCAATCTCTTCAAATACCGCCACAGAGACCTTTCCGATCTTGCTTTCGTCATTGCGAAGCCGCCTTGCACTGGACTAGGACACGACGCAGAACGACGAGACGAGGTTTGAGATGACCGACAGAAGCGGCGGAAATGTACCGGATTTGAGCGGCAGGCTCGAAGGCGGCGAACATCGTCTGCATCAGCGAGTCTATTATGAGGACACTGATTTCTCAGGCATCGTCTATCACGCCCGCTATCTCCATTTCCTCGAACGCGGCCGGACCGATTACCTGCGCTGCCTCGGCGTCGAACAGCGCACGCTGCATACGATCGACGACGAGGGCCTCGCCTTTGCCGTGTACCACATGGACCTGAAATTCATCCGGCCTGCGCGCATGGACGACATTCTGGAAATCACGACCAGAACGAAGAAGGCGACCGGCGCGCGCATGGTGCTGGAGCAGTCGATTTCAGCGGCCGGCGTGCTTCTGACGACGGCGACCGTCACCGTGGTCGTCATCAACAAGCATGGCCGCGCGCGCCGGATGCCGGACGATCTGGCGGCGACACTGCTGCTCGAGGCCAGCGGCGGCCAGGCCTGAGCTTGCCGCATCGGGCTTGATAAAACATGAGTATTATGTGAAGGAATTCAGCCATCGCCCTGCGACGGCGTGATCTTTGGCTGTCTCCATGGTTTTCAGGGGCTTTGGACCTTCTGGTAACCGGGCGTTAACCATGATCATGTTTCATGCGAGCAGCGGGATTTCGGTTTTTTTTGCCTAGGTTTCACCACGTTTTTATACGAGATGGAGCTAATATGCGGAAGCTTCGCAATCCCATTGCAAACCGAACACTGTCTCGCAGGCGGCTCTAACCGTACCCGCCCGGTCAACCGGGCCCATATATTCAAGGACTTACGTCACATGGAACAGCTTGGGTTGGAAGCAGCACACGCCGATGTCGGCCTTCTGGCGCTCTTCATGCAGGCCGGACTGATCGTCAAACTGGTCATGATCGGCCTGATCGCCGCCTCGGTCTGGACGTGGGCGATCGTGATCGAGAAGATCATCGCCTACAACAAGGAACGCCGCGCCTATAACCAGTTTGAGGATGCCTTCTGGTCCGGCACCTCGCTGGAGAAGCTCTATTCGAACCTGTCGGAGCGCAAGACCTCCGGCATGTCGGCAGTCTTCGTCGCCGCCATGCGCGAGTGGAAGAAATCCTTCGAGCGCGGCGCGCGTGCCCCCGTCGGCCTGCAGATGCGCGTGGAAAAGGCGATGGATGTCGCTATCCAACGCGAATCGGAAAAGCTGGAGGCCCGCCTCGGCTTCCTCGCCAGCACCGGTTCGGCGGCGCCCTTCATCGGTCTGTTCGGCACGGTTGTCGGCATCATGACCTCCTTCCAGGCGATCGCCGGTTCGAAATCGACCAATCTCGCCGTCGTCGCTCCCGGCATTGCCGAGGCGCTTCTGGCAACCGCCATCGGCCTCGTCGCCGCCATTCCCGCCGTTGTCGCCTACAACAAGTTCTCCGCCGACAGCGGAAAGCTTGTCGGCCGCATGGAGGGCTTTGCCGACGAATTCGCCGCGATCCTGTCGCGCCAGATCGACGAGAAACTCCAGTCGCGCCCGGCCGCGGAATAATCCGAGGGAGATTGCGATATGGGAATGACCGCAGGAACAAGCGCCACGGGCGGCAGCCGCCGGGGACGAAGACGCGCGCGGCGCGGCCCCGTCAGCGAAATCAACGTGACGCCGCTCGTCGACGTCATGCTCGTGCTTCTGATCATCTTCATGGTCGCCGCGCCGATGATGACCGTCGGCGTGCCGATCGACTTGCCTGAGACGCAGGCGCAGGCGCTCAATTCCGATACCCAGCCGATCACGATTTCGGTCAATCCGGAAGGCCAGATCTATCTGCAGGAAACCGAAATCGGCATCGACGAGGTGGTGCCGAAGCTTGAGGCGATCGCCACGACCGGCTATTCCGAGCGCATCTATGTGCGCGGCGACGCCAATGCCGATTACGGCACGGTGATGCGGGTAATGGCGCGGATTTCGGCGGCGGGTTTCAAGAATATCGGCCTGGTGACCCTGCAGGAACAGGATAGCTGATTTCCCGCCATGACGCGCAGCTTCGCCATTTCCTTCGTTCTGCACTGTCTGGTCATCGGCTGGGCAGTGTTTCTGCTCGGCACGCCGCCGTCCATGGAAGTGGCGGATGTCGATGCCCTGCCGGTGACGCTGATCCCGGTTCAGGACATCACCCAGGTGCAGGAAGGCGATCAGGACGCGGAGCTTGCCGAGATCGCGGCACCCGTCCCGACGCGGCGTCAGGACCAGGTGGCCGATGCGCAGAATGTCGGCGAAAACGAGATCGACCTGAACAGGGCGGAACAGGCGACGCCTGACAATGTGGAACAGGAGCAGGCGGCGCTGCCGACGCCTTCCGCCGCCGAAACGCCCGAGCCTGCGCCGCAGCAGGACGTCGCGGAGGCCCCGCCGCCTGTACCCGAACCCGCACAGCGTCCCGAGCCCACGCCTGAACCGGCGCCCGCGCCGGAGCCCGAGCCTGCACCTGCGCCCGAGCCGACCCCGGCGCCTGAACCCGCGCCGGAGCCGGAAGCCGTTGAAACGCCCGAGCCCGCACCCGCGCCAACGCCGGAGCCGGCCGAGGCCAGCGCGCCCGAACCGGAGCCCGCTCCGCCAGCCGAGCCGGCAGAGCCTGAACTGGCCTTCCCGGATCAGGCGCCCCTGCCGACGCGCCGTCCCGCGCAGCCGGCGCTGCGCGAGACCCGCACGGCGCAAGCCCCGCAAACCGACAGCCAGACGACGGCTTCCACGGAAACCGACGACTTCAATGTCGACGACATCGCCGCGCTCCTGAACCGCACCGAGGCAACCGGCGGCGGCGCGCGGCGCACGGAAACGCCGGCGGCCCTCGGCACGCAGCGCCCCAGCAATTCAGCGCAGCTTTCCCAGAGCGAGCTCGACGCGCTTCGCGGCCAGATCCAGCGCAACTGGTCGATCCTTGCCGGGCTTGACGGCGCGGAAGGCGTGCGCATACGCATACACATGAAGCTTGATCCATCCGGTGCGATTGTCGGAACGCCAGAGGTGACGGCAACCGGCGGCAGCGAGAGCGCGCGGCGCATTCTTGCCGGCGGGGCCCGCCGCGCGGTACTGAAATCCTCGCCCTTCGTCCAACTTCCGCCGGAAAAATATGACGCCTGGAGCGAAGTTATCGTGAACTTCGACCCAAGCCAGATGCTTTAACGGTTAACCGGAGGAAAGCGGAGGGACTAAACCCGCCGCATCAGACCGTCGCACTCAACGCTGAAAGGCCTGACCTGTCATGCTCAAACGCTGTCTCGTATTTCTTTCTGTCGCCTGGGCCGGCCTCGGCCTCGCTTTCGTGGCCCCGGCCTATGCGCTGGTCGAGATCGACATCTCGCGCGGCAATGTCCAGCCGCTGCCGATTGCGATCACCGATTTCATTTCGGATGACGGACTTGGCGCGGACATTTCCGGCGTGATCGCCGCGGATCTTCAGCGTTCCGGCCTGTTCAAGCCGGTCGACCGCTCCGCCTTCATCCAGCAGATCAACGATCCGGACCAGACGCCGCGGTTTCAGGACTGGCAACTGATCAGCGCCGAGGCGCTCGTCGTCGGCCGCGTCACCCGCGAGGCGGATGGCCGCCTGCGCTCCGAATTCCGGCTGTGGGACACCTATGCCGGCCAGCAGATCATCGGCCAGCAGTTCTATACCCAGCCCGACAACTGGCGCCGCGTTGCCCATATCATCGCCGACTCGATCTACCAGGCGCTGACGGGCGAACAGGGCTATTTCGACAGCCGCATCGTCTTCGTTTCCGAGAGCGGACCCAAGACGGCGCGCAAGCGCCAGCTCGCGATCATGGACCAGGACGGCTACAATGTGCGGATGCTGACCGACGGCCAATACATGGTGCTGACGCCGCGCTTCTCGCCCAACCGGCAGGAAGTCACCTACATGTCCTATGAGAACGACCAGCCGCGCGTTTATCTGCTGCAGCTGGAGACCGGTCAGCGCGAGGTCGTCGGGAATTTCCCCGGCATGACGTTCGCGCCGCGCTTCTCGCCCGACGGCCAGCGCATCATCATGAGCCTGCAACAGGACGGCAATGCCAATATCTATACGATGGACCTGAGGACCCGCGCCACGACCCGGCTGACCAGCACGGCTGCCATCGATACCTCGCCCTCCTATGCGCCCGACGGTAACCAGATCGTGTTCGAGAGCGATCGCGGCGGGCGCCAGCAGCTTTACGTGATGAATGCCGACGGTTCGAACCAGCACCGCATCTCGTTCGGCGACGGCAGCTATTCGACGCCGGTCTGGTCGCCGCGCGGCGATCTCATCGCCTTTACCAAGCAATCCGGGGGCAAGTTCTCCATCGGCGTGATGAAGCCGGACGGCAGCGGCGAGCGCATCCTGACCACCGGCTTCCACAATGAGGGCCCGACCTGGGCGCCGAACGGCCGCGTGCTGATGTTCTTCCGCCAGAATGCCGGCGAGGGGGGCCCGCACCTTTATTCCATCGACCTGACAGGCTATAACGAACAGCGTATTTCGACGCCTGACTTTGCCTCCGATCCGGCCTGGTCGCCGCTTCTCGAATAGCGGCGCCCGAGTTTTTCGACCTCGCATTCACCCTTTGTTAACGGTGTTTGTTGAGGGGGGATTAACGGCGATTTGATAGGTCATTTCGTCAATGTCGGCAGGTGCGCAAGACGCGATCAGCGCACGGCCGTCACGTTAGAAAAAAACGCGTATCTGGTCCGGCCGAAGGGTGCTGGACTTTTGATTGGAACGCTTGAAGGAGAGCGGTAATGAGCCGAGCCACGCTTGGAGTTGAAGGCCTTTCCAGGAAAAGGGCGATGAGGCCTGCTATCGTCGCGCTCTGCGCGGTCATGGCGCTTGGCCTTGCCGGCTGCGCATCCAAGCAGGACAACCTGCCGGGCAGCGGCCAGGGCATGGCGGGCGCCAATGCGGGCGTCGCCTCTCCGGGCAGCGTCCAGGATTTCGACCTCAATGTCGGCGATACGGTCTATTTCGAGACCGATTCGGCCGCGATCACGCCGATCGCCGCGCAGACTCTCGACAAGCAGGCCCAGTGGCTGCAGCGCTACACCAGCTATGCCATCCGCGTCGAAGGCCATGCCGACGAGCGCGGCACGCGCGAATACAATCTGGCGCTCGGCGCCCGCCGCGCCACGGCCACCAAGAACTACCTCGTCTCGCGCGGCATTCCGGCCAACCGGATCTCGACGATCTCCTACGGCAAGGAACGCCCCGTCGCCGTCTGCGACAACATCTCCTGCTGGTCGCAGAACCGCCGCACGGTGACCGTGCTCAAGGGCGCGGGAAGCTGATCGGGACTGAAAGATGAAGAAAAAACCGGCCTTGGGCCGGTTTTTTTGTGTCCGCAGTGCATGAAAATGCGTTTTGATCTAAATATGGCCGAAAACGGCATGTCGGTGAACATGCAGGTCTGTTTTACTGGTTTCAGGGACAGTTTTTGGGAAAGGGATCATGAGAAAAGCAATTTTGTGTCTGCTGGCAGGCTCCGCCGTCCTCGGCATGCAGGCAAGCGCCTCGGCCGCCGGCCTGTCGCTGTTTCCGGCAACCGGCGGCGGACAAGGACAAGTGGTTCAGGTTCAGGCAACCGACCCGGCCATGCGGATCATGCAGCTTGAGGAGCAGGTCAGGAACCTCAACGGCCAGGTCGAGGACCTGAGCTTCCAGCTGCTGCAGATGGAAGAGCGGATCCGAAAATTGCAGGAGGATATGGAATTCCGCCTGCAGGATCTGGAAAGCGGCATGGCCGCGCCGCCTTCATCCGGCAGCGGACTGGACAGTGAAACGGCGTCGATCGACAACCTTCCGCCGATGCCCGACAGCGCCATGAATGACGCCACCATGCCCGGCGAGGTCTCGCCCGACCTTCCGGAGGGCGCGGAAGGCGGCGGCGATGATGCCGCCTTCTACAATGTCGCCTACAACCTCATCCTTTCGGGCGACTATCAGCAGGCCGAGGATGCCTTCGGCGAATTCGTGCTGAGCTATCCGAACAGTCCGCTCATTCCCGATGCGAGCTTTTGGCTCGGCGAATCGATGCTGGCGCAGCAGAAATTCAACGAAGCCGCCAAGACCTTCCTGAACGCCTACAAGGCCTATGGCACATCCGACAAGGCGCCGGAAATGCTGCTGAAGCTCGGCCAGTCGCTGGCCGGCATGGACAACAAGGACGCCGCCTGCGCTACTTTCGCCGAAGTGCCCGTACGCTATCCGGACGCCGCTCGCGCGGTTCTCGACAAGGCGAGCGCGGAACTGACGGCCAACGGATGTTGACGCCGGCGCCCGCCGCCGTTTCCTCCAATGCCTGCGCGGTTGAGGCCGTTGCACGGCAATTCCTGCTTTCGCTCAAGAAAGACTGTCATCTCCTCGTCGCTGTTTCCGGCGGCGGCGATTCGATCGGCCTGCTGACGGCGCTTGACGAGGCCCGGCGCGCTTCCGGAAGGGAGGATGTCAGGCTTTCGGCCGCGACCGTCGACCATGCCCTGCGCGCAGCAGCGGCCGAAGAGGCCGCCTGGGTCGAAACCTTCTGCGCCGCCCGCGGCATTGCCCACGCCACATTGCGCTGGACGGGCGAGAAGCCCGCATCCGGCCTGATGGCAGCCGCCCGCGACGCCCGCTACCGGCTGCTCGCCGGAGAGGCGAAGCGTCTCGGCGCCCACGCCATCGCGCTTGCCCATACGATGGAGGATCAGGCCGAGACCCTTGCCATGCGCCGCGCGCGCAACGGGTCCGCTCTTGCGAGCGGCATGGCCGAGAGGACGCTGGTCGATGCCGCGATTTGGGTCGTGCGCCCGTTTCTACGGGTCCGGCGCGGGACGATCCGGGCGTTTCTCGATGGGCGCGGCCTTTGCTGGATCGACGATCCGAGCAATGAAGACGCGCGCTTCGAACGCGTGCGCGTTCGCCGCATGGTGCGAGACCGGGTCGAGGCCCTGGCGGGCGAGGCGGAAAGCGCCGCGCGGGTGCGCCGGGCTCTGTCTCAGGAGGCTGCGAGCCTCTTCGCTTCGGCCGCCACGCTCCGCGAGGGCGTCCTTGCCGAACTCGATGCGCGCCTTCTGACAGACGCACCGGCGCCGGCGCGCTACCTTCTCAACCTGCTCATTCCCGTTCTCGGCGGCCTGGCCTATGGGCCTGGCGGCGCGGCGCTCGAGCGGGCCATGGCGTTGTGTGCGGGCCCGCACGGCGCACGCATGACCGCCGGGCGCTGCCTGCTCGAAAAGCACCGTGACGCGCTGTTCGTCGTGCGCGAGGGGCGGGACCTCGGGCAAAACGAGATCCCGCCGGGCCGGTCCGTTATCTGGGACGGGCGTTTTCGCATTGAAAACCGCTCGAGCGAAACGCTGCGCGTTGCCCCTGCCGGCGTTGATGCGGCAAGCTCCGGCGCGGAAGCTTTCCTGCCGCGCCGCCTCGCGCGGCTTGCCGGGAAGGTTCGTCCCGCCCTGCCGCCGTTCGAAGTCGTTTCCTGTACGCCGTTCCTGGCGCCGTTCGACCGCTTCCTGCCGGGTTTCGAACTTGCGCTCGCCAATGCGATAGCGGCGGCTTTCGCCCGTCCGGCCTATCCCGATCCGGCCCCGGCCTATTTGCGGTGAGAAAATGAATCTTGGGACCGGCTTGTCTTGGCAAGACATGGCACGGACCCTATGTTAGGCGTAATTCAGCGGCATTGTGACGTGCCGGAAATATGATTTCGGGGAGTTTAATGAACCCAAACCTACGCAATATTGCGCTGTGGGCGATAATCGCGTTGCTGCTGGTCGCGCTGTTCAGCATGTTCCAGTCGACGCCGTCGCAGAACACCGGCAACCAGGTGGCCTATTCGCAATTCGTATCCAGCGTTGAAGCCGGCAGGGTCAAGGAAGTGACCATTACCGGCAACAACATCACCGGCACCTACACCAGTGGCGGCTCGCCCTTCCACACCTATGCCCCGGTCATCGACGACAACCTGCTCACCAAGCTCGAGAACAACAATGTCGACGTCACGGCCAAGCCGGTCAGCGATGGTTCGGGCGGCATACTGAGCTATGTCGGCACGCTTCTGCCGATGCTGCTGATCCTCGGCGTCTGGCTGTTCTTCATGCGCCAGATGCAGGGCGGTTCGCGCGGCGCGATGGGCTTCGGCAAGTCCAAGGCCAAGCTTCTGACGGAAGCCCACGGCCGGGTGACCTTTGACGATGTCGCCGGCGTTGACGAGGCCAAGCAGGACCTGGAAGAGATCGTCGAATTCCTGCGCGATCCGCAGAAATTCCAGCGTCTCGGCGGTCGCATTCCGCGCGGCGTGCTGCTCGTTGGCCCGCCCGGAACGGGCAAGACGCTGCTGGCGCGTTCGGTCGCCGGCGAGGCCAATGTGCCGTTCTTCACCATTTCCGGTTCCGACTTCGTTGAAATGTTCGTCGGCGTTGGCGCATCCCGTGTGCGCGACATGTTCGAGCAGGCCAAGAAGAACGCCCCGTGCATCATCTTCATCGACGAAATCGATGCGGTCGGCCGTCATCGCGGCGCCGGTCTCGGCGGCGGCAATGACGAGCGCGAGCAGACGCTGAACCAGCTTCTGGTGGAGATGGACGGCTTTGAGGCCAATGAGGGCATCATCCTGATCGCCGCGACCAACCGTCCCGACGTTCTCGATCCCGCGCTCCTGCGTCCCGGTCGTTTCGACCGTCAGGTCGTGGTGCCGAACCCGGATATCGTCGGGCGCGAGCGCATCCTCAAGGTTCATGCCCGCAACACGCCGCTGGCGCCGAATGTCGACCTCAAGGTGGTTGCCCGCGGCACGCCGGGCTTTTCCGGCGCGGACCTGATGAATCTCGTCAACGAGGCGGCGCTGATGGCGGCGCGGCGCAACAAGCGCCTCGTCACCATGGCCGAGTTCGAGGACGCCAAGGACAAGATCATGATGGGCGCCGAACGGCGTTCCACCGCGATGACCGAGGCGGAGAAGAAGCTCACGGCCTATCACGAGGCGGGACATGCGATGGTGGCGCTCAAGGTGCCGGTGGCCGATCCCGTCCACAAGGCGACGATCATTCCGCGCGGACGCGCGCTCGGCATGGTGATGCAGCTGCCCGAGGGCGACCGCTATTCCATGAGCTACAAATGGATGATCTCGCGGCTTGCAATCATGATGGGCGGGCGCGTTGCCGAGGAGATCACCTTCGGCAAGGACAACATCACCTCCGGCGCATCCTCCGATATCGAGCAGGCAACCAAGCTTGCCCGTGCGATGGTGACGCAATGGGGCTTTTCCGACGAGCTCGGCCAGGTTTCCTACGGCGAGAACCAGCAGGAGGTCTTCCTCGGCCATTCGGTGTCGCAGTCGAAGAATGTCTCGGAATCGACCGCGCAGAAGATCGATTCCGAGGTGCGGCGCCTGATCGACGAGGCCTATGTCGAGGCGACGAAGATCCTCAAGGAGAACCATGACGGCTTCGTCGCTGTTGCCGAGGGCCTGCTCGAATACGAGACGCTCTCCGGCGACGAGATCAAGGCGATCCTGCAGGGCGAAAAGCCCGCGCGCGATCTCGGCGACGACACGCCGCCCTCGCGCGGCTCTGCGGTGCCTTCCATGGGGCCGAAGAAGGACGCTCCTTCCGGCAAGCCTTCGGACGGCAAGGAAGGCGACGGCTTCGAGCCGCAGCCGAACTGAGAAGCTGAACCGCCGGCAGCCCCGGCGGTTTTTCTTTCTGCGCATCGAACTCTGACCCAGGAATGCCTGCATCCACGCAATCTCACAGAAGGCGGACGTTCCGCGCTGCACGTTCCGGTAACGTCGTGTTAGCGTTGTTGACGTTATTTTATGTGCCTTGAGGCGGGTTTTCTGCCAATAGGACGCTGGAACACGCCCGGCAGAGACATGACGGTTGCCCCTGCGGCGGCCCAGACGAGGAACGACATGGCACGCAAGTATTTCGGAACCGACGGTATTCGGGGACAGTCCAACACCTTCCCGATGACGCCCGATCTCGCCATGCGGGTCGGGATTGCGGTCGGCACGATCTTCCGCCGCAACGACCATGCCCGCCGCGTTGTGATCGGCAAGGACACGCGGCTTTCGGGCTACATGCTGGAAAACGCGCTGGTCGCGGGCTTTACCGCCGCCGGGCTCAATGTCTACCTGCTGGGCCCGATCCCGACGCCGGCCGTCGCCATGCTGACGCGCTCGCTGAGGGCCGATGTCGGCGTCATGATCTCCGCCTCGCACAATCCCTATGCCGACAACGGCATCAAGCTTTTCGGTCCCGACGGCTATAAGATGTCGGACGAGATCGAGGCCCGGATCGAGGCGCTGGTCGATCGCGACGATTTCTATTCCCAGCTTGCCCGTTCCAACGAGATCGGCCGCGCCAGCCGCGTCGAGGGCGACATCTACCGCTATATCGAATTCGTCAAGCGCACGCTTCCCCGGGATGTGACGCTGCACGGTCTGCGCGTCGTCGTCGACTGCGCCAACGGCGCGGCCTACAAGGCGGCGCCGACGGCGCTCTGGGAACTCGGCGCCGACGTGGTGACGATCGGGGCGGAGCCGAACGGCCTCAACATCAACAAGGAATGCGGCTCGACCTATCCGAAGACGCTGCAGGCCAAGGTGCATGAGGTGCGCGCCGATATCGGCATCGCGCTCGATGGCGATGCCGACCGGGTGATCATCGTCGACGAGAAGGGCAACATCATCGATGGCGACCAGCTGATGGCCGTGATCGTCGGCAACCTTGCCGATGACGGCGAACTCAAGGGCAATGGCCTGGTCGCGACCGTGATGTCCAATCTCGGTTTAGAGCGCCACCTGAACGCCAGGGGGCTGGAACTCGCACGCACGAAGGTCGGAGACCGCTACGTGGTGGAATACATGCGCAAACATGGCCACAATGTCGGCGGCGAACAGTCCGGCCATATCGTGCTCTCCGACTTCGGCACGACCGGCGACGGCCTCGTGGCCGCGCTGCAGATCCTTGCCGCCGTCAAGCGGGCGGACAAGCCCGTCAGCGAGGTTTGCCGCAAGTTCGAACCGGTGCCGCAGCTTCTGCGCAATGTCCGCATCGCGGCGGGCGCGGTGCCGCTGGAGGACGGCAACGTCAAACAGGCGATCGCCGATGCCGAGGCGGAGCTGAAGGGTCGCGGACGCCTCGTCATCCGCCCGTCAGGCACCGAGCCGCTGATCCGCGTCATGGCGGAGGGCGACGATCCGGCGCAGGTCGAGCGCGTCGTCTCCGGCCTGATCGATGTGATCGCCAACGTGCGCGACGCGGCCTGAGGCCATCCGAAAGACCGGACTTCTCACGATCTGAACGCGGGCGCGGCGACTGGCGCGTTATATCCCGCGGTCTGGTGCATCCACCGAAGTGGCGGCGCCCTCAGGCATATTCTCTTCGGTTCTCTTGCCGGTTCGGTCGTGGCCGGACGAATCTGGCCATATTCCTGTTGCAGGATCACCCGGCGCTACGGCGTTTCTGGGTTTTTAGGCAGGAGGACTGGCAGATGTCTGTGGCAGCTTTGATTGTGGTGACCATTCTCGGCTGCGATGACAGCCTGACCCGGTGCCAGTATATCGATACCGCGCCGGATACCTATGAAAGCGTCGCTCTGTGCGACGAGGCGCTGGAGCGCGATCTCAGCCACTACAAATATTCCGAATATGCGAGCGTCATCGGAGTTTGCCGGTCCGAGGATGAGCCGATTGAAACGGCGCTCGGCGGCATGGCCGTGACAGGGATACCCGAAGAGCAGACAAGGCTTGCTGCCGGACCGCAGCCCGGGAATGACGGCCACGTGCCGGAGCATGGAAACAGGTTGCTGATCCTCGCAGACGGGGCTCTGGACAAGGCCGTTTCCGTTCTGCCAGACAAGGCGCAGGTCCGGGCCGTGCTCGTCGCGCCCGTCGACGCCGTGAAGGACGGCTATGCCTGGGCTGTGGGCCGGCTCGGCCTATAGCGCCAGAGGATCGCTGTCGCCTCCTTGTTCGCAAGTCCTTTACGGCCCGCCGGCTGCATGCGCCCCTCAGACCAAAATTGGGACTACCTCTTCTGGTTCGTTGACGCGGAAAAGATTGTCAAGCTATTGATTTTACTGGTCCGGGAGGTTGCAGGCACAGCGTCTTCAAGAGCTTCGCCTCGGTAATCGAAATCCATTGGATCGCCTCAATTGCAAGGATGAAGTTTCATGAAAATCTTTTCTTCAAAGGGCAGGACCTTCATGGCGGCGGCATTGGCTTCCGTTATGTTCTCCGCCTCCGTGGCCGAGGCCTGCACGGGCATCACGCTGACGGCCGAAGACGGCGATGTCGTGCGCGCGCGCACGATGGAGTTCAACGTCGATCTCGACGCCTCCGTCATCCTGGTGCCGCGCGGCACGCAACGCACCGGGGAAACGCCGGATGGCAAGACCGGCCTCGGCTGGGATGCGAAATATGCCAGCATCGGCGCCAATCCGATGGGCTTGCCCTATCTTGTCGACGGCGTGAACGAGAAAGGTCTTTCCATGGGCCTTTTCTATTTTGCCCAGGCGGCAGAATACCAGCCCTACAAGCCGGAAGAGGCCGGCAAGACGATGGCGTCCTGGCAGCTTGGCTCCTACATTCTCGACAATTTCGCCACGGTCGACGAGGTGAAGGCGGCGCTTTCCGATATCGTCGTTGCGCCTGTCATCTTCAAGCAGTTCAACATGGTTCTGCCGGTGCACTTTGTCGTCACCGATGCTTCCGGCGAGACGATCGTGATCGAATATGTCGGCGGCACGCTGCAGGTGAGCGACAATCCGCTCGGCACCTTTACCAACAATCCGCCCTTCGACTGGCACATGACCAACCTGCAGAACTACGTCAATCTCGGGGTCGACAATGTGCCGCCGCAAAAGCTCGGAGATGTGACAATCGAGGGGCTGGGGCAGGGCACGGGCCTGCTCGGCATGCCGGGTGATTTCACCTCGCCGTCGCGCTTTGTGCGCGCCGCGATCTATTCGCACGGCGTGGAGGCGAGCGCGAGCGGCAACGACGCGATCTTCCAGGCTTTCCACATCCTCAACAATTTCGACATTCCGCGCGGCGTCGCGCGCGAAGAGGAGAAGGATGAACACGGCAACACGGTTTCCGACTACACGCAGTGGACGTCCGCCGTTGATACGGCCAACAAGCGCTTCTTCTTCCGCACTTACGAAAATAGCGATATCCGCTTTGTCGACTTGATGAAGCAGGACCTCGATGCATCGGGCATCAAGACCTGGACCATGGACGGCTACGAGACCGCCCACGAACTCGGCGCTCCGGAATAGGCGTGTGAAAACAAAGGCAACGGGCGGCTTTGCGCCGCCCGTTTCAATGCCCGCATGCTCAGGCCTGCCGGGCGCCATGGGCCTCCCTGCGGCCCAGAAGGCACATCTCAGCCCGCAGTCATCACCAAGTCATCTTTTCCCTTGCCTATTTTCAAAGCCTCCCGTATATCCGGCGGCGGGACACCTCTCCCCAACGAGAGGCTACTATCTGAAAGGGTAGAGATATGACAGATATGACCAAACCGGACGTGCGTCCGGTCAATCCCCGCTTTTCTTCTGGCCCGTGTGCGAAGCGTCCCGGTTGGACGCCCGAAGCGTTGAATGACGCTGCCCTTGGCCGTTCCCACCGCGCGAAAATCGGCAAGGCGAAGCTGAAAGAGGCGATCGACCTGACCCGCGAAGTGCTCGACGTACCGGGCGACTATCGCATCGGCATCGTGCCTGCTTCCGATACCGGCGCCGTCGAGATGGCGCTCTGGTCGCTGCTCGGCGAACGCGGCGTCGACATGCTCGCATGGGAATCCTTCGGCGCCGGCTGGGTGACTGATGTGATCAAGCAGCTGAAGCTGAAGGACGCGCGCAAGATCGAAGCGCCCTATGGCCAGCTTCCCGACCTTTCCACTGTCAATTTCGACAATGACGTGGTCTTCACCTGGAACGGCACGACCTCCGGCGTGCGTGTGCCCAATGCCGACTTCATTCCGGCCGACCGCAAGGGCCTGACCATCTGCGATGCCACTTCAGCGGTGTTTGCGCAGAAGGTCGACTTCAACAAGCTCGACGTTGTTACCTTCTCTTGGCAGAAGGTTCTGGGCGGCGAGGGCGGCCACGGCATCCTGATCCTGTCGCCGCGCGCCGTTCAGCGTCTTGAGACCTATACGCCCGCATGGCCGCTGCCCAAGATCTTCCGCATGACCAAGGGCGGCAAGCTGATCGAAGGCATCTTCGTCGGCGAGACGATCAATACGCCCTCCATGCTCTGCGTCGAGGACTATCTCGATGCGCTGAAATGGGCGAAATCCGTTGGCGGTCTTGACGGGCTGGTTGCCCGCGCCGACGCCAATGCAAAGGTGATCTTCGATTTCGTCGAGAAGAACGACTGGATCGAGAACCTGGCCGAAGACCCGGCGACCCGTTCCAATACGTCGGTCTGCCTGAAGATCGTCGATCCGGACGTCGTCAAGCTCGATGATGCGGCCCAGGCTGCCTTTGCCAAGGCGATCGTCTCCGCGCTCGACAAGGAAGGCGTGGCCTATGACATCGGCGCCTATCGCGATGCGCCGTCCGGTCTTCGCATCTGGGCCGGTTCCACGGTGGAAACCGCCGATATGGAAGCCCTGATGGGCTGGCTCGACTGGGCCTTCAAAACCGAAAAAGCCAAGCTCGCGGCTTAAGCGAGGCGAATTGACAAGGCTCGCGCCGCCTTTGACGGAAAGGCGCGGGCTCATCATTCCCGACAATTACCCCATTTTGAAGGAGGCCCACCATGGCACCTCGCGTACTCGTATCCGACGCCCTGTCGGAAGCCGCCGTCCAGATCTTCAAGGATCGCGGCATCGATGTCGACTTCCAGCCGAAACTCGGCAAGGACAAGGAAAAGCTGCTCGAGATCATCGGCCAGTATGATGGTCTGGCCATCCGCTCGGCCACCAAGGCGACCGAGAAGCTGATCGAGGCCGCGACCAACCTCAAGGTCATCGGCCGCGCCGGCATCGGCGTCGACAATGTCGATATCCCGGCCGCCTCGCGCCGCGGCATCATCGTCATGAACACGCCGTTCGGCAACTCGATCACGACCGCCGAACATGCCATCTCGCTGATGCTGGCCGTTGCCCGCCAGATCCCGGCCGCCGACGTTTCGACCCAGGCCGGCAAGTGGGAAAAATCGAAATTCATGGGCGTCGAGATCACCGGCAAGACGCTCGGCGTCATCGGCGCCGGCAATATCGGCTCGATCGTCTGCGACCGCGCCATCGGGCTCAAGATGAACGTGATCGCCTATGACCCCTTCCTGTCGCAGGAAAAGGCCGAGAAGATGGGCGTCACCAAGGTCGACCTCGACGAGCTTCTCTCCAAGGCTGATTTCATCACGCTGCACGTTCCGATGACCGACAAGACCCGCGGCATTCTCAATGCCGAGGCGCTGGCGAAGACCAAGAAGGGCGTCCGCATCATCAACTGCGCCCGCGGCGGTCTCGTCGACGAGGCAGCGCTTGCCGAAGCCATCAAGTCCGGCCATGTCGCCGGCGCCGGCTTTGACGTGTTCGAGACCGAACCGGCCACCGAGAGCCCGCTCTTCGGCCTGGAAAACGTCGTCTGCACGCCGCATCTCGGCGCCTCGACCACGGAAGCCCAGGAAAATGTCGCGCTGCAGGTTGCCGACCAGATGTCGGATTATCTCTTGAAGGGCGCCGTCACCAACGCCATCAACATGCCGTCGATCTCGGCCGATGAAGCGCCGCGCCTGAAGCCGGTGATCAAGCTCGCCGAAGTGCTCGGCGAATTCGCCGGCCAGGTGACGGAAAACCCGATCAAGGAAGTCGAGGTTCTCTACGACGGCAATTTCGCGCAGATGAACACCACGGCGCTGACGAGCGCACTGCTCGCCGGCCTGCTGCGTCCGCTGGTGGCCGACGTCAACATGGTGTCCGCGCCGATCATGCTGAAGGACAAGGGAATCATCCTGCAGGAGACCCGTCGCGACAAGTCGGGCGTCTATGACGGCTATATCAAGCTGACGATCACGACGGAAAAGCAGACCCGTTCGGTTGCCGGCACGGTGTTCTCCGACGGCAAACCGCGCTTCATCCAGATCAAGGGCATCAACATGGATGCCGATGTCGGCCGTCACATGGTCTATATCTCCAACACCGACGTGCCCGGCATGATCGGTTTCATGGGCACGACGCTGGGCCAGGCCGGCGTCAATATCGCCAACTTCCAGCTCGGCCGCGACAATCAGGGCGGCGATGCGATCGCGCTTCTCTATGTCGACGAACAGCCGTCCCCGGAAGTGCTCGACAAGCTGCTCGGCCATGAAGCCATCAAGCAGGCAAAGCCGCTGGAATTCTCCGTCGAGTAAGGCTTTTTTGGAAGAAAATGCAGGAAGCCCGGTTGCCTGAAACAGGCAGCCGGGCTTTTCTTGTGGTCAGGATGCATTAGGTAACCCTTAGCGCATCGTTTAAGACGAGAGTTTTTTGAATGTCCGGATCATGTATCGGATGCCTGAACGCCGAGACCTTGCCGTTTGATTTTTCGATGGCTTTTCAGCCGATCGTCGATCTCAGGGACGGTTCGGTTTTCGCTTTCGAGGCGCTGGCGCGCGGAACGAAGGGCGAGGGCGCGGGAACGCTGTTCGCGCAGCTGAGCGATGACAATCTCTATGCCTTCGATCAGCAATGCCGGGTGAAGGCGATCGAGCTTTCGGCGCATCTCGGCCTGATGGAAACCGGGGCGAAGCTTTCGATCAATTTCATGCCGCGGGCGATCTACGAGCCGCGCGCCTGCATCCAGCTCACCCTCGAAACCGGCAGGCGGTGCGACGTGTCCAGCGACCGACTGATCTTCGAATTCACGGAATCGGAGGTTGCCGACACCGACAAGCTCAACGCGATCGTGACGCTTTACCGTGAGCTTGGTTTCCTGACGGCGGTGGATGATTTCGGCGCCGGTCATTCCGGTCTGTCGCTCTTGGCCAACATGCCGCCCGATATCCTGAAGCTGGATATGGAACTGGTGCGCGGCATCGACAAGAGCGCCGGGCGCGGCATCATGGTCAAGCATCTCGTCGCCATGGCGCGGGACATGGGGATCGATCTCGTCTGCGAAGGCGTCGAGACTGCCGGTGAGCTTGCCATGCTGCGGGACCTGGGCGTGGAACTGGCGCAGGGCTATTTTCTCTGCCGCCCGGCCTTCGAGCATCTGCCGCATGCCGGCGAGGTGAGGTGGCGGCCCTGAGTCCGTTTGGCGGGCATGACCGGGCAAGAAACAGGAGGAGATTTCTCATGAGCAGCAACCAACTGGCAGCCCTTGACGCGGCGCTCGAAAGCCTCGCCAAGGCGGGCTTCGCCGTCGGTCCGGAATGGGAGGCGGTGCACGAAATCTGCCAGGCGCATGAGGGCGAGATGCCCTATGATGCGGCGCATGCGCTCTGCCATCGCATCGAAGGCGATACGTGGAACGCCGGCTACTGGTATCGCCGCGCGAAAAAGCCGGTTCAGAGCGGCGGTTTCGCTGAGGAATATGACGGACTGAAAGCGGAGATCGCAGCCCTGCGGTAGACGCGTCGGGCGAAAAGCAGCCACGAGTGCTCGGGAGAGGCGCGCGGCCTCTCCCGTCTGCCGTTGCTACGTGTTGTCGGGCTGGCTTCTGACCAGCCGCAGCCCGCGTTCGGTGATCTGGTACGGCCTGCCGCCTTTGGAGCGGATGGCGCGTTTGGCCTTCAGCTTGCGAAACAGAGTGATGTCGAGGCCGGGATAGAGCCAGCCGTCGCGGGTGAAGCAGTCGACCTTCTCGATCTTTCGGGTTTCGGTGCGTGTCAGTTCGATCCTGCCGCCCTGTGCGAGCAGGTGCAGGATGCGCTGTTCATTGCGCGAGATGTCCATTGTCGTCAAATCCGGGTTGGCGCCGGGAAGGCGCACAAAAACATGTTCCCGCTGACGCGTTCGTCGGCGGGGCTCATGGTTTCCGGCCGCTGCGCGCATCTTGCTTCAACAAAGCAAGGCGGGCAGGGCCCTTACCGGGATTCCGATCGGTTTGACATCCAAACTCCAGGTTGACGCGAAGGAAATACGCCCGCAGGCGCGCAAGGTCAAGGTTTTTGGCGTGCGGCAGCGCACCCTATCGCTTGCGTCTTGCCCCCATTTGCTCTACCTCACGAACAAGTTTCCGCAGATGAACGATGAGCTGACCATGACCATTGTCGATACCCGCACGCCCGATCCCAAACGCCTGATCCCCGGCGCCACCGGCGACTGGGAAGTCATCATCGGTCTCGAGGTGCACGCGCAGGTCACGAGCAATGCGAAGCTGTTCTCCGGCTCCTCCACCACATTCGGCAAGGCGCCCAACGCCAACGTCTCGCTGGTGGACGCGGCCATGCCCGGCATGCTGCCCGTCATCAACGAGGAATGCGTCAAGCAGGCGGTGCGCACTGGTCTCGGCCTCAAGGCCAAGATCAACAGGCGCTCGATCTTCGACCGCAAGAACTATTTCTATCCCGACCTGCCGCAGGGCTACCAGATTTCGCAGTACAAGGACCCGATCGTCGGCGAGGGCACGATCACCATCTCCCTCGGGCCGGACAGAGAGGGCAATTTCGAGGATATCGAAATCGGCATCGAGCGCCTGCATCTGGAGCAGGACGCCGGCAAGCTGATGCATGACCAGCATCCCTCGTTCTCCTTCGTCGACCTCAACCGTTCGGGCGTGGCGCTGATGGAGATCGTCTCCAAGCCGGATATGCGTTCCGCCGACGAGGCCAAGGCCTATGTCACAAAGCTTCGCACCATCGTGCGCTATCTCGGCACCTGCGACGGCAATATGGATGAGGGGTCGCTCCGCGCCGATGTGAATGTCTCCGTGCGCAAGCCGGGCGGTGAGTTTGGCACGCGCTGCGAGATCAAGAACGTCAACTCGATCCGTTTCGTCGGCATGGCCATCGAAAGCGAGGCCCGCCGCCAGATCGACATACTGGAAGAGGGCGGCGTGATCGACCAGGAGACCCGCCTGTTCGATCCGGTCAAGGGCGAGACGCGGTCGATGCGCTCCAAGGAAGACGCGCATGATTATCGCTACTTCCCCGATCCCGACCTGCTGCCGCTTGAGTTCGACGATGCCTTCATCGAAGAGCTGGCGAAGGACCTGCCGGAATTGCCGGACGACAAGAAGGCGCGTTTTGTGGGCGATCTCGGCCTTTCCGTCTATGACGCCTCGGTGCTCGTCTCCGACAAGGCGGTGTCCGACTATTACGAAAAGCTGGTCGGCCTCTCCGATGCAAAGATTGCGGCAAACTGGGTCATCAATGATCTGCTCGGCGCGCTGAACAAGGCCGGCAAGGGCATTGACGAAACGCCGGTTTCGCCGGAACAGCTCGGCGCCATCCTGTCGCTGATCAAGGAAGGGGTGATCTCGGGCAAGATCGCCAAGGACCTGTTCGAGATCGTCTGGAACGAGGGCGGCGACCCGAAGCAGATCGTCGAAGAGCGCGGCATGAAGCAGGTGACCGATACCGGCGCGATCGAGAAGATCGTCGACGAGATCATCGCCGCCAATCCGGAGCAGGCCGCAAAGGTCAAGGACAAGCCCTCGCTTGCCGGCTGGTTTGTCGGCCAGGTGATGAAGGCGTCCAAGGGCAAGGCCAATCCGCAGGCCGTGCAGGCGCTGGTGAAGGAAAAGCTGGGCGTTACGGAGTAAGCCTTTTGTTCTTCGTTCGCACAGCGATGGAAACCGATATTCCGGCCGTCTGCGCGCTGCTGGATACCTCCTGGCACGACACCTATGATGCGCTGCTGGGCGCAGAGAAGGTCAACCAGATGGTCGCGGGCTGGCACTCGCCAAAGGCGGTGAAGGACCGGCTGGAACGCAAGGGCGGGGAATTCCTTGTCGCCGACAACGGCACGCGCATCGGCGGCATGGCCTATGCGGCGCCTTCGAAGAAGCGTGCGGATGTCGTCAACCTGCACCAGCTCTACATCCATCCTGAATGCCAACGCCAGGGCATTGGCCGCGATCTCTTCGCCGAGATCGAAACCTGTTTTCCCAATGCGAAAAAGTTGGCGCTCGAAGTCGTCATCGGCAATGACGCCGCACTGGCCTTTTATCAGGCGCATGGCATGAGCGAGGCCGGGCGGACCGAGAATTGCGGCACCTGCGGTTCCGGCATTCCGGCGATCATCATGGAAAAGGACCTGCCCGGTGTCTGACATCGACGGTTTGGTGATCCGTGAGGCGGTGCCTGGCGATCTTGAGGCTTTGATTGCGATCTTCGCGGCGGATGACCTTGGCGGCCACGGCGATACCACCGATCCTGAAGCCTATGGCGATTATCGCGCCGCCTTCGATGCGATCGCCGCCTCGGCCAATGATACGCTTTATGTGGCGGAGCTTGACGGCATGGTCGTCGGCACGCTCCAGACCTCCTTTACCCGAACCCTTACCGGTCGCGGCAGTGCAATGCTGACGATCGAGGCAGTGCAGACCCATCCCGATCGGCGCGGCCGCGGCATCGGCGCGAGGATGATCGCGGCGGCGATCGCGGAGGCGAGGGCGAAGGACTGCCGGCTGGTGCAACTGATGTCGAACCGCAGCCGTACCGATGCCCATCGTTTCTATGAACGGCTCGGTTTCACGCCATCCCATCTCGGCTTCAAAATGAAGCTGAAAGGCGCCTGAGGCGGTCCGCCGCTCTGGACAAGCGCGCCATGACGCGCCATACACGAGTTTAGAAAATCGGCCGCGTTCGCGGTCCAAGACGTAAGGAAAGAGAATGGCAAGCTTTCTGGCGAAGATGTTTACCTGGTGGAACGGCTCGACCATCGGCACGGATCTGTTCACGCGTCGCTTCGGCAAGAAGGTCGGCGAGGATCAGTTCGGGAACGTCTACTACGAAGGCGGCATGTCGACCTATGGCCTGAAGCGCCGCTGGGTCGTCTACAATGGCTATGCCGATGCTTCCGCGATTCCGCCCGGCTGGCACGGCTGGATGCACCACCGCACCGACACGCCGCCGACCAAGGCTGCCTACACGGCGCGCGAATGGGAAAAGCCGCATAATCCGAACCAGACGGGCACCGCGCTTGCCTATCGCCCCAAGGGCTCGCTCGCCGTTCAGGGCGAACGCAACAAGGTAACGGGCGACTACGACGCCTGGACACCGGGCGCGTAAGGTTTTTGCCGCAATCTGACGGTAGGCTGGCCTTCATGTCAGTCTGTAAATGAAGCGCGGCATCGGTCGCGCTTTTTGTTATCAAGGGATGATCCATGGATTTCCGTGCATTGAGCCGTCTCATTACTCTTTCGCTCGGCCTTGCGGCGACGGGCCTTGTCGCAGGTCCGGCTCTTGCCGCGCGGGTGGAAAACCCGGTCGCCGTCTTCGGCGGCATCGACAAGATTACCGGGCGCACCTACACATTCGACGCCTATGTCGGCGAGACGGTGCAGTTCGGCCGCCTGCAGGTAACGCCGCGCGTCTGCTATTCGCGTGACGAGACCGAGGAACAGCAGGTCGATGCCTTTGTCCAGGTCGACAAGGTGTCGCTGCAGAACGAAGTCTCCCGCATCTTCTCCGGCTGGATGTTTGCCGATTCGCCGGCGCTCAATGCCGTGGAAGACCCGATCTATGACGTCTGGCTGACCGATTGCGTCAGCGAGGCAAGCATTCCCGCTCCCTGATCTCCGAACATATTGCGAAGGCCCGCCATGTCCGATGCGCGTCCCCAACTGAGCGCCGCCGAGGCCGAGAAGTTTCACTATCTCGAAGTTCTGAAATATACCGGGCGCGCCGGGGCCGAATGCATCGACCCATGGGACCCTAAGGCGGATGCCTTCATGGCGGGCGGCGCCAAGGTGCGGGCGGATTATACCGTCGCCAAAGAAGGCGGAGACTTTTCCTCCGTCCAGATGGCCGTCAGCCAGGCCGTCCGTGATGCCGCCGCGGGCAAGAGGGGCGACCGCATCTATATTGCCGTTCGCCCCGGCATTTACGACGAGACGGTCATCGTGCCGCGCCTCATCGTCGGCGACCGGTCTGTCGCGATCACGCTGTTCGGAACGGGCAACGCGCCGCAGGAGACGGTGATCCGTGCCACGATTGATCAGGGCATGAGCGGGCCTGATTTTCTGGCAACCTTCGGGACAGCGGTTGATGATTACGCGCCCGAGATTGCTGAAATCTATCATGCCAATGCGGCGCTTGATCGTCTGTCGACGGAAAACGCCTGCGTGCTTAGGGTCGAAAATGATGGCTTTCAGGCGAAGAACCTCAGCATCCGGAACGCCTACAATTGCGATAGAGCGGACAAGAACTCGAAATGCGAGGACGGCAAGGGCGGGCCGAAGAATGCGGCCGGCCAGTTCGCCAAAGGCTGGCACCAGGCCGTGGCGACGCTGGTCCACAATGCCGACCGCGTCCATTTCGACCATGTGCGTTTTTCAAGCTTCCAGGACACGCTCTACTTCAAGGGCCGCGTGCCGGGCATGACGGTGCGCTCCTATTATTCCAACTGCGATGTCGAGGGCGATATCGACTTTATCTTCGGCCGCGCGACCGCCTATTTCGATCGTTGCGAAATCCGTTCGCTCGGCAGCCGCGTCGACCATGCCTATGTGGTCGCCCCCTCGACCAACATGCACACGCGCTACGGCATCGTCTTCAACGAATGCGACTTTACCCATGACGGCAGCGAGGCCGCGCTTGCCGGCACATTCTCGCTTGGCCGGCAGTGGTTCCAGACGGTCAGGGCATCGCCCTACGGCATTGCGAATGTCAAGGGCTACCGCACGCGGCTTGCCGAAACCTCGGAATTCGATCATCCGCCGGAAGGCACGATTTCGCTTGATGTGCTGGAGGCCGTCGGCAAATGCGTGATCCTCAACTCCCGCATCGGCGCGCACATCAACCCGCAGGCCCCATGGGATGACTGGAGCGGCGGCAGGCGCAATGCGGATGGAGAGTTCGTGCCCGGCGAATGGAACACGCGCTACAGGCCCGTGCAGTATAGCTCGGACGATTTCTTCCGCTATCTCGGAGACTGGCTGAAGGGCGAGGGGCTCGTCTTCCACAAGCCCGATCCGGCCGAACCCTGGCTCGCGGAGTTCAACAACCGGCAGGCATAGGCGGCGTTCACGGAAACGGCTGATCGGGCCAGACGAGCGCCGCATTCAGCAGCGTCATGTATTCTTCCTTGGGAATATCGATCGCGCCCATCGTCTTCAGATGGTCGGTGGTGAACTGCGTGTCGAGCAGCAGGAAGTTATTGGCGCGCAGGCGCTCCACCAGATGCACGAGGCAGATCTTGGAGGCGTTCGGGCGGCGAGAGAACATGCTTTCGCCGAAGAAGGCCGCCTTCAGCGAGACGCCGTAAAGCCCGCCGACAAGCGCGCCGTCCTGCCAGGCCTCCACCGAATGGGCGCGGCCCATGGCATGGAGCGACTTGTAGAGCGTGCGGATCTCGTGGTTGATCCAGGTCTGCGGTCGGTCGGGGGCCGGTTCCGCGCAGGCGGCGATCACGCCATCAAAATCATGGTTGAAGCGGATTTCGTAAGGGGACCTGCGCATGAACTTGCGCAGGCTGTGGGAGACGTGCAGCTTGTTGAGCGGAATAATGCCGCGAATTTCCGGTTCGACCCAGAAAAGCTCGGTGTCATCGGCCGATTCGGACATGGGAAAGAGGCCGATGCTATAGGCATTCAAAAGCAGCTCCGGCGTAATCCTGCTGCTCTTTCCGGCGTTCTTTTCCATGGCCTCTCAGTTGCTCAGAGCCCGTCTCTATCCGCCCGCAGCGGTTCGAAACGGGCATTATCCAATTGTTTGGTCGCCTGATCCCGTCGATCCGCGCTTTGCTCAGGCGGGATTAGGCGTCAGCCTTGTCTTCCAGATAATGTTCCAGCCAGTGGATATCATAGTCGCCATTGGCGATGTCCTGGTTGGCGATCAGATCCTGAAAAAGCGGCAGCGTCGTGTCAATCCCGTCAACGACGAACTCATCCAGCGCGCGCTTGAGCCGCATCATGCATTCCACGCGCGTGCGGCCGTGGACGATGAGCTTGCCGATCAGGCTGTCGTAATAGGGCGGAATCTTGTAACCCTGATAGACGCCGGAATCGATGCGTACGCCAAGACCGCCCGGGGCGTGAAAATGGGTGATCGTGCCGGGCGACGGACGGAAGGTCCGGGCGTTTTCGGCATTGATGCGGCATTCGATCGCGTGGCCGGAGAAGGCGACATCCTTCTGGCTGACCGAGAGCCCGGCGCCGGCGGCAACACGGATCTGTTCATGCACCAGGTCGATGCCGGTAATGGCTTCGGTAATCGGGTGCTCCACCTGAAGCCGGGTGTTCATTTCGATGAAATAGAACGCGCCGTTCTCATAGAGAAACTCGATCGTGCCGGCGCCGCGATATTTCATCTTGCGCATCGCATCGGCGCAGATCTCGCCGATCTGCATGCGCTGCTCGACATTGAGCGCCGGCGAGTTGGCTTCTTCCCAGACCTTCTGGTGCCGGCGCTGCAGCGAGCAGTCACGCTCGCCAAGGTGAATGGCGTCGCCTTCGCCATCGCCGAAGACCTGCACCTCGATATGACGCGGCTTGTCGAGATATTTCTCCATATAGACGGAGTCATTGCCGAAGGCCGCTGCCGCCTCGCCGCGGGCCGTGCTCCAGGCCTCCAGCAGATCATCGCGGGTGCGGGCAAGCTTCATGCCGCGACCGCCGCCGCCGGCCGTTGCCTTGATCAGCACCGGATAACCGATCTCGTCGGCGGTCCTGATCGCGTCCTCTTCCGTGTCGACCGAACCGCCGGAACCGGGGACGACCGGGATGCCGAGATTTTCGGCGGTCGTCTTGGCGGTGATCTTGTCGCCCATCATGCGGATATGTTCGCTGGTGGGGCCGATGAAGGTGATGCCGTGGGCTTCCAGGATCTCGGCGAACTTGGCGTTTTCGGAGAGGAAGCCGTAACCGGGATGCACGGCGTCGGCGCCGGTGATCTCACAGGCGGCAACGATCTGGTGGATGTTGAGGTAGCTCTCGCGCGAAGACGGCGGGCCGATGCACACGCTCTCGTCGGCAAGGCGCACATGCATCGCGTTCGCATCTGCGGTGGAGTGCACGGCAACGGTGGCGATGCCGAGCTCCTTGCAGGCGCGCTGGACGCGGAGCGCGATTTCGCCGCGATTGGCGATGAGGATTTTGGAAAACATTCTCTCTGACCCGTTATTCGATCACGACAAGCGGTTCGTCGAACTCAACCGGCTGGGCGTCGTCGACGAGAATCTGGGTGACCTTGCCGCTCTTGGGCGCAGGGATCTGGTTCATCGTCTTCATCGCCTCGATGATGAGCAGGGTCTGGCCTTCCTTGACGTTCGCGCCAACCTCGATGAAGGGACGGGCGCCGGGGGCGGGAGCAAGGTAGACGGTGCCGACCATGGGCGCCTTGATGGCCTGGTCGAGATTGCTCGCGGCGGGCGCTGCCGGCGCTTCGGCCGCTGCCGGCTGGGGAGCTGCTGCCGGCGCTGCCGCCGGAGCCGGTGCATAGGCCATGGCCTGTTGCGGCGCGACGGTTATTTCACGGGCGACGCGAATGTGAAGGCCGTCCTGCTCGACCTCGATTTCGGTAAGGTCGGTGTCATTGAGGATAACGGCGAGTTCGCGCACCAGCTTCGCGTCGACTGCCTTCTTCTGATCTGCCATGGGTGGTGTTCCTTTTTTCTTTTTATTCCGAGAGCGTCTTCAGCGCACGAAGCGCAAGCAGGTAACTGTCCTGGCCGAAGCCGCAGATTACCCCCTTCGCCGCTGCCGATGTCATGGTCTTGTGGCGAAAGGGCTCACGGGCATGAATGTTGGAAATGTGAAGCTCCACGACAGGCACGCTGATGGCCCGTATGGCGTCGTGAAGCGCAATGGATGTGTGCCCGTAGGCACCCGGATTGATGGCGACACCGGCCGCCTTTTCGTTGGCTTCGTGAAGCCAGTCGACAAGAACGCCTTCATGATTGCTCTGGCGGCAGTCGGCCTCAAAGCCGAGCGATTCAGCCTCCCGGCGACAGGCCTCCTCAACGGCTTCCAGGGTCAACGCGCCGTAGATGCCCGGCTCGCGCTTGCCCAGAAGATTGAGGTTGGGTCCGTTCAGAACAAAGATTACGCGTGTCATCCGTCAATTCCAGTTTCGCCTTCACCTATAGACGTTCAGGTCATTCAGGAAAAGCCCAAAGACCGGACGACGAAACGCCTTGGTTAAGCTTCGCACAGGCGAGAAGCTCAAGAGCAGGTTCCCTGTCCGCAGTCGCGGATGTTGTCGATCACCTGCTGGATGCGATCCGCGCCGATGGCGCCGTGCAGCATCGTGTCGCCGACGATATAGGCAGGCGTTCCGGTAACGCCGACGGCGCTTGCCAGCGCAAAATGCTCCTGAAGCGCGGCCTCGGGCGGGAACTCCGCCATCGCCGCGTCGATCTGGTCGCTGTTCACGCCGAAGGCCGAGGCGACGGCGCGGGCGCTTTCATCGGTGGCGCGGTTGCCCGCTTCCATCAGGGCGCGATGGAAATCCGGATATTTTTCCGGCGCAACCTTGAAGAAAGCGTAGGACACGCGCTGCGCGGCCTGCGATTCCGGCCCCAGAACCGGAATCTCCTTCAGGATGAAACGCACATCGTCATTGTCGGCGATGATCTCGTCCATGTCGGCAAGGGCGCGACGGCAATAGCCGCAATTGTAATCGAAGAACTCGACGACGGTGATGGCGCCGTCGGGATTGCCGAGCACCGCATCGAATTCAGGCTGGAAAATCCTGTCCTGGTTTTCCGCAATCGCGGCCTGCGCGGCCTGCTGCTGTTCCTCGGCCTGCTTGCGCTGCAGGGCAACCTGAACGTCAAGCAGCACTTCCGGATTGGCCACCAGATAGTCATGCACCCGCGTGCCGAAATCGTCGGTTGCGGGCGCTGCAACCTGCTCCCGCGGCTGCGGGGAAGCAAAACCGTAGATCGCGGCGGTCGTTGCCGCGGCAGACGCGACGGCGGTCGCGAAAATCGCGACGACGGCAAGCGTCAGTCCCTTTGATGACATGATTTCCCCTTCCTGCATGACACGATCATTTCAGCTAGAAACCAATTGTGCGCAAAAGGCGGCGATGTCCATAGCAAAGCCTTCAATTCCAGCGGCCAGGCCTGGAAATCCCGTTTTTTTGTTCGGAAGGATTGCAGAGGCCCCGGGAATGGTTCAATCCCGATGGGGACCGTCCGCCAAGCGGACGTTGTGAAAGGGAAGAAGCAGAATGCCGTCGAAACGCAGCGAAATCGATTCATTCCTGGCCATGGACGTGCTGGCGGAGGCGAACCGCCGCAGGAAGGCCGGACGTCCGGTGCTCTCGCTCGCCGTCGGCCAACCTTCCCATCCCGCCCCCGACCGCGCGCTTGAGGCGGCGCGTGCCGCCCTCGACCACGGTCGTCTGGGCTATACCGATGCTTTCGGCCTTCAAAGCCTGCGCGAGGCGATCGCGCGCGATTACCGGGTCCGCATGGGCGTCGATGTCGATCCCGCGCGCATCGCGGTGACGACCGGTTCGTCGGCGGGTTTTAATCTCGCCTTTCTGGCGCTGTTTGATGCCGGCGATGCCGTCGCGATCGCGCGGCCCGGCTATCCCGCCTATCGCAACATTCTGAAGGCGCTGGACCTCAAGGTTGTCGAGGTGGAGGCGAATGAGCGGCACGCATTCACGCTGACGCCCGAGGCGCTGGAGGAGGCGGAGCGCATTGAGGGCGTCGCCATCAAGGGCGTGCTTCTGGCAAGCCCGGCAAACCCGACGGGCACCGTCACCGGCCGGGCGGCGCTGAAGCGCCTTGCCGACTGGTGCGAAGCGCGCGGCACGGCCTTCATCTCCGACGAGATCTATCACGGGCTGGTGTTTTCCGGAGAGGAGGCCACGGCGCTGTCCTTCACCGACGCGGCGGTGGTGATCAATTCGTTTTCAAAATACTATTGCATGACCGGCTGGCGCGTCGGCTGGATGGTGTTGCCGGAGAAGCTTGTCCGCGTGTTCGAGCAACTGGCGCAGAACATCTATATCAGCGCGCCCGAGCTCTCGCAGATCGCAGCCGAAGCCGCCCTCGATGCCCGCCCTCAGCTCGACGGCTACCGCGCAATCTACCGCGCCAACCGTGATTTCCTGATCAGGGCGCTGCCGGAGATCGGACTTCCCGTGGTCTCGCCCATGGACGGCGCTTTCTATGCCTATGTCGATGTCAGTGGTTATTCCAATGACAGCGTGGCATTCTCGCGCAAGATGCTGGCCGAAATCGACGTCGCGGCAACGCCCGGGGCGGATTTCGATCCGCTGACCGGCGGTCGCTATCTGAGGCTTTCCTATGCGGGAACCGAGGCCGAGATCCGCCAGGCGGTGGAGCGCCTTGGCAACTGGTTGCCGGAGAAGGGTTGAAGAGCGGGGAGGGACGACGATGCTGACGGGAAGCTGCCTGTGCGGCAAGGCGCGGTATCGCGTGGCGGATGATTTCGCCTATGCCGCATTTTGCCACTGCAAGGACTGCCAGAAATCAACAGGGTCTGCCTTCAAGCCCTTCACCGGGATCGAGGCAGACAAGTTCGAACTTGTCTGCGAACCCGCAGATCTATTTCTCCACGGCGATGCCATCAATCATGATGCGCGCTGCGCCGCCTGCGGCGCGCTGCTCTATTCGCGCGTGCGCGACGGCGCCTATGTCCATGTGGCGATGGGAACGCTCGACACGGCTCCGACCATTCGCCCGGGCGACCACATCTTCGTGCGATCTAAGGCGCCCTGGCACCGGATCGCGGATGATCTTCCGCAATATGCAGGTCATGTCGCCGACGGCCCGCCGCTCAACCGCTGAAGCAACCTGAATAGAAAAAAAGCCGCCGTTTTGCGAAAACGGCGGCGCTTCCAATCTGTTCGGAATTTCAGGCTCAGAAGAACCCGCGACGCTGCCACCAGCCGCGCTTCGGCTTGGCGGGCTCGTCGTCGTTTTCCGCGCCGTTGGAGGTCACGACCGGTTCCGAAGAGGCGATATTGGCGCCGCGATTGGCGCGCTTGGTTTCCGCCTTTTCATCATCGGCAGGCGTCTCCGTCGCTTCCGGCTCGGCTTCCGCGTCGGCTGTTGAGGCCTCCTCGGCCGAAGGCTGCTCTTCCTTCGCCGCGGGTGTTTCGTCCGTCTCCGGCTTAGCCTCGGCGGCTTCGGCGAGCGTTTCCTCGGCGACGGCCTCGGTCTTCTCGGCCTTCGGCTTGCGGCGGCGGCGCGGCTTGCGGCCTTCGATCTCGGCCATCGCCTCGTCTTCCGTAGTCTCGCTCGGTTGCTCGACGCTGGTCTCGGCTGCTTCCTCGGCCGGCTTTTCCGTCACGGTCTCGCCTGCCGCGTTCTCGGGTGCTTCCGCCGCGCTCTCCTGCGGGGCTTCAGACGCGTCAGCCGTTGCGGTTTCCTGCGGTTGTTTCTCGGCGACGGTCTCGGAGGCGTTGTCCTCGCCCTTCGCTTCGTCCGTATCGCCGGAGGTTTCCTGCTGCGCATCGTCTTCGCTGCGGTTGCGGCGACCGCCGCGCTTGCCGCGACGGCGCTTGCGGCGCGGCTTGTCGTCGTCATCGCCGCTGTTCGAGGCGTCCTGGGCGTTGTCGTCGGGCGATCCGCTGTCGTCATCGTCCTGCGACTGTTCGCTCTCTGCGCTGCTGCCGTTCTGCTGGCCGCCATTGCGGCCGCCCCGACGACGGCGGCGCTTGCGGCGCGAGCGGCCGCCTTCGTCGTCGCCATTGCTGTCGCTGGCATTGCTGCCATTGGCATTGCCGCTCGCCGGCGCGTTGTCGGTTTCATCCGCCTCGTCGGCATCCGGTATTTCGGCGACGTCTTCTTCCGGCTCGTCGATGAAGTTGAACAGCGCTTCGATCTTCACCGGATTTTCGACCGGATCGCGGCGATCGATCTCGAAATGGCTGTTCTCGAGATCGCCATCGGCCTCGACGATGATCTCGACGCCGAAGCGGTTCTCGTAATCGACAATGGTGTTGCGCTTCTGGTTGAGCAGATAGGGCGCGATCTCCGGCGTGGTGCGCACGGTGATGTTATGCGTGGTGTTCTTCAGCAGGTATTCCTCGACGCCGCGCAGCACGTGGAGCGCAACGGAGGACTGCGAGAGCACGTGGCCGGTGCCGCCGCAATGGCTGCAGACCTGGGTGGTCGATTCCAGAACGGATGCGCGGATGCGCTGGCGCGACATTTCCAGCAGGCCGAAATGGGAAATCCGTCCGACCTGGATGCGGGCGCGGTCGTTCTTCAGACATTCCTTGAGCTTCTTTTCGACAGCGCGGTTGTTGCGCTTTTCCTCCATGTCGATGAAGTCGATGACGACAAGGCCGGCAAGGTCGCGCAGCCTCAACTGACGCGCCACTTCCTCCGCCGCCTCCAGATTGGTCTGGAGCGCGGTGTCCTCGATCGAGTGCTCGCGCGTCGAACGGCCGGAGTTGACGTCGATGGCGACCAGCGCTTCGGTCTGGTTGATGATCAGGTAGCCGCCCGATTTCAGCGTCACCTGCGGCTGCAGCATGCGGTCCAGCTGCGCCTCGATGCCGGAGCGCGAATAGATCGGGTGAATGTCGCGATAGCGCTGAACCACCTTGGCGTGGCTCGGCATCAGCATCTTCATGAAGTCCTTCGCCTCGCGGTAACCCTCGTCACCGGAAACGATCACCTCGCTGATGTCCTTGTTGTAAAGATCGCGGATCGATCGCTTGATCAGGCTGCCTTCCTCGTAGACGAGGCAGGGCGCCGTCGATGTCAGCGTCTTGGAGCGGACGTTCTCCCAAAGCCGCATCAGATATTCGAAGTCGCGCTTGACTTCGGCCTTGGTGCGGTTGGCGCCGGCGGTGCGCAGGATCACGCCCATGCCCTGCGGCACTTCGAGGCCCTTGGCGACTTCCTTGAGCCGCTTGCGGTCGGCCGGATTCGTGATCTTGCGGGAAATGCCACCGCCGCGCGCGGTGTTCGGCATCAGCACCGAATAGCGGCCGGCAAGCGAAAGATAGGTGGTCAGCGCCGCACCCTTGTTGCCGCGCTCTTCCTTGGCGACCTGCACCAGCAGGATCTGCCGGCGCTTGATCACTTCCTGGATGCGGTACTGCTTGCGCATCCGGCGGTGGCCGTTGTCCGGCACTTCTTCCATCGCGTCTTCGGCGCCGACGGATTCGACGCTGTCGTCGTCATCATCAACGTCTTCGGAAATCGTGTCGGCGTCGACCTCGGCCGCCATATGGGTCGGGCCGCCCTTGTTCTCGTCGTCGGAACCGTTTTCGCCCGAAGCCTGGTCTTCGGAAGCCGTATTGTCACCGCCTTCGGGCGCGGCTTCCGCTTCGCCTTTCGCTGCCTTCTTGGCGGCCGGCTTGCGGCGCCTGCGGGGCTTGGGCTTCGCCGTTTCCTCGGTGGCTTCAGTCGTTTCAGCGGTTGCCGCTGCCTCGGACGCGTCGTCGGATTTTGCTTCGGTCTTGGCCTTCGCCTCGGAAGCGTCCGCAGCCTCTGCCGATGCTTCGGCGCCTGCGGCCTTTTCCGGTTCCTGCGTCGCCTCGTCGGCCTTGCTGTCGGCCTTGTTCGAGCGCGACTTCGCCCGGCCCCTGCGGGTGCGGGGCTTCGGCTTGCCGTCGGCCTCGGCTGCCTTCTCGGAGGCCTCGGCCGGCTCGGTGATGGAGGCCTCGGCGTCGTCGCCGTCATCTTCCTCGCTTGCTTCCTTCAGAAGGGCTTCGCGATCGGCCAGCGGGATTTGGTAATAGTCGGGATGGATTTCCGAAAAGGCCAGGAAGCCATGGCGGTTGCCGCCATAGTCGACAAACGCGGCCTGAAGAGAGGGCTCGACCCGCGTGACCTTTGCAAGATAGATGTTGCCGCGCAGCTGTTTCTTGTGCTGCGATTCGAAATCGAACTCCTCTATGCGATTTCCACGAACAACGACGACGCGCGTCTCTTCTTCATGAGAGGCGTCGATGAGCATTTTGTCTGCCATTTATAGTGAGCTCCTCGGCGCAGTCGCTCGCCGGTCTCCGAAAGGACGCTCGTCCTGTCCCGGAAACGGTTGCCTGCAGTTGCGCCGGATGAATGTGCGTTCGACCGGTGCAACGAAACGCGGGCGGCTGCTTCTCGAATCAGTCCGTCGCCGCTTGCGGGCGGAAAGGCCGATGGAAGAAATTGACGCTTCGTTCTCATATGAAACCAGTCGAAACCAATATTAACGGGCCTCTCGAGTAGAGAGGCGATGAATATGCCCTCAGGGGATCGCCCGAAGAGCATTGACCCTTACGCCGAAACGATTTTTGAGAAACACGTATAACGGCGAAGATATTCTGTTCGGTGGTGGAAGGACGCGGGTGATCCGTCACTCCATATGGCGCCAATCAACAAGAGACCGGCTGCCCTTGCGCGCAATCGTCCCGTCATAAATCTCCACCTGAACCACATTAGTATGTATTCCATGCTGCAATAGCAAGAAAAATCCAATCCCCGGTTATATTTGAGCGATCGACGAATCATGGCACTGAAGGGCCGCGTTCGGCAGCGACCGCTTTCGGTTTTGTCCGCCGGAGATCGCGAAAGGCCGGCGGGCCATTGTTTCGCCATCACCGTGGCGTTCATGGTCCTGGCCTTGTCGGCGGGGCGGCATTTACGGTAATACACGGATGAAGTGCATCTTCGCGGCCGGGGCCTGCGAAAAACGAGAGGTGGCATGACGGGACGCAATGTGGCCGGCGGCAAAGGTCTGTTCGAATATGCGTTCGCAGCGCGCCTGCTTGCGTTCACGGCGCTGCTGGTCCTGCTTGCAACGGCCGTTGCGCCGGCTGCGCGCGCCAGCGCGCAAGACGCGGATGCCGAGGCGCCGCTGATCGCCTATAACGCGCTTCTTGTCGGCGATGATGCGCGGGCCCGCCTCGTGGTCGACTTCGACCGTTCGCCGGAATTCAGCTATCATTACCTCAAGGATCCCGCCCGGCTGGTGATCACCCTTCCGAGCACGGCCTTCGGGTTTGCCGCCGACGCGGTCGAACCGCGCGGGCTCGTCAGCGATGTGCGCTACGGCGCGACCGGACCGGGCCAGTCCCGCATCGTGCTTTCGGCGCGCGAGCCGATCCAGATGACGCTCGGCGAGGTTCGGCAGGAGGAGGGGGGCAGCGCCCGTCTGGTGATCGATCTAGCGATTGCCGACGCCGCGCGCTTCGCCGCCCTCTTGGAGCGCCGGCAGTCCGAGGCGGGCGACGCCTTCACCGACAGCCTTGCGACGCCCGTCGACGACGACACCTATGTCGTCGCCGTCGATGCCGGTCATGGCGGCATCGATACCGGCGCGATCGGCGAGGACACGAAGACGCTGGAAAAGACGATCACGCTCGATTTCGCCCGCGCCTTTGCCAGGCGATTGGCGCAGGAGCCGGGATACGAGCCTTTTCTGACCCGCGATTCGGATGTCTATCTTTCGCTCTCCAGGCGGGTGGAGCTGGCGCGACAGCACGGCGCCGACCTTTTCATCTCGTTTCACGCGGATTCGCTCGACCAGCCCGAGATTTCCGGCGCGACGGTGTACACGCTCTCCGACCGCGCTTCCGACCGGCTTGCCGCTGCCCTTGCCCGGCGCGAAAACCTGTCCAACGAGATCATGGGGATCGAGACCGACAACGAGCCCGAGGAGGTGACCGACATCCTGCTCGATCTCACGCGACGCGAGACCCAAAGCTTTTCGATTTCGCTTGCCGACAGGGTCGTTGCCTCGTTCAGCGGGCAGATCGGACTGATCAACAATCCCCATCGCTTTGCGGGCTTCATGGTGCTGAGGGCGCCGGACATTCCCTCGATCCTGCTGGAGATCGGTTTCCTCTCCAATGCCGAGGACGAGAGGCGCATGCTCGATCCGGAATGGCGCGACCGGCTGGTGGACCGGCTGGTGGAGGCGGTCAAGCGGTATCGACACCCGCTCGTCTCCGGTGGCGGATGAGCAACAGCCGCACCGGATCGATCCATGCGTCGAAACAACATTTTAGCGGCGTCGCAAAAAGCGCACATTCGTTGTAAAAAGGTGCTCGGGGTGTTTTCAACACGGGCTCGGGGCGGTATCTGCGGTCATTTGGAAAATGCGCCGGCATGAGACCATTTCGGCACGAGGGAAGTTCGGCCAGCCTCGCCAGAGACAGGATTCAACAGACGTGAACGTGATCAAGCTTATCGGATATCTTTTCGGCCTCGCCTGCGCGCTTTTTGTCGTGGTGGCGATCGGCGTCGGGATTTATCTGAACAATGTCGCCAAGGATCTGCCGGACTACGAGGTGCTTGCGCAATATACGCCGCCGGTCACGACGCGCATCTACGCCGGCAATGGCGAACTGATGGCCGAATACGCCCATGAGCGCCGCCTGTTCCTGCCGATCGACGCCATCCCGATGCGCGTGCGCGGCGCCTTCCTGTCGGCGGAAGACAAGAATTTCTACTCCCACCCCGGCGTCGACGTCGTCGGCCTGACGCGCGCGATCATCACCAATGTGCGCAATATGGGCACCGGTCGCCGCCCCGTCGGCGCTTCGACCATCACCCAGCAGGTCGCCAAGAACTTCCTTCTGTCGTCGGACCAGACCTATGAGCGCAAGGTCAAGGAGGCGATCCTGTCCTTCCGCATCGAGCAGGCCTACTCCAAGGATACGATCCTCGAACTTTACCTCAACGAGGTCTATTTCGGCCTGAACGCTTACGGCATCGCCGATGCCGCGCTTTCCTATTTCGACAAGCCGGTCTCCGACCTGACGATCGCCGAGAGCGCCTATCTCGCGGCCGTTCTCAAGGGGCCGGCCAATTACGATCCCTACCGCCATCCCGAAGCCGCGATCGAGCGCCGCAACTGGGTGATCAGCCGGATGGAGGAAAACGGCTACATCACCGCCGAGGAAGCCGAAACGGCGCGCGCCGAACCGCTCGGCGTCGTCTCGACGCACCGCAACCGGCCGATCGCGGGCGATGAATATTACGCCGAGGCCGTCCGCCGCGAGCTGAAGGACAAGTACGGCGAGGAGATGCTTTATGAAGGCGGGCTTTCGGTGCGCACCTCGCTTGACCCGAAGATGCAGCTCGATGCCCAGAAGGCGCTGCGCGATGGCCTGATCAACTATGACGAGGCGGCCGGTTTCCGCGGACCGATCGCCGAGGTGTCGATCACCGGCGACTGGGGCCCGGAGCTTGCCAAGATGCGGCCGCTCTGGGATGTGCCGGACTGGAAGATCGCAGTTGTGCTCGGCGTGAGCGGCGAGGGAGCCGAGATCGGCATCCGCCCGCAGATCGATGCCGCCGGCAAGGTGGATACGGCGCGCGAGACCGGTTTCATCCCGGCCGATGACATGAAGTGGGCCTATCGTTTCCTCGAAAAGGGCAAGCCGAATGCAAAGAGCCCCGAAGGCGTGCTGAAGCCCGGCGATGTCGTTTATGTGGAAGCGACCGGCGAGGGCGACACCTACCGGCTGCGGCAGGTGCCGAAGGTCCAGGGCGGCCTTGTCGCCATGGACCCGCAGACGGGCCGCGTTCTGGCCATGGTCGGCGGCTTCGCCTTCTCCGAAAGCCAGTTCAACCGCGCGACGCAGGCCTATCGCCAGCCGGGCTCCTCCTTCAAGCCCTTCGTCTACGCCGCGGCGCTCGACAATGGCTACACGCCGGCCTCCGTGGTCATGGATGCGCCGATCGAGATCGAGTCCGGCGGCGAGTTGTGGAAGCCGCAGAACTATGCAGGCGGTTTTTCAGGTCCGCAGACGCTGCGAACCGGCATCGAGAAGTCGAAGAACCTGATGACCGTGCGCCTCGCCAACGACCTCGGCATGGAAACGGTTGCCGATTATGCCGAACGTTTCGGCATCTACGATCACATGGATCCGGTGCTCGCCATGTCGCTCGGCTCCGGCGAAACCACCGTCATGCGCATGGTTTCCGCCTATGCGGTGATCGCCAATGGCGGCAAGCAGGTCAATCCGACGCTGATCGACCGCATTCAGGACCGCTACGGCAAGACCATCTTCAAGCATGAGGAACGCATCTGCGAGAACTGCGATGCGCCGGAGTGGTCCGGTCAGGCCGAGCCGATCCTGATCGACGACCGCCAGCAGGTGCTCGATCCGATGACGTCCTACCAGATCACCTCCATGATGGAGGGCGTCGTCCAGCGCGGAACGGCGGCCAGCGCGGTCAAGCTCGATCGCCCGGTCGCCGGCAAGACCGGCACCACCAATGACGAGAAGGACGCCTGGTTCGTCGGCTTCACGCCGAACCTCGTGGCCGGCCTCTATATCGGCTTCGACCAGCCGGCGACCCTTGGCCGCCATGGCACGGGCGGCGGTCTCGCCGCGCCGATCTTCAACGAATTCATGACCGATGCGCTGAAGGAACTGCCGGTTGAAAACTTCATCGAGCCGGAGGGCATGACCAACATTCTGGTCAACCGCTCGACCGGCATGCGCGCCGGCGGTTCCGGGCCCGGCGTCATCGCCGAGGCCTTCAAGCCCGGCACGGGGCCCGCAGAGGCGCTCGATATCATCGACATGAGCGGCTATGTGCCGCCGGAGCAGATCCTGCGCGACTCCTCGCAGGCCAACAAGGCGATCTCGACCGGCTCCAGCGGCCTCTACTGAGCCTGGTGGAGGGGTGAGGCGGGGTTTACATCCGCGCCTTGCCCCCTTATTCACCGGCCATCACAATCTTGAAAGAAGCAGAAAGAACCATGCGAGCGGAAATCGAAGGCGTTGTCGACGAAATCAAGCAGGCTGTAACCCTGCTGAGGAGGCATCTTTGACTGGGATCAGGCAATCAAACGGCTGGACTGGCTGAACAACAAGGCTGAAGATCCCGATATCTGGAACGACGCGAGCGAGGCGCAGAAGCTGATGCGCGAGCGCCAGCTTCTGGACGACGGCATTTCCTCCGTGCGCCGCATCGAGACGGAGCTTTCCGACAGTATCGAGCTGATCGAGCTCGGCGAGGAGGAAGGCGACGACGAGGTGGTCAAGGACGCCGAGGAAAGCCTGAAGACGCTTCTCGCCGAGGCCGAGCGCCAGCAGGTCGAGGCCATGCTTTCGGGCGAGGCGGATTCCAACGACACCTATCTCGAAGTCCATTCCGGCGCCGGCGGTACGGAAAGCCAGGACTGGGCGAACATGCTTCTGCGCATGTATATCCGCTGGGCCGAGCGCCAGGGCTTCAAGGTCGAGGTGATGGAAGTTCATGACGGGGAAGAGGCGGGCATCAAGTCGGCGACCATCCACGTCAAGGGCCACAACGCCTATGGCTGGCTGAAGACCGAATCGGGCGTTCACCGCCTGGTGCGCATCTCGCCCTATGACAGCAATGCCCGTCGCCATACCTCGTTCTCCTCGGTCTGGGTCTATCCCGTGATCGATGATTCGATCGAAATCGAGGTCAATGAAGGCGACTGCCGCATCGATACCTATCGGGCATCCGGCGCCGGCGGCCAGCACGTCAACACCACGGACTCTGCCGTGCGCATCACCCACATCCCGACCGGGATCGTTGTGCAGTGCCAGCAGGAGCGTTCCCAGCACAAGAACCGGGCGAAGGCCTGGGACATGCTGCGCGCCCGCCTTTACGAGGCGGAACTGCAGAAGCGCGAGGAAGCGGCCAATCAGGAAGCGGCCTCGAAGACGGATATCGGCTGGGGTCATCAAATCCGGTCCTACGTGCTTCAGCCCTATCAGCTGGTGAAGGATCTGAGGACCGGTGTTGAAAGCACCTCGCCGTCCGACGTTCTCGACGGCGCGCTGAGCCCGTTCATGGAAGCGGCCCTTGCCCACCGCATCGAGGGCGGGGCGGGTGCCGCGGTCGAGGATATCGACTGATCGTCGTTGCCCGGCGCGTTGTCTTAAAGCAGGACGCGCCGGAGCGCCGGCCTCTTCGGACCGGGGGTATCGGCTTTTCCGTCTTTCCTCTTTTCATCCCGGGCAAAAAGCCGTAAAGACGGCCCCATGATGACTGGGATACGGTTTCGCATCATTCGAATTATCGGCCCGGCTTTCCGCGCAGCCTGACAGGGCGCCGGAAGGTCCGGGATTTCGGCGTTTGTCACGCCCCTGCCACCGACAGTTTTCCTAAAGACTTGCGAGAGCGCGCCGTTTCAGGCGCCGCACCAGAGAAAAAGCCGCGAAACCATGAGCGATACAAGAGACACGATCGACTATTCCCAAACCCTCTACCTGCCGAAGACGGACTTCCCGATGCGCGCGGGCCTTCCCAAGAAGGAGCCCGAGCTTGTCGCCCGCTGGGAGGAGATCAATCTTTACAGGAAGATGCGCGAGGACGCCGCCGGGCGCGAGAAATTCGTGCTGCATGACGGCCCGCCCTATGCCAACGGCAACATCCATATCGGCCATGCGCTGAACAAGATCCTGAAGGATGTGATCACCCGTTCCTTCCAGATGCGCGGTTACGATTCCAACTACGTGCCGGGCTGGGACTGCCACGGCCTGCCGATCGAATGGAAGATCGAGGAAGCCTATCGCGCCAAGGGCCAGAACAAGGACGAGGTGCCGATCAACGAATTCCGCCAGGAATGCCGCGACTTCGCCCAGCACTGGATCGACGTGCAGACGGCGGAATTCAAGCGGCTCGGCATCGAGGGCGATTTTGAAAAGCCCTACACGACCATGGCGTTTCATGCCGAGGCGCGGATCGCCGGCGAACTCCTGAAGATCGCCAAATCCGGCCAGCTCTATCGCGGCTCCAAGCCGGTGATGTGGTCGGTGGTCGAGCGCACGGCGCTGGCCGAGGCGGAAGTCGAATATCACGAGGTCCAGTCGGACACGATCTGGGTGAAGTTTCCGGTGGTCGAGGCGAGTGTCAACGAAGCTCGCCGCCTCAACGACCCAGATAAGGCTTCCGAACGTTTGGCTCAGCTCAAGTCAGCTTTTGTCCTTATCTGGACTACCACTCCTTGGACGATACCCGGCAACCGTGCCATCAGTTATTCGCCAAACGTAGCGTATGGGCTTTACGAGGTCACGGCTGCAGAAAACGAGTATGGGCCGCAACAGGGAGAGCGCGTTGTTTTGGCAAATAGCCTTTATGAGGAGTGCGCAGCCAAAGCTAAAGTCAAGTTGGAGATGCTTACCCATCTCGAATCCGATGAAGTCGCGAGTATCACATGTGCTCATCCGCTCGCAGCTCTAGGCTACAATTTCGAAGTACCGTTGCTAGCTGGAAACCATGTCACCGACGATGCCGGTACGGGCTTTGTCCACACCGCCCCCGGCCATGGCCGCGAGGACTTTGACGCGTGGATGGATCGTGCCCGCGACCTCGAAGCGCGCGGCGTCTCGGCCAAGATCCCGTTCACGGTGGGAGACGATGGCTTCTACACCGACGAGGCTCCGGGCTTCGGTCCGTCGGCTGAAGGCGGGGCTGCCCGCGTCATGGACGACAACGGCAAGAAGGGCGATGCGAACGACCGCGTCATCAAGGCGCTGATCGCCGCCGATCGTCTGTTTGCCCGCGGCCGGATCAAGCACGACTATCCGCATTCCTGGCGCTCGAAAAAGCCGGTCATCTTCCGCAACACGCCGCAATGGTTCGTCTATATGGACAAGGACCTCGGCGATCAGACGACGCTGCGCTCCCGCGCGCTTTCGGCCATCGACGATACGCGCTTCGTGCCGGCCGCCGGCAAGAACCGTCTCAACGGTATGATCACGACCAAGCCCGACTGGGTGCTCTCGCGCCAGCGCGCCTGGGGCGTGCCGGTATGCCTGTTCGCGAACAAGGCCGGTGAGGTGCTGGTCGACGAGGCCGTCAACCGCCGCATCCTCGAGGCCTTCGAAAATGAAGGGGCGGACGCCTGGTTTGCCGAGGGCGCGCGCGAGCGTTTCCTTGGAAGCCGGGCGAATGAGGAATGGGAAATGGTCACCGACATTCTCGATGTCTGGTTCGACTCGGGCTCGACCCATTCCTTCGTCCTTGAAGACCGTCCGGACCTGAAATGGCCGGCCGATGTTTATCTCGAAGGCTCCGACCAGCATCGCGGCTGGTTCCAGTCCTCGCTTCTGGTCGGTTGCGCCACGCGCGGCCGCGCGCCCTACAACGCCGTCGTGACCCATGGCTTCACCATGGACGAGCAAGGCCGCAAACAGTCGAAATCGCTGGGCAATCAGGTGTTCCCGCAGGATGTGATGGCGAAATCCGGCGCCGATATCCTCCGGCTTTGGGTGATGACCACGGATTACTGGGAAGACCAGCGCCTCGGCGAAACGATCATCAAGACCAATGTCGACACCTATCGCAAGCTTCGCAATACGCTGCGCTGGATGCTCGGCACGCTTGCCCATGACGAGGGCGAGGAGATCGCGATCCCCGAGATGCCGGAGCTGGAGCGGTTGATGCTGCACCGGTTGGCCGAACTCGACCAGCTCGTGCGCAAGGGCTATGACGACTTCGAATTCAAGAAGATCGCCCGCGCGCTGACGGATTTCGCCAATATCGAGCTTTCGGCCTTCTACTTCGACGTCCGCAAGGATGCGCTCTACTGCGATGCGCCGTCCTCGCTGCGCCGCCGCTCGGCCCTCGTCGTCATCCGCAGGCTGTTCGACTGCCTGGTGACCTGGCTTGCGCCGATGCTGCCGTTCACCATGGAAGAGGCCTGGCTGTCGCGCAATCCGGAGGCCGTTTCTGTTCATCTGGAACAGTTCCCGACCGTGCCCGCCGACTGGAAGGACGAGGCGCTTGCGGCCAAGTGGCTGAAAGTCCGCGAGGTCCGCAAGGTCGTCACCGGCGCGCTGGAAGTCGAACGTCGGGACAAGCGGATCGGTTCATCGCTGGAAGCGGCTCCGGTCGTCTACGTCAACGACAAGACGCTTCTGGCCGCGCTGGATGACCGCGATTTCGAGGAGATCTGCATCACCTCGGCGATCACGGTGAAGGAAGGCGAGGGACCGGTAGAGGCTTTCCGCCTGCCCGACGTCGCCAATGTCGCCGTCGTGCCGGCGCTTGCCGAGGGCCGCAAATGCGCGCGCTCCTGGCGGATCACCGATGATGTCGGCTCGGATCCCGATTATCCGGATGTCTCCGCGCGCGATGCGGCGGCATTGCGGGAACTGGCCGGCAAGGCCTGAGCGAACAGGACAGCCGGGCGAAATTTCGTCCGGCTGCAATTCCTTGGACGAATTGCGAAAAAGACCGTTCTGCGGTAGGAATGTCGCGTTTTCGCCGGATTTGTCGCCGAATGATGGCAGATCGCCGGAAGAGTAAGTGGCGCCAGCGGTGCCGGAGTGCGTCGGGTCGAACCGGATTTTCGGGAGACCGGCGCGCCAGGGAAAGAACGAGATCGGCGGCCGGCCCGGGATGCGGTGGCTTGCTGATCGAAGGAGTGGTAGTAGAGCGCATGACCTTTGTTTTCCGTTCGATGAAACTTGCACTCGCCCTTGCGGGCGCCGCTTCGCTTGCTTCCTGCGTCAGCGCGCCGACCTATGGCACCGGCACGTCCGCCACCACGCAGCTGGTCGAGGATCTGGGAGAGGCTGTTCTGGTGATCAATCCGGATAAGCCCGATATCGACTACGAGGCCCGGCCGGAACTGGTGAAGCCGTCGAAGAACATGGCCGGCCAGCCGCTTGTCCCGCCGCAGAAATCCGTGGCCTCTGTCGACAATCCGAACTGGATCGAATCGCCGGAAGAACAGCGCGAGCGCGTCTATCAGGAGATCGAGGACAATGAGGACAACCCGTTCTACAAGTCGCCGCTCGTCGGCGCGAAGAGCACGGGCCAATTGACCGAGAAGGAACAGCTCGAGGCCTTCCGCAAGGCCCGCACGGAGGCCAATTCGATCGACATCACTCAGCGGCGCTACCTGATCGATCCGCCGGAGGAATACCGCACGCCCTCCAGCCCCGAGGCGCTCAATGACCTGGGCGATCCCGAGCGCGCCAAGGAACGCCGCCGGCAGAAGCTGGCCGAGGGCAAGGATCCGGACCGCTGCTTCCTGTTCCTGAACTGCAAGAGCGGCAAGACCGAGGACTTCCTCGATTCGTCCAAGAACGCCGGCCAGGAGTAGGCGGGTCTTTTCCGGGGAATATGATGAACCATTTGATCCGGCCGGCAGAGCGCGCCGACGCGGCTACCATTTATCGCTTTGTCTGCGAGCTCGCCGAATTCGAAAAGGCGCTGGACAAGGTCGAGACCACCGAAGAGGGGCTCGCCGAGGCGATCTTCGGCGAGGGCTCGGTGACGGGCGGCCTGATTGCCGAGATTGACGGCAAGCCCGCCGGTTTCGCGGTCTATTATTTTACCTTCTCCACCTGGCAGGGGCGCAACGGCATCTATCTGGAAGACCTCTATGTGTCGCCGGAGTTTCGCGGCGCGGGGCTGGGCAAGGCGCTGATGCGCGCCGTTGCCGAGGTTGCGGTGACAAGGAATTGCGGCCGCATGGAATGGAGCGTGCTCGACTGGAATGTCGATGCGATCCGCGTTTATGACGGCGTCGGCGGCAAGCCGCAGAGCGAATGGATCCGCTACCGCCTGGAAGACGAGGCGCTCTCGGCCTTTGCCGGCCAATGAAGCCTACAGCATCGGCCCGAAAATCGGAATCGATTTTCGGAAAGCACGATGCGTAGATTCAATAGGTTAGAGCGTCCTTTGTGCATCCGAATGGATGCACGGCGCTCTAGCGACGCTCGCTGAAGAAGTCCTTCAGAAGCGCCGCAGCGCGGGTTTCCGAAAAGCCGGAATAGACCTCCGGCCGATGGTGGCAGGTCGGCTGGTCGAAGAAGCGGCCGCCGTGATCGACGCCGCCGCCCTTCGGATCTGCAGCGCCATAGTAGAGCCGCGCAATGCGGGCGAACGAGATCGCCGCCGCGCACATGGCGCAGGGTTCAAGCGTGACGTAGAGATGGGCGCCGGGAAGCCGTTCCGAGCCGATGATCTCGCATGCGGCGCGGATGGCGAGGATTTCGGCATGGGCCGTGGGGTCATTCAGTTCGCGCGTGCGGTTGCCGGCCGCGGCGATGACCGTTCCGTCCAGCGCGATGACGGCGCCGATCGGCACCTCGCCGCGCGCGCCGGCGGCCTCCGCCTCATCGAGCGCCAATGCCATGAAATCGCTGCCCGCGGCCATTTTGACAAGTTTCCTCTTAACCAATTCTTCCTGTCCTGTTAGAGGATCGGGATCAACAGGCAAAGCGAAATGAACCAGAAAGACAAATTCCCCAAACGCGGCGGAAAGCCTTCGGGCAAGCCTGCCGGCAAGCCGGCATCGGCCAAGGACGCGCCGAAGGCGCAGGCCGATGAACGCGCGCCGGAGCGTATCGCCAAGATCCTGGCGCGCGCCGGCGTCGCCTCCAGGCGCGATGCCGAGCGGATGATCCTCGACGGCCGCGTCAAGGTCAACGGCAAGGTGCTGGAAAGCCCGGCCGTGAACGTGACGCTTGCCGACAAGATCGAGGTCGATGGCGAGGAAATCCGCGGCATCGAGCGCACGCGGCTGTGGATCTATCACAAGCCCGCCGGCCTGGTGACGACCAATGCCGATCCGGAAGGCCGGACGACAGTGTTCGAGAAGCTGCCGAAGGACCTGCCGCGCGTCATCTCGATCGGCCGTCTCGACATCAACACCGAAGGCCTTCTTCTCCTGACGAATGACGGCGGGCTTGCGCGCGTGCTGGAACTGCCGGCCACAGGCTGGCTGCGCCGCTACCGCGTGCGCGCCCATGGGCGGATCACGCAGGACGACCTCGACAAGCTGAAGGACGGCATTGCCGTCGACGGCGTGCTCTACGGCGCGATTGACGCGACGCTGGATCGCGAGCAGGGATCGAATGTCTGGATCACCATGGGGCTGCGCGAGGGCAAGAACCGCGAGATCAAGAATGTGCTCGGCGCGCTCGGTCTCGAGGTCTCGCGCCTGATCCGCATCTCCTACGGGCCTTTCCAGTTGGGCGAGCTGGCCGAGGGCAATGTGCTGGAAGTGCGCGGACGCACGCTGCGCGACCAGTTGGGGCCGCGCCTGATCGAGGAATCCGGCGCCAATTTCGATGCGCCGATCTATCATGACGGCGAGGCCGCCGTGCCGAAGCCGGCTGAGGCCGAGGCGCCGAAGCGTGGCCCCCGCAGGGAAAAGCTTGACCGGCAGGAGCGCGCCGAGCGTGGCCGCGACCGGCTCGATACCAAGCGCAGGGGCGAGGAAAAGCCGGTGCGCGATGTCGAGCGCAATACCCGCTCCGCCAATGTCTGGATGGCCGCCGGTGCCCGTCCGCTCGGCCCCAAGGCGAAGAAGAAGGCCGAGGACAAGGCCCGTGAGGACGCCCGCCGCGACGCCCGCAAGGATTCACGCCGCCGGGGCGAGGGCGATAGCCCGCGCGCAGCACGCCCGGCTGGTTCAAGGCCGGCAAGAGGCGGCGGAAAACCGCAGGGCGGCAAGCCCGGCGGCGGTTTTGTCAAGGGGCCGCGCAAGCCGCGCGCCGAGGGTGATGCGGCGGCCGGAGGCGAAAAGCGTTTCTCCGGGCCGAAACGTCCGGCCGGCGAAGGCCGTCCGCCGCGCGGTGAAGGCCGTCCGGCAGGCGGGCGTCCTTCGGGCGACAAGCGCGCCGCACGTCCCGACAACGGCAAGCGCGGCAAGCCGGAGGGCAATAACCGGCCACGCGGTGGTGCAGGCGGCAAGGGGCCGAGGGGCAATGCGGATCGTCGGCGGTGAGTTTCGCGGGCGTTCGCTCGCGACTCCGAAATCCTCTGAGATCAGGCCGACGACGGATCGCACCCGCGAAAGCCTGTTCAACATCCTGGCCCATGGCTACCCGGATGCGGTGGAGGGCGCGCGCGTGCTGGAGCTTTTCGCGGGCACCGGCGCGGTGGGCCTCGAAGCCGTCTCACGCGGGGCAAGGGCCGCGACCTTTGTCGAAAACGGCGTCGAGGGGCGCGGTCTGATCTGGGCCAATATCGAAGCGCTCGGGCTCGCAGGCCGCACCCGCATCATGCGCCGGGATGCAACGAAGCTCGGCAGCGTCGGCAAGCTGGAGCCCTATGATCTGCTGTTTGCCGACCCGCCCTATGGCAAGGGGCTCGGCGAAAAGGCGATTGCGGCGGCCGGCGAGGGCGGATGGCTGAAACCGGATGCGCTCGTCATTCTGGAGGAGACGGCCGACGTCAGCCCTGCGCTTCCTTCGGCATTTGCGCCGTTGGAAGAGCGCGAATTCGGCGATACGCGGATGCATTTCTACCGGTACCAGCCTTAGGCTTTCAGCCGTCAGCCTTCACAGTGCGCTGTGCGGCAGGACGAAGGTTGTGCCGTCCGTTGGTGCTTGGTTGACGACAAGCCGTGCGCCGAAGACGGCGTAGAGATTGTCGTCGGTCAGCACATCCTTTGGCGTACCGGCTGCGGCGACGCTTCCATCCTTCATCAGGACGATCCGGTCGGCGAAGAGCGCCGTCAGGTTGAGATCGTGCATGACGGCGATGACGCCGCCGCCGGCGCGGCAGAAGCTCTGTGCAAGGCGCATGATCGCCAGCTGGTGGAGAATGTCGAGGCTTGCCACAGGCTCGTCGAGGAGAAGCCAGCGCGGCGAGCCGTCGGCGACCGGCGCCTCGATCTGGCAGAGCACGCGGGCAAGCTGGACGCGCTGCTGCTCGCCGCCGGAAAGCTCCTGGTAGAAACGCCCCTCGAAGCCGTTGAGATCGACAGCCTTCAGGGCCTTTGCTATGGTCTGCCGGTCGGCTTCACCCGCGCGGTGGCTGCGGCCCGAAAGACCCATGCGCAGCACTTCGGTCACGGTGAAGGGGAAGGCGAGATTGGACGCCTGCGGCAGCACGCCGCGCAATTCGGCAAGCTGCCACGGCGCAAGCGCTGCGATATCCGCGCCATTGATGGCGACCTTGCCGCTCTCGGATTTCAGATCGCCGGCAATCGCCTTCAGCGTCGTCGTCTTGCCGGAGCCGTTCGGGCCGCAAATGGCGGTCAGTTCACCGGCGCGCGCCTCGAGCGAAACGTCGTTGAGAACCGGGCGGCCGGAAAGCGCCACGGAGATCCGGGAGGTGGTGATCATGGTCATGCGGTCACAGGTTGAGGCGCGAGCGGTTCTTCAAGAGGATCCACAGGAAGAAGGGGCCGCCGGCGGTTGCGGTGATGATGCCGATCGGCAGTTCGGCGGGCGCGACGATGGTGCGCGCGAACAGATCGGCCAGCACCAGAAGCGCGCCGCCGAGAAGGGCGGAGGCCGGAAGCAGATAGCGATGGTCCGGGCCGATGACGAGGCGCAGGAGATGCGGCACGACGATGCCGACAAAGCCGATGCCGCCGGAAACGGCAACGCCCGCGCCGGTCGCGGCCGCCACCGCGACAATGGTAATGTTCTTCAGCCGCTGCACGGGAATGCCGATGTGGTAGGCCGTCGCCTCGCCAAGCGTGATGGCGTTGAGCCCGCGCGCCATGAAAGGCAGGACGGCAAAGGCCGCCAGCATGATCGGCGCGATCGCCCAGATCTTGGTCCAGGTGGCGCCGGCGAGCGATCCCATCGACCAGAAGGTGAGGTCGCGCAATTGCTGGTCATTGGCAAGGTAGACGAGAAAGCCGGTGGCGGCTCCGGCCAGAGCGGACAGCGCAATGCCCGCAAGCAGCATGGTGGCAACGGATGTCTGGCCGTGCCGCGTCGCGATCCGGTAAAGCGTCAGCGTGGTTGCCAGTCCGCCCAGGAAGGCGGCGGCGGGAAGAGCATAGAAGCCGAGGAGATTGGTCAGCGGCGCGGCGACCGTGCCGCCGAGCACGATCATCACCACCGCGCCAAGGCCCGCGCCGGCGGAAACGCCGACCAGGCCGGGGTCCGCCAGCGGATTGCGAAAGAGGCCCTGCATGGCCGTGCCGCAGACCGCGAGCGATGCGCCCACCAGAAAGCCCATGATGGCGCGGGGCAAACGGATATCGAAGACGATGATGCGGTCGCGCGCGGCGAGTGCATCATCCGCATTGCCGGTGAGGATAGCCCGACCGACATCGAAGACCGAGGCATCCGATGCGCCGTTGGCCACGGAGACCAGAACCGCGAAGACCGAGGCCACGGCAAGCACCAGTATGGTGAAAGCCGCGATATGCGAGCGGTCGCCGCTTTCGCGCCAGTTGAGCCGCCTTCCGGCCGATGTCAGCGTGTCGATCACCACCATGCGCGCTTTATTCTCCGTAGATTTCAGCCGTCAGCTTCGACAGGTTCTCGCCGAAGCGCGGGCCGAAATTCATCATGCCGACCGGATCGATGCGGTAGATCGCCATGGCCTCGCCGGCCGGCGTCAGGGCCAGGGCCGGCTGGGATGCGATATCCTCGTTCTTCGGTACGTGGTTGCCGGCCGCGCCATCCATCAGCAGAATGACATCGGGGGCCGCCTCGATGACTGCCTCGTCGGACAGCGTCTTGTAGCCCTCGATATCGCCGAAAGCATTTTCGAGGCCCGCGGCCTCGATCACGCCATTGGCGGCCGTGCCTGTGCCCGATCCCATCACCTTGCCGCCGCGCAGGCTGAGGATGAAGATCGCGCTCTTTCTTTCGTCCGGCGCGCGTGCGGCGTTTCTGGCGAGAATCGGATCCAGTTCGGCGGCGATCTCGTCGGCAAGCGTACTGGCCCTGTCCTCAAGGCCAAGTAGCGTGCCAATGGCGGTGACCTTCCCGATGATGCCGTCTCGGCTGTAGTCTTCGGGAACGATGGCGAGGTCGACATCGGCCTTCTCCATCACCTCCATCGTCTCCGGCGGCCCGGCGCCCTCGATGCTGATGATGGCGGAGGGATTGACGGAGAGGATACCCTCCGGGGAAAGCTGGCGCATATAGCCGATATCGGGGAGCGCGAGCGCTTCCGGCGGATAGGTGCTGGTCGTGTCGCGGCCGATCACGGCATCGCCCGCGCCGAGCGCGTAGACGATCTCGGTGACGGAGCCGCCGATGGTGACGAGCGCCGACGTATCCTCGAGCGGCTCGGCGGCCGATGCCGTCGTGGCGTCGGCCAGAAGAAGGCCGGCGATGAGGGGCGCGGTCTTCAGCGCGGATAAGATGGCAGACATGTCTCTCCTCAGGCGGCTGCGGTTTCGTTGCGGCGCGGCAGGCTTTCGGCCAGCGCCCGCCAGGCCGGACGCTCTGCATAGCCTTCCATGCGCTTGCCGAAGAACTGGATGATCATCTCGCCTTCCGCGTTGAAGGCCTCGACAGAGGTGACGTGGCCGTCGCTCGTCGGCTTGCGCACCAGCCAGGCCTCGGCAATGTGGTCGCGGCGCAGATGCAGGTGGAAGGTCGGGTCCATGACATTGATCCAGGGCCCCATCTCGACGATCTTCTTCACCGGACCGGAATGGATCTGCACGATGCCGTTATTGTTGACGAACACCATGATCGGCAGGTCTTCATCTTCCGCGGCCTTGTGCAGCATCGTGCCGACCGCATCATCGGCAAGGCGGAAGGCGTAGTCGTCGCCAACCGTCGAAATGGCGGTCTGGCGGTGCACCTTCAAGTCATTCAGCATGCCAAAGAACTGGTGGGTGTCGGTCAGCGCCGTCCAGCGGTCGCGCAGAAGTTCGACATCGACGGCCTGCGGGTCGCGGGCGTGATCGGCATCGTGGGCCATGATCTCGCCCGTCTCGATCGTCTGGCTATCGTCATCCAGCCTGTGAGCCTCGATGAAGGCGCGATAAGCGTCGATATTGGATTTCGGACGCCAATGCACCTTGAAGACGGCGGCGCCGGTGACGTCAAAATATTGCAGGCTCAGCTTTTCACGGCCTTCGTCATCCGTCTTGGTGACGGCAAAGGCGTGGGCCCAGCGGCTGGGGAATATCCTGAGGTCGATATTCTCGCCCAGCACGATCGCGGCCTTCTTGCCGCTCCTGATGTTTTCGAAGACGCCGATCTTCTCATGCACCGCGCTCTCGTTGCGCGACAGCGCCATGATCTCGCCGAAGCCTTCGGCATGCGCCAGAAGGTGGGCCGGTTCGGGAGAGATGCGGGTTGCCGTGAGGCCGACTTCGGCGGCAACGAGTTCTGCTTCGGAAATGCCGAGCTGCGAGGCTATATCGCGCTCGCGCATCTTCGGGTTGTCACGGCGGAAGGCGCGGATATCCTCGGGTGTCTTGGTCGTCATCGGTCTCGTCTCGTCTTACTTGTTCAGAATTAGTTTGCCCTGGCGGGTGATCTTCATGCGGTAGTCGGAGCCCTGGTGGCGAATGATGACCTCATTGCCGCCTTTGAAGAGCGTCTCGCTTTGAAGCACGGGTGCGCCGTTTTCGCTTGCTTCGGCCCGTCCGGCCGTTTTGTCGTCATTCATCCTGATCGATATTGTCTGTTCGGGTTAAAACTTGAATCTTCGAATCCTGTTTTATAAGTTGACTCTATTAGTCACCTTTGTCTATCCACGCAATAGACGTTTTCCGAAGTGAGCGATAGGATGGGGTGTCGCCGGGCAGCACGTCCGCCGCCCGACACTTCCGATCCAAAACCGCCGGAGATTTGAGAAATGAAAATTTTCCCATGCGCCGCCGCCGCGCTTTTCGCCCTGTCGCAGCCGATCCTGGCCCAGGAGACCGCCACGGGCGATGCCGCCATGCCGGCGGACGGAAAGGCGGGACTTTCGATCTCGCTCAATGCGCTGGATACGACCGACAATGGCTGCAAGCTGACCTTCCTGGTGGAAAACAACCTGTCGGCGCCGATCGACAGCCTGCAGGCTGAAGTGGCGCTGTTCGACACGGAGGGCGTCGTTGACAGGCTGACCATGCTCGACTTCCTGTCGCTGCCGGCCGGCAAGATGCGGGTGCGCCAGTTCGAACTGCCGGGCGCGGGCTGCGATGCGCTTGGCGGCCTGCTGCTCAACGACCTCAAGGTCTGCGATGTGGCCGGAGCCGATTGCATGGCAGAGCTTGAAACCGGTTCGAAAGCCGGCATTCCCTTCGACGGCTGAGACGCCGGTCGACAAGACACTGCGCGCTCTGCGCCAAGACCAATAAGACAATAAGACATGCCAAGACGAAGCTGCCGATGACGGATGACAGGGCGATGTTTGCGATGGGTTTGCCGGGCGGTGTCCGCGACGCGGAGCCGGTGGAGCCCGTTTCTCCTCCGCAAACCGCGGCAAAGGCGGATGCGCCTGTCGTGGCGCCGGCCAGCCGCAAGCCTGCCGATCTCGACGCCGTCGTCCTGGAACTGAAGGCGGCAGCCGGTGTTGCCGCCGCAACCAAGGCCGATGAGCCTGCGTCGGCCGAAGATGTGCCTGAACTGGCAGCCGAACAGGAAGATTTCGGCAGCATCCCCCTGCCGCGCGTCAATGGCGGCAACGAAAAGGCCTCGACAGGCAGACGCCTGCCTGTGGCTGCGCTGGTTTCCGTTCTCTTTCATGGCGCGGTCTTTGCCATGGCCATGCATGTGACTGAAATCATTCCCGAAGCGCCGCAGGAAGAGGGCGGAGCCGTCGTCAGCGTCGTGATGCTGGGCAATGGCGATGTCGATGCGGCTGCCAGTGGCGCGGAAGAGGCTCAGCCAACCGAGGTCGAGGCCCAGCCGGTTCCGGTGGAACAGGCGGCTACCGCCGAGGTCGAGAGCCTGAGCCCCGAAGTCTCCGAACCGCCGCCGGTCGAAACGCTCGCTGAGACCACGCCGGCAGCCGAAACGGTAACTGCAGCGCCGGTTGAGGCGGCCGAGGCGGTTCCCACGGAAGCGACCGAAGCAGCACCTGCGGCAGCGCTTTCTAGCCCCGAACCCGAGGTGCTGGCTGTCGCGCCAAGCGAAGCGACGGCCCCGGACACTGTGGCCCCTGCAGCGCCGCTCGTCTCCGAGGTCGCGCCACCGCCCGAAACCGAAGTGGCCGCTCCGCCCGAATTGGCTTATGCCGCGCGCCCCGAGACCGAGGAGGTCGAAGCGCCGCCGCCAGTCGAGAGACTTGCAGCGCAGATGCCGCAGGCGGAGACGATTACGGCGCAGGAAGATGACCCTGAACTTGCCTATGATATCGCGCCGCCGGTTCCTCAGCCCAACCCCTGGGAATCAGAGCCGCTTCCTGAAGACCAGGTGGCAACCCGTCAGGCCCAGGCAGAGCGCCAGCGTGAACAGGCCGCCGAGCAGAGAAGGGTTGCGCAGCGTCAGAGCGCCGGTTCCGGCGGCCAGTCGGCGCGCGATGCGCGCCGTGGGTCTGTCAGCGGCACATCCGAGCGGGGAGCCACCCAGGCAGCCGAATCGCGCAGCGGTTCGTCAGGCGATGGCGCGGCGGCAATGGCAAATTATGCGGGCAGGGTACAGGCACGGCTTGCCCGGTCGGTTGCGGCGGAACGCTATTATCGTGATCTCGGTCCACTCACGACCACGGTGACCATCCGGCTGACGCTCAACCGTTCAGGCAATATCGCCGCCCTGTCGCTGGCGCGTTCCTCGGGAAACAGCCAGGTGGATGCGGTTGTCCTGCAGCGCGCGCGGGCAGCAGGCTCCTTCGGGCCGTTTCCGGAAAGCTACGCGGGCGCGCAGAAGAGCTTCACCCTGCCGGTCAATCTCACGCTGCGCCGATAGAATATCCGCTCACGCACTGCCGATTGTCCGCTGCAGGCCCTGCAGCGCCGGCTGATAGTTCGGGTTCAGCCTCTTGGCTTGCTGATAATAGGAGGCCGCCTTGGTGAAATCGCCCTGGCGCTCGAAGATCAGGCCGAGATTGGCCCAGCTCTCGGCATTCTGCTGGTCGAGCGCCAGCGCCTTGTCGAAATCGGCGCGGGCGTTCTGGTCGTCATTCAGCGCCAGATAGGAGACGCCGCGACCATTATAGGGCTGCGGAGCCTTGGGCGAGAGCGAGATCGCCTTGGAGAAATCGGCGATCGCCAGCTCCTGCTGGCTGCGCTGCTGGTAGATCAGGCCACGATTGTGATAGGCGCGCGCATCGGTCGTGTTGAGCTGGATCGCTCGCGTGAAATCGTTGAACGCATCGTTCTGCTGGCCGGCCTCGCGGTAGAGATTGCCGCGCCCGATATAGGCGACGTCGTAGTTCGAATTGATCTGCAGGGCCCGGTTATAGTCGTTCAGCGCGTCCATCCGCTGGCCGAGGCTGCGCTCGATCAGCGCGCGGTTGGCATAGGCCTGGTAGTAATTCGGGTTGAGCGCGATCGCCTTGTTGAAGTCTTCCATCGCGCGCCGGTCCTCGCCGGCCCGGCCATAGGCGGCGCCGCGCACATTATAGGCTTCCGGATCGTTGGGGTTGGCGGCGATCACATTGGTCAGGGATGCGATGTTCTGCTCCGAACCCTGAGTCGCGTCGATCGAGACGACGTTCTGGTTCATCATCTGGGAGCTCTGGCAGGCAGCGAGCATGCCGACGGCGCCGAAGAGGAGGGCGAGCCTCAGCTTCCGGCCGGCGCCTGTCATGAATGTGCCAGCAGTCATCTCAGTCATATCCGTCCCTCGTTTCGTGTCTCGTCGCGCGCAAAGTGCAGACGCGCGGGCATCGTTACCGTCGCAAGGTAAATATCTAGCAAATAAAAAGGCGGGGGCCTACGCTCCCGCCATCACAACATGTTCAATGTGCCGAAATAACGACAATCAGCGCGAAACCAGACCTTCGCGGATGGCGCGCTTGCGGGCCAGCTTGCGAACGCGGCGGATCGCCTCGGCCTTTTCGCGGGCGCGCTTCTGCGAGGGCTTCTCGTAGAAATCACGCATCTTCATTTCGCGGAAGATGCCTTCGCGCTGCATTTTCTTCTTCAGAGCGCGGAGAGCCTGGTCAACATTGTTGTCGCGGACAAGTACTTGCACGTGTATCCCGTTCCTTAAATTTCGTTGGTGTCGTTCAGCCTGGCAAATACTTGCGCGTCAGGCAGTGTTGCTTGTCATCGTCGGGTTCTGCCCGACATTTGGCGTCGCGAGTATCAGATTTCGGCGGTGAAGTCCAGCCCCCGCGCGCTGGATAGCAGGCGATTGCGCCCGTTTCGCCGCAGAAGCTTCGGGCCCGAAACGCGGCGCGTCGTTAGCGCGCTTGCCGTCCGCGCGCAACCCCGAAAATTTCGATGTCGAGCGCAGGCGGCAAAAGCGTCGCAAAAAGGACGTTGCGTCACTTTCCGATTTGCGATTGGTATAGGGTAAGGACAAACAGGCAAGCCGGCCCGAGGGAGCATTCCGATGCGCAAATATTCCGTTTTCGCCCTGGCGCGCGAGGCCATGCGGCACCATACGGGCTGGGAAAAGCACTGGACCTCGCCCGAGCCGAAGCCGGAATACGACGTCATCATCATCGGCGGCGGCGGCCACGGCATGGGCGCGGCCTACTATCTCGCCAAGGAACACGGCATCACCAATATTGCCGTGATCGAAAAAGGCTGGGTCGGCGGCGGCAATACCGGCCGCAACACCACCATCGTCCGCTCCAATTATCTCTATGACGAGAGCATGGATATCTACGAGCATTCCCTGAAGCTCTGGGAAGGCCTCGCGTTGGATCTCAACTACAATGTCATGTATTCGCCGCGCGGCGTGATGATGCTGTCGCATAACGAACATGACCGCCAGTCGTTCAAGCGCCACGTCCACGCCAACCGGCTCTACGGCATCGACAATGAATGGCTGACGCCGGTCCAGGCGAAGGCGTACTGTCCGCCGCTCGATATCGCGGCCACGGCGCGCTATCCGGTCAACGGCGCGGCTCTGCAGCGGCGCGGCGGCACGGCGCGCCACGATGCGGTTGTCTGGGGGTATGGCCGCGCGGCCTCCGACCGGGGCGTGCATATCATCCAGAACTGCGAAGTAAAGGGCATTCGTCGCGGGGCGGACGGGGCCGTTGCCGGGGTTGAAACCTCGAAGGGTTTCATCGGCGCCAGGAAGATCGGCGTCTCCGCCTCCGGCCACAATTCGGTGGTGATGGCGATGGCCGATGTCCGCCTGCCGCTCGAAAGCCAGCCACTGCAGGCGCTCGTCTCCGAGCCGCTGAAGCCGATCTTTCCCTGCGTCGTCATGTCGAATTCGGTGCATGCCTATATCTCGCAGTCCGACAAGGGCGAACTCGTCATCGGCGCCGGAACCGACCAGTATAATTCCTATTCCCAGACCGGCGGCCTGCAGATCATCACGCATACGCTCGACGCGATCTGCGAGCTTTTCCCGATCTTTCGCCGGGTGAAGATGATGCGGCAATGGGGCGGGATCACCGACAACACGCCGGACCGCTCGCCGATCCAGAGCGTCACGCCGGTGCCGGGGCTCTTCGTCAATTGCGGCTGGGGCACGGGCGGTTTCAAGGCGACGCCGGGGTCTGCCCACCTCTTCGCCCATCTGATCGCCAGGGGCGAGCCGCACAGGCTTGCCGCCGGGTTGACGCTTGACCGCTACCGCAGCGGCCGCCTGATCGACGAGGCGGCAGCTGCCGCCGTCGCGCATTAATTAATAGGGGGGTGGTATGCGATCCGTAAGGGGAACTTCCTTTGCTTCCTTGTCTCAAGCGGTTGTCATCGATGTCGAAACGACTGGGCTTTCGCCATCGCGAGATAGAATAGTTGCTGTAGGAGCCATACGAGCCGACTTTGATGCCCTCTTAAGTGATCAAGAGGCAGAGCTTCCGAACTACTATGGTCTCTTTGATCCTGAGCGGAGCATCCCCACCGAGGCGTCCAATATTCACGGAATCTTTGATTTCGATGTCGAGGGTGAGGGCAACTTTGCCGAGAACGCAGAGATGCTGCTAGAGTTTCTAGAGGGCCTTCCCATAGTTGCTCACAACTGTGAATTTGACGCTGGTTTCCTTTCGCGTGAGTTTGAGAGGGCTGGTTTTAAGCACGCAATCGAGCGTCCACTCTACTGTACTATGAAACGAGCATGTCACTATGTCTCGCGGAAAGGCAAAAATAGAACTCGAATTTCCTTGGAAGATGCTTGTTCAGAGTTTCGAGTTCCATTCTATCGAGGCGGCTATCATGATGCTATGGAAGACGCTGTCGCTGTAACGAAGTTGGCCGGTACTCTTGTTGCATACGATCGTGAGGCTACGAAAAAGGTAAAACGAAACAAATGGACGGGGTATTGATATGCTCTGGACCGTCAACAACAAGACAGAAACGAGTGCAGGCACGGTTGCCTGGGGGTCGGCCGGCGAGGGGCCGCCGCTGGTACTGGCCCATGGCTGGCCGTGGTCGTCCTTTTCCTGGCACCGGATGATCCTGCCGCTGTCAAAAGCCTATACCTGCTATTGGTACGACATGCCGGGGTTTGGCCGCTCGGCCAAGGATCCCGGGCAGGCGACCGGGCTCGATGTGCAGGGCCGCGTCTTCAAGGAGGTGGTCGAGTTCTGGGAGCTCGACCGACCCAGTGTCTTTGCCCATGATTTCGGCGGCGCGGTGACGCTCAGGGCCAATCTCCTGCATGACGTCGCCTTTGCCGATCTTCTGTTGATGAACGTCGTGGCCGTCAGCCCCTGGGGATCTGAATTTTTTGAACATGTCAGCCGTCATATCGATGCCTTCACGCCGCTTCCGCCGCACATCCATTCGGCCATTGTCGCAGCCTATATCCGCAGCGCGCTGGTGAGCGAGCTCGATGAGCACGAGCTGCACGAACTCGCCTCGCCCTGGCTGACGCCCGAGGGGCAGGCGAGCTTCTACAGGCAGTTCGCCCAGGCCGACGAGCGTTTCACCGACGAATTTGCCGACAGGCTGAAGACGATTGACTGTCCGGTCACCGTGATCTGGGGCGAGAAGGACCCGTGGATCCCGATCTCGCGCGGCCACCAGCTCGCCGGCGCCATCGGCGTCCAGCTTCATGCGCTTGAAGGCGTCGGCCATATGCCGCAGCTGGAGGCGCCGCGTCCGCTGCTCGACATGATCCTCTCCTTGCCCGAAGCCCTGCCCGAACTGGAAGGGAACTAGAACATGCTGCTCATCCACTGTCCCTATTGCGGCGAAGCGCGAAGCGAGCTGGAATTTGCCGCCGCCGGCGAAGCCCATATCGCCCGACCGGAAAATATCGCGGAGATTTCCGACGAGGCGTTTGCGGACTATTTTTTCATGCGCGCCAATCCCAAGGGCATTCACTACGAGCGCTGGCGCCATGTCCATGGCTGCGGCCGCTTCTTCAACGCCGTGCGCGACACCGTGTCCGACCGGTTCCTGAAGATCTACAGGACCGGCGAACCGAAACCCGAGCGCGCGGATTTTGAGGGAGAAGGCCGATGAGCGGCGCATTGCGCATTGCCGGCAAGGGACGGCTCACGCCGGCCAGGACCATCCGCTTTTCTTTCGACGGCAAGACCTATACGGCCCTTGAGGGAGATACGCTCGCCTCCGCGCTGCTGGCCAACGGCGTGCATCTGGTCGGCCGCTCCTACAAATATCACCGTCCGCGCGGCTTCCTGACGGCCGGTTCGGAAGAGCCGAATGCGCTTTTCGACATTGCCCGCGACAGCGCCAGACGTCAGCCGAATGTGCGCGGCACGGTACAGGAGGTTTTCGATGGCATGAAGGCGTCCTCGCAAAACCGCTGGCCGTCGCTCTCCTTCGATGCCGGCGCGGTGAATGATTTCCTCTCCCCCTTCTTCATCGCCGGCTTCTACTACAAGACCTTCATGTGGCCGCGTATTGCCTGGCACAGGCTTTATGAGCCTTTGATCCGCAGGGCCGCGGGACTCGGCGAAGCGCCGACCGAGGACGATCCGGACACCTATGCCTGCCGCTATATCCACTGCGATGTGCTGGTGGTTGGCGCGGGTCTTGCCGGGCTGACGGCAGCCCTTTCCGCAGCCAGGACAGGTAAGGATGTGATCCTTTGCGATGAAAAGCCGGAGCCGGGCGGGGCGCTTCAATATGAAAGCGGCACGACCATCGACGGCATGCCGGGCTATGAGTGGGCGCTTGCCGCCGTGGAAGAGTTGAAAGGCATGGACAATGTCCGCGTCCTGCCGCGCACGACCGCCTTCGGCTATTACAACCACAATTTCGTCGCGCTTTGCGAACGGCTGACCGATCACCTGCCGAATGCCAGGGCCAAAGGCCCGCGCGAGCGGCTGTGGCAGGTGCGCGCGGGCGAGGTTATCCTCGCCACCGGCGCGATCGAACGGCCGATGGTGTTTCCGGAAAACGACCGGCCCGGCATCATGCTGGCCTCTGCCGCACGGACCTATCTCAATCATTATGGCGTTGCCGTGGGCAGGCGCATCGGCGTCTTCTGCGCCCACGATTCGGCCTATGAGGCGGCCTTTGACCTGAAGAGGGCCGGTGTCGATGTCTCTGTCATCGTCGACAGCCGGATGGAGGCGGGCGCAGGACTTGACGAAGAGGCAAGGGCGCTCGGCATCAAAATTCTTGCCAACAACACCGTTGTTGGAACGAAGGGGCGGCTCCGCGTCTCCTCCATGAAGGTGAAGGACAAGGATAGCGGCAAGACGCGCAGCTTCGATGTCGACGCGCTGATCACCTCCGCCGGCTGGACGCCGTCCGTCCATCTCTTTTCCCAGGCGCGCGGCAAGCTGGTTTTCGATGCTGATGAGCAGCGCTTCGTTCCCGGCACGCATGCGCAGAATTCCGTCTGCGTCGGCGCCTGCAACGGCACGGACGCGATTCACGCCATCATCGGCGAGGCGGCTGCGGCCGGCGGCGGCCTTGCCGATATAGCGGCCGAAAACGCCCGTACGTGGACCGGCGGCATGCTGGGCGAAGACGAGAGCGCCGACAGCCATGCCCGCGCCTTCATCGATTATCAGCACGATGTCTGCGCCAAGGATATCCGCCAGGCCGTGCATGAGGGCATGGCTTCGATCGAGCATATCAAGCGCTTCACCACAAATGGCATGGCCTCCGACCAGGGCAAGCTTTCCAACATGCACGGTCTCGCCATCGCCGCCGAGATGCTGGACCGGCCGATCCCGCAGGTGGGTTTGACGACGTTCCGGCAACCCTTCACGCCGGTGACCTTCGGCACGCTGATCGGCCATTCGCGGGGGGCTCTTTTCGATCCGGCCCGCAAAACGCCGATCCACGAATGGGCGGAAGGCGAGGGCGCGGCATTCGAGGATGTCGGTAACTGGAAGCGTGCCTGGTATTTCCCGCGTCCCGGCGAGACCAAGCATGATGCGGTCAATCGCGAATGCCGGACGGTGCGCGAGGCGGCCGGCCTTTTCGATGCCTCGACGCTCGGCAAGATCGAGGTGGTCGGACCGGATGCCGAGGCCTTCATGAACCTGATGTATTCCAACGCCTGGTCGACGCTGAAGCCCGGCAAGTGCCGCTATGGTCTGATGCTGCGCGAGGACGGTTACATCTATGACGACGGTGTTGTCGGCAGGCTTGCGGAGGACCGCTTCCACGTGACGACCACGACCGGCGGCGCGCCGCGTGTTCTCAACCTGATGGAAGACTATCTGCAGACCGAGTTTCCGCATCTAAAGGTGTGGCTGACGTCTGCGACCGAGCAATGGGCCGTCATCGCCGTGCAGGGGCCGAAGGCGCGCGAGATCATCACCCCCTTTGTCGAGGGCGTCGATATTTCCGCCGATGCCTTCCCGCATATGAGCCTTGCCGAATGCACCGTCTGCGGCGTTCCGGCACGGCTCTTCCGGGTGTCGTTTACCGGCGAACTCGGCTTCGAGATCAATGTGCCGGCCGATTACGGGCTTTCCGTCTGGAAGACGATTTTCGAGCGTGCCGAGCGCTTCGGGGCCTGCGCCTACGGTACCGAGACCATGCATGTGCTGCGCGCGGAAAAGGGCTATATCGTCGTCGGTCAGGATACCGATGGCACGGTAACGCCGTTCGATGCCGGCATGGGCTGGGCGGTGTCGAAGAAAAAGCGTGATTTCGTCGGTATACGCGGGCTCAAGCGCCCGGATCTCGTCGCCGAGGATCGCAAGCAGCTTGTCGGCCTGCTGGTCAAGAACAATCCGCGGCTGGTGCTGGAGGAAGGCGCGCAGATCGTTGCCGATCCGAATTCGGCCAAACCGGTGCCCATGCTCGGCCATGTGACGTCGGCCTACTGGTCGGAGGCATTGCAGAGCGGCATCGCCATGGCGGTGGTCAAGAACGGTCACGCGCTGAAGGGCCAGACGCTCTACGTGCCGATGCCGGACCGCAATATCGCCGTCGAGGTGGTTGATACCGTATTCTATGACAAGGAAGGAGCGCGCATCCATGGCTGAAGAACATGTTGCGACACGCGCATTTCCGCTTGCCGGCGCCTTTGGCGGCTCGGGCCTTGCCCGCCTCGTGGTCGCCGCCGATGCCACGCGGCTTTCGCTCAGGGCCGGGGAGACTGCGCTCGGGGCGCTTTCCGGCGCCCTCGAGATCGACCTGCCGCGCGCGCCGCTGTCATCGGCCATGAAGGATGGCCGCTATGCCTTCTGGCTGGGGCCGGATGAATGGCTGGTGATCAACGAATATGGCGACGATCTGATGTCGCGGCTTCAGGGGATCGAAACGCCGTTCTCCGCCGTTGACGTCTCCCACCGCAACGTCGCGGTGATGGTCGACGGGCCGGGTGCGGCGGCAGCGATCAACGCCGCCTGCCCGCAGGACCTGAGGCTTGCCAGCTTTCCCGTCGGCAAGGTGGTACGCACCGTTCTCGGCAAGGCCGAGATCGTGCTGTTCCGCAAGGAGGAGAACACCTTCCGCGTGGAATGCTGGCGCTCCTTCGCGCCTTACGTCTTCGGCCTGCTCGATCAGGGCGCGAAGGACGCGGTCCGGTGAGGCCGGTCAGGCCGTTTCCGGGCGATCTTCGGCGGCAAACTGGACAAGCGTGATCCAGTCGGCGGTCAGCGCCGGCTTCCGTTCGCCCTCGATTTCGACGCTCACGGTGTAATTGATCGCCAGCAGCTCGGCCCCGCGAAAACGTGCGTCCCTGAGCGTGAAGCGGCCGCGCACGCGCGCGCCACTTTTGACAGGGGTCATGAACCGCACCTTGTCGAAGCCGAAATTGATGCCCATGGTCTGTTCGCGCACCTTCGGCACGCAATCATAATTCATCGCCGAAAGCAGCGAGAGCGTCAGGAAACCATGGGCGATCGTACCGCCGAAAGCCGTTTCGGCTCGGGCGCGTTCCGGATCGGTATGGATGAACTGATGGTCGAGCGTGGCGTCGGCGAAGGTGTCGATCATCGTCTGGTCGACGGTGAACCAGCGCGACAGACCGACCTCATGGCCGATATAGTCCTTCACTTCAGAGAGCGAAATGTCTTTGGCCATGGTCTACTTTCGGCTGCGCACGGTTGTTGTTGGTTGGCCTATCCGGCCTCGGAGAGCATTTCCGCATAAAACGATACCGAACGGGGCGCAAGCGCGATCTCGACGATGCCGCGTTTCCGGTCGGCGAGGCTGTGCCACCCGTGGGCGTCGCGCTCCGGCAGGCGGAAGGCCATTTCCCCATGGCTGCGATTGATCAGTATGGCAAGACGCGTCGGACGTCCGCTGGCGCGCTCCGTGGTCGAGAGCACGACGCTCAGGCTGTCGCATTCCGCCGCCTCCCAGTCCTCGACGGACATGCTATCGCCGTCCGGACGCAGCCAGGTCACCTCGTCCTCGGTGAAGAACCCGGTTTCGGAGAAGACCGAGAACTGCCTGCGCAGGGCGGCCAGCTCTCCGGTATAGGCGATCAGGTCGTCATCCATTGCATGCCAGTCGATCCAGGTGGTCTCGTTGTCCTGGCAATAGGCATTGTTGTTGCCGTACTGGGTCATGCCGCCCTCGTCGCCGGCCTTCAGCATGATCGCGCCGCGACTGGCAAACAGGGTGGCAAGCAGCGCCTTGATGTCCTGCCGGCGGCGTGACAGCACCACGCCATTGTCGGTTTCGCCCTCGATGCCGTTGTTCCACGAAAAGTTTTCGTCGTGGCCATCGCGGTTGCTCTCGCCGTTGGGCCCGTTGTGCTTGTGCACATAGGCGGTCACGTCGTGCAGCGAAAAACCGTCATGGGCGGCGATGAAATTGACCGAGCGGGTCACATGCTGGTCGCGCACGGAGAAGATGTGCGAGGAGCCCGACAGGGCGTCCGCGAGCAGGCCGGTCATGTTCGGATCGCCGCGCCAGAACCGGCGCATGTCGTCGCGCGCGCGGTCGTTCCACTCCAGAAAGGGCGCCGGGAAGTGCCCAAGCTGGTAGCCGCCGGGACCTATATCCCAGGGTTCGGCGATCATGGTCCTGCCCTTCAGCGCCGGGTCCGAGAGAATGGCATCCAGCGTCTCGGCATGGGTATCGAAGCCTTGCCGGGTGCGCCCGAGGATGGGCGCGAGATCGAAGCGGAAGCCGTCAATGCCCGCCTGGGTGGCGAAAAAGCGCAGGCTGTCGATGATATAGCGGCGCACCATCGGGTGGTCGCAGGCGATCGTGTTGCCGCATCCGGTGTCGTTGATGAACACCGAAGGGTCGTCTTCGGCCAGACGGTAATAGGTCGCGTTGTCCAGACCGCGGAAGCTCAGCGTGCCGCCGAACTGGTCGCTTTCGCCGCTGTGGTTGAAGACGAGATCGAGGATTACGGCGATACCGGCCTTGTGCAGGGCTTCCACCGCCTCGCGCAGTTCGGCGATTCCGCCAGGGCAGAGCCGCGGGTCGGGCGCCATGAAGGTCACCGGATTGTAGCCCCAGGCATTGGTAAGTCCGAGATCCCTGAGATGGCGCTCGTCGATCCACGCCGTCACCGGCATGAGTTCGATCGCGTCAGCCCCGATCTTCTGCAGATGCTCCACCACGGCGGGATGTCCGAGGGCCGCGACAGTGCCGCGAATGCTTTCGGGCACGTGCGGATTGAGCTTCGTCAGTGATTTTACTCCGGCCTCGTAGATGAAGGCCCCGTCCGGCAGGTCGATATGGCCGGGTTCGTCGCCCAGATCTGGAACCACCACGCTTTTCGGCACGATGTCGGCCGTCTCGACGCCATATTGTCCGAGCCTGGGATCATAGCGGTAGGGTGCATCGATTTCGCGCGCGTACGGGTCCACAAGAAGCTTCGAGGAATCGAACCAGTGTCCGGCCATCGGATCGTACCGTCCGAAGGCGCGGTAGCCGTAGCGCTGGCCGGGCTTCAGCCCGTCAACGAGCAGGCGGAACATATTGCTACGCTCGTGCGACATCGGAAGATGCGCGGTCTCCGTGCCGTCCGGGGTAAACAGGCAGAGTTCCATACCTGCCGCATTCTCCGAATAGACGGAAAATTCGACGCCCCGGTCGAGAACCCTCACGCCGGGTCTTGCTTCATGGTCACGCATCGGTATCTCAGGTAATCACGGTCGGAGCATCGCGGCCGGTGCGTTCCTTGATGCCGGCGACGTGCTCGGCATAGGCGATCAGCCCGGCAAGCGTCTTCTGCGTATCTTCTTCATGGCGGGCCGGGTCCGGCTCGAAATGCTCCAGATAGACGCGAAGCGTCGCTCCGGACGTGCCGGTGCCGGAAAGACGGAAGACGACGCGGGAACCGCTTTCAAACATGATGCGCACGCCCTGGTTCCGGCTGATCGAGCCGTCGACCGGGTCGTGATAGGCGAAGTCGTCGGCTTCCTTCACGGTCAGGTCGCCGAACGTGGTGCCGGGCAGGGCGGCAAGCTTTCCGCGCAGCGCGTCCATCAGGCCGTTGGCCGCCTCGGTTTCGATGCCCTCATAGTCGTGGCGAGAATAATAGTTGCGGCCATACTCGGCCCAGTGCTTCTTGACGATGTCGAACGCGGTCTCGCCGCGCACGGCCAGGATGTTGAGCCAGAGCAGAACGGCCCACAGCCCGTCCTTCTCCCGCACATGGCTGGAGCCGGTGCCGAAGCTCTCCTCGCCGCACAGCGTCGCCTTGCCGGCATCGAGCAGATTGCCGAAGAATTTCCAGCCCGTCGGCGTCTCATAGGCCTCGATGCCGAGTTTCTCGGCCACCCGATCGGCGGCCTGGCTGGTCGGCATCGAACGGGCGATCCCGGCAAGGCCGCCCTTGTAGGCAGGCGCCAGGTGCGCGTTTGCCGCAAGGATGGCGAGACTGTCGGACGGCGTGATGAAGATGCCCTTTCCGACCACCATGTTGCGGTCGCCGTCGCCATCGGAGGCCGCGCCGAAATCGGGGCCGTCGGCGCTCATCACCTCGTCATAAAGTTCCTTGGCATGGACGAGGTTCGGGTCGGGGTGGTGGCCGCCGAAATCTTCGAGCGGCACGAAATTGCGCACCGAGCCCTCCGGCGCGCCAAGACGGTTCTCGATGATTTCCCTGGCATAGGGGCCGGTTACCGCACTCATTGCGTCGAAGGCGATGCGGAAACCGCCGGCGATATAGGAACGGATCGCGTCGAAATCGAACAATTCCTCCATCAGGGCCGCATAGTCTGCGACCGGATCGAAGACTTCCACGTCCATGTCATCGACCTTGTAGGTGCCAAGCTTGTCGAGCGGCACGTCGTCGGCCTCGGAGATGCGGTAGCGGTCGATCAGCTTGGTGCGCTCATAGATCGCATCGGTGATGCGCTCGGGCGCGGGGCCGCCATTGGCGGTGTTGTATTTGATGCCGAAATCCTCGTTCGGGCCGCCGGGATTGTGGCTGGCCGAGAGGATGATGCCGCCGAAGGCCTGGTATTTTCGGATCATGTTGGAGGCAGCCGGCGTCGACAGAATGCCGCCCTGGCCGACCATGACCTTGCCGAAGCCGTTGGCGGCGGCCATCTTGATCGCGGTCTGGATCACCTCGCGGTTGAGATAGCGCCCGTCGCCGCCGATCACCAGCGTCTTGCCCTGATAGTCCTCGAGGCTGTCGAATACCGACTGGATGAAGTTTTCCGCATAATGCGGCTGGGCGAAAACCGGCACTTTCTTGCGCAGGCCCGAGGTTCCGGGCTTCTGGCCGTCAAAGGGCTTGGTGGCAATGGTCTTGGTCATGATGTTCGAACCGTCACACGAATAGGCTTGAATAAAGGTCGGCGTAAAGTTTGGCGCTGGATTTCCAGGACACGTCGCTCTTCATGCCCTGTTTCTGCATATGCATCCAGTTTTTCTTGTCCTCGAAAAGGTTGACGGCGCGGCGCAGGGCGTGGACCAGCGACCAGGTTTCCACCGGCGAGAACTGGATGCCCGTCGCCGCCTTCATATCGAGCGCGGCCGGATTGGCGTCGATGATGGTGTCGGCCAGACCGCCGGTGCGCGCGACAACCGGCACGCAGCCATAGCGCAGGCCGTAAAGCTGGGTCAGGCCGCAAGGCTCGAAACGCGAGGGAATGAGGATGGCATCGGCGCCGGCCTGCTGGATATGCGACAGCGTCTCGTCATAGCCGATGATCGTGCCGACGCGCCCGGGATAGAGCCGCACCGCGTTGCGGAAGGCTTCCTCCAGGTGATGCTCGCCGGTGCCGAGCACTGCGAGCTTGCCGCCCATCGCCACCAGCGGTCCGATGGCTTCGGCGAGAAGGTCCATGCCCTTCTGCCAGGTCAGGCGCGAGACGACGCAGAAGATCGGCGAATTGTCGTCATCGAGGCCGAAGCGCTCGCTCAGGACCTGCCGGTTGGGTTCGCGCAGGCGCAGACGGCTCGGCGTGTAGCGGCTGGCGAGCGTCTTGTCCGTCGTCGGGTTCCAGACATCGGTGTCGATGCCGTTGACGATGCCGTGGACGGTATGGGCGCGTGCGGCGATCAGGCCTTCGAGCCCCATGCCGTATTGCGGCGTCTGGATCTCGCGCGCATAGGTGGGGCTGACGGTGGTCACCGCCCAGGCGGTCTGCAAGCCGCCCTTCAGGAAGCCGACATTGCCGTAATACTCGACGCCGTCCACGGCCATCGCATGGGCCGGAAGGCCGAGCCAGGGGAAGATCTCGGGGCCGAACGTGCCCTGAAACGCGATGTTGTGGATGGTGAGGATCGAGGGTTTTTCCGGAACGTCGGCAAAACGCATGTAGACCGGCGTCAACGCCGCCTGCCAGTCATGGCAGTGGACGAGGTCCGGCTCCCATCCCGGAAGCACGCCGGCGGCAATTTCCGCCGCCGCCTTGGACAGCGCCCCGAAACGGCGCCAGTTGTCGGAATAACCTTCCCCGCTCGCGGAATTGTAGGGATTGCCGAAACGGCCGAAAAGCGCCGGAATGTCCAGGATCAGAAGGTCGAGGCCCTCGTATCTGGCTGCGTGGAGCGTTGCCCATTCCCCGAAAAGGTCGCCGAAGGTGTGAACCTTTTCGGCATGCCCCTCGACGGCCTTCATGATCGCCGGGTAACCCGGAACGATGGTGCGGGTTTCGACGCCAAGGCCGGCAAGGGCAAGCGGCAAGGCGCCTGCCACATCGGCAAGGCCACCCGTCTTGATCAACGGGTAGATTTCCGATGCAACGGAAAGGACCTTCATGTCTTAGTTATCCAATCTGTCGATCATCGACTGTGTAATCAGGCAAATGCCGTTTTCCGAGCGGCGGAAACGGCGGGCATCCAGGTCCGGATCCTCGCCAACGACGAGGCCTTCGGGAATATGGACGCCGTGGTCGATGACCACGTTCTTCAGCCGCGCGTGCCGTCCGATATGGACATGGGGGAGAATGACGGCGCCTTCGAGGCGGGAATAGGAATTCGCCCTGACGCCGGTAAACAGCAGGCTCTTGTAGAGCTGCGAACCGGAGATGATGCAGTCGCCAGAGACCACCGAGGAGATGGCCGAACCGCGGCGGTTCTCGTCGTCATGGACGAATTTCGCCGGGGGCGTCACCTCCGAATAGGACCAGACCGGCCAGGACTTGTCGTAGATGTCGAGTTCGGGGACGATGGCGGTGAGGTCGATATTGGCCTGCCAATAGGCGTCGATCGTACCGACATCGCGCCAATAGGCTTCCTTCTCGAAGCTCGAGCGCACGCAGCTTTGCGAGAAGCGATGCGCCATCGCCTTGCCGTTCTTGACGATGTAGGGAACGATGTCCTTGCCGAAATCGCGGCTCGATGTCGGGTCGGCTGCATCGCGGTAGAGGCATTCGAACAGGAACTTGGTATTGAAGACGTAAATGCCCATGGAGGCGAGCGACATCTTCTCGTTGCCCGGAATGCCCGGCGGATTGGCAGGCTTCTCGACGAAATCGACGATCCTGTCGGTGGCGTCCACATGCATGACGCCGAAGCCCTTGGCATCTTCCACCGGGACTTCCAGGCAGCCGATGGTGATGTCGGCGCCCTCGTTGACGTGCTGCTGAAGCATCGCCTCATAGTCCATCTTGTAGATGTGGTCGCCGGCCAGGATGATCATGTATTCCGGGCCATAGGAATCGATGATGTCGATATTCTGATAGACCGCGTCGGCCGTGCCCTCGTACCACTGCGTTTCCGAGACGCGCTGGGAGGCGGGAAGCACGTCGAAACTCTCGTTTCGTTCAGGCCGGAAGAAGTTCCACCCCTGATGCAGGTGTCGGATCAGCGAGTGCGCCTTGTATTGCGTGGCGACGCCGATGCGCCGGATGCCGGAATTGAGCGCGTTCGACAGCGCGAAGTCGATGATGCGGGTCTTGCCGCCGAAATAGACCGCGGGCTTTGCACGCGTGTCGGTCAGCTCCTTCAATCGGCTGCCGCGACCGCCGGCCAGAACATAGGCCATGGCGTCACGGGCCAGGGGGTATCCAGTGCGCGTATTCATCCTTCCCTCCCTCTCACTCACTCTTCCGGTTCCAGCATGATGGTTGCAAGCGGCGGCAGAAGCAGGGTGGCGGAAATGCCGCCGTGGCCATGGACGTCGGCGCGCACGCGCCCGCCATTGCCCTTGCCGCTGCCGCCGTAGATTTCGGCGTCGGTATTCAGGATTTCGCGCCAGATCCCGGCCTTGGGCACAGGGACGTGATAGTCCTCGCGCGGAACAGGCGTGAAATTGCAGATGACGATAACCGGCTTTTCGCCCGGCGCCTTGCGCTGCCAGGCAAAGACGGAATTGTCGTGATCATCGACGATCGTCCACTCGAAGCCCTCCGGCTCGCAGTCGCGCGCATGCAGCGCCTTCTTGGAGCGGTAGGTGAAATTGAGATCGCGCACCAGGCGGCGCATGCCCTCGTGGGTCGGATAGTCGAGCAGGTTCCAGTCCAGTCCGCGGGCCTCGCTCCATTCGCTCCACTGGGCAAATTCCTGGCCCATGAACAGAAGCTTCTTGCCTGGATAGCCCCACATGAAGGCGTAATAGGCCCTCAGATTGGCGAATTTCTGCCAGTCGTCGCCAGCCATCTTAGCAATCAGCGAGCCCTTGCCGTGCACCACCTCGTCGTGGGAGAGCGGCAGGACATAGTTCTCGGCGAAGGCATAGAGCAGGCCGAAGGTGATTTCCTGGTGGTGATGCTTGCGGTAGATCGGCTCGCGCGCGAGATAGCTCAGCGTGTCGTGCATGAAGCCCATGTTCCACTTGAAGCCGAAGCCGAGACCGCCTTCGTGCACGGGCTGCGAGACCTTGGGCCAGGCGGTCGATTCCTCGGCGATCGTCATCATCTCCGGATGATTGCCGTAGACGGCCTTGTTGGTCTCCTGGATGAAGCGGACGGCGCCGAGATTTTCATTGCCGCCATATTCGTTCGGCACCCATTCGCCGTGCTTGCGCGAATAGTCGAGGTAAAGCATCGAGGCGACGGCATCGACCCTGAGCCCGTCGACATGAAACCGCTCGCCCCAGTAGAGCGCGTTGTTCAGGAGAAAGGAGGCGACTTCGGTGCGGCCGAAATTGTAGATCGCCGTGTTCCAGTCCGGATGAAAGCCCTGGCGCGGATCGGCATGCTCGTAAAGCGAGGTGCCGTCGAACTGCCGGAGGCCATGCTCGTCGGTCGGGAAATGGGCGGGCACCCAGTCGAGAATGACGCCGATGCCGACCTTGTGGCAGCCATTGACGAAACGGGCGAATCCTTCCGGCTCGCCGAAACGGGCCGTCGGCGCATAAAGCCCGGTCGTCTGGTAGCCCCAGGACGGATCATAGGGATATTCGGAGACCGGCAGGAATTCAATATGGGTGAAGCCCATGTCCGAACAATAGGGGATCAGCCTGTCGGCGAGTTCGTCCCAGGAGAGGAACGAGCCGTCATCATGGCGCTGCCAGGAACCGGCATGGACCTCGTAGATCGAGATCGGTTCGCGTCGCCGGTCAACGCTCGCCCAGTGTTCACGGTGGGCCTCGTCGTCCCATTCCTGCTCCAGGTCGGCGGCCGTCAGCGAGGCGGTCTGCGGGCGCAGCTCGCTGCGGCGGGCAAAGGGGTCCGCCTTCAGCGGCAGGAGATTGCCGTCGGCGCCGATGATCTCGAACTTGTAGGGCTGGCCGGGCTCGACCTCGGGCGCGAAGATTTCCCAGACGCCGGAATCGCGACGGAACCGCATCATGTGGCGCCGTCCGTCCCAGCCGTTGAAGGACCCGACGACCGAAACGCGGCGGGCGTTCGGCGCCCAGACGGCGAAGTGAAAGCCCTTCACCCGCTGATGGGTCATCTGGTGTGCGCCGAGCTTGTCGAACAGTCTCAGATGCGAGCCCTCGCGGACGTAATAGTCATCCATCGGGCCGAGCACGGGCCAGAAACTGTAGGGATCGGTCACCGTCCATTCCGCCCCGCCGCGTGTGGCGTGGTAGCGGATCGGCACGAAACCGGGGATGTCGACGGGGCCGGCGAAGAACCCGGCTTCATCGAGGCATGTCAGCTTGCCGAGAGGCTTGCCGTCGAGGTCGAATGCCTCGACGGTTTCCGCCCCCGGCAGAAAACACCGTGCGACGTGACTGCCGTTGATATCGTGGATGCCGAGCACGGAGAAGGCATCCCCGTGGGTGGCATTCAGGATCGCGTTGATTTCCTCCCGCGCGGGGAAACCGCCCCGCGCCTGTTCCGGACCGTCTGATTCCGGCTTTTTCATAAAGCACTCCAGATGTCGTGTGCATACTCCCTGATCGTCCTGTCGGACGAGAACCATCCCATGCGGGCAGTATTCCTGATTGTCTTAACGTTCCAGGCGGTGCGATCGTTCCAGATCGCATCGACTTCGCGCTGGGCGGCGGCATAGGCATCGAAATCGGCGGCGACCATGAACCAGTCGTGGTCGTACAGTCCGCCGATGAGGTCGACATAGCGGCCCGGATCGTCATGCGAGAACACGCCCGAGGAAATGGCCGACAACGCCTGCGAAAGCTCCTTGGAACCCTCGATGATCTCGCGCGGATTGTGACCTTTCGCGCGCGCCTGTTCAACCTCTTCTGCCGTCAGTCCGAAAATCACCATGTTTTCAGCGCCGACCCAGTCGCGCATCTCGACATTGGCGCCGTCGAGCGTGCCGATGGTCAGCGCGCCGTTGATGGCGAATTTCATGTTGCCTGTGCCCGACGCCTCCATGCCGGCCGTGGAAATCTGCTCGGAAAGGTCGGCGGCGGGGATCATCACCTCGGCCGTGGAGACGTTGTAGTTCGGAATGAAGACGATCTTCAGAAGCCCGCGCACCGACGGGTCGTTGTTGATGACGCGGGCCACGTCATTGGCGAGCTTGATGATCAGCTTGGCGTTGTGATAGCTCGGCGCCGCCTTGCCGGCGAAGAGCTTGACCCGCGGCACCCAGTCCATCTCCGGATGCGAGCGGATCTGGTCGTAAAGGGCAACCGCCTCGATGATATTCAGAAGCTGGCGCTTGTATTCATGGATGCGCTTGATCTGGATGTCGAACATGGCCGACGGATCGATGCGGGTGCCCATGCGTTCGCCGATGAGATTGGCAAGGCGCGCCTTGTTCTCGCGTTTGACGGCGTGGAATTTCTCCTGAAAGGCCTTGTCCTCGGCGAGGCTGTTGAGCGCCTGCAATTCCTCGGCGTCATCGAGGAAATCGTCGCCGATCGCCTCGCGGATCAGGCCGGTCAGGCCCGGATTGCACTCCTTGAGCCACCGTCGCGGGGTGATGCCGTTGGTCTTGTTGTTGATGCGGTCGGGATGAAGGCGATGCAGATTGTAGAACACCGTCTCCTTCATCAGCTCCGTATGGAGCGCCGAGACGCCGTTGATCGAATGCGAGCCGAGAAAGGCGATATTGCCCATCCGCACGCGCCGTTCGCCGCCCTCGTCGATCAGCGAGATCTGGCGGATGGCGTCGTCGGTGGCGTTCGCCTCCTTGCGGGCCTTCAGCAGGATCTTGGCGTTGATCGCGTAGATCAGCTGCATGTGGCGCGGGAACAGGCGTTCGAACAGCGGCACTGGCCAGGTTTCCAGCGCTTCGGGCAGAAGCGTGTGGTTGGTGTAGGCGAAGGTGCCGACGGTCAGCTCCCAGGCATCGTCGAACTCGACGCCGTAGATATCGACCAGGAGACGCATCATTTCGACGATGGCGATCGCGGGATGCGTGTCGTTGAGGTGGATGGCGGCCTTTTCCGGCAGAAGCTTGATGTCACCGAACTGCTGCATGTGCCGGTTCAAGATGTCCTGCAGCGAGGCGGAAGAGAAGAAGTATTCCTGTCTCAGGCGCAGTTCCTGCCCCGCCGGGTTGGCGTCGGCCGGGTAGAGAACGCGGGTCAGCGTCTCGGCCTTGGTGCTTTCCTGCAGCGCGCCGATATGGTCGCCGGCATTGAACTTGTCGAGCAGGATCGGGTCGATCGGCTCGGCCGACCACAGCCTCAGCGTATTGACGCGCTTGGCGCGCCAGCCGACCACCGGCGTGTCATAGGCCTCGGCGATCATGCGCTCGGCCGGCTTCCACACATAGCGCGGCTCCTTGCCTGCCTCCTCGATGATGTCGACCTTGCCGCCGAAATTGATCTCATGCGTGCTTTCGCGGCGATGGAACTCCCAGGGGTTGCCGTGGGAAAGCCAGTTCTCCGGCAGTTCCACCTGCCAGCCGTCGGCGATTTCCTGCCGGAACAGCCCGTTCACATAGCGGATGCCGTAGCCATAGGCGGGCACGTCGACCGTCGCCATGGAATCCATGAAACAGGCGGCAAGCCGGCCGAGACCGCCATTGCCGAGCGCCGCATCCGGTTCCAGTCCTGCAAGCGCGGCGAGGCTGACGTCGAATTTCGCCAGCGCCTGGTTGATCGCCTCGATCATCTCGAGGTTCGAAATGGCGTCGCGCAGAAGCCGGCCGATCAGGAATTCGAGCGATAGATAATAGACGCGCTTGGAGCCGGCCTCGTAGGTCTTGCGGGTCGATTCCATCCATTTGTCTGTGATCCGGTCGCGTACCGCCAGGATGACGGCGCGCAGCCAGTCATGCGGCTGGGCGACGATCGTGTCCTTTCCAACCTGGTAGGTCAGCTTTTCCAGAATGTCGGCAGCCAGTCCGTCAACATCGTGGGGGCGGGGCGTCGGCAGGGGCAGGTCGGGATGGGTCAGTTTGCTCATTGGCTTTTTCCGTCAAACTCTTTTCAGTCAAAAATGGCTGGAATTTTCGAAATACGCGGCGCCGTAAAACAGTCTCCCCGCTGAGGAGGACCGGTATGCTGTTATCCTTGCGTCCAATTTATGCACTGATATGACGCGCTTGCAACAAACCGATGAGTTCGCATCGGAAATTCTCGTCATACCATCAAATGCCGCTGTTCTAACCGCGGTTGTGCGGCAGCAAGATGGCAATCCGTCGCGCCTTCCCGTGAGGAGAGCGTCGCGGAGCGTATGCCGCGAGCGCGGGGGCGGCTGATATTGCGCCGCAACAGCGCGATGCGTCAGGAGGCGGACTGGGGTTGCTGGACGGGAATCACGTCCACGGCCTGGGTCGCCTGGTGTTCGCCATAGGTCTTCATCATCCCGAGCACCGGCGCCACGTCGCCATAGTCGCGGCCATAGCCGACGACGATATGGTCGGCGCCGGCTTCCATGTTGTTGGTCGGGTCGAACTCGACCCATCCAGTGGCAATGCCACACCAGACCCGCACCCAGGCGTGCATGGCGTCCGCGCCCTCAAGGCGCGGCCTGCCGGGCGGGGGGGTCGTCCGCAGGTAGCCGCTGACATAGCCCGCGGGAATGCCGATCATCCGAAGCGCGGAGATCATCACATGGGAGAAATCCTGGCAGACGCCGCGGCGCAGCGCGAAGGCCTCCGCCGGCGTGCTGTCGACGGTCGTTGCCTCGCCGTCATAGGCAAAATCCTCGAACACCCGCGCGCAGATCGTCCTGGCGATGGCGTAGACGCTGCTGTCGGCAGCCGCGAGGCTTCGCCCATAGGCGCCGATCTTCCGGTCGAGCGGAATGCGGGGGCTCGGGCCGATGAAATGGTGCGGCGAATCCCGGCCGAGATCGAGCACGCGGTCATATTCGCCCTTCAGTTCGGCAAGCGTCGTGGCGAATTCCAGCATGGTGCGCGGCGCGTCGATGCTGACGCGGGCCTTCATCATGATGGCGAAACGCTGATGCGGCTGGTTGACCAGCGTCGCGATCGCCGGATGGCCGAAGAAGTCGATGAAGCCGCGTTCCTCGTCGGGCTCGGGGTCGAACTTCACATGGCCGGCGATCAGCCGCTGTCGCCCGGCGATCGAGAGCGGCATCACGCGGGTAATGTGGCGGGCGAGCGAGGCCGGCGTGTCGTAGCGGTATTCCATCTTGAGGGAGAGGTCGTAAAGCATCGTCCCTCACAGATAGTTTCGGGCAAGACAGTCGGACAGCGCCTCGAAATCGCGCTCCAGCGTCAGGTAGTAATCCGTCGAAACCGTGTCGGCGGTCATTACCGCGAGGCCCGCCTGCACCCGCACCGTCTCGCGGTGCAGCGGCGACATCTGCGTCGGGTAGCCGTGGTCGGGCAGCTTCTCGACCTCGGCGAGGATCTGATTCAGCTGGAACAGCACGGATCGCGGGTTGAGCGGATCGAGCGCCAGAAGATCGGTGATCGTCAGGTGATCCGTATAGACATTGTAGTGGCGCCGGTGGGTCATCACGTTGTCGCCGATCTCGAGCAGCATGTCGAGCGCGCCGTCGGGTGCGTCCGCGCCCGAAAGCTCGCCCAGAAGCCGGGTCATGTGCAGACCGCGTTCCAGATAGCGGCCGATCGAGAGAAAACGCCAGCCCGTGGAACGGTACATGTTTTCGTGCACCAGACCGGCAAAGCCGGCAAGCTTGCGCAGCAGCACGGTCACGGCATGGGCGGCGTCATCGCCGGGCTTGACCCGGTCGACGAAGCGTCGCGCGGTCTTCGACAGGTCATTCAGCGCCAGCCAGCCATCGGGTGAGAAACGGTCGCGGATATTGCCGGCGGAATAGACGGCGCTGTCGATGTCGCGCAGGAGGCTCGGCGGCAGGGCGGCCTCGGAAAGGTCGAGGCCGATCTGGTCGAGATAGGCTTCCACCCGCGTCAGAAGCGCCTGGCCGCGATCGTCCACCTCGGCAAACCGGCCGTGCCATGCGCGCAGGATGCGCAGATTGCCTTCCGCGCGCTCGATATAGCGGCCAAGCCAGAACAGGTTGTCGGCGGCCCGGCTCGGCAGGTTTGCCGGCTTGTTGCGCGGGATGCGGCTTTCCTGCGTCAGAAGCGTCGGGCGCGCGACCGGCGTCTGGCTGACAACCCATACGTCCGCGGCCCTGCCGCCGGACTGCATGGCGATCGCGGCGACGTCGTCGGAAGAGCCGATGCGGGCGAAACCGCCGGGCATCAGCTTCCAGCCGTCGCGGGTGCGGGCGGCGAAGACGCGCAGCGAGAAGGGATGCGGCGCCAGCTTGCCGTCAATGAAGGCGGGCGCGGTCGACAGTTTGACCGCTTCCTGGCCGACAAGCCAGGGGCCACGCTTGTCGAGCCAGCGGGCAACCGACCCCTCTTTGCGCGCGCGCAATCGCTCGCCGGTAAAGGATTGCCCGGAATCGTCAAAGAACGGCATGCGCGAATAGGCCGGGCCGATGAGCATCTGGTCGAGGTTCTCGGCCACGTGGCGACGCTCGTTTTCCTGGCCGCACCACCAGGTGGCGACGGACGGGATTTTCAGTTCCTCGTTCAGAAGGCGACGCGACAGGGCCGGCAGGAAGGCGAGCAGCGCGCGCGTTTCCACCATGCCGGAGCCGAGCGCATTGACCATGGTGAGATTGCCGGCGCGAATGGCGCTGACGAGGCCGGGCGTGCCGATGCGCGAATTCGGGTTGAGCTCGAGCGGATCGGTGAAGCCGGCATCAAGCCGGCGCCACAGCACGCTGACCGGCATGGGGCCGGCCACGGTACGCACCATCACCCGGTCGTTGACGACGATCAGGTCCTCGCCCTCCAGAAGCGAGATGCCGAGATAGCGGGCGATATAGGCGTGTTCGTAATAGGTCTCGTTGGCCGGACCCGGCGTCAGCACGCCGATGCGGCCCTCATTGCCCGCCGGATCGCCCTGCAGCGCATCGCGGAAGGCGCCGAAGAACCCCGCCACGCGCCGCACATGCATGTCGCCGTAGATGCCGGAAAAGGCGCGCGAGGCGGCGACCCGGTTCTCCAGCGCGAAGCCCGCGCCGGAGGGCGCCTGGGCGCGATCGGCCAGCACCCACCACTTGCCGTCCGGCCCGCGCCCGACTTCGAAGGAGACGAAATGCAGGTAATGGCCGCCAGGCGGGTCGATGCCGACGAGCGGTCGCAGGAACTCGGTGTTGGAGGCGACGAGGGCGGGCGGAATGAAGCCTTCGGAGACCAGGCGGTTCTCGCCGTAGAAATCGGCCATCATCGCTTCCAGAAGATCGGCGCGCTGCTTCAGCCCGTCGGCCAGCGCCTGCCATTCGTCATCGTCGATGATCACCGGAATATGGGAGAAGGGCCAGGCGCGGGTGTCATCCTGGCCGTCATAGGCGCGGTAGAACACGCCGGCGTCGCGCAGATAGCGATCGGCGCGGGCAAAGCGCTCGGAAAGCTCGGACGCCGTCATGCCGGAAAGCGCGTTGACGAAGGGCTGCCAGACGGGGCGCACCTTCCCCTCGGCGTTGACCATCTCGTCGGGCACGCCGGGAAGGGGCACATAGTCCCGGGCGTTCCAGGCGATGGCGGGTTCCGCCTCGTGGTCCTCGTCAGCCATATGCTTGTCGGCGGAAATCTCCGCCTTCGGTTCTGCCATCTGGAGCGCTTCCTGCCGCCCATTGTCGAAGACCCCGGCCGCTGGTGCGGGGAGGGATCCCTTGTCCGCCACAAATCGGTTCGGTCGGGACGGTCCATGCCGCCCGTTTGCCGGCGCGGGAGAATCAGGCGAATGAACCCCGGTGCGCCATGTGTCGTGTCCGACGCAAAATCAGGCGCCGGGCCCGATCGCCAATCGCCTCAAAGCCCTGCCGGGCGCCTGAGGTCCAGCGTCAGCGGGAACTCCGGCGACGGCGCTTCGCCGAATACCGTATAGCCGCCGGCAGTGTGTCCGGCGGCCTCGAAACGTGCAAGCCGTCTGGCCTCCGCCTCGTTGCCGTTAACCGGGAAGGTCTCATAGTTCCGCCCGCCGGGATGCGCAACATGATAAATGCAACCGCCGACCGATCGCGCCGACCATGTGTCGTAAATGTCGAAGGTGAGCGGCGAGTTGACCGGCAGGACCGGGTGCAGGCCCGAGGCCGGCTGCCAGGCCTTGAAGCGCACGCCCGCCACCGAAACGCCGTTGGTTCCGGTCGCCTTCAGCGGCACCTTGCGGCCGTTGCAGGTGACGATATAGCGCTCCGGCGCCCGCGTCTCGAGGCGGACCTGCAGACGTTCCACGGAGGAATCGACATAGCGAACCGTGCCGCCTGGCGCCCCTTGTTCGCCCATCACGTTCCACGGCTCGAGCGCCTGTCGGAGCTCCAGCCTGTTGCCCTCATACTCGACCTCGCCGAAGAAGGGGAAGCGGAACTGCAATTGCGCCTCGAACCATTCGGGACGAAACTCCAGGCCGTTTTCCTTCAGGTCCTGCAGGACATCGAGAAAATCCTGCCAGATGAAATGCGGCAGCATGAAGCGGTCGGCGAGCGCGGTTCCCCAGCGCACGAACTTGCCCTCCAGCGGGTTCTTCCAGAACCGGGCGAGCAGCGCCCGCACCAGCAATTGCTGGGCAAGGTTCATCCGCGCATTCGGCGGCATTTCGAAGCCGCGGAACTCGACAAGGCCGAGGCGGCCGGTCGGTCCGTCCGGCGAGAACAGCTTGTCGATGCAGATCTCGGCGCGGTGGGTATTGCCGGTGACGTCGATCAGCAGGTTGCGGAACAGCCGGTCGACGAGCCACGGCAGCGGCGGCATGACGCCCGACTTCGGATGCGGGATCTGCGCCATCGCCGTTTCAAGCTCATAGAGCGCGTCGTGCCGGGCTTCGTCGATGCGCGGGGCCTGGCTTGTCGGTCCGATGAACAGGCTCGAGAACAGGTAGGAGAGCGAGGGATGGCGCTGCCAGTGCAGCACCACGCTCTTCAACAGGTCCGGACGTCTGAGGAAGGGGCTGTCGCCCGGATTGGCCCCGCCGACCACGACGTGGTTGCCGCCGCCGGTGCCGGTGTGGCGTCCGTCGATCATGAACTTGTCGGCGCCCAGCCGCGTCATCCGGGCCTCTTCGTAGAGCGCCGTCGTCGTCTCCACGCATTCCTTCCAGTTGGCGGCGGGATGGACATTGACCTCGATGACGCCGGGGTCGGGTGCGACGCGGATGACATTGATGCGCTCGTCATGCGGCGGCGGATAACCCTCGATATGAACCGGCAGGCCGAGCTTCTCGGCCGCGCGTTCGGCCGAGGCGATCAGGTCGAGATATTCCTCGAGCGTCACCGTCGGCGGCATGAAGATGCAGAGCCTGCCGTCGCGCGGCTCGATCGAGATCGCCGTGCGCACATGACCACCGATCGACGCGCCGGAGGCAGGCATGGCCGGCTGCGGGCTTTCCTCGAAGGGGGTGAAGCTCGCCTGCGGCAGCGGCCGACCCTCGTCGCGCCTGTAGTCGGGCAGGGGCTCGCGCCTGACGGAGGGGTCGAGCGGATTGATGAAGGGATATTGCGCCTGCGGGATCCAGGCGAGCGAATCGAGCGGCAGGCGGAAACCGACCGGGCTGTCGCCGGGGATCAGGTAGATGCGCCCGCGCCGCGTCGTCCATTTTTCCGAAACCCAGGTGAGGCCGGAAGCGCGGCCCTGCCAGGCCTGCACCGGCAGCACATAGCCGGTCGGCCGGGTCAGTCCGCGCTCGAACACCTTGGCGATGCGGGCGCGGTCCTCGGCGTTCTTCAGCTTCGAATTGGACGGGTCGACATTTTCCGGAAGATTGCCCTCGCGGATCAGCCACTCGGCCGGGTCCTCGAAGGCGGGGGTGACGAGTTCGGGATCGACGTCGAGCTCGTTGGCGATCGCCTGCAGCAGGCGGCCGGCATCATTCTCGTCGACCTTTATCTCGCGCTTTTCCTCGGCGATCAGGTCCTGGTTGTTCCAGATCGGCACGCCGTCCTTGCGCCAGTAAAGCGAGAAGGTCCAGCGGGGCAGGCTTTCGCCCGGATACCATTTGCCCTGGCCGTAATGCAGGAAACCGCCGGGGGCGAAGCGCTGCCGCAATCGCCGGATCAGCTCGTCCGCGAGGCCGCGCTTGGTCGGACCGACGGCGCCGGTGTTCCATTCATCGGCCTCGAAATCGTCGATCGAGACGAAGGTCGGCTCGCCGCCCATGGTCAGCCGCATGTCGGTTTCTTCGAGCAATCGGTCGACCTTGTTGCCGAGCGCGTTGAGCGCCTCCCAGCTTTCGTCGGAAAACGGCTTGGTGATGCGCGGATGCTCGGCGACGCGCCTGATCGTCATGTCGAAGTCGAAGCTGGTCTCCGCCTTGCCGAAATAGCCGCCGGTGATGGGCGCAGCGTTGCGGTAGTGCGGCGTTGCGGCCAGCGGAATATGGCTTTCGCCGGTCAGAAGCCCGGAGGTCGCATCAAGCCCGATCCAGCCCGCGCCGGGCAGGAAGACTTCCGCCCAGGCATGCAGGTCGGTGAAATCATGATCGGTGCCCGAAGGCCCGTCGAGCGCCTTCAGGTCCGGCTCGAGCTGGATCAGGTAGCCGGAGACGAAGCGGGCGGCGAGGCCTATATTGCGCAGGATCTGCACCAGAAGCCAGGCCGAGTCGCGGCACGAGCCGGAGGCCCGCTCCAGCGTTTCCTCCGGCGTCTGAACGCCGGGCTCCATGCGGATGATGTAATTGACGTCGTGCTGCAGGCGGGCATTGATGCCGACGATCATGTCGACCGTGCCCTGGCCGGGCGAAAGGTCGAGCTTATCCATATAGGCCTTCAACCGCGGTCCCACCGGCTCCGGCCTGATGTAGATCGACAGGTCCTCGCGGATCGCCTCGTCATATTCGAAGGGGTATTTGGTCGCCTGTTCCTCGACGAAGAAGTCGAAGGGATTGTAGACGGTCATGTCGGCGACGAGATCGACCTCGATCTTGAACTCGGTCACCGGCTCGGGAAAGACGAAGCGGGCCTGGTAGTTGCCGTAGGGATCCTGCTGCAAGTTGACGAAGTGGTTCTCCGGCGTGACCTTCAGGGAATGCGAGATGACCTTGGTCTTCGAGTGGGCCGCCGGCTTCAGCCTGATGATCTGCGGTCCGAGATTGACGGGATTGTCATATTTGTAGTGGGTAAGGTGGTAGATCGCTGCTTTGATTGACATCTGCGTCCTTGCCGGCGGTAAAGGGACCTCCGGATAGCGCCGGAAGAACCCCTTGATGTTCCCCTGTTCTTATAGCGGGGAGTGTGGGCAAAGCGCCGCGATAAAGCAAGCGGGATTGCCCGCTGGGCGCGAATTTGCCGGAGGCAAAGGTTGTTCCGTCCGCCGAGGGTGCGCCTTGCCCTCAGCCCGAAAGCTTCACGATCGCCACCTCGCCCTCGAGCGCCGTCTGGTAGGCGGAGGCGTGGGGCTCCTCGTCCGGAATTTCGGTAATCATGCCGATCTGGTCGAGATCGGCTTCCGAATAGCCTTCGTTTGCCAGCGCGTTCAGCGTGTTGCGTACGGCGGTATCCTCGTCCGGGGCGGCGATGAGCACATGCACTTCCGCCTCACCGTTCCATTCGTGATAGACCTTGCCGGTGATGATGAAGACCATGCGCTCGCCGTCGCTGGTGTAGCCGGGAATAGCGATCATGTTTTCTGCCTCTCGTTTCCGTTCGGCCCTTCTTTTCACAAGACGAGGGCAATTGAAAGTTGGCGATCCGGCGATTGGCGCGGGCCCGTCTTGAAATCGCCGTCCTTCGGGGGTAGATGAGAGCTCAACCGTGATCACAAGGGACGTGCCGCCAATGATTTCTCACCTGAAGACAGCAAACACACTGGCTTTACGGGAGAACTCTTTATTATGCACGCGACCATCACGCTTTCCGGCCTGTCCTTCACAACTGCTGACGGCCATTCTCTTTTCAATAATCTCGACGCTGTCTTCGGCCCGGGGCTGACCGGGCTTGTCGGGCGCAATGGCGTCGGCAAGACAACGCTGCTGAAGCTGATCGCTGGCGAGATCGCGCCATCGTCCGGCACTGTCTCCGTTGCGGGCCGGCTCGCGCTCTTTGACCAGACGGTTCGACCCGAAAACGGCGAGACGCTTGCCGACTGTTTCGCGATTACGGCCATGCTTGAGATGATCAGGGAGGCCAGCGAGGGCAGGGCAAGCCTCGAGACCATGGGCCGCATTGACTGGCTCGCCGAGGAAAAGGCAGTCGCCGCCCTGTCCCGGTTCGCCATCGCCTATCCGCTGACGACCCCGCTTGTCAGCCTTTCCGGCGGCGAGCTGACGCGGGCGCGGCTGGCGGCGCTCATTTATGACGATCCGGACTTCATCCTGCTCGATGAACCGACCAACAATCTCGACGCGGCCGGGCGAAAGCTTCTCATGGACTTTCTTGGCGGCTGGCGCGGCGGAGCGCTGGTGGTCAGCCATGACCGCGAACTGCTGGAAGCGATGATGGAAATCGCGGAGCTGACCAGCCTCGGCATTACGCGCTATGGCGGCAATTACAGCTTCTATGAAGGGGAAAAGGCTGCCGAAATCGAAAACCGCGAACGAAGATTGAGCGAAGCGGAGCGAGAGGTGCGGCAGGCGTCCGCGGCCGCGCGCCAGCGGGCGGAACGCAAGGCGCGCACCGATGCCAAGGGGCGCAAGGCGCGCAAGCGCAACGACATGCCGAAAATGGTGCTCGACGGCATGAAGGCGCAGTCCGAGGCAACGGCAGCCCGGCAGAACGCGCTCAAAGAGCGGCAGGCCGAAAAGGCGGCGGAGGCGCTCAGCGAGGCCAAGGCGCGCCTCGAGGTGGTCGCGCCCTTTGCAATCACCCTCCCGCCCTCGGGGCTTGCCGCCGGGCGGCGGCTGCTGAAGGCGGACCACCTGGCCGGCGGCTATGATGCCCAAGCGCCGCTCTTCCGCGATCTTTCCTTCGAGATGACCGGGCCCGAGCGCGTGGCCATCGAAGGCGGCAACGGTGCCGGCAAGTCGACGCTGGTAAAGACGCTTTCGGGCGGGCTACGGCCGCTTGGCGGAACGGCGGAGATCTGCGTGCCCTTTGCGCTCTTCGACCAGGCGGTGTCCCTGCTCGATCGCGGGGCGAGCGTGCGCGACAATTTCAGGCGCCTCAACCCGCATGACGGCGAGAATGCCTGCCGGGCGGCGCTTGCGCGGTTCCGTTTCCGCGCCGACGAGGCGCTGAAACGGGTTGTCGATCTGAGCGGCGGCGAATTGCTGCGGGCGGGGCTCGCCGTCGCGATCGGCGGAAGCCGTCCGGCGCAGCTCCTGATCCTCGACGAGCCGACCAACCACCTCGACCTTGAAAGCCTGGCGACGCTGGAGGCGGGCCTCAACGCCTATGACGGCGCGCTCCTCGTCATCAGCCACGACCGCGTGTTTCTGGAGAGAATCGGCGTTGCGACGCGGATCGTGCTTTCCGGCGAAGGCGCGGCCCGGCGACAGAATATTGCGTCGGACGCGCCTTGAGAGCCGTCAATATTGCCCGATGCGCCATGGCCGCCCGCAAAGGAGGCGTCGCAGGCCCGGAGATTCCAGAATTTCGGGGCTTTGGGCTTGACGGCATTAACCGAAATGAGTATGTCGGCGCCAACAGAACCCATGTGAGGCATGGCCGTTCGGGAAGCCAAATGTCCCGGAGTTCACCTCAGACTAGGTTCTCATACAGCACGTTGAAGATCAAATGCTGCACGCATGACGCGGCAAGGCGCCTGTGTCCTCTGCTTTAAGGTCCATCTGCCGGGTAGGCGGGTCGGGCCGTGCTTGTGCGCATATAGACGCTGAAAGTGCTTCTGTTCGCCGGTGACGGCATTGAAATGCCCCATAAGGGCGACGAGACACGAATTCTAAAGGGATGGGTATATGCCTACCGTAAACCAACTGATCCGCAAGCCGCGCCAGCCCCAGGTCAAGCGGAACAAGGTTCCCGCGCTGGAACAGAACCCGCAGAAGCGCGGCGTCTGCACGCGCGTCTACACCACGACGCCGAAGAAGCCGAACTCGGCTCTGCGTAAGGTTGCCAAGATCCGCCTGACCAATGGCTTCGAAGTCATCGGCTACATTCCGGGCGAAGGCCACAACCTGCAGGAACACTCCGTCGTCATGATTCGCGGCGGCCGCGTCAAGGACTTGCCGGGTGTGCGTTACCACATCATCCGCGGTGTTCTCGACACGCAGGGCGTCAAGAACCGTAAGCAGCGCCGTTCGAAATACGGTGCCAAGCGTCCGAAGTAATTCGGTTTTCATTCTTCTGGCGCTGCGCGAGGTTCTCCGCGTTTTAAGCGCCGCAACTGTTGAGAGACAAAAGCATGTCACGACGCCACAGCGCAGAAAAGCGTGAGATCAACCCGGATCCCAAATTTGGCGATCTGGTGATCAGTAAGTTCATGAATGCCATCATGCTGCATGGCAAGAAGTCGGTCGCCGAGACGATCGTCTACGGCGCGCTCGACGCCGTCGAGGGCAAGATGAAGCAGGACCCGATCGAGGTCTTTCATCAGGCGCTCGAAAACGTCGCGCCGCACGTTGAAGTCCGCTCGCGCCGCGTTGGCGGTGCGACCTACCAGGTTCCGGTCGACGTCCGTCCCGAGCGCCGTCAGGCGCTCGCCATCCGCTGGCTGATCGCGGCCGCGCGCAAGCGTAACGAAACCACCATGATCGAGCGCCTGTCCGGCGAGCTCATGGATGCTGCGAACAACCGGGGTTCTGCCGTCAAGAAGCGTGAAGACACGCACAAGATGGCCGACGCCAACCGCGCATTCTCCCATTACCGCTGGTAATTCAGATACGAGGGAAGGCCTAACATCATGGCTCGCGAATATAAAATCGAAGATTACCGTAATTTCGGTATCATGGCGCACATCGACGCTGGCAAGACCACGACGACCGAGCGCATCCTCTTCTACACCGGCAAGTCCCACAAGATCGGTGAAGTTCACGACGGCGCGGCCACGATGGACTGGATGGAGCAGGAGCAGGAGCGTGGCATCACGATCACCTCAGCTGCCACCACCACCTTCTGGCAGGGCCGCGACGGCAAGAAGCGCCGCTTCAACATCATCGACACCCCCGGACACGTCGACTTCACCATCGAAGTCGAGCGTTCGCTGCGCGTGCTCGACGGTGCGGTCGCCCTTCTCGACGCCAATGCCGGCGTCGAGCCGCAGACGGAAACCGTCTGGCGCCAGGCCGACAAGTACAACGTTCCGCGCATGATCTTCTGCAACAAGATGGACAAGATCGGCGCCGACTTCTATCGCTCGGTCGAGATGGTCAAGTCCCGTCTCGGAGCGACACCGGTTGTCATTCAGCTCCCGATCGGCGCCGAAAACGACTTTGCCGGCGTGATCGACCTGATCGAGATGAAGGCGCTTGTCTGGGATGGCGAACACCTCGGCGCGCAGTGGGATATCACGGATATTCCGGCTGACATGAAGGACAAGGCCGAAGAGTGGCGCGAAGCGATGATCGAGGCGGTCGTCGAGATCGACGAAGCCGCCATGGAAGCCTATCTCGAAGGCGAAATGCCGGACAATGACACGATCCGCAAGCTCCTCCGCAAGGGCACGATCGGCGTTCAGTTCTTCCCGATGCTGTGCGGCTCGGCTTTCAAGAACAAGGGCGTCCAGCCGCTTCTCGACGCCGTCGTCGACTTCCTGCCGTCGCCGATCGACATCGAGTCGATCAAGGGTATCGACGTCAAGACCGAAGCCGATATCGAGCGCCACGCTGATGACAACGAACCGCTTTCGATGCTGGCGTTCAAGATCATGAACGACCCCTTCGTCGGTTCGCTGACCTTCTGCCGCGTCTATTCGGGCAAGCTCGAAAAGGGCTCCTCGGTGATGAACACGGTCAAGGAAAAGCGCGAGCGCGTCGGCCGCATGCTGCAGATGCATTCGAACTCGCGTTCGGACATCGAGGAAGCCTATGCCGGTGACATCGTTGCGCTTGCCGGGCTGAAGGAAACCACCACCGGTGACACGCTCTGCGACCCGCTGAAGCCCGTTATTCTGGAGCGGATGGAATTCCCCGAGCCGGTCATCCGCATCGCGATCGAGCCGAAGACCAAGGCCGACCAGGAGAAGATGGGCATCGCGCTCAACCGTCTCGCTGCCGAAGACCCGTCCTTCCGCGTGTTCTCCGACGAGGAGAGCGGTCAGACGATCATCGCCGGCATGGGCGAGCTTCACCTCGACATTCTCGTCGATCGCATGAAGCGCGAGTTCAAGGTCGAGGCCAATGTCGGCGCGCCGCAGGTTGCCTACCGCGAAACGATCACGCAGGCCCACGAAGAAGACTACACCCACAAGAAGCAGTCGGGTGGTTCGGGTCAGTTCGCCCGCGTCAAGATCATCTTCGAACCCAATCCGGACGGCGAGGATTTCGTTTTCGAATCCAAGATCGTCGGCGGCTCGGTTCCGAAGGAATACATCCCCGGTGTCCAGAAGGGTATCGAAAGCGTTCTGTCGTCGGGTCCGCTCGCCGGCTTCCCGATGCTCGGCATCAAGGCCACCCTCGTCGACGGCGCCTACCACGATGTCGACTCCTCGGTCCTCGCCTTCGAAATCGCCGCGCGCGCCTGCTTCCGCGAAGCTGCCCGCAAGGCCGGCGCCCAGCTCCTCGAGCCAATCATGAGCGTCGAGGTGGTGACCCCGGAAGATTACGTTGGCGACGTCATCGGCGACCTGAACTCCCGTCGCGGCCAGATCCAGGGCCAGGAGCCGCGCGGCAACGCAACGGTCATCGAGGCCGAGGTTCCGCTCGCGAACATGTTCAAGTATGTCGACACGCTGCGTTCGATGTCTCAGGGCCGCGCGCAGTACACGATGACCTTCGATCACAACGCGCCGGTCCCCTCGAACGTCGCGCAGGAAATTCAGGCGAAGTATTCCGGTTCGAAGTAACCGGGGTCGTCACCTTAACGAGTTGGCCCCCTTGCGGGGTCTGGAAAGAATAGGAGCCTAAAATGGCAAAGGCAAAGTTTGAGCGGAGCAAACCGCACGTCAACATCGGCACGATCGGTCACGTTGACCACGGCAAGACGACACTGACGGCTGCGATCACGAAGTTCTTCGGTGACTTCCGTGCGTATGACCAGATCGACGCGGCGCCGGAAGAAAAGGCGCGCGGCATCACCATTTCGACGGCGCACGTCGAATATGAGACCGACAAGCGTCACTACGCCCATGTCGACTGCCCCGGCCACGCCGACTATGTGAAGAACATGATCACCGGCGCTGCGCAGATGGACGGCGCGATCCTGGTATGCTCGGCCGCCGACGGCCCGATGCCGCAGACCCGCGAGCACATCCTGCTTGCCCGTCAGGTCGGCGTTCCGGCGATCGTCGTCTTCCTCAACAAGGTCGACCAGGTCGACGACGAGGAGCTGCTCGAGCTCGTCGAGATGGAAGTGCGCGAGCTGCTGGACTCTTACGAGTTCCCCGGCGACGAAATCCCGATCATCAAGGGTTCGGCTCTTGCCGCTCTGGAAGACAGCAACAAGGAAATCGGCGAAGACGCGATCCGCGCGCTGATGGCGGCCGTGGACGACTATGTCCCGACGCCCGAGCGTCCGGTTGACCAGCCCTTCCTGATGCCGATCGAGGACGTGTTCTCGATCTCCGGCCGCGGCACGGTCGTGACCGGCCGCGTCGAGCGCGGCATCGTCAAGGTTGGCGAGGAAGTCGAGATCGTCGGCATCAAGGCGACGCAGAAGACGACGGTGACCGGCGTTGAAATGTTCCGCAAGCTGCTCGACCAGGGCCAGGCCGGCGACAACATCGGCGCGCTGATCCGCGGCATCAACCGCGACCAGGTCGAGCGTGGCCAGATCCTGTGCAAGCCCGGTTCGGTGACGCCGCACACGAAGTTCAAGGCAGAAGCCTACATCCTGACGAAGGATGAGGGCGGCCGCCACACGCCGTTCTTCACCAACTACCGTCCGCAGTTCTACTTCCGCACGACGGACGTGACGGGTGTCGTCACGCTTCCGGAAGGCACGGAAATGGTTATGCCGGGCGACAACGTCACGGTTGACGTCGAGCTGATCGTTCCGATCGCGATGGAAGAAAAGCTGCGCTTCGCCATCCGCGAAGGCGGCCGCACCGTCGGCGCCGGCATCGTGGCATCGATCGTCGAGTAATCGACGCGCGACAGGCACTTTGATTGCGAGGTAGGGACGGGGCAACCTGTCCCTACTTTTGAAGATTGAAGAGAGCGGTCGAAGTTCAACGAATGCGCCTGATCGATGACGAGAAGGCGGGAAGAATAAGAAGACAAGGACGAGTCGCATGAACGGCCAGAATATCCGCATCCGCCTGAAGGCGTTTGATCACCGGATCCTTGATGCCTCCACGCGTGAGATCGTTTCCACGGCCAAGCGTACGGGCGCGAATGTGCGCGGTCCGGTTCCGCTGCCGACCCGGATCGAGAAGTTCACGGTCAACCGTGGTCCGCATATCGACAAGAAGAGCCGCGAGCAGTTTGAAATGCGCACCCACAAGCGCCTGCTCGACATTGTCGATCCGACCCCCCAGACGGTCGATGCTCTGATGAAGCTCGATCTGGCTGCCGGCGTCGACGTCGAAATCAAGCTCTGATCTTTCAGGGTAGGGATAATTAAACGGGACCAATCGCTGCGCGCGCCTTGATGCGATGCGCATGACGTCCCAAACAGAGACACGCCGGGACCGCAAGGGCCTGGCCGGAACTCTAAAAGGAACGAACCGATGCGTTCAGGTGTAATAGCACAGAAGGTGGGAATGACCCGCGTCTTCAATGACGCAGGAGAGCATATCCCGGTAACAGTTTTGCGAATGGACGGCTGCCAGGTCGTCGCAACGCGCACGAAAGACAAAAACGGCTATACGGCTGTTCAGCTCGGTGCTGGCCGTTCGAAGGTCAAGAACACGTCGAAGGCGCTGCGCGGCCATTTTGCCAAGGGCTCTGTCGAACCCAAGGCCAAGCTGGTCGAGTTCCGCGTTTCCGAAGACAACCTGCTCGAGATCGGCGCCGAACTGACGGCCGGCCATTTCGTGTCGGGTCAGCTCGTCGACGTGACCGGCACCACCATCGGTAAGGGTTTTGCCGGTGCGATGAAGCGCCACAACTTCGGCGGCCTGCGCGCCACCCACGGTGTCTCGATCTCGCACCGTTCGCATGGTTCGACCGGTTCCAACCAGGATCCGGGCAAGGTCTGGAAGGGCAAGAAGATGGCTGGTCACATGGGCCAGACCCGCGTCACCACCCAGAACCTCGAAGTCGTCCGCACCGATGAAGAGCGCGGTCTGATCCTCGTCAAGGGAGCCGTTCCCGGTTCCAAGGGCGCCTGGATCACGGTTCGCGACGCTGTGAAGTCCGGTGTGCCTGAAAATGCGCCGCGGCCCGCCGGCCTGCGCGCGGCTGAAACCAATGGAGCCGAGTAATGGATCTCACCGTCAAAACACTTGAGGGCAAGGACGCCGGCAAGGTCAGCCTGAAGGACGAGATCTTCGGCCTGGAACCGCGCGAAGACATCCTCGCCCGCATGGTTCGCTATCAGCTGGCAAAGAAGCGCCAGGGCAGCCACAAGGTCAAGGGTCGTTCGGAAGTCGCTCTGACCGGCGCCAAGATGTACAAGCAGAAGGGCACGGGCAATGCCCGCCACCACGCCAAGCGTGCGCCGCAGTTCCGCGGCGGTGGTCGCGCCCACGGCCCGGTTGTTCGCGACCATGCGCATGACCTGCCGAAGAAGCTTCGCGCGCTGGCCCTGAAACATGCGCTTTCGGCCAAGGCCAAGGGCGAGAACATCATCATTGTCGATGACCTCGTCGCCAAGGAAGCAAAGACCAAGGCGCTCATCGCGCAGTTTGCCGGCCTCGGCCTGGAAAACGCTCTGATCATCGGCGGTTCGGAAGTCGACGGCAACTTCAAGCTTGCCGCGCGCAACATTCCGAATATCGATGTTCTGCCGGTTCAGGGCATCAATGTTTACGACATTCTGCGCCGCGGAAAGCTCGTGCTTTCCAAGTCCGCAGTCGAAGCTCTGGAGGAGCGGTTCAAATGAGCGATATCCGCCATTACGACGTGATCGTTTCGCCGGTCATTACCGAGAAGTCGACGCTGGTTTCGGACAATAACCAGGTTGTCTTCAACGTTGCCAAGAATGCGAGCAAGCCCGAGATCAAGGCCGCTGTCGAAGAGCTCTTCGGCGTCAAGGTCAAGTCCGTGAACACGCTCGTGCGCAAGGGCAAGATCAAGCGCTTCCGGAATTTCTCCGGCAAGCAGAAGGACGTCAAGAAGGCGATCGTCACGCTGGCCGAAGGTCAGTCCGTAGACGTGACGACCGGCGTTTGAAACAGACCCGGTAGGGTAAAGACCCAATAGGGAATGAGAAAATGGCATTGAAAACATTCAATCCGACAACGCCGAGCCAGCGCCAACTGGTAATCGTCGAGCGTTCGGAGCTTTACAAGGGCAAGCCCGTCAAGGCGTTGACGCAGGGCCTGTCTTCGAAAGGCGGTCGTAACAACTACGGCCGCGTGACGGCCCGCTTCCAGGGCGGCGGTCACAAGCGCACCTACCGCATGATCGACTTCAAGCGCCGCAAGTTCGGCGTCGAGGGCACGGTCGAGCGTCTGGAATACGACCCCAACCGGTCGGCTTTCATCGCGCTCATCAACTATGCGGACGGCGAGCTTGCCTATATCCTGGCGCCGCAGCGTCTGGCCGTTGGCGACAAGGTTCTCGCCGCCGACAGCGCGATCGACGTGAAGCCCGGCAATGCGATGCCGCTGCAGAACATTCCGGTCGGCTCGATCGTGCACAACGTCGAGATGAAGCCGGGCAAGGGCGGCCAGATCGCCCGTTCGGCAGGCACCTATGTGCAGCTCGTCGGCCGCGACCAGGGCATGGCGATCCTTCGCCTGAACTCCGGCGAACAGCGTCTCGTGCCTGGCTCTTGCCTTGCTTCGATCGGCGCTGTATCGAACCCCGACCATTCCAACACGAATGACGGCAAGGCCGGTCGTTCGCGCTGGCGGGGCAAGCGTCCGCATGTTCGCGGCGTCGTCATGAACCCGATCGACCACCCGCACGGTGGTGGTGAAGGCCGTACATCCGGTGGTCGCCACCCTGTTTCGCCCTGGGGCAAGCCCACCAAGGGCAAGCGCACGCGCAAGAACAAGTCGACAGACAAGTTCATCATGCGCTCGCGCCACCAGAAGAAGAAGTAAGAGAGGTAGTCTGAAATGGCTCGTTCAGTATGGAAGGGACCGTTTGTTGACGGCTATCTTCTCAAGAAGGCTGAGAAGGTGCGTGAAGGCGGTCGCCACGAAGTGATCAAGATCTGGAGCCGCCGTTCCACGATCATGCCGCAGTTCGTCGGCCTGACCTTCGGCGTCTACAATGGTTCCAAGCACATTCCGGTCTCCGTGTCGGAAGAGATGGTCGGCCACAAGTTCGGTGAATTTGCACCGACGCGGACCTATTACGGTCACGGCGCCGACAAGAAGGCGAAGAGGAAGTAACAATGGGCAAGGCAAAAGCCGCACGCCGGCTTAAGGAAAACGAGGCGCAGGCCGTTACGCGCACGATCCGCGTCAGCCCGCAGAAGCTCAACCTCGTCGCCGCCATGATCCGCGGCAAGAAGGTTGACCGGGCCCTGGCCGATCTCGAATTCTCGCAGAAGCGGGTTTCCGGGACCGTCCGCAAGACGCTCGAATCGGCCATCGCCAATGCTGAAAACAACCACGACCTCGACGTTGACCAGCTCATCGTCGCGGAAGCCTATGTCGGCAAGTCGATTGTCGCCAAGCGCTTCATGGTCCGTGGCCGGGGCCGCGCATCGCGCATCCTCAAGCCGTTTTCGCATCTGACGATCGTCGTCCGTGAAGTCGAAGAGGAGGCCGCATAATGGGTCAGAAAATCAATCCGATCGGTTTCCGTCTCGGCGTCAACCGCACCTGGGACAGCCGCTGGTTCGCTGACAATCACGAATACGGCAAGCTGCTCCACGAAGACCTGAAGATCCGCAGCTACATCCAGAAGGAACTGAAGCAGGCGGGTGTTTCCAAGGTCGTTATCGAGCGTCCGCACAAGAAGTGCCGCGTGACCATCCATTCGGCGCGTCCGGGCCTGATCATCGGCAAGAAGGGCGCGGACATCGAGAAGCTGCGCAGCAAGCTTGCGACGATGACCGACTCGGAAATGCACCTCAACATCGTTGAAGTGCGCAAGCCGGAAACTGACGCCACGCTGGTCGCGCAGTCGATCGCGCAGCAGCTGGAACGCCGTATTGCCTTCCGCCGCGCCATGAAGCGCTCGGTGCAGTCGGCCATGCGTCTCGGCGCAGAGGGCATCCGCATCGTCTGCTCGGGCCGTCTCGGCGGCGCCGAGATCGCGCGGACCGAATGGTACCGCGAAGGCCGCGTTCCGCTTCACACGCTGCGCGCCGACATCGACTACGGCACGGCCGAAGCTGAAACCGCATACGGCATTTGCGGCATCAAGGTCTGGGTCTTCAAGGGCGAAATCCTTGAGCACGATCCGATGGCCTCCGAGCGTCGCGCGACCGAGGGCGACAACAAGGGTAACAGCGGCAACAATCGCCGCCGCGAAAACGCCTGACAACGGCGTTTTCCGCGAAGTTCGGAGATAGAAGAAAATGTTGCAGCCAAAGCGTACAAAGTACCGCAAGCAGTTCAAGGGCCGCATCCATGGCGCAGCCAAGGGCGGCAGCGATCTGGCTTTCGGTGAATATGGGCTGAAGGCGCAGGAACCCAACCGCGTCAACGCGCGCGAGATCGAGGCGGCCCGCCGCGCGATCACCCGTCACATGAAGCGTGCCGGTCGCGTGTGGATCCGTATCTTTCCTGACACGCCGGTCACCTCCAAGCCGACCGAAGTGCGTATGGGTAAGGGCAAGGGCGGCGTCGATTACTGGGCGGCCCGCGTGAAGCCCGGCCGGATCATGTTCGAAATCGATGGTGTGAGCGAAGACATTGCTCGTGAAGCCCTGCGCCTCGGCGCGGCCAAGCTTTCGGTCAAGACGCGCTTCATCCAGCGTATCGCAGAGTAAGGAGTGGTACCGATGAAAACTTCTGACGTACACGCCATGACCGAAGACCAGCTCAAGGACGAGCTCGCCAAGCTCAAGAAGGAGCAGTTCAACCTGCGCTTCCAGAAGGCGACCGGACAGCTGGAAAAAACGGCGCGCATCAAGGAAGTGCGCCGCGACATCGCGCGTGTGAAAACCATTGCTGCCCAGAAGGCGGCGGCCGCCAAGGCCTGAGAACTATAGAGGACCGACAAGAAAATGCCTAAACGCATCCTGCAAGGCGTTGTCGTCAGCGACAAGAACGATAAAACGGTCGTAGTCCGGGTTGAGCGTCGTTTCGCCCACCCGCTGATGCAGAAGACTGTACGCCGCTCGAAAAAGTACAAGGCGCATGACGCCGAAAACCAGTACAAGATCGGGGATACCGTATTCATCGAGGAATGCGCGCCGATCTCCAAGGACAAGCGCTGGACGGTGGTCTCCGCCCAGGCCTGACTTTTAAAATTGAACAGCTATTTCGCCCGGGCCCTTGCGCTTTGGCGAAATATCTGTATGTAGCACGGCATCGAGATGCGGGGGCGTCCGGCAACGGGCGGCCTTTTCCGTAAGGGCTTTCCCCTTCGAAAGGGGCCCCGGGCCCCGAAAGACGCTACAAGAAGACGCTCTGGCTCTTGCACGCGGTGCAGGCCCCGAAAGAAATCCTTTTCGGGCCGCATGGTTTTGAAAGTGCTGGACAGGAAATTCGAGCGACCGCCGGGTCAGGTTTTGGCAGGGCGGGCGCTTTGATACGTGTCGATTAAGCTGGTCTAGGGGGCAGAGGTGCCCAACCGGGCCGGTAACAACAAGAAGGCGACCTGATATGATTCAGATGCAAACAAACCTCGACGTGGCGGATAATTCCGGCGCGCGTCGTGTCATGTGCATCAAGGTTCTGGGCGGCTCCAAGCGTAAATATGCCTCTATCGGCGACATCATCGTCGTTTCGGTGAAAGAGGCTGTTCCGCGCGGACGCGTCAAGAAGGGCGATGTGATGAAGGCCGTTGTCGTTCGCACGGCAAAGGACATCCGCCGCGCTGACGGCTCCGTCATCCGCTTCGACAGCAATGCTGCCGTTCTGATCAACAACAACAAAGAGCCGATTGGTACGCGTATCTTCGGGCCGGTTCCGCGCGAGCTGCGTGGCAAGAGCCATATGAAGATCATCTCCCTGGCTCCGGAAGTTCTGTAAGGGAGCGCGGAACATGCAGAGAATCAAAAAGGGCGACAAGGTCGTCGTGATCGCCGGCAAGGACAAGGGCCGCACCGGTGAAGTCGTACAGGTTTTCCCGAAGGAAGACCGCGCCGTCGTTTCGGGCATCAATGTCGTGCGTCGCCACCAGCGGCAGACGCAGACCACCGAAGCCGGCATCATCACCAAGGAAGCGCCGGTTCACCTTTCGAACCTCGCGATCGCCGATCCGAAGGACGGCAAGCCGACTCGCGTTGGCTTCAAGGTCGAGGGTGAGAAGAAGGTCCGCTATGCAAAGCGTTCGGGAGAAGTGATCGATGGCTGAAGCAAAGTATGAGCCGCGCCTGAAGACGGTTTTCAACGAAAAGATCCGCGCTGAGCTGCAGGAGAGCTTTTCTTACGCCAACCCGATGATGATCCCGCGCCTCGACAAGGTCGTGATCAACATGGGCGTCGGCGAGGCTGTCGGCGATTCGAAGAAGCCGACCAATGCCGCAGCTGACCTCTCGGCGATCGCCGGCCAGAAGGCCGTGATCACCCATGCGCGCAACTCCATCGCCGGCTTCAAGGTCCGCGAGGGCATGCCGATCGGCGCCAAGGTGACGCTGCGCGGCGACCGCATGTATGAATTCGTTGACCGCCTGGTGAACATCGCGCTGCCGCGCGTTCGCGACTTCCGCGGCCTCAATCCGAAGAGCTTTGACGGCCGTGGCAACTTCGCCATGGGCATCAAGGAACACATCGTGTTCCCCGAGATCGAATACGACAAGGTCGATCAGATGTGGGGCATGGACATCATCGTTTGCACGACGGCGAACACGGACGACGAAGCACGGGCGCTCTTGACAGCGTTCAACTTCCCGTTCCGCAAATAACCGTAACGACGAGCGTAGAAAAGGAAAACGACATGGCGAAAGTAAGCGCAGTCGAAAAGAACAAGCGCCGCCGCAAGACGGTCGCCCGGGACGCAGAGAAGCGTGCCGCGCTGAAGGCGATCATCAAGAACCAGGAGCTGCCGATCGAAGAGCGGTTCCGCGCTTCCCTGAAGCTGGCGGACATGCCCCGCGACGGCTCCAAGACGCGTATCCGCAACCGCTGCGAAGTATCCGGCCGTCCGCGTGCGTATTACCGCAAGCTGGGCATGTCCCGTATCGCGCTGCGTGATCTCGGCAACACCGGCAAGGTGCCGGGCGTCGTCAAGTCGAGCTGGTAAGGAGGCGTCCAATGGCAATGTCTGATCCCCTGGGCGATATGCTCACCCGTATCCGCAACGGCGCCTCGCGTCGCAAGTCCTCCGTGACGACGCCGGCTTCCAAGCTGCGCGCCCACGTTCTGGACGTGCTGCAGGCCGAAGGCTACATCCGCGGCTACACCCAGACCGAATTCGAGAACGGCAAGTCCGAGATCGAAATCGAGCTGAAATACTACGAAAACGCGTCCGTGATCCGCGAGATCGCCCGCGTTTCCAAGCCGGGCCGCCGGGTCTATGTCTCGGTCAAGTCCATTCCGCAGGTCGCAAACGGTCTGGGTATCACGATCCTTTCCACCCCCAAGGGTGTGATGGCTGATCACCAGGCGCGCGAACAGAATGTCGGTGGCGAGGTTCTCTGCTCGGTCTTCTAAGATCCGGGTCGTTCCTCCTAACGAAACAGACAGGTAGAGAAAATGTCTCGTATCGGTAAAAAGCCCGTTCAGGTTCCGGCTGGTGTGACTGCGACCGTAGAAGGCCAGAAAGTCACAGCCAAGGGCCCCAAGGGCGAGCTCTCCTTCGTCGCCAATGACGAAGTGAGCGTCAAGCTCGAGGACAACGCGATCGTTGTTTCCCCGATCAACCAGTCCAAGGACGCCCGCTCCAAGTGGGGCATGTCCCGGACCATGGTTGAGAACATCATCAATGGTGTCACCAAAGGCTACGAGCGCAAGCTCGAGATCAACGGCGTTGGCTACCGCGCGGCCATGCAGGGCAAGAACCTGCAGCTGTCGCTCGGCTTCTCCCACGAAGTTGTCTATCAGCCGCCGGAAGGCATCACGATTGCCTGCCCGAAGCCGACGGAAATCACCGTCACCGGCATCGACAAGCAGGTCGTCGGCCAGGTCGCTGCGAACATTCGCGAATATCGCGGTCCCGAGCCCTACAAGGGCAAGGGCGTGAAATACGCGGAAGAGCGCATCGTCCGCAAGGAAGGCAAGAAGAAGTAAGGAACACGCGTTATGGCTAGCAGGAAAGAAACCATTGCACGCCGCGCCAGCCGCGTGCGCCGCCAGGTCAAGAAAGTGGCAAACGGCCGTCCGCGTCTGTCGGTTTACCGTTCGTCCAAGAACATCTACGCCCAGATCATCGACGATACGGCCGGCCGCACGCTGGCTTCCGCCTCGACGCTCGACGCTTCGCTCAAGTCTTCGCTGAAGACCGGCGCGGACCGCGAGGCCGCCGAAGCCGTCGGCAAGCTCGTTGCCGAGCGCGCCACCAAGGCGGGCGTCAAGGAAGTCGTGTTCGATCGCGGCGCCTTCATCTTTCACGGTCGCATCAAGGCTCTGGCCGACGGCGCCCGCGAAGGTGGCCTGAGCTTCTGATGAAGCTTCGAGCGCCCCTCATCGAGAGGGCGCTCCCGATATCCGGCCAAGGCGATACTGTCTCTTCGGAACTCAAGTCGCCTTCGGTCACACACCGGCCGCCCCTCGCCAGAAATGGCGGAAGCGGCTTTCACATTTGCCGATTGCACCCGGAAAAGAAAAAGGAACAGGACAATGGCACAGGACAGACGGGGATCGCGCGACGATCGCCAGAACAGGGATGAGCGCGACAGCGAATTCGTTGACAAGCTCGTTGCCATCAATCGCGTGGCCAAGACCGTCAAGGGCGGCCGCCGCATGGGCTTTGCAGCGCTCGTCGTCGTTGGTGACGGCAAGGGCCGCGTCGGCTTCGGCCATGGCAAGGCGCGCGAAGTGCCGGAAGCCATCCGCAAGGCGACGGAAGCCGCCAAACGCGAGATGATTTTCGTGCCGCTGCGCGACGGTCGTACGCTGCATCACGACGTCAAGGGCCGCCACGGCGCCGGCAAGGTTCTGCTGCGCACCGCCAAGGCCGGTACCGGCATCATCGCCGGCGGTCCGATGCGCGCCGTTTTCGAAACCCTGGGCGTTGCCGATGTGGTTGCGAAGTCGACCGGTTCGTCCAACCCCTACAACATGGTCCGCGCCACCTTTGATGCCCTGAAGAGCCAGATGCATCCGAAGGACATCGCAGCGCAGCGCGGCCTCAAATACGCCACGCTCCAGGCTCGCCGCCAGGCCGCCGGCGCTGTTGTCGACGAGTAAGAGAGGCGAACATGGCCAAGGCTAGCACCAAGAAGACTGTCACCGTTGAGCAGATCGGCAGCCCGATCCGCCGTCCCGCCGTCCAGCGCCAGACGCTGATCGGTCTCGGCCTCAACAAGATGCATCGCGTCCGCACCCTGGAAGATACGCCTGCTGTGCGCGGCATGATCAACAAGGTGTCCCATCTCGTGCGCGTCGTCGACGAGAAGTGAGACGGGAGAAGATTATGAAACTCAACGAAATCAAGGACCGCGAAGGCGCAACCCACGCCAAGAAGCGCGTCGGCCGCGGCATCGGCTCGGGCTCCGGCAAGACCGGCGGCCGCGGCGTCAAGGGTCAGAAGTCGCGTTCGGGCGTTGCCATCAACGGTTTCGAAGGCGGCCAGATGCCCATCTACCGCCGTCTGCCGAAGCGCGGCTTCACCAACATCTTCGCCAAGGACTTCGTCGAGGTCTCGCTCGGCCGCCTGCAGGCCGCCGTCGATGCCAAGAAGCTGGACGCGAAGACCACGGTGACCGCCGAAGTACTGAAGGAAGCCGGCGTGATTCGCCGCGTGAAGGACGGTGTTCGCATCCTGTCCGACGGCGAACTGAAGGCGAAGCTCACGCTTGAGGTCGCCGGTGCTTCGAAGCCGGCGATCGAGAAGATCGAGAAGGCCGGCGGTTCGATAACCGTGCTGGCCGGCGCGACGAACGCCGAGTAAAAGCGCTGAATTGAAAAATGATCGCCCGGAGTGCTTCACACCGGGCGTTTTTTCTTCCATATGTGCCTCGACCACCGGCCGGCCCGATCGTTCGTGTCCTGCGGGTGGTTTATCGCGAATGCCGGTGAGCGCCCCTGAAGGGCAGCATCTCGGCTGAGGCGATCTGGCACTTAATCGCACCGGGCGCCTGTCGCGGCCGTGCGGCGACGCGGAGATACGCATGGCTTCTGCAGCGGAACAACTTGCATCCAATCTCAATTTCTCGACCTTCGCGAAGGCGACGGACCTGAAGAAGCGCATCTGGTTTACGCTTCTCGCGCTCCTCGTCTATCGGCTCGGCACGCATATTCCGCTTCCCGGCATCAATCTCGATGCCTATGCGCAGGCCTTTCAGGGCCAGTCCGAAGGTATTCTGGGCATGTTCAACATGTTCTCGGGCGGCGCAGTCCAACGCATGGCGATCTTCGCGCTCGGCATCATGCCCTATATTTCGGCCTCCATCATCGTGCAGCTTCTGACGGCCGTGGTGCCCTCGCTTGAAGCGCTGAAGAAGGAAGGCGAGCAAGGCCGCAAGATCATCAACCAGTACACCCGCTACGGCACGGTGGTGCTCGCGACCGCCCAGGCCTACGGCATCGCCATTGGCCTGCAGTCGGGCAATAATCTGGTCACCGATCCGGGCTGGTTCTTCATCCTGTCGAGCGTCGTCACGCTGGTTGGCGGCACGATGTTCCTGATGTGGCTCGGCGAGCAGATCACCTCGCGCGGCATTGGCAACGGCATTTCGCTGATCATCTTCGCCGGCATCGTCGCCGGCCTGCCGGCTGCCGTCGGCAACCTTCTTGAACTGTCGCGCGTCGGTTCGATCTCGGCCTTCGTCGCCGTCGGCATTCTGGTCGTCGTGGTCGCCATTTTCGCGCTGATCGTCTTCGTCGAGCGGGCGCAGCGTCGTCTGCTGATCCAGTATCCGAAGCGCCAGGTCGGCAACCGCATGTTCCAGGGCGATACGTCGCACCTGCCGCTGAAGCTCAACACCTCGGGCGTGATCCCGGCGATCTTCGCGTCTTCGCTGCTGCTGCTTCCGGCGACGCTTGCAGGCTTTTCCTCCAGCGAGCTGCCGAGCTGGGCGACGGCGACGATCGCGGCGCTCGGCCACGGCCAGGCGCTCTACATGGTCGCCTACGGCGCGCTGATCGCGTTCTTTGCGTTCTTCTACACCGCCATCGTCTTCAACCCGAAGGAGACGGCGGACAATCTGAAGCGCCATGGCGGCTTCATTCCGGGCATCCGTCCGGGCGAGCGTACGGCCGAGTACATAGACTATGTTCTGACTCGCATTACGGTGGTCGGTGCGATCTATCTGGTGTTCGTGTGCATCCTGCCGGAAATCCTGGTGGCGCGCACGGGCGTCTCGCTGGCGCTGGGCGGCACGTCGCTGCTCATCATCGTCAGCGTCACGCTGGACACCGTATCGCAGATACAGGGACATCTGATCGCCCAGCAGTATGAGGGGCTGATCAAGAAATCGAAATTGCGGGGAGGAAAGAGGGGACGATGAGACTTATACTTCTGGGACCGCCCGGCGCCGGCAAGGGAACGCAGGCGCAGCGTATCGTGGCCAATCATGGCATTCCGCAGCTCTCGACGGGGGACATGCTGCGCGCCGCCGTGGCCGCGGAGACCGAAGTCGGCAAGAAGGCCAAGGCGGTCATGGATGCCGGCGGTCTTGTCTCGGATGATATCGTGATCGCCATCGTCTCGGAGCGAATCGATCAGGACGACTGCAAGGACGGCTTCATCCTTGACGGCTTTCCGCGCACGCTGGTGCAGGCGGATGCCACCGAAAAGATGCTGTCCGCCAAGGGCATCGAACTCGACGCAGTCATCGAGATCCAGGTTGACGACGAGACTCTGACGGAGCGAATCGCCGGGCGCTATAGCTGCGCCAATTGCGGCGCCGGCTACCATGACGAGTTCCACAAGCCGAAGGTGGAGGGCGTTTGCGACAAGTGCGGCTCGACCGAGTTCAAGCGTCGACCGGACGACAACCGCGAGACGGTGGAGAAGCGCCTGAAGGCCTATTACAAGGAGACGGCGCCGCTGATCGGCTATTATTATGCCAAGGGCAAGCTGAGCTCCGTCGACGGCATGGCCGACATGGACACCGTGACCGCCAGCATCGAGAAAGTTCTGGCGAGCGCGTGATTCCCGCCGCGGCTTCCCGGCTGACGATCCGCGCCGGCCGGCAAACATGAATTCTGTACGCCCGGAGGCTCTCACGGTCTTCGGGCGGCACAAAAGTGAAGGAAACGGTTGCATTGAAGCGCTGTTTCCGCTATGAGCGCTCCAACTCGCGACATGGGGCAGAACCGTCAAGGTCCTTTTTGATTTCGAACAGGACGGGTTTTGCCACGGGAAGATGTTGCGCAAGAGCTGTTTGAGGCGGGCTTCCCGTCGATAAGAAACCGGCAGTTTCCGCTAGCTGCCCAATAGACAATGCTTAAGGAGAATCGGCGTGGCTCGTATTGCTGGCGTCAACATCCCGACTGCCAAGCGCGTTGTAATCGCGCTGCAGTATATCCACGGGATCGGACCGAAATTCGCGCAGGACATCTGCACGGCAGCCAACATTCCGGCAGAACGCCGGGTGCATGAGCTGACGGATGCGGAAGTTCTGCAGATCCGTGAACAGATCGACCGCGACTACATGGTCGAAGGCGACCTGCGTCGCGAGAACTCGATGAACATCAAGCGCCTGATGGACCTTGGCTGCTACCGCGGCCTGCGTCACCGTCGCGGCCTTCCGGTTCACGGCCAGCGCACGCATACCAATGCCCGCACCCGTAAGGGTCCGGCAAAGGCGATTGCAGGCAAGAAGAAGTAATCTACGGAATATTTTCATTCCGGAACAAGCCGGCGGTTTCACGCCGGCTTTCTGCGTAGATGATCGGGGCCTTGCAAAAGGTCCGGTCGGTGGAGCCGCTGGGACTACGGCGGTGAAGAGATCAACGAAAGGGAAGTCATGGCCAAGGAAGCCACCCGCGTTCGCCGCCGCGAGCGCAAGAATATCTCGTCGGGCGTCGCCCACGTCAATTCGTCGTTCAACAACACGATGATCACCATCACGGATGCACAGGGCAATGCCATTGCCTGGTCGTCCGCCGGTGCCAAGGGCTTCAAGGGTTCGCGCAAGTCGACCCCGTTTGCAGCCCAGATCGCTGCCGAAGACTGCGCCAAGAAGGCTCAGGAACACGGCATGAAGTCGCTGGAAGTCGAAGTTTGCGGTCCCGGTTCCGGTCGCGAATCGGCTCTGCGCGCGCTCCAGGCTGCCGGTTTCGTCATCACATCGATCCGCGATGTGACGCCGATCCCGCACAATGGTTGCCGCCCGCGCAAGAAGCGCCGCGTTTAATCGTCTGTCATTTTGCTCCGGCGTCTCGGCAATGAAGCGCCGGTTCTACGAAGCTCGGCCGTCACGATTGGATAGTGCGGCGAACGAAAGGTAGAAACATGATCCAGAAAAACTGGCAGGAACTGATCAAGCCCTCGAAGGTGGAGTTCACCTCCAGCGGGGCCAAGAAGGTGACGCTCGTCGCCGAGCCGCTGGAACGCGGCTTCGGCCTGACGCTCGGCAACGCGCTGCGTCGCGTTCTCTTGTCGTCGCTGCGCGGCGCCGCCGTCACCGCCGTCCAGATCGACGGCGTGCTGCACGAATTCTCCTCGATCCCGGGCGTCCGCGAGGACGTGACGGACATCGTGCTGAACATCAAGGAAATCGCCATCCGCATGGAAGGCGATGAAGCCAAGCGCATGGTCGTGCGCAAGCAGGGGCCGGGCGTGGTGACTGCGGGCGACATCCAGACCGTCGGCGATATCGAGATCCTCAATCCGGGCCTCGTTATCTGCACGCTGGATGAAGCGGCTGAAATCCGCATGGAGTTCACGGTCAACAACGGCAAGGGCTATGTGCCGGCCGAGCGCAACCGCTCGGAAGACGCGCCGATCGGACTGATCCCGGTCGATAGCCTGTATTCGCCGATCCGCAAGGTCTCCTACAAGGTCGAAAACACCCGTGAGGGCCAGGTTCTCGACTATGACAAGCTTCTGATGACGATCGAGACGGATGGTTCGGTCTCCGGTGAAGACGCGGTTGCCTTCGCGGCCCGCATTCTCCAGGACCAGCTTTCGGTCTTCGTCAACTTCGAGGAGCCGCAGAAGGATCAGGAAGAGGACGATGTTACCGAACTCGCCTTCAACCCGGCCCTTCTCAAGAAGGTCGACGAACTGGAGCTTTCGGTCCGTTCGGCCAACTGCCTGAAGAACGACAATATCGTCTATATCGGCGATCTCATCCAGAAGACCGAAGCCGAAATGCTGCGCACGCCGAATTTTGGTCGGAAGTCTCTGAACGAGATCAAGGAAGTGCTGGCCTCCATGGGCCTGCATCTGGGCATGGAAGTGCCGGCCTGGCCGCCGGAAAATATCGAGGACCTCGCCAAGCGGTACGAGGATCAGTACTAACCAGTCATACTGCGGGCAACTGCCTGCAAGTGAAGGAGACTAGCAATGCGCCATAAGAATGCAGGCCGCAAGCTGAACAGAACGGCAAGCCATCGCAAGGCGATGTTTGCAAACATGGCTGTTTCGCTCATCACCCATGAGCAGATCGTCACCACTCTGCCGAAGGCGAAGGAAATTCGCCCGATCGTCGAAAAGCTGATCACGCTCGGCAAGCGCGGCGATCTGCATGCCCGCCGTCAGGCGATCTCGCAGGTCAAGGATGTCGAGGCCGTCAAGAAGCTGTTCGACGTTCTCGCTCCGCGCTACAGCGAGCGCAACGGCGGCTACACCCGCATCATGAAGGCCGGCTTCCGCTATGGCGACAATGCCGCGCTCGCCGTCATCGAGTTCGTTGACCGTGATGCCGACGCCAAGGGCGCTGCCGACAAGGCCCGCGCCGAAGCCGAAGCGGAAATGGAAGCCGCGTAAGACGCGTCTTTCGTGAGCGATGAATTGAAAAGCCGGGGGCGCGAGCCTCCGGCTTTTTTGCTGGTGCGCACGCGCGTTCTCGGGGCATGGCGGATTGAAATCCGGCGGCGCGGCGGCATGACGCGCCAGCCGGGGAGGGGATGCGTGATCCACGCGCGCCGACGATGACCGAATCAAAAAGGCCGCGGCGGGAAAACCGCAGCGGCCTTTTTTGATCCCGGGCGAAACTACTGAAGGGCGCGCAGCAATTGCGGCGTGGGCCAGCCGTCGGCGGGCATGCCGAGCTGCATCTGGACCGAGCGGACCGCATCGCGGGTTCCGGCGCCGAGAATGCCGTCGATCTTGCCGACGTCAAAACCCTTGCGCGACAGGATGGTCTGCAGCTGTTTCATCTGGCTGTCGGAAAGGCCCGGATCGGGATTGCCCTTGTCATAGGCCGGAGCCCCCTCGAACCGGGTCGCGAAATAGGCGACCGAAGTCGTGTAGATGAAAGACTGGTTCCACTCCAGATAGACATTGAAGTTCGGATAGGCGAGGAAGGCCGGGCCCTTGCGGCCCTGCGGCATCAGCAGCGCCGTCGGCAGGTTGGCGAAGCGCGTGTTGCCGTCGCGCGGCTGGACGCCGAGCTTGAACCACTGGCCGGCCGTCAGGCCGCCGCCGAAGCCGGTCTTGTCCCAGGGCAGGTTGCCCGGCAGCGTCACTTCCTGGATCCAGGGTTCGCCCGCGCGCCAGCCGAGGCTGCGGATGAAGTTGGCGGCCGTCAGCAGAGCGTCGGGGGCGCTCTTCTTGACGCGGACATGCCCGTCGCCGTCGCCGTCGACGCCGTAGCGGATGATGTCTTCCGGCAGCATCTGCACCTGGCCGAGTTCGCCGGCCCACGCGCCGGTCTCCGTCGCCGGATCGAAATCGCCATGCTGGGTCATCTCGATCAGCGCCAACAGCTGCGGACGGAAAATTTCCGGACGGCGGCAGTCGTAGGAAAGGGTCACCAGCGCATCGCGTGTGTTGAAATTGCCCTGGACGGCGCCGAAGTCGGTCTCCATCGCCCAGAAGGCCGTGAGTACGCCGGCCGGAACGCCGAATTCGCGCCGGGCGCGATCGAAAGTCCCGGCATATTGCTGGATCTTCTGCTTGCCGATATTCAGGCGGGCCGAACTGCCGGTGCGCTGGGAGAATTCGAGGAAGGTCTGCTTGAAGACGCCCTGGGCGCGGTCCATCTTGAGCACGCTCTGGCTCACCGAAGCGCCGGAAAGCACGGCATCGGCCGCGCTCGGCGAAAGCCCGCGCTGCACGGCTTCGGATTTCACGCCGGACAGAAAGCGCGAGAAATCGCCGCCGCATTGCTGGGCGGCGGCGGAGCCGGCAAAGAGCGAAGTAAAACCGGCGGCCACCACAACCGCTCGGATGGTTCTGGAAATCATGGGCGTCTCCTCAAGTAAACCTCGGCCAGCCATGGCCGGCGGGCGCGCAAATATGCTCCGCAACCTATATCAGACCACCTAAGCTTTCATTAAGAGGGCGCTGAAGCAACCTGGCCGGTGATCACGCGCGCGTGATCACGACGTGCCACGCATAGCCGCGGCCGATGGCCTCAAAGCGGAAATCAGCGCGGCGCGCGGCAGCCTCAGCCTGTAGCACACCGTGGAGCTTTGCGCGCGGGGTCACATGGAAGTGCCCGAGCCAGCGGTGAAGACCGGCACGGAAAAGACGCGGCAGTCCCTCCTGCTGGCCGAAATCGACGACATGCAGCGATCCGCCGCTGTTGAGGGCATCGAGCGCGGCGGAGACGGCAAGCGGCCATTGCGGGATCATCGACAACGCATAGGAGATGACGATGCGGTCGAAGCCGGCAACGCCAAAGCCTGCCGCTGAGAAATGGCAGGCGTCCGCGGCCAGGAGCAACGGCCTGGCGTCGCTTCCCGCGAAATTCGCCCGCGCGGAGATCAGCATCTCCTCGGAGATATCAAGGCCGTAAAGGCGCGCGTCGGGATAGCGGGCGGCGATCTTCCTGAGATTGCGCCCCGTGCCGCAGGCGACTTCGAGCACCGTTCCGCCTTCGGGCACCGCAAGCCTGTCGATCATCCGGTCGCGGCCGAAGAGGTAGTATTTGCGGGTGAGATCGTAGATGTGCCGCTGATAGCGATACATCGCGTCCATGGCTTCGGCCTGGTTGCCGGCGGTCTCGTGAGCGTCGGCCATATCAGACCTTTTCATAGATGTGGAAGCCGCCATAGATGGCCGAACGGTCCATCATCCCGAGCTCGCGCGAGGTCGCCTCGAGATAACGCCAGCCTGCTGCGCTCTCGTCCGCCAGGCGACCCTCGATCACCGAAGGTTCGGCGGCCGTGCGGAAAATGACGCGGGCGCCGTCGCGCGCGGTGCGGGTGATCTCGCGCCAGAGGTCGTTCAACTGGCCGTCATTCATCCAGTCCTGAGCATCAAGCAGCACATAGCGGTCCACGCTCGCTGCCGGCTTTTCCCGCAACAACTCGGTGAAGCTTGCGTGATGCACGCTCGCCCGGTCCGCATTGTCGCGGATCAGCGGGAAGGCTTCGCGTTGCAGGTAGGTCGGCATCGGGCCTTCCCCGTCGTTCGGATAGGCGCGGGCGAAGGCCTGCCAGGCGAAATAATTGTCCTTCAGCGAAAAATGGCAGGCGAGCTTTTCCAGCCTTTGGCAAAGCACCGAGGCCAGCGTTCCGTCGGTGCTGGCGCGGGCAAGCTCCTCATACTGGCGCGGCGGAATGCCGAGGCCGAACAGCGAGGACTTGCGCGACGTGGTCCAGCGAATGAGCGGCTTGTCGAACAGCGGCGCGATTTTTTCCTGGAAGAAACGGCGCTGCTCGCGCAGCGACTTCGCCTCCGTCAGTTCGGAAATCTTCACGCCGTGCAGCCGGGCCACGACATGGCCCGCGCCGATAAAGTTGCCGAGCAGGCCCGTGCGGTAGATGTTGCGCTCGAACACGGTGATGCGCCGTCGGCCGAGGCTGTCCCGGCTTTCCCAGTACTTGCGGGTCTCTGCGTCGAGATGAGGCGCAATATGGGTGTCGTAGAGCCGCACGTTGCCCTTCGCGCCATTGCCGAAGAGCCGGAGCACGGCCTCATGGTCCGGCAGCCGCTTAAAGGCGGTGAGCTTCAGCCGGTTGAGGGCGATGTGGTGGGTGTTGAGATCGACGACATCGATACGGTCCGGCGCGCGGGTCAGGTAGGCCAGCACATTGCAGCCGCCGGAACCGATGGTGACGACGCGATGCTCCGGTCCGAGTTCCATCGCCGCGATATCGACATCCGGATCCTCCCAGATCTGCGGGTAGACGAGGCCGGAAAACAAAAGGCCGAAGAAACGTTCCGAAAACCCTTCCTTCGAAAAGGCCTTGTGCTGCAGAAGGGCCGCGTTCAGCCGGCTGGTCTTCTCGGTCTGGCGGAAATCCTGTTCGGCAGTGCTCATCGGCGGCTCCGTCGCTGACGGCGCGCGGACGCGCGCCTCCTCCCCGAACTAGACGGTTACTGCTAAGCTTTGATGACGGGCGGTCACAATCCACAGGCGAGCGTCGGCTCAGGCCGCATCCCTGCGAAAGCGGGCGGATACGCTCGGAAGTCCCGAACGCAGCAGCCTGGCTATCCGTTCCTGGCGCGAGCGGTCAAGCCGCCGGTTGACGCGGGCAAGAAGCGCGCGGGCGAAGACACCGTAGACGAGAAGCGCAAGAAGGCTTGCCGCAAGGTGGGCGGCTGCGAAAAGCTCAAGCGTCGAACGTCCGGGCAGGCCTGAAGGCACAAAGAAGATCGCGGTTGCGGCGGCCAGAAGGACTTCGCCCGCCGGGCGCGTGTCGAAACGGATGCCGTACCAGAGACGGGCATGAAAAGTCCTTGCCGGCAGGTTGTCGTTTCCGGCGATCGGGGAGGGCCGCTTCAGCGCGACAAGTCTTCTCACAGCGAAAACGGCCAGAAAGACAGACGCCGCGACGGCTGCGAGCGCCCTTCCGTCGGGCATCGCGTAGACGAGCGCCACCGAAGCGCCGAGGCCCGCCGCGAAGAAGACGGCCCGGACGACGATGATCCCCATGGCGATGGACAGGCTCGCCTTCAGCCGGCGCTGGCAATGCCACCTTGCAAATTCAAGCATCCTGCCGGACGGCATGAGGAAGGTCACGAAGGCCAGCGCGGCATAAAGGGCCGCGGTTTCTACACTCACTCGGGTTCCTCCATCCGCGGGTCCATAAAAGCCCCGGGGGATGAAAAGGTCAATCGGCGGGGGCGAAATCCTGGCCGATTTCTTCCATGACGCCCGCAAACCAGGGCGTTTCCAGGTCGAAATGGCCGCCGCCCTTGATACGGTCGAACTCGATCGTTCGCAGCTGTCCGCTGCGCTCGACATCGTGGCCGGTGACGCCGGAGACGCCGTCCAGCGCGCTTTCCACGGCAAGGTCGACCATGGAGTGGATGAGCCGCAGGTCATCCGCATTGGCGGGCGCGGAGCGGGCGTAATAGCCGGATTTCTGGACCAGGGCGCGCTCGGCGCCGAGAAGGTCGGCGAACTGCTTGGAGAACCAGTTGCCGACATTGATGGTGTCGAGCTTCACATGGCCGAAGGCGTCGCGGGTAACGGCAGCGCCGGCCGCCTCGCGCTCGGCGATGATGGCGTCGAGGCATGCGCCCTCGGAGACGAACAGCGAAACCGTACCGTTTTTCGCCATCACCTCTTTCAGCCGCGCGGCCTCGGCCTCAAGGTCGAAGGCCATCTCCGGAAGGTAGACGCCGTCGATCATCTTCATCGCCGGGTTCATCAGCATGCCGTCAACATAGTCCACGGTCTTCAGCCGTTCGAGATAGGCGCGCGCGGTGGCCGCCGTCAGCCAGCCGCAATTTCGGCCCATCACCTCGTGCACGATCAGCGTGCGCGGCGCGGCGCTCTGTTCGTTGGAGATGTTGTCGAAGAAGGCCGCGCCGTATTCGGCCGCCGTCAGCGCGCCGAGCGTCTGGCGGATCGGCTTGACGTCGTTGTCGACGGTCTTCGGCAGGCCGACCACCGTCAGGTCATAGCCGTTGTTCTTCAGATAGGCGGCAAGATCGGCCGCCGTGGTGTTGGTGTCGTCGCCGCCGATCGTGTGCAAAATGGTGATGCCGTCATCGGCAAGCCGCTCGGCCGCGACCTTCAGCGGATCCTCGCCGGCGCCGACAAGGCCGCGCTTTTCGCAATCTTTCTGGTTGGTCAGCTTCACCCGGCTGTTGCCGATGGGCGAGCCGCCGAAGCGATGCAGCAGATAGGCCTTTTCGCGGATGGCGGGGGTGATCGAAAAACTGTCGCCTGTCAGAAGCCCGGTATAGCCGGAGCGATAGGCGATGATCTCGGCTGCGGGTGCGATATCGGAGTAGCGCTCGATCAGACCGCCGACGGCGGATGACAGACAGGGAGCAAGCCCCCCGGCGGTGAGCATGGCGACTTTGTGACGAGACATCGGACCCCTTTCATCAATGCTTCCGGCACTATCCACCGGCCGTGCGACATGGATGCGACAGGCGCTCGCCGGTGTAAAGACCGGGCGCAAATAAAATCGGTTTACCCAAGGCGAAAGCCAGGTCCGCATTTCCGCAGCAAAAAAAAGCCCCGCGCCGTGCGATTTGCAGCGGCGCGGGGCTTTCGAGACGCCTGGCTGTCAGAACCTGACCTTCAGCCCGACATTGCCGCCATAGCCGTAGGAGCCGGTGTCGAAACCGGTGGAGGCGGTGACTTCGGCGAAGGCGGAATAGCGCAGCTTGCCCGCCTGCCAGTCGATCGAGCCGCCGAAGCCGATCTCGCCGGTGAAATCATCCGGCTCGGAGGAAAAGTCGAGCGCCTGGGTGACAGTGGCCGTCGTCTTGCCGAGGAACTCGTAATAGAGGTTCGCCAGGCCGTAGATATTGGCCGAACGCGCTTCGCCATTGACATCCTGCCAGGCGCTTTCCCTGGAGACGGCAAGACCGGCGCGGGCCAGCAGGCTCTCACCGTCGGAGAAGCTCACATGATCGGAATAGGCGCCGGTGAAGCTGTCGATCTCGACCGAAGCGAAGGACAGTTGCGCCTGCGGGGTGAGGGCAATGCCGTCGCCGATGCCGAAAGCCTGCCCGGCTTCCAGCGAGAGCGCATAGCCGAAGGCGTCGCTGTCTTCGGGCGCAAACGGAAGGTTCTCGGCCTTCAGCTCGCTCGAATACCAGGTGAGCTCGCCCTGGGCATCGGCATAGAACCCGTCAGCGCCGAACCAGGTCAGCGTGCCGCCGATGCCGTAGCCGTCGGGGTGGAGCTTGCTGTCGCCGTAGCGCGAATGCACCTTGGCCTCGCCGGTGCGGTAGTGGGCGGTGAGGCCGCCGACGAGCGCCCCATCTGCGCTGTCGAGGAACAAGCCGTCGAGACCCGCCTGAATGTCGAAGCTCGACATGTCGTAGTCATAGCCGGTGGTGGACGACTGCGGATCGAAATGGGCAAACCCGCCGCCGGTGCGACCCCAGACGGCATCCGGCGCCGGCCCGGAGGAAAGCGCCGCGCCGCCTTCATAACGCCCGCCCGACCGCGTCTTCAGCGAAGGCAGCCGCGTCATCTCCAGAAGCGCCGACTGATAGGCCTCGTAGAGGGGGATGTAGGGCTGGAAATTGACGCCGGCATCTGCAAGCACGGACGCTGCGGTTCCCTTGAGCGCTTCCAGCTCTCCAGAAGAGAGGCTCGAAACGCCGGAGGCCGGAGACAGGTAGAAGTTCTGCCCCTCCAGCGTCAGATTGTAGGTGTACGCACCTACCGTGATATGGCCGTTTTGAAGCGAGAAGGCCGAGGGTGACGGGGGCAAATTCGTTCTGATAATCGGAATGGCTTGGGGGTATGTTACGGTTCCGTGTGGGGCGACCTGAACCGTCGTGTTGCCCGAAATGTTACGGGAGAGAACAATAGTGTCAGCCGTCGCCCTTGAGAAGTCCACGTCGAGCGAGACGAAGCCGCCATTGCCAGTGTAGTTTCCGGCAACGAAGAACAGCCCATCGGCAACTCCGTTCTTCAAGGAAATCGTTCCGCTGTTGAAAACGTTGTTCCCGGCCGATATCTGTCCATGGCCCAGTGCGATAAAGGCGCTGTCCTTGTCCTGAATGATGATATTTGCCAACACATCCGTGTTGTCGCCCCGCATGTATGTCAACTGACTGTTGTTTCTCAGGATCAGGTCCCCGTAATCATAGCTGAGGGGTTGACCATAATTGTACAGGAACAAGGTGCCCTGCGATATTGAGACAGTTGAGTCGTCGAGGATGAGTTTTTCGAAATTGACGATTTTGTTTGCATCGATGGTTTTCAGGACACGTGTTGACTGAAAGGTAAACACATCCACGTCCCTTTGGACGGAGATATTCTGGTTGCCGCCATCGAAGGTGAATGCTTCGATATCGAAGGGGGCTTTTTTCAGGCTGACTGTGACCTGATCGCTGCCGTCTTGCCCACGGAAACTCCCGGTGATGTCGCCGCCATTCCAGACAAAGTGGTCGTTCGAGGTGTTGACGATCGGCGATGACAAATGCACGAACGGATCATAATCACCATAGATGGTTCCGTCGAAAGAGCCGCCATTCATGGTGAATGTGGATGCTCCGCCGCCGAGTACGGTATTGCCTCTCACGAAACCCGTATCCTCGACATTGATATTCAATTGGAAGCCGCTGCTGTCGACCGTATTGCGTATGGCGGTATTGTCAAACCAGCCAAATTCGGTGTGAGTTGCGATGTTGAGCGTGACCGATGCACCTTGAGCGCTTTGGGGCGCGCTGATCAGGACAACATTGCCTGTCGTCGTCCTCGCCGAGTCTACAGGCTCGATTGACGCACCTTTGAAATTCAGCGTGGCATTGGTGCCGTCCGCAGCAATCACTTCAATGACCGCTTTTGATGAAGCGTCCACAGAGTATTCACCGCGTTCGAAAGATGCTTCAAAGGTGACGTTTTTTTTCTGGTTGGCGTCGAGGACGATTGCACTGGCACCCACACCCAAAGCATCGATATCGGCTGCGTTGCTGTCGAGGCTGAAACGCGCCCCATCGCCGGCTGCTTTCAGGAGGATGCTTTTCGCGTTAAGGGTATTGGCTCTGAAATCGGGTGTATCCATACTGACGGTCGCGCTTTGGGCAATCACTTCCAGGCCGGCTGTACCGACGCCGGAAGACTCGATTAAGGTTTTCGGCCCCGTTTGGACGTTGATGCCGTAAGCTTCGAGCCGAACAACGGCCGCGCCATCATGCGCCAGCATTCCCGCGTTGAAAAAGAAATCGACGTTTCTGGACTGTGCCTCGATGAGACCGGTGATACCGGGTCTTCCGACGAAAACGTTGGTTTCGCCGATCTCAATCGTGGCATGACCGTTCAAACCGCTCTTGTCGGTTATGGCCCGTATCGCTGTCCCATCCGACGAGATGTTGCCCGCCGAAACCTTGACGTAGGCTTCGCCCTCTCCCGCTTCCGAAAATAGACCGACACTGTTCGCACCTTGGGCGGTGACCATGCCGCCGTTCATCGTGATCTTCGCTTCCGAAAGGAAACCTGTCACCTTGGAATGAGCGGCAACAGCCTCTTGGCCACCAGTGGACTGGACACTGATGGAGGAGGTCGATTGGTCAGGTGACTGCTGCAAGATGATGAATGAGTCGCCGTTGCCGTTGTGAAGTGCCTCGACGAGCGTTGAATTGGTCGCGCCAACAACTTCAGTGCCCGAAAGCGTGACGGACACGTTGCCCTGGCCCGCCGAGGTGCTGACAAGTTTCCCGTCAACGAGTCCGTCATAAGTGTAGACGAGGCTCTGACCTCCAGCGCTGGTTGAAGAAACTGTTCCGTTTATGCGCTGGAATGAATTGAGATCGATTTCCGAGTCAGCATTGCCGGATGTCTGGGTCGTGGAAACCGCGACTGTCCCGTTGACCACCATATTGTCGTTGTTCAGGATCAGCGTCAGACGCGTTCCGGCAGTGTAGGTAATGTCTCCATAAGAGGCGTTCTGGCAGATGACCAGATTGTTGGAAGGGGGGCCGCATGCTCCGCCGTCCGCCTTGGCGCTTCCGCCTGCAAGGCATGTTGAAAACGCCGCGATCGATATGGTCGAGGCAGTCGCGATCAAACTCTGCCTGAAGAAATGTCCGGTTTGATGCCGTTCATTAATTGCGATGGCTGAATACCGCATGGTCTTTCCCCTCTCATCCTGAAGAATGAACAGAGGATGCTTGAAAGAATGCCGGCCGCAATCTTACGTGTATTGATAATCAGTGATACAATCTCTGTTTCTGCGGAGCCGTGATGCATTTCGGCAACGGGGGCGCCATGAGGGGAAGCGTTTTCGTCATCAACAAGCGTCTGCGCCCAGTATGAACCAGTCTAGGAAGCTTGAGGGAAACGTCCTGGCGGCTACGACAAAACCCGAGTCTGCGCCAGCGGCTGCTGGACCAGCGGCGGGAAGTCGTCAGGGGTTATCGTTTCCTTTTCCAGCAGGATTTTCGCGCCTTCGTCGAGGTCCTTGCGGCGCTCGGAGAGAAGCTTCCTGGCGCGCTCATAGGCGGCGTCGATCAGCTTGCGCACGGCGAGGTCCACCTCGCGGGCGGTGACGTCTGAATAGTCCTTCGGCTTGCCCATACCCGGCGCGCCGTCCAGATACTGCATGCGCTGCTGCTCCAGCGCCGCCTGGCCGATCTCGGGGTCCATGCCGAAGCTCATCACATATTGACGGGCGATGTCGGTGACGCGCGCCAGGTCATCCGATGCCCCGGTGGAAATCTCGCCATAGACGATATCCTCCGCCGCGCGGCCCGCCAGAAGCACGACCATGCGGTCGCGCAGCTCGCCGGCGGTGATCAGGAAGCGGTCCTCTGTCGGGCGCTGCATGGTGTAGCCGAGCGCGCCGATCGAGCGGGGGATGATCGAGATCTTGTGGACCGGATCGGTCTTGGGAAGGGCCGCGGCGGCCAGCGCATGGCCCATCTCGTGAAAGGCGACGCGCTCGCGCTCGTCGGGGTTCAGCAGCCGTCCGCGGCGTTCGGAGCCGGCGACGATGCGTTCGACGGCCAGGGTGAAATCTTCCATGGTCACGAACTCGCCGTCGCGCCTTGTCGCGAAGATCGCCGCCTCGTTGACCAGATTGGCAAGATCGGCGCCGGAAAAGCCCGGGGTGAGGGCGGCGACCTCGTCGGCGCTCACTTCGTCGGCGAGCTTCACCTTCTTCATATGGACGGAAAGGATCGCCGCGCGGCCCTCGCGGTCGGGGCGGTCCATCACCACCTGGCGGTCGAAACGGCCGGCGCGGGTCAGCGCCGGGTCCAGCACTTCCGGACGGTTGGTGGCGGCCAGGATGACGATGCCGGCGGATGGGTCGAAGCCGTCAAGCTCGACCAGAAGCTGGTTCAGCGTCTGCTCTTTTTCGTCATTGCCGCCGCCGCCGAAGGAATTGCGGGCCCGGCCGAGGGCGTCGAGTTCGTCGATGAAGATGATGCAGGGGGCCATTTCGCGCGCCTGCTTGAAGAGATCACGCACGCGCGCGGCCCCCACGCCGACGAACATCTCGACGAATTCGGAACCCGAAATGGAAAAGAAGGTGACATCGGCCTCGCCGGCAACGGCCTTGGCAATCAGCGTCTTGCCGGTGCCGGGCGGGCCGACCAGCAGAAGGCCCTTGGGAATGCGCGCGCCGAGACGGCCGAACTTGTCGCGCTCGGTCAGGAAGGAGACGACCTCCTTCAGTTCGGTCTTCGCCTCGTTGGCCCCGGCAACGTCGTCGAAGGTCACGCCGGTCTTGCGCTCGACATAGATCTTCGCCTTGGACTTGCCGACATTCATCATGCCGCCCAGGCCCATGCCCTGCTTTTCGGCGAACTTGCGGAAGAACCAGGCCCAGATGGCGAAGAACAGGACGATCGGCAGGACCCAGGAGAGAATCTTGGTCAGAAGCGTGTGGTCGGGAACGCCGGTGACATCGACCTTGTACTTGTCGAAATCGACCGCGAGCTCCTGGGGAACGCGGTAGGTGACGAAATAGTCCTTGCCGTTGACGGCGTCCTTGAACTGGCCCTGGATGGTGTTGTCGGCGATGGAAACGGACTGGACCTGCCCCTTCTCGATATAGTTGATCATGTCGGAATAGCTGATCTGGGCGACGTCGCGCGACGTAAACCACATCTGGAAACCGACGATGACCAGAAAGGCCACCAGAAAATAGCCGAAATTGAATGTATTCTTGCGTTCCATCGCTCGCCGTCCCCTGCTATTCGCGCTTCAGGCGTAGTCTATAGCCCTGGCTGTGTCTTGCGGGCAATCGCAAAACTTTCCCGTTTTGCGTTCAGCGCGGCGTCGCGGCGGGCGGGACCATCTGCGCGCGTCGCAAAAAAGTGAAATTGAACCGCTCGGTTCGACTTGCGCGACACGCGTTTTTTGTCCAATCTGTCAGGACTTGAAAGGGCGGTTCGCCACCGCCGGGAGACCGTAAATGTCATTCTGGGAAAAGCTGGTCAATTTCGTCAGCCAGTCCGCCGGCACTGTGCTGACCAGCGTCGTCGAGGCCGTGCGCACGCTTTTCGAGGGCGATCCCGAAACGCGCCGTCAGGTCGCGTTCTCCGTCTCCTTGATCGCGCTTTCCGCCAAGATGGCCAAGGCCGACGGTTTCGTCTCCATCGAGGAGGTCAACGCCTTCCACGAGATTTTCGAAATCCCGGAGGGCGAGCGGCAGAATGTCGCGCGGCTTTACAATCTCGCCCGCCAGGATATCGCCGGCTACGAGGCCTATGCGCGCAAGCTGAAGAACCTGTGCGCGGAAGGCGACGAGGGCTGCCCGCTGCTGGAGGAGATCATTGACGGGCTCTTTCACATCGCCAAGGCCGACGGCGCGGTGCATGAAAAGGAGCTCGCCTTCCTCGCCCGCGTTGCCGAAATCTTCGGCATCAGCGAGGGGCGCTTCACCGCCATCTGCGCCCGCCACATGGATATGGGCGATCGCGACCCTTATGGCATTCTCGGCGTTTCGCGCAGCGACGATTTCAAGACCATCCGCACCCGCTACCGTGCCCTGGTTGCCGAAAACCATCCCGACCGGCTGATCGCGCGCGGCGTGCCGAAGGAATTCCACGCCGCCGCCAATGACCGCATGGCGCGCATCAATGCCGCATATGAGGCGATCGAGCGTGAGCGGAAGGCGGCCTGAGATGCCGCTTCGCGGGCTGCTTTGCTTTCTGGCCCTGGCGACGGCCGGCGGAGCATCCGCCGAGGATGGCCGGCTGGCGAAGGCGCGGGACATGATCCTCTCGCTTTATCCCGAAAGCTGCGATGCCGATCTGGCTGCCGATTTCGAGGGGCTGGAGGATGTCGCCTATGACGTCTTATGGCAGGAAAAGGACTGGGACGGGGCGCCGATCAAGCGGGAAGGCACGCTGTTCGAGATCAATTGTTACCTCGCCGCCTACAATATCGTCGTTGCCTATGTCTTCGCGCCCAACGAGGATGCTGCCGAGGCGATGCTGCCGGTCTCCTTCGCCGTGCCCGCATTCACGCTCGATTATGCCGATGACGACATCGATCAGACGAAGCTCGCCGCGCCGCCTAAGGTGAACGGCTTTTCCGCCGAAACGCTGCTGGTCAATCCGAGCTTCGATCCCGAGACCAACACGATCACCTCCTTTGCCAAGTGGCGGGGGCTGGGCGATGACTATTCATCAGGTAAGTGGACGCTTGAAAACGGCCGCTTCGTGCTCAAGCATTTTGTCATCGATCCGATCTACGAGGCGAACCTCGAAGACCCGTCCGAGGAACTGATCGAGACGAATTTCGTTCTCTATGATGCAGCCGGGAACTGACCTCTCGAATTGATCGTGCGCAAGAGAATGCGCGCTGCGTCGTGCTAGACGTCCCGGCATTGCTGCCGAATAAACGGCGACCAAGGTTGCTCTTGCGTTCCTGCCGGTCTGTGCTCAAGGTCTCGGGACCTTGACCATGAACCATCCGGTGCGATGATGCGCCGGGGCAAAGGGCCATAGAGGGTGGGAATGACAGCACATTTCAGGACGATCATCGTCGGGCGCGGCCTGATGGGCTCCGCGGCGGCCCGGCATCTGGCCGGGATGGAAGACGGCGTTGCCGTGATCGGCCCGGACGAGCCCGCCGACAAGGCGAACCACGACGGCGTTTTCGCAAGCCATTATGACGAAGGCCGCATCACCCGCACCATCGACCGCGACCCGGTCTGGGCGCGTCTCGCCAACCGCTCGATCAGCCGCTATCGCGCGCTCGAGCGGGAAAGCGGCATCGAAATCTTCAACGAAGTCGGCGCGCTGATCGTCGGTCCCGCCCGGTCGCGCGGCCGGTATGTCGAGACGATCATGGAGGCGGCGGGAAGCTGCGGCGCCGACGCCGAAATCATCGACGCCAAGGGCCTTGTCGAGAAATTTCCCTATTTCGAGTTCGCGAAAAGGACAGAGGGAGTCTACGAGCCGTCCCGGGCGGGCTTCATCTCGCCGCGCCGGATGGTCGCCGCGCAGACCATTCTCGCCAAAAAGGCCGGCGCCGCCGTGATCAAGGCGACCGTCACTGAGGTGCGGGAGAACGGCGCGGGCGTCCGCGTCGAAACGGCAGACGGCGCGGTCTATACCGCCGACAAGGTTCTGGTCGCCGCAGGCGGCTTCTCCATCAATCCGGATATTCTGCCGGGGCATCTCGACCTGACAGTCTTTGCCCGCACGGTCGCCTATTTCGAGGTGAGCGAAGAGGAGGCGGAGGCGTTGAAGGCCATGCCGAGCCTGATCTACAAGCCGGAGTTCGATGTCGACGGGATCTATCTTTTGCCGCCGATCCGCTATCCGGACGGCCGCTTCTACATCAAGATCGGCGGCGACCCTGACGATGTGCCGCTGGAGACAGAGGCGGATGTGCGGGCCTGGTTCAAGTCGCGCGGCACCAATGCCACGCGCGAACATCTGACGCGCATTCTCTGCGACCTGATGCCGGGCATCCGCGTTTTGCAGTCGACGACCGGCACCTGCGTCACCTCCTATTCCCCCTCGGGCTATCCGATGATCGGTTTTTCGCCGTCGGACAGGATCGCTGTGATGACGGCGGGCTGCGGCGCGGGCGCGAAGAGTTCCGACGAGATCGGCCGGCTCGGCGCCGTGCTGATGGCCGGCGGCGCGCTTGCCGATGAAGGCTACGGCGTCGATTTCGCGCCCTCCTTCTCCTGACTGACGGCCATGGCGGCAAAACGGCTTCCCTTCGGCCACAAAACCCATTAGGACGTCCGCACCAGTTGGCCGGGCGGCCGCGCTGTGCCAATGCCGAAAGGCGGCACGGTGAGGAAAGTCCGGGCTCCACGGAAACACGGTGCCGGAGAAAGTCCGGCGGGGGCGACCCCAGAGACAGTGCCACAGAAAGCAAACCGCCCCGCCTTTAGGCAGGGTAAGGGTGAAAGGGTGGGGTAAGAGCCCACCGCGCCGGCGGCAACGCATGGCGGCACGGTAAACCTCACCGGGAGCAAAACCGAATAGGGATGACGCGGCGCTTGACGCCAGCCTGTTTCCAGGCCGGTCATCCGGGTGGGTTGCGAGAGGCAGCGCGCAAGCGCTGTCCCAGATGAATGGCCGCCACGTTCTGCGGGAAACCGCAAGAGCCATACAGAACCCGGCTTACAGGCCAACTGGTCTTTCTTATCCCTCTTTGGCCCGTTTTGGGCAGGCGCGCCACGCGTCTGTCGCAAGCTCCGCGTCTTATCAAATATTTCTAATATTTTCAGGCGGTTGCGACGGAAAGCTTTCATTAACAGCCGGCTGATAAAATGCTGGTTTGAAGCCGCTTTCCGGCCCGGTTAATAGCAGGTTGTCCCATTGACGCCCAATTCTGCCCATGTTATCCCATTAACCACGAGTTCGCCGTCTGCGGCATTTGGGCGGCAAATCAGTTCTAAGTCTTTGCATTTCATGCTGAATTCGCCCTTTGGGCGAAGCGGGTTTTTTGTGTCTTTTTTGGAGTGGGCTGTCGAACGAAGGCCGCCAGGGTCTTCGGTGGTTTTGCGTCATGAACCGGTTTCTTTCCAATGCGACCAAGAAGATCGATGCGAAGGGGAGGGTCTCGGTGCCTGCGGTCTTCCGCACGGTGCTCGCAGAACGAAAGATTGCGGAGCTCTACTGCTTCCAGGATTTCATCTTCCCCGCAATTTCCATCGGTGGTCCCGATCTGCTCGATCGCTTCGAGCGGCAGATCGATCAGGAGGACCCGTTTTCAGCGGAGGCGAACAGTATGTCGCTGCTGATCCATGGCGGCGGCGTGTTTGCCAAACTCGATGCCGAGGGGCGGCTGATGATCACGGATTTCATCCGCGACTTCACCGGCATCGACAAGGAGGTCACTTTCGTGGGTCGTGCGGACCACTTCCAGCTTTGGGAGCCGCAGGCCTTTCAGGAGGCACAGGCCGAGGCGCGCAGGGCGCGTTCGAGGCCGCGTGCCGGCGGGTAAACGGACGAGGATGCGGAATGTCGGGGACACTTGGCAGCGAGGATGCCAATGGCGGACCGGTTCGCCACATTCCGGTCATGCTTGCCGAGGTGCTGGGTGCGCTTGCACCGGCACCCGGCAAGGTCATTCTCGACGGCACGTTCGGCGCCGGCGGCTATTCCAGGGCGCTGCTTGAGGCTGGCGCAACGGTTATCGGTCTCGATCGCGACCCGACAGCCCTTGCCGCGGCGAAAGACATGCTGGTGGCCTATGGCGACCGCCTGACGCTCCATCACACCCAGTTCTCGGCTCTTGATCGGTTCGCGCCCGAAGGCGGGCTCGACGGCGTCGTGCTCGACATCGGCGTTTCCTCCATGCAGATCGACGAGGCCGAGCGTGGGTTCTCCTTCCAGAAGAACGGCCCGCTCGACATGCGCATGTCGGGCGAGGGCGTTTCGGCCGCCGATGTCGTCAACCGCGCCAAGGTCTCGGACCTGACCCGGATCTTCGGCATTCTCGGCGAGGAGAAGAATGCGGGCCGCATTGCCCGCGCCATCGAAAAGCGCCGTCAGGACGAGCCTTTCGTCACCACGCGCGACCTTGCCGGGCTGATCGAGATCGTCACGCCGCGCCGCGCCAAGGACAAGATCCATCCGGCGACCCGCGTGTTCCAGGCGCTGCGCGTCTATGTCAATGACGAACTCGGCGAACTGGCCGGCGCGCTTCTGGCTGCCGAGCGTGCGCTGAAGCCCGGCGGCGTGCTGGCCGTCGTCACCTTTCACTCGCTGGAAGACCGGATCGTCAAACAGTTTGTCAGTGCCCGTCTCGGCAAGGCCGGCGGCTCGCGCCATCTGCCGGCGGTCGAGCCGGAGCCGGCGCTGTTTTTCCAGAAGGGCAAGGCCATGGTTTCGGCCAGCGATGCCGAGGCCGCCGAAAATCCCCGCGCGCGATCGGCCAAGCTGAGGGTCGCGATCCGCACCGATGTTCCCGCGCCGCAAACCGGGCTTGATGCCTTCGGTCTGCCGGCCCTTGCCGACATTCACCGCCTTGGAGGCTTCGAGAACTGATGCTGCGCCCGCTCGATCTCATTCTCATTCTGGTGATGGTGGCGACCGCGACCGTCACCTACACGATCAAATACAGCGCCGAAGCGACGCTCGATGAGGTGCGCAGCCTGGAAGACCAGATCGCGCTCGAGGAAAACAATATCGACCTGCTGAAGGCCGACGAGGCGCTTTTGACCCAGCCCGCCCGCATGGCGCGGCTCTCCGAGTTTTTCGCCGCCGAGCTCGGCCTTCAGCCGGCCGAGCCCGAACAGATCGCGACCCTTGACCAGCTTCCGCCGATTGCGCCGGAGCCTCAGCCGGAAGACCTTCCGCCGCTGATGGCCGGAGACGCGCCCGACGGCACGGATATCGTCATAACCGGATCGGTGACACCATGATGAACCTTCCCCGCATCTTCAAGAGAAAGCCGAGAGCCGCGGAACGCAGCGCCGACGACACGGCGCAGCCGGATGTTTTTCAGGGAACGGCGAAGAAGCGCGTTAACCTGGCGCGCAGCCGCGTCGCCTTTGTCACAGTCGCCTTCGTCGCCGTTTACGCCATCATCGGCGGCAGGCTGGTTCACTATTCGCTGGCCAAGGAGGATGGCACCGTTGCCCGCGCGGCCATGCCGCTGACGCTGGCGCGACGTCCGGATATCGTCGATCGCAACGGCGCCGTCCTTGCCACCGATGTCCGGATGATGTCGCTTTACGCCGACCCGTCGATGATCACCAGCGCCGACGACGTTCTCGATTCGCTTTTGCCGATCTTCCCCGATCTCGATGCCAAGCGCGCCTACCGGCTGCTGAATTCCAAGGGTGAGTTCGTGTGGCTCAAGCGCCAGATCACGCCGAAACAGCAGAGCCAGGTGCTCGCCGCCGGCGTGCCCGGCGTCGGCTTCCGTCCGGAAGTGCACCGTTTCTACCCCGGCGGGCCCCAGGCGGCCCATATTCTCGGCCTCGTCGATATCGACAATCACGGCCTGTCCGGCATCGAGCGCTATATGGACAGGACCGACGGCATTTCCGGCCTGATGGGCCTTGGCCTGTCCGGCGCGATGGACCTGAAGCCGTTCGAGACCTCGATCGATCTGCGCGCCCAGAGCATCCTGCGCGATGTGCTGGTGGAAGGCGTCAACAAATTCCATGCCATCGGCGCCACCGGCACCGTTCTCGATGTCAATACCGGCGAGATCGTCGCGCTCGCCTCGGTGCCCGACTTCGATCCGAACAATCCGCCGCCCGCCACCGATCCGCGTATGTTGAACGATGCGATCACCGGCGTTTACGAAATGGGTTCGACGTTCAAGATTTTCACGCTGGCGATGGGTCTGGAGTCCGGCAAGTTCACGATGGACAGCCTGGTTGACGCGAAAACGCCTCTGATCTTCGGTCGCTCGCGCATCCGCGACGACCACGCCCAGAACCGGATCCTGACCTATCCGGAAGTCTTCACCTATTCCTCCAATATCGGCGCGTCGCGCATCGCCGCCGCCGTCGGCCCGGACTATCAGCGCACATTCCTGGAGGATCTCGGCCTGCTTGACAAGGTCGACACCGAGATCGGCGGCGCGGGAACGCCCCAGCGGCCGCAGAAATGGGGCGGCGTTTTCTCCGCGACCGTTTCCTTCGGTCAGGGCGTGACCACGACATCGCTGCAGACCGCCGCCGCGGCCGCCGCGCTGGTCAACGGCGGCAAGCTTCTGACGCCGACCTTCCTGCCGCGCAGCCGCGAGGAGGCTGATCGGGTCGCCAGGCACGTGGTTTCGAAGGAAACCAGCGACAAGATGCGCTATCTCCTGAGGCTGAACGGCACGAACGGCTCCGGCCGGAACGGGCAGGTGCCCGGCTATCGCGTCGGCGCCAAGACCGGCACGTCGGAAAAGATCATTGACGGCAAATATTCGAAAGATCGCAATTTCAACGCATTTCTTGCCGCATTTCCCATGGACAACCCGCAATATGTCGTCCTGGTGACGATCGACGATGCCAAGAAGGTTGAGGGGGTCCCCGGCCGTACGGCTGCCTGGAACGCCGGCCCGATGACCGGCGAGGTCATTCGTCGCATCGCGCCCATCCTTGGGGTCGACCCTGATTTCGGACAAGAAGGCAATGCGCTTCTTGCAGGATATTGAGATATGATTCGGGCCGGCCCGGCCCGAGACCGGCCTTGGGCAGCGTTGGACAATGCCGGAGATTAAGAGAAGATATCGACAATGTTGATGCGGATGCTTGCCGGAACGGCCTTTCCTGAACTGAATGCGGCGCTTGCCGGGCGCGCCGGCGCGATCGAGATCACCGGGGTGACCGCCGACAGCCGGACGGCGAAGCCCGGCGCCCTGTTCGTCGCCATTGCCGGCACCAGGGCCGACGGCGCGGCCTATATAGAGGATGCGGCCGAAAGGGGAGCTGCGATCGCCGTCAGCGCGACCGCTCTCGACAGCGCCAGGATACCGGTGCTGCAGGTCGACAATCCGCGCCTGTTCCTCGCGCTTGCCGCCGCCCGTTTCTTCGGCGCCCAGCCGCAGACCATGATCGCCGTGACCGGAACGGCCGGCAAGACTTCGGTGGCCGCCTTCACGCGCCAGATCTGGGCCCATGCCGGGCATCCTGCCGCCATGATCGGCACCACCGGCGTGACGGCGCCGGGCCGCAAGGACTATGGCGCGCTGACGACGCCGGATCCCGCCGTCCTGCATGCGCTGCTCGCCGAACTGGCTGCCGACGGCGTGACCCATGCGGCGATGGAGGCCTCCAGCCACGGGCTCGACCAGTACCGGCTTGACGGCGTTCGCCTTGCGGCGGCCGGCTTCACCAATCTCGGGCGCGACCACATGGATTACCACCCGACGGTGGAACATTATTTCGCCGCCAAGATGCATCTCTTCGACCGGGTTCTGCCGCGCGGCCTGCCGGCCGTCATCAACGCCGACGACGCATGGTCGGGCCGCGCCGCCGAGGCCGCGAAAGCGGCCGGGCACGAAGTGCTGACGGTGGGCCGCAAAGGCGATTTCCTGACGCTGAAACGCGCCGAGCAGAAGCGCGACAGCCAGTTTGCAGAAGTTCTGCATGAGGGGGCGATCCACGAGGTGCGCCTGCCGCTGGCCGGTGAATTCCAGATATCGAATGCCCTTGTCGCCGCCGGCCTTGCGGTCGCCACCGGCGTTCCGGCAAAGGATGCGCTTGCCGCTCTCGAAAAACTCGAAGGCGCAGACGGCCGGCTGCAGCTTGCCGGCAAGGCGGCAAACGGCGCGCTGGCCTATGTGGATTATGCCCACAAGCCGGACGCGCTGGAAAAGGTTCTGGCCGCCGTCCGGCCCTTCACCACCGGCCGCGTCATCGTCGTCTTCGGCTGTGGCGGCGACCGCGACAAGGGCAAGCGGCCGATCATGGGCGAGATCGCCGCGCGGCTTGCCGATATCGTGATCGTCACCGACGACAACCCGCGTTCGGAGGAGCCGGACGTGATCCGGTCCGAGATCATGGCCGCCGCGCCCGACGCCATCGAGATCGGCGATCGCCGCGAGGCCATCATCCATTCGGCCTCTCTGTTGAAGACCGGCGATACGCTGATCGTGGCCGGCAAGGGGCATGAGGAAGGGCAGACGGCCAACGGCGTCACGCGCCCCTTCTCCGATATTGACGAAGTGAAAAAAGCGCTGGAGGGTATCTGACCGTGAGTTTGCTATGGACATCAGCCGAAATGGTCGCGGCCATGGATGGCCGTCCGCTGGGCGAACTGCCGGAAGGCGTCAACGGCATTTCCATCGACAGCCGCTCGATCGCGCCCGGCGAAGCCTTCTTCGCCATCAAGGGCGACCGGGTGGACGGCCATTCCTTCGCAGGGCTTGCCGCCGCCAACGGCGCGGGGCTTCTGGTCATCTCCGAGGCGAAGCTGCCGGCGCTCGGGCGTCTCACCTGTCCGATGATCGTGGTCGATGACGTGCTGGAGGCGATGGTGCGCCTCGCCGAGGCCTCCCGTGCCCGCGTTTCCGGCCGGATCATCGCCGTCACCGGTTCGGTCGGCAAGACTTCGACCAAGGAGATGATCGCGCGCGGGCTGAAGGCTTCCGGCAAGGTCCATGCGGCGGTCTCTTCCTTCAACAATCACTGGGGCGTGCCGCTGACGCTCGCGCGCATGCCTGCCGACACCGAATTCGGCGTGTTCGAGATCGGCATGAACCATTCCGGCGAAATCCGCCCGCTGACAAAACTGGTGCGCCCGCATGTCGCTTTGGTGACGACGATCGCGCCGGTTCATATCGGCAATTTTTCCGGGCTCCGGGAAATCACCGCCGCCAAGGCGGAGATCTTCGAGGGGCTGGAGCCGGAGGGGGCGGCGGTCATCAACCGCGATATCGAGGAATTCGAGGCGCTCGCGCGGGTCGCGAAGAATTGCGGCGCGCAGATCGTTTCCTTCGGCGAGCATGCCAAGGCGCTGTTCCGCCTGCTCGACTACCGCACCGTCGGCGACAAGGGGCACGTCCAGGCGCTGCTCGGCACGGAAGAGCCGGTTTCCTTCAATCTCGGTCTGCCCGGCCAGCACATGGCGGAAAACGCGCTTGCGGCGCTTGCCGCGATCTCCATGTCCGGCGGCGACGCCCATGCAGCCCTGGAAGCGCTCGAGAATGCCGAACAGCTGAAGGGCAGGGGGCAGCGCCGGCTGCTTTCGATCGGCAATGGCAGCTTCACCCTGATCGATGAAAGCTATAACGCCAATCCGGCCTCGATGCGCGCCGCTCTGGAATTGCTGGGCGCGGGCACGGGCGACGGACGCAGGATCGCCATACTCGGGGATATGCTGGAACTCGGCGACTATGCCGCCGAAGCGCATGAGGCGCTTGCCGGGCCGCTGGTCTCGGCCGGCGTCACCGATGTCTGGCTTGCGGGAGAGCATATGCAGGTTCTCAGAGACGCTCTTCCGGAAAGTATTGCTGTGGAATACCGGGCGAATGCCGACGAACTGGCGGAATTCGCCGTCGGCGCGGTCGCGGCCGGAGACACGGTGATGGTAAAGTCATCCAACGGGCTGGGATTCGGCAGGATCGTCGCGAGACTGACCGGGGCCTATCCCGCGCGGTGATAAACCGCTGATAAACGATTTTCGTGGTAAACAGACGTTTGACATGCCGCGAGATACGCAATTATGAAGCGCCGGTTGCGGCCCGTTCGGGGGCTGGTTCGGCGCGTTCCGCCGTCGCTGGAAAGGGGCGTTCATGCTGATTTGGCTTGTGGAGCTGTCCGACAAGTTCCAGTTTTTCAATCTGTTCCGCTATATCACCTTCCGCTCCGGCGCTGCTGTCTTCACCTCGGCCCTGATCGTCTTCCTCTTCGGTCCGCGCATTATCGCCGCGCTCAGAATCAGGCAGGGAAAGGGCCAGCCGATCCGCGCAGACGGTCCGCAGACGCATTTCAAGAAGGCCGGCACGCCGACCATGGGCGGGCTGATGATCCTCGCCGGCATTGTCGGTTCCGCGCTGTTGTGGGCCGATCTTTCAAACGCCTATGTGGTCGCAACGCTGCTGGTCACGCTCGGTTTCGGGGCGATCGGTTTTTACGACGACTATCTCAAGGTCACCAAACAGTCCGACAAGGGCTTTTCCGGCAGGCGGCGGTTGTTCTTCGAATTCATCATCGCCGGCGTTGCCGTCGCCTTCATGATGTATGCCGCCAATCTGGCGACGATCGACGGCGCGACGCTCGGCTCGGCGCTGACCTTTCCGTTCTTCAAGGACGTGATCATCGATCTCGGCTGGTTCTTCATTCCCTTCGGCGCCTTCGTGATCGTCGCCGCCGGCAATTCGGTGAACCTGACCGACGGGCTTGACGGGCTTGCCACCGTGCCGGTGATCATCGCCTCCGGCTCCTTCGCGCTGATCGCCTATGTGGTCGGCAACTCGGTTTTCGCAACCTATCTGCAGATCAACTACGTGCCTGGCACGGGCGAGCTCGTGGTGCTGCTCTCCGCCGTCATCGGCGCCTGCATGGGTTTTCTATGGTTCAACGCCCCACCCGCGGCGATTTTCATGGGCGATACCGGTTCGCTGGCGCTCGGCGGGCTGATCGGGTCCGTCGCGGTGGCCACCAAGCATGAAATCGTGATGGCGATCATCTGCGGCCTTTTCGTGCTCGAGGCGCTCTCCGTTATCATCCAGGTCGCCGTCTACAAGAAGACCGCCAAGCGGGTCTTCCTGATGGCGCCGATCCACCACCATTTCGAAAAGCTCGGCTGGACCGAGAGCCAGGTCGTGATCCGCTTCTGGATCATCTCCTTCGGCCTCGCCCTGATCGGCCTTTCGACCCTGAAGCTTCGATAGGAAAACAATCCGTGATCCCGGTCTCCGTCTTTTCCGGCAAGAAAGTCGCTCTTTTCGGGCTCGGCGGCTCGGGCCTCGCGAGCGCGAAGGCGCTTGTGGCGGGCGGCGCGGATGTGGTCGCCTATGACGACCGCGCGGAAAGCCGGGCGGCGGCGGCCGAAGCGGGTATTGCCGTGGCCGACCTGAGGGAGGCGGATTGGGATAGCTTCGACGCGCTTGTTCTGGCGCCCGGCGTGCCGCTCACCCATCCCAAACCGCACTGGACGGTGGAACTGGCGCAGGCCGCCGGCGTCGAAATCATCGGCGATGTGGAGCTCTTTGCCCGCGAGCGCCGTGCGACCTGCCCCGAGGCCAGGCTGATCGCGATCACCGGCACCAACGGCAAGTCGACGACGACGGCGCTGATCGGCCATATCCTGAAGGACGCCGGTCGCGACGCTCAGGTTGGGGGTAATATCGGACGCGCCGTGCTCGACCTCGATCCGCTTGCGCCGGAGCGTTTCTACGTGGTCGAGTGCTCCTCCTACCAGATCGACCTGGCGCCGACGCTCGATGCCGATGTCGGCCTTCTTCTGAACCTTACGCCGGACCATCTCGACCGGCACGGCGACATGGACCGCTATGCGGCGATCAAGGCGCGGCTGGTTGCCGGCGCTGCGACCGCGGTCGTCGGCGCTGATGACGACTATTGCCGCGCCATCGCACGCCGTTTGATCGATGCCGGCCATGCGGTTGTCCCGGTTTCGGCGGATATCACCCATGTCGAGGCGGGTCTTGCCTTTGACGGGCGGGCCATTGTCTCAGCCGGCGATGGCCGCGTGGTTGTCGACCTTTCCGGTCATGCGGTTTTGCGCGGCGCGCATAACGGCCAGAATGTCGCCGCGGCGATTGCCGCCTGCCGTGCGGTCGGGCTTTCTGATTCTGAAATCGAAAAAGGCATCGCGACGTTCAAGGGGCTTGCCCACCGCATGCAGCCGATCGCGCGGCGCGGCAGGGTGCTGTTCGTCAATGATTCCAAGGCGACGAATGCGGAAGCCGCAGCGCCCGCGCTGAAGACCTTCGACACGATCTACTGGATTGCCGGCGGACGGGCAAAGCAGGGCGGCATTGCCGCGCTTGAGACCTTCTTTCCGAAGATCGCCAAAACCTATCTGATCGGGGAGGCGGCAGACGCCTTCGCCGAGACGCTTGCCGGCCGGAGTGAAATCGTGCTGTCCGGCACGCTGGAACAGGCGGTGCGCGATGCGGCGGGCGACGCGGCGGCGGATGACAGGGCGGCGCCGGTCGTTCTCCTGTCGCCGGCCTGCGCCAGTTTCGATCAGTTCGGAAGTTTCGAAAAACGGGGCGATGCCTTCGTCAGCGCCGTGATGGCGCTTGACGGCGTAAGCCCGCCCGATGACAGCGGCAAGGGGAAATAAGCCATGGTCTCTCGCGTTCAACGCGGACCGATCGCGGACTGGTTCTGGACCATCGACCGATGGCTGCTCGCGGCCTTCATCGCGCTGATGGGCATCGGTTTCATGCTCTCCTTCGCGGCTTCGCCCGCCGTTGCCGATCGCCTTGGCTATGACAGTTTCCACTTCGTCCGTCGTCATGCGATCTTCCTTGCGCCGTCGCTTGCCGTGATGATCGGTCTTTCCTTCTGTTCGCCGCGGATGATCCGAAGGCTCGCCGTGATCATCCTGGTCGGTTCGCTGATGATGATGGTCGCGACGCTCTTCATCGGCACGGCCAATAACGGGTCAAGACGGTGGATCGTGCTGGCCGGCTTTTCGCTGCAGCCGTCGGAATTCCTCAAGCCTGCCTTCGCCGTGGTCTGCGCCTGGCTGTTTGCCGAGCACCACCGCTATCCGGAGATTCCGGGCAATCTCTTTGCCGGACTGCTGTTCATCATTTCCGCCGTGCTCCTGATCGCCCAGCCGGACTTCGGTCAGACCGTGCTTCTGGGCATCGTCTGGGGCGGCATTTTCTTCATGGCCGGCATGTCTTGGATCTGGATTGCCGGGCTCGCGGGCGCGGGCGTTGCCGGTTTTCTCGCGGCCTATGCCTGGCTGCCGCACGTGACCTCGCGTATCGACCGGTTTCTCACCGGCGAGGGCGACAATCTCCAGGTCGAACTTGCCGCCAAGGCTATCCAGCAGGGCGGGCTTTTCGGTCTCGGGCCAGGCGAGGGCATCGTCAAGCGCCGCCTGCCGGACAGCCATACGGACTTCGTCTTCTCCGTCGCGGCGGAGGAATTCGGCATCCTGTTCTGCATGTTCATCGTCGCGATCTTCGCCTTCATCGTGCTGCGCGGGCTGACGCACGCCTATCGCGAACGTGATGACTTCGCCCGCTTCGCCGTCGCCGGCCTCGTGCTGCAGATCGGCATGCAGTCGATCATCAATATCGGCGTCGCGCTGCAACTGATGCCGGCCAAGGGCATGACCCTGCCGCTGATCTCGGCCGGGGGCTCGTCTATGATCGCAACCTGCGTCGGCGCGGGCTTTATTTTGGCCCTGACGCGCCACCGGCCGGAAAAGCGCGCCCGACAGGACCATTTCTTTCAGCCGGGCCGATCGCGCGGCGTCCCAGCGGAATAGGTTTTACCATGGAAAGCAAGCTCTTCTTCCTCGCCGCCGGCGGGACCGGTGGACATGTTTTTCCGGCGGAAGCCCTGGCGCATGAACTGATACGCCGGGGCCACACGGTCCATCTGGTGACGGACAGTCGCGCCGAGCGCTATTCGGGAAGCTTTCCGGCGGAGAAGATCCACATCGTGCCTTCGGCCACGATCGGCTCGAAGAACCCGATCTCGATCGTCCGGGCCGGCTTCACGCTGTTCAAGGGCTCGCGCGTGGCGCGGTCGCTGTTCGCCGCGTTCAGGCCTGCCGCGGTGATCGGCTTCGGCGGCTATCCGACGGTGCCTCCGCTCTATGCGGCTGCGGCCAGCGGCATTCCGACCATGCTGCATGAGCAGAATGCGGTGATGGGGCGCGCCAACAAGATGCTGGCCCCGCGCGTCAACGCCATTGCCGGCGGTTTCCTGACGGGCGAGGGAGAGCCGCTCGGCGCCAAGATCTTCCCGACCGGCAATCCGGTACGGCCTGCCGTTCTGGAGGCGGCGAAGACCGCCTATGACGAGCGGACGGTGGACGCGCCCTTCAACCTCCTCGTCTTCGGCGGAAGCCAGGGGGCCCATTTCTTTGCCGATGCCGTTCCCGATGCGCTTGCCCGCCTTTCGCCCGAGATGCGAGCCCTGTTCCGCGTCACGCAGCAGGCGCGGCCGGAAGATGTCGATCAGGTGACCGCGCGCTTTGCCGAACTCGGCATTCCGGCGGACATCTCGCCCTTCTTCTCCGACATGGCCCGGCGGATCGCAGAGGCTCATCTCGTCGTCTGCCGCTCCGGCGCCTCGACGGTGTCGGAGCTCTCCGTTATCGGGCGTCCGGCGATCTATGTGCCCTATCCCCATGCGCTCGATCATGACCAGGCGGCCAATGCGGCGCTGGTCTCGGCGAACGGCGGGGCAGAGGTCGTGCGCCAGTCCGCGTTGACGGGCGAGCGCTTTTCGGAATTGTTAACCGAAGCGGTGAATGATCCGGAGAAACTGACTGCCGCGGCGCTCGCGGCAAAGGACGCAGGCAAACCCGACGCGACGGAACGGCTCGCCGACATGGCTGAGGCTCTGGCGTCGGGCAGAAAGATTGAAGGAACGGAAAGATGAAAATGCCTCAGGCGATCGGTGTCGTTCATTTTGTCGGCATCGGTGGTATCGGCATGAGCGGCATTGCCGAGGTTCTCAAGAACCTCGGCTATCAGGTTCAGGGCTCCGACCAGGCCGAAAGCGCCAATGTTCAGCGATTGCGCGAAAAGGGCATTGCCGTTTCCATCGGTCACCGGCCCGAGAATCTGGGCGATGCGGAAGTGGTTGTCGTTTCCTCGGCGATCAAGCGCGCCAATCCGGAACTCGTCGCCGCCCGCGAAAAACACCTGCCGGTGGTTCGCCGCGCCGAGATGCTGGCGGAACTGATGCGCTTTCGTGACGCGATCGCCATTGGCGGCACCCACGGCAAGACCACGACGACCTCGATGGTTGCCGCCCTGCTTGACGCCGGCAATCTCGATCCGACGGTCATCAACGGCGGCATCATCAATGCCTATGGCACCAATGCGCGCATGGGCGAGGGGGAATGGATGGTGGTCGAGGCGGATGAATCCGACGGAACCTTCCTGAAACTGCCGGCCGAAATCGCCGTCGTCACCAATATCGATCCCGAACATCTCGACCATTACGGTACGTTTGACGGCGTGCGCGCCGCTTTCCGCCAGTTCGTCGAGAACGTGCCGTTTTACGGTTGCGGCGTGCTGTGCCTCGACCATCCGGAAGTACAGTCGCTTGTCGGCCAGATCGAGGACCGGCGCATCGTCACCTATGGCGAGAACCGCCAGGCCGATGTGCGCTTCTCCAATATCCGCAATGAAGGCATCCACACGATCTTCGACGTCGATATCCGCCGCCGCCGCCGGCCTTCGGTGAAGCTCGAGAACCTGGCGCTGCCGATGCCCGGCCGCCACAACGTCTCGAACGCGACGGCGGCCATTGCCGTTGCCGACCGGCTGCATATTTCCGAAGCCGACATCCGCAAGGGCCTTGCGGCCTTCGGCGGCGTCAAGCGCCGGTTCACGCTGGTCGGCACCTGGAACGATGTGCAGATCTTCGATGATTACGGCCATCACCCGGTCGAGATCCGCTCCGTCCTGCGCGCCGCGCGCGAGGCCTGCAACGGCCGGATCATCGCCATCCACCAGCCGCATCGTTTTTCGCGGCTGGAGAGCCTGTTCGAGGATTTCACCAATTGCTTCAACGATGCCGACACGGTGTTCATCGCCCCCGTCTATGCGGCGGGCGAAGACCCCCGCGAAGGCTATGACGGCGAAACGCTCGCTGCCGGCATAAGGGCCGCCGGTCACCGCGACGCGCGCTATCTCGCCGCCGAGGAAGAATTGGCGGCACGCATCGCCGGCGTCGCCGAACCGGGCGATTTCGTCGTCATGCTCGGCGCCGGCAGCATCACCCAGTGGGCCGCGCGCCTGCCGCTCGCGCTCGAAGAAACGGCGTGATGGAGCGGATCCATGCTTGACGGTAAAGAACTGATCGCAAGGCTCGGCAAGGCCGCGACCGAACTGCGGGGCCGGCTCGTGCCCAATACGGCGATGGAGCGGGTGACCTGGCTGCGCGCCGGCGGTCCGGCCGAGCTTCTGTTCCAGCCGCTCGATGAGGACGATCTCCGGCTGTTTCTGCGGGCGCTTCCGGCGGATGTGCCATTGAGCGTCATCGGCGTCGGATCGAACCTGCTGGTGCGCGACGGTGGGCTTTCCGGCGCGGTGGTGCGCCTTTCGGCCAAGGGGTTTGGCCAGCAGGAGGTTGCGGGCGAGAACCGGATCATCGCCGGCGCGATTTCGCCGGACAAGCATATCGCCGGTTTTGCCATGGATCAGGGCATTGGCGGGTTCTCCTTCATGTATGGCATTCCCGGCTCGCTTGGGGGCGCGCTGGCGATGAATGCCGGCGCCCACGGCACGGAAATTTCGGAACGCGTGGTGGAGATCTATGGTCTGGACCGCAGCGGCGAGAAAGTGACGATCCCGCGCGAGGCCATGCGCTATGACTATCGCTCCGCCGCCGTGCCGAAGGGCGTGATCTTCACCGGCGCGCTGCTCGAGGGCTTTGCCCGGGATCGGTCGGCGATTCGCGACGAGATGGAGACGGTGCGTGCCCACCGCGAGACCGCTCAGCCGGTGCAGGAGAAGACCGGCGGCTCAACCTTCAAGAATCCCGACGGCCAGTCGGCCTGGCGGCTGATCGACGAGGCAGGCTGTCGCGGTCTGATGATCGGCGGTGCGCAGATGTCGCCGATGCACTGCAACTTCATGATCAATCGCGGCAATGCGTCGGCCCACGATCTGGAATATCTCGGCGAGACCGTGCGCGAACGCGTCTACAACCACTCCGGCATCCTGCTGGAATGGGAAATCCGGCGCGTCGGACGTTTCCTCGCTGGCCGCGATGTCTACGAATTCGTGCCTCAGGATCTGGATTGAGACCCGGCGCGGCAAGGCGCTTGTGGCAGGGCGTTAGCGCTGTCAGGCGGGGCTAAAAGCCTCAACCGGAACAGCTTTTTCTCATCCGGTTAACCAAAGTAAACACTTCATTAACCATCCTCCTTCACTAATGGGGACAAGAAACGCTTTCCTCAAAAAAGCGGTATTCCAGGTGTTGGTCCGGCTTTTGCCGGCAAAGGCGGGGACGGGTATGAGTTCCGGACATGTGGCTGTATTAATGGGCGGGTTTTCCTCCGAGCGTCAGGTCAGCCTGGCGTCGGGAAAGTCCTGCGCCGATGCGCTGGAAGCCGAAGGCTTCCGCGTCAGCCGGATCGACGTGACCCGCGATGTCGCCACCGTGCTTTCCGAACTAAAGCCCGATGTCGCCTTCAATGCGCTTCACGGCCCCTTCGGCGAAGACGGGAAGGTGCAGGGCATCCTCGAATATCTTGAAATCCCCTATACCCATTCCGGTGTGCTGGCCTCGGCGCTCGCCATGGACAAGGCCCAGGCCAAGCGGGTTGCTGCCGCTTGCGGCGTTCCGGTTGCGGACAGCCTTATTCTTCAGCGCGGCGAGATCGGCAATACCCACCCGATGGCGCCGCCCTATGTTCTGAAGCCGATAAACGAGGGCTCGTCCTTCGGCGTGCTGATCGTCGACGAGGACCAGGCAAATCCGCCGCAATCGATCTCGTCTAACGAATGGACCTTCGGCGAGAAGATCATGGTCGAGCGCTTCATCAAGGGTCGCGAATTCACCTGCGGCGTGATGGACGGCACGGCGCTCTGCGTGACCGAGATCGTTCCCGTCGGCCAGAAATTCTACGATTTCGACGCCAAATATCGGCCCGGCGGATCGAAACACATTCTGCCTGCGGAAATTAAACCGAATATTTACCAAAAGATTCAATCATTGGCCGTTCAGGCGCATCAGGCAATCGGGTGCCGCGGCGTTTCCCGTTCGGATTTCCGTTTCGACGAGACGCTGGGTGAGGACGGCATCATCTGGCTGGAGGTGAACACCCAGCCCGGGATGACCGAAACCTCCCTGGTACCCGAGATGGCTGCCGATGCCGGCTATGATTTTGGTGCATTTCTCCGGTGGATGGTGGAGGACGCTTCGTGTTTGCGATGAAGGCGAAAAAGGGCGATACGGCCGAGAACGGCCGCAGCGAACCCGTCGGACGGAGCGGCGTCCTGCCGCGTCCCGTCAGGCGCGTGGTCCGCGTTTCGACCGGCCTTCTCACCGGCCGCACGCCCGTGCCGCGCCATGCGGGAAGCCTCGCCGCGCTCGTCTTCTTCGTTGCCGTCGGCGCGAATGCGATTGCCGTTGCCGACAAGGGCGACCTTTTGCGCCGCGCGGCCTTCCAGATTGCCGGCTTTGCGGTCGAGGATATCGAGATATCCGGCAATGAGCAGACCTCCGAGATCGCCATTCTGCAAAGCCTCGGCCTCGAAGGCGCCTATTCGCTGCGGGGCATCGACGTCCAGCTGGCGCGCGGGCAGCTTCTGAACCTGCCATGGGTGGCGGAAGCCGATGTACGCAAGATCTATCCTTCGACGCTGAAGATCACGCTGACCGAACGCGAACCTTACGCGCTCTGGCAGCAGGAAGACGGCCGGACACTGATGATCGAGCAGAACGGAAATGTCATCGGCCCGCTCAGCGCGCCGAAATTTCGCCGGCTTCCCCTGGTTCTCGGCCAGGGCGGCAATTTTGCCGCCGCCGACATCGACGGCCTGCTCGAAGGCTGGCCGGCGCTTTCCGAGCGCGTGCGCGCCTACAAGCGCGTCGACGGCCGCCGCTGGGACCTCTATCTCGACAACGGCATGATCGTGAAACTGCCGCAGCAGGAAACGGAAACCGCGCTCGGGCGTCTCAAGAGCCTTGAAGAGAGCCGGTCGATCCTGGAGCGCGAGATCGCCGCCGTCGATCTCAGGCTTGAGGACCGGATCGCCATACAGCTGACGCCCGAAGCCATGGAGCGGCGTCAGGCGGCAACGGAGGCGCTCGAAAAGACAATCAAGAACAAGGGGAGGCGCCTGTGAGCCTGTTCGGCGGCGCCGGCTTCGGCCGGGCAAAACCCCTTTCCGCGAAGAAGACGCATATCGTGAGCGTGCTCGATATCGGCTCGTCGAAGATCGTCTGCATGATCGCGCGGCTGACCCCGCGCGCCGAAAGCCAGATCCTCCCGGGGCGCACCCACAATATCGAGATCATCGGCATCGGCCATCAGCGTTCGCAGGGCATCAAGAGCGGCGTCATCGTAAATCTCGATGCGGCCGAGCATGTGATCCGCCAGGCGGTGGATGCGGCCGAAAGCATGGCCGGCATCACGATCGACAGCCTGATCGTCAACGTCTCGGCCGGTCGCATCAAGAGCGATACCTATACGGCGGCGATCGATCTTGGCGGCCAGGATGTCGATGCCTCGGATCTGCGCCGGGTGCTGTCGGCCGTCTCGCGCCGCTCGATCAACGACGAGCGCCAGGTGCTGCATTCGCTGCCGGCCGGCTTCACGCTGGACGGCGAGCGCGGCATCCGCGATCCGCTCGGCATGTATGGCGAGACGCTCGGCGTCGACCTGCATGTGGTCACAGCCGAGCGGCTGGCGCTGCGCAATCTCGAACTCTGCGTCAACCGCGCCCATCTTTCGGTGGAGCGCATGGTGGCGACGCCCTATGCCAGCGGACTTGCAGCCCTTGTCGACGACGAGGTCGAACTCGGCTGCGCGGCGATCGACATGGGCGCCGGCACGACGACGATTTCGGTCTTTTCCGAAGGCCGGCTTGTGCATACCGACGCGATCAGTCTCGGCGGGCATCATGTGACCACCGATCTCGCGCGGGGCCTGTCCACCCGCCTGGAAGATGCCGAGCGGCTGAAATGCGTTCACGGTTCGACGCTCGCCTCGAGCGCGGACGAACGCGAGATGATCGCGGTGCCTTCGATCGGCCATGACGACCATGACCAGCCGCGCCAGATTTCCAAGGCGCTGCTGTCGAAGATCGTCCGGGCACGGGTGGAGGAGACGCTCGAGCTGATCCGCGACCGTATCCAGCTTTCGGGCTATTCGGCGGTTGTCGGCAAACGGGTGGTGCTGACCGGCGGCGCAAGTCAGCTGATCGGCCTGTGCGAACTCGCGCGGCGCATCTTGAGCCGCAATGTCAGGATCGGCCGTCCGATGGGCGTTTCCGGTCTGCCGCTTCCGGCCAAGGGCCCGTCCTTTGCCACGGCAGCGGGACTGTTGATCTATCCGCAGCTTGCGGAAAGCGAGACCTATGGCGGCGAACAGCGGGGTTTTCTGCCATCGGGAGGCGGACGTCTGTCACGCGTCGGCCAGTGGTTCAGGGAAAGTTTTTAAAGAACACCAAGAGATTGGCCGGCTTGGCGGTGCGGCCATAGCGAGAAGGAACGAAACCAAATGACGATTACGCTTCAAAAGCCAGATATTACCGAACTGAAGCCGCGCATCACCGTTTTCGGTGTCGGCGGCGGCGGCGGCAACGCCGTCAACAATATGATCACGGCCGGCCTTCAGGGCGTCGACTTCGTTGTCGCCAATACTGATGCCCAGGCGCTGACCATGACCAAGGCCGAACGCGTCATCCAGCTCGGCGTCGGCGTGACCGAAGGTCTCGGCGCAGGCTCCCAGCCGGAAGTCGGCCGGGCCGCTGCCGAAGAGTGCATCGATGAAATCATCGATCACCTCAACAACACGCATATGTGCTTCGTCACGGCCGGCATGGGCGGCGGAACCGGCACGGGCGCCGCGCCGATCGTGGCACAGGCCGCCCGCAACAAGGGCATTCTCACCGTCGGCGTCGTCACCAAGCCGTTCCAGTTCGAAGGTCAGCGTCGCATGCGCCTTGCCGATGCGGGCATCGAGGAACTGCAGAAATCGGTCGACACGCTGATCGTCATTCCGAACCAGAACCTGTTCCGGATCGCCAATGACAAGACGACCTTCGCGGACGCCTTCGCCATGGCCGACCAGGTGCTCTATTCGGGCGTTGCCTGCATCACCGACCTGATGGTCAAGGAAGGCCTGATCAACCTCGACTTCGCCGACGTCCGTTCGGTGATGCGCGAGATGGGCCGCGCGATGATGGGCACGGGCGAGGCATCCGGCGAAGGCCGCGCGATGCAGGCCGCAGAAGCCGCGATCGCCAACCCGCTGCTCGACGAAACCTCGATGCGCGGCGCGCAGGGCCTGCTGATCTCGATCACGGGCGGTCGTGACCTGACGCTGTTCGAAGTCGACGAAGCCGCAACCCGTATCCGCGAAGAAGTGGACCCGGATGCCAACATCATCCTCGGCGCCACCTTCGACGAGGAACTGGAAGGCATCATTCGCGTCTCCGTCGTTGCCACCGGCATCGACCGGTCCTTGGCAGAAGGCTATGAGGATGTCCCGGAGCCGCGCCGCGAGGCCCGTCCGGAAATCCGCAGCGTCAATGGCGGCCAGAGCAATGGCGGCCAGACCTTCAGCCAGGCGCCGCAGCCGTCCGCCCCGCAGCCTGCGCCGCAGCCGCGCGCGGTTGACCCGATCGCGGAGACGATCCGTTCGGCGGAGGCCGAAATGGAACGTGAACTGCAGATGGCCGTCTCCCGCGCGCCGCAGCAGAAGCCGCAGCAGCCGGGCATGAACATGCAGCCGAAGAGCCAGATCTTCGCAGCCGAGCCGCAGCACCAGACGCCGCGCCAGCAGGCCCCGAGCCAGCCGGCTCCGGCCCCGCAGCAGGCTCCGCGCCAGCAGGCCGCCGAGCCGCGTCGCATGCCGGAAGTCGCCGACTTTCCGCCGGTGGTTCAGCCGGAAATGAGCGCCAGCCGTCGCCAGGAGCATGAAGAGCGCGGCCCGAAGGGCCTGTTCAAGCGCCTGTCGAACACGCTCGGGCGCGGCGACGAAAGCTTCGAGGGGCATCACGAGCAGCAGCAGGCGCCCCGCCAGCAGGCGCCGCAGCAGCCTCAGCAAAACAATCCTTACGCGCCGCGTCGTGCTCAGGAGCAGCCCGCCGCCCGCCAGGATGACGATCAGTTCGATATTCCCGCCTTCCTGCGTCGCCAGGCGAACTGATCCGCCACGGTCCTGCCGCTTCCCGCGTTAGGGAAGCGCTAACCGTTTATTCGAAAACCTTCTCGCGAAGTGAGCCCGGTCGCCTCTGGCGGCCGGGTTTTTCGACTTTCGTAACATACGGAAAGAAACAGTGATTTGGATTCGCAAGGGCCAATGCGTAATTACATGCCAAGCGCGTGAATCGGGCGCAGCACGCTTCAGCGCCGGACCTTCCGGGCATGGGCGTCCCCGCCAGCCGTGTTTTTGAGTAAGATTTGAGATAAGGGCGTGAATATGTCGTCAGGATTTTTCGGTTTGCAGACAACGGTAGCCAAATCCGTCAGGATTTCGGGGATCGGTGTGCACTCGGGCAAGCCGGCGACCATCACGCTGCAGCCGGCCGAGGCCGACCACGGCATCGTCTTCGAACGCTATGCCGGCGGCAGGCGCATTTCCGCGTTTCAGGCCGTTTCCGACAATGTCGGCCCGACGGCGCTCTGCACCGTGCTCGGCGAGCATCCAGGCGAATGGATCGCGACGATCGAGCATGTGATGGCCGCGCTCTATGCCTTTGGCGTGGATAACCTGGTCGTTGCTGTCGAGGGCGGGGAAATGCCGATCATGGACGGCAGTTCGCGGGTTTTCGTCGAGGCTCTGGACGAGGCCGGAATCGTAACGCTTCCCGAAAAGCGCAGCTATCTCAAGGTGACCAAGACCGTGCGCGTGGAAAACGGCGCCGGCTGGGCCGAGTTCACGCCCTATGACGGGACGCGATTCGAGGTCGAGATCGATTTCGACACGCCGGTGATCGGCCGTCAGAAATGGGCCGGCGATATGAGCGCGGCGACCTTCCGCAAGGAACTGTCGGGCGCGCGGACCTTCGGTTTCATGCGCGATGTCGAGCCGATGTGGGCCCGCGGCTTCGCGCTCGGTTCCTCGCTGGAAAACTCCGTGGTGATCTCCGACGATAACCGCGTGATCAATCCCGAGGGCCTGCGCTACGAGCAGGAATTCGTGCGCCACAAGACGCTGGACGCCGTCGGCGATCTTGCGATGATGGGCATGCGCTTTGCCGGCAGTTTCCGGTCCTATCGCGGCGGCCACGCGCTGAACGCGGCGGCCGTGCGCAAGCTTTTCGAAACGCCCGGCGCCTGCGTCATCGTTTCGCCCCGGGGCGCCTTGCCGTTTCGCCTGCGTCAGGAAGACGTCGTCGCCGCCGGCCCGGTTTCCTGATCCGGGGCGGGCCGTTGCCATCAATGCCGGCGGCTTTTCGGAGCGCCGGCTTTTTCATGGCCGATGCTGACGGGGGTGCATCCAGAACGTGTTTTTCCGGATGCGCGACACCCTTCATGGCTGCGGCTCCTCCGCAGAAATTTATCGGATTTTCCGCGACGTGAGATTGCTCTTGCCTGCGGGATATGCGTAAAACGTCCTTCGACTTTGAAATGCGATCCACTGACGCTGCAAATGAGGCTCGAAGAATGGCTGGTACCAAAAAGAAAACCAATGTCGGCGCGTTTCGCGCAGCCGCGCTTCCGGTTGCCATCGTTCTCAGTGCAAGCGTGTTGTTGGCCGGATGCTCCCGCGACAAGGACGTCGACATCACCACGCTGCAGTATGAGGCCGATCCGCCGCAGCAGCTTTATGACGAGGCGCTTGCCAATATCAACGCCGGCAAGGTCAGCGAGGCGCTGAGAAAACTGAAGTCGATCCAGGACCAGAACCCGCTGTCGGACTACGCCCGTCAGGCGCTGATCATGCAGACCTACCTGCAGTATCGCTCGCGCAAATACGAGGCGGCCGTCACCTCGGGCAAGCGTTACCTGTCGCTCTATCCGAACTCCAAGGACGCGGCCTATGCCCAGTATCTGGTCGGCCTTTCCTATTCCAAGGAAATCGTCGATGTGACGCAGGACCAGGCGATCTCGGAACGGACGATCGAGGCGATGCAGAAGGTGATCGACAACTATCCGGACTCCGAATATGTGACCGACGCCCGCGCCAAGATCCGCTACGCCCGCGACCAGCTCGCCGGCAAGGACATGCAGGTCGGCCGCTATTACCTGGAGCGCAAGGACTATGTCGCGGCGATTTCCCGGTTCAACGCGGTCGTGAACAATTATTCCGATACCAACCAGATCGAGGAAGCGCTGGAGCGGCTGGTCGAGGCCTATTATGCCATGGGCGTGATTCCGGAAGCCCAGAACGCGGCCTGGGTTCTCGGCCACAACTATCCCGACAGCGTCTGGTACCAGCGTGCCTATAACCTGCTGAACAAGCAGGGGCTTGAGCCGAAATCGGCCGGCCGGGGCTCTTCTGTTTCCAGCGCGACCCCCAGCTAACTCTTTTTCGCCAGGGCGCGAACACCAAAATGCTAGTCCAGCTTTCCATTCGAGACATCGTTTTGATCGAGCGGCTGGAACTTGATCTCGGCGCCGGTCTTTCGGTCCTGACCGGAGAGACCGGCGCCGGCAAATCCATCCTGCTCGACAGCCTCTCGCTCGCGCTCGGCGCGCGCGGCGACGGTTCGCTCGTGCGTCACGGCCAGGATGCCGGCCAGGTGATCGCCGTGTTCGATGTGGACATGGACCACCCCGTGCGCCTGCTCCTGCGCGACAATGATCTTGATGACGAAGGCGATCTGATCTTCCGGCGGATGCAGTCCGCCGACGGGCGCACCCGCGCCTTCATCAACGACCAGTCGGTGAGCGTTCAGCTGATGCGGCAGGCCGGGCGGCTCCTCGTCGAGATCCATGGGCAGCATGACGAGCGCGCGCTGATCGACACGGACGGGCATCGTCGCCTTCTCGATGCTTTCGGCGGCCTTTCCGGCGATGTCGAGGCCGTGGCCGGGCTCCACCGAGTCTGGCGCGATGCCGAGCGGCGATTGAAGAAACACCGCGCCCAGATCGAGGAGGCCGAGCGCGAGGCCGATTTCCTGCGCGCTTCGGTCGAGGAGCTGCAGGCACTTTCCCCGGTCGACGGCGAGGAGGACGAACTGGCCGAGCGGCGCGCGACGATGATGAAGTCGGAGCGGATCGCCGGCGACATTTCCGAGGCGCTCGAGTTTTTGAACGGCAATGCCTCGCCCGTGCCGATGATCGCATCGATGGTGCGCCGGCTGGAGCGCAAGTCGCACGAGGCGCCGGGCCTGCTCGAGAACACGGTCAACCTGCTCGATTCGGCGCTCGAACAGCTTTCCAACGCGCAGATGGAGGTTGAAGCCGCGCTGGAGCGCGCCGCCTTCGACCCGCAGGAGCTTGAGCGCGTCGAGGAGCGGCTGTTCGCGCTCAGGGGCGCCGCGCGCAAATACAATGTGCCGGTGACCGAGCTTCCCGCCCTTGCCGAGCGCATGGTCGGCGACCTGGAAGAACTCGATGCCGGGGAGGCGAAGCTGGAGGCGCTTGCCGCCGAGGCCGAGGCCGCGGAAAAGGCCTTTTTCGAGAAGGCGAAGGCGCTTTCCGCGAGCCGCAATATGGCCGCCGAACAGCTTTCCGCCGCCGTCATGGCCGAACTGCCGGCGCTGAAGCTGGAGCGCGCGCGCTTTGCCGCCGTGGTCACGAGCGATGACGGCAGTGCCGGGCCGGAAGGCATCGACACGGTGTCTTTCGAGGTGCAGACCAATCCCGGAACGCGGCCGGGGCCGATCATGAAGGTGGCCTCCGGCGGCGAACTCTCCCGTTTCTTGCTTGCGCTGAAGGTGGCGCTCGCCGACAAGGGCTCCGCGCCGACGCTTGTGTTCGACGAGATCGATACCGGCGTGGGCGGCGCGGTAGCCGACGCGATCGGCCAGCGCTTGCGCCGGCTGGCCGAAAATGTTCAGGTCCTCTCGGTCACGCACGCGCCGCAGGTGGCCGCGCGCGCCAAGGGGCATTATCTGATTTCCAAGTCCGGGAACGGCAAGGGCAAGGACGATACGGTGGCAACCCGCGTGGCGGTGATCGGGCCGGAGGAGCGCCAGGAGGAAATCGCCCGCATGCTGGCCGGCGCAAAGGTGACGGCGGAGGCGCGCGCCGCGGCGGCGAAGCTTTTGTCCGGCGACAGTTAGGAAATTCAAAGCTTGCTGATATAAGGTCAGCCCCGGCCATGCCGAAAAGGCGGGCAAGACGCGCCAAACCAACGGGATTGCCCTTGATGAACGTTTTTCTGGAACACTACTGGCCGCATATTCTGGCGGTGATCTCCTTTGTCCTCGGGGCGACGGCGGCGATCCACGCCACCATGACCAAGGATGAGGTGCGCGCCGCGATCGGCTGGGTCGGCGTGATCATGCTCTCGCCCATTCTGGGCGCGGCGATCTATGCCGTGGCCGGCATCAACCGCATGCGTCGGCAGTCGGTGCGCGACAAGCGGCAGAGTGTTCCCGATGCCGTGGCGCACGAGGAGCAGAAGCACAGGGTCGACCGCGAGCGCGTGGTGGCGGATCTCGGCCCGCGCATGGGCGGGCAGTGGATGCTGGGCAACACGGTGACCGGCATGCCCGCCACCGCCGGCAACAAGGTCCGCCTGCTGGAAACCGGCGACGAGGCCTATGCGGCGATGCTGGAAGCGATCGACAAGGCCGAGCGCTCCATCCTTCTGGAAACCTACATCTTCGACAGTGACGCGATCGGGCAGCGCTTCGTTGAAAGTCTTTCAAACGCGGTCAAGCGCGGCGTCGAGGTGCGTATCCTCGTCGATTCCATCGGCGCGCGCTATTCGCGCCCGCGCATTACAAAGCTTCTGCGCGCGCACGGCATCCGCGTCGCCACCTTCAACGGCGCGGTGCTGCTCAGGTTGCGGCTGCCCTATGCAAATCTCCGGACCCACCGGAAAATTCTCGTCATCGACGGCGAGACGGTGTTTGCCGGTGGTATGAATATCCGCGCGGCCTTTACCGGTCCGAACGCCGCCCAGGATACGCATTTCATGCTGAAGGGGGCCGCCGTTGCCGACTATTTCACGGTTGCCGCCGCCGACTGGTATTTCGAAACGCACGAGGCGCTCGATGGCGAGGCCTGGAACATTGCCGAGACGTCGTCCGACGAAGGGCCGCTGATCGCCCGCGTCGTGCCCTCCGGTCCGGACCGGAACCTCTCCAACAACAACAACATGATCATGGGCGCGCTCTCGGTCGCAGAGGACCGCGTCCTGATCATGTCGCCCTATTTCCTGCCGGATCGCGACCTGGTTTCCGCGCTTGCCACGGCGGCGCGGCGCGGCGTGACGGTCGACATCATCGTGCCGGGCCAGAACAATCTCGGCCTCGTCGACCGGGCGATGACGGCGCAGTTCGACGAGATCATCGAGAATGGCTGCCGGATCTGGCGCGACAACGGCCCCTTCAACCATTCCAAGCTGATGACGGTTGACGGAAAATGGTCCTATCTCGGCTCATCCAACATGGACTCGCGCTCGCTCAGGCTGAACTTCGAGACGGACATGGAAGTCTTCGATGCGGACTTTGCAGGTGAGATCGAAGCGCGGATCGTCGCCGCGCGTGAGCGCTCGACGGAAGTGACGCGCAAGGCGCTGAAAAGCCGGCCCTTCGTCTACCGGCTGCGCGACCGGATATTGTGGCTGGGCTTGCCCTATCTGTGATCGAGACCCAATATAGAAGGGTGAGACGCCAGTTCCTCAAAGTGAAACAATGAGCCCGATCAAATCTCCCCTTGCCAATGCTGTGCTGCGTTCCTTCCGCGAAAACGGAAAGCGGCCCGATGCCGCCGTGCCCGTAAACGGGGACGGCCTCAAGGTCGCGACCTACAATGTCCATAAATGCGTCGGCGTCGACGGGCGCTTCGACCCCGACCGGATCTTCGAGGTGATCCGCGAGATCAGTCCCGACCTGATCGCGTTGCAGGAGGCCGATACGCGCTTCGGCGAGCGCACCGGCCTGCTTGACCTGAAACGGATCGAGGCGGAAACCGGGCTGGTGGCCGTGCCCGTGGAGGCGAGCGCGCGCGCCCATGGCTGGCACGGCAATGTGCTCCTGTTCCGCGACGGCGCGGTGCGCGACATCCACCGCGAGAAACTGCCGGGGCTGGAGCCGCGCGGCGCGCTGGTGACCGACATCGCGCTCAACAACGGTATTTCCCTGCGCGTCGCCGCCGTTCATCTCGGCCTTCTGCGCTGGGCGCGCCGCCAGCAGGCCGATCACATCATCGGGCTTCTCGGCCGGCGCGTCGAGGCGCCCTCGGTGATCATGGGCGACATGAATGAATGGCGGCTCGGCGACGGTTCGGCGCTGAAGAAGTTCGAGGCGGCCTTCGGTTCCCTGCCGCCGGCGCGGGCGAGCTTTCCGGCGCGATGGCCGGTTTTGGCGCTCGACCGGATCATCGCCAACCGCGACGGGCTGGTGGCCGATCTCGCCGTGCATGATTCGCTTCTGGCACGCGCGGCGTCCGACCATCTGCCGCTGACGGCGCTGCTCGACACCTCGGTTCTGAAGGGCGATAGCGCGCCGGGAGACGGGCTTTCGGCCGCTGCCGGTCTTTGAACTTGCCGAGCGCGCGCCAAATGCTCTAATGCGTCCGGATGATACGAAGGAGCGCGCGGCAATGGCGAAAGACAAGGTCCCGACCGACAAGATGACCCGGGAAGAGGCCGAGGCGGAACTCGCTTTTCTGGCGGAGGAAATTGCCCGCCATGACGCTGCCTATCACGGCAAGGACGCGCCCGAGATCACGGACGCCGAATATGACGCGCTGAAACATCGCAATGATGAAATCGAGGCGCGCTTTCCCGATCTCGTGCGTGAAGACAGCCCCTCGGCCCGCGTCGGCTCCGCGCCCTCGGAGGTCTTCGCGCCTGTCACCCATTCCGTGTCGATGCTCTCGCTCGGCAACGTGTTTTCCGACGAGGACGTGCAGGACTTCATCGCCTCGGTCTATCGCTTTCTCGGCCAGTTGCCGGACGGCTCGATCGCCTTTACCGCCGAGCCCAAGATCGACGGGTTGTCGATGTCGCTGCGCTATGAAAACGGTCGCCTGATCTCCGGCGCGACGCGCGGCGACGGCACCACGGGCGAGAACGTGACAGCCAATGTCCGCACCATTTCCGAAATCCCGAACCGCCTGCCGGACGGCGCGCCGGAGATCGTCGAGGTGCGCGGCGAGATCTATATGGCGAAGAGCGATTTTGCCGCGCTCAACGCCGCGCTCTCCGAGGCTGGAGAGAAGACCTATGTGAACCCGCGCAATACCGCGTCCGGTTCGCTGCGTCAGCTCGACCCGAAGGTGACGGAAAAGCGGAAACTCAGATTCTTCGCCTATGCCTGGGGCGAGATGTCGGAGATGCCGGCCGATACCCAGATGGGCATGGTCGGGACGTTCGAAGAATGGGGGTTTCCGGTCAACCCCCTGATGAAGCGGCTCTCCTCCGTCGATGACCTGCTGGCGCACTATCACGAGATCGGCGTCAAGCGCGGGGACCTCGATTATGATATCGACGGCGTGGTCTACAAGGTCGACCGGCTCGACCTTCAGGCGCGGCTCGGTTTCCGCTCGCGCTCGCCGCGCTGGGCGACAGCGCATAAATTCCCCGCCGAGCAGGCGATCACCCGGCTCATCGCCATCGACATTCAGGTGGGCCGCACGGGCGCGCTGACGCCGGTGGCCAGGCTTGAGCCGATCACCGTCGGCGGTGTTGTCGTCACCAATGCGACACTGCACAACGAGGACTATATCGCCGGCAAGGGCTCGAACGGCGAGCCGATTCGCGAGGGCCGCGATATTCGCGTCGGCGATTATGTGATCGTCCAGCGGGCCGGCGACGTCATCCCGCAGATCGTCGATATCCTGCCGGAAAAACGGCCGGAGGATGCGACACCTTACGAATTTCCCGACCACTGCCCGGTATGCGGCGCCCATGCGGTGCGCGACATCAATGAGAAGAGCGGCAAGGTGGACGCCGTGCGCCGCTGTACGGCCGGTTTTTCCTGCCGGGCGCAGGCCGTCGAGCATCTGAAGCATTTCGTCTCGCGCAATGCCTTCGATATCGAGGGGCTCGGCAGCAAGCAGGTCGATTTCTTCTTCGAGCATGAGGACCCGGGGCTTGCGATCCGCACGGCGCCCGACATCTTCACGCTCGAAAGACGCCAGGCCGAGGCGCTGACGAAACTCGAGAATTTCAACGGTTGGGGCAAAACCTCGGTCGCCAACCTGTTCCAGTCGATCAATGGACGCCGCGAGATCGCGCTGCCGCGCTTCATCTTTGCGCTCGGCATCCGCCATGTCGGCGAGACGACGGCGAAGCTTCTGGCCCGCTCCTATGGCTCCTACGCCGCCTTCGAACAGGCGATGCGGGAGGCGGCAGCAGGCGAGGGGGATGCCTGGGACGATCTCAACAATATCGACGGCATCGGAGCCGTGGTTGCCCGCGCGCTGGTCGACTTCTTTGCCGAAGAACAGAACGTTGCCGTGATCGCCCGTCTGCTGGAAGACGTGACGCCGCTTGACGATGCGCAGAAGATTGACACGACCAGTCCCGTCGCCGGCAAGACGGTGGTCTTTACCGGCAGCCTCGAGAAGATGACCCGCGACGAGGCCAAGGCCAAGGCGGAAAGCCTCGGGGCCAAGGTTTCCGGCTCGGTATCGAAAAAGACGGATATCGTCGTCGCCGGCCCCGGCGCGGGTTCCAAGCTGAAGAAGGCGGAGGAGCTCGGCGTGCAGACCATGGACGAGGATGAATGGCTGGCGCTGATCGGCGGGTGAGACGTGCCGCCGCGCTTGTAAAGCGGGCGCGCGCTCTTATCTCCTGAGATATCGGAACGTGAGACGGAGTGCAGGCATGCGTGGATATCTGGTTTCCCTCGTTGCGGGGGTGTTGCTCCTGGCGACCTCGGCAATGGCCGAACAGGTCGGCGAAGTCGGCGTCGACTGGGTTGGCAACGACATCGAGATCGAAGCCTTGCACGATCCCGAAATCGAGGGCGTGACCTGCCATATCGCCTATTTCGACCGTTCGGTGATCGACCGGTTGTCGAACGGCAACTGGTTCGAGGATCCCTCAAATTCCTCCATCGCCTGCCGCCAGACGGGACCGATCCGCATCGGCGATATCGATCTCGGGATGGACGGCGAGGAGGTCTTCAAGCAGGGCCGCTCGCTGATCTTCAAGAACCTGGTGATCAACCGCATCTATGATCGCGCCAATGACACGCTGATCTATCTGGCGCACACGCGCGAGATCACCGAAGGATCGGCGAAGATGTCGATGTCCACGGTGCCGCTTTACGGGCAGAACGTCGTCTGGGAAAATGGAGCCCCTGAATAGGCGAGGCGAACAGGCGGAAAGAGGGAGAGAGACCATCAGACTCGATTGCAGCTGCCAGTGCGGAAAGGTGCGCTTTTCCGTGGAAAGCAAAACGCCGGTGCCCTACCAGCGCTGCTATTGCAGCATCTGCCGCAAATCCGGCGGGGGTGGGGGCTATGCCATCAACATCGGTGCGGATGCCGCGACGCTCAACGTTTCCGGTGCGGAGCACAAGCGCTTCTATCACGCCCGCATGCATGACGGCGAGAGCGAGGCCGAGCGGCATTTCTGCGGGGCCTGCGGCTCGGCGCTCTATCTTTTCGATCCGCGCTGGCCGGAGCTCGTCCACCCGGTCGCCTCCGTCGTCGACACGCCCTTGCCGCGTCCGCCGGAGATCGTGCATATCATGCTCGGCTCGAAGGCTGCATGGGTCGATGTGCCGGAGGGCGAGGGTCATGTGCATTTCGAGGGCTACCCGGATCTTTCGCTCGAGGAATGGCACCGCAGGCACGGATTGCTGCAAGACTGAGGCCGGAGGGCCTGAAGGGAAGAGACAATGAAGATTTTCCGGCGCGTTCTCTGGGGTTCGGTGATTGTCGTCTGCGGACTCATCGTCTGGCTGGTCTACGAGATCGGCAAGACCAACGAGGAGATGATGAACATCCCCTTCGGCCCTGAATTCCAGCTGACGGCGGGCGACGGCTCGACAATCACCCAGGAGGCCTTGAGGGAAAAGCCGACGGCGATCTTCTTCGGCTTCACCCATTGCCCGGAGGTCTGCCCGACCACGCTTTACGAGATGAACGGCTGGCTCAACGAGGTCGATCCCGACGGCGACAAGATCAATGCCTACTGGATCACCGTCGATCCGGAGCGCGACACGCCGGAGATCATGCACCGCTATCTCTCCAACGTGACGGACCGGATCGAAGCGATTTCAGGAGATCCGGACAAGGTGCATGCGATGGTCGACGAGTTCGGCATCTACTACAAGAAGGTGCCGCTCGACCCCAACGAGCCGGACGGCGATTACACCATGGACCACAACGCTTCGGTCTTCCTGCTTGATGACGGCGGGGTGCTGAAGGGCACGATCGCCTATGGCGAAAATCCCGAGGTGGCGGTAAAGAAGCTCGAGAACCTGGTCAACTGAGGCTTGCCTTGCGTCAAACGGGGCGGTATCGCCACGTTTCATATCTTTCTAGCGCATCGGCCCGAAAATCGGAATCGACTTTCGGAAAGCACGATGCGTCGATTCAACAGGCTGGAGCGTCCTTTGTGCGTGCGAATGGACGCACGGGCCTCTCGGCCATCGAAAGGGCAGACCGCAGTGACCCAGATCCGACTCTATGTCACCACCGATGAGGCCGGGGCGGGCCGCGTTCTGGACGCCCTTTCCGAGCAGCTCGGCGAGGCGCCCTACGCGCTGGCGACCATGGAGATCGACGAGAAGGCGTGCATATGGGAAGCCTCGGTCTATCTGGAGGCGGAAGAGGAAGAGGCGCTGCGCGCGGTTTTCGAGGCTGCACTCGGATTTTTCCCGGAGGCCGAAAGGCCGGAGGTCGAAAAGGAAGTCATCCCCGACGTCGACTGGATCGCCAGGTCGCTTGAGGGGTTGAAGCCCGTGCGTGCGGGGCGCTTTCTGGTGCATGGCGCCCATGATCGCGAAGACCGCCGGCCCGGCGACATCGCGCTCGAGATCGAGGCGGGACAGGCCTTCGGGACCGGCCACCACGGCACGACCGCCGGCTGCCTGGAGATGATCGACACGCTGCTGAAGGCCGAGGCACCGCGCAACGCGCTTGATCTTGGAACGGGAACCGGCGTCCTGGCCATGGCCGTGCGCAAGCTCCGGCCGATCCCGGTTCTGGCGACCGATATCGACGATGTCGCCGTCAAGGTCGCCCGCTGGAATGCGCGCCAGAACGGCATTGTATCGGGCGTCGATTTCGTCACCGCGCCGGGATTTCACCATGCCGCCTTCGCCGAGCACGGCCCCTTCGACCTGGTGATCGCCAATATCCTCGCCCGCCCGCTGATGAAACTCGCGCCCGGCCTGCGCGCGAACCTTTTGCCCGGCGGCTCGGTCATCCTCTCCGGCATTCTGGAAACACAGCGCTGGAAGGTGCTGGCGGCCTATCGCGCCCAGGGCATGCGCCATGTGCGCACCTATTGGCGCGAAGGCTGGGTGACGCTTCTGCTCAAGGGGTAGTTCAAACGGCGAGGCTGAACGTGTTGTCGCCGATGCTCATGCGCGCCTGCCGGCGCAGCGCGCGCTCCTGCTGCGGCGAACACTGGTAGATCTCGCGGTAGCATTTGGAAAAATGCGAGGCCGAGACGAAGCCGCAGGCGACCGCCACATCGACGACCGGCATGGTCGACTGCGCCAGAAGGCGGCGGGCGCGGTCCAGCCGGATCTCCAGATAATAACGCGCCGGCGAGCGGCCCATTTCCTGGCGAAACAGCCGTTCCACCTGGCGGCGCGACAGGCCGACCGCTTCGGCGATCTCGACCAGCGACAGGGGCTCGGCCAGATTGGCCTCCATCAGTTCGATGATCTGCAGAACCTTGCCGTTCTGGACGCCGAGACGGGCGCGAAGCGGCAGGCGCTGGCGCTCGGAGGAAGGGCGCACGCGGTCTGTCAGCGCCTGTTCGCAGACGGCGTTGACGAGACCGTCGCCGAACTCGCGGCTGATGATATGCAGCATCATGTCGATTGAGGCGGAGCCGCCGGCACAGCTGTAGATATTGCGGTCGATCTCGAACAGGTCCGCATGGGCGTCGATTTCCGGATAGGATTCGCAAAAGCCCGGCATGTTTTCCCAGTGGATCGCACAGCGCCTGCCCTTGAGCAGGCCGGCGCGGGCCAGAAGATGAGCGGCCGTACACAGCGCGCCGATGCCGCAGCCGCGGTTGTTGAGCTCGCGCAGCCAGGCCTCGAAGGATTTGTTGTCGTAATCCTCGACATTGACGCCGGAACAGACCAGCACGAGATCGGGGCGCTTCTCGCCCATCAGCGAACGGCGCTCATCGGCAAGCGAGGTGTCCGGATCGACGGCGATGCCGCTCGAGGAACAGACCTTCTGGCCATTGCCGGAGGTGATCCGCCAGCGATAAGCCTCGAAGCCGAGCATCCTGTTGGCAATGCGCAATGTCTCGATCGCGCCCGAGAAGGGCAGGAGCGAGAATTGAGGAACCAGATAAAAAACGAACGATCTCACCATTGTGCACACACCGCCGCAGTCAAAGCCGGAATCTGATCTTGTGGAATTAACTTCTGCAAGAAATATGGCCGCCAATAGTCTGATTGCGACACTGACACAGACAAATGCGCCAGCAAAGCCGATCCCGATCCGGTTTGTGATTTTTTTATGAAGCGTTGCGCATTCGCTTCATTGCAACCGCTCCGAGGCCGGGGCGACCTTGTGGGCCGCCGTTGCTGCAACGCGGTGAAAGGCGGTCGCCGGGGATCAGCGGCGACCGCGCGTCTCAGTCATAGCGCCAGTGCTCTTCGCGGGCGATGATGTCGTCGCGCAGATGCGGCGGGATGCGATTGACATTGCGTTCTCTCAGCGCCTTGCGGGCAGCTTCATCGCGCTGTTCTGCGAGCCTGGCGAACGGGGCGACCAGATGTCTGAGGATGATGAACAGTCCCATTTCGTGTCTCCTTCAATACGTCTCTTGATGACCTAATGCCAAGGTAGGTGTATTTGACATTCAATCAAACGAAATGTAGTTATGGTATTCATCAACAAAATTGAATTGATGGAGCGCTCCATGGCCAATTTCCTGCAGACGCCGTTACCGGTCCTCGACAACGACATTCTCCGCACCTTTGTCGCGATCGCCGAGACCGGCAGTTTTTCCGGCGCTGCGGAAACCGTGTTCCGGACGCCGTCGGCCGTCTCCATGCAGATCAAGCGGCTGGAGGAGCAGCTTGGCGTGTCGCTCTTCGTGCGCGACGCCCGCTCGGTGCGCCTGACCCACAGCGGCGAGACGCTTTTGACCTATGCCCGCCGCATGCTCGCGCTCTCCAACGAGGCGATGTCGCGTTTCAGACATCCGGACATGCACGGCGTGGTCCGGCTCGGCGCGACGGATGATATCGGCGAGCGCATCCTGCCGACGATCCTGAAGCGCTTCGCCGAGGCTTTCCCCGGCGTCATGGTTGACGTCACCATTGACAACAGCGTCGGTCTGCGCCGGCGTCTCGGCGAACAGCGGCTCGATCTCACACTGCTCAATTCCGGCAAGGGCGCCTCGGATGAGGACAGCGAACTCATTCTGCGCGAGCGGCTTGTCTGGGTGGGCGCCTGCGGCGGCACGGCACATACGAAGGACCCTTTGCCGGTTTCGATGTGGGAGCAGGGCTGTTCGTGGCGCAACGAGGCCGTGGAGAAGCTGACGGAGATCGGTCGGGCCTATCGCGTCGCCTATATGAGCGCGACCACCATGGTCCAGCGCGCCGCCGTCCTCTCCGATCTCGCCGTTGCCCCGATCGCCTCCTATTACCTGTCGGACGGGATGGAGGTGCTGGGCAAGGCGGAGGGGCTTCCGGAGCTCGGCTTTTATGAAATCCGCCTGAAATTCTCCGAACAGCGCGGCGAACTGGTCGAGGCGGTCGCCGACGCCATCCGTCACGCCTTCCGTCCCACCGAACGGCAAAGCCGGGTGGCCTGAGAGCGGCCTCAGAAAAGCAGCGCGATCAGCGCGCCGGCGGCAACGATCACGAGACTCGCCAGCAGGATCGAGAAGACACCGACCGCAAGGCCGATAATCAGCCCGTAACCGTCGCGCTCGGTAGCTGACAGGCCAATGATCGCGAGGGCAAGCGCCGGGAGCCAGTTGCCGAAGGGGATCGGAAAGAACACCACGATCGACAGCAGAAGCGCGAATGCCCCAAGGGCGCGTTCGGCCCGGCGCGTCTCCAGAAACCAGAAGCGCGGCCGGACGGCGCTTTCGATCCACCGCAACCAGGGAAGGACGCGGTCAAGGATGGCCATGCCGCGCGCGCCGTCGACGGAGAACCGCGCGATTCGCTCCGGAAGCCAGACCCGCGTGTGGCGCGATACCATCATCTGCCATGAAACGAGGATCAGCGGCAGGCCGAGAAGCAAGGTGGCGCCGGGCGGCAGCGGGATCAGGTTCGGGATCGAAAACAGCACGATGAAGGCACCGAAGGAGCGCTCCGCCAGCGCATCGTCGAGCTGTTCGAGGCTGAGACGACCGTCCGGCCCGGGACGCAGGCAGGCGAGAATCTCTGAAAGCCTGTCGCCTTCGTGGGATCTCGGTTCAGCTCCGGCTTCGTCGTCGTGCACGTTTGTTCCTCCTTTGGTCGGCTTCAGGGTAGATGGGGGCGCGAACGGAGAAAACCAGTTGTTTTCCATCAATTTTCAGGGAGCGGGCGGCGCGTCACAGCGCGCGACAAAGCCACGCCCGAGCTGTGCAAAAGCCGGGGACCGGCTGTGGAAAACGGGCGGACGGACTGTGGATACGTTCGCTCGGCCGAAAATGACGCATCGCCGCGGAACCCGGGGGCTTCAGGAACGTTGAACAGGCAACCCGACGCAAATTCAGGAGATGCAAATGTTCAAGGGAAAAATCATCGCAGCCTTCACCCTGTTCGCCATGAGCGCTCTCGTCGCTTCCTGCGGCAACACGATCGAGGGCATGGGTCAGGATACCGCCAACGCGATCGATGCCACCCAGGATGCCGGCCAGTCGATCGACAACGCCGCCTCCTACTGAGCTTTTCGGAATCCGATCATTCAACGCGCCCGGGCAGAATATGTCCGGGCGCTTTGCGTCAGAAGGCGTTCTGCCAACCGTTGTAAAAGGGATGGTCGGGAAGGATGGGCAGGGCCACCGCGCTGTACGTCTTGGCCGACCAGTAGGCGGCTGTCGCGAAGTCGAGGCTTTGCCGCGCATCGCCGAGGGTCAGCGGCAATGGCGTCTTCTCGCAGATCGCCTTGTGGAAATCCTGCATCTGACCGGCAAAGCCGGAGGGCGGCGGCGTGAAACCGGCGAGCGCCTCATCGATCTTGCTGCCGATCGCCGCGTTGGCGGGCACGAAACGCCAGGGCGCCTTGTCGGCCGTGAAATCCGGGCGGCTGTCGGTCTCGATGGTCACATTCTCGAAGCACAGCCGCATGCGGCTCAAGGGTTCCACCGAGCCGAGCGTCGCCGATGTCGTGGCCAGCGCGCCGCATTCAAGCTCGACGCTGATGCTGGCGCAATCTTCGACCTCCACCCGGTTCACTCGCGTCGCCGTGCGCGCAAACAGCGATCGCACCGGGCCGAGCAGATAGAACATCAGGTCATTGGCATGGATGGCATGGTTCATCAAAATGCCGCCAAGCGCGCCGCTCCAGCTCCTGCGCCAGTCCTTTTCATAGTAGTCCGGGCCGCGCAGCCAGTGCACCTCGCAGGTCGCAACCAGCGGCTTGCCGGCAAGCCCCGAGGCGATGATGTGACGCGCCTTCTGGGCGCCATCATTGTAGCGATACTGCATGATCGGCATCACATGGCCGGAGGAGCGCGATTCGGCGTCGAGCAGTTCATCGATGTCGGCAAGCGATCCCACAAGCGGCTTCTCGCAGATGACGTGCTTGCCGGCCTGCAGGGCGGCGACGATCATCGTCTTGTGGGTTGCCGGCGGGGTGCAGATGTCGATCACGTCGATGTCGTCCATGCCGACGATCTCGAGGTAGTCCGTCGCAAGCCGCTCGATGCCGAATTCCGCGCCGTTTGCCTTCAGCAGCGCCTCGTCGAGATCACAGAGTGCCGCGACCTCGAAACGGTCGGTATTGGTGCGGTAGCCGTTTTGAATGTGGTTGCGGCCGATGCCGAGCCCGACAACCGCGACTTTCAGCGTTCTTGTCATTCACATGTCCTGATATGCGTCGTGCCGCATCCGGCTTTGATTGGCGTCTTTGTCGCCTTCGACTGGCCCCGGAAGGGCAAAGCCTGAAACGCGGCCGGCGCGAAAACACAGTGCCTGTCGGGATTGATGGCGGTCCTGGTAAGACGGGTCAAGATGAACTCTGCAATGGAATCAGACGATTTCAAAAAACTGTTACTAGCATAAACCGAAATCTCCGCGTGGCTACCGTTGCGGCAACAGCCGCCTCAATGGCCGGCGCGGGACAGAAAGCCTTCTACCATCGAACGGTAGCCGCCGCCAAAAAGGCGAAGATGCACGAGCGCCGGCCAGAGACTGTAGATCGCCTGCCGCTCGAGGTAGCCCGGCTCAAGTCGCGGATAAGCGGCGTAGAAGCCCTGATCGAGACTGCCGAACAGGTTGAGCATGGCGAGGTCGACTTCGGCATGGCCGTAATAGCAGGCCGGGTCGATGAAGGCCGTGACGCGCCCGGATGAGGCCATGACATTGCCCGACCACAAGTCGCCGTGAAGAAGGGCGGCGGGCGGCGCGTCCGGCAGATGGGTGGCGAGATTGCCGGCAAGTCGCTCGACCCGCCGGGCGAGGTCGGCGGGAATGTCGCCGATATTGTTCAACAGCCTGCGGTCGCGCCAGAAAGCGATCCAGGAAGAGGTCCGGTCGTTTTTGATCGCGACCGTGCCGAAGGCATAGTCGTGATCGAAGCCGTATTGCTCGCCCGTTGCCGCGTGAAGCTTTGAAAGCGATCGGCCGAGGTCGGCCTGGGCGCCGGCAAAGCCGCTTCGTCCCTCGACCCTGGTGATGATCAGGACGCGCTCGTTGGCGGCGACCACCTCCGGCGCCGGCGCGCCTGTCGCGGCGATCAGGCGCAGCATCTCGCCCTCGACCGCGGGCGCCGGGCCGCCCTTGACGACGAATTGCCTTCCGTCCTCCGTCTCCGCGAGCATCAACGCCGAAAGGTCGCCCGAGGCGAATTGGGAAAGCGTGACGCGGCGGGCGCCGATGAGGTTCGCTATCACATCCTGAAGATCATTCATCGCGAAAGCCGTAAGTTGAGATCTGCAATGCCGGCCGGCACTGGACGCAGGCGGCGATCCTCGCATACAACGCTGAGACGGCCGGGCCTTCGGAGGCTACGGCAAAACAGGTTCGGAGTGCAAGTTTTGGCAATTGAAGACGTTCAGACGCGACCGCGCGACCCGCAAGCGGCGCAGGAGGCGATCGCGCTGCTCAGGGAGCGTTTCGGCGACAAGGTGCAGACGGGCGAGGCCTTCCGCGCCCAGCATGCCCATACCACGACCTACCTGCCGCCGCAGCTGCCGGACGCGGTGTTCTTTGCCGAGAGTTCCGAGGATGTGAAGGCGGCGGTGAAGCTTTGCGCGGAATACAAGGTGCCGGTCATTCCCTTCGGCACGGGCTCTTCGCTCGAGGGCCAGGTGAATGCGCCCGAAGGCGGCATCTCCATCGACCTGTCGCGCATGAACCGTGTGCTCGAGGTCAATGCGGAAGATCTCGACTGTCGCGTTGAGCCGGGCGTCACCCGCGAGGAATTGAACGACTATCTGCGTGATACCGGCCTGTTCTTCCCGATCGATCCCGGGGCCAACGCCTCGCTCGGCGGCATGGCGTCAACGCGCGCTTCCGGCACCAATGCGGTGCGCTACGGCACGATGAAGGACGTGGTGCTGGCGCTGACCGTGGTGACCGCCGACGGCGAGGAAATCACCACCGGGCGGCGCGCGCGCAAATCGTCCGCCGGCTATGACCTCACGCGGCTTTTCGTCGGGGCGGAAGGCACGCTCGGCATCATCACCTCGATCACGCTGAAGCTCGCCGGCATTCCCGAAAAGATCGCCGGCGGGGTTTCTTCCTTCGAGACGCTGGAAGAGGCTTGCAATGCGGTGATCATGACGATCCAGATGGGCATTCCCGTCGCCCGGATCGAGCTTCTCGACGCGCTCCAGGTCAGGGCCTGCAACGCCTATTCCGGGCTCGATTTTCCCGAGGCGCCGCTGCTGCTTCTGGAGTTCCACGGCAGCGAGGAGGCCGTTGCCATGCAGTCGGCGCAGTTCGCCGAGATCGCGGCCGAATGCGGCGGCTCGGAATTCGTGTGGACCGCCAATGCCGAGGAACGGACGAAGCTGTGGAAGGCGCGTCACGGCGCCTATTGGGCCGGCAGGGCGCTTGCCCCCGAGCTCGACGGTCTGTCGACGGATGTCTGCGTGCCGATCTCGCGGCTTGCCGATTGCGTGCGCGAGACCCAGGAAGACGTGAAGCGCGAGGGCATTCTGGCGCCCGTTGTGGGCCATGCGGGAGACGGCAATTTTCATCTCCTCGTCCTGTTCGACAAGAACAATCCGGAAGAGATCGCCCGCGTCGAGGCCTTCACCACGCGGCTTGCCGAACGGGCCATCGCCATGGGCGGAACGGCGACGGGCGAGCACGGCGTCGGCCAGGGCAAGAAGAGGGTCGTCGCTGACGAGATCGGTACGGCGGTTGCCGCCATGCGCGCGATCAAAGAGGCGCTCGATCCGGACAATATCTTCAACCCGGGCAAGATTTTCTGAAGGACGAAACACGCCAAAACTGTCTTTGTGCGGGAAGCCGAACTGGCCTGCATTTGCGCACCGTGATAGGTTCGCAGCAACGAGGCGCCGGGTGAGACGGGGCGTCTGAGATTGAGAGCGGTATCGGCGCCGCGGGCCTCCGCCCGACTGCGCCGGGGCTGGCCGGGCGAATGACGTAAGGGAACCGCGAGATTGCTGGGACGAATACTTGTTTTCATCGGGGCTCTGCTGGTTCTTCTGCTGTCTGCGGCGCTGGTCGTTCCCTATTTCGTCGACTGGAGCAGCTTCCGTCAGGAATTCGAGGTTCAGGCCGGCCGGGCGCTCGGCAAGAAGGTCGAGGTAGTCGGCGATGTCGATGTCCGGGTTCTGCCGTTTCCCGCAATCACCATGCATGACGTCAGGGTCGGGCGAGATGCTTCGGGCGCGCCGCTGGCAACGGCCGATGCCTTTTCCATGGATGCGGAGCTTGCGCCTTTCCTCAGCGGCGAAATCCGCATCTTCAAGATGCTGCTGGAGCATCCGGTCCTCAACCTGACGCTTGACGAGACCGGCGCGCTGTCGTGGACGGCGACCGGCAGCGCGCCGCTCTCTGTCCGGCGGGTGGTGTTCGAGGACGTGGAAATCAGAGACGGCGAAATCCGCCTGGCCGATCATGCCGGCGACCGGCTGCGCACGGTGTCCGATATTGACGCCATGCTCTCGGCCAACGCAATCGAGGGCCCGTGGCGGATGGAGGGCAATGCCGTGCTCGACGGGCATGCCGGCGCCTTCAGCATCCTCACCGGCCGGCCGGATCCGGAAACGGCAACGATGCGTTTGAGGCTTTCGGCCGATCCTGCCGAATGGCCGGTTTCAGCAGCGCTTGAGGGCGATGTCGCGCTTGAGGACGGAAAGCCGGTCTATGCCGGCGGTTTCCGCCTCGCCGTCACCCAGGAAGACGCGCAGGACGTGCCGCCGCCGCGCGCCAGCGGCCAGTTCGAACTGACCAATGAATCGATCTCCATTTCCGAATACCGGCTTGAGATCGGCACGCGCGTCGATCCCTATGTGATCTCGGGCGAGGCCAATTTCGATACGCGCCCGGGCGGCAGCTTCCTTCTGACGGCGGACGGCCAGCAGTTCAATGTCGAGCGGCTTTCCGACTACGACACCAATCTCAAGAAGGGCAGGGTGGCGACGCCGAACGCGCGCGAGCGGCTCGACATGCTGGTCGGTTTCCTGCAGCAGGTGCCGATCCCGCAATTGCCGGGCACGGTGACCTTCCGTCTGCCGGCGCTGGTTTCCGGCGACACCACGATCCGCTCGATCGTTCTCGACGCGGCGCCGGACGGCGACGGCTGGCGGATCGAGGACGGTTCGGCCGAACTGCCGGGCCGCACCCAGGTGGAGGCCGCGGGCCGGCTTTCGCTCGGGGAGGAGGCGTCGTTCACCGGTTCGCTGCTCGTCGCCTCGCGTCAGCCCTCGGGCCTTTCGCAATGGCTGACCGGCAGCGTCAGCGCCGAGATCCGCGCGCTCGATCGCGCCGGCTTCTCGGCCGATGTCGATCTGGCGGACGGAAGCCAGATCTTCGAAAACCTGCAGATCGTTGCCGGCGACGCCGTGCTCGATGGCGCCATGTCGCGCCGGTCGAATGGTGCGGCGACGCCTGAACTCGATCTTGACCTTTCCGGCAATGTCATCGATTTCAATGCTTTGCGGGCGCTGGCGGGACTGATGGTCGGCGAGAATATCGACAGCGGCCTGAGCCGCCACCGCATTCGCGCATCGCTGAGGGCCGGCGCGGTCAATGCCTTCGATCTGAACGCAGCGCTTGTCGACACGGCGTTCGTTTACCAGTCCGGCGCGCTTTCCGTTGATCATCTGGAGATCGGCGACCTTGCGGGCGCGGCGATCACGCTTTCCGGGCAGGCCCGGACGGATCGCGACCTGCCGTCAGGCTCCGGGCGTCTGACATTTTCCGCAGAGGATATCTCCGGCTTCGTCGCCACGCTCCAGAAGCGGTTCGGCGCGCATCCGTTCCTGACCATGCTGGCGGAAAACGCCGTCTGGTACCGGAACGCCGAAGCCGAGGCCGATCTCGCCTTCGGACAGGATGGCACGGCCATTTCCGCGGTCTTTTCGGGCAGCGCCAATGGCAGCCGCATCTCCGGTTCATGGCGGCGCGACGCCGTTCTGGGACCGGGCGGGGTGAGCGGGCAGGTGCAGCTTTCCAACCCGGATGCGGCGATCGTCTTCGGCCAGGCCGGTCTTGCGCCGCTGCCCATTCCGGCGCCTGCGGGCGCGCAGCTCTCTCTGTCATTTGAGCGGTCTGAGGGGGAGGGACCGGTCGCAGTCGGCCTCAGGGCGGCAAGCGGCGAAACCCGGTTTACCGCCTCGGGCGAGGCGAGCCTTGAAGCCGGAGATTTCCTGGCCGGCCGCTATTCCCTCTCGCTCGCAAGCCCCGATCTGGAGCCCTATCTTGCCATGAATGCCTTTGCCGTGCCGGGAACCGCCTTCGGCGTGCCGCTCTCGGTCAAGGCGAACCTCGACGTCACCCCGGAGCAGTTCGCGCTCTCCGCCATCGAGGGCGATCTCGATGGCAATGGCGTGACGGGCCGTCTGGCGCTCAGGCGCGGTGAACCCGTCGCCCGGCTTGACGGGGCGCTCTCCCTCGACCGTCTCGATCTTGCCTGGCTGATGGAAGCGGTGTTCGGCCCGAATTTCGTCCTGGGGCCGGAGGGGTTGCCGGATACGCCCTTCGGGACCGCCTATTTCGGCACGGCCGAGGCCGATATCGACGTTCAGGCCGCGGCCTTTGACGCCGGCCTGCCGGAACCGGTGACCGGCATGAGCGGCACGGTGGGCTTCCGCGGCGGCGGGCTGACGGTGACGGGCCTTGCCGGACGGCTCTTCGACGGAACGCTTTCGGGCGACCTGCAACTCGGCAATTCGGGCGGCGACGGTTATTTCCAGGCGCAGCTCAACCTCGCCGATGCTGCCCTGCCGGAGACGCTGTGGAAGGCTGGCGATAGGCCGGTTGCCAGCGGTCGGTTTGATCTCGGCCTCGTGGTCGAAACGACGGCCGACACGGCGGTCGGGTTGATGGCTGATGCAAGCGGCTCCGGCATGCTGACGCTGAAATCGCCCGTCATTGCGGGGCTGGATCTCGCCGTCACCGATCCGCTGCTCGCCTGGGCCGATTCGCAGGGCACCGAGGTTACCAATGCGGCGATCGAGGACGAAATGCGGTCGTTGATCTTTGGCGACGGCAGCTTTGCCGCAGGCGATATCGCCATTCCCTTCAGCATCACCGACGGCGTGCTTCAGGCCCGCAATGTCTTCGTCGACCTGCCGGAAGCGCGGGTCTACGGCGCGCTGCGAACCGACCTAGCCGAACGCGACCTGGAAGCCTCGGTCGATGTGGCGCTGAAACTCGGCGAAGCGAGCGAGGAGGGGGCAAGCGCCGGCTTCACCATCGGGTTCAACGGGACGCTTTCCGATCCGGTTCGCAGCCTCGATCTGACAGAGGTGAACAACTTCCTCGCTCTCAGAGCGGTCGAGCGCGAACGCGCGCGCGTGGAGCGGCTGCAGGCCGATATTCTGGAAAAGCAGCGCCTCAGGCGCGAGGCGACGCTTTACGAATTCCGTGCGGAACAGCGGGCGCTGGAGCGCCGCCAGCGCGAGGAGGCCGAGCGCCTGCGCCGCGAGGAGGAGGAACGTCGCCGGCGTGAGGCCGAAGACGCGACCGCCGGCGACCAGGCCGCAATTCCCGTTCCGACGCCCGCCGAGGGTGGCGGGTCTTCCCGGACCGGCACGCAGCAGCCTGAAGAGCCGAGCGACTGGGACAGGCTGATCGAATCGGTGATCCGCGGCGCCGAGGAGCAGCGCGGCGTCGAAGCGCCGCTTCCCTGAGAAGCCTCGAGCGCCTCCGCTTTTCTCCGGGGGGATCGCCAAAGCGCTTTCTCTCTGTTCGTGCGCGTTTGCGGACGGAGAACCGGTATCCACTTTTCCTGAAAATGTTCTAAAAATAGCCCGTTTTCAAACCCATATGTGCTGTTACTGGACTGAAGCGCGATTTGTATTTATGGAAGAGCCGGCTTTGCAGGAGACAGGACATTGAAACGCAGGGTTCTACTCGTCATCGGCTGGATCATGGTTGCGCTGGGCGTTATCGGCGTGTTCTTGCCGATCATGCCGACGGTGCCGTTCCTGATTGTTGCCGCCGCGGCCTTTGCGCGATCCTCGCCGGAGCTTGAAGCCCGGCTGATGAACCATCCCCGCTACGGCGCCCATCTTCGCCAGTGGCGCCACGAAGGCGCGATCGCCACCCCCGCCAAGATCCTGGCGGTAACAGCGATGGGGGTGAGCTTTCTGTCCGTGCTCTATTTCGCCTCGGCTTTCCTCTGGCTGCAGCTTGCCGTCGGCCTGGTTCTGTTGAGTTGCGCCGCTTTCGTCGTCACCCGTCCGGCGCCTGTCGCCGTGCGCGCGGACCGCTGAGGTCCGCAGGCCGGCTCCGCTTTCCGGGCTTCTTCAGCGTGATTGCGCGGTCTTCAACAGCGGCGCGTTGGACCAGTCCGGCTTGCTGATGCTCTGTCGCGGCGGCGATGACCGGTTCTCGATCCGGGCGAGCACGGCGCGGGCGAGTTCCCGGCCTGCCTGACTGAAATCCTCGCTCATGGCGATGATCTCAGGACTGATCCAGTTAAGAAAGTCCGCCGGTTGCTTGGCGACGAGATCGACATCCTCCCCAAGCTTCAGGCCGCGCGCCCTGAGTGCGGCCATGATCGGGACGGCGCTGCTGCCGGAACAGGCGATAACCCCGTCGGGCGGCGTTGATGAAGACAGCGCCGCCAGCACGCCGTTGCGGATTTCCGACAGCGATGAATCGGTGCTGACGGAGGTCAGCGGCGTTTCCTGCAGGCCGAAACGGCTGAGGCCGCGCTCGAAGCCGGCGCGGAAATAGCGATAATAGGTGAGGTGGCTCGGCGGCTGCAGGCAGACGATGCGGCGGCGTCCGCGCTCCGCAAGCCTTTCCACAGCGTCCATCGCATAGGCGTCGTTGTCGAAGTCGTGAAAGGGGTAGTCATGGTCGCTCTCCGTGCGGCCGTGCGCGGCAAAGGGCATGCCGCGCTCGCGCATCAGGGCGATGCGCGGGTCCTCCGGGGCGATGCGCGAGATGATCACGCCATCGGCGGAACCGGTGTCGAGAATGTAGCGGATCGGCGCCATCGGATCGTGATGGATCGGCTGCGGCATCAGCACCAGATGATAGGGCGTGTCCGACAGGACGTCCGATATGCCGAATATCATCTGGCCGGACATACCCATGATCTCTTCCTCCATGCTGAGGACGAGCGCGATCACATTGGTCTTGCCTGTGCGAAGCCTGACGCCGGCGCGGTTCGGCATGTAGCCGAGCTGCTTGGCGACGAGGCGAACGCGCTCCTTGGTGTGCTCGGCGATATCCGGCGCGTCCTTCAGCGCGCGGGAGACCGTCGTCACGCCGAGTCCGGTCATGTAGGCAATGGTCTTCAGTGTCGGGCGCGCATTGCTTGTCTCGCGCGATCTTCCGGTCGTGGGCTTCATCGACGTCTTTCATCTCCCGCGTCGCGCGTGCCACGCGATCGCACGGGCCCTGCGGCCCGTCTCCTCCCTGCTGACGGAGCGTATCGGACAACAGGACGGATCCGGCCTGAAATGCAACGATACGCTGATTCTCGCTGGCAACGCCAATCCTGCGCGCATTCTTGTCGTTTTTGAGCGTCCTCGCCCGCCCTGCATCCGGATCTGGCGGAGCCTCCCTCCCGACGCCCCTCCGTAGCGCCGGTCAAGCCGGCCCTGCTTGGCGCCTGCCGGTTGTCAGCAGTCTAGCGCGAGAATTGCTGTAACGATACAGAAAAATAGCTGTCGCGTGTTAGGCAGACTATTTAAGGCCGGGATACATGCGCGTGGAACTGTCGGTTGCCAGGATGTTGCGGATGCGAACAAGCTTGACGTGTGTTGCAGAAAAATCAATATTAACGTAACAAAAACAGAACTTTAAACTAAAGCTGCAATGCAGAATATTGAGGTATATCGGATCTGCGCCTTAGGTCGAAAGTAGTAGTTTGACAAAAAACGGAACAAAAAGGTTGCGCCTTATTTGGCTTTCGCATACCTTTTTCCGGCAACGTTTCAGTTGGGAGGACAGTATGAAACATGCAATTCTCACCGCCGCTCTGGCAGCCGGCGTAGCCATGCCTGTCGCAGCCGGCGCGACCGACCTTGAGGTAACCCACTGGTGGACATCGGGCGGCGAGGCTGCGGCCGTGAAGGTGCTGGCTGACAATTTCAACGAAACCGGAAACAACTGGGTGGACAGCGCCATCGCCGGTTCCGGTTCGACCGCCAACCCGATCATCATCAGCCGCATTCTCGGCGGCAATCCCATGGGCGCGACCCAGATGAACACCGGCCGCGACGCCGAGGAACTGATCAAGGCCGGCCTGATGCTGGACCTGACGGATCTCGCCGAGAAGGAAAACTGGCGCGAGAAGATCCGTCCCGCCAAGCTGCTTGAGGCGTGCGAATATGACGGCCGTATCTATTGCGTGCCGATCAATATCCATTCCTGGCAGTGGATGTGGTTGAACCGCCACGTGTTCGAGGACAACGGCATTCCGGTGCCGACCAACTGGCAGGAACTGGTCGATGCGGCGCCGGCGCTGCAGGAAGCCGGCGTCATTCCGCTCGCCACGGGCCAGCCCTGGCAGGTCGACGGCATCCGCAACGTGATGCAGGTCGCCATCGGCGGCGTCGACAATTATCTCGCCGTCAACGGCGACAAGGATCCCGACGCCGTGATGAGCGACGAGAATCGCGCCATCTGGGAAGCATTCGCCCAGGCGCGCGACATGGTCGACGACGCCTATTCCGGTCGCGACTGGAATGTCGCCACCAATATGGTGATCCAGGGCGATGCGGCCGCGCAGATCATGGGCGACTGGGCGCAGGGCGAATTCGCCCAGGCGGGCCAGGAGGCCGGCGTCGATTATGATTGCCTTCCCGGGCTCGGCAACAACCCGGTGCTCGATACGGGCGGCGATGCCTTCTATTTCCCCAAGACGAACGACGAAGAGATCACGGCGGCCCAGCTCGAGCTGGCCTCCATGCTGGTTTCGCCGGAAACCCAGGTCGAGTTCAACCTCGTCAAGGGCTCGCTTCCGGTGCGCGGCGATGTCGATCTCGAAGCCGCCAATGCCTGCATGAAGAAGGGTCTCGAAATCCTCGCCAATCCGGACAACGTCCTGCCGTCGACCGAGCAATTGCTCGATTCCGATACGCAGGGCCAGATCACGGACCTTGCGCTGGAGTTCTTCTCCTCCGACATGACGGTCGACGAGGCGCTCGAACAGCAGCAGTCGATCATCGAACAGGCCATGTAAGCCTCGGCCGAACAGGGAAGGGGCGGGCTCAGCTCTGACGGGCTCTGCCCCTTCGCCTGCCGGTCCCATGCCAATCTGTGAGGGGAGCTGCAATGGCTGCTGTTGCTCGCCGTCCGTTCGGTCTGTTCAAGAATCTGAACGCCAAGATCGCGGCAATCCCGATGATGCTGACCGCCGTGGTCATCTTCATCGGCTGCACCGCCTGGACGGTTATCTATTCATTCACCGACTCGCGGCTTCTGCCGAGCGAGAATTTCGTGGGCCTTGCCCAGTATGACCGCCTGTTCGACACGACCCGCTGGAATGTGGCGATCGTCAACCTCCTGATCTATGGCGGTTTGAGCCTCGTCTTTTCCTTTGTCGTCGGCTTTCTTCTGGCGACGCTGCTCGACCAGAAAATCCGCTTCGAGAACACCTTCCGCACGATCTTTCTCTATCCCTTCGCGCTCTCCTTCATCGTCACCGGCCTCGTCTGGCAATGGATCCTCGATCCCGGCCTCGGCGTGCCGAAGTTTCTCGATGATCTTGGCCTGCCCGGAGGCGATTTCGCCATGCTCGGCAACAAGAGCACGGTCATCTATGCGCTGGTGATCGCGGGGCTCTGGCAGGGAACGGGGCTTGTCATGGTGCTGATGCTGGCGGGCCTGCGCGGCATCGACGGAGAAATCTGGAAAGCGGCCAAGGTCGACGGCATTCCTGCCTGGCGGACCTATCTCTTCATCGTCATTCCGATGATGCGCGGCGTGTTCGTGACCACGCTCGTCATTGTCGCCTCGGGCATCGTGCGCGTCTACGACCTCGTCGTCGCCATGACGCAGGGGGGGCCTGGATTCGCCTCGGAAGTGCCCGCCAAATATGTCTACGACCTGATGTTCCAGCGCGGCAATATCGGCCAGGGGCTCGCCGCCTCGACCGTGATGCTGGTCACCGTCTTCATCATCCTCGTGCCCTGGGCGCTGATGGAATTCAGAGACAAGAAGAAATGAGGTGGGGATGATGAGTGCAGTTGCTTCCAATGAACCGTCGGGCCCGCGCCCCAGGCGCCGCTTCGCGCCGTCGCGGATCATTCTCTATTCCATCCTGTTCGTCGCCGCAGTCTATTATCTCATTCCGCTTTACGTGATGGTGGTGACGTCGCTGAAAGGCATGCCGGAAATCCGCATGGGCAATATCTTCGCGCCGCCCGTCGAAATCACCTTCGAACCCTGGGTCAAGGCGTGGAGCCAGGCCTGCACCGGGCTCTACTGCGAAGGCATCCGCGTCGGCTTCTGGAATTCGGTCAAGATCACCGTTCCGGGTATCATCGTCTCGATCGCGGTCGCCTCGGTCAACGGCTATGCGCTGGCGAACTGGCGCTTCAAGGGCTCGGAATTCTTCTTCACGGTGCTGCTCTTCGGCGCCTTCATTCCCTACCAGGTGATGCTCTATCCGCTGGTGATCATCCTGCGCGAACTGCACATGTTCTCGACGCTTCCGGGCATCGTGCTGGTCCATACCATTTTCGGCATGCCGATCCTGACGCTCCTGTTCCGCAACTATTTCGCCTCTTTGCCGGAGGAGCTGTTCAAGGCGGCGCGCGTCGATGGCGCCGGCTTCTGGCAGATCTTCTTCCGCATCATGCTGCCGATGTCGCTGCCGATCTTCGTCGTCGGCATGATCATCCAGACGACCGGCATCTGGAACGACTTCCTCTTCGGCGTGATCTTCGCCGGCCAGCAGAACTATCCGATGACGGTGCAGCTCAACAACATCGTCAATGCGGTGCAGGGGGTCAAGGAATACAACGTCAACATGGCGGCAACGCTTCTGACCGGCCTCGTTCCGCTGGCCGTCTATTTCGTTTCCGGACCGCTGTTCGTGCGCGGCATCGCCGCCGGCGCGGTGAAAGGGTGAATGATGACTACGAGTGTTTCAATCAAGGATCTCTCGCTCTCCTTCGGCGCCGTCGACGTGCTGAAAAATCTCGATCTCGATATCCAGGACGGCGAGTTCCTGGTGCTTCTCGGTTCGTCGGGGTGCGGCAAGTCGACGCTTCTGAACTGCATCGCCGGGCTTCTGGACGTTACCGCCGGGCAGATTTTCATCAAGGACAGGAACGTGACCTGGCTCGAACCGAAGGATCGCGGCATCGGCATGGTGTTCCAGTCCTATGCGCTCTATCCGCAGATGACGGTGGAGAAGAACCTGTCCTTCGGACTGCAGGTTGCCAAGGTCTCCAAGGCTGAGATCGAAAAGCGCGTCAAGCGGGCTTCCGAAATTCTGCAGATCGAACCGCTTCTGAAGCGCAAGCCCGCCGAGCTTTCGGGCGGCCAGCGCCAGCGCGTCGCCATCGGCCGCGCGCTTGTGCGCGATGTCGATGTCTTCCTGTTCGACGAGCCCCTGTCCAATCTCGACGCAAAGCTGAGGTCGGAGTTGCGCGTCGAGATCAAGCGCCTGCACCAGTCGCTCGAAAACACGATGGTCTATGTGACCCATGACCAGATCGAGGCGATGACGCTTGCCGACCGGATCGCGATCATGCGCGGCGGCGTCATCCAGCAGCTCGACGAGCCGACGACGATCTACAACCGCCCGGTCAACCGTTACGTCGCAGGCTTCATCGGCTCGCCCTCGATGAACTTCCTTGGCGGGGAACTGGCGGAAAAGGACGGGAAGACGATCTTCCGGTCCAATGGCGTCGACTTTGCCCTCGAGGGTTATGACGGCAACGGCCCTCTGCCGTCGTCGGGCAAGGTCACGCTCGGCGTCAGGCCGGAACATGTGATGGTCGATGACGAGATCCAGGCCGGCCAGGAGGTGCATGAGGCCGTGGTCGATCTCGAGGAGCCGATGGGCGCGGACAATCTCCTGTGGCTGAAACATGCCGGCCATCTGTTCACGGTGCGCGTCGGCGGCAACAAGCGCTACAAGCCGGGACAGCAGATCAGGCTCGCCTTCGCCATGGAACTGGCATCGCTGTTCGACGCGGAAACGGAGCTCAGGCTCTGATGCAATTGGAAAGTCCCGGCTTTCCCTTTCGGGCAAACGCGGTAGAATTGCGGGACGGAAACACCTTTGCCGGCGCATGTCCGCGCCGGTCTCAATGCGGAGTTCGGCAGCACGCAACTGCCGGGAGGAAGAGATGACGAAACTCGGATTTCAACTGTACAGCGCGCGCAACTATCAGCCCTTTTCGGGCGTGTTCAAAAAGCTCGCGGCCGCGGGTTATGGCGAGGTCGAGGGCTACGGCGCGCTTTATGACGATCTCGACGAGGCCGGCCTCGACCGGTTGGCCGCCGACCTCGAGGCAATCGGCCTGTCGATGCCGACCGGCCATTTCGGCCTTGCCATGCTGGAGACGGATCCCGACCGAGTCCTGGAGATTGCCTCCAGGTTGAAGATGGACAGCGTGTTCTGCCCGTTCCTCCTGCCCGACCAGCGGCCCGATACGGCCGCGGGGTGGAAGGAATTCGGCGCGCGGCTCGAGGCAGCCGGCAAACCCTTCCGCGACGCCGGCCTCGTCTTCGGCTGGCATAACCACAATTTCGAGTTCGAGCTTCTGCCCGACGGCACGGCGCCGATGCGTCACATCATGGCCGGCGGCCCGTCGCTTGCCTGGGAAGCCGATATCGCCTGGGTAATCCGCGGCGACGCCGATCCCTATTTCTGGATCGAGCTCTTCAAGGAGCGGATCACCGCCGTTCATGTGAAGGATATCGCCGAGGAAGGCGAGAACGAGGACGAGGATGGCTGGGCCGATGTCGGCTACGGCACGGTCGACTGGAAGGGCCTGATGAAGGTGCTGAAGTCGATGCCGATCAAGCATTACATCGTCGAGCATGACAATCCGAACGACATCGACCGGCTGATCGAGCGTTCGATCGCATCTTTCCAGACCTTCTGAACGAGGCAAACATGACCAAGGAACTGGGTGTCGGCATCCTCGGATGCGGCAATATTTCCGCGACCTATTTTTCGCTCGCGCCGATGTTCAAGGGGCTGAAAGTGCTGGCCTGCGCCGACATCAACGCTGCCGCGGCCAAGGCGCGGGCGGAGGAATACGGCGTCATCGCGCAAGGCGTCGACGAACTCTTCGCCAATGACGAGATCGACGTCGTCGTCAATCTCACCATTCCGGCGGCGCATTACGAAATGTCGCGGCGCGCGCTGGAAGCCGGCAAGCATGTCTATTCGGAAAAGCCGCTGGTGCTCTCCGTCGACGAGGGCAAGGAACTCGGGCGCTTCGCCGCAAAAAAGGGCCTCGCCGTCGGTTGCGCGCCGGATACGTTTCTCGGCGGCGCCCACCAGCGCGCCCGCAAATATATCGATGAGGGCGAAATCGGCCGGATCACCTCCGGCACCTGCCATGTGATGAGCGCGGGCATGGAGATGTGGCACCCGAATCCGGACTTCTTCTTCCTGCCCGGCGGCGGGCCGGTGCTCGATCTCGGGCCTTACTACATCGCCAATCTGATCAACCTGATCGGCCCGGTGAAGCGGGTTGCGGCGCTGACCTCAATGGCCAACGAAACCCGCACCATCACGTCCGAACCGCGCAAGGGCGAGATCATCCCGGTCAAGACACCGACCAACATTCATGCGCTTCTGGAATTCGAGAGCGGCGCGACGGTCTCGCTTGCGGCAAGCTGGGATGTCTTTGCCCATCGCCATTCCCCCATGGAGCTTTACGGAACGGAAGGCTCGCTGTTCGTGCCCGATCCGAATTTCTTCGGCGGAACGGTGGAGGCGGCCGGGCGCGACGGCGCCGTTGAGGTGCTGGACCTCGGCGATCATCCCTTCGGCAAGGCGAACCAGAACCTCGACAAGGGCGGGCGGGCAAACTACCGCACGGCGGGCTTGGCGGATATGGCGATGGCGCTGATCGAGGGGCGTGACGCCCGCTGTTCGCTCGAACGCGCGCTGCATGGGGTCGACGTGATGGCCGCGATCCTGAAATCGGGCGAAACCGGCGCTTTCGTGCCGCTGTCGACGACCTGCACCCAGCCGGCGGCCCTCGACGCCGAGGCGGCCGCGGCGCTTCTGCGGTAACAGGGCCTTATGCCTTGCCCTCAGGCGGAGCGTCGCTGCGGCGGCGTTCCGACCCTTCCGGCATGTCTCGCGCCTTCCGGCGTAAGGCCGGTCCATATCCGGAACGCCCGGTTGAAGGAATTCGGCTCGCTGAAGCCGAGAAGAAACGAGATCTCAGCCGACGGCAATGCCGTTGTCGTCAGATAGTGCCAGGCCAGGGACTCGCGCGTCTCCTGCAGTATCTGCTGGTAGGAGCAGCCTTCCGCCTCGATCCGTCTTTGCAGCGTGCGCTTGCTCAGAGAAAGCTTGGCCGCCACCGCCTCGATCGAGGCGAGCCCGCTTGGCAGGCCTTCCAGCAAGGCGGCCTTCACCCGTCTGACGGTCGTTGCGCCTTCCTCCAGATCGGCGAGCCGTTCACGCAGGCCTGGCTCGAATGCGTCCCACAGGCTTTCATTCGAGGTCAGGAAGGGGCGGGCGGCATCGCTTGCGGAGAAGGTCACGGCGTTGCGCGCGGCCGGTTTCATGCACGCGCCGAGAAAGTTTTCGAAGGGCCCGGCCTGGGCCGGCAGTGCGGTCGTTTCGACCTCGACCGGGTTGATCTGTTCGCGCGTGCCCATGCGCGCGAGCGTCACGGCAAAAAGCAGTTCGAACTGGATCATGCTTTGCGGCGGGCGGAATGGCGTATCAAGCCATGTCATCTCGACCGTCACACTATCCTCTGTTTCGATGAGGTCGAGGCGCATGGGCGCAATCAGCTTCTTGTAGGCCTTGATGCGGCCGAGCGCCACGCCGAGATTCGGGCTGCACAGGGCGGCGAACAGGGGCGGCGAGAAGGATTCGGCGCGGATGGCCCGGCAGAGTTTCAGGGGAAAGAGTCGGTCGTCCTGCGCGACCGCCTCCCAGAGACGATAGTAGTCCTCCGAGGCGAGCCGGAGGCCGGGACGCTGCAGAAGATCATCGGCAAGCCCGGCGCGCCTGAGGACGTCCGCCGGCACAAGGCCGAGATCCTTGAGCAGCGGACGCCACGTGGCGTCAAGCGCATAGCCGGTCGTCATCATATGTGGCTTCATCCCTCATAGAGCGCTTCCGCTCTTCCTGGAAACGCTTCGACCCATCAACGCATTCTGCATGATGCGGCGTCAGTTGCCCATGCCGAATTGCGCCTTGAGACCGCCGATGAAGGTCGCGTCATCGCTTGCAGCGCGCCTCTCGAGAATGACCACGGCATCATCGCCCGCGGCAAAACGCAGTTGCGGCGTTTCGTCGGTTGCCGCGCGATAGACCACTTCGGCGATGGTTTCCGGCGACGAGCCGTTTTCCATCATCGGCCCGATGGCCTCAAGCAGCGTGTTCACAACCGGCTGGTATTCCTCCAGCGCTGGATCATTGCTGAAGTCGAGGGAGCGGCCGGAAAAATCGGTCCGTATGCCGCCCGGCTCCACGATCTTCACGGATATGCCGAGGGGCTCCAACTCGAAATGCAGTGATTCCGACAGGCCTTCCACGGCGAATTTCGTACCGTGATAGAGCGCGCCGAGCGGAAAGGTCATCCGCCCGCCGATCGAGGAGATATTGACGATCACGCCGCTCTTCTGGGCGCGAAAGTACGGCAGCAGCGCCTTCGTCACCGCGATGAGGCCCATGACATTGACGTCGAACTGGCGGCGGGCCTTCTCGAGCGGCGTCGCCTCCAGTGGCCCGAAGGCGCCGTAGCCGGCATTGTTGACCAGCACGTCGATCGCCCCGAAGGCCGAAATGCCGGCCTCGACGGCTTTCTCGATCGACCTCTGGTCCTCCACGTCGAGGCGTGCGACGAGCGTGCGGTCGAGACGCGTCAGCTCGGTTTCCTTCTCGGGCGCGCGCATGGTCGCGACCACGTTCCAGCCCTTGACCTGGAACAGCCGCGCCGCAGCGCGGCCGAGGCCGCTCGACGTGCCGGTGATAAGAACGGTCCTTGTCATGATGTTTGCCTTTCCTGATCTCGACGGGAGATGGCAGGATAGCCGCCAGGGAAAGCGGCCGCATTGGCGGATGATGCCGTTCTTCAATCCGATCGCGCCAACCGATCCCTTCGGCTCGGTGGCCAAGAACATGGATCATTGCAGGCGAATGGACTATAGTCCGGCCTGGATTTTCCCAATGGCGGGCGGCCTTTTGCCGCGCGCTTTCTCCCACGAGCGCCTCTTTACGCGAAGGTTCCGTCCCGGAACCGGGGCGCCACGTCGAAATCAGGATGACAATAATGAGCTGGACACCGTCCGAAACCCGCTATGACACGATGAAATATAACCGCTGCGGCAATTCCGGCCTGAAACTGCCGGCGATCTCGCTGGGGCTCTGGCACAATTTCGGCGACGACACGCCGCGCGAGCGCAAGGTCGCGATCTGCCAGACGGCGTTTGACAGCGGCATTACCCATTTCGATCTCGCCAACAATTACGGCCCGCCGGCGGGCACCGCCGAGACGGCTTTCGGCTCGATCCTGAAGAAGGAGTTCGCCGGCCTGCGCGATGAAATGATCATCTCGTCAAAGGCGGGTTACGGCATGTGGCCGGGTCCCTATGGCGAATGGGGCAGCCGCAAATACATGATCGCCTCCTGCGACCAGAGCCTGAAACGGCTCGGTCTCGACTATGTCGACATCTTCTACTCGCACCGCTTCGATCCCGACACGCCGCTTGAGGAAACCATGCTGGCGCTCGACCATATCGTCCGTTCGGGGAGGGCGCTTTACGTGGGTATCTCGTCCTATAATTCGCTGCGCACCCGCGAGGCCTATGCGATCCTGAAGGAACTGAAAACGCCCTTCGTCATCCACCAGCCGAGCTATTCGATGATCAACCGCTGGGTCGAGGATGACGGGCTTCTCGATACGCTGGAGGAACTCGGCCTCGGCTCGATCGTGTTCTCGCCGCTCGCGCAGGGCATGCTGACGTCCAAATATCTGAACGGCATCCCTGAAGACAGCCGCGCCGCCCAGGGCAAGTCGCTGCAGCAGGCCTTCCTGAAGGACGAGACGATCGCCCATATCCGCGCGCTGAACGCGATCGCCGAGCGGCGCGGCCAGACGCTGGCGCAGATGGCGCTCGCCTGGGTGCTGCGCAAGGGCCGGGTAACGACGGCGCTGATCGGCGCGAGCCGTCCCGAACAGGTGACCGACTGCGTGGCAGCCCTCGACAATCCCGATTTCACCGATGCCGAACTGGCGGAAATCGATACCTACGCGCTCGACGCCAATATCAACATCTGGGCGAGATCGGCCGAGCGGAAAGGCCCCGAACGCAAGAAATAAAAAAAAAGCCTGCGGGTGGCAGCTACGACACCCGCAGGCCACTTCCCCCGACCATGCGCGTGCCCGGGGGAAGTCTTCATGGCGTTTTATTCGGCCACAAAGCAGTCGGTCAGATTGCCGGCCAGGTTTTCCAGCAGAACGAAGTAGAGGTCGGGTCCGTCTTCAAGGCCGGCGCCCAGGGGGTCGAGAATGCCGGTGCGGGCGTCGGTTCCCTCGATTACCGCGTCGATGATTTTCGGCGGGAATTGCGGTTCGGAGAAGACGCAGGCCGCTCCCAGTTCCGTCAGCTTTTCGTGGATTTCGCGAATGCGCTGGGCGCTCGGCGTCGCTTCCGGATTGACGGTGATCGAACCTGCCGCCTCGACGCCGAAGCGATGACCGAAATAGTGATAGGCGTCGTGGAAGACCACATAGGGTTTTGCCGGAACGCTGTCGATCTGGGCCTGGATGCCGGTGGTCAGTTCGTCGAGTCTGGTCTCCAGTTTCGCGGCATTGTCCGCATAGATTTCGGCGTTGGCGGGGTCGCGTTGAGACAGGGTTTCGGCCATGGCGGCGGCGAAGGCCCGTGCATTCACCGGATCGAGCCACATATGCGGGTCGACTTCTCCGTCATGATGGTGTCCGGCTTCTTCGTGCTCGTGCTCGTGCTCGTCTCCGGCTTCGACATGGTCGTCGTGGTCGTGCTCGGCATGCGCATCCTCGTCATGATCGTTGTGGCCTTCATGATCGTGGTCATGAACGTCGAAGGCGCCGCCCTCGCGCGGTTCCAGCGTTTCCACGCCGGGGGCTTCCTCCAGCTCGACGATCTCGGCATTGCCGCCGAGCGCCTCGAGCGGCTTGTCGAGGAAGTGCTCGAGCGCCGGTCCGATCCAGAACACGACGTCGGCCTCCTGCAGGGCGCGGGCCTCGGAGGGAGCCATGCTGTAGGTGTGCGGCGAGGCCGCGCCCTTGACCAGAAGCGTCGTCTCGGTCTCCGTTCCGGCCGTGATTGCAGTTGCCAGCGAATAGAGCGGCTTGATCGATGTGACCACCTTCAGGTTGTCGTCCGCGATGGCGGCGCCTGCGGCCGAAACGGCAACCGTTGCGAGAAGAAGCGTATGAAGGGATTTCATCAGGACCTCACTTGCATGGGAATGTAATGTTATTACATCAATTGCGTAATGCTATAACGTATGTCATAGAACGCCGCAAGACGGAGTTTTCACAAATTGACCAAGACCAATGACGAGGCCGGACTGCTGGTTTCGATGCAGGATGCCGGGATCAGGCGCGAGGGGCGCTTTCTGGTGCGCGGCGTCAGCTTCGATGTGCGCCGCGGTGAGATCGTCACCCTGATCGGGCCGAACGGCGCCGGCAAATCGACGAGCGCGAAGATGGCGATCGGCGTGTTCGAGCCGGACGAGGGCAGGGTGTGGCGCGCGTCCCGCCTGAAGATCGGCTATGTGCCGCAGAAGCTCAATATCGATCACTCGCTGCCGTTGACCGTCCGTCGGCTGATGACGGTCACGGGATCGCTGTCGCGCGCGGAGATCTCCGAGGCGCTGGAGGCGGTCGGCCTGTCTCATATGGAAGAGGCAAGCGTTCAAACCCTGTCGGGCGGCGAGTTCCAGCGGGCGCTTCTGGCCCGGGCAATCGCCCGCAGACCGGATCTGCTGGTGCTCGACGAACCGGTGCAGGGCGTCGACTATTCCGGCGAGATTGCGCTTTACGAGCTGATCTCGAAGATCCGTGACCGCCAGGACTGCGGCGTGTTGATGATTTCGCACGACCTGCATGTGGTGATGGCGCAGACCGATACGGTGGTCTGTCTCAACGGCCATGTCTGCTGCACGGGGACGCCGCAGGCCGTCAGCGGCAGCGAGGCCTATCAGGCGCTGTTCGGCGGGCGGGCATCGGGCGCGCTGGCACTTTACCGCCATCATCACGACCACACCCATATGCCGGACGGCCGGGTGCGCCATGCCGATGGCTCGTTGACCGACCATTGTCATCCGCAGGACGGTCACCACGCGCATCCTGACGGCGAGAAATCCCATGCTTGACGATTTCTTCACCCGCGCGCTGATTGCTGGCATCGGCGTTGCCCTGATGGCGGGGCCGCTCGGCTGCTTCATCATCTGGCGGAAGATGGCCTATTTCGGCGATACCATGGCGCACTCGGCATTGCTCGGCGTGGCGCTCTCGCTGCTCTTTGCCGTCAACCTCACCCTCAGCGTCTTCGTGGTCGCGACGGCGATTTCGGTCCTGCTCATTCTGCTGGAGCGCCGACGGGCGCTTTCCACCGACAGCCTGCTTGGCATTCTCGCCCATTCGACACTCGCCGTCGGGTTGGTGATCGTTTCCTTCCTCACCTGGGTCCGGGTCGACCTCATCAGCTTTCTCTTCGGCGACATCCTGTCGGTGACGCGTGCCGATATTGCCATCGTCTGGCTGGGTGGCCTGGTCGTCGTCGGCGCGATCATCGCCCTGTGGCGGCCGCTGCTCGCCGCGACCGTCTCGCCGGAAATCGCGCAGGCGGAAGGCCTGCGGCCCGAGACGGCGCGCTTTGTCTTCATGCTGCTGATGGCGCTGGTGATTGCGATCGCCATGAAGATCGTCGGCATCATGCTGATCACGTCGCTGCTGATCGTGCCGGCAGCGACCGCGCGCCGCTTTGCCCGGACGCCGGAGGCCATGGCGATGATCGCCTCGATGATCGGCGCTGTCTCGGTGGTGATGGGCCTTTACGCTTCGCTGTATTACGATACGCCCTCTGGACCCTCGATCGTCGTTGCCGCGATGCTGCTTTTCGTTGCCGGCCTGGCGCCTCTTGCAGTCCGACGCGCATGAAGGAGGTTTTCCGATGCCCATAGCCACCCGTAAATTGACGCGCAACCAGTCTCTCGTCTTCGATTGCCTTTCCGGCAGCGACGGGCCGCTCAGCGCCTACACCATCCTCGACAGGCTGAGGGATCACGGTTTCAAGGCGCCGCTTCAGGTCTATCGCGCGCTCGACAAACTCACCGATGCCGGCATGGTGCACCGGCTGGAGAGCATGAATGCCTATGTCGCCTGCGCCCATCCGGACGAGGACTGCACCCATCACGGCATGACCGCCTTTGCCATCTGCGAGGGGTGCGGCGCGGTGATCGAGTTCCATGCCCATGAAATCGAGCATGCGCTGGCGGCGCTGGCGCAGAGCAGGAAATTCAGGCCCGAGCGGATGACGGTGGAAATGCGCGGCCTGTGCGAGGCCTGCCGAAGCTGAATGGCATACGCGCCGGTCAGGAAGCTTTTTGCTCGGCCGTGCCGCTACCGCTTTTTGCCGCCGAAGGCTGCCGGTCTTCCTCGCCCGGATTGTCGAGAGAGGTCAGGTTGCGGCCTGCCTGTTTGGCCGCATAGAGCGCCCGGTCCGCCCGTATCAGCAGGCTGCGGGGTTCGTGATGCGTCCTGGAGGGGCGTTCGGTCGCAACGCCAATCGAGACGGAGAGCCGCTTCAGCGGACTTGTCGCATGCGGGATGTCGATCCGGGCGATGGCCTCGTGGATCCGGCCGGCCATTTTCAGCCCGCCATTTTCCTCGCAGTTCGGCAGCACCAGCGCGAATTCCTCGCCGCCGAAACGCGCCGGCAGGTCGCTTTCGGCGCGCGTGCTCGCCTTGAGCGCGGCGGCAACCTGCTTGAGGCACTCATCGCCGGCCGGATGGCCGTAGGTGTCGTTGTAGCCCTTGAAGTGATCGATATCGATCATCAGCAGGGTGAGAGGCTCGCCGCTGAACCGCGCCGTCTCCCAGCTTTGCCGCAGGCATTCGTCAAACAGGCGCCGGTTGGCAAGGTCGGTCAGCGCATCTGTGTTGGAGATATGATCGAGCGAGCGATACTCGCTCAAGAGCGCCTCGCCGCGCAGCTTCTCGCGCAGGTAAAGCAGGAAGATCTTTCGCTCAATGGTCTCGATCCGAAGGTTGGCGAGCAGCGTCAGCGTCGTCGTCGCCAGAAGAAAGATCAGCGGCGAGGTCTTCTCGTCGGAAGTGAGCGTCGGCAGAGGCAGGATGAAGTAGACGGCGATGGCGAAGTTGATCCCCGAGGCCAGAAGCGCCTGGGGCGGGCGCAGGGGCAGGGCGATATTGGCGATGACGGCGACGAGAATGAAGGTATAGGGCTCATAGCGCACGATCGGATTGCCGACCGTAACCAGCATCAACCCGGCTCCGAGCGAGGCGACGGAGATGCCGAGGATCGACATCAGTCCCGGCAGTCGCGTGTCGTGGCGCTGCGCGATCACCAGTGACAGCGCTGCCACCAGCACCCCGATAACGCCTGCCCGGATGATCGAGAGCTCCACAATCAGGTTCGGGCGGTAGACCAGGTCGACGATAACGAAGGCAAACAGAAAAGCGATGCCGACCAGCGCAGTGCGGACGATCTGGCGATGGCGGCTGGCGTGGATATGGGCATTGAACCGTTCTTCGAGTTCCGGCGGAAATGTCAGCACCCAGCCCTTGCGCGAAAGCTGCCTGCCGATCAATTCGTCAAGCGCCTGGTCGCGTTTCGGCAAGGTGATGAACGGCGACGGATTCATCCGGTTGAACCGCTTCCGATAACCGTGAGTTCGCGTTCGAACCGCTTCCAGTTTTCCTGATAGCTTGTCGCCGAGCGGCGCAGACCCTCGATTGAGGCCGCATCGAGCGTGCGCACCGCCTTCGCCGGAGCGCCGACGATAAGGCTGTTGTCGGGAAAGGTCTTGCCTTCCGTCACCAGGGCATTGGCGCCGACAAGGCAGTTGCTGCCGATAACCGCGCCGTTGAGAATGGTGGCGCCCATGCCCACGAGGCTGTTGTCGCCGATCGTGCAGCCGTGAATGATGGCGTGATGGCCGATCGTGCAGCCCCTGCCGATGGTCGCGGGCGCGCCCATGTCGGTGTGGATCATCACGCCGTCCTGTATGTTGCTGCCGGCGCCGATGGTGATCGGTTCGTTGTCGCCGCGCAGCACGGCCCTGAACCAGATACCGACATCGTCGCCGATGATGATGTTGCCGATCACCGCGGCATCGGGTGCGATCCAGAATGCGCCTTGCGCGGGAAGTGTCGGTCGGCGGTCGCCGAGCGCGTAAATCGTCAATTTCCGTCCTCCTGGGAAACGTGAGAGTATATCAGATCACGTCGAATGCAAGTTTTGCGACAGTGTCGATCGCGCAAACGATCCTGTCGCCGCGCGAAACCGGCCCCACCCCGGAGGGCGTTCCGGTCAGGATGATGTCGCCGGGCGCAAGCGTGACGTAGCGAGACAGTTCCGCGATGATTTCCGGCACTTTCCAGATCATCTGGCTGAGGTCGCCGCGCTGGGTTTCCGCGCCGTTGCGATAAAGCGTGATCGCGCCTGCGCCCGGATGGCCGATATCCGCAGCGCGCGCGATTTCGGATACCGGCGCCGAATGCTCGAAGGCCTTCGCCATCTCCCAGGGCCGGCCCTTCGCCTTGGCCTCGTCCTGGATATCGCGTCGCGTGAAATCCACTGCGACGCCATAGCCGTAGATACAGTCGAGAGCCTCCTCAAGGTTGATATCGCTGCCGCCGGCCTGGAGCGCCACATAACACTCGACCTCGTGGTGCACATTCGCCGAGCGGCTCGGATAGGGAAAGGAAAGGCCCGGCAGAAGCAGGTTATCGGGGTTTTTCTGGAAGAAGAACGGCGCTTCGCGATCAGGGTCGTGTCCCATTTCCACCGCATGGGCCGCGTAGTTGCGTCCGACACAATAGACGCGGCGAACGGGGAAGCGCTCTGCCAGTCCGATGATCGGAAGATTTGTGGCGGGCGGCGGAGGAAATACGGTTGCTGACATTGCCGGGCTTTCTTTCTGCTTCAGCGGTGCCTCGAGTTTTGTGCCATTCCGCGCTGCCGATCAAGCCGGCCGGCATCGTATAAAGGGATTGAGCAGGGGATGGTTAGCCTTTATGGACATTTTTTACTTGTAGTGACCGGGGCATTAACCGTACCAACGCCCCGATAGCGTGATGAGTACCCCCGAAAAGTTGTCGATGAAGCAGAGCTGCGGCGCCGCGAGGCGTTTTCGGCACGGGAGGCATCAACCGTCGTTCTTGCCGGATCATGAGAACGGGCGAAAAACCGGAAAGCGGGACAGCGACTGATGATAGAGAGTTTCGGTATTCTCGCGAGCATGCTGGAGAAAGTGGGTTTGGCCGCATTGGTCATTCTGACCTACCGCGCCATCCTGCGCTCTCGCTTGCCGTCGCTCTGGTCGGGGCCCGCGATCGGCGTCCTCTTCAGCTTTGGCGCAGCCATAACCATGATCGATCCGCTGGTGGTCGGTCCCGGCATCATCGTTGACATCCGCGTTGTCATGGTGGGCCTGGCCGCGCTTTTCGGCGGCTTCTGGGCGGCGCTGATTGCCTGCATCGTCGCCGTCGCCGTCAGAATATCCATTGGCGGCGCCGGCATGCTGCCCGGAACGGTCAGCATCATCATGGCCGCCGTCATCGCGCTCGTCTTCGTGCGCATTCGCGGCTCGAGGCGCGATCTTGGCAACCTTGCGCTTCTCGGGCTTGCGATTTCTCTCAGCCTTTCCAGCGTTCTTCTGATGCCGCTCGATTTCGTGATCAACACGGCGGCGAAGTCCTTGCCGGTGCTGATTGTCAGGAATGTGCTCGGCACGATGATTCTCGGCTATCTCCTGGCGATGGAAGAAAACCGCGAAGTCGAGCACAACACCTTCAAGGAGCTTGCCGAACGCGATGCGCTGACCGGCCTTTCCAACCGGCGGGCGCTGGAAGTGCTGGAGCGGCGCAATCCGAACCACGACACGACCGAACTCTTCTGCGTCATCATGTTCGACCTCGACCATTTCAAGACCGTCAATGATACGCACGGCCACAGTTTTGGCGATGCCGTGCTGGCGCGCTTTGCCGAAATCATTTCGCGGCGCATCCGCGGAAGCGACCTGGTGGTGCGTTACGGCGGCGAGGAGTTCTGCGTCATCCTCAATGATGCGCTCCTGAGCAATGCCGCGCGCATTGCAGAAGATATCAGGCAACAGCTTGCCGGCGAGGTTTTCGGCGGCGACGTCACCGTAACGGTCAGCGCCGGCGTCGCCCAGTCGTCCGAAGATGAGCCCTCGGTCTATCCGGTGATCAAGAATGCCGACAAGGCGCTTTACGAGGCCAAGCGCGATGGCCGCAATCGCGTGGCGATCCACGCGGAGTAGCCGCTCTTCGCTGTTCCGGGAGCCCCGCAGAACGAGAACCTTGCAGAAAAAAAAGCCCCGCGCCGGCGGGGCTTTTTCCGTTTCATGATCGTGCGACGCCCCTTCCTCAGGCCGCGCCGCTGCCCCAGGGGCCGTGATGGATGTCGAGGCCGTCGAGACGGTCGAACCCATGGGCGCCGAAGAAGTCGCGCTGTGCCTGGATCAGGTTGGCGGTGCCGCGCGACTGGCGATAGGCGTCGAAATAGGTGAGCGCCGAGGCGAGACCCGGAACCGGAAGGCCGGCGGAGGTCGCGGCGGCGACAATGCGGCGCAGCGACGGCAGGCACTCGTTGACCATGGCGGCAAAGGCAGGCGTTACGATCAGGTTGGCGACATCCGGCGTTTCGGAGAAAGCCTTGGTGATCTCGTCGAGGAACTGCGAACGGATGATGCAGCCAGCGCGCCAGATGCGGGCGATCTCGGGCATCGGCAGGTTCCAGCTGTATTCTTCCGATGCCGAGGCCATGACGTCGAAGCCCTGCGCGTAAGCCGCGATCTTGGCGGCGAAGAGCGCCAGTTCCAGGTCACGGTTGAGCCAGGGACCTGGCGGAATGCTGAATTCGAGCTCTTCCTTGTTGAACATCGGCTCGGCCGCCTTGCGCTCGCCGCGCATCGCCGAAAGGCAACGGGCGGCAACGGCGGCCTCGATCACCGTGGCCGGCACGGCAAGCTGCTGCGCCTCGATCGCCGACCAGCGGCCGGTGCCCTTCTGCCCGGCGGCATCGACGATGATGTCGGGCATGGCCTTGCCGGTTTCCGGATCGGTCGCCGTCAGCACCTTGGCGGTGATCTCGATCAGGAAGGAGTTCAGGCGGCCATTGTTCCATTCGCTGAAGACATGGGCGATTTCCGAGGCGCTCATGCCGACGCCGTCGCGCAGGATGCCGTAGATTTCGGCGATCATCTGCATGTCGGCATATTCGATGCCGTTATGGATGGTCTTGACGAAGTGGCCGGCGCCGTCCGGGCCAAGCCAGGCGCAGCACGGGTCGTCGGCATATTTCGCCGAGATCGAGGTCAACACTTTCTCGACGCGGGCATAGCTGTCTTCCGTGCCCCCGACCATGATCGAGGGACCGTGACGCGCGCCTTCCTCGCCGCCGGAAACGCCCATGCCGATAAATGTCAGGCCCGTGCCTTCCAGCTCCTGGAAGCGGCGGCGGGTGTCATGGAAATTCGCATTGCCGGCATCGATGATGATGTCGCCATTGCCGAGATAGGGGCGCAGCTTTTCGATTTCCTGATCGACCGGATCGCCGGCCTTGATCATGATGATGAGCGGTCGCGGCGGGCGGATGGCGGCCACGAATTCCGAAAGCGTTTCGGTCGGAACAATGTTTTTCTGAAGGTCGCCGGCGCCTGCGTAAAAGGCGCGCGTCTTGTCGACCGTGCGGTTGTAAACGGCGATTCTGTTGCCTTTTTCGGCAATGTTCAGGGCGAGGTTGGAGCCCATGACACCCAGACCAATCAGGCCGATTTCTGCTTTTTCCACGACATCACCTCTCGTGTTTGATGGTGGCCTTTTGTGGCATCGTGGCAGACAAACGGCAAGGCCGCGAGGCGCGGAACCGTCTATTTTCAGGAAGATGACCGAAAGTTTAGTGAAACTGACATAATATCGCGGGCCGGAAACGGCCTCTGCGGGCGGGCGGCGTTCAATCGGTTTGAGGCCGTAGTCCGGCAAAATCAAATAGCTTCGGATCGAGAAGATGCGATGGATTCGCATTGCAGAGCGCCCGCAGCATCACCTCCTTGCGGCCGGGCATGCGCGTCTCCATGTCGGCCAGCATCTTTTTCATGGCGTTGCGTTCCAACCCGTCCTGCGAGCCGCAGAGGTCGCAGGGTATGATGGGAAAGCGCATGGCCTCGGCAAAGCGCGCCAGATCGTCCTCGGCCGCATAGGCAAGCGGGCGAAGCAGCGTCAGGTCGCCGTCATCATTCAGGAGCTTCGCGGGCATGGTGGCAAGCCGGCCGCCGTGGAAGAGATTCATGAAGAAGGTTTCGAGGATATCCTCACGGTGATGGCCGAGGACGAGGGCGTCGCAGCCCTCCTCGCGTGCGATCCGGTAGAGATGGCCGCGCCGGAGCCTGGAGCAGAGCGAGCAGTAGGTGGAGCCCGGCGCAAGCTTGTCGGTGACGATCGAATAGGTGTCCTTGTACTCGATCCGGTATTTGATCCCGAGGCTTTCGAGATAGTCGGGCAGGACATGTTTGGGAAAGTTCGGCTGGCCCTGATCGAGATTGCAGGCGATCAGTTCGACCGGCAACAGCCCGCGCCATTTCAGCTCCATCAGCACGGCGAGAAGTCCGTAACTGTCCTTGCCGCCGGAAAGCGCGACCAGCCAGCGCTTTTGGCCTTCAAGCATGGAAAAGTCGGAGATCGCCTGACGCACCTGCCGCAACAGCCGCTTGCGCAACCGCTGGAAGCTGACCGAGGAGGGCGCATCGGCAAACAGCGCGCGGAAGGCACTGTCTTCCGGCGTGATCTCGTCGAGGGTCTCTGCGTCGCTCATGGTGTCGTTTCTTTCATTCAGCATTTGCATCGCCGGCCGTTCCGCTCAGGTGCCGAACACCGACCAGCCGGTGCGCGCGGCCAGCATTTCCAGCGCAATGCTGCCAAGCAGAGAATTGCCGGTCTCGTCAAGCCCCGGCGACCAGACGGCGATCGAGGCCCTGCCGGGGGCAACGGCGAGAATGCCGCCGCCGACGCCCGATTTGCCAGGCAGGCCGACCCGGAAGGCGAAATCGCCGGAGCCGTCATAATGGCCGCAGGTCAGCATGATCGCGCTGATGCGCCGTGCGCGCCTGGGCGAAACGACGGAAAAGCCCGTCAGCGGATTGGTACCGCGATTGGCAAGGAACAGGCCGGCATGGGAAAGCTGGACGCAGTTCATGGCAAGCGCGCATTGGTGAAAATAGACGCCGAGCACATGGTCGACGGGGTGTTCAAGATTGTCGAAGCCGCGCATGAAATTGGCGAGCGCGAAGTTGCGATAGCCGGTGCGCTGCTCGGATCGGGCCACCGCCTCGTCAATATAGAGGCTCTCGTCATTGGCGACATAATGCATGAAACGCAGGAACTCGCCGATTGCCTCGCGCGGGCGGTGGCCGGCCAGCACGATGTCGGAGACCACGATGGCGCCGGCATTGATGAAGGGATTGCGGGGGATGCCGTGCTCGTGCTCCAGCTGGATGATCGAGTTGAAGGCCGAACCCGAGGGCTCGCGCCCGACGCGGCGCCAGATCGTCTCGCCCACCTTGCCGAGCGCCAGCGTCAGCATGAACACCTTGGAAATGCTCTGCACCGAGAAGGCGGTCTCCGCGTCACCGGCGCGATAGGTCTTGCCGTCGACGGTAGTGATCGCGATGCCGAGCTGCTTCGGATCCACCTTGGCGAGTTCGGGAATATAGTCGGCCACCTTGCCCTCGCCGAGCCTGGGGCTGAGATCGCGCACAATGTCGTCGGCAATGGCCTGCAGGTCCATGGTCGTCCTCTCGGGGTTTGATACCCACACTAAACGCAACATGCACCAGACAAAAGAAAAGCCGCCCCGGAGGAGCGGCTTTTCGAAGTGCAATCCGCGTGAGAAAAATCAGCGCGAATAGAATTCGACGACGAGGTTCGGTTCCATGATGACCGGGTAGGGGATATCGGCAAGCGCCGGAACCCGTACGTAGGTCGCAACCATCTTGGAATGATCGGCGTCGATATATTCCGGAACGTCGCGCTCGGCGAGCTGGGTTGCCTCGAGAACGCTGGCAAGCTGCTTGGAGCGCTCGCGAACCTCGATGACGTCGCCCGGCTGGCAGCGGTAGGAACCGATGTTGACCCTGGTGCCGTTGACCGTGACGTGGCCATGGTTGACGAACTGACGGGCAGCAAAGACCGTCGGAACGAACTTGGCGCGGTAGACGATCGCGTCGAGGCGGCTTTCCAGCAGGCCGACCAGGTTTTCACCGGTGTCGCCCTTGCGGCGGTTGGCTTCCTCGAAGATGGCCAGGAACTGCTTTTCGCGCAGTTCGCCGTAATAGCCCTTCAGCTTCTGCTTGGCGCGCAGCTGCACGCCGAAGTCGGAGAGCTTGCCCTTGCGGCGCTGGCCGTGCTGGCCGGGGCCGTATTCGCGGCGATTGACCGGGGACTTGGGACGGCCCCAGATGTTTTCGCCCATACGGCGGTCGATTTTATGCTTGGACGATTCGCGCTTGCTCATCGTATTTCCTTTAAGTCATAACAAAAGAACCGACCTTCGCCGGCTCCAAGGAAACACGCCCTCCTTTGGTTCCTCCCGAGGGAAGATCCTGACAGGTTTTCGCGGAAAAAAGCGCCCGGAAAACCACGGGACATGTCGGTGAAACATCGGCCCAAGGCCGTTGTTGGCGCGGAGATAGTCGGGTTTCTTGAAAATGTCAACGACAAAGCGCGACGCTTTGGCCCTCCGGCCATGGACTTTGCGGGCTCGGGCGTGATTTAACCGGTGTCAGTTTATGCCAAAGGGATTTCAGCAGATGAATTTGACTTCCGAAACGCTCGACGCCATCGCCGGGCTGATGCGCGACGCCGCAAAGCAGGAGATCCTGCCGCGCTTTCGCAAGCTGGGCGACGAGGATGTGGCGGAAAAGACCGAGGCCAGCGACCTCGTCACCATTGCCGATACCGCCGCGGAGCGGGTGATCAAGGCCGGCATCGAGAAGATCCTGCCGGAAGCCGTCTTCATCGGCGAGGAGGGCGTCGCCGCCGATCCGTCGCTGCTTGACAAGCTGAAGGATGCCGAGCTTGCCGTGGTCGTCGATCCGATCGACGGCACGTTCAACTTTGCCCACGGCATCTCCGCTTTTGGCGTCATGGTCGCGGTCGTCTCCAGGGGCGAGACGGTGGCCGGTCTGATCTACGATCCGATGGGCGATGATTTCATGATCGCGGAAAAGGGCGGCGGCACATGGCTGAAGCGGGCCGACGGCTCGTCGAGCCGGATGAAGGTTGCCGCTCCCGTCGCGCTTCCGGAAATGCTTGGCACGGCCTCGGTCGCCTTCATGCCGAACGAGAAGCGGGCCAAGCTGATGGCGAACACCGTGAAGCTGCGCTTTGCCGCAAGCTACCGCTGCGCGGCGGTGGAATACCGAGCCTTTGCCGCCGGCGGCCTGCATTTCATCACCTATTTTAAGCTGATGCCCTGGGACCATTTGGCCGGCGTGCTGATCGGCCAGGAGGCGGGCGGCTACATCGCCCGCTATGACGGCTCGCCCTACCGTCCCGACCACCTCGACGGCGGCATTCTCGGCGCGCCGGACGAGGAGAGCTGGCGGGAGCTGCGGGAGAAGGTCTTCACGCTTTAGCAAATTTCGATCCGCCTGGTCCGGTGTATCGCGAAAGCATTGCTAAACGGCATGATTTATGTTGATATCAACATAAATCATGCCGTTGCGAGGAGGACCGGAGATGACTGATGGATTGATACCTGCCGAGGAACTGGCGGGCAGGAACAAGGCGCGCTTCCCGAACGAGAGCGAAGCCTATCGCGAGGCGCGCAATGCGCTTCTGGTGGAGGAGATCAGGCTGAGGCGTCAAAATGAGGCCGTCGCGGCGCTGCGCCGGCAATTGCCGGCGGGCGGCGAGGTTCCGCGCGACTATCCCTTTGTCGGGCCGTCAGGCGAGGTGACCCTTTCCAGCCTGTTCGGCGACAAGGACACGCTGGTCATCTACAGTTTCATGTTCGGGCCGCAGCGCGCGGCTCCGTGCCCCATGTGCACATCTCTGATCGCCGCCTGGGAGGGCAAGATCGAGGATTTCCGGCAGCGCGTCAGCGTGGCCGTCGTCGCGCGTTCGCCGATCGAACGGCTGCTGCAATGGAAGATCGACCGAGGCTGGAAGCAGATCCCGTTCTATTCGGATACGGAAGGGGCCTACACGCGCACCTATGTCAGCGCCGAGGATGGGGACCAGCCGGGCTTTGCGGTGTTCACGCGACGCGACGGGACGATCCATCATTTCTGGAGCGAGGAAATGACCAATGACATGGCCGATCCGGGCCAGGACCCGCGCGGGGCGGACGAGATGGACCCGCTCTGGGTTTTGCTTGACCTGACGCCCGAAGGCAGGGGAGCGGACTGGTATCCGAGCCTCTCCTATTGCGGCTGCTCCGCCGGGAACGGCGGTTAGACCGCCGTACATCCATTCGGACGGAAAAAAGACGGTCTAACCTTTTGAAACGACGCTTCCGGGAAAACCGGTATCCACTTTTCCCGGAAGCGCTTTCGTTCATTGTCATGGCGCAACCGAGGCTGAAAACATGTCTCAGTGCCGCAATTGTGCAAGCGCCGTCAGACTTCGGGGTTATGCGGCTGCATCAGCTTGCCTTTTTCCGCAATCAGCGTGAAGCCGAGGGCGATGACGCCGAAGATGAAGAAACCGGCGATCATCGGCGTCGTTGTGCCGTTGAAGGAAAGGCCGATCACCGCCCCGAGCAGCGCTGAGCCTGCCGTGCTGGCGAAGCCGAGGATCGAGGACGCCGCGCCCGCCACATGGCCGAGCGGCTCCATCGCCAGCGCGTTGAAGTTCGGCGCGATCCAGCCGAACTGGAACCAGGCGATGGCGAAGATGACGTAGAAGACGAAGAACGGCATGGCGCCGGCAAACATCAGGTCGATCGCCAGCCAGACGCCGTTGGTCACAACGAAGCCGATCAACGCGCCGTGCGAAAGCCTGCGCATGCCGATCCTGCCGACAATCCGCGAATTGGCGAGCGAGGAACCCGCCATGATGATGCCGATGCCGGCAAAGGCGAGGGGGAACAGCGTGCCGAGCCCGTAGATGTCGACATAGACCTGCTGCGCCGAGGTCACGAAGCCGAAGATGCAGGCCATGATGAAGGTGGTCGCAAGCGTGTAGAACAGCGCAACGCGGTTGCTCAGCACATAGGCGAAACTGTGCAGCACCGCCTTCGGCGTCAGTTCGATCACGTCTTCGGGGTGCTGGGTTTCCGGCAGGCGGAACGTGACCCAGAAGAAATTGCCGAGCGCTGCGAGCCCGAGGAACACGAAGACCAGATGCCAGTCGCCGAACAGCATGATCGTCTGGCCGATCGACGGCGCGATCACCGGAATGATCATGAAGACCATCATGATCAGCGACATGATCTCGGCCATCTTGCGGCCGCCGTAAAGGTCGCGCACGACCGCGACGGAGATGACGCGGGTTGCCGCCGCACCGAGCCCCTGACAGAAGCGCACCACAAGCATCATGGTGAAGCTTGGTACGAAGGCACAGAAAACCGCGCCGATGAAATAGATCACCAGGCCGACAAGCAGCGGCAGCTTGCGCCCGAACCGGTCCGCCAGAGGGCCATAGGCAAGCTGCGCCACGCCGAAGCCCAGCACATAGGACGTGATGATGAACTGATGCTGGTTTTCGGCCTCGACGCCGAGGCTGGCGCCGATCTGCTTGAGGCCCGGCAGCATGATATCGATGGCCAGCGCGTTGAGCGCCATCAGCCCCGCCATCATCGCGACCAGCTCCCATTTGCCGGGCGCCTTGCGCACCAGAGGTCCCGCACTTTGTAATGTCTCTGTCACAACAATTAATCCTGAAAGCAAAATAAGGCGCCGCATGCGCGACGCCCGTTCCTGAAGGTCTGCAAAATGCTGTCCGGGCAGCCGCATGGGCGCCTGCCCGTCGGGAAAAACCCTGCCGGTGACCGGCGCCTATGCCGCGCCGCGCACCGCCACGCCCTTGGAGGACAGATGTTCCTGCAGCTCTCCGGCCTGAAACATCTCGCGCACGATATCGCAGCCGCCGACGAACTCGCCCTTCACGTAAAGCTGGGGAATGGTCGGCCAGTTGGAATAATCCTTGATTCCCTGGCGCAGATCGCCGTCGGCCAGCACGTTGATGCCTTTGTAGTCGACGCCGAGATAGTCGAGAATCTGCACGACCTGTCCGGAGAAACCGCACTGCGGAAACTGCGGGGTTCCCTTCATGAAGACGACGACGTCGTTCCCGTCGACTTCGCTTTTGATGTAGGTGTTGATGTCACTCATGGGCAATCCTTTCACATACGGGTTCAAGGTCCGCAGCGTTTATTTGCTTTCAGCATATAATCGATCGATTGACAACCGCCAAGTCCAAAGCATGTGAAACCGGCAGAAATCAATCATTGCCGGCATTCATCGTAAACCGCCGGCGGGCTCCGCTATTGCGGAGCCGATGTCTGAAGGGCCAGCGCATGCAGCACGCCGCCCATATTCCCCTTCAGGGCGTCGTAGACCATCTGATGCTGCTGCACCCTGGTCTTGCCCCTGAAGCTTTCCGACACGACCTCGGCGGCGAAATGATCGCCGTCGCCCGCCAGATCCCTGATCGTGACCGTGGCGTCGGGAATGGCTGCCTTGATCATGTCTTCGATTTCGCCCGCGCTCATTGCCATGCTCAGTGCTCCTCGTTTGCCGCCGGTTCTTCCGCCGACGGGCCGTTGCCGCCTGCCGCGGACATGAAGCGAGGGAACCACATTTCGTGGGTCTCGCGCAACTCCCCGACGGAGAGGGAAATGAGATCATCGATCTCGAGCGCGTCACCCTCGACCTTGCCGAGACGGCGGAACTGCACGCCGCTGCCTTCCGCCGAAGCGCAGACGAAGTTGCCGTATTCGGCGGGCACCGTGATCACATAGCGGGCCTGATCCTCGCCGAACAGCAGGGCATGGGGCAGGCCGCGCGCCTGTTCGACGCTCAGCTTCATGCCCTTGTCGGCGGCCATGCACATTTCGGCAAGCGTGACGGCCAGGCCGCCGGCGGAAATATCGTGGCAGGCTGTGACCTGGCCGTTGGTGATGGCCGAGCGGACGAAATTGCCGTTGCGGCGCTCGACATAGAGATCGACCGTCGGCGCCGGACCGTCGATGAGGCCGAGAACGTCGCGCATATAGGCGGTTGCGCCGAGGTGTTCGCCGTCGGCGCCGATGAGAATTACATGGTCGCCTTCCGAAAAGGAACCGATTCGCGCCATCTTGCGCCAGTCTGCAATCAACCCGACACCGCCGATGGTCGGCGTCGGCAGGATCGCCTCGCCATTGGTTTCGTTGTAAAGCGAGACGTTGCCGGAAACGATCGGAAAGTCGAGCGCGCGGCAGGCCTCGCCGATGCCCTCGATCGCCTTGACGAACTGGCCCATGATCTCCGGCTTCTCCGGATTGCCGAAATTGAGATTGTCGGTTGCCGCAAGCGGCTCCGCGCCGGTGGCGGTGATGTTGCGCCAGCATTCGGCAACCGCCTGCTTGCCGCCCTCGAAGGGGTCGGCCTCGACGTAATGCGGGGTCACGTCGCAGGAAAAGGCGAGTGCCTTCACCGGGTGGCCGTCGACGCGCACGACGCCGGCATCGCCGCCGGGGATCTGCAGCGAATTGCCCTGGATCAGGGTGTCATACTGCTCATAGACCCAGCGCCGGCTCGACTGGTTCGGACCGCCGATGATTTTCAGAAGCGCGGCGTTATAGTCATTCGGCGCCTCGACGAGATGGGCGGGCAGTTCGCCGCGCCTGTCCGGCTCGCGCCATGGGCGGTCATATTCCGGCGCCTCGTCGCCCAGTTCCTTGATCGGCAGGTTGGCAACCTCCTCGCCCCGGTGCAGCACGCGGAACCGCAAATCGTCGGTGGTCTTGCCGACGATGGCGAAATCAAGACCCCATTTGCGGAAGATCGCCTCGGCTTCCTCTTCCTTTTCCGGGTCGAGCACCATGAGCATGCGCTCCTGGCTTTCCGACAGCATCATCTCGTATGCCGTCATTTCCGTTTCGCGCACCGGCACGCGGTCGAGATCGAGCTCGACGCCGAGATTGCCCTTGGCGCCCATCTCGACGGCCGAGCAGGTGAGCCCCGCAGCGCCCATGTCCTGGATTGCGATCACCGCCCCGGTCTGCATCAGTTCCATGCAGGCTTCCAGAAGGCATTTTTCGGTGAAGGGGTCGCCAACCTGCACGGTCGGGCGCTTTTCCTCGATATCCTCGTCGAATTCGGCGGATGCCATGGTCGCGCCGCCAACCCCGTCGCGACCGGTCTTTGCGCCGAGATAGACGACCGGCAGGCCGACGCCCTTGGCTTCCGAGTAAAAGATCGCGTCAGATCGTGCGATGCCTGCGGCAAAGGCGTTGACCAGATTGTTGCCGTTGTAGCGGGCGTCGAACTCCACTTCGCCGCCGACCGTCGGCACGCCGAAGGAATTGCCGTAGCCGCCGACGCCGGCAACGACGCCGGAGACGAGGTGCCGGGTCTTTGGATGGTCCGGCGCGCCGAAGCGCAGCGCATTCATGGCCGCAACCGGGCGCGCGCCCATGGTAAAGATGTCGCGCAATATGCCGCCGACCCCGGTCGCCGCCCCCTGATAGGGCTCGATATAGGAGGGGTGGTTGTGGCTTTCCATCTTGAAGACGACGCAGTCGCCGTCATCGATGTCGACGATGCCGGCATTTTCGCCCGGCCCCTGGATAACCCGCCGCCCGGTGGTCGGCAGCGTCCTCAGCCAGCGTTTGGATGATTTGTAGGAGCAGTGCTCGTTCCACATCGCGGAGAAAATACCGAGTTCGGTGAAGCTCGGCTCGCGGCCGATAAGCTCCAGAACCCGCTCGTATTCGTCCGGCTTCAGTCCGTGGGCTTCGACGAGTTCAGGCGTGATCGCCTGAGTGTTGGAAAGTGTCATGAGACAAGAGCATCCCGCATTGGTTTTCGACGTTCGGCGCTTTTCGCCACTCAATAAAGCGGTTCAGGCCGAAATGGAAGCTCCTCCGCCGCTGCTGCACGGTTTTCCGGCACTTCAGCCCCGCCAGTACATCGGCATCAGGATGACGGCGACGGTGAGGATTTCGAGACGGCCGAGCAGCATCAGCACAGACAGAAGGTAAAGCTCCGGATCGGCGAAGCTCGAGAAATTGCCGGAGGGGCCGATGATATTGCCGAGACCCGGGCCGACATTCGAGAGCGCCGTCAGAACGGCCGACGTCGCCGTGATCAGGTCATAGCCGAAGGCGGCCATGGCGAGGCTGCCGAAGGCCCACAGAAGAATATAGGCCGTGAAGAACATCGAGACGGCGCGCTGCGTCTCCGAATCGACGCTCAGACGGCCGTAGCGGATCGAGTAGACGGCATTCGGATAGATCAGTTTCTTCATGCCGGTGGACAGCATGTTGTAGAGAATCAGGAAGCGGTAGGACTTGATGCCGCCGGCCGTCGAGCCCGAGCACCCGCCCATGAAGGTGAGGAAGAAGACCATCACCACGGCAAACGCCCCCCAGGCGGTGTAGTCGGTGCTGGCGAAACCCGTGGTCGACAGGATGGAGGACACGTTGAACAGCGACTGGACCAGCGCGTTGACGAAGTCCATTTGCCCGTCGAGGCTGATATAGAGCGCCAGAAGAAAGGCCGCGATCGCCAGATAGGACAGAAACAGGATGATCTGCGGGTCGCGCAGCGTATCGAGACGGCCGCGGACCACGAACAGGATCAGGATCGAGAAGGGCAGGCTGCACAGCGTCATGAAGAAGCTTGCGATCAAGAGCAGCCTCGGATTGTCGAAATAGCCGAACGAGGCGTCATGCGTCGAGAAGCCGCCTGTCGCCACCGTCGTCAGCGCATGATTGACGGCATCGAAATGCGACATGCCTGCCAGGTCGTAGGAGACAGCGCAGGCAATGGTGATGCCGACATAGATGGCCAGGAACGCCCTGGTGAAACTTGCCATGCGGGCGAAGGGCTTGTCGCTCGTGTCCGATGATTCCATCTTGAAGAAGGCCATGCCGCCGATGCGCAGGAACGGCAGGATGAAGAGCCCGAGGGCGACGATGCCGATGCCGCCCATCCATTGCAAAAGCGAGCGCCAGAGCAGGAGGCCGGGCGCCGCGTCGTCCAGGCCTGTCAGGACCGTGGAGCCCGTGGTGGTGATGGCCGAGACGGCCTCGAACAGCGCCTGGGCGAAGGTCAGGTCCCCGCGCGCCAGGAAGATCGGGATCGAGCCGACCAGCGCGAAGGTCATCCACAGGAGGTTGACGAGAAAAAAGCCAAGCCTGCGGCTGAAGGGCGGAGGATTGCCGCGCATGGCGACGGCGGTGACGACGCTGGTGCCGCCCACCATGAAGCCGCAGATGGCGAAGACCTGCCAGTCGTCATTGGCATAATAGAGGTCGGCCATGGCCGGCACGAACATGGCGGCGGCAAGGTAGATCCCGCAAATGGCCGCGATATAGAAAGCAGACCGCAATAGAGTGGCGTTCAAGGAGACCGTACCCTGTCATACTCTGTGTCATTAGCGGGGTTTTTCCAAACCCGTGATCTATGCCATAGCGGTGTAGCGGCACAAACTCAATGGGAAGCAGAAGAATGCGCGACGAAGTGAGAGAAGCGACCACGGCCTTGCGGCAATTGTTCGGGCCGACCCCGCTCCAGCGCAATGCCCACCTGAGCGCTGCGTTCGAGGCCGACATTTATCTGAAGCGCGAGGACCTGACGCCGGTGCGCTCCTACAAGCTGCGCGGCGCCTTCAACTTCATGCGCAAGCGCATGGCCGAAGGCGGCGGCGACAGGGTGTTCGCCTGCGCCTCTGCCGGCAATCACGCCCAGGGCTTTGCCTATTGCTGCCGCCATTTCGGCGTTCAGGGCGTCGTCTTCATGCCGGTGACGACGCCGCAGCAGAAGATTGACAAGACCCGGATTTTCGGTGCCGGTCACATCCGCATCGAGCTTGTCGGGGATATCTTCGATGTCTGCTACGCAGCTGCGAAGGCCTTTGTCGAAGCGAATGACGGCGTGATGGTGCCGCCTTTCGACGATCCCGACATCATCGAGGGACAGGCGAGCGTTGCCGCCGAGATCGAGGCCGAATGGCCGGAGGAGGGCGGGCTGCCGGACCTGATCGTCATGCCGGTCGGCGGCGGCGGCCTTTCGGCGGGCATTACCGGTTACTTCAACGGGCAGCTTGCTGACGAGGCCTTCCTCTTCGCGGAGCCCGCGGGCGCGCCGAGCCTGAGGCGCTCGCTTGAGGCGGGCGAAATCGTGACGCTGGACGAGGTCGACAATTTCGTCGACGGCGCCGCCGTCGCCCGGATCGGCGATGCCAATTTCGCGGCGCTCGGCCGGTTTTCGCCCGAACAGGTGATGCTGGTGCCGGAAAACGCGATCTGCGCGACGATGACCGAGATGCTGAATGTCGAGGGGGTCGTGCTGGAGCCGGCGGGGGCACTGGCGCTGACCGCGCTTTCCATGCTGCCGCCGGAGAGGGTGCGCGGCCGCAGGATTGTCGTTCTGGTTTCCGGCGGCAATTTCGACTTCGACCGGCTTCCGGACGTCAAGGAGCGGGCGATGCGTTATGCGGGGCTCAAGAAATATTTCATCCTGCGGCTGCCGCAGCGCCCGGGAGCGCTCAAGGATTTCCTCAATCTTCTCGGCCCGCAGGATGACATCGCCCGTTTCGAATATCTGAAGAAATCGGCGCGCAATTTCGGCTCGATCCTGATCGGCATCGAAACCGCGAAGCCGGAAAATTTCGCCGCCTTGTTTGAGAAGATGACGGAAAGCGGTCTCAGATATCAGGATATCACCGAAAACGAGATCCTGGCCAACCTGATCATCTGAGCGCGGGGAAGAAGCTTTGTCGCGGTCCAAAGACCCGCGCGAGACTGGCGAAACCCGGAACGATCGGTTAAGAACGCTTAAAAAGGGAGTTTTGTTTTATGGCATCGTTTTTCTCGAAGCTCGGTTCTCTGTTTTCCGGCGCTGGCGGCGGCCAGGAGAACGAGCAGGCCGTCAAGTCGATCGTTCACGAGGACTGCATCATCTTCGCCGAGCCGGTGAAGGAGGGCGCCCAGTACCGGCTTCAGGGCCGGATCGAGAAGGAAGTCGGTGACGAGACGCTGGTTCGCACCTTCATCCGGGCCGACCTGTTCGCCTCGCAGGACGAAGCCATCGAGTGGAGCCTCAAGAAAGGCAAGCAGATCGTCGACCAGAACGGCAGATCGCTGTTTTCCGACGGCGAGAAGCACCGCACGGCCTGAACGGGCCGTCGGAAGCTTCGTGCTGCCGAGACGTGAACAGGCAAGGGCGATCCAGACGAAGAACAGGCCGGGCTTTCTCAACAGGCGGAAGCCCTTTGGCGCTTTGTCGGTCTCGCCGGTTTTCTTTCGGACCTTGCGCGCCCGCATCGCAGGCGCCGGGGCGCACGAGGCCGGTCCCGGATCGTGTCCCGCTGACTGCTCCGGGTCTGTCTGGCGGGTGCGGGGCTTTGCGGGGGTGCCGGACAAGGGCCGGGCGGCTCAGTGTGTTGACAAAGCCTGCTCCAATTCCCGGCCGTCATGCTCGGGCTTGTTGTACGGCCTTGATACTTACCTGACAGATGTTCGGAGATATGCCTGACACTTCCCGGATAGCAATCCGGGAGGTTGGGATGGGGTGGGAGGCGAAGTCTGCGGTGGATCAACGGTTGGCGTTTTGCCGACTTTGTGCGCTTGAGGGCGCGAATGTTTCGCAATTGTGCCTGCGCTTCGGTATATCTCGCCAGGCGGGTTATGTCTGGTTGAAGCGTGTCAGGTCAGGCGAGGCGGCGCAGGATCGCTCGCGGCGTCCGCACAGCAGTCCGCGGCGCACCGATCGGGCGGTCGAGCAGGCGGTGCGCGATGCGCGTCCAGCCTAGGGTGCCCGCAAGATTGCGTGCATGCCGGAGCGTTCGGGGAACGATCCGCCGGCGGCCTCGTCCGTCCATGCTATCCTGGTCCGTCACAAAAGGGAACGCAACGCACGAGCGCGCGGCCCGGCTTATGGACGTTTCGCGCGCGAAGCGCCAAGCCTGCTGTGGCAGATGGACTTCAAAGGACGTTTTCAGCTCGTCTCGGGGGACTGGTGTCATCCGCTCACCGTCCTTGATGATCATTCGCGGTTTGCCGTCGCGCGCTGGCTGCCGCAGACCGGCTACATGTGGAAGATCAGCAGGTAGCTCGTCAGTATGGCGATCCCGAAAAAGGAGATCCACACCGGCATGTTGAACGACGCCGCGGCGGGCATTTGCGTGTGCTGCTCTTTCTCGACCGCGCTTCCGCTATGCGTTTCCAGCGCAGCGAGGCTATAGCTGCCGCAACGGCGGCAAACGCGCCCAGTATCCTGCACCATCATGCAATCGGTACATTTGTAGCGAGCCATGTTCGGTTCCTCTCCCGATATGGCAAAGTATAATCCCGAATGGCAGCGCAATCAAGGCATTATAACAATGTAATTTATTGTTAACGTTGAGGAAATTACACGATTGACGGGCTGTTTGGCTTGCTGGCTTCTAGCGGCCAAAGCATCTCTGCTAAGCGTTTGATTTGCTAATATTATGCGTCGTCAGCGCTTCCGAAGGCGAGCGCCGCCGCGAAACGCGGAAAACCTCAAGAGTTCGCCGTCTCCGACGATGAAGCCTGAGCACAAACGATTGAAAACAACCGCCACAAGCCGAAACCGAATCCGTCGCGGCGAAAAAGAAAATCTTGGCTGGGAAGGGATGGTGGGCGATGAGAAACCGCCTGCTGCAAAAGAAACCAACCGCTTACGGGCATTTGAGACAAAAGAAAAAGATCAACGAAAACAGTGTTTTTCAATTTCCGGTGTCTCACGTTTTCAGCCTGCGAATCACCCGACTTCGCAAGTTACGCAGACGCTTCACAAGAAGCGCTATGACGTCGGCAGTGCGATCATTTCAGCCCTGACTGAACGCTTCCAGCTGAGCGCCCTTCAGGCCAGCGTCGCGGCCAAGCTGGGCCGTGAGGTCGAGCAGGGGAGGCAGGCATGAGCGTTGACGATTATACCCGCCTGCGCCTGTCATGGCTTGATCAGGTTTTCGAAGACGAGGCTTTGAGCAAGAGCGCGGCCACCAATGTGGCGTTCTTCATCTCCAAGCACTTCAATCGCCAGCGCTTCAACGACAGCGGCATTTTCAGCGCATGGCCGAGTTATGCCACGCTGGCGGAGAAAGTCGGCTGTACGGAGCGCACAGTCCAGAGCGCTGTCCGCCTGCTTGCCAAGCGCGGTCACTTGAAGACCAAGGGCAAGGGCGGGCGCAACTGCACGTTGACCTACTTCGCTGTTTTGAAGCGTTCGGAGCAGCAAGAACAGCCCGAAATCCTCGCTGAAAAAGGTGGAAACACATTTCCACGTTTTGTGCAGGACGATGAAATTGACGCTGCGAAAGGTGGAAATCCGACGTCCGAAACGTGGAAATCTGACGGTGCAAAAGGTAGAAGCCAGTTTCCTACAAACTCTTTGAATAAATCTTTGAATGAACCCTTTGAGTTAGGCGCGCGCGCGGAAGCCGAAATCACCCCGCTCCCGCAACAGCCAGCCGAAGAGCAGAAGGTTCGGGATGAAGGGAGTAGGTTGCATTCTCACAACATCACGCCAGCCTCAGCGGCGGTTGCAGTGCTGTCTGCCTTGATCAAGGGACCGGGACCACTGCCACCACCACCGCCTATCGTTCGCAGAGACCCAAGGCCCGAGTGGCTGATGGATCACCAAGCGAACCATGGATGGCCGAACGTCTACGAGAACCTCGGGAACCCCGAGCACTGGGCAGAGGCCTTCGACGATCTGGCTTATGAGATGGAACCCGTTGCAGCCTCGAAGGACAATCGCCTGTGGCGTGAATGGGCAGCGGTCTATCGCAAGAGAGGCTGGCCGCTGCCGCCTGCGCAGGATCAGCTGGTCCATTTCCCCGACTGCGGCCCGAAGGGCTTTGACGGCTTCCTTGCGCGCCTTGATGCAGCCCTGAGGGAGGAAGCGATCAGCGAGGCGGGCAACGTCCTGAGGATTGCGGCGCGATGACAGGGCAGAGAGGGCGGATATGACGGCCAGAGACCGCGCTCGGGTCCTTCCTTTAGGCCCTGATGCGGGTATTTGGCACCCCGCGATTTCAGTCACTGAGAGTAAATTTTATACCTAAAAACAATTGGTTAGTTTGGAATGGGTATGCAGGAAACGCATAGCAATACCGCCGATCCGGCGCTCTCGCAGATGCCGCGAAGCCTTTCGAAATCGGCCTTCGCGAAGTTTGTCGAGGTCTCGCCTGGACGCATCTCGCAGATGGTCAAGCAGGGCCTGCCGGTCGAGGCAGATGGCAAGATCGACGTGGCGCGCGGCAAGCTCTGGATCTCCGAGAACATCAACCACACCCGCGCCGCCTCTCACGCCAAGGGGCCAACGCTGTTCGGAGAGGAAAAGCAAAAGACCTCGCTCACCGCAGAGCGCGCCCGGCTGGCGAAGGAACAGGCCGACGCGGCCGAGATCAAGAACGCCATCCTGCGCAAGGAACTGGTTCATGCCTCGGACGTCGAGCGGGAATGGGCGGCGGTCCTGCGCAAGGTCCGCGCTGGCGTCCTCGCCGTTCCCTCCCGCGTCCGCCAGCTTCTGCCGCACCTGACCCCGCATGACGTCGAAGTCTTCGACAACGAACTCCGCCGCGCCCTTGAGGATCTCGCCAATGACGACTGACACCCTTGCGAACGTTCGCAAAAGCGCCCTCGCTGCCCTGATGCCGCCGCCGAAGCGCAGGCTTTCCGACTGGATCGAGGAAACGATCATGCTGCCCGATGACGTGTCGGCGCTGCCCGGTTCCGTCCGCCTCTGGCCCTTCCAGCGCGATATTGCCGATGCCATCGGTGATCCGCTTATCGAGCGCGTCACGCTGGTCAAACCCGTCCGCGTTGGCTTCACAACGCTGCTGACCGGCGCCCTTGCCGGGTATATCGCCAATGATCCGTCACCGATCCTCTGCCTTTTGCCGACAGAAGCGGATTGCCGCGACTACATGGTCTCGGATATCGAGCCGATCTTCAACGCCTCGCCGGACTTGACCGGGCTTCTGGCCCGTGGCGGCAGCGACGGCGAGCGCAACACGCTCATGGCAAGGCGCTTTCCCGGCGGCTCTCTGAAGGTTGTTGCGGCCAAGGCACCGCGTAACCTGCGCCGCCACAATGTCCGCGTTCTGCTTTGCGATGAGGTGGACGGGATGGAGAACGGCGCGGAAGGCTCGCCGATCCTGCTGGCCGAACGGCGCACGTTGTCCTTTGCCGACCGCAAGATCGTGATCGGTTCAACGCCGGTCTATGCCAATACAAGCCACGTCCTGCGCTCCTATGAGCAATCCGACAAGCGGGTGTTTGAGGTTCCGTGCCCGGAATGCGGCGAATTCCACGAGATCCAGTGGAAGGATATCCAGTGGCCAGAGGGCGAGCCGGAGCGCGCCGCCTATCACTGCCCGTCATGCGGCTGCGAGATCGAAGAACGATGGAAGCCGCAAATGGTCTCAGACGGCCGCTGGCGGGCCACACAGCCCGAAGTGACCGATCATGCGGGTTTCCGCCTCAACGCGCTTGTGTCGCTTCTGGCGAACGCCTCATGGGCCAAACTGGCGAAGGAGTTTCTTACCGCCAAGGATGACCCGGCGCTGTTGCAGGTGTTCACCAACACCATTCTGGCCGAAGGCTGGAACGAGGCAGGCGAGGAGCTGGACGAGAATGACCTCTACAGCCGCCGCGAGGCCTTCGGGCTTGAACCGGTCCCGCAAGAGGCGCTTGCGCTCACAGCGGGCGTTGACGTCCAGAGAGACCGGCTTGAGATTTCCTTTCTCGGCTGGACGGAAGCGGGCGAGTGCCTGGTCCTCGGTCATCGCGTCATCTGGGGCAGTCCGCACGACGAGGAAACGTGGGCCGAACTCGAAAGCCTGCTCTCGACACGCTGGCCGCATGCCCTCGGCGGGCGCATGGGGCTTGATGCCGCCGTGGTCGACAGCGGCGACGGCGAGACCATGGAGCGGGTCTATGCCTTCTGCTTTCCGCGTTACCGGCGCAAGATCGTTGCGGGAAAGGGTGTCGCCGGGAACCGGCAATGGATCGAGCGCTCAAAGACCAAGCGCGGCGGCAATCTGTTTCTGGTGGGGGTTGATGGCCTGAAGGCCCATATCGTGGCGAGGCTGGCCCGTGGGCGCACGATCCGCTTCGCGAATGACCTACCGCCTGTCTGGTTCGAACAGCTTGCCAGTGAGCGGCTGGTGGTGCGCTATTCGCGGGGGCAGCCGTCACGGCGCTTTGAGCGGATACCCGGAAGGGCGGCCGAGGCGCTGGACTGTGTTGTCTATGGCTTTGCTGCGCGGCAGTTGGTCAATGTGAACTGGCTTCAGCGGGCGGATGATCTGAGGCATGATTTGCCGCAGGGTCGGCAGGAGGTGCAGAGGGTGGTAAGGAGCAAATGGTTGCAGTAAGTCTCAAAAGAATCAGGCCGACCCCTAGTCAAATAAACTCTTTATCCGGTTTCCCAAAGAAACACCCAATTCATAAAATACACTCAAATCAAGCCCTTTAGCATCTTCTCTCTCTGATTTGTACTTTATCTTATCTATTTTGTCGCTTTTTATGTATGTAACTACGTTGTCAGAAACATTTCTTGCTACCGTGATATCATGAAACCTTCTAATTAATCTATAGTCCACACATTTATTGTCTGTACAAATAGAATATATTCCTTTTATATTTGATTCAGAATAATATTTAATAAATGTATTAATAACAGAGTAATTATAAATTATCGCCATAAATATAATTACGTTTGAAACGAAGTGAATAAAAGGAGGTATTTTCCCCGAGAATCTATCTTCTAGGCTCCAGTGCAGTAGCATGGTTGCAAACAAAATCGCAAAAGAAGAGAAGAATACGAAATATTTGTAAGGAAGGAATAATTTTAGCGGCCAAATTATTAATATCAGAAGAAAAGCATATACAAGGTTTTTTCCTTCCTTGTTGAGCGGGGGGTCACCAACCATCCCGGCGCCGTCGGCGCTAACGACAAATATCATAAAAATAGATATCATAGAGAATATAATTGGTGAAACTATTAATGTTTTACCTATAATGTCGTATAGGCTTACATAAGAAATTACTCCATTGCCGATTACGGCTAACTCACCCAAAGTGTAGCTTACGCCGAATAGAAAACTCAATCCAATCACCATTGGAGAGTACTTCGCCCACCAATCCGGAGATTTTAAAACAAAACCTTTTGGGTAAATTTGTATTTCTTCTTTCAACCTTTTGGGGCTCCGAATTTGCTTTAAGTGGTCGATATTATTTTGTGGGCAGAAATTCATAATCCGAATTCCACCAGAGCCCATCCGCTTTTTTTGGAAATTTCTCTTCGTCTATTTCGCTTACGCCCTCAATCAGGGCGTGATGCCAGATGTTGTTCATTACTGGCACTACCGCTCCTTCTTCACCATTCATGGACGTGATTGATATGAAGCATCCACGCTGAACTTCTTCGTGTGAATCTCGATCAAACTCAAGGTAGTTCTGCATCAACCATTTGGAGTGGTACATTTTCTCGGCTGTCTCATCGGGTCGTAAAAAGAAGCCTGATTTTCCAGTATCGGTTTCGTAACCTAAGACGAACGCACCTGTAACTTCGGATTCTTTTACGGGCCTAATAAAGCCAATGTCTTCGAGGATAAGGTCATCAGAGTCGCTAACACTCACCGTATGGCAAAGTGCGCCTCCATCGACCCATACGGTGCCATTCCCGCCATTAAAAAACACAACAGTGAGGCTGTCCATCGAGACACTCGTGATATGCGCATAAACACCAAGAGTCATCTGCTCTGAAGCGATATACCTCATCAGGGAAGGGATTCTATCTATTAACAACGTTCCCACTGAAAGTATTGCGACTGTCAATGCCAGCGCGGCATTCGAAATTTCGAAGTGCCTTCTATAGTTTTGAAAACCTCCGCAATGCTTGCACTTGGTTGCTCCGGCGGGAATGGATTCGGCGCACTGGACACAGTGTACACTATCTTTTTGATATTCGGCGTCGTCACTCATACCAACGTACCCGCATTTTCCTGGATGCGCCTTTGATCAACGCTTCTTAAAGCGAACTCCGGCACCTTCGCCATTTTCTTCGACGAATACTACTCCCGCCTTTTCCAGTGCTGCAACTACAGCAGACCTATTTGCCTCAGTCATTGACAACTCACCGTCTTGCGCCTCTGCGCGGCGGACGGTTGCTACTCCGATTTTTGCTGCCTGCGCCAGGTCGTTAGCAGTCCAGCGGAGCAGAGCACGAGCAGCTCGGATTTGATCACTTGTGATCGGTTTCATATCATATGATTTTCTATTGATCGATAAGGTGTCACGTGATAGATAAACTATCACTTGGTTTGAAAAGCATCAACGGAGCAACGCGAATGAACGCTCATTTTCGCGAACGGGACAACTATGTCCGCATTACAGAACTCACCCCAGAGCTGAAGCGCAAGATCGAGGACGCGGTCGAAAACCTGCTGATGATCCTCGATGCCTATGACGGCGAGGCGGAAGACGAGGACGACGGCAGCGACGAGCCGGTGAACGGATGGCCCAATCAGGGGCAGTTTTCCAATAACGCCATGTCCTGCGATGACGAGCGGGAAGTCGACAATTCGGAATACGAGCCTTGGCTTGGCTGGACGACGTCAGGACTTCCCGGCGCATCGTATGACCGCGACCTCGAAATCAATGGCGACGAGAACGAGCCGTTTTGCGGTTGGACCGAAGAACTCGATCAGGATGAGGAATACAGGGTCAAAGATACCGGACCGCAGGAATGGAGCTACCATTACGGCTTCGACCTTAGCGGTGTCCGTGTAGCGACCGACCTGCTTTCGGAAAAGGTCGGACGCCGGGCAGCGAATCGCGCCGCGCCGCTGTTGGTCTATCAGGATTTCGTCCGGGGAAATGCGACCTGAGATAACCAGCCTGGAGTTAATGAGATGAAACGGGCCGGGAATAATCCAAAATAATACACTGGTATTTTTTGTTCGGATGTGGTTTTAATGCGCTCATGAAACCGAAGCAGACTGCCCCCGAATATATCTATCCCCTCTCCACCATGATTGCCGTCGTCGGCGTGAAGCAGATCACGTTCAACAAATGGCGGATCCGCAATGGCCTGTTTCCGCGTACGCAACAGGAAAAGGGATGGAGCTATTACTCCGTTGCCGACATCTGCACGGCCACGGCCGTCAAGGGCATGACCGCACAGGGCGCACAGGCCAAGTTTGCGATTGAAGCTGCAATGGCGCTGCTGCCGCGCTTTGAGGCCATCGACCGGGCAGCACGGGAGCACGGCGAAGACGAGACCCGGCTGGATGATGTTCTGGTGAACACGGTCGCCGTGATCATGAGCGACGACGACGCCGAAGAACACGACGACGCCGAGGTCGATATCGAATTCTATTCGCCGACGGTTTCGCTTCAGACGGTTTTGAAGACGGCCGACAACCGGAACCGGATCGGCTGGAATGCCGCAAGCTTCCTCGACCTGTTCGAGATCTACAAATCGGTTCTGTTCTCGCTTCAGCTTCTCGACCCCGAAGCCTTTCCGACCCCCGTTGAACGGGAGCGGATGACCGCCGAAGCCCTGCTCGAAGCGCTTCAAGCCAACCACTAAGCCGACCGGTCATAACGGGAGCGAATAGATAAGCTGATGGCATCCTATATTAGAAAACTCTTTCACAAGAGGAACAAAACGGACGCAAAGCATGGCCGTAGCGTGAACGCTGCGGCCTTCTGGCCTGATGATCCCCGCACAGTGTCCGCAAGCCGGGACATTCGCGCGTCCACGCAGATCGTCGGTCAGCGCGTCGCAGGGCTTTATCTGAACGACCCGGTTGTCCGCTCTGCTGTCGAGATCATCGTCTCCATGCTGGTCGGTGATGGCGTTCGTCTGAAGCATGCGGATGCAGAGATCGCCAAGGGCTTCAACAGCCGCCGCTTTGACCCTTCCGAAGAACAGAGCCTGCTTTCCCTTCAACGCGCCGTGGCCCGCTCCTGGGCCGTCTACGGCGAAGCGCTGGCGCTGATGCGCTCCCTTGAGGGCGAGGTTTCCGTCCAGATGCTGCACCCCGATCAGCTTGAACGGGCAAAGAGCGAAGACCTCGGCAATGGCCGGGTGATCATTGCGGGCGTTGAATTCGATGAATTCGACCGCATCGTCGCTTACTGGATCCTGCCGCAGTCGCCGGACGATCCCTTTGGCGTCTATCGCCCGTCGCAGCGCTTCGAGGCTGCCAACGTGCTGCATATCTTCGAACGTGAGTTTCCCGGCCAGACGCGTGGCATCTCCCCGCTGGTCTCGGTCCTGCCTGTTCTGAACACGGCCAGCATTGCCGTTGATGCCGGGCTTAAAAAGCTTCAGGTGGCGGCGCTCTTTACCGCCTTTCTGACCACGCCGGACGGCTCGGACGTCTTCAGCGGCGATGTGAAGCCCTCCATGGAGCCGGGCGCAACGGTTCGCCTTAATCCCGGCGAAAGCGTTGACATGGCCGAAGGCGGCGAGGCGGGCGACCTGCCTGCTTTCCTCAAGATCCTCTACCGGCAGGTGGCCGCTGCCATCGGCTGCACCTACGAGGATCTGATCGGCGATCTTGAGGGCGTGAACTATTCGAGCTTCCGTGGCGGTGCCCTGACGGCACGGCGCAAGGCGGATGCCCGCCGCACCCTTCTGATCATCGATGGCTTTCTCGTGCCGCTCTATCGCCGTTGGCGAGCCATTGAAGCGCTTCGCGGCAATCTCTCGGTCGAGATCGAGGATCCCGAATGGATCGAGCCCTCGTGGCCGCAGGTGGACCCGATGAAGGAAGCGCAGGCCGATATCGATCTGGTCGATGCGGGCCTCAAGAGCCGCAAGGAAGTCATCGAAGGCCGGGGCCGCGACTTCGAAACGGTCGAGGCCGAGATTGCGGCCGACACTTTCACCCCAAAAACAGCCAAGGCCAAAGCGCCGGAACAGGAGGCCATCGAAGAATGACGCTTCTCATGCGCAGGACGCAAGCGCGCCCGAACTCATACGATCCCGAAACCCGCAGCTTCACCGTGATTGCTGCCACCGAAGCGCCGGTTGATCGCGGCGATCATATCGAGGTGCTCGACCTCGATGCCTTCTTTGCCGCAGGCCTGCCCGAAAGCCTGCCGCTTCAGACCGACCATTCCCAAAGTGTCCGCGACACGGTCGGCCGCATGAACAACTTCCGGATTGAGACCATCGACGGCAGGCGCGCGCTTGTCGCCGATGCCGTGCTTTCCGGCCGTGCCGACAATGACGCCCTTGCCGCCAACCTGAAGGATGGTGCGCAGACGGGTTTCTCGGTCGGTTACACCGTTTCCCGCTGGCAGAAGTCGAAGGACGGCCAGACGGGAAAGCCGATGCGACGCGCCGTTGCCGGGCGGTTCGTTGAGGGTTCGCTTGTCATCAACCCGGCAGACGCAAACGCCTTTGTGAGGATGGACACCATGGAAACAGAAACGCAGACCGGCAACGAAAACGCCGGTCTCGATGATGCAACGCTGCGCACGATTGCCCGCTCGGCAGGCATCGCAGACGCCACGATTGACACCGTGCTTTCCCGTGGCGGCGACAATGAAGCTCGCATGCGCGGCCTGCTTGAAAGCCTCGGCACTGCACCGCTGGTTCGCAGCGCCGGAAACCACAATGAAGACACGCTCGATAACCCGCAGGTGCTTTGCCGTGCGGCCATCGATGCCTTTGACGCCATCAACCGGGGACAGGCACCGACCGGGGCCGCTTCCGCCGTCTTTGCCGAAGGCGAAGCCGCCTTCGCCCGCCGGATCCTGCGCAATGCCGGGCAGAACATCGCCGGTCTTTCCGATGCGATGGTTCTGCGCAACGCTGCCGCCACCGCCGATTATGCGATCATCGCGGGCGGGACGTTCAATCTCTCCATGCGCCGGGAGTATGAAGCGGCACTCTCCCCGATTGCCACGCTCTTCGGCGAGACGACGGTCGAGACCTTCAACAAGGAAACCTCCGGCCTTGTTGACTGGACGACGCTTGCCATTGGCGACAAGCTGGAAAACGGCCACTACAAGGCCTCTTACGTTGACGAAAGCGGCGAGACGATCTTTGTCTCGACCATTGGCGGGGTAACGTCCGTTTCCCGCGAGCTTTCGATCAATGCCGGTTCGCGGCTTGGCGATATGGGGTCCAAGTATGGCCGCAGGCTTGCCGCTGACCTTGCAGACCGGCAGGTCGCATTCCTCGAACAGAGTGACGGGGCAGGCCCGAAGATGGCCGACGGTAAGGCCGTGTTCCATGCCAGCCGGGGCAATATTGGTGTCTTCGAAGACCCGGCCGACACTGGCGATGCCCTTCAAGACATCAACCTTCTTTTGGAGAAGTCCCGGCAGGTTCTGGCCTTCCGCTCCTCCATGTCGCGCCGGAAGGGCAAGGGCGACGTGATCATCGGTGTGTATCCGACCCACTGGCTTGTCCCGCCGGAATATGAAGCTGACGCCGTGCGTATGGTGTTGGCAACAGCGCCGACCAATATGGCGGAGGTCAACCCGCTGGCGGGAAAGCTGGTGGTTGTCTCGGAGCCGCGTCTCAGCAACGCAAAGCGTAGCTGGCTGGTAGCTGAGCCTGCCAAGATGGACGGGGCGACCCGTGTGCTTCTGCGCGGCAATGAAGCGCCCTTCACCGACAGCCGCCAGAACTTCGACACCGATGCCATCGACTTCAAGATCCGGCAGGACTTCGGCCTCGGCTGGCTGGAATGGCGTTCCTGGACCCGGCTCGATCACACTGAGGCGGTAGGCTGATGACAGTGGACGAGCGCACAGAGCTTCAGGCCCAACTCAGCGAAGCAAAGCAGGCGCTGCACAAGCTCGAAATCGGTCAGAGCGCCGTCACGCTCTCTTATGACGGCGAGAGCATCACCTACACCGCTGCAAACCGCACTTCCCTGCAAGCCTACATCCGCAGGCTTCAGGCCGAACTCGGGGTTCCCACACAGGCGAACCCGCGCATCTTCAACATTCAGGGACGAAAGGGCTACAGGCCATGAAGAACTTCATCCAGCCCGGCAACATTGTCGATCTCACCGCGCCCGCTGGCGGGCTTGCCTCCGGGCAGGCCTATCTCTTCGGATCGCTCTTTGGCGTTGCCACCACAGGCGCCGCAGAAGGCCAGAGACTGGCCGTATCGCTTGAAGGCGTCTTCGACCTGCCCAAGGCCGCAGGCGACAGTCTCGGCGAAGGTGAGGCCGTCTATTGGGACGGAACGGCCATCTCGGCCACGAGCGAGGGCAACACGCTTGTCGGCCATGCCGTGGCCGCTGCGCCCGCCGCTGCAACGACCGTTTACGTCCGCGTCAGAAACTGATGCGGGCAAAGATCGGCGAGGGTGTCTCCGAATCCGCCTTCGCCGAAACGCCAGTCAAGCGCAGGTGACTGGTTAGCGGCGTAATCCTTTGTCCGCCGCTGCAAAGGCCTCTCCCCGTGTTCACTCATGGCGGGGAGAGGCTGAGACCGAAAAACGAGGAAAGAATAAGATGGCAGGTAGCAGTTTGCGGGAAGTGACGATCCCCCGTTTTGCGTTACGGGCAGAAGAGGCGGCGGCATCGCTGGCAATCTCGACTTCGCTTTTCAAGGCATGGGTTTCTGATGGACGCATGCCGAGGGGGCGCAAGATCGGCGGTGTGATGCTTTGGGACACTGAGAAGGTGAGGGCGGCTTGGAGCCGTCTTTCTGAAGATGGCGAAAGCCAGGACGATGATGAGAATCCCTTTGATGGGATGGTGGCCTGATGAAAACCCGATTGCGCTACTGTGTGTTTGATCCTGATCGGCGCGGAAACCCGCGCTATTACGTGCGCCAAGTTGGTAAGCCAAAAGTGCGGATCAAGGCGGCGTACAAGGATGATCAGGGGAACATCACACCGGAATTCATGGCTGAGTATTGGGCGGCTCTGGCCGTCCTTAATGGTATGGCTGAACCGAAAAAGGAAGCGCCTCGCGAAGAAACCTTCGACTGGCTGGTCGATCAGTATTTTCGCTCGCAGCGCTTCCAGCGGCTCAATGAGGCCACCCGGCGCGACAAGCGCAGTGTGTTGTTGCGGTTCTGTGAAACGGCCGGTGCGCTTCCCTACAAGAAGTTCCGCAAGAAGGACATGGAGGCCAGCCAATTCAAGCGCCGCGAAACGCCCGGTGCAGCTGACAAGCTCGTGAAGGTGATGCGCGCACTCTATAACTGGGCGATTGACGAAAAGCTTGCCGTGGAAAACCCGGCGGCGCGTGTGGGCAAGATCAACAATAAGTCGGAAGGCTTCCACACATGGACGCCGGAAGAGGTTGACCGGTTCCGCGCCTTTCATCCGCTAGGCAGTAAGCCGCGTCTGGCGATGGAAATCATGATCAATGTCGGCGCGCGGATCTCCGACGCATGCCGACTCGGCCGCCAGCACGAAACCATGATCAACGGGCGGCGCTGGCTGAAGTTCACCGCTGAAAAGAACCGTGATCGCTTTCCGGTGCTGATTGAGGTGCCGATGACCTCTGACCTTATCAAAGCGCTCGAACGTACAGAGACGGGTGATCTGGCCTATCTGGTGACCAGCTTCGGCAAGCCCTTTGTGAAAGAAGGTCTCGGCAACAAGATGCGCGAATGGTGCAATCAGGCCGGACTGAAGCGTTGCAGCGCCCATGGGCTTCGCAAGGCTGCCGCCGTGATCATGGCTGAAAGCGAAGTGTCAGCGCCGGAGCTTTGCGCGGCCTTCGGATGGCGCAATCTCAGCACGGCACAGATCTACATTCGCGAAGCTGAAAAGCGCCGTCTCTCCCGAAATGCCTTCGAGCGTGTCGAACGCTTCAGGAACAGGAATGTCTCACTTTCAAAAGCGAAAAACGCCGATGAGACATATTGAGGAAATTATGATGGGAAAACAGTGCCCTAAAAAGGGGATGGTGGGCGATGAGAGGCTCGAACTCCCGACATCCTCGGTGTAAACGAGGCGCTCTACCAACTGAGCTAATCGCCCGCCCGTGTTGGTGGTGCGTGAAATAGGCGGATAGGACGAAAATCGCAAGAGGGTTTTTGCCGAACTTGCGTTTTTTTTCAAAAAGCCTGTGAATGACGCAGACGGTCTTGCAGGACGCATGGATCGATCCGCTCGGATTCGTTCTCGGGAGAAGAGAAAAGTGCTGTCGTCAGAACCGGAGCCAAGGCCGGCGAGTATTTTTCCGGTGGCGATTTTGCCGGTTTTCCGGGCCTTACCGCAAGGCACGCGCAAAAAAAACAGAAATGCGAGATATGTCGCTTGACAGTGGCAGGCGACCCCCTTAAACAGCCGCTCACGCCAGACAGACAAGCGCTCGCGAAAACAAGCGCTTGCCCCTGAAACGGCCAAATGCGCGGGTGTAGCTCAGCTGGTTAGAGTGCCGGCCTGTCACGCCGGAGGTCGCGGGTTCGAGCCCCGTCACTCGCGCCATTTTCTCCTTCCCCTTCATGTTTTTCATCTTCTGCTGCGTTGTGGCGCAGGCGGTATAATCTGTCGCACGCGACTGGTCGGTCCTGTTCGCCAGGGTGCGGCGATTCCCGCGCGAATAAAGTTCGTCCCGGCTGACCTTGGTTCCGGACTTGCGGACCGTCATGGCGGCAGCCGGCCCTCCCTCCGAGAGCGCAGCAAATTGCCGCACCTTGTTCGAAAGGCCGCAGGCGACGCAAAAGCGCCGCATTCCCTTATCGAAAGATTGTTGCAGCGCCATGAAATGAAGTCGCAATGGCTTGCGCGAGCGCGTCGGCTGCGCTAACCACAACCCCGACATCTATCAATTTTCGGTCTCGCGGTTTATCCTGCGGGTGCGCTGACCCGGGCGCCACCAAACGGCAAGGGTGTTTTTATGGCTGAAGTCCTCAGTTCCTACGTTCCGATCGTCATCTTTATTGCTATCTGTCTCATCATCGGGCTTGCCCTGATGGTCGCGCCCTTCGCGCTGGCCTTCAAGGCGCCCGATGCGGAAAAGCTTTCGGCCTATGAATGCGGCTTCAACGCATTCGATGACGCGCGCATGAAGTTCGATATCCGCTTCTATCTTGTCGCGATCCTGTTCATCATTTTCGACCTCGAAGTGGCCTTCCTGTTTCCATGGGCGGCGTCCTTCGGCGATATCGGCTGGTTCGGCTTCTGGTCGATGATGGTCTTCCTCGGCGTGCTGACGATCGGCTTCATCTATGAATGGAAAAAAGGAGCACTCGAATGGGAGTGAGCCAGGACGAAACGCTGGTCGCGCCGGTTCCCAAGGGCGTGGTCGATCCGATGACGAACAAGCCGGTCGGCGCTGACGACCGCTTTTTCGGCGAAATCAACAACGAACTTGCCGACAAGGGCTTCCTTGTTACCTCGTCGGCGCAGCTGATCACCTGGGCGCGCACCGGCTCGCTGATGTGGATGCAGTTCGGTCTTGCCTGCTGCGCCGTGGAAATGATGCAGATGTCGATGCCGCGCTACGACTGCGAGCGTTTCGGCTTCGCGCCGCGCGCCTCGCCGCGCCAGTCGGATGTGATGATCGTTGCCGGCACGCTGACCAACAAGATGGCGCCCGCGCTGCGCAAGGTCTACGACCAGATGCCCGAGCCGCGCTATGTCATCTCCATGGGCTCCTGCGCCAATGGCGGCGGCTATTATCATTATTCCTATTCCGTTGTTCGCGGCTGCGACCGGGTCGTTCCCGTCGATATTTACGTGCCGGGCTGTCCGCCCACGGCCGAGGCGCTGCTTTACGGCGTTCTTCTTCTGCAGAAGAAGATCCGGCGCACCGGGACGATCGAGCGATAGCGGCGGGAGAGAATGATGAGTGAAGCTTTGAACGATCTCGGCGCCCATATCCGCGAAGCCTGCGAGGGCGTGACGGATACCCGCATCGCCCATGGCGAACTGACCGTTTTCACCACGCCGGCGGCGATCGTTGATGTCGCCAAATTCCTGCGCGATGACGGCCAGTGCGCTTTCGTCAACATCATCGACGTCTGCGGCGTCGACTGGCCGGGCAGGGCCCAGCGGTTTGACGTCGTCTACCATCTCCTGTCGCCGACCCAGAACATGCGCATCCGCATCAAGGTGGCGGTGGACGAGGACGAAGTCGTTCCCTCGATCACGTCCATTTTCCCCGGCGCCGACTGGTTCGAGCGCGAGACCTGGGACATGTACGGCATTCCCTTCTCCGGCCATCCGGATCTGCGCCGCATCCTGACCGACTACGGTTTCGAGGGCCATCCGCTGCGCAAGGACTTCCCGACCACCGGTTTCGTCGAGCTGCGTTATGACGAGGAAGCCAAGCGCGTGATCTATGAGCCCGTCGAGCTTCGCCAGGAGTTCCGCAGCTTTGATTTCCTGAGCCCCTGGGAAGGACCGGAATATGTCCTGCCGGGTGACGAGAAGGCGAGCTGAGGAGGGCGCAATGGCTGAACGTCTTTCCGGCGGCTGTATCTGCGGCGCGGTTCGTTTTACCGCGACGCCAGCAAGCGACGAGATGGGGGTCTGCCATTGCAGCCTCTGCCGTCGCTGGAGCGGCGGCGCCGGTTTTCTCGGCGTCGACTGCGGCACGGCCGTCGAGGTCGAGAACGAGGATATGCTTGGCGTCTACAAGTCATCGGACTATGGCGAGCGCGTTTTCTGCAAGACCTGCGGATCGACGCTCTTCTGGCGCATGCAGGATGGCTCCGATATCGTTGTCTCCGCCCAGGCCTTCGATCAGCCCGAACGCTTCCGCTTCACCAGCGAGATTTTCGTCGACGAAAAGCCGGACAATTACGACTTCGCCAACGATACCAAGAAGATGACGTCCGCAGAGTTCTTTGCGGCTTATGCTGCACAACAGGATCCATCGGCATGACTGAACATAATGTCCGCAATTTCACGATCAACTTTGGCCCGGAGCATCCGTCCGCGCACGGCGTGCTGCGTCTGGTGCTGGAGCTGGACGGCGAGATCGTCGAGCGCGTCGACCCGCATATCGGCCTGCTTCACCGCGGAACCGAGAAGCTGATCGAGACCAAGACCTATCTTCAGGCCGTGCCCTATTTCGACCGGCTGGACTATGTGGCGCCGATGAACCAGGAGCACGCTTTCGCGCTGGCCGTGGAGAAGCTGCTGGAGGTCGAGATCCCGATTCGCGGGCAGCTCATTCGCGTGCTGTTCTCCGAAATCGGCCGCGTGCTGAACCACCTTCTGAACTGCACCACCGCCGCCATGGACGTCGGCGCGCTGACGCCGCCGCTCTGGGGCTTCGAAGAGCGCGAGAAGCTGATGGTGTTCTATGAGCGTGCCTGCGGCGCGCGCATGCATGCGGCCTATTTCCGGCCCGGCGGCGTGCATCAGGACCTGCCGCCGGAACTGGTCGAGGATATCGGCAAGTGGTGCGAGCAGTTCCCGGCAAAGCTCAACGATATCGAGGCGCTTCTGGCGGGCAACCGCATCTTCAAGCAGCGCAATGTCGATATCGGCAATATCACGCTCGAGGATGCCTTTGCCTGGGGCTTCTCCGGCCCGATGGTGCGCGGTTCGGGCGCGGCCTGGGACCTCAGGCGCGCGCAGCCCTATGAATGCTATTCCGATCTTGATTTCGACGTGGTGATCGGCAAGAACGGCGACTGCTACGACCGCTGGGTGCTGCGCATCAACGAGATGCGCGAATCGGTGAAGATCATGAAGCAGTGCGTCGAACGGCTCCTCGGCGATGCCAGGACCGGCCCGTTCAATTCGATGGACGGCAAGGTGGTGCCGCCGAAGCGGGCGCAGATGAAGCGCTCCATGGAAGCGCTGATCCACCACTTCAAGCTCTATACCGAGGGCTATCACGTGCCGGAAGGCGAGGTTTATGCCGCCGTTGAAGCGCCGAAGGGCGAGTTCGGCGTCTACCTCGTTTCCGACGGCACCAACAAGCCCTATCGCTGCAAGATTCGCGCTCCGGGCTTTGCCCATCTTTCGGCGATGGACTTCATGTCGAAGGGCCATCAGCTTGCCGACGTCACCGCCATCATCGGGACGCTCGACATCGTGTTCGGTGAGGTGGACCGGTGATCGCTGACGCCCTTGCAATGTCAAGAAACGCTTTTTGCTGTCCCGGACCGGTTGAAGGCCGGTGCCAGAACATGGGATATGCAAGAGCTGTGAACAGAACCTCCGAAGAGGTATAAGAGAGCATGTCCGTTCGTCGACTAGCCGATGAGAATGTCCAGCCCGCCGCTTTCGCGTTTTCAGACGAAAATGCCCGTTGGGCCGAAGCCACGATCAAGAAATATCCCGAAGGCCGCCAGCAGTCCGCCGTGATCCCGCTTCTGATGCGGGCGCAGGAACAGGAAGGCTGGGTGACGCGTGCCGCGATCGAGAAGGTCGCCGATATGCTCTCCATGCCGTTGATCCGAGTACTCGAGGTCGCGACCTTCTACACCCAGTTCCAACTGAAGCCGGTCGGCACCAGGGCGCATATCCAGGTCTGCGGCACCACGCCCTGCATGCTGCGCGGCGCCGGCGACCTGATCAATGTCTGCAAGAAGAAGATCGGTCCCGAAGCCCTTGAGCCGAATGCCGAGGGCACGCTGTCCTGGGAAGAGGTCGAGTGCCAGGGCGCCTGCGCCAACGCGCCGATGGTGATGATCTTCAAGGATGCCTATGAGGACCTGACGCCGGAACGGCTGGAAGAAATCATCGATGCCTTCGAGGCAGGCCGCGGCGATGAGATCAAGCCCGGCCCCCAGATTGACCGCTGGTTCTCCGCGCCGGAAGGCGGGTTCACCTCGCTCACGGACGATGATGATGATGACGCCGGCGCTGACGACGAGACCGACGAGGGCGCCGGTTCGCCGGAAGCGCTCGACGGCGCCGAAGGCGACCGGCCGCCGGCTGCTGACCGGAAACCGGAAGACCCGGATGATCTGAAGATGATTTCGGGCGTCGGCCCGAAGATCGAGAAGCTTCTGAACGACATCGGCATCTACACGTTCGAACAGATCGCCGCATGGACGCCGGGCGAATGCGCCTGGGTCAATGCCTCGCTGAAACTCGGCGGCCGCATCGAGCGCGACGAGTGGCAGCGTCAGGCGGGCGTGCTGGCCAAGGGTGGCATCGAGGAATATGAAAAAGTGTTCGGCAGAACAGCGCGTTAGGAGTGAAGCATGTTAAAAGACAAGGACCGCATCTTCACCAACCTCTACGGCCATCGCGACAAGTCGCTGAAGGGCGCGATGGCGCGCGGCTCGTGGGACAATACCAAGGCGATTGTTGACAAGGGCCGCGACTGGATCGTTCAGGAGATGAAGGATTCGGGTCTTCGCGGCCGCGGCGGCGCGGGCTTTCCGACGGGGCTCAAATGGTCGTTCATGCCCAAGGATGACCGTCCGCACTATCTCGTTGTGAACGCTGACGAATCCGAGCCCGGCACCTGCAAGGACCGCGAGATCATGCGGCATGATCCGCATCACCTGATCGAGGGCTGCCTTCTGGCGGGCGTCGGCATGGGCGCGCATACGGCCTATATCTACATTCGCGGCGAGTTCATGCGCGAGCGTGAGGCGCTGCAGGCGGCGATCGACGAGTGCTACGAGGCCGGCCTGCTCGGCAAGAACAACAAGTGCGGCTGGGACATGGACGTTTATGTCCATCACGGCGCCGGCGCCTACATCTGCGGCGAGGAGACGGCGCTTCTGGAAAGCCTTGAGGGCAAGAAGGGCCAGCCGCGGCTGAAGCCGCCGTTCCCGGCCAATATGGGTCTTTATGGTCTACCGACCACCGTGAACAACGTCGAGTCGATCGCGGTTGCGCCGACGATCCTCAGGCGCGGCGCGAGTTGGTTCTCCTCCTTCGGCCGTCCCAACAATGTCGGCACCAAGGTGTTCATGGTCTCCGGCCATGTGAACCGGCCCTGCGTGGTGGAGGAAAGCCTCGGCATCACCTTCCGCGAGCTGATCGAAAAGCATTGCGGCGGTATTCGCGGCGGCTGGAACAACCTGCTTGCCGTGATCCCCGGCGGCGCGTCCTGCCCGGTGGTCAAGGGGGAGGACATGATCGACGTGCAGATGGACTTCGACGGCCTGCGCGAGGTGAAGTCCTCCTTCGGGACCGGCGGCGCCATCGTCATGGACAAGTCCACCGACATCATCAAGGCGATCGCAAGGCTTGCCGAATTCTTCAAGCATGAAAGCTGCGGCCAGTGCACGCCGTGCCGCGAGGGCACCGGCTGGATGTGGCGGGTGATGGAACGCATGGTGGTCGGCAAGGCGCAGAAGCGCGAGATCGACATGCTGTTCGAAGTCACCAAACAGGTGGAGGGCCACACGATCTGCGCGCTCGGCGATGCGGCCGCGTGGCCGATCCAGGGCCTCATCCGCAATTTCCGTCCGGAAATCGAAAAGCGGATCGACCAGTACACGGCCAACGCCACGTCGGAAGGCGCGGTGATGGAAGCGGCGGAGTAGACTGATGAAATTCCAGGATCAGGTCGACCAAATCGATGCCAGCAAGAGCTGTCTTTCGGGCTCGGTCTTTGATGATGTCGATCTGTCCGGTTCGAAGTTTCACAACGTGAACATGTCGGGCTGGAAGGTGAGCAACGCCAACTTTTCGGGCATGACGGTCACGGACGCAAACCTTTCCGGCATGACGGTGACGGATGCCAATCTTTCGGGCGTCTCGATCAGCGAATGCCGTTTGCATGGCATGACGATCGAAGGCATCGATGTTGGCGCGTTGCTCGCGCTGTGGAAAGAACACAAGGCTTGAGGCGAAACCCGGAGCGGGCGTACGCAATCGAGAACGGAATGCCGGCGGTCTCTTTCGGATCATCGGCGAAGCGGGAAAAACGGATATGGTAAATCTGATTGTAGACGGCAAGGAAATCGAGGTTCCCGACCACTACACGCTGCTGCAGGCGGCTGAGTCGGCGGGCGCCGAAATCCCGCGCTTCTGCTTTCACGAGCGGCTGTCGATCGCCGGCAATTGCCGCATGTGCCTCATTCAGGTGAAGGGCGGGCCGCCGAAGCCGGCAGCCTCCTGCGCCATGGGGGTCAAGGATATTCGCGGCGGCCCGGACGGCTCGCTGCCGGAGATCTATACCAAGACGCCGATGGTGAAGAAGGCGCGCGAAGGGGTGATGGAATTCCTGCTCATCAACCATCCGCTCGACTGCCCGATCTGCGACCAGGGCGGCGAATGCGACCTGCAGGACCAGGCCATGGCCTTCGGTATCGACGCCTCGCGCTACCAGGAAGACAAGCGCGCCGTCGAGGACAAGTATATCGGCCCGCTGGTGAAGACGGTGATGAACCGCTGCATCCACTGCACGCGCTGCGTCCGCTTCACCACGGAAGTGGCCGGTATTTCCGAGCTCGGCCTGATCGGCCGCGGCGAGGATGCGGAGATCACCACCTATCTGGAACAGGCGATGACGTCGGAACTGCAGGGCAATGTCGTCGACCTCTGCCCGGTCGGCGCGCTGACCTCCAAGCCCTTCGCCTTCACCGCCCGTCCGTGGGAGCTGAACAAGACCGAATCGATCGACGTCATGGATGCCGTCGGTTCCGCGATCCGCGTCGATACGCGCGGTCGCGAAGTGATGCGCATCATGCCGCGCGTCAATGAAGAGGTGAACGAGGAGTGGATCTCCGACAAGACCCGCTTCATCTGGGACGGCCTGCGCACCCAGCGCATCGACAAGCCCTATATCCGCGTCAACGGCCGCCTTCAGGCGTCGAACTGGAATGATGCCTTCGCCGCCATCAAGTCGGCGCTCGACGGCGTGTCCGGCGACCGGATCGGCGCAATTGCCGGCGATTTGGCGACGGTTGAGGAAATGTACGCGCTCAAAGGTCTGATGGCTTCGCTCGGCTCGGCCAATATCGACTGTCGTCAGGACGGCGCAAAGCTTGATCCGGCAAACGGCCGCGCAAGCTATCTCTTTAACCCGACGATCGAAGGCATTGAAAAGGCTGACGCTCTTCTGATCATCGGCGCCAATCCGCGGTTTGAGGCCTCGGTGCTGAATGCGCGCATCCGCAAGCGCTTCCGCAAGGCCAATTTCCCGATCGCCGTGATCGGCGAACAGGCGGACCTGCGCTATGATTACGAATATCTCGGCGCCGGCCCGCAGACGCTGTCCGACCTCGCCTCCGGTTCGCTCGGCTTCCTCGACGTGCTGAAGAAGGCCGAACGTCCGATCATCATGGTCGGGCAGGGCGCTCTGACGCGCGACGACGGCGCGGCCGTGCTGGCCAGGGCCGCGCAGCTTGCCGGCGATGTCGGCGCGGTGAGCGAGGACTGGAACGGCTTTGCCGTGCTGCATACGGCGGCGGCGCGGGTCGGCGGTCTCGACATCGGCTTCGTACCGGGCGAGGGCGGCAAGACCGCGGCCGAAATGCTGGGCGATACGGACGTCCTCTTCCTGCTCGGCGCCGACGAACTTGATTTCTCCGCCAAGAAGGCCGGCTTCACCGTCTATATCGGTTCGCACGGCGATGCCGGTGCGATGAATGCCGATGTGGTTCTGCCGGCGGCAACCTACACGGAAAAATCGGGCACCTATGTCAATACCGAGGGCCGCGTGCAGATGACCAACCGCGCAGGTTTTGCGCCGGGTGACGCGCGCGAGGACTGGGCGGTGCTCCGGGCGCTGTCCGGCATTCTCGGCAAGACGCTGCCTTACGACTCGCTGATGGCGTTGCGGGCCGCGCTTTACGGCGAATATCCGCATCTCGCCGCGCTTGACGCGGTCGCTGACGCTGATATCAAGGCCGTCGAAACGGCGGCGTCGAAGGGTGGGGATCTCGCAGAAGCCGGTTTCGTCTCGCCGATCACCGATTTCTACCTGACCAACCCGATTGCCCGGGCCTCTGCCGTGATGGCCGAATGCTCGGCGCTGGCGCGCAACAATTTCAAGGCAGCGGCGGAATAAGGACCGAACAATGGATTCTTTTGTCTCAACCTATCTCTGGCCCGGGCTGATCATGGTCGGTCAGTCGCTGCTTTTGCTGGTCCTTCTGCTTGTCGGTATCGCCTTCATCCTGCTGGCCGACCGCAAGATCTGGGCTGCCGTGCAGATGCGTCGCGGCCCGAATGTGGTGGGTCCCTTCGGCCTGTTCCAGTCCTTTGCCGACCTGTTCAAGTTCGTGCTGAAGGAGCCGATCATTCCGGCGAGCGCCGACAAGGTCGTGTTCCTGCTGGCGCCGCTGATCTCGGTGACGCTGGCGCTCGCCACCTGGGCGGTGATGCCGGTTGCGGACGGATGGGTGATCGCCAATATCAATATCGGCATCCTCTACATCTTCGCCATTTCCTCGCTTGAGGTCTACGGCGTGATCATGGGCGGCTGGGCGTCGAACTCGAAATACGCCTTCCTCGGCTCGCTGCGTTCGGCGGCGCAGATGGTGTCCTACGAAGTCTCGATCGGCCTCGTCATCGTCACCGTTCTTTTGACGGTCGGCTCGCTGAACCTTTCGGACATCGTCTTTGCCCAGCAGACAGGTCTTGGCACCATGCTCGGCCTGCCGAACTCGTTCCTTGACTGGAACTGGCTGGCGCTGTTCCCGATGTTCATCGTCTTCTTCATCTCCGCCCTTGCCGAAACCAACCGTCCGCCTTTCGATCTTCCCGAAGCCGAATCGGAGCTGGTTGCGGGCTTCATGGTGGAATACGGCTCGACCCCGTACATGATGTTCATGCTCGGCGAATATGCGGCCATCGTCTTGATGTGCGCGCTGACGACGACGCTGTTCCTCGGCGGCTGGCTGCCGATCATCGATGTCGCGGTGCTGAACTGGGTGCCCGGCGTCATCTGGTTCCTGATCAAGGTTTGCCTCTGCTTCTTCATGTTCGGCATGGTGAAGGCATTCGTTCCGCGCTACCGCTACGATCAGCTGATGCGTCTCGGCTGGAAGGTCTTCCTTCCGCTGTCGCTCGCCATGGTCGTCGTCGTCGCCTTCGTTGTTAAACTGACCGGCTGGGTGGGCTGATTGATGGCGCTTCTCGAAGCGCCGGATTGGAGAATTTGAAATGGGTTCTGTTGCTCAGGCTTTCAATGCCGTCTTCCTGAAGGAGTTCGTCGGAGCGTTCTTTCTGACGATGCGCTACTTCTTCGCCCAGAAGTCGACGGTCAATTATCCCTTTGAAAAGGGACCGGTGAGCCCGCGCTTTCGCGGCGAGCATGCGCTGCGCCGTTATCCCAACGGCGAGGAACGCTGCATCGCCTGCAAGCTGTGCGAGGCGATCTGTCCCGCGCAGGCGATCACCATCGAGGCCGGTCCGCGCCGCAATGACGGCACGCGCCGCACGGTGCGCTACGACATCGATATGGTGAAGTGCATCTATTGCGGCTTCTGCCAGGAGGCATGTCCGGTCGATGCCATCGTCGAGGGGCCGAATTTCGAGTTCGCCACCGAGACGCGCGAGGAACTCTATTACGACAAGGAACGCCTGCTCGCCAACGGCGACCGGTGGGAGCGCGAAATCGGGCAGAATATCGCGATGGACGCGCCCTATCGCTGAGCGGCGAAGAGCAAGTGGCCGGGCGGCGTGACGCCGACCGGTGAAACGATCTGAGAACGGAAGGCTTGCCCGCGCGGCCGGTTTTTCAATGAGACGCGTCCGGAGTTTCCGCGACGTACAGGAAGAGAAGGCACCAAGATGGGTCTCCAGGCTCTTTTTTTCTATATTTTCGCGTTTATCGCCGTGGCCTCGGCGTTCATGGTCATTTCCGCGCGGAACCCGGTCCATTCGGTCCTGTTCCTGATCGTGGTGTTCGTGAACGCCGCTGCGCTGTTCATTCTGGCCGGCGCGGAATATCTCGGCCTGTTGCTGCTCGTCGTCTATGTCGGCGCGGTCGCGGTGCTGTTCCTGTTCGTGGTGATGATGCTGGACATCGACTTCACCGCGCTCAGGTCCGGCATTCTGCGCTATGCGCCGGTGGGCGCGCTGATCGGCGTCGTGCTTCTGGCCGAGCTGATCATCGTTGTCGGCGGGACCTTCATTTCCCCCGAGATCGCCTCCAACACCGCCATGCCGATGCCGCCGCTTTCGGAACGGTCCAGCGTGCAGGCGATCGGCGATGTGATCTACACGCACTATGCCTATTTCTTCCAGGTGGCGGGCCTCATCCTGCTGGTGGCCATGATCGGCGCGATCGTGCTCACGCTCAAGCACCGCACGGACGTCAAGCGCCAGAACATCGGCAGGCAGGTGGCGCGCACGCCGGAAACGGCGCACGAGGTCGTCAAGGTCAAGCCTGGCCAGGGCCTATAATTTAAGAGAATTCAGCAGGGATACGGACTCAAGGACAGAGCAATGGAAATCGGACTTTCCCACTACCTGACGGTCAGTGCCATACTTTTCACGATCGGCGTCTTCGGCATCTTCCTGAACCGGAAGAACGTCATCATCATTCTCATGTCCATCGAGCTGATCCTGCTTTCGGTCAATCTCAACATGGTCGCCTTCTCCGCCTTCCTGAACGATCTGGTCGGCCAGGTCTTCGCGCTCTTCATCCTCACGGTGGCGGCGGCGGAAGCGGCGATCGGACTGGCGATCCTCGTTGTGTTCTATCGCAACCGCGGCTCGATTGCGGTCGAAGACGTCAATATGATGAAGGGCTGACCTCCAGATGATCTACAAACTCATCATTTTCCTGCCGTTGCTCGGCTTCCTCATCGCGGGCCTCTTCGGAAACCGGATCGGCGCCAAGGCCACCGAATGGGTGACTATCGCCTTCATGGCGGTGGCGGCGGTCCTGTCCTGGTACGTCTTCATCTCGGTCGGCTTCCTCAGCCATGCCGAGGACCTGGTGATCCAGGTGCCGGTGATGCAGTGGATCTCTTCCGGCGACATCGACGTCGCCTGGTCGCTCAGGATCGATACGCTGACGGCGGTCATGCTGGTCGTGGTCAACACGGTCTCCTGTCTCGTCCACCTCTATTCGGTGGGCTACATGCATGACGATCCGCATCGGCCACGCTTCTTCGCCTATCTGTCGCTCTTCACCTTCGCCATGCTGTCGCTGGTGACGTCCGACAACCTGTTGCAGATGTTCTTCGGCTGGGAAGGCGTCGGTCTCGCCTCCTATCTGCTGATCGGCTTCTGGTACAAGAAGCCGTCGGCCTGCGCCGCGGCCATGAAGGCCTTTATCGTCAACCGGGTCGGCGATTTCGGCTTCCTGCTCGGCATTGCCGGCCTTTTCTTCCTCGCGCACACGATCAATTTCGATCCGATCTTTGCCGCCGCCGAGCGTATCGCCGATGATCACGCGGTCGCGGTCGCCGCCGGCGAACAGGTTCCGGTGCTGCACTTCCTCGGCATGGACCTCACCCTGATGCATGCGATCACCGCGATCTGCCTGCTGCTGTTCATGGGCGCGATGGGCAAGTCGGCGCAGTTCCTGCTGCACACCTGGCTGCCGGACGCCATGGAAGGCCCGACCCCGGTTTCGGCCCTTATCCACGCCGCGACCATGGTGACGGCGGGCGTCTTCCTGGTGGCGCGCATGTCGCCTCTGTTCGAACTGTCGCCGTCGGCGCTGACCTTCGTCACGCTGATCGGTTCGATCACCGCGCTCTTTGCGGCGACCATCGGTCTCGTTCAGAACGACATCAAGCGCGTGATCGCCTATTCGACCTGTTCGCAGCTCGGCTACATGTTTGCAGCACTCGGGGCAGGGGCCTACGGCGCGGCGGTCTTCCACCTCTTCACCCATGCCTTCTTCAAGGCGCTCCTGTTCCTGTGCGCCGGTTCGGTCATCCATGCCGTTTCCGGCGATCAGGACATGCGCCGCATGGGCGGCCTCAGGAAGCATATCCCGATCACCTTCTGGGGCATGATCTTCGGCACGCTCGCCATCACCGGCGTCGGCATTCCCGGCACGGTCATCGGCGCTGCCGGTTACTTCTCCAAGGATGCGATCATCGAGGCGGCCTTTGTTTCGGCAAGCCCGCTGGCGATGTTCTCCTTCTGGTCGCTGGTGATCGCCGCGGTGCTGACGGCCTTCTACTCCTGGCGCCTGATCTTCATGACCTTCTTCGGCAAGCCGCGCGCGTCCTCCGATGTCATGCATCACGTGCATGAATCGCCCTGGGTCATGCTGATCCCGCTCGTCGTCCTGTCGGTCGGCGCCCTGTTTGCCGGCGTGGTCTTCGCCGAGTTCTTCTACGGCCATCACTATGCCGAGTTCTGGAAGGGCGCGCTGTTCACCGGGCCGCATAACGAGGTGCTTGAAGAGCACCACCACGTCGCGCTCTGGGTCAAGCTCTCGCCCTTCTTCGCCATGCTGATCGGTACCGCTGCCGCGATCTACATGTATCTGATCAAGCCCTCGTCGGCGAAAGCGACGGCAAAAGCCTTCCCGCGGATCTACGCATTCCTGCTCAACAAGTGGTATTTCGATGAACTGTACGACTTCCTGTTTGTCCGTCCCGCCAAGAAGCTCGGGCACTTCCTGTGGCAGAAGGGGGATGTGGGCGTGATCGACCGGTTCGGACCGAACGGCATCGCGGCGCTGGTCGTCGATGTCACCAACCGCGTGGTCAAGCTGCAGTCCGGTTATGTTTACCACTATGCGTTTGCAATGCTGATCGGCCTCGCCGCCCTTGTAACGTGGATGATGCTCGGAGGGGCGCTGTAATGAGCGACTGGCCAATTCTCACGACAGTCACCTTCCTGCCGCTCATCGGCGTGGTGCTGATCCTGTTCACCCGCGACGACAACGAGACGGGTCTGCGCAACATCCGCAATGTCGCGCTTCTGACCACGCTGTTCACCTTCGTGGTGTCGCTCTTCATCTGGGTCAATTACGACCCGGCGGACCCGAACTTCCAGATGGTCGAATATCACGCGTGGCTGGGGACCGGCATCGCCTACCATCTCGGCGTTGACGGCATCTCGATGCTGTTCATCCTGCTGACGACGGTGCTGATGCCGCTCTGCATCCTCGCCTCGTGGGAAGCCATCACCTACCGGGTGAAGGCCTACATGATCGCCTTCCTCATTCTGGAAACGCTGATCATCGGCGTCTTCGTCTCGCTTGACATCGTGATGTTCTACATCTTCTTCGAGGCGGGCCTCATCCCGATGTATCTGATCATCGGCATCTGGGGCCATGAGCGGCGCGTCTACGCCTCGCTGAAGTTCTTCCTCTACACCTTCGCCGGCTCGGTCTTCATGCTGTTGTCGATCATGGCGATGTACTGGGTGACGGGCACGACCAGCGTTCCGGTGCTGCTGGAATATGATTTCCCGGTGAACCTGCAATATTGGCTGTTCCTCGGCTTCTTCGCGTCCTTTGCGGTGAAGATGCCGATGTGGCCCGTGCACACCTGGCTGCCGGACGCCCACGTGGAGGCGCCGACGGCGGCCTCGGGCGTGCTGGCGGGCGTGCTGTTGAAACTCGGCGGCTTCGGCGTGTTGCGCTATTCGATGCCGATGTTCCCCGACGCATCCTATTACTTCGCGCCGTTCATCTTCGCGCTGTCGATCATCGCCATCATCTACGCCTCGCTCGTGGCGCTGATGCAGACCGACATGAAGAAGCTGATCGCCTATTCCTCGGTCGCGCACATGGGCTATGTGACCATGGGCATGTTCTCGGCCACCACCGAGGGCGTCGAGGGCTCGATCTTCCTGATGCTCTCGCACGGCATCGTCTCCGGCGCGCTGTTCTTCTGCGTCGGCATCGTCTATGACCGCATGCACACCCGCGAGATCGCGGCCTTCGGCGGGCTTGTGAACAACATGCCGAAATTCGCGGTCGCCTTCATGGTCTTCACCATGGCCAATGTCGGGCTTCCGGGCACGTCGGGCTTCATCGGCGAATTTCTGACGGTTGTCGGCGTCTTCCAGGTCAATACCTGGGTGGCCGTGTTCGCGGCGACGGGCGTCATCCTTTCGGCGGCCTATGCGCTCTGGCTTTACCGCCGCGTGATTTTCGGCGCACTGGAAAAGGACAGCCTCAAGGCGCTGCTCGATCTTTCCACGCGCGAGAAGTTCGTACTCTACCCGCTGATCATCCTGACGATCTTCTTCGGCGTCTATCCGGAACCGATCTTCGCGGCGATCCACGGGCCGGTAGCCCAGATCGTTCAACATTATGACGCTGTTCTGGAATCCACCAAGAACATCGCGCTGCCGGTATACTGAGACAGGATCTTTTGGACATGACCTCGGAACTCCTACTTTCAAGTCTGAAGCTGATCATGCCGGAGCTGATCCTTTCGATCGGCGCCATGGTCCTGTTGATGATCGGCGCATTTGCCGGCCGCAAGAGCGGCCAGGTGATCGTCGGCCTCTCGGTCTTTCTTCTGATCGCGGCTTTCGTCGCTCTGTTCTGGGCGGGCTCGGGCACGGCCTTCAACGGCTCGCTCACCTTCAACGCCTTCACCCGCTTCATGCAGGTGCTGGTGCTGATTGGCGCGGCGCTGTCGATGATCCTGTCTGTCGGCCACGAGGAGCCGGAATATCTCGACCGTTTCGAGTTTCCGGTGCTGATGCTGCTGTCGACCACGGGCATGATGCTGATGGTTTCGGCCAACGACATGCTGGCCTTCTACATGGGGCTCGAGCTGATGTCGCTGCCGCTCTACGTGATCGCGGCGATCAACCGGGACAGCCTGCGCTCCACGGAAGCGGGCCTGAAATATTTCGTTCTCGGCTCGTTGTCGTCCGGCATGCTGCTCTACGGCATATCGCTGATCTATGGCTTTACCGGCAATATCGGTTTTGAGGCGATTGCCACCCAGATCTCGCTCGGCGAGACCGGTCTCGGCTTCATCTTCGGCATGGTGTTCGTGCTGGCCGGCATCACCTTCAAGATTTCGGCCGTTCCCTTCCATATGTGGACGCCGGACGTCTATGAGGGCGCGCCGACGCCGGTGACGGCCTTCTTCGCCTCCGCGCCGAAGGTTGCCGCCATGGCGATCATCATCCGCCTGCTGATCGATGCCTTTGGTCCGGCCATTGACCAGTGGCGCCAGGTCGTGGTCTTCATCGCCATCGCCTCGATGGTTCTCGGCGCGTTCGCGGCGATTGGCCAGCGCAACATCAAGCGGCTGATGGCCTATTCCTCGATCACCCATATGGGCTACGCGCTGGTCGGTCTTGCCGCCGGCACGGAAGTCGGCGTCAGCGGCGTTGCTATCTACATGGCGATCTACCTGTTCATGACGCTCGGCGCCTTCGCCATCATCATGGCGATGCGTTTGAAGGAAGGCGGCAATGTCGAGAACATCGACGATCTCGCCGGTCTTTCGCAGACCAAGCCGGTCATGGCCGTGGTGCTGACGGCGCTGATGTTCTCGCTTGCGGGCGTTCCGCCGCTGGCGGGCTTCTTCGGCAAGTATTTCGTGTTCCTGGCCGCGATCAACGCCGAGCTCTATACGCTGGCGATCATCGGCGTGCTTTCCTCCGTTGTGGCCGCGTTCTACTATCTGCGCATCGTCAAGGTCATGTGGTTCGATGAGCCGACCGTGGAGTTCTCCCGGGTTGCCGTGGAGCTGCGCTTCGTCTTCGGGCTGAGCGGTCTCTTTGCCATCGGCTATTTGCTGTTCGGCGGTCCGTTGAACACGGCCGCGCAGTCCGCCGCCGCGGCGCTGTTCTAGATGGCGGGGGGAAACCCCGCCGCGGCCTATCGGCATGAGGCGCTTGGTTCAGTCGCCTCGACCAATCTTTCCGCGATGGAGCGGGCCGAGGCCGGTGACCCCGGCCTTCTCTGGATCACGGCGGACGAGCAGACAGGCGGACGGGCACGACGCGGCCGCAACTGGATTTCTGAGCGAGGCAATCTTTATGCCTCGCTTCTGCTTGTTGATCCGGCCCCTCTTGCTGCTGTCTCATCGCTTCCGCTGGTCGCGGCCGTCGCCGTCCATGGCGCGATCAGCAGCATGATGGCCGGTCATGGCAGCGAGGTCGCGATCAAATGGCCGAATGACGTGCTGATCGACCGGAAGAAGGTTTGCGGCATTCTGCTGGAAGCGCGCAAACTGGCCGACGGCCGTTTCGCGGTTGTCATCGGTATCGGGATCAATGTTGGATTTTCGCCGGAAGGGACCCCATATCCGGTGGCAAGACTGGCCGATTATGTCGCCGGCGCCGATTCTGACGTTCTGTTTGCCCATCTGTTCGAGATCATGGCGGATGAGCTTTCGATCTGGGATGGCGGGCGTGGCCTCGGCCGGACCGTTTCCCGCTGGCGCGCTGCCGCTTGCGGCATCAACGAACGGATCACCATCAATCTGGCCCGCGAGCAGGTCTCCGGGCTTTTTGCCGGCATCGATGACGCCGGCATGCTGAAACTTGAAACGGAAGAGGGCACGCGCACCTTTGCTGCTGGCGATGTCTTCTTCGATAACAATAAGAACGGATAACGCTTAAATGGCGGACAATAAAAACGAACTGGTTTTCCTGCCCCTCGGCGGGCTCGGCGAAATCGGTATGAACCTGGCCCTTTACGGCTACGGTCCCGCGGAAAAACGCGAATGGATCATGGTCGATTGCGGCGTGACCTTTCCCGGGCCCGATCTGCCCGGGGTCGATCTCGTGTTGCCCGATATCGAATTCGTGCGCGAACAGCGCGGCAACCTCAAAGCCATGATCATCACGCATGCGCATGAGGATCACTACGGCGCGATTGCGACGCTGTGGCCGGGACTGAACGTGCCGATCTACGCTTCGCCTTTCACCGCGGGCCTGCTGGAGGCCAAGCGCGAATATGAAAGCTGGATGCGCGAAATTCCGGTGACCATCTTCAAGGCCGGCGACACCATCAATGTCGGGCCGTTCACGGTGGAGGGCGTGCCCGTCAACCACTCGATCCCGGAACCGATGGCGCTTTCGATCCGCACGCCGCTCGGGAATATCGTCCATACCGGCGACTGGAAGATTGACCATGCGCCGACGCTCGGCCCCAAGACCGACGAAGCCCGGTTCCGTGCCATCGGCGACGATGGCGTTCTGGCGCTGATGTGCGATTCCACCAACGCCATGCGCGACGGTGTGTCGCCCTCCGAAGAGGAGATTTCGGCAAGCCTCAGGGCGGTCATCGAAAACGCGGAAGGCCGCGTCGCGCTGACCACGTTTTCTTCCAATATCGGCCGCATCCGCTCGATCGCCAAGGCCGCCGACGAGGCGGGTCGCCAGGTGCTGCTGCTTGGCTCCTCGTTGAAGCGCGCGGTCGCCGTCGCCCGTGATCTCGGCATGATGGAGGGCGTGAAGCCGTTCGTCGACGAGGATGAGTTCGGCTATATCCCGCGCGACAAGGTGGTCGCGATCCTGACCGGTTCGCAAGGCGAGCCGCGCGCCGCCCTTGCCAAGCTTTCACGCGACGAGATGCGCAATGTGGCGCTTGCCGCCGGCGATCTCGTGGTGTTTTCCTCGCGCGCCATTCCCGGCAACGAAAAGGCGATCCAGGATATCAAGAACGGACTGGTGGAGCAGGGCGTTCATATCCTGACCGACAACGAGGCTCTGGTGCATGTCTCCGGCCATCCGCGCCGCAACGAGCTGAAACAGATGTATGAATGGATCAGGCCCGAAATTCTCGTGCCTGTTCACGGCGAGGCAGCCCATCTGATCGCCCAGAAGGAACTCGCCGAACAGAGCGGCATTTCCCAGGTTCCGCGCGTCAGGAATGGCGATGTTCTGCGCCTTGCCCCGGGCCCCGCGGAGGTGATCGGCAAGGTCGAGGCGGGCCGCGTGTTCAAGGACGGCAAGCTGATCGGAGACTTTGACGAGATGGGCATCGGTGAGCGTCGCAAGCTCTCCTTCGTCGGTCATGTCGCGGTCAATGTGGTCTTGAACAGCAAGTTCGATTTCGCCGGTGATCCGGACGTGGTGCCGATCGGCCTTCCGGGCTTCGATGACGAGGACGAGCGGATGGAGGACGTGCTGTTCGATGCCGTGCTCGGCGCCGTCGAAAGCATTCCGCGCTCGCGCCGCAAGGATCTCGGCATGGTCAAGGAGGCCATCCGCCGCTCCGTCCGCGCTGCCGCCAACGAGTGCTGGGGCAAGAAGCCGGTGGTGACGGTGTTTGTGAACAAGATCGGGTGAGAGTTTCCGCAGCTGCGTGAATGCTCGTAGAGCGCTTCTTTCCTCTCTTTGCGTCACCCTCGGGCTTGACCCGAGGGTGACGCAATTTCCGTGTCGCCTGGATGCTCGGGTCGAGCCCGAGCATGACTCTTCTTCGGGTAGAGGCGCCGTCGTTAGCCACTCCCTCTTGCTTCTTTGGCCGAAATCGCTGCCCTAACCCGGCCGCCTGAACAGCCGGCTCTGTTCGAAAAGACCCTCCAGCTGGCTGATGCGCTGGCGGGTCTTGTCCCAGCTTTTCGCCTGCACCGCCTCGATCAGCGCCTCCACCACAAACAGGGTCACGACGGACGAGTCCCAGGCGGACGGCGCCTCGATATGGACACGGAAGGTGTGGCGGGCGAATTTCGTCACCGGCGAGGCCCACTGGTCGGTGAAGAGAAGGATCTCGACGCCGTTCTCGCTTGCCACGCGCGCCAGCGTCGCCATGTCCTGCTCGTAGCGGCGGATGTCGAAGATCACCAGAACATCGCCTTCCGCCATGTTCAGCATGTGCTGCGGCCATGAACCGGAATTGGACGACATCAGCGTCGTCTTCGGCCGGATGACCTGCATGTGGGTATAGAAATAGCTGGCGATTGCCCCGGTGATGCGCCCGCCGACGAAATAGACGGCGCGGTCGAGATCCGAGAGCAGGGCCGCCGCTCCGCCGAATGTCTCCTGATCAAGCTGTGACAATGTGCGCCGCATATTGTCCATCGCCGCCTCGCCGAAACGGTTCAGGATATGCGTGTCCGGCACATTGCGCGCCAGCCGGTCGTGTTTGGCGATCGGATTGGAGAGCGTGGCCTCCAACTCCTGGTGCAGGCGCGCCTGAAACTCGGCATATCCCTTGAAGCCCAGCTTCTGCACCATGCGCGCGACCGTCGGCGTCGACACGTCGGCGTTTTCGGCAAGCGTGGTGATGCTGCCGAGGCCGGAGACCGGGTAGTTTTCGCTGATCGTGTCGGCGAGGCGTTTTTCCGAGCGCGTGAGTTCGCCGTAGCGCCCGGCGATGATGTCGGCGACTGTTCGGGACCCGTCGGTCAATCTTCGTCTCCTGTTTCCCCGGCATTTAGAAACGGCGCGGCCCATCCGTCAACGGCAAAAATGAATAGAAGTTTTCAAAGTGCGATTGACAGCGCACGAAATCTGAAGAACTATTTACAAAACCGAGAATTGCAGAAAATGCAGGGGAACAGATGTTGGGAAAGCCGGGGCTGTTGAGCGCCCGAGACGGCGCGCCTGTGATTGTCGAGCGCGCATCGGGTCCAAGCGAGGTCGTGCTGGTCTGCGAGCATGCCGGCCGTGCCATACCCGATTGCCTTGGCGACATGGGCCTCTCCGCCGAACTTCTGCAAAGCCATATCGCATGGGACCCGGGCGCGCTTGCGGTTTCGAAGCTGTTGAGCGAAGCGCTCGACGCCGCGCTGGTTCACCAGCGCTTCTCCCGTCTTGTCTACGACTGCAACCGGCCGCCGGAGGCCGCCGACGCCATTCCGGAGATCAGCGAAATTCACGCTGTTCCCGGCAATCGCGGGCTCGGCCCGGTGGCGAAGGCCGAGCGGGCGGAGGCGCTTTATCTTCCGTTTCACGAGCGCATCGATGATGTCCTGGACGAGCGCATCGGGCGTCAGACCGTGCTGGTCACGGTCCATTCTTTCACGCCCGTCTTCAAGGGAAAAAGGCGCGACGTCGAAATCGGCATCCTGCATGATGCCGACAAGAGGCTTGCCGATTGCATGCTCGACCGGGCCAAAGCTGTCGGCGGCTATGATGTGCGCCGCAACGAACCCTATGCGCCGGTTGACGGCGTGACCCACACGCTGCGTCGCCACGCGCTGCCGCGCAAGCTGCCGAACGTCATGATCGAGATCCGCAATGACCTGATCGCCGATGCGGCAGGGCAGGGCGCGGTCGCTGGCTTCGTTGCCGGCCTCCTGAACGAATGCCTTGACGGCAGGCGGGAGGTGGCCTGATGCCTGAGGCGATCAAGACCTATGTCCGTTATGTCGATGGTTTCAACCGCGTGGTCGGCCGCATCGCCATGTGGCTGATCTTCGTGATGATGGGCATTCTGCTCTGGTCATCGGTGTCCAAGACCTTCTTCAACCCGTCGCTGTGGACGCTGGAGATGGCCCAGTTCGTGATGACGGCCTATTACCTCGTCGGCGGCGCCTATTCGCTGCAGCTCGACAGCCATGTGCGCATGGATCTGCTTTATGGCCGCTGGACGCCGCGCCAGAGGGCCATTGTCGATGCGCTCACGGTGTTCATGCTGTTCACCTATCTGATCTTCCTGCTGATCGGCGGCATCTCGTCCACCAGCTACGCGCTGAAATATGGCGAGACCTCCTATTCCAGTTGGTCGCCCTATATGGCGCCGATCAAGATTACCATGGTCTTCGGCATTTTCCTGATGTTCCTGCAGACCACCTCGATCTTCTTCAAGGACCTCGCCAAGGCGCTGGGGAGGCCGATCGCATGAACCTCTCCTATGAAATGATCGCGCTTCTGCTGTTCTTCTCGATGATGCTGACCATGCTGACGGGCCAGCGCGTCTTTGCCGCCATCGGCTTTGTCGGCGTTGTCGCCTCGGCCCTCTTGTGGGGCACCGGCGGCTACGAGATCGGCTTTTCCGCCGGCATGAAGCTGATGAAGTGGTATCCGATGCTGACGCTGCCGCTCTTTATCTTCATGGGCTACATGCTGTCGGAATCGGGTATTGCCGAGGATCTCTACAAGGCCTTCCATGTCTGGATGGGCGGTCTGCCGGGCGGGCTTGCCGTCGGCACGATTGCCCTGATGGTGGTGATTTCGGCCATGAACGGTTTGTCGGTCGCCGGCATGGCGATCGGCGCGACGATCGCACTGCCTGAGCTTCTGCGGCGCGGCTATGACAAGATCATGGTGTCCGGCGTCATCCAGGCGGGCTCCTCGCTCGGCATTCTGGTGCCGCCGAGCGTGGTTCTCGTGCTATACGGCATGATCGCCCGCCAGCCCGTCGGCAAGCTCTGGGTCGCGGGCGCGCTGCCGGGGCTGATGCTGGCGGCCATGTTCATCATCTACATCGTTATCCGCTGCCGCCTGAACCCGGCGCTCGGCCCTTCGCTGCCGAAGGAAGAGCGCGACATGCCGCTTGGCGAGAAGCTGAAGCTCCTGCGCGCCGGCATCATCCCCTTCCTCATCTTCTTCCTGATGATGGGCCTGTTCCTGATGGGGGTGACCAGCCTGACGGAAAGCGCCGCCATCGGCGCGCTGTCCGCACTCGTTGCCGCGCTCGTCAAGAAGCGGCTCACCTGGAAGCTCCTGAACCGCACCATGGAACAGACGCTCGGCATTTCCTGCATGTTCATGTGGATCATCCTGGCGGCGCTCTGCTTCGGCGCGGTGTTCGACGGGCTTGGCGCGGTGCGGGCGCTGGAAACTCTGCTGCTGGAGCGCTGGGATCTCGGCCCCTGGGAAATCCTGATCATGATGCAGATTTCCTACATCATCATGGGCACGTTCCTCGATGATACGGCGATGCTGGTGATCGTCGCGCCGCTCTACGTGCCGCTTGTCGGCCATCTCGGCTTCGATCTCGTCTGGTATGGCGTGCTCTACACCATCACCTGCCAGATCGCCTATATGACGCCGCCGTTTGGCTACAACCTGTTCCTGATGCGGGCCATGGCCCCGCGGGAGATTTCGCTGACCGATATTTACCGCTCCGTCTGGCCGTTCGTGATGATCATGATCACCGGCCTGGCGATCGTCACGGCATTTCCGCAGATTGCCCTGTGGTTGCCGAACCTCGTCTATGCGCGCTGAGGAGAGTGGCTGAAGCGCCCTGGAGTGCGTCCGGTCCGTCCGGACGCTTGGAAATGGAGGGCCCGGCATGCGGTCGGGTCGCACAAGAGCTGAGAAGCAAAACAGAGGGAAGCAGCAATGACCAACAGACGCAGTTTTTTGAAGAATGCGGGCCTTGCGACCGCAGCCGGCGCCACGGCGCTTGCCGCGCCCGCCATCACCCGCGCCCAGAGCAAGATCACCTGGCGCCTGCAGACCTATGCGGGGCCTGCGCTTGCCGAACATGTCATCAAGCCGTCGATCGACGCCTTCAACACCGCCGCCAACGGCGAGATGGAGATCCAGCTCTTTACCGCCGATCAGCTGGTGCCGACGGGCGAACTGTTCCGCGCCATGCAGCGCGGCACGATTGACGCCGTCCAATCGGACGACGACTCGATGAACTCGCCGCTCGATATCAAGGTGTTCGGCGGTTATTTCCCCTTCGCCTCGAAATTCAGCCTCGACGTGCCGACGCTGTTTTACGAATACGGTCTCGCCGAGATCTGGGAGAAGGCCTATTCTGAAGTCGGCGTGCAGTGGATTTCCGCCGGCGCCTGGGACCCGTGCAACTTCGCCACCGTCAATCCGGTGACGAGCCTGTCGGACCTCGAAGGGCTTCGCATCTTCACCTTCCCGACGGCCGGCAAGTTCCTGTCGCAGTTCGGCGTCGTTCCGGTGACGCTGCCCTGGGAAGACGTGCAAGTCGCCATGCAGACGGGCGAACTCGACGGTCTCGCATGGTCGGGCATTACCGAGGACTACACCGTCGGCTGGGCCGATGTGACCAACTACTTCCTGACCAACAATATCTCCGGCGGCTGGTGCGGCTCTTTCTTCGTCAATTCCGACAAATGGGCGGAAGTGCCGGAGCATCTGAAAGTGCTGTTCCGCATGTGCACGGATAGCTCCCACCTGCATCGCCTGCACTGGTACTGGGGCGGCGAGGCGCGGCTGCGCGCCCATGGCGACAAGCTGAAGCTGACGACCATTCCGGATGCGGAATGGAAGACGGTGGAAGATGCCGCCGACGCTTTCTGGGACGAGATTGCCGCCGAGACCGAGCGTACGGCGGAAGTGGTCAAGATCCTGAAGCAGTATCAGGCCGACATGAAGGCCGCCGGCCCGCCCTACCGCGCGGGTTGATAGGGGCTGCGACCGGGGCGGGGCTTCTATATTAGCCCCCGTTCCTCTCACGTGTCATGCTCGGGCTTGACCCGAGCATCCAGGCGACACGGGAAACGCTGCCTGGACCCTCGGGTCAAGCCCGAGGGTGACGCGGAACAAGGGGCGGGAGGCGCGAACAGCGCACCTGTGCCACTCACGCCGCCACACCATTGACACCGATCGTCCGGAGTGTTCCAGCTCTGGACGATTGCATGAACCACAGGAAGAGCCTGATGAGCGCAAGCTACACATTCGACGACTTGAAGCGGGATGTTTCCGAGGGGCGGATAGACACCGTGCTGGCCTGCCAGGTCGACATGCAGGGCCGGCTGATGGGCAAGCGCTTCCACGCCGAATATTTCGTCGAGAGCGGCTTCAGGGAAACCCATTGCTGCAACTATGTCCAGGCGACAGACATGGAGATGAACACCGTCTCCGGTTATGATTCGACCAGCTGGGCGGCGGGATATGGCGATTATACGATGAAACCGGACCTTGGCACGCTCAGGCGCATTCCCTGGCTGGAGGGCACGGCGCTGGTGCTTTGCGATGTCGAGGATCACGCGACCCACAGCGAAGTCGCGCATTCGCCGCGCGCGCTCTTGAAAAAGCAGATCGGCCGTCTCGAGGCACATGGCTTTCGCGCGATGATGGCGACGGAGCTTGAATTCTTCCTCTTCAACCAGTCCTTCGAAAGCGCGGAGGAGGCCGGCTATCGCGGGCTGAAGCGCTCCAGCGCCTACAATGAGGACTATCACATCTTCCAGACCACCAAGGAAGAAGATGTGATGCGGGCAATCCGTAACGGCTTGCAGGGCGCGGGCATTCCGATCGAAAATTCCAAGGGCGAGGCCGATGCGGGCCAGGAAGAGCTCAATGTGCGCTACAGCGACGCGCTGACCATGGCCGACCGCCACGCCATCATCAAGAACGCCTGCAAGGAGATCGCCTGGCAGAAGGGCAAGGCCGTCACCTTCATGGCCAAGTGGAATTTTGATGCCGCCGGCAACTCCTCGCATGTGCATCAGTCGCTCTGGAGCGCGGATGACGCGACGCCGCTGTTCTTTGATCCGGACGGTCCATACGGCATGTCGAAGCTGATGGAGCATTATGTGGCGGGCCTGCTCGCCCATTCGGCCGAGATCACCTATTTTCTGGCACCCTACATCAATTCCTACAAGCGCTTCATGGCCGGCACCTTCGCGCCGACCAAGGCGATCTGGTCGCGCGACAACCGCACGGCCGGTTTCCGCCTTTGCGGCGAAAAGACCAAGGGCATCCGCATCGAGTGCCGCATCGGAGGCGCCGATCTCAATCCCTATCTGGCCTTCGCCGCACAGCTTGCCGCGGGCCTCGACGGCATCGAGAAACAGATGACGCTGGAAGAGCCCTATGTGGGCGACGCCTATGGCGCGGGCAGCGATATCCGCGAGATCCCGAAGACCCTGCGGGCGGCGGCAGAGGCCATGGACGCTTCCGAGTTCCTGCGTTCAGCCTTCGGCGACGGCGTCATCAACCATTACCGCCGCGCTGCCGAGTGGGAACAGGAAGAGTATGACCGCCGCGTCACCGACTGGGAGATCGCGCGCGGATTTGAGAGGGCATAAATAAACACATATAAACACACACTTTACATTCATATTTCTTTGGGTTACTTTCTGGTTGGTTCAATCAGAAAGGAGATGTCGTCATGAGCAAGTACGATCCGTTGGGTATCTATCTCTCGCATCAATCACGCGAGCTTATTCCTATGAGCTTCTCTGAGATCGAAAAAATCCTTGGCCGCAAGCTTCCTTCTTCCAAGAAGCACCGCGCGTGGTGGAGCAACAACCCCACAAACAATGTGATGACAGACCAATGGCTTCGGGCGGGCTATGAGACAGAAGCCGTGGATATCGCAGGTGAAAAGCTTGTCTTTCGCAAGACACGCGACGCAGCCACGGGTGAAAACCGTGCGCCTCGCGTCGGGGAGCATCCGATTTTCGGCTGCATGAAGGGAACGATCACGATAGGTGAGGGGGTGGATCTGACCGAGCCGACGGAATTTGCGTGGGAAGGTAAACTCTACAATGAGTGACCGGTTCCTGCTGGATACTTGCACTGTGGTTTGGATGGCCCAGGGCGCGTCCGTCGCCAAGGAAGCGCGGGATGCTCTTAATGCTTCTGCCGCAAGCGGTGAGGCGGTATCCGTTTCGGTAATGACCGCTTGGGAACTTGGCATGCTCATTGCCTGCGGGCGGCTCAGTACGACAAAATCACCGGAGCGCTGGTATGGAGATTTTCTCCGGACCGCAGAGGTCGGCGAATTGGCAGCCACGGCTGAAATACTTCTTGCATCCTGTTTTCTGCCGCAGCTCGCCCACAAGGATCCTTTCGACAGAGTCCTGATCGCCACCGCGCGCGAGCATGACCTGACGATTATCACGCGTGACCGCGCCATCCTTGCATACGGGGCGGCGGGTCATGTCAAAACACTTGCATGCTAGAAAGGTTGAGTTGGAACGGCCATGACGATGATCCAATGTATTTCGCCGGTCGACGGATCGGTTTACGCCGAGCGGGAGGCGGTTTCCGCCGCCACCGCAAGCGCCGCTGTTGCAAGGGCGCGCGCTGCCCAGAAGGGCTGGGCGGAGCGCCCGCTGGAAGAGCGGCTCTCGCTGGTTCAGGCGGGCGTCAAGGCGCTCAATGCCATGAGCGACGAGGTGGTGCAGGAGCTTGCCTGGATGATGGGCCGCCCGGTGCGCTATGGCGGCGAGTTCGGCGGCGTCAACGAGCGCGCTGACTATATGGCAAGCGTCGCGGCCGAAGGTCTGGCGCCGATCGCGCTTGAGGACAGCGGCAATTTCCGCCGCTATATCGCCCGCGAGCCGCACGGCGTCGTCTTCGTCATCGCGCCGTGGAACTACCCTTATCTGACGGCGATCAATACTATCGTACCGGCGCTCATTGCCGGCAATGCGGTGATCATCAAGCATGCGAGCCAGACGCTTCTGGTCGGCGAGCGCATCGTCACGGCCTTCGTCTCGGCGGGCATTCCCGAAGACCTGTTCCAGAACATCTTTCTCGATCATGCGACGAGTTCCGAGCTGATTGCCGCAAAGAGCTTCGACTTCATCAACTTCACCGGTTCGGTGGAAGGCGGGCGGCAGATCGAACGCGCGGCGGCCGGCACCTTTACGCCGCTCGGGCTGGAGCTTGGCGGCAAGGATCCGGGCTATGTGATGGAGGATGCCGACCTCGATGCGGCGGTCGCGACGCTGATGGATGCGGCGATGTTCAATGCCGGCCAGTGCTGCTGCGGCATCGAGCGTATCTATGTGACGGCAAGCCTCTATGACGCCTTTGTTGAAAAGGCGGCCACCTTTGCCTCGGCCTACAAGCTCGGCAACCCGCTTGACGAGGCCACGACGCTCGGGCCGATGGCGAACAGGCGCTTTGCCGCCGTGGTGCGCAGGCAGATCGAGGAAGCGATCGCCGCCGGCGCCACGCCGCTGGTCGACCCGAAACTGTTTCCGCAAGATGACGGCGGCGCCTATCTCGCGCCGCAGGTGCTCGTCAATGTCGACCATTCGATGAGCGTCATGCGCGAGGAGAGCTTCGGCCCGGTTGTCGGCATCATGAAGGTCGCCTCCGACGAGGAGGCGCTTTCCCTGATGAATGACAGCGAATACGGCCTGACCGCCTCGCTCTGGACGGCCGATCCCGACCGCGCCGCCGCCCTTGGCGCCCGGATCGAAACCGGCACCGTGTTCATGAACCGCGCCGACTATCTCGATCCGGGCCTCTGCTGGACGGGCTGCAAGAATACCGGCCGCGGCGGCTCGCTCTCCGTTATCGGCTACCACAACCTGACCCGGCCGAAGTCGTACCATCTGAAGAAAGTCACACAATGAGCTTCACAGCCAACTGGAGTTATCCGACCACGATCAAGTTCGGCGCGGGCCGCATCGCCGAGCTTGCCGATGCCTGCAAGAGCCTCGGCATGGCCAATCCGCTGCTGGTGACCGACAAGGGGCTGGCAAGCCTGCCGATCACGAGGAATGCGCTGAAAATCCTTTCCGAGGGAGGGCTCGATTCGGCATTGTTTTCGGATGTCGATCCGAACCCGAACGAGAAGAACCTTGCCGCCGGCATCGCCGCCTTCAAGGAGGGCGGCCATGACGGCGTTATCGCCTTTGGCGGCGGCTCCGGGCTCGATCTCGGCAAGCTGGTGGCGATGATGGCGGGCCAGACTTTGCCGGTCTGGGACTTCGAGGATATCGGCGACTGGTGGACGCGGGCCGACGCCTATGCGATCGCGCCGATCGTCGCCGTGCCGACCACCGCCGGAACGGGCTCGGAAGTCGGTCGGGCAGGGGTGCTGACCAATTCCGAAACCCATGTGAAGAAGATCATCTTCCACCCGAAGCTTCTGCCGGGCGTAGTGATCTGCGACCCGGAACTGACGGTGGGCATGCCGAAGATCATCACCGCCGGCACGGGGCTTGATGCCTTTGCCCACTGCCTGGAGGCCTATTGCTCGCCGCATTATCACCCGATGTCGCACGGCATTGCGCTGGAGGGCATGCGACTGGTGAAGGACAATCTGCCGCGCGTCTATAACGACCCGGAAGACCTGGAGGCGCGTGCCGAGATGATGAGCGCAGCCGCCATGGGAGCGGTTGCCTTCCAGAAGGGCCTTGGCGCGATCCACGCGATCTCGCATCCGCTCGGCGCCGTCTATAACACTCATCACGGCATGACGAACGCCGTCGTCATGCCGCCGGTGCTGCGCTTCAACCGCGACAAGATTGCAGACAGGCTGAGGCTTGCCGCTGATTATCTCGGAATTTCAGGTGGTTACGACGGGTTTTACAATTTCGTTCTGGAATTTCGCAAAGAACTTGGCGTACCGGAAAACCTCACGGCAATGGGCATCGCGCCCGACCGGATCGAGGAACTCGCCGTGATGGCGCTCGAGGACCCGAGCACCGGCGGCAACCCGGTCGAGATGACGCTGGAGAACACGAAAGCGCTTCTGGCCGACTGTTTCTGAATAGAATTGACGGCGTGTTTCGAAGGGCGTCGCCGCCGCGGCGCCCTTGTCCGTTATGCGGCGGCCATGAGAATGTCGTCCTTCGCCTTGTCGAGGTCGGTGCGCACCAGGCCGGTCAGAAGGCGGGGCAGGGCTTGCCTGCCGCCCGCGAGTTCCGCAAGGCTTTCGCCATCTGCAGGCAGGCCGAGGCTTTCGGCGGCCTTTGCCGCGCGGGCGTCGCAGAAGGGATAGTGTTCTTCCCAGGCGCGCTGGACCTCGCGGAAGAAAATATCCGCGCCGGTCTCGCCGATACCCTTGAAGTCCTTCAGGCGCTTGCGTTCTTCCGAGGGCGAGCGACCGGCATCATCCCTCAGCCTGCGCAGATCGCCGCCGTAGTTTTTGTCCAGCAGGTCGAGCGTGTCGACCAGGTAACGCGCCGTGCTTTCGTCATAGCGCGCATAACCGTTTTCGTTCAGCACTTTCACCCGCTCTTCCCACGACGTTGCGGCCATCTTGTCCGGCGTCGTCCAGCCGGCGTCGAAAAGCGCCTTCGCGGCCTCCTGGGCCTTGTCTGCGCTGATCCGCGCGCTCATCAGCAGCGCGCAGACGAGCCACTGGAAGAGCGGCGCAGGCGTGTTCTTCCCCAAATCGATGCCAAGCATCTGCGCATAGCTTCGGGGATAGCGGTCCAGAACCGCTTTCACAATCGCCGTCTCGCTTGCCCTGGCTGTCATGGTACACCCTCCTCGGATCATCAATGGCGCATGCGGGATATTCCCGCGCTTTCCCGGCAAACACTTTCGGCGGGCGGATGTTCCGGTTGAAGAGTTGCATCCGACCGTCGAAACGGTCTAGGTGTCGTCAAGGCGCATTGTCAGGACGGGAGGAAGCCTTGTCGCTGTTTTCCGCATTCGCGGTCTATTTCGTCATCTGGTGGGTGACGCTGTTTGCGGTCCTGCCTTTCGGCCTGCGCACCCAGGACGAGGAGGGCAATGTGGTGCCCGGCACCACCGCCAGCGCGCCGCACCGCTTTCGCCCCTGGCGCGTGATCCTCTGGACGTCGCTGGTGGCGGCGCTCGTCTTTGCTGCATGGTATGGCGTCGTGATCGTTCTGGGCTACGGGCTCGAGGACCTCTCGGCCCTGTTCTGGACGTCATGATCCAGCGCTTCCGCCGCTCATGGAACCGCAGAACCGCTCCATCTCTTTGTTTTGACGCATTTTCGCGGACGTCAGATGTCCCCATCTGACTGTGAACTGCTCCACAGCACGATGCGCTAGAACCGCATGCGCAGGAATGCGCTGCCGAGGCCGTAGTCGTAATCGTTCGCGTCGTTGTCGCCGGTCGAGCGGCCGTATTCAAAGCGGGCGCCGAGCTCCAGAGCCGTGGGGAAGAACTTGATGCTGGTCTCGAGCCCGCCGTAGAAGGCGCCGCTGTCGATGTCCGAAGGCGCAAACCGGGTATTGTCTTCGATCGTCACATCGCCAAAGACCTGTCGATAGCCGGCATAGGGCGAAAGCGTCACGAGGCCGAGATTGCCCCTGGCCGCGACATAGGCGCCGATTGAGCTTAGCTGCGTATCGGTCTTCCCGCCGCCGTCCCGCGTCTCGATCTCCCGGGTGGCGTCGCCGAGCGCCACGAACCCGGTCATTCCGCCGCAAAGGTTGATCGGTCCCTTGCTGCAGATGCCCAGTCGGCCATCCATGCCCCAATAGGTGTCGGCAATGAGATCGTCGACCGCATCCTCGTTCATGTGCAGCATGAAGGCAGCCGGGCCACCGGAAAGATCGAGATAGAAGGCATCGGAGATGTCGGCGGCATTGGCCGTTCCGGCAAAAGGGGAAAGCCAGGTCAGAAGGGCCGCGGCGGCGAGGGAAGGGACGGAGTTGCGGATCAAGGCCTGAGAACTCTCATTGCGCGAAGTCGTCAGGCCGTTTTCAGGCAATCGGCGCAAAGGGTCAACGCCGGGGGCGCCGGGGCCTTGTTTCGTGGCAAAGAAAGGATTAACGGCAGCGGCGAGAGCAAGTTTGAGAAAAACAAAAAAAAACAAGGCCTCGGGCCTTGTTTTTCAAGTATCGCGTGATCCGTTCCGTTTCCGGGGCTGCGAACAAGCGCGCCAGGATCGATCCTCCCAAGACTTGACCGCGAAGAAAAGGCAAGAATTTAAGCTCCCTGCCTGTTTTATGGGCTTAACCTAGCCCAATGATTGGGCCTTGTCATCCCTTATTTTGCATTTTTGCGACACTGCGAAAGGTTTTTCAGTTTGACAAACACTTTATTGTGTTCTGCAACGTTTCAAGTGCTTGACATTCGTCAGGATGCTTGGGCGGCCTTCCGCCGGCCGTTTGTTCTCCATCCGTTTCGCGGCTTTAATTTCCTGCAAGAAGCCGCTAAAAGGGCCGGGAATAAAACCAATATGCAATCGATTCCCGGCACGCCGGGATGGCGACAAGAAAGCAGCCTCCGATGCGTCTTTCCCGTTATTTCCTGCCGATCCTGAAGGAAAACCCCAAGGAGGCGGAGATCGTCTCGCACCGCTTCATGTTGCGGGCGGGCATGATCCGCCAGCACGGGCAGGGCATCTATTCCTGGCTGCCGCTCGGCAAGCGCGTCCTCGACAAGGTCAACCGCATCATCCGCGAGGAACAGGACCGTTCCGGCGCTGTCGAGCTTCTGATGCCGACCATGCAATCGGCCGATCTCTGGATCGAGAGCGGACGTTACGAGGCCTATGGCAAGGAAATGCTGCGGATCACCGACCGGCAGGACCGCGCCATGCTGTTCGGCCCGACGAACGAGGAGATGATTACGGAAATCTTCCGCTCCTCGGTCAAGTCCTACAAGCAACTGCCGCTCAATCTCTACCACATCCAGTGGAAATTCCGCGACGAGATCCGTCCGCGTTTCGGCACGATGCGGTCACGCGAGTTCATGATGAAGGACGCCTATTCCTTCGACCTGACGCGCGAGGGCGCGGAGCATTCCTATCGCAAGATGTTCGCCGCTTATCTGAGAACCTTCGACCGGCTCGGCCTGCGCGCCATTCCCATGCGCGCCGATACCGGCCCGATCGGGGGCAATCTCAGCCATGAATTCATCATTCTGGCCGAGACCGGTGAATCGGAAGTCTTCTGCCACCGCGATTTCGTCAAGTTCGACATTCCGGCCGAAGACCTCGACTTCGACGATATCGAGAAGCTTCAGGGCATATTCGACCAGTGGACCTCGCTCTATGCGGCGACCGACGAGATGCATGACGCGGATGCCTTCGGCGCGCTGGCGGAAGGCGAGCGGCTTTCCGCGCGCGGCATCGAGGTCGGTCACATCTTCTATTTCGGCACCAAATATTCCGAGCCGATGAATGCCGTGGTCCAGGGCCCCGACGGCAAGGAACACCCCGTCCACATGGGCTCCTACGGCATCGGCCCGACGCGCCTTGTTCCCGCCATCATCGAAGCCTCTCATGATGAAAACGGGATCATCTGGCCGGATTCGGTCGCGCCATTCGATGCGGTGATCATCAACATGAAGGTTTCGGACGATGCCTGCGGCGCGGCGTGCGAGCAGCTCTACGAGGCGCTTTCCAATGCCGGTCTCGATGTTCTCTATGACGACACCGACGAGCGTGCGGGGGCGAAGTTCGCGACTGCCGATCTGATCGGGGTTCCGAACCAGATCATCGTCGGGCCGCGCGGCGTGGCTGCCGGCGAAGTCGAAGTGAAGAACCGCCGGACCGGCGCGCGCGAGGCGATGTCGGCGGACGCCGCCATTGCCATGCTCACCGCCGGGCGCTGAGGAGTACGTCAAGATGGCTGCGGCCGAACCCGCGAAGGACACTGCGGAGATCCCCGCGAAAGCGAAGCCTTTTTCCGTTTTCGAACGCATGGTCGCGTGGCGCTATCTGCGCTCGCGCCGCAAGGAGGCCTTCATTTCGGTGATCGCCGGCTTCTCCTTCCTCGGCATCATGCTGGGCGTTGCCACGCTGATCATCGTCATGGCCGTGATGAACGGGTTTCGCAGCGAACTCGTCAGCCGCATTCTCGGCATCAACGGCCATATCGTCGTTCTGCCCGCCGGCGAGCCTTTTTCCGATTATGCGGCGTTGACGAAGCGCCTCGAGGGCGTCGAGGGCGTGCGTCTCGCCTTTCCGCTGGTGGAAGGCCAGGCGCTGGTTTCCGGCGCGCGCGGGGCGGGCAGCGGCGCTTTGGTCCGCGGTGTCCGTCCGGACGACATGCTGAAGCTAGACACCGTCTCCGACAATATCGTCGAGGGCGACATGGTCGGCTATACCGCGGGCGAGGGGGTTCTGGTCGGGTCGCGCATGGCCGCCTCTCTCGGGCTGTTTGCCGGCGACAAGATCACCCTCATCTCGCCGGAAGGCGACGTGACCCCCTTCGGCGTCAATCCACGCGTAAAGGCCTATACGATCTCCGGCATTTTCGAGATCGGCATGTCGGAATACGACGCCTCGATCATCTTCATGCCGCTCGCCGAGGCACAGTCCTATTTCAATGCCGGCGGTCATGTGCAGAGCATCGAGGTCTTCGTCGATCACCCCGATGATGTCGATCAGGTGATCCCGCGGATCCGAGAGGCCGCCGGCGAGGACATCGCGATCTCGGACTGGCGGCAGAACAACCGCACCTTCTTCTCCGCGCTGGAGGTGGAACGCAACGTCATGTTCATGATCCTGACGCTGATCGTGATCGTCGCCGCGCTCAACATCATTTCCGGATTGATCATGCTGGTGAAGGACAAGGGCCCCGATATCGCGATCCTCAGGACCATGGGCGCGACGTCCGGCGCGATCATGCGGATCTTCTTCATGACCGGGGCCGCGATCGGCATCGTCGGCACGTTTGCGGGTGTGTTCCTGGGCGTCATCGTCTGTCTCAACATCGAGTCGATTCGCCAGTTCTTCTCCTGGGTCACCGGGACGGTGCTGTTCGATCCGCAGCTCTACTTCCTGAGCACGCTGCCGGCCGAAATGAGTCTCGGGGAAACGCTCACGGTGGTGATCATGTCGCTCACGCTTTCCTTCATCGCGACGATCGTTCCGGCCTGGCGCGCCTCGCGGCTCGATCCTGTCCAGGCGCTGCGCTACGAATAGCGGGAGAACAATGTGGCCAATCCGTCTCTGGAACTGAAGTCGATCGTGCATGAATACGGGCAGGGCGACAGTGTGCTGACGATATTGAACGGTGCGTCGCTGGAGCTCATGCCGGGCGAGATGGTGGCGCTGGTGGCGCCGTCAGGCACCGGCAAGTCGACCCTGCTGCAGATCGCCGGTCTTCTGGAAAAGCCGACCGCCGGCGAGGTGTTTGTCAACGGCAGGGAGGCCTCCGCGCTTGACGATGACGCCAGAACGGCATTCAGACGCAATGATGTCGGCTTCGTCTACCAGTTCCATCACCTGCTGCCGGAATTCACGGCGCGCGAGAACATCATGCTGCCGCAGCTGATTGCGGGGCTTTCCACGCGCGAGGCGTCCGAGCGCGCGGACCAGATGCTCGACTATCTCAAGATCGGCCATCGCGCCGAGCACCGGCCGGCGGAACTTTCCGGCGGCGAGCAGCAGCGCGTGGCGATCGGCCGGGCGGTTGCCAATGCGCCGAGCCTTCTGCTTGCCGACGAGCCGACCGGCAATCTCGATCCCGGCACGGCCGGCTATGTGTTCGAGGCGCTCGAGGCGCTCGTCCGCCAGTCCGGGCTTTCGGCGCTGATTGCGACGCATAATCTCGACATCGCGGAGCGGATGGACCGGCGCCTGACCCTGAAGGACGGGCTCGTCGTCGACCGTGACCATTCCGCCGCCTGATAGCCGTGCCCGCAAAGAAGGCGACGCCCTTCCATCGTCCCTGCCTTTCGTCAAACAGTCCTCCCCCGATCGGGCATGGGCGATGACCGCGCGCGCCGTGCGGCGCCCTGGCGGTGTGTTCATCAGAAGCTTTTCCGATTTTGCGGGTTGCTAAATAGGAAAATTATCCTATATTGCCCAATACAACCCAGAGTATTTGTTGAGCCGATAGGATAACGCAATGAACGCATCTAATTTGATCGAAGTAAAGTTTATGCGACCGAAATATGCAAACCATCAAACATGTAACGAATATTAACGAATTTATTTTGATATTGTTTGTCAATTTCTGTCGATTAATATTTACGTGTAATGAATATATATCGCGACATCGAGCATTTTTATACATGTAAGAATATTGTCGTGTTCGTATTTACTTCATGGATACTGAAGTTATAATTGTAAATGCGTAGAGTGCTCGCACTGGTTGGTGAAACTTCAAAACAGGAGAGGTTTTGGTATGACGCAAAGCGGGGTGGACAAGGACAGCCGAAAAGCTGAACGATCCGAAGAGGAACGCACGGCCTGGAACCGCTACATGCGGAATTTCAGACGCAGTTTCAAGGATAGGGGGCTGACCAGTCTGTCGACGGTCATCACAACGGAACACGCTGAATTCATTGAGCGTTTCGGCCGTGAAAAGGCGTGCCAGTCAAAGCGCGAGGCGTTGATGATGATCATCGAGGATGTCAAGGACCGTTACGAGAGTGGTTCGGGAGACGAGGCACAGCACTGACCGCCCCGTCCTTCCGCGAAAGCCGGTCGCGCCTTGGATCGCGGCCGGAATGCTTTTGTTTTTTATTTTCTATCAATGGTTGTTCTAGGGTGGTGATGGCTGATGGAGGGGTCTGCCGTCGGCCTTCGCTTCGGCCGGCCTGATATCTGCAGGTCGGTTCAGGATGGTGGACGGATCGATGCCGAAACATTGCAACGACCTTGCATCTGCCGCGTCGCTCGCCTAAGAGGAGCGGGCTGGTGACCAGATCCGGTCTTGGCGCGTGTGGCGGAATTGGTAGACGCAGCAGGTTTAGGTCCTGCCGCCGCAAGGTGTGGGGGTTCGAGTCCCTCCACGCGCACCACAAGTTGATTGTTCGAGTGTAGCGTGACGCGCTGTAGCGTGACGCGCGGTTTTGCAATTTTGACAGCTGGTTTTGCAGTAACCAGTTTTTGAAACGCCGATTTTTTGAAGCTTTCACGGAACTTTTGAAGACCTTTCAAAGGGCGTTTGAAGGCCTTTCACGTCGACTTTGATTCTGTAGCGCGCAAAATCGGATGGCGCGGCGCGCAAAATCGAGTGGCAGCAAATTCTGTTTGTGGCGCGCGGCCACCTTTGGCGCAGAAATGAACCAGCCTCAACACGGAAATCTCTGCGCCCGCTGTGGCGCGCCGCTGCCGTCCGGACAGAAATGAAACTGCTTCTGGACGGAGACTTTGCGATCACTGGGAGGCTTCATTGATCGCAAACTGGACGTCCTCAAAATCAGATCGATGTCACGGTCGACTAGTCCGCACCTGGACGAACGAAATCGAGCAGGTCGCCTTGCACAAACTGATTAGGACGCCAGCCTCTTAAAATTGGTTCTAGCAAGAACATATCGGCCGCGCCCAATCCCAGGCCAGCCGCCGCTGCAGCTCCACCGGTTACCGCAGCATCAAGCAATAATCCGGCCCCCGCAAAGATGAAAAAACGAGTAGCCTTGGCTGGAAGATAATCGAACCACTGCCGTGCTAGAATGGCCTTGTTGTATTCCGAAACAAGGCCAAGCTCTGGGTCAACGCCTTTTAGCCACTCCTTGAATTTGCGAGTTTCATCCAGCAAATCGATAAACTCGCTGAACGAGCGCTCTCCATGATTGATAACCTCTCTAACGTTTTTGCCCTGCAGCTGACAACCTTGAAATAACTGCATTTCAGAGTCGCTTTGAGCTCTTCGCAGGAGCATCAGGTCAAACTTCGTTTGCATCAAACGCAGACGAACGGGATCGGCGACAAGTTCAGCCTTATGCTTCGCCGCCAGAACCATTTCCGCGCGGCTACGTACGAGTTCACTCAACAGCTTTGAGCTGTCGATCACTTCGCCACCCATTCGTGTCCCAAAATCGCGATTCAATTTTGCGAAGTCGTAATTCGATTCGACAGCATATCCGTCTCCTGCCTCTTGAAGTTTGAATTTCCACTGCGAAGGAACCCTAAATCCCGGAAAGACTGTCTCCACATAGGTCTTTGCTGCCGAATCTAGATAGGCAATATCCTTCATGTCTTGTTTAATCATGCCCATTATCGGAATATCTTTCCCTGAAAGCCGAAACTTCTCGACCCTCAGGAGCCGCTCAAACTTCTTTCCCAGCCGCGACGCTTCATCCTTGGCAAACCCTTGTCGTTCAAAGTTCATCGTGATCAGTTCAGCGACGGAGAATGGATTTTTTCCATCCATTCTCCTCTCAATAAATAATTGGACTGGCTCGTAATAGTTAACAAAATTCCGGGATGTCTTGCTCATGCTGAATTCAGGTCGAAGGAAAGAGACCTGAATGTATTCTTCATCGACAAGTCGGCAAATATTGTCCTCCCCAATCTGTCTGAATAAGGCCACAAGGTTTGCAGTGTTTAACACCAAACTCGATTCCTGATAGAATAGAAGGGTTTCGGCTAGGAGGCCCGCATCAAGACCCCGTTTTGGCGAATATCCAACTATCAGTGACCGGTCGAACATGGTCTTTCCTCTTGGGGGCGGGTTGGCGGCTTTTCCCTAAAGTGGTGCGTTTTCGCGCTGTCTTGCAAGTATTATTACCTCCTTCACGCCCTTCCCATTCCCCTCCGATATCGAATAGGTGCAATCGACCTCCTCGATGTCGAACCGTGAGAAGGTTTCGAAGACGCCTTGAACGGCGTTCAAGGACAGGATGAAGGTGCCTTGAAGGCCGGCTAAGACCTCCGCCATCGCCTCGAAATCCTCCCGGACGAAGACGCCGGCGCCATAGTCAGCCTCGTTTCCCCAATACGGCGGATCGAGATAGAACAGCATGCCCGGCCGGTCATAGCGGCGGATGAAGTCCTGCCAGGGCAGGCATTCGATGACGACGCCGGCGAGGCGCTCGTGGATGTCCTCCAGCGTCGATGCGAGCTTGACGAGGTTGAAGCGGGCGCCGGTGGTCTTGCTGACGCCGAAGTTGCGCCCCGACACCTTGCCGCCGAAGGCGAGGCGCTGGAGATAGAGGAAGCGGGCGGCGCGCTCGAGATCGGTCATGGAGGCTCGCGCGCTATCCGCTTTCTTGAACAGACTCTAACAAGGCCAACAGACGATCGTGCGCGGCATGTCGTGCACACCCGATCTTTCGAGAGGCGAAGAAGCAAAGGTTCGGCAACTCATCCACCAATGCCGCTGACCGCCCATGCAGACGACCGCAACGGCATTGCCATGTCGCAACTACGGAATCATGTGGTTGCTTTCCGGGTGTCACGGGTGGCGAGCCTAATCATGCGCGCAAGGCCTCTGTCCCCGGTCCGGGGTGGTGGCAGGCGAAGCTGTGTTGTGGCCCCTTGCCCGGATCGTTGCGGAGAGCCGGGATCTCCTCGGCGCAGATTGCGGTCGCCCGGGGGCAACGTGTGCGGAAAACGCAGCCGGATGGTGGATTGAGGGGACTCGGCAAGTCGCCTTCAATGGGAAGCGCTTTCTTGTTGCGCTCGATCTCGGGATCGGGAATCGGCACGGCCGAAAGCAGGGCCTGCGTATAGGGATGTTGCGGCGCGGCGTAAAGCTCGTCACTCGGCGCCACTTCCATCACGCGCCCGAGATAAAGCACCATGACCCGCGTCGAGATGTGCTTGACCACCGACAGGTCGTGGGCAATGAACATCAGCGCAAGGCCCAGTTCACGTTGCAATTCCATCAGCAGGTTGATGACCTGGGCCTGGATCGATACGTCAAGCGCCGAGACCGGCTCGTCGCATATAATCAGCTTCGGACGGACGATCAGAGCGCGCGCGATGCCGATACGCTGGCACTGGCCGCCGGAAAACTCATGCGGATAACGGTTGATCTGGTTGGGCAGAAGCCCGACGCGGCTCATCATCTCCTGCACCCGTTCGCGGACCTCTTGCTTCGCCATGCCCTTCTGGTGGGTGATGAGCGGTTCCGCGATGATATCGCCGACCTTCATGCGCGGGTTGAGGCTTGCCAGGGGATCCTGAAAGATCATCTGGATATCGCTGCGATATTTCAGCATTTCGCGGTCGGACAGGTCCAGCAGGTTCGTCCGGCCGTTCCACAGCGCCTGGCCCGTTGCCGGCACCATGCGGATGATGGCGCGCGCCAGCGTCGACTTGCCGCAACCGGATTCGCCGACAATGCCCAATGTCTCGCCCGGACGCAGCTCGAAGCTGACGCCATTGACGGCGTGCAGGGACAGAGGCTTTTGCCAGGGCATGCTGCCCCTGCGGTGAATTTCGAAGGTGACGCGGACATCGTCCGCTTTCAGAAGAACATCTGCCGTCATTGGACATCTCCCTTGGCTTCGATCTCACCGCCGGTCACCTCGGCGATCGGCCTGTTGCAGGCGCGCAACCTGCCAGGGGCGAACTCGGTCAGCGGGTCGAGGTGGTCCAGACAGTCCTCTCCGGCAAAATCACAGCGCGGCGCGAACGGACAGCCTTGCTGAAGGCGCGCCATGTTGGGCGGATTGCCCGGAATGGAACGCAGCGCATCGTCATTGCGGTCAACGCGCGGTATGGAGCCGATAAGTCCGCGCGTGTAGGGGTGGGTCGCATTCCTGAACAACGCATCGACCGGCCCCTTTTCCATGACCTGCCCGCCATACATCACCATCGCCCGCTCGGCCGCGCCGGCAACCACGCCGAGATCATGGGTGATCAGGATCAGCGCCATGCCGAAATCGCGCTGAAGGTCGGAAAGCAGCCGCATGATCTGGGCCTGAACGGTGACGTCGAGCGCGGTCGTCGGCTCGTCGGCAATCAGCACTTCGGGGCGACAGAGCAGCGCCATGGCAATCATCACGCGCTGACGCATGCCGCCGGAAAATTCGTGCGGAAAGAGATTGACGCGCGACTTCGCATCGGGAATGCGCACGGCATCCAGCATGCGCACGCTTTCCGCAATCGCGGCGCGTTTCGACATGCCCTTGTGGAGCTGCAACACTTCCGCCATCTGTTCGGAAACCCGCATATAGGGGTTCAGCGAGGTCATGGGGTCCTGGAAGATGATCGCCATGCGGTTGGCGCGGATGGGGTTGATGACCTTCGGCGGGGCGTTGAGGATTTCGGTTCCGTCGAACTTTACCGAGCCGGTGGCCTCGCCGTTTGCGGCCAGAAGACCCATCATCGCGAACACCGTCTGGCTCTTGCCCGATCCGCTTTCGCCGACGATGGCCAGCGTCTCGCCGGGATCAAGGGTGAAGTCGACGCCGCGAACGGCGAAGACGGGTCCGGAATTGGTCGTGAACCGGATATCCAGATTGGAAACGTCGAGAAGCGCCATGTCAGCGGTCCTTCGGGTCAAGCGCATCGCGCAGGCCATCGCCCAGGAAGAAGAACGAAAACAGCGTGACGATGAAGAAAAAGAGCGGGAAGATGAGCTGCCAGAGCGTGCCGTAATTCATCGTCGCGGCACCTTGAGAGATCAGCGCCCCGAGACTGGTCAGCGGCTCCTGGACGCCGAGCCCGAGGAAGGAGATAAAGCTCTCCGACAGGATCATGCCCGGCACCAGCAATGTCGCATAGACGATGACGACGCCCAGAAGATTGGGCACGACATGGCGGCGGATGATGGTGCTCGAGGCGACGCCCGTCGCCCGTGCGGCCTCGACATATTCGCGGCCTTTCAGCGACAATGTCTGGCCGCGGACGATGCGACTCATGTCGAGCCAGGACAAAAGCCCGATGCCGACAAAAAGCAGCACGATCGATCGGCCGAACATGACCAGCAGCAGGATCAGAACGAACATGTAGGGAATCGCAAGCAGGATATCGACGGTGCGCATCATCACGTTGTCGATCCGGCCGCCGAGAAATCCCGACGCCGCGCCGTAGATCGTGCCGACGATCACCGCGATCGACGCGCCGATGAGGCCGACGGCAAGGGAGATTTGTGTGCCAAGCACCGTTCGGGCAAAAAGATCGCGGCCGAGATCGTCCGTGCCGAAATAGTGCCCGTTGGCAAAGGAAGGCGCGCCTTCGCGCACGATGTCGCCCATCACCATGAAGTCGATCTCGTCGATCGACCAGCGGGCGATGAACGGACCGAAGACGGCAAAGGCGATCACGAAGATCAGCAGACAGAGCCCGATAACGGCCTGCCGGTTCTTGAAGAACCGCACGCGGGCGTCCGCCCAGGGGGAACGCCCTTTCTCCGCTTCATCGGCCATCGCCTCGGACAGGCTTTGAATCTTCTCTCTTTCAATCAGCATGGCTCAATACCTGATTTTCGGGTCGATCCAGGCGTAAAGGATATCGACAAAAAGATTGAAGGCGATGGTCAGCGCGCCGAGCAGAATGGTGATCCCCATCATCACGGCGTAATCGCGGTTAAGCGCGGATTCGACGAAGAACTTGCCGATGCCGCCGGTCGAGAAATACATGTCGATCACCACCGAACCGGTGATCATGCCGACAAAGGCGGGTCCGAGATAGGAAATGACCGGCAGCAGAGACGGTTTCAGCGCATGTTTCATCACCACCCGGCGCATCGGCAGCCCCTTGGCCTTTGCCGTGCGAATGTGGTTGGAATTCAGCACTTCCAGCATGGATGAACGGGTAATGCGGGCCAACGACGCCATATAGGATGTCGAAAGAGCGATCACCGGCATGACCATATAGGCCGGGTGACCGAGACCTTCCCAACCGCCGCCCGGCAGCCAGCGCAGCCACAGGGTGAAGATCAGCACAAGGATCGGCGCCATGACGAAATTCGGCAGAACCTGCGCGCCAACCGAAATGCCGACGGCCAGGCTGTCCAGCCAGCTATTGTGCCTCACGGCCGCAACAACGCCCAGCGTGACCCCGACAAGCACCGCCACGATCGCCGACAGCAACCCATAGGTCAGCGTTACGGGAAAGCCCTGCGCGATGATCGAGTTCACCGTCTGGTCCGGATAGACGAATGACGGGCCGAAATCGAACCGGGAAACGATGCCCCAGACATAATCGACAAGCTGCTGCCACAGCGGCTGGTCGAGCCCGTATTTGGCGTTGATATTCGCGAGCACCTGCGGCGGCAGGGCGCGCTCGGAGGAGAACGGTCCGCCCGGGGCGGCGTGCATCAGAAAGAAAGAGAAGACAATCAGCAACAGGATTGTCGGGATCGCCACAAACAGGCGCTTGATGATGTAACCGGTCATGATCGGTCTGGCTCGGCCTTTTGATCCGGTCTACCGCCCGCAAACATCTTGTTATCAAGGCGCGCGCGGATCCGGACGAAACGGAGGATTCAGCCTCGCGGGCGGCCAGTTCGCCGCCCGCGAAGCCGGTTTCAGACCTTAGTCGGCTACGCGATAGAGGTCTTTCGCGTACCAGTTCTGCAGCACGTTTTCGACGGGCAGACCCTTCAGGTCGGCAGGCACCATGACCGGCTTCGAATAGAAGTAGATCGGCACAAGCGGCATCTCTTCAGCAAGAATCTGTTCCGCCTTGTCATAGTCGGCTGCTGGATCCTTGGCTGTCAGCGATGCCTTCATCGCGGCATCGTAGTCGGGATCGGAGAACCCGCCATAATTCATGCCGCCGGTGCGGAAATAGTCGAGATAGGTGGAGGCTTCGTCATAGTCGCCGCACCAGGCGTAGCGGCCGATATCGAAATTGTAGTTCTTGAGATTATCGAGATAGACCTTCCACTCGGTGTTGTTGAGCGTGACGTTGACGCCGATGGCCTTCCAGAACTGCTGGGCGGCAATGGCGATCTTCTTGTGGTCGTCAGAGGTATTGTAGGAAAGTGTCAGCTCCAGCGGGTTGCTCTTGTCGTAGCCGGCTTCCTTGAGCAGCTCGACAGCTTTCGCATTGCGCTCTTCCTGGGACCATTGCGAATAATCGGTCACCGGCGGCGTGAAATCGGCGGTGGCGTAATAGGTCCAGCTATAGGCAGGCTTCTGGCCGCCGCGGGTGATATTGTTGACGATGATGTCGCGATTCATCGCATAGGACAGCGCCTTGCGCACCCGCACATCCTTCAAGGCTTCCGGCCCCTTGTCGGAAACATTGAACAGATAGGCATAGGTGCATGAACGCGGCACGGCATGGGTCTGGTCCGGATATTCTTCCTTCAGGCGCGGAAACTGGCCGGACGGCAGCTCGATATAGTCCAGCTCACCGGCCAGATAGCGCGTCAACGCCGCGTTCTTGTCGTTGATCGCCTGGAAGTGGATGCTGTCGATGACGGTATTGTCACTGTCCCAGTAATTCTCGTTGCGCTCAAGCGTGAGGTCCTGACCGAGCTTGTCTTCAACGAGCTTGTAGGCGCCATTGCCGACCATGTTTTCCGGCAGGGTCCACTGGTCGCCATATTCCTCGACCACCGCCTTGTTCACGGGGAAGGTCGAGGTGTGGGTGATCATCTTGGTGAAATAGGGGATCGGGCTTTCAAGCGTGACTTCCAGCGTGTGGTCATCGACGGCTTTGACGCCAAGCTCGGACGGATCGGTCTCGCCTGCAACGATAGAGGAGGCGTTCTTCACATTCATCAGTTCTCCATACCATGCGTATGTCGAAGCTGTTGCAGGGTCGACAAGACGCTGCCAGGCGTAGACGAAGTCCTGTGCAGTCACCGGGTCGCCATTCGACCATTTTGCCTCGGGGCGAAGATGGAAGGTGTAGACGGTCTGGTCTTCCGAAAGGTCGTGATCAGTCGCCACACCCGGCACCAGGTTTCCGGCATTGTCCTGATTGTAAAGTCCCTCGAACAACTGCCGGGCCACATCCGAGCCTTCCGCGGCGCTGTTGAGCTGCGGATCCTTGGTCTTGATCGCATCGAGCAGCCAATAATTGAGGTTCTGGTTATCAGCCAGTTTTTCGTCCGGCTGCGGGTTTGCCGCCAGGGCAGGCGCGGCCATGACAAGAGCGAGGCAGGCGGAAAGCAGAAGTTTCTTTTGCATGCGGGTTGTCTCCCTGTTTGTGGAACTTACGGAGCAGTGCGTTTGATGAGGGACAGTATCTGTTTTGGTTGTAATTTGAACAGGAAATCCACGAAACAATAGGCTGCAACTACCCCGCCACGCAAGAGAGAGAGGTTTGTATAACGTTTCATGGTCGCTTGGCGATTGAGGCCTTTGAAAACACTCAAACATAAAGCCGCGCTCGCAAACAATGAACAGAGCTCGATCCTCGCTGACAATCTGTCCTGCCGAAATATCGGGCATGTGACTTGTCGTAGATCATGTTTCAAGCGATCGATGGTGGAGCTTCAATGACTGAAATGGGGTCGCCTTCCGGACCGGCAGAAACGGGGCCGTATCCAGTCTGACCGCTTTTCGAATCGATAAGACGAAAGCGGCCGAAGCAACGCGTTCGCCGCCGTCCTTCATCGGTGAGAATGCGATCAAATCCGTAGATCCCAGCGAATATTAGTTCGAATTCGATGCCGGTCCAACTAAGGGCGCGCTGTCGCCATGCGCCGAGGTTTCGGTGTCAGTTCGGGCTTCTATTGCCTCGGGACCATCGTCGCGACGCAGGCGCGTGTATGCGATGAACGCTCCGGTCAGCGCGATCGCCACCACCGCCTCGATCCATACTCCGTAAAGACCCAATCCGAGGATAAAGCCGGCAACGATCGGGCGTGCAATGTCCGTCACCGCACCGCGGGACTGGATCGCACCCATGACATCGCCTCGCCGTGCCTGAGGAACCTGGACGAAGAGGCCCGCCATGAAGGTCGGGCGCGAGAGCGTGATGCCAGTGCTGATGCAAAGCACGGCAAAGGCGAGCGTCGGAATATTGAATGCCAAGCCCGCAGCACGACAATCAGATTACGTTCGGTGAAGTGCTCGCTGATGGCATCGCAATTGCCTCACGGGGCTGCTGTGCCACCAAGAAGAGGCGCTACGGCATTGAAAATGCGCATGGCGGGCAGGGAGCACGCTATGCCGTGCGGATTGGAGGGCAGAACCTCGGCCTCGCCGCAATCGCCCGAAGGAATGTCGCTGTTGGTTTGTATGGCCACGGTCGTGTCGGTTTGTGTATTGTAATAGACGACGGTGGTGTATCCCGGCAGTTCACCGGTATGTCCGACCCAGCCGTCGGTGCAACGCAGCGCCAAGCCATAGTCTGCAGGCCCCTGGAAAGAGCGCAGCCGCTGTTCCTGCAATTTTGCTTCAAGAAGGCCGTGACCGGTTGCCAGGGCCCTGCCATAGGTGAGCAGGTCATCGACATCTGAAATGATTTCGCCAGCGGTCCAAAGCGATGCCGGGTTCCAGTTGGTAGCGTCCAGCGGGGCTTCGGGGGTCGCGTCATAACCTTGCAGCGAGATACCGCGCGCGTATGGTGCGGGGATTGCGGTCTGCCTGCCTGGCCAGATCGTGTTTTCCAGACCGAGCGGTTCGAAGATCATTGTTCTCAGAGCTGTCTCGACCGGTTGACCGGTGACTTTCTCTATCACCATTCCAAGCAGGATCGTGTTGGTGTTGGAGCAGTCAAATTCAGAACCGGGTTCGAACAGCGGAGAGTTCTCGACAGCGTAGGCTACCAGATCCTCGGGTGAGAAAAACATGTTCGGGTCTTCAAGGTACAAGTCCACAAACCGCTCCGAGGCGGTGTAGCTGGCAACACCGCTCGTCATATTTGCCAGTTGTCGCAACGTGATTTCATCGCCGTTCGGAATGCCCGTGACATAGGCGCCAATCGTGTCGTCCAGCGAAAGAAGGCCGTCTTCAGCGAGTTGCAGAATAACGGTTCCCGTGAAGGTCTTCGTGACCGAACCGATGCGGGTGTGCATGCCCGGCGCCATCTGCGCTCCTGTGCCGGGATCGGCGATGCCAACCCCCTTTACCCATGAGCCTTCAGTCGTCTGATCTCGTTCGACAAGGACGGCGTCACCTTCCGCTACAAGGATTATCGCCGCGACGGCGCGGACCGGCAGCAGATCATAGCGTTAGCCACGGCCGAGTTCATCCGTCGCTTCCTGATCCATATTCTGCCGAAGGGCTTCCATCGCATTCGCCATTACGGCTTGCTCGCCGGCGGCTCCCGCAAGACCTGTGTCGCACACGCCCGCGAACTCCTGAACGCTATCCCGCCGTCCGATCACGACGCAACTGACGAGCCCACCGTCATACGACCGCAATGTCCTTGCTGCGGCGGGTGCATGATCGTCATCGAGGTGTTTGAACGCTGGCGCCAGCCGCGCGGGCCACCTGAATCGGCGGCGGCGAACCGGGAGCATGCGTCATGACCCGGCATGGCATAGCCACAACGCCTGCCCGCGATATTCCGCCCGAGGTAACGCTCCCGTGCGCCTCCATCACCATGACCGAGGCCGACCAGGCCATTCACCGGCATATGTTTCCCCGACACCGCAGCTCCAAAACACGCCGAAACGGCCGGGTCGCAACAGGTACAGTGCGTAAAATGTTCATCCACGTCAGCTCCGGGATGGGCTCAAAATCGAAATCCCCATAGTCCTGCCTTCGCCGTCCGCAGGTTCCTTCCTCGGCGACTTTCGTACGCCTGACGGCACCCGAAACTCTTCACGGAAGCAGGCCGGCCGGTCGTGGAACGACCATTCCTCGCTGGGGAAGTGACCCCTGACCAATCGATTCTCTACCGTGCCGCTTGCCGCCAGGATTTTAGTCCTTCAGCGCTTCCAACACTTGTTCGGCCAAAGCCTTCTGCGCGCGCACGCCGCCGCTTGCAAGATAGAGCAGCCCGCCATCGGCATAGATTACCTGGTCGTTCTGCCAGGCCTTGGTGCGTGCGACGAGTTCGTTGTCGAGAAGCTGCTGCGCTGCTTCGCCTTCACGGCCGATGGCAGCGTCGCGGTCGAGCACATAGAGCCAGTCCGGATTCTGCTCCATGATATATTCGAACGAAACCGCCTGTCCGTGCGTGCCGACATCGAGCGTGTCGTCGGCCGGTTCGAAGCCATAGAGGTCATAGACGTCGCCGAAGCGTGAACCGGGGCCGAAGGCGGAAACCTTGCCGCCCGTTGTCAGCAGCACAAGTGCGGTTCCGGCATCTTCGGTCAGCCCCTGAAGCGTCTCCAGCATGGTCTCCAGGGCCGAGATCTCGGCTTCCGCCTCTTCCTGCTTGCCGAAGAGTTCACCCAGAAGCCGGGCATTGCCTTCAACGCCTTCGAGGAAAGCATCATTGGCAATCGTCAGGTCGATCGTCGGGGCGATCTTCGACAGGTCGTCGTATTTTGCCTGCGAGCGGCCGGCAACGATGATGAGATCGGGCTGCAGCGCGTTGACGGCCTCGAAATCCGGCTCGAACAACGAGCCGACCTTCTCGTAGTCATCGGAGGAAAACTCAGAAAGGGACGACGGCATCGGCGTATCCGGCACGGCTGTCACGCGCACGCCCAGTGCATCGAGCGTATCGAGCGCGGAGAGGTCGTAGACAATGACGGTCTCGGGGTTCGCTTCAACCTCGGTGCTGCCGCTTGCATGCTCGATCGTCATGGTTTCGGCAAGCGCCGGCACGGCGGCAACGGTCGGAACGATCACGATGGCGGCGACGAGCGTGGCGCGGTGGATTGCGTCGATTCTCACGGGAGACTCCTTATACTTGATTGTGTTGGTCAACATATTCAAAAAGAGATGGCTGGCAAGCATGTCTCTGCCGTGTCGTGCGATGGGCGCACACTTTGGCGTGAACCCGGACGCCTGTGCCATTGACCCCGGGCGACGCGCGCCGCATAAGGCCGGGAGCTGAAAAGTAGACTTTCATGATCCGCATTTTTTCCGCAATTGTTCTTGGCCTCGTTTTGTTTCTCGCAAGCCTCCTGACGGGTGCGAGCACGCTTGGGCTTTCATCGCTGTTCGGGGCAGGGGACGGCGGACTTGTATTGCTGGCAAGCCGGCTTCCGCGCACATTGGCGCTGCTCCTTGCCGGCGGCGGACTGGCGATTGCCGGTACGATCATGCAGATGCTGGCGCAGAACCGGTTCGTCGAACCGTCCACGGCCGGCACGGTGGAATCCGCTGCCCTCGGCATGCTGACGGCGGCCCTGTTCTTTCCCGGAATGCCGGTGATCGGCAAAATGTTGCTGGCGGCCATTTTTGCGATGGCCGGCACAGCGCTGTTCCTCAGGCTGGTGCGGCAAATTCCGGCGCGCGCGGTATTGATGGTGCCGCTGACCGGCATCATGCTGGGCGGCGTCATTTCCGCGATCGCCAGCTTTATTGCCTATCGCTATGACCTGCTGCAGTCGCTCGGCGCCTGGACCAACGGTGATTTTTCGATGGTCCTGCGCGGTCGTTATGAACTGCTGTGGATTTCCTTCGGCCTCGGTGTTGTCGCCTACGTCACCGCGGCGAGGTTTACGCTTGCCGGTCTCGGTGAGGCCGTGGCCATATCGACCGGGCTCAACTACCGCCGTGCCATGCTGACGGGGCTTTCCATCGTCTCGCTGATTTCGGCATCGGTGGTCGTCACCGTCGGCTCGATCCCCTTTGTCGGTCTGATCGTGCCCAACGTCGTCAGCCTGGTGATGGGCGACAACCTGCGGCGCACACTGCCGTGGATTGCCTATAGCGGGGCGGTGCTGGTGCTTGCCTGCGATATCGCCGGTCGCCTGATCATTGCGCCATACGAAATTCCCGTCGGCACGATGATGGGCGTGTTCGGCTCGGCGATCTTCCTCTATCTTCTCCTGCGGCAGGAAGCGCATGCACGCTGATCAAAGAGGCCGCAAAAGCGCACTGATCATCGCCGGGCTGGCTGCCCTGGCGCTCGTGTCGACCGTTGCCTTCATGACGCTTGGCGCCCGCGGCAACTGGTCCTTCGTGCTTGGCTTTCGCGGCGTCAAGCTTGCGGCCCTGCTGCTGGTTGCCTATGCGATTGCAGTCTCCACCGTGCTGTTCCAGACCATTGTCGGCAACCGCATCCTGACGCCCTCGATCATGGGGTTTGATGTGCTCTATATCCTGCTGCAGACGTTTTTAGTGTTCGCGCTCGGGGCAGGCGGGCTCAATGCCATCGATCAACGCGTGATGTTCGTGCTCGAGGCTGCGGTCATGAGCGGCTTTGCATTGCTGCTGTTTCGCTGGCTGTTTTCCGGCGCCGCCCGCAGCATTCATCTTGTCATGCTTGTCGGTATCCTGTTCGGGGGTCTCTTTCGCAGCCTTTCCGCCTTCATGCAGCGGTTGATCGACCCGACCGATTTCGTGGTGTTGCAGGACCGGTTCTTTGCAAGCTTCAACACCGCCAATACCGAGCTGCTCGGCATCTCTGCGGTGATCATCCTCGCCGTCTCGGTTCTCGGCTGGCGGCTTTTGCCGGACCTTGACGTGATTCTGGTAGGGCGCGAAACGGCGATTGCGCTGGGTGTATCCCACAAGCGCGTGGTGACGCTGACGCTTTTCGTCGTCACCATTCTGGTTTCGGTCGCAACCGCGCTGGTCGGGCCCGTCACATTCTTCGGCCTTCTGGTGGCAAACCTTGCCTATATGATCATGCCGGACGGGCGGCATCGCGTTGTGCTGCCGGCAGCGGTGCTGCTTGCCGCGATCACCCTTGTCGGCGGCCAGACCGTTCTGGAGCGGGTCTTTTCCTTCGGGACGGCGCTGTCCATCATCGTCGAATTTGCCGGCGGCATCTTCTTCATCTTTCTGCTTCTGCGGGGAAATCTCCGATGATCGCAATCAGCAATATCAAAAAAAGCTACGGCTCCACCCGCGTGCTCGATGACGTGACGCTGACAATCCCGACAGGCGGCCTTACCAGTATCGTCGGTCCCAACGGCGCCGGTAAATCGACCCTTCTCGCTGTCGTCAGCCGGCTGATGAAGGCGGACAGCGGCGCGGTTCGTGTCGGCGGGCTCGATATTGCGGAAACGGCTGACGATGTGCTGGCGCGCAAGCTTTCGATCATGCGCCAGGAAAACCACATCGCAGCGCGGCTGACGGTGCGCGATCTCGTCGGGTTCGGGCGCTTTCCCTATTCGCGGGGGCGGTTGACCGCCGAAGATGCAAGCCGGATCGATGACGCCCTCGTCTTTGCCGACCTCCAGGGGTTGTCGGACCGGTTTCTCGACCAGTTGTCCGGCGGCCAGCGGCAGCGGGCCTTCTTCGCCATGGTGCTGGCGCAGGATACCGATTACGTGCTGTTCGACGAACCGCTGAACAATCTCGATGTCAAACATGCCGTGGCGACGATGCGGTTGATCCGGCGCATGGCCCATGAATTCGGAAAGACGGTCGTGCTGGTCGTCCACGACCTGAATTTCGCCTCCGCCTATTCGGACCGGATCATCGCCATGCGTGAAGGTCGCATCGCCGCCGAGGGGTCGCCGGCCGAAATCATCGAGGAGACGATGCTGCAAAAGGTCTTCGATACACCCTTCGTCGTACGCGATTTCAACGGCAAGCGGATTGTGGATTTCTACAGCTAAAATTCATGCCAGTGCGATGGGTTCACCCATTCATCGACCAATCGTGCGTATTGCCGGGTGCCCAAGTGACCGGCAGGATCGACCCGACTGGGGAAAGCGTAGTCGTCAACAGTTCCACCTCTTCGCTCCAACCAGGCGAGCAAGCTCGCTCTCACGTCCGCTGTGATCTCAAACTGAACCGGTCGGCCGGTTTTCTGCTGAACCACCATGGCGCGGGTCCGGATCGACGACCCTGAAACCAGCGTACCGATCTTGATCTTGACGAGATCACAGCCTCGAAGCTTGCTGTCTATGGCGAGATCAAACAGGGCGCGATCACGCATTCGCCCTTCGCGATCGAGAAAGAAGCGGATCGCCCAGATCTGGCGCTGCTTCAGGGGTTTCTTAACACCGACCATTCGTCCGGCGTTCCATGCAGGCCTGCCGCAAGCGGCTGGATCATACTGTGCTATTCCCATGTTGATACTCCTTCGGCCACCATTGTCCGCCAGGAGAATAGGCGAACATGATAAACCCAACGGGGCCGACAACGGACTGACGGCTGCTGGTTTTCCAAAAGACGATAGCCGGCGCCCGTCAGGGGAGGCCACGTGTCAGGCGGTTCGTGGCGGACGGAAAATATCTTGAACGAAGCTGAAAGCGACTAGACGAATTCAGGCAGAAGTTTTCTGGCTGCACTGCGAATACGCGCAATGTCTGCGGCCGGTACGCCGTCGAAGGGCCACATCATGGCGGCGCCTATCCGCGTCCAGCCGCCGGCGACGGCCATTGCCTTGTCGACTGCATTGCCGAAATAGCCCCTTGCCAGCAGAGGTCTGATGACCTCACCCATGAAGGCGGAAATGCGCTTTTCGAGGTCCATTGCCCCCTCCGGGTCGTTGGAGCATTGGCGCGCCCACGCAACGGCAGCTGCGGGATTGAGGCAGGCCATGTTCGAATAAGAGCCGTGCGCGCCCATCTGTGTGCCGCTGGCATAGAAATGCCCGGGGATGAACACCGAAATTCTCTTCAGAACCGGAGCCATAGCGTGATACCAGTTTTCGTCGCCGCCAGCGCATTTGAGGCCAGCTAGCTGCGGCACCTCCAGGGTCAGCATGGCGAGCGTATCGGGCGAAAGCACCGTTTTGGCGTGCGGCGGATTGTAGAGCACCAGCGCAACGTCCTCAGCGGCGCTGGCACACCCCTTAAGGAAGCGCAACACCTCTTCCTCACGCATCGGCGTCCAGTCCGGCAGGGTGACCTGGATGGCCAACGGCGCGAGAGCGCGCGCGGCTGCAAGACGCAGAAGGGTGCCCTGCGGCATCGGGTGTGATGCACCGATTTGAAATGGCAGCCCAACCCGCCGCGCGGAAACCGCAGTGGCGCTCGCCACGGAAACGAACTGATCCTCGGTTTGGCAGTGGAATTCCGTCGTCGTGCCATTGCAGTAGATGCCGTCGACGCCGGCAGCGGCTAAGGCTTCCACCTGAGCTTCTATCGATTCGAGGCAGGGCACTCCGTCTGCGCCGACATCCAGCATGACGGTGGCCCAGACGCCACGGATTTGCTCTGATGCGGTTAGCCCAGCCATTTGGCCACCTCCGGCCGCTTCAGGAATGCAGCGATGCGTGCTTCCGGATCCCGACCGCGCAAGGCCATGGGCGCACGCGACGGGCCGATGTCGATTCCGTGCAGGCGGAAAGCGGCCTTGACCCCGGGCATGACGCCGACCTCGGCTAGAATCTCAACGAATTGCTGTGAGATTCCCTGGAGTTCACGGGCCCGCGCGATATCGGAACGTTCGATGGCATTCGCGATCTCGACATAGAGCCCGCCGAGCAGGTTGTAGGTGGTGCCGATGCCGCCGTCGGACCCGAGCGTGGCCGCTGCTGCATAAACCTCGTCGAAGCCGAAATAAAAGACAGATTCAGGCCGCGCGCGGCGCAGCGACGCGAACTTGAAAAGATCCATCGAGGAGAATTTCAGACCGGCGACGCCCCTGAGGTCAAGGATGCGAACAAGGAGATCGAACGGAAGCGGGCGGCCGGTCCGGACCGGGATTTCGTAAACGATGAGGGGCAGCGCAGTCGCCTCAGACAGCGCCTCATAATAGGCGAAAATCTCGTCATCGGAAAACGGATATGAGTGCGGCGGCAGCGCTGAAAGGGCATGATAGCCCAGCGACTCCGCTCGTCTTGCCAGCGCGATCGAATGGGCGAGCGAGGGCAGGCCGACATGGGCGATCAAGGTCGCGTCATGGCCTCTGGCATCTTCGGCGACGATGCCGAGTTGGTCGCTCAGGGCAGCGCTTTCCAGCAGTCCGGACTCACCACTGCTGCCGGCGACATAGAGGCCGTTCAGCCCCTGTGAGAGCACATAGGTATTTAGTGCGCGTTGGCGCTCTGGCGAAAATGCGCCGTCCTTGTCCATCGCCGTCAAAAGAGCAGCATACATGCCGCCAAGTCTTTTCGTCATTTCGAGGTCCATTACGTCTAGAGATCCGCCCGATCTTACCAAATCGGGCTCCAAGCATGACTTCTGTGTGCCAGAGTCATTTTGGTTTGACAATAAATATTTTATTTCATACTAAATCGAAAAATGGACTTACCAAAATGATTTTTCAGTTAGACAGAGATATGGGAGCGGAGGGAAATTTGGTGTTTTCAGCGCTTCAGGATGACGATGGAACTCCGCGCCAGGCAGCGCAGGCGATTGCTGATGCCCTGATCGGCGAGATCATTCGTGGTGAGATCGCCGTCGGTGATCCGCTTCCCACGGAGCGTGACCTCTGCGTCCGTTTCGATGCCTCGCGCCCGACAGTGCGCGAGGCTTTGGCCATGATGCAGCTGCGCGGCTATCTCAGCGGTGGCGGTGGGCGCCGACCGCGCGCTGCTTCCCCCTCGCTCAGCGATGTCCTGCGTGGTGCTGGTGGCGTTATTCGCGAAATCCTTGGAGACGCCGAAAGTATCGCCCATCTCGAACAGACCCGCGGTTTTATCGAGATCGGCGCCGTTCGCGAGGCAACTATCAGAGCAGACAATGCGCAAATCAGAAGGATCCATGCAGCCGTTGAGGCCAATGAGGCCGCGATCGGTACGCCAGCTTTTCCTGGTACCGATATCGCCTTCCATCGCGCGCTGGTCTCAGTGGTCGATAACCCCATCATCCTGACGCTGCACGATCTGTTCGTTTCAGAGCTGCTCGCCCGCCGCCCGCCGGATCCGGATCAGAAAGCTCATGATCGCCTGGTCTTCGGGGAACACCAGGCGATTTTCCAGGCGATGATCGATGCCGATGTCGTTCGCGCCACCGACATCATGGAGCACCACATGCGGCGCTCCTACCGATCGCGGCTTTTTTCCCGGCGCTTAGCCGCCGGCGAAGGATCGACCGAACGAACCGAGTCATAAAAATACCAAAAGGAGGAAAACATGAAATTCAATAGATTGCTCGCCGCTGCCGCGGTCATGGCCGTGATGGTGGGCACCGCCGAAGCGCGCGAACTGTCGATGGGATCCCAAGACAACGAGAACTCCAACCTGTACAAGGGCATGGTGGCGTTCCAGGAAAAACTGGCAGAGGTTTCGGGTGGTGAATTGACCGTGAAGCTGTTTCCGGCGTCCCAGCTTGGTGACTTCAAGGCGATGGTCGCCATGCTTCAGGCCGGCGAACTCGACCTGGCCACAACCGGCTATCCGGACATGTCCTATGTTATTCCTGAACTCAAGCTTATCGGCGCGCCATATGTCGTGAGCGATTTCCCGGAACTCGAAAGGATCGTCAATGGCCCTTGGGGTCAGAAGATGGAAGCCAAGTTCGAGGACGAAGGCGTAAAAGTCGTCGATCTTTGGTACTACGGCACGCGTCAGACAACCGCCAACCGGCCAATCAACGCCATGGATGACCTCAAGGGCCTGAGGATGCGCACACCGAACGTGCCGTTCCTCATCGCCTATGCCAAGGCTGTCGGCGCAACACCGGCGCCGGTGGCCTTCGCGGAGGTCTATCTCGCCCTGCAGACCAATCAGGTCGATGCCGAAGAGAACCCGCTGCCCACGATCGAGGCGATGAAGTTCTACGAGGTGCAGAGCGCCATCGCGATTACCAACCACTTTATTGCATCCCAGGCGATTCAGGTGTCCCTCGACACATGGGACAGCCTCAACGAGCAGGAACAGGGCTGGGTCGTCGAGGCTGCCAAGGCCGGCGGCGAGGTCAACGACGAACTGACCTTTTCCTCCGAGGCAAGTCTTATGTCCAAGTTCAAGGATCTCGGACTGACCATCACCGAGCCCGACCTGACTCCGTTCCGTGCCGCCATGCAGCCCTATTATGATGAACTCGAAGTTGAGTTCGGCAAGGGTGCTATCGCAGAAGTGCGTGGCGAATAGGATTTGGCGCGGTCGGCGCGAGCCGGCCGCGCCGTTATTCCAGTGCGGAGGAGCAAACATGAAGCCGCGGAGCATCTACAGCCCGGAAGGCATCGCCGCGACCTTGATCTTTTGCGGTCTTATCGTCGTGCTTTTGATACAGATCCTTGGGCGAACGCCATTATTCACCGGGCCTATCTGGACCGAGGAACTGGCACGGTGGCTTTGGGTCTGGATGGCCTTTATCGGCATCGCCGAGGCAGAGCGCACCAATAGCCAGCTCCGCATGGACCTGTTCGGCTCGATGCTCGGTACGCGCGGGCGCAAGATCCTGTTCACGCTCATCGATCTAGCCTATCTCGGCGTCGTGCTGAACCTCGTCCGGATCGGCTATTTCACCGTGCTTAGAACCTGGCGCAATGAGAGCGTGACGCTGTCATTGCCCGATGGTGCATTGTATCTCGCCGCCCTCATCGGTCTTGTCCTCGTCGCCTGGCGCGTGACCTTCCGCCTGATCGGGCTTTTCCGTCGAGACGAAGAAGGGCTGGCATCATGATCCTTGCGATGGTTGGTGGCGCCTGGCTTCTCCTCGTACTCGTCGGCGTGCCGATCGGGGTCGCCATGATCCTGGTCTCGATGGGCTATTTCTACGTGTCCGGCATGGGGTTGAGCTTTGCCGTATTGCGCATGGTGGACGGACTGAACAGCTTTCCGCTACTTGCCGTTCCGCTTTTTCTGCTCGCCGCCGCGATCCTCAATTCGGCGGGGATATCGTCAAAGCTATTCGGTTTCGCACGGGCGCTTGTCGGCCACATCACCGGCGGGCTCGGCCACGTCAACATTTTGGCATCGCTGTTCTTTTCAGGAATGTCCGGGTCGGCCATGGCCGATGCGGGCGGGCTTGGGAAGATGGAAATCGAGGCGATGCGCGACGCAGGCTATGACGACGATTTCGCCGGCGCCGTCACGGCCGCTTCATCGATGATTGGTCCGCTGGTGCCGCCTTCGATCACCATGGTGCTCTATGGTGTTGCCGCAAACACCTCGATCGGCGCGCTCTTCCTGGGCGGCGTCGTTCCCGGACTTTTGTGCGCCTTCTCGCTGATGGTGATGGTCTATTTCATTGCGCGGAAACGGAACTATCCGGTCGAAACTCGGCGCGGCCCGTCCGAGATCGTCTCGTTGTTCTTCGGCTCTCTGCCAGCGCTGCTGACGCCTTTGGTGATCATCGGCGGCATCTTCTCGGGCTACTTTTCACCGACGGAGGCGGCGGCGGTCACCGTCATCTACGCCATTCTCATCGATCTGCTGTTCTACCGCGAGCTGACTTTCAAGCGCCTATGGAACGCGCTCTATGAAACCATGGCAACCTCGGCCTCGATCGCCACGATCATCGCCGGTGTCAGCCTGCTCGGTTTCGTCCTGGCCCGGGAACAGGCGCCGCAGCAGATTACGAACTTGTTTCTGAAGCTTACCAATGATCCGATCAGTTTTCTGATCGCGGTCAACCTGATGATTTTCGTTCTCGGCGCTTTCATCGAGAGCCTGGTGATCCTGTTGATCGTTGTGCCGATCCTGGTGCCGATCGCGCTTGGCTACGGTATCGACCCGGTACATTTTGGCATCATCATTGTCCTCAATCTCATGATCTCGATCTTGACCCCGCCCATGGGCATGGCGCTGTTCATCGTCGCCCAGGTCGGCAAAATACCGTTCCAGCGGCTGGCCCGCGCAATCCTGCCCTGGCTCATCCCGCCGGTCGTGGTGCTGATCCTCGTAACGGCATTCCCGATCCTGTCGACAGGCCTTCCGAGCCTGATGCGCTGATATGCGGGTCGCGCAGTGCCGATGAAAGTTGATTGTAAGAAGCACACTTTGCCAGGTAGTTTTGCATTGATGATGCCGTGTCCGCATCTGGCAGATCCGCATCCCCGGGCGCGGCATCCTTTGGCGATGTCGTGACGGATACGGTTCCTCTCAACGAGATCCGGCTGCATCGCACGGCAGCCAGAGGAGTCGTCGGCCGCCTGAATTTCGATACTCTCGAAAACTTAAGTCGGAAGAAGATGGCGGCTTGTCCGCCATCTTCTTCCGCCATGGTCCATCCGGCTTCAGCGCTACCTTTCAGCTGACTTGTCAGGGTAGGTGATCGACCAGATGGAGCTGCAGCTCGAAGAACTCGAAGCCGCTGCGACCGAAGACGAGATCGAAGCTCTGAACATGGCGAAGACTAAGGCCGTCGCCAGTTCTGGGCGCCGCCGTCCGGCGCGCAAGCCATTGCTATTCCGTTGTAACAAGCTGAAACCAGTTGTCGAGAAAGCGCCCACGTTTGATGGTGTCAAGAAAGACAAGCAACTCTGGACCCAGAGTTATTCTTTGCTCGCTTCCGGGCGCATCAGCGCGGATAGCAAGCCCAAGAACGTCGCTTGCGAAGACTGCGCGTCCCTCCGCTGATAATATCTCTGCGGCGACGAAGGCAGCAAGCGGATGAGTGGACTTGTCTGGGACGAAGATTGTCCAGGGAACCGATAATAGGTAGTCCTGAGGTTCTATATAGTCGATCCGCGCTCCATTTGCCTGTGCAGAGATGACACTGGAGAGGGGGATATTGTATCCGAGGTCGATCTCGCCGGCGGCAAGTGCTGTAAGCAGTTCAGCGCCGGTTTCGAATATCCGTGCCTGTACGCTTCCGAAATCACGCGCCAGCCGCCAGGACAGAGCTGAGCGAAGCGAATCTTGTGTGGCGAGAAGGTAGGAAATGCTGTCGATCCCAACGTTGACGATACCAATGCGTTGGTAATAGGGGCTTGGTGACTGCTCCAGGGCGCGTGCGAGGGCCAGTCTTGTCGTCGGCAGGTCACCTGTTGCCATGGTACCTTCTTTGCGGATCACGAAGACGGCGGGATCGGAATGCATTTCAAAGAGTTCGTTGCGCCAGTGCGCCGGGCGCCCGTCCGGTCCCGTCGAGGCTATAAAGTCGGCCAATGGCCTGACGAAGCCATTGTTGCTCAGCGAGACGGAAATATCCGGCGCTGGAAGAAGCACGATATCAGCGGAACCGAAGGTCGGTGTTCTGACCAAAGCGGCAATCTGCGGCGGACGGAGCGAGGTGTAGTTGATGGCCAGTGAGGGAAAGCGCCCGGCAATCCAGTCCAGTAGGGGACTCATATTGTCGCGCGGCAATGTGCTTACGATCGTGAGGCCCGGCTCCGGCTGCTGCGCATTCAGGTCTGCCGGAGGCAAGAGCGTTGCCAGGCTCAGGAACGCGAATGCCGGAAACCTGATCCAGCCCGCCCGAAACCAGGGCTTGCGGGGCGTCTTGTCTGTGCCGGAGGCATTTGGGATTGGAAGGCGGACCTCCACCCGCAATCCGCCGCCGTCCGCTTCGTCGAGTTCGATTGTTCCGTGCGCCGCGCTGACGACCTCACGGGCGATGGCGAGGCCGAGGCCTGAGCCGGGCCTGTCCATCCGGTCCCGCACATAGCGCTCGAAAACGGCTTCCCTGCGGTCGAGCGCGATACCGGACCCTTTGTCGCAAACGGTCAGAACGGCCTCGCCGCGCCTTGTCGTGACCGCCACGCGCGTCGGACCCGGCGCGTGCAGAAAGGCGTTTTCGATCAGATTGCGGATCATTTCGATCATTCCGACCGGATCGGCGTCGATGAGGACCTGTTGGTCCGGGCGGGAGAATTCCATGCGGCGAAGACCTTCCGCGAACTCGCCATTGCTGCCGATGCGGTTCAGTGCTTCCTCGACATAGTCGGAGAGGTCGCCGGTCTCCGCCTCCCGCATCTTGAGTTTGTGCAGAAGCGTTGCGTCCGTGAGCCACCGGTTTGCCAAGGTGCTGGCCGTTGCGGCATTGCGATGGATCCTCGCGACCCTGTCGCGCATGATCCGGGCATCGGTTTCGTCGAGCGCGACCTCTGCCTGCGCGCGCAGCGCCGCAAGTGGCGTGCGAAGCTGATGGGCGGCATCGGCCGTGACGCGCCGCAGCCCCTCCAGCGTCGAGGCGAGCTGGGCCATGAAATCGTTGAGTGCGACGACGAGCGTTTCGATTTCCCTGGGGACGTCCCGTGAAATCGGGCTGAGGTCGGAGCGGGCTCGGTTGCGCAGAACCCTCGCCACCGAGCGCAGGGGCCGGAACGCAAGGCGGATGCCGCCCCACATAAGGAGAAAGGCGGCGACCGCGACGGCCGCTGCGGGAACAAGCGAGTCGACGATAAGATGGCTGGTCAGAGCGTTGCGTGATTCCCGCGTTTCGGCGACCAACACGTCAATCCATCCCGCATCTCCGGTTGTCGCGTCGGTTCTGTAGCGCGCCACGGCCGCGATGCGCACCGGCTCGCCGTCCATCGTTCCGTCTGAAAGCCTGAGAGAGGGGGTCTGCGGCGTCTCGATATCGAGGCCCAGAACCGGAGAACCGGTGACGACCGACCCGTTTGGCGCCACGACCCGATAGAATATTCTGTTCATCTGGGTCGTTCCCAGGATGGCGAAGGCCGAATAGGGGATATCGACGATGACGTTGCCGTTCTCATAGGCGGCGGTATCGGCGATGGCCAGGGCTGCCGCTCCCAGCACGCGGTCAAAGGCCTCATCGGCGGCGCGATAGGCGTTGTTGTAGGCGGTGTTGTAGATCAGGGCCCCGGCGAGAAGAAACACGAACCCGGCGCTTGCAATCACCGCTTTTTCGATCGAAAGGCGCGCCAGCCGCTGCCGGATTGAAAGGCCGTCGGTCATTTCCTGCTCCGGTTTCTCCTCTTGGGCAGACGTCTTAACCTTGGCTGCTTATTTGCCGCAAGATGTAGCCGACGCCGCGCTGCGTGACGATCTCGACCTGGGCGCCCTGCAGTTTTTTTCGCAGACGAGAGACCAGCAGTTCCACCGCATTGGGCGTGCCCGCGTCATCATGACCGAAAAGCCTGACCACGACATGTTCCTTGTTGACCGGCGTGCCAGGCGCTTTGGCCAGCGCCTCGAGCATATCGTATTCGCGGCGGCCGAGCTCCAGCGGCGCGCCGGCAAGGCTGGCCGCCCGGTTATTGATGTCCAGTCTGAGGTCGCCAAAGACGATCTCACCCGTGGTTATGCCGCTGCTGCGGCGTGCAAGCGCGCGCACCCGAGCCGCCACCTCGCTGAGATCGCAGGGCTTGACGATGTAATCGTCGGCGCCAAGATCGAGCAATCCCACCTTGTCAGCAATCTGGTTACGGGCTGTCATGACCAGAACCGGCGTCCTGCTTCCGCTCCGACGCACCGCCGAAAGAACCTCAAAACCGTCGCGTTTCGGAAGGTTGAGGTCGAGGATGACGACATCAAAACCGTCGCTCATGGCATAGTCCTCGCCGCGCTCGCCATCGCCGACATGTTCGACATCGTGCCCCTCGCGGCGCAGCTTTGTCGCAATGGCGTCGGCAAGGTCCTCGGAGTCTTCAACTAATAGTATTCGCATTTCTTCCCATGACAGGACTCTGACAGAAAATCCGCCTAGTCTCTTCTCCCAAGGGCCAAGGCGAAACCGCACGCGCGTTCTCCTGGCCCGGGAGGAGACTATACTTTGACGAACGCAGGAAGAACAGGCTTGCTGGCTTGCGCCATTGCCGTTTGCGCGTCGGCCGCCATGGCGGGCGCGAATGCCGAGCAATGCGCCAGACCCTATCTGGCGGCGCCATACAGCGACTGCAACAATGATCTCGTCGCCGACCTTCCCGCCGATCCGGCGTTGTGGAGGAACCCGCCGACGCTGGTTTGGGCCTATGCGCCGATCGAGGATCCGGCGGTTTACGCCGAGCTCTTCAAGCCTTTCACCAACCACCTGGGCCAGTGCCTCGAACGGCAGATAGTCTACTATCCCGTCTTGACCGGTGCCGCCGAAATCGAGGCTCTGAAATCGGGCCGTCTGCATTTCGCCGGGTTCGCGACGGGATCGACGGTCACGGCCGTTCGCGAGGCCGGCGCCGTGCCTTTCGCCACCAAGGGAATAGGCGACGAGGTCCGGGGCTATCGTCTGATCGCCGTGGTGCGCAAGGGGTCTCCCTATCACAAGCTCAGCGACCTTGCGGGCCGGCGGGTGGCGCATTCCAGTCCGTTGTCCAATTCCGGAAACCTCGCGCCGCGGGCCCTGTTCCCCGAACAGGGGCTGCGACCCGACATCGACTATATGCCGATCATGTCCGGCGGACATGACAAGTCCCTGCTTGGACTGGTCGCCGGCGATTACGACATGGCCGCCGTCGCGTCGGATGTCTACGAGCGCATGGCGGACAGGGGCATGATCGATCCCGAGAGCGTGCGGATCATTTATGAAAGCCCGCTCTTTCCGACATCCTCGTTTGTCTATGCGCATGATCTCGATCCGGAGCTGTCATCCGCCCTGGAACGCTGCTTTTTCGGCTTTCTGTTCCCGCCGGAGATGCAGGCGGAATTCAATGGCGACACCAATTTCATTCCGCTTTCCTACAAGGACAGCTGGGCGACGGTGCGCGACGTCATGGGCAGGGCAAATGCCATGGCGGAATAGAGCCTAGCCGAAGCGGCGGCGCCCGACGGCGCCGCTCACTCACACACGCAACAGCCGAGGTAAACTTCAATGGGATCTTTCACGGGATCGCCACCGGGGACGACTGTGCCCGCGGTCAGGGGCAAAAGCCGGATCCATCGCTGGCTTTACTACAGCCGCATTGCGGCGAACGAGCCGGCGGGACTGCTCGCCATCGTTCTCCTTGTACTCTTCTTCTACCTGATTGCCGCGCCGGTCCTTCTGTTGCTGGCCGATGCATTCCGGGTTCAGTACGCCGAGCAGGCGCGCACCGGAAAAGAGGTGGGGGCGCTGACAACCTATTACGTCCAGCGGGTCATGCTTTCACCCATCGCCCGGGATGTTTTCTGGACGCCGCTTTTCAATACGGCGACCATCGCGGCGGGTGCGATCGTCGTCGCGCTTGTCGTCGGCACACCGCTCGGCTGGCTCCTGAGTCGCACCGATCTTCCGGGAAAACGCTGGTTTTCGACCGCGCTCATCGTTCCCTACATGCTGCCGTCATGGACCTTTGCCCTGGCGTGGACGACCCTTTTCAAAAACCGGACGACCGGCGGCGCCACCAGTTGGGCGGAGGCGGTTGGCTTCGAGCCGCCGGACTGGCTCGCCTACGGCTTCCTGCCGATTACGCTGATCCTGGCGTTGCACTACACGCCCTTCGTGATCCTGCTTTTCGGAAACGCCCTGCGCAAGTTCGATTCTCAACTTGAGGATTCCGCCCGCATTCTCGGCGCCGGCCGATGGGACGTGGCGCGCCGCATAATATTGCCCTTGATGCTGCCGGCGCTGGTTTCCGCTTCAACACTGATCTTCGCCAAATGTCTCGGAGACTTCGGCGTGGCTTATATCGTCGGGGTTCCCGTCGGCTATGATGTTCTTGCCACCTCGCTGTTCCGCGCGATCAGCACCAGCCAGACCGGCGTCGCCGCCGTCCTGGCCGGAACGATCGTTCTGCTCGGCGCCGTCTCCATTCTCATCGACATGCGTCTTTTGAAGGAAGCGCGCCGTTTCGAGACGATCGGTTCAAAAAGCGCGATGAACAGGGTGACGCCGTTGCGAAAATGGCGGCTTCCGGCGACCGGCTTCGCCCTTCTCGTTTTCACCGTCAGCGCAGCCATTCCGCTTCTGGCATTGGGGCTGACCACGGTGATGCTGCGTCCCGGCGTCTTCGCGCTGGACAATTTCACCCTGGATTTCTGGCTGGGGCGCAACCTCGAGACGACAGCACTGCATCAGGGTATTCTTCTCACGCCGGAATTCTGGGCCGCGACATGGAACACGGTGACCATCGTCGGCGGAGCGGCGGTCAGCTCGGGAATTCTCGGACTGCTGGTGGGTTTCGCGGTCGTGCGATCGCCGGTCCCCTTCGTCGGCGGATTGCTGCGCCAGATCACATTCATGCCCTATCTGGTTCCCGGCATTGCCTTTGCCGCGGCCTATCTGGTCATGTTCGCCTTTCCGCGCGGCCCGCTGCCGGCACTCTACGGGACGTCGATCATTCTGTTTCTGGCGCTCGTCGCCGACCAGATGCCCTTTGCATCCCGCGCGGGCATCACCGCCATGATGCAGCTTGGCAGGGATCCCGAGGACGCGGCGCGCATCGCCGGCGCCGGGTGGTTCCGGCGGTTGGGCTCGGTCGTCATTCCGATCCAGCGCGGCTCGCTGGTCTCGGGCATCCTTCTGCCGTTCATATCCGGCCTGAAGGGACTGAGCCTCGTCGTCGTCCTCGCCGTTCCCGGCACCGACGTCCTCACCACCTATGCCATCCGTCTCGTCGACTACGGATACAGCCAGGCGGCCAACGCGGTCGTGCTGATGATCTGCGCGATCGCCTTTTTCGGAACGCTGGGCGTGCAAAAGCTCACCAGAAGTTCGCTCTCTGACGGGTTGGGGAAGTAATCATGTCGAATATCAATCTCGTAAACATTTCGAAAGCCTATGCGAAGAATGCGCCGAAGGCCGTCGAGAACCTGGACATCGAAATCGCCGATGGCGAATTCCTCTGCCTTCTCGGCCCTTCGGGCTGCGGCAAGACGACGACATTGCGCATGCTTGCCGGTTTGGAGCACCCAACGGATGGCAAGATCCTGATCGATGGAAAGCCGATCGTTTCGGTCGATGACGGGATCTATACGCCCCCTGAAAAGAGGGGGCTCGGCCTGGTCTTCCAGAGTTATGCGCTTTGGCCGCACCTTACCGTCGAAGAGAATGTCGCATTCGGGCTGAGGCTTCGGAAAGTGCCGCAGAGCGAACGCGACAAGACCGTTGCCGAAGTGATGGAGACGCTTTCGATCGCCCAGTATCGCGATCGCTATCCGAGCCAGCTTTCCGGCGGGCAACAGCAGCGTGTCGCACTGGCCCGGACGCTTGCGACCCGCCCCGGCATCATCCTGCTGGATGAGCCGCTGTCCAACCTGGACGCCAAGCTGCGGCTGGAAATGCGCGCGGAACTGAAACGCATCCACCGCGAAATGGGGGCGACGATCATTTTCGTGACCCACGACCAGTGGGAAGCCATGACGCTCGCCACGACAATCGCGGTGATGAGCGACGGCACGCTCCAGCAGCTGGGCAATCCGACGGATATCTATGAAAGACCGGCGAACCGGTTTGTCGCGGGCTTCGTGGGAAGCATGCCGATCAACTTCATCGATGTCTCCCATGGCGACACCGGCATTCTCGCCACCTGGACGCGGACGATGCTGGCTGATCATGCAGAGCCGGCGAAAGTCGCGACCGTCGGCATCCGGCCCGAAGCGATCCGTGTTCTTCCCGAGGGAGAAAACGCCGGCCCGGACTGCGTCGTTGCCGCAGGCGCACGCGTGAACGATGTGTTGCCGACCGGCGGAAGCTGGATCATCGAGCTGCTTGTCGAAGGCCGCAAGGTCTTCGCCATCACAGAGAGCACGCCGTCGCATCGCGCCGGCGATGCCGTCAATCTCGCTGTCGAGCGGGGCCACCTGCATCTTTTCGACAGCGAGGACAACCGGATCGCAACGGCCTGAGAGCGGCATGCGATTCCATCTTTACCCAAGAAAACCGGATTAATCTGGAGGAGAAACTCATGAAAACCATGATCCTGGCAACCACGGCTCTTGCGCTTGGCGGGGTGCTGCTGTCGTCCACCGCCAATGCGCAGGATCTCGGCATATCCGATTCGGACTACTCGCTTGACGCCCTCATCGAAGCGGCGCGTCAGGAAGAACCGATCACGGTCATCGACGCCACCGGCAAGATTGTGACGATGGCCGAGAACTTCACGGAGAAATACGGCGTTCAGGCGACGGGCGTCAAAATGTCCGCTTCCGAGCAGGAACAGGTCATCACCCGCGAGGCGCAGTCCAACAATGTGCGCACGGATGTCTTCAACATGAGCAACCTGCCGTCGGTCACTTCGCAGATCCTGCCGCAGGGCTTCGGCGTGAGCTGGTTCCCACCGGATCTTGCCGATGAGGTTCCTGAAAACTACCGCAACCCGGCGATCACCAGCCTCAATCCGTGGGTCTGGGCCTATAACGACGCGGTCTATACCGACGGTTGCCCGATCGACAACATGTGGGCGCTGACGGAACCGGACTGGAAGGGGCGCGTGGCCATCCCCGATCCGCTCCTGCGCAATGAAACCATGTTCTGGTTCAACCAGCTTGCCACCAATTCAGACGACAAAATGGCCGAGGCCTATGAAGCCTATTTCGGCGAGCCGCTCGAGACCGATGAAGCGAGCGCCACCGCCGAATGGGTGAAGCGACTCGCCGCCAACCAGCCGGTCGTCACCAAGGGCGATTCCGATGTCGGTCCGATCATCGGCGCTCCGGGACAGGAAAAGCCGTTTATGGGCTTGCTCAGCGCGGCCATCTTCCGCCATGCCGACCGTGATGGCTACAGCATGGGGATTTGCGAAGGGTTGAAGCCATTTGTCGGTCAGTTGACGCCGCGCGTCGCTGTCATTGCGGCTGGAACCGACAGCCCGAACGCCGCCAAGCTGTTCGTGCACTATATGATGACTGGCGAGGGCATGGCGCCGCAGCTCTCCGACGGCAAGATCTCGACCAACGAAAATGCGGTCATGCCCGAAGACGAGCATTCCGGCGTGTTCGATGTCCGCGACCAGCTGCATGTCACCGACTCCGCGACCACAGCGGATGATTTTGCCAAGCTTCAGGACTGGCAGGATTTCTGGATCGTGAACAATCGCTAAATAGCATCGAGCAAGCGGGAAGCCGGAAATGAATTTCGGCTTTCCGCATCTGAATACAGCAGGAGAATCCGAGGGAACGCGCTGATTCCTTAGGGGCCTACGTCCATTCGAGCGGTCGAAACGGGGAGAAGGCACCAGCATCATACCGGAGGCGTCGATCGTCCACTCTTGTTCGCTTGGATGCCCGTGGCTGTCTTGATCGCAGGGATCTGGATTCTGAAGGTCCTAGTCTCGGACGGTCTTCCGCCACACCATGCGGGAGGACAGGATGATCGAACGCGGCTCATTATGCCCAGGCTCGGAAAGGTAGCTGACTGCAGCCTTGGCAAAATCATCAACGGGCTGACTGAAGGTCGTCAGATTGTAGCTGTCCCAATCGGCCTGCTCGATATCATCGAAGCCGATGATGGAAACATCTTCGGGCACACGTAATTTCAGTCGCTGGCGGGCAGCATCGAGCACGCCGCACGCGATCAGGTCGGTCGAGCAGAAAATGCCATCCGGACGGTCCGGCCGGGTCAGCAGGCGCATACCGACATCGAGCCCCGTCTGATAGGAGGTCATGCCGCTTGCATCTTCGATGAGTGCCAAGCCTGCATCAGCCGCAGCGGCAGCAAAGCCCTTGCGTCGGTCCTCGAGGCTTGGGGTTCCCGCCAGTGATGAGGCAAATGCCATGCGCCTGCAACCCGCGGCGAACAAGGCGGCAAACGCTTGGCGCCCGGCAGCAGCGTCGTCCAGCCTTAGCTGAAGCGTGCCGGCGCGCTCTTCATCGCGATTGATCAGGACCAGGCGCATGCCATTGCGCAGGCAAATCTCGGCCAGCGATGTGTCCGGCATGCCGGAGAGAATGATCGCCGCTTCCGTGCGATAGGAAATGGCCTGGCGCAAGGCCTGGGCGACGCTTTCGTCCGACCGGTCCGTATTGATCAGCATGCCGACCTTGTCGGCAGCCTGCAATTGGCTCGAAAGGGCGGCAAGCAGGGTGGACCGATAGGGCGTGTTAATCTCGGCCGCGATGAGAGCGACAATCCCCGTTTTCGATGTCAGAAGACCGCGCGCCAGATTGTTCACCTGGTATCCGAGCTTCTCGGCCGCCTCATAGACCTTTGCGCGGGTTTCGGAGGAAACGGAAGCGCCTGGCGTGAAGGCTCTAGAAACCGCCGTGCGAGAGACCCCGGCCAGCTCCGCTACATCTTTTGCACTTACCTGAGCTCTCATCAATCCAACTTCTTGCAAACCTGTGCATTGGCATATTTCATAAAATTAGCGCCAAATTGCTACAGTTTATTGACATAAGGAAATTTTAAATTCAAGGTAATGCACAGCTGTGCATCAAGCCAGCACCCGGAAACGGGAATGGGAGGAGAACATGAATACATTGAAGTGCGCCCTTGCGGGCGCAGCAATAATGTTGCCCGCCAGCGCCATGGCGGATGAGCTGAACCTGATCTGCTCGGCCGATGTCGTCATCTGTGAGCGGCTTGTCACCGAGTTCGAGAGCAGCCATCCGGATACCGATGTGAACATGGTGAGAATGTCATCTGGTGAGGCCTATGCGAAAATCAGGGCCGAAGCCCGTAATCCGCAGACCGATCTCTGGTGGGGAGGGACGGGAGACCCTCATCTTCAGGCCGGACATGACGGGCTGACCGCCGAATACAAGTCACCCATGCTGGCCGAGTTGCAGGACTGGGCGCAAGGACAGGCAGAAGTCTCTGATTTCCGTACGGTGGGAGTCTATTCCGGCGCTTTGGGCTGGGGATACAACAAAGAGCTGTTTGCGGAAAAGGGCATCACCGCCCCGGAGTGCTGGGCCGACTTGCTGGATCCTGCCTTGAAGGGCGAGATCCAGATAGCCGACCCGAACTCGTCCGGCACGGCCTATACGACGCTTGCAACGCTCGTCCAGCTGATGGGTGAGGACGAAGCTTTCGATTTTCTGAAGAAAATGCATGCGAACGTCTCGCAGTACACCAAGTCCGGCAGTGCTCCCGTGAAAGCGGCAGCACGCGGTGAAACGGGGCTGGGTATTGTCTTTCAGCATGATGCCGTCGCTCAGGCGGTGTCCGGCTTCCCGATCGGAGTCGTCGCCCCCTGCGAGGGGACGGGATATGAAATCGGTTCCATGTCCATGATCGAGGGTGCGCAGAACCCGGAAGCGGCCAAGACCTTCTATGACTGGGTGCTGACGGCAGAGGTGCAGAACATGATGCCGGAAGCGGGTTCATTCCAGATTCCGTCAAATGCCAGCGCGACGCCGCCCGAAGAGGCGCCGGACCTGTCGACGATCAAGCTGATCGACTATGACTTTGCCGAATATGGCAGCGCGGAAAGGCGCAAGGCCTTGCTGGCACGGTGGGACGATGAAATCGGGTCCCTGCCGCTCCAATAACGTGACCAGACGCAGGCAGGCTGGAGCCTGCCTGCGTTCGCGCCCCTGAACTCATCGGACAGTGTCATGACATCCAGAGACAACCGCAGGCTCGATCTGATCCTGGCGGCGGCGATTGTCGCTTTCATCGCCCTGCCTTGGTATCGAGTCCGCTCCGGATTTTTCAGCTTCGAATGGCTGAGTGATTTCGTCGTTTCAGACAACCTGTGGCCGGGCATTGCCCAGCTCCTTACAGGCCGCTGGCAGCTCCTGCCGCTTCTTATCATGCTTCTTGCCGCACTCTATCTGCGTGTCACACGACGCCCGGGGGATCGGGGACGCGCTCTGGTCAATATCGGCGTTGCGGGACTTCTTTGGATGTTGGTCGAGGGCCTTTCGATCGGCATGCGTGGCTGGAACTGGGGCCTTCTGGAGGCCACCTTCGGGGAAATATCCGGACAGCCGGCCTTTGGGGCAGGTGCCGTGGTCATTGGCACCGTCTTTGCGTTGATGATCGCCTTCGGAGCCGCCGAGCGCGGCGCATTGAAGGGCGATGCCTTCGTACTCGCCTGCATTACGCTGCTGGTGCTGCTTGTCGCGGTCTTTGTCTTTTATCCGCTGGTGTCCATGTTCACCGGCGCCTTTCAGGAGTTCGATGGCTCATTCACGACGGAGGGCGTGCGCAGGAACATCATTGACCCGAAGATCTGGTCACTTGCCTGCCTTGCCGGCGGCAATTGCGGTGTTGCCTGGCGCACCTTCTTTCTGGCCATCTGCACAGCGACAGGGACAACGCTGCTGGGGCTGGTCTTCGCGCTCGTGGCGACCAGAACAGGGTTTCGTTTCAAGAAATCGCTGCGGCTGCTGACGGTGTTGCCGATTATCACGCCGCCCTTCGTCGTCGGCCTTGCGCTGACCATGCTGCTGGGTCGCTCCGGCACCCTGACCAATGTGATCGAAGCCGTGACGGGGCTGGAGCTGGGACGCTGGCTCTATGGGCTGACAGGTATCTGGATTGCCCAGATGCTCAGCTTCACGCCGATTTCCTTCCTTGTTCTGATCGGCGTGGTCGATGGGATCAGCCCATCCATGGAAGAGGCAAGCCAGACGCTGCGCTCGGACCGCTGGCGCACCTTCCGCAAGGTTACGCTGCCACTGATGGCGCCCGGACTGGCCAATGCGTTCCTGATCGGTTTCATCGAATCCATGGCCGACTTCGGCAATCCTTTGGTCCTCGGCGGCTCGGGCGGCGTTCTGTCGACAGAGATATTCTTTGCTGTCGTCGGTGCGCAGAATGATCCTGCGCGCGCGGCAGTACTCGCCACAGTCCTGCTGGTGTTCACGCTTTCGGCCTTTCTTGCTCAGCGCCTGTGGCTTTCCGGCAAGAATTACTCGACCGTGACGGGGAAAGGGGATGGCGGCCGGCATATACAGCTGCCGCATCGTGTAGCCATCCCGGTGATAACCGTAGCTGTTATCTGGGCCGTATTCACCATCACGGTCTATGCGATGATCCTCTTCGGCGGCTTCGTTAGCATCTGGGGGCTTGATCACTCGCTGACGCTTGCGCACTACACGAGGGCATTCGGTATCAGCTGGGAAAACGGCATCCGCTGGATAGGCGTTGCCTGGGACAGCTTCTGGACCACAATGGAAATCGCGCTGATCGCCGCGCCGCTAACCGCCGCCGTCGGACTTCTGACAGCCTGGCTGATTGTGCGGCAGAGATTTCCGGGGCGCTCTGTCTTCGAATTTGCTCTGATGATGAGCTTTGCCATTCCCGGCACAGTCATCGGGATCAGCTACATCATGGCATTCAACCTTCCGCCTCTGCAGATGACGGGTACGGCGGTGATCCTGATTGCCTGCTTTGTCTTCCGTAACATGCCGGTCGGCGTGCGGGGAGGCGTGGCGGCCATGTCACAGCTGGACGGATCGCTTGACGAGGCTTCTCTGACCCTCGGGGCAAGCTCGGGCCGCACGATGCGCAAGGTCATCCTGCCGCTCATGCGCCCGGCCATCCTGGCAGCATTGGTCTACAGCTTCGTGCGCGCAATCACCTCGATTTCAGCTGTGATCTTTCTGGTCAGCGCGAAATATAACATGGCGACCGCCTACATCGTTGGCCTGGTCGAGAACGGGGAATACGGCATTGCCATTGCCTATTCCTCGGTTCTGATCCTGGTGATGATCACGGTCATTGGCGGCTTTCAGCTTCTGGTCGGCGAACGTCGCATTCGCCGAAGAGAAGAGAAGGGCGCCGCAGCCCCCATCAAGAAGGAAGCACTCGGATGACTCATACAAAAGGTGCCGTGGCGTTTCGCAATGTGCGGAAGAGCTTCGGCCATTTCACCGCCATTCCGGATCTCTCGCTCGACATTGAGCCGGGCCAGCTTGTCACGCTGCTCGGACCCTCTGGATGCGGCAAGACGACAACCCTTCGCATGCTGGCGGGTCTGGAAAGCCCTACCGAAGGCCAGATCATGATCGGTGGCGAGGATGTCACCCGCCTGCCCGCCGACAGGCGCGACGTATCGATGGTGTTCCAGAGCTATGCGCTTTTTCCGCATATGCGCGTTGGCCAGAATGTAGCCTACGGACTTGAAGCGAGCGGTATCAAATCAGGTGAGGCGCGCAAGCGCGCCGAAGAGGCGCTCGAAGTCGTTGGGCTCTCCGGTCTGTCAGGCCGCCTGCCGGCAGAGCTTTCCGGCGGCCAGCAGCAGCGCGTCGCCGTGGCGCGCGCACTCGTTCTTGAGCCGCAGGTCCTGCTGCTCGACGAACCGCTTTCGAATCTCGATGCCCGACTGCGTCGCCAGGTGCGCACGGATATCCGCACGCTGCAGCAGCGCCTTCGTTTCACGGCTGTTTACGTCACGCATGATCAGGAAGAAGCGCTCGCTGTCTCCGATACCATTGTTGTCATGAAGGATGGGAAGGTCGCTCAGATCGGGTCACCGCGAGAGCTTTATGAGGCGCCGGCGTCCGAGTTCATTGCCGACTTCATCGGAGAGGCCAATGTGGTGGATGGGCATGTCAGGTCTATCGAAGGCGATATTGCGAAGGTCGATGTGGGCGGAGTAACCATCGCGCTGCCGTCGCGCGGTATCAAACCGGGCCCGGCTCGGCTGTCGCTCCATGCCAATGCCATGAAGGTCAGATCTGAAGGGCAGGGGGTTCCGGGTACAATCGCCTCCTCGGCTTATCTCGGCGATCATGTCGAATACGAGATCGATGGTCCGCTAGGACGCATATTCGTGGTCGATGACGAAAGCGAAGTACCGTTGCCAGCCGGTTCAAACGTCCGGCTTGAAGTTCGCCCGAGGGGCGTCGCGCTTATTCCGCAGGAGCATGCATGACCGGAACAATCATGACCGAGAGCAGGCTCAACACGGCAACGGAGCTTGCCAGGCGCGCCGGGAAGCTGGCTTTTGCCTATTTCGAGAACCGCGAGGAACTGCTGGTGCGGCAAAAACGCCATGTGACCGATCTGGTGTCCCAGGCGGATCTCGAAGTCGAAACGCTCATCCGGGACGGGCTGAACACATCATTCCCGCTAGATGCGCAACTCGGCGAAGAACACGGCTTGAGCGAAGGCAGTTCCGGCGTAACCTGGGTGATTGACCCGATTGACGGCACGGCTCCCTATCTTAACGGATTGCCCGGCTGGTGTGTGTCGATCGGCGCCTGTGACGAGGACGGCCCGATCCTCGGCGTGATCTATGTGCCGGTCCTGAATGAGCTGTTCGTCGCGGCGCGAGGGCAAGGGGCTACGTTGAACGGCAAGCCCGTCCGCGCTCTGGACGGGGATCTCAGGTCCGGCCTGTTGGGGGTCGGGGCCAATGACCGCGTCTCCAGCGAGCGTGTCGGGCGCATGCTGGCCGATTTGTCAGAGGCCGGGGCAGGGTGGGTCCGCTACGGGTCGGGCGCCTTGATGCTGGCCTGGGTCGCCGCCGGTCGCCTCACCGGGTACGTTGAACCGCGGATGAGCGCATGGGATTGCCTCGCTGGCTACTGCCTTATCCAGGAAGCTGGCGGGCGCGTGCTTGCCTTTCCGAACGGTCCCGGGCTGACCGCGCCAGCGCCAGTTCTAGGCGCGTGCGCGGGCGCATACGCGGAACTTGCCAGTATCTGCGGGTTTGGCCAGTCGCCTGAATGGTAGCCCGCAGCTCTTCCCTTGACCACAGAGGAGAGTTGGCCTGAACGGAACAGCGTGTGCGAACCGAACCGTTCGGTTGCTCTGGCAAAGGAAGCCCGCAGCGCCACTACTTGGCATCATTTACATCTCCGCGTTTTAAAGACTGTTCGGGCACTTCGAATGACATCTCGTGTGTCATCAGGCGTGTTGCCTCGGCGACAAGTGCAACGGTCGCCTGCTCCCCCGGACAGCGGTGCGCGTTTGCCGCATAGCGGGTTCGTTCATCGCCCGTTCACGGCCATCGCAGTTGCTTACGCAGACCGATAGCTTTCGAGAAATCGGCGGGCTGATCTGAATGGCCGGAATTAGGCCGCGCCTACGCCGCCCATGCCGACGAAGGCTTCGGCTTAGGCGCGGCCCGATTTGGCAGGCCACGGCGGAAAATATTCCGAGGATGCTTGCAAAAGGAACAAAAAGGTAACATAATAAAAACATAAAGCGAAACGGAGGCGAAAATGACGGAAATTCTGCGCGATGTGGCGGCATTCTTCTCGATCACGCTGTTCCTGACCAGCATGGCGCTGATCGTCAGCTCAATGTAAATACGCCCGCCGCCCCACGGCGACGCGAGCTTTCTGTGCATATGTTTTGTTGGCGTTGCGCGGGCCGGGCCGGCCTGCGAGGATCAGGATCCACGGTAAGGCACGACGGAGCAGGCAATGGCAGATGTGATCGGACACGGCGGCGATGACCGGTCGGGCGGGGCAGCGGTTCGATTCGTTCACCTGAGGACCCATTCGGCCTATTCCCTTCTTGAGGGAGCCTTGCCGCTCAAAAAAATCCTGAAGCTTGCCCTTGACGACCGGCAGCCGGCTGTTGCCGTCACCGACACGAACAATCTGTTCGGCGCGCTCGAATTTTCGCAGAAGGCGATCGGGGAGGGGCTGCAGCCGATCATCGGCTGTCAGCTGTCGATCGACATGGAAGATGGCGGCGAGGGCGATCGGCGCGGCGGGTCCCACCTCCCGGCAAAACTGCCGGCGATCGTTGTTCTCGTGGCCAATGAAACGGGCTATGCGAACCTCATGCACCTCGTCAGCGAGGCCTATCTCGGCGGCGAGGCGCATGACAGCATCTATATCCGGAAGTCCTGGCTGGAAGGCCGGGCGGACGGTCTGATCGTTCTGACCGGCGGGCCGGGCGGTCCGATCGACCAGGCGCTCGCCTCGGGTTTCGAGGCCAAGGCGCGCGAGCGTCTGGAAGCGCTCAAGACGCTTTTCGGCGACCGGTTGTATGTCGAATTGCAGCGTCAGGGTGCTTTTGATCTTCAGCGCGAACGCCATGTGATCAATCTGGCTTATGAGCTTGAACTTCCGCTGGTGGCAACCAATGAGCCTTTTTTCCCGGCGCGCGAGGATTTCGAGGCGCATGACGCGCTGATGGCCGTCGCGCATAATGCCATCGTCTCCGACGACCGGCGTTTTAGGCTGACGCCGGACCACTTCATGAAAACGCAGGCGGAAATGGCGGAACTGTTTTCCGACCTTCCCGAGGCGCTCGACAATACGGTCGAGATCGCACGGCGCTGCAGCTTCATCCTGCAGACGCGCAGTCCGATCCTGCCGCGCTTCACCGGCGCTTCCGAGGATCCGGAGGAGGCCGAACGGGCCGAGGCGCTCGAGTTGCGCCGACAGGCCGTCGAGGGGCTTGAGGCGCGGCTCTCTCATGTGGGGCTGAGCGAGGGGCACAGTCGCCAGGATTATGTCGAGCGGCTCGACTATGAACTGGGCATCATCGAGAGCATGAAATTTCCCGGCTACTTCCTGATCGTTGCCGACTTCATCAAATGGGCCAAGGAACATGATATTCCCGTCGGTCCGGGCCGCGGTTCGGGCGCGGGCTCGCTTGTTGCCTATGCGCTGACGATTACCGATGTCGATCCGCTGCGCTTCTCGCTTCTGTTCGAACGCTTTCTCAACCCCGAGCGCGTGTCGATGCCGGACTTCGATATCGATTTCTGTCAGGACCGGCGCGAGGAGGTGATCCGCTACGTTCAGCAGAAATACGGACGCGCCCAGGTGGCGCAGATCATCACTTTCGGGTCGCTGCAGGCGCGCGCCGCCCTGCGCGATGTCGGCCGCGTGCTGGAAATGCCTTACGGGCAGGTCGACCGGATCAGCAAGCTCGTGCCCAACAATCCGGCCAATCCGGTGACGCTTGCCAAGGCGATCGAGGACGAGCCGAAATTCCAGGAGGCTGCCGAAGAAGAGCCGATCGTCGGGCGTCTGCTGGCGATCGCTCAGAAGATCGAGGGGCTCTACCGGCATGCCTCGACCCATGCCGCCGGGATCGTGATCGGCGACCGGCCGCTTTCGCGACTGGTGCCGATGTATCGCGATCCGCGCTCGGACATGCCGGTCACGCAGTTCAACATGAAATGGGTGGAGCAGGCCGGTCTCGTGAAGTTCGACTTTCTCGGTTTGAAGACGCTGACGGTGTTGAAGACGGCGGTCGACTTCATCGCCCGGCGCGACATCAAGGTCGACCTGTCGCTGGTTCCGCTTGATGATCACGACACCTATGACATGCTGGCCCGCGGCGAGACGGTCGGCGTGTTCCAGGTGGAAAGCGCCGGCATGCGCAAGGCGCTGATCGGGATGAGGCCGGACCGGATCGAGGACCTGATCGCCCTTGTCGCGCTTTATCGGCCGGGGCCGATGGAAAACATCCCCGTCTATAATGCGCGCAAGCACGGCGAGGAGGAGATCGAGTCGGTGCATCCGATGATCGATCATCTTCTCGCCGAGACCCAGGGCGTCATCATCTACCAGGAACAGGTGATGCAGGTGGCGCAGGTGCTTTCGGGCTATTCGCTCGGTGAGGCCGACCTTCTGCGCCGCGCGATGGGCAAGAAGATCAAGGAGCAGATGGACAAGCAGCGCGTCCGTTTCGTCGAGGGCGCGGTCGAAAAGGGCGTCAAGAAACAGCGCGCGGACGAGATCTTCGATCTTCTGGCGAAGTTCGCCAATTACGGCTTCAACAAGTCGCATGCCGCCGCCTACGCCATCGTCTCTTATCATACTGCCTTTCTGAAGGCGCATTATCCGGTGGAGTTCCTTGCCGCGTCGATGACGCTCGACATGGCCAATACCGAAAAGCTGAACGATTTTCGGCACGACGCCCGAAGGCTCGGCATCGAGGTGGTGGCGCCGTCGATCCAGACGAGCCACCGGCATTTCGAGCCGGGCGAGGACCGGATCTACTATGCGCTAGCCGCCATCAAGGGCGTCGGCGATGCGGCCGTCGATCATATCGTCGCGGCGCGCGGCGAGAGACCCTTTGCCGATCTTGAGGATTTCTGCCAGCGCATCGACCCCAAGCTCGTCAACCGCCGGGTTCTGGAGAGCCTGATCTGCGCCGGCGCGTTCGATTGTTTCGGGCATGACCGCGCGGCGCTTCTGGCCGGACTCGATCGCATCATCGGCCTTGCCCAGCGGACCCAGGAGGATCGCGCCAGCGGCCAGGCCGATATCTTCGGAAGCGCCGGCCAGGTCTCCAAGATCGTGCTCCCGGACTATACGCCGCTTTCCGACTCCGAACGGCTGATGCGCGAATACCAGATGCTCGGCTTCTATCAGACGGCCCATCCGCTCGATGCCTATGCCGATATTCTGGCGAAGATGCGCGTACAGGCTTTCTCGGCGTTCCAGCTTTCGGTGAAGAACGGTTCGGACCGCGGCCGGCTCGCGGGCACCGTGGTGGCCAAGCAGGAACGCAAGACCCGGACCGGCAACCGCATGGGCATCGTTACCTTTTCAGATGCCACCGGCCAGTTCGAGGCGGTGCTGTTTTCGGAGATGCTCTATCAGTACCGCGATCTGCTGGAGCCCGGCACATCGGTCGTCATTACCGTTTCCGCCGAAATGCGGCCGGAAGGGATCGGCATGCGCATCCAGACGGTCCAGTCGCTCGAGGAGGAGGCTGTGCGCCAGCAAAAGGCGATGCGGATCTTCCTGCGCGACGATTCGCCGATCGCCTCGCTCGCGCGCCACCTGAATGAGAATGGCGAAGGCCTGGTATCGTTTGTCGTCATCCAGGATCACGGGCTTCGCGAGATCGAGGTCGAGTTGCCGGGCAAGTATCGCCTGTCCCCCGAGGTGGCCTCGGCCATGCGGGCCGTCGCCGGCGTCGTGGACGTGGAACTGGTCTGATGCCTTAAGCCGGGGCGGCAGCCCCGGCAACTGGCAAGGGCGGACCGTTTGATGATGGCGCCGGGGACGCGGCGCATTGGCTTTACCGGTCTCGTTCATCGGTGCGGCGGACGGCATGCGCGGTGATTCCCGTCCAAATCGCGTGCGGACGGCAGGCTGTTCCGGGCGAATGTCGTGTTGCGACGGACGGATTTTCGCCCGGAAACGCCTTCTTAAGGCGGATTCGTTCGTTCCCGACCGCGATCCGGCGTCTGTTTCGCTCTTGTTTTCTTTACCTTTTGTAAAGATTTGCCGCTCCGGAGGGGATACTTGTTGCCAATCCGCAACAGCAAGCAGGTAAGGACGACCTGAAGACGACAAACCGGATGATTGGTGATTGCGATCGTGACGCGGTCTTGTATGTTCAACCTCGGAAGTGAGGGCGAGACGGCCCGGTCTTCTTGAAACCAGGGGATGGGGCAGGGAACGCCTCGGCGAAAATCCCAGACCCGCTTTAAACCTTATTTGGAGGTCATTATGAACGTGAAGAGCCTTCTCCTCGGCTCCGCTGCAGCAGTTGCAGCAGCTTCCGGCGCTCAGGCTGCCGACCCGGTTGTGGTCATCGAGCCTGTAACTGCCAACTACGTCGAAGTCTGCGACACCTTCGGTGCCGGCTACTTCTACATCCCGGGCACCGAAACCTGCCTCGACATCGGCGGTTACGTCCGTTTCCAGGTCAGCGCCCTGAGCAAGCAGAGCCCGATGTGGGCCGCTTCCACGCCCGGCACTTGGGACGTTTTCACCAAGGCGCAGCTTGACATCGCCAGCAAGACGGAAACCGAGCTCGGTGTCCTGACCGGCGTCATCAAGATGAACGCCGAAGCCCACAGCGCCGGCGGTTCGGGCACGACCTTCGGTCTCGACCAGACCTACCTCGCTCTCGGCGGCTTCCAGGCCGGTTATTTCCAGAGCTACTGGGATGAAGGTCTCGTCGGCGAAATCGACGACCTGTCGGGCAACACCAAGTTCAACTCGATGCGTTACGTCTTCACGGGCGACGGCTTCGTAGCCGGTCTCTCGCTTGACGCTCTGACGGCTTCGCAGGTTGGCTACACCGGCGATCCGGATCTGGCCCGCATCGGCGTTTCCGGTCGTGTCGGCTTCCAGGCCGGCGGTATCGGCTTCAAGGTTGACGGTGGCTACGACACCTTCAACGAAGACGGTTCGGTTCGTGCGATGACGACCCTTGCTCTCGGCCCGGGTCAGCTTGACCTCGGTGCTTCGTGGGCTTCCGGCTGGAACGCATACGCCAACACCTTCGATGACTGGTTCGACAGCTACCCCTTCGCTGGTCCGCTTCCGAACTCCGTCTACGCCGAATGGCAGCTGGCTGCCGGTTACGCTCTTGACGTGACCGACAAGTTCACCATCACGCCGGCTATCCAGTGGACCTCGGTCAACATCCCGACGGCTTCGAACAAGAGCTTCTACACCTTCGGCGCTCTGTTTGACTACGAGATCGTTGACGGTCTGTCCGCCAAGGTCAACTTCGACTATGCCGACCTGCCGGACTCCTACTTCAAGGACGACACCTGGGGCGGTTGGTTCCGTCTGCAGCGCGACTTCTAAGAAGCGCTCAGGTCTAGTTTGGAGAAACCCGGTCCTTGCGGCCGGGTTTTTCTGTTTTGGGTTTGCGCATGGGCAGGGCGCAACCTGCACGACGGCCCTTCTTTCCGGCAATGGCAGCCTTGCGCATCCGGACGCGCCGAATGCGTGGCCGGCATCGCTGCCCGGAGGCGGCGCGCCCGGGCTATTCCGCTTCTCTATGTTCGCGCGCGTGAGGGGGGGGGGGCTGGTGCGGACGGCGGGGCTCGAACCCGCATGACCAATCGGTCGAGGGATTTTAAGTCCCTTGCGTCTACCTGTTTCGCCACGTCCGCTTCGGCCAAGAGCTTTATTATGGCGATGGTCTTTAGGCAACACTTGATCGCGGTTCTTCCGGCGCGGCCAAGGGGCGTTCACCGGTGATGCTGTCTTAACCCTGTTGCGGCCAAGTGTCTGGTTTGGCCGCGTTTTCAGACTCAAACTTGCAAGTGTGTCGCTTGCGTCACAGTAATTCAGCAGAATTTCACGTAAAAGCATTTGGCAGAAGGCCGTCCATTTCCCGCCACAAAGGAAGAGCATCAGAAGGGTCTGGTGGCGTTGTCGGCGAGCCAGGGTTTTCGGTCCGGCCGTGGATCGGCGCCGCCGGCTTTTTTGCCGGGCAGGTGTGTCCGGTCAGGTGTTTCGGTGAAGAAACGTTCAATGATGATGGATAAGACAGGTCACAGACAGATCGGCATTGTCGTGGTGATGGCAAGCCTGATGATCGGCTACGGCGTCGGGCGACCTGCCCGGGCCTTCGATATTACCACGGACGTTCCGAAAGAATCCGGCCGGTTCGATCTCTTTCGTTTCGGTTTCAAGGCTTATCAAAACGGCGACAAGGAAAAGGCTGTCGAAGCCTATCGTTATGCCGCGGAGAAAGGGCATACCGGTTCGCGCTGGGCGCTCGCCAATATGTATGCCTATGGCGACGGCGTTCCCGAGAATGATTACGAGGCCTTCAAGGCCTATGCCGAGATCGTCAATCACGATGTCGAGCCGGGTTCTCCCGACACGGGGTTTTATGTGAATGCCCTGCTGGCGCTCGCAGGCTACTACCAGACGGGCATTGCCGGCACGCCGGTCGAAGTGGATCTGGTACAGGCGCGTCAGCTCTATTTCCAGGCTGCGTCGGTATTCGGCAGCCCCGAGGCGCAGTTCCGCCTTGCCCGGATGATCCTGAACGGCGAGGGCGGGGCCAAGAATGTGCGCCTGGCCAAGAAATGGCTGAACCTTTCCCGCAAGAACGGCAATGTCGGCGCCATGGCGGTGTTCGGCGATCTCGTTTTCAATGAGGGTCAGCCGGTGCTCGGCCTTGCCTATCTAACCATGGCCGCGGATCGTTGCGCGCCCGGCGATTGCTCGTGGATCCGCGAGCTGCAGGAAAAGTGTTTCTCCGTTGTCGATGAGAACGACCGCCGCGGCGCCATCGCGCTTGCGCAAAATATGAGCACAGGCAACCCTTGATTGTTGTTTCCGTGAGCAGCTCCAACAGGGGCTGACGGTCGATTTCGCGCACATTGTCGTTGCATGCGCTCGTCGGAGATCAGGATTTCTCGGGCAAGGTTCTGTCGGGCGCGGTCTACGGCCAGTCGCAATCAAAAACTGCAGTCACCGGCACGTGGTCGGACGGCTTCTCCCAGCCGCGCACCTTCTTGTCGATCACGGTCGAGCGCAGCCTGTCGGCGGCCTCGCAGGACAGCAGCATGTGATCGATGCGGATACCGTTGTTCTTCTGCCAGGCGCCCGCCTGATAGTCCCAGAAGCTATACTGTCCGCCGGCATCGTTCGTGCTCGTCACCGCGTCGTAGAGGCCGAGGGCCAGAAGCGCGTTGAAGGCCTCGCGAGTGGCCGGCAGAAACAATGCATCATTCGCCCATACGGCCGGGTCATGGCAGTCGCCGGGGCGTGGGATGACATTGTAGTCGCCGGCGAGAATAAGCGGTTCCTCCAGCTTAAGCCTTTGTGAAATATGGCCTTTCAATCGCTCCATCCAGGCGAGCTTGTAGGGGTACTTGTCGCTGTCGACCGGATTGCCGTTCGGCAGATAGATCGAGGCGACGCGCAAAACGCCGCCGGCGATGCTGAAAACGCCCTCGATGTAGCGCGCCTGGATATCATCCTCGGCTCCCGGCAGGCCACGATTGGTCTCGTCCGGAGCGGTCTTCGAAATCAGCGCGACGCCATTGAAGCCCTTCTGGCCATGGGTCTCGACATGATAGCCGAGTGCTTCGATCGGCGCCCGGGGGAAGGCCTCGTCCTGCGACTTTATCTCCTGCAGACAGACAATGTCGGGCGCCTCCGCCTCAAGCCAGGCCAGGAGATTGTCCAGCCGCGCCTTGATGCCGTTGATGTTCCAGGTCGAGATCTTCATGGGGCCGCCTTTCGGTGCTTCTAGCTCACCCTTATGCAGAGGACGCCCGCGATTTGCAAACGCCGCGTGAACCGACGGGGTGCAGAAGAAGGAATTGCAAGGCGACCGGGAAATGTGACAATTTCGTGGCACGGAAATTGCATTGCTGAAATTGCTAGCAGCAGGGGACAACGCGCGGCTTCGGCCGCCTTCGAAAGAGAAATCATGAGCGAACAAAATCCGAGTGCGGAGCACCACCACATTATCTTCAAGCTCAACGACGTGCCTTCGCCGCACGCATCCTTCCTGGCGGCCTTCCAGCACATACTCGCCAGCATCATCGGGATTGTCACGCCGACGCTGATCATCGGCGGCGCGCTGGGTCTCGGCGAAAACATGCCGTACCTTCTGGCCATGTCGATGTTCGTGTCCGGCGTCGCCACCTTCATCCAGTGCCGGCGCATCGGTCCGGTCGGCTCCGGGCTCCTGAGCGTGCAGGGAACCAGCTTCGCCTTTCTCGGGGTCATTCTCGCCGCCGGTTTCGCGGTCAAGGGCAGGGGCGGCACGCCCGAGGATATCCTGGCGATGATCTTCGGGCTCTGCCTTGTCGGCTGCGTGGTCGAGATCGTGCTGAGCCAGTTCATCACCAGGATGGGCCGCATTGTCACGCCGACCGTCACTGGCATCGTCATCACCGTCATCGGCCTGTCGCTGGTGAAATCGGGCTTCACCGATTTTGCGGGCGGCGCAGGGGCCGGCGATCAACTGGGCGCCCCGGTCAACATCTTCCTCGGCCTTCTGGTCGTCGCCGTGATCATTTTCTTCTCCTTCTCGAAGGTCCCTATGGTGCGGATTGCGGCGATCATGCTCGGCCTCCTGGCCGGCTTCGTGGTTTCGATCTTCTTCGGCATGGTCGACTTCTCTCGGCTCGGCACGCAGCCGCTGTTTGCCGTGCCGCAGCCGCTGCGCTACGGTCTGGATTTCGATCTCGGCCTGTTCATTCCGATCGCCTTCGTCTATCTGATCACGGCAATCGAGACGACGGGCGACCTGACGGCCAACTCGGTGATTTCGGGCGAGCCGGTGCAGGGCGACGTCTATCTCAGGCGGATCAAGGGCGGCGTTCTCGCCGACGGCATCAATTCCGGCATCGCGGCACTGTTCTGCACCTTTCCGAACACGACCTTCAGCCAGAACAACGGCGTGATCCAGATGACGGGCGTGGCGAGCCGCCATGTCGGCTATTATATCGCCGGCATCCTGGTGGTCATGGGCTTCTTCCCGGTCATCGGCGGCGCCTTCCTGCTGGTCCCCAAGCCGGTGCTCGGCGGCGCCACCGTCGTGCTGTTCGGTTCGATCGCCGTCGCCGGCATCCGCATCCTCGCCTCCGAGCCGATCGACCACCGCAAGGTCTATATCATGGCGGTCTCCTTCGGCCTCGGCCTCGGCGTCACCCTCGTGCCGCAGTCGATGCAGCAGATGCCAGACATCATCCAGAAGGTGTTTGCAACGCCGATCACGCTCTCCGGCCTCTCGGCGATCCTGCTTTCGCTGGTCATTCCGGAGAATGCCGGCAAGGCCATCAAGGACTGACAGCCCGCCAAATGACAGAGGCCGCGCTTTCCGGCGCGGCCTCTGTCAATTTCCGGCATCGGTTCAGGCTGCGACCGGATCAGATCGCGAAACTGGTGCCGCAGCCGCAGCTTGCCACGGCATTGGGGTTCTGGATCTGGAAGGACTGGCCGAGCAGATTGTCGACGAAGTCGATCTCCGCACCGGCCATATAGACCAGCGAGATGCTGTCGATCAGCACGGTCGCGTCGTCCTTGGTGATCACCACGTCGTCTTCTTCCGGGCCTTCCACAAGGTCGAACTTGTAGGAAAAACCGGAACAGCCGCCGCCCTCCACGGAAACCCTGAGGGCGTGTTTGTCGTTGTCGCTGCTGATGATCGATGCGATCCGCCGGGCGGCTGCATCGGAAAGCGTCACTGTCTGGGTATCCATCTCAATTCTCCGGCCGCGCGGCTTCCCGAGCCAAACTGCAATGCCCGGAGCCGCAAGGATTTCTTTTGCCACCGCGCCGGAAGCGGCGATGGCTTTCAATCATGTCCAATCTTAGTTAAGAACGCCGATGAAGGCCGTCAACGGTCAATTTGCATCCGGGTTCTCCGTGTTTCGCAAAAAGCATGTCTCGCGCAACAGGATAGAAAATGACAATCGACAGATCGGCACTCGGCTTCGGCGACGTCGCGCTCGCGGTCTATGCCTGCGACCCCTGGACAAGCCGCGGCCGCCTCTTTCCCGAGACCGACAGCCTGACGCGTTCGCCCTTCCAGCGCGACAGGGACCGGATCATCCACACGACCGCGTTCAGGCGGCTGAAGCACAAGACCCAGGTCTTCATCGCCCAGGACGGCGATCACTACCGCACGCGACTGACGCACACGATCGAGGTTGCCCAGGTCGCCCGTTCGCTTGCCCGGGCGTTGAGGCTCGACGAGGACCTCGCCGAGGGCGTGGCGCTGGTGCATGATTTCGGTCATACGCCCTTCGGCCATACCGGCGAGGACGCGCTGCACGAAGAGATGGCGGATTACGGCGGGTTCGATCACAACGCCCAGTCGCTCAGGATCGTCACAAGCCTGGAGCGCCGCTATGCCGATTTCGACGGCATCAACCTCACCTGGGAAGCGCTCGAAGGCCTGGTGAAGCACAACGGGCCGCTTCAGACGCCGGGCGGCGAGGGGCTCGACGGCCCCGTTCCGCAGCCGATCATCGATTACAGCCGGCGTCATGACCTCTGGCTTTCCACCCATGCAAGCCTCGAGGCGCAGGTCGCCGCGATCGCCGATGATATCGCCTACAACACGCACGACATCGATGACGGGCTGCGCTCGGGTTATCTGACCTACGAGATGCTGGAGGAGGTGCCCTTCCTCGCCGGCCTGATGCGCGAGGTGCGTGATCGCTATCCCAAGCTCGAGGATGCCCGCTTTACCAACGAGATCATGCGCCGCCAGATCACGGCCATGGTCGAGGATGTGATCGGCGTGACCCAGGCCAACCTCAGAGAGGCGCGGCCCGGAAGCGCCGACGATGTCCGGCTGGCGGGACGCACGCTTGCGACCTTTTCGCCGGAAATGGCCGAAATCGACCGGCAGATCAAGAAGCTGCTCTTTGGCCATATCTATCGCCATCCGGACATCATGAAGATCCGCGCCGGCGCGGCGCAGATCGTCAGCGAGCTGTTCGATGCCTATTTCGCCGATCCGGAACTGATGGGCTCGCATCCGTGGACCGACGGTGTGGAGGCGCTGACCGCGGCGCAGCGGGCCCGCCATGTGGCGGACTATCTGGCCGGAATGACCGATACCTATGCCGAGAAGACCCACCGGCAGCTGTTTGACCATACCCCCGATTTGCGCTAGAGCCGCCGCTAAAAGCGCCTTTTGTCGCCGCAAGGCGGCCCATGGAACATGACATGAACCTCTTCACCGATTTTGAGCAAAGACTGAACGAACGGCTGCTGACGATTGCGGCGATTGCGGAGAAACGCGACGCGCTCGATTTCTCGCGCCTGGTGGTAGAGCCGCCGCGCGATCCGAGCCATGGCGATATCGCCGTCAATGCCGCCCTGGTTCTGGCAAAGCCGCTGGGCAAGAAACCGCGCGATCTTGCAGGTGAAATCGTCGCGGCGCTTGAAAGCGACGCGGATATCGCCGAACTGTCGATCGCCGGTCCGGGCTTCATCAATATCCGCCTGTCCGATGCCTTCTGGAAGCGCATGCTGGTCGCAGCCCTCGGCGAGGCGGAGGATTTCGGCCGCAGCGCGACCGGCGCGAACCGCAAGATCAATGTCGAGTACGTTTCGGCCAATCCCACGGGGCCGATGCATGTCGGCCATTGCCGGGGCGCGGTCGTGGGCGATACGCTCGCCAATATTCTTGACTACGCCGGCTTTGACGTGACCAAGGAATATTACATCAACGATGCCGGCGCTCAGATCGACGTGCTGGCGCGTTCGGTGTTCCTGCGCTACCGCGAGGCGCTCGGCGAGACGATCGGCGCCATCCCCGAAGGACTTTATCCCGGCGACTATCTCGTGCCCGTGGGCGAGGCGCTGAAGGCCGAGTTCGGGCCCTCGCTTCACAACCTCCCGGAAGAAGAGTGGATGCCGATCGTCAAGGACAGGGCGATCGATGCCATGATGGCCATGATCCGCGAGGACCTCGCGGCGCTCAATGTCCGTCACGAAGTGTTCTTCTCCGAGCGCACGCTGCATGCCGATGATGCCTCGATGATCCGCACCGCGATCAACGATCTCACCTTCAAGGGGCATGTCTACAAGGGCACGCTGCCGCCGCCGAAGGGCCAGCTTCCGGAAGACTGGGAAGACCGCGAGCAGACGCTGTTCCGCTCCACGGAAGTCGGCGACGATATCGACCGGCCGCTGATCAAGTCTGACGGCAATTATACGTATTTTGCCGCCGACGTCGCCTATTTCAAGGACAAGTATGACCGCGGCTTCCATGAGATGGTCTATATTCTCGGCGCCGATCACGGCGGCTATGTCAAGCGGCTGGAAGCGGTGGCGAAAGCGGTCGCCGGCAACGACGCCAAGCTCTCCGTCCTGCTCTGCCAGCTGGTGAAGCTGCTGCGCAACGGCGAGGAAGTGAAGATGTCGAAGCGCTCCGGCAATTTCGTCACCCTGCGCGAGGTGGTGGATGAGGTTGGCCGCGATTCCGTGCGCTTCATGATGCTCTACCGCAAGAGTAGCGAGCCGCTGGATTTCGACTTCGCCAAGGTGACCGAACAATCCAAGGACAATCCGGTTTTCTACGTCCAGTATGCCCATGCGCGCTCGATGTCGGTGATGCGACAGGCGCAGGAAGCCTTTCCCGGACTCGATATTTCCCAGAAATCTCTGGAAAAGGCGGTCCTCGATGCGGATTTCGAGCCGGAAGAACTCAAACTTGTGGCAAAATTGTCCGAATATCCGCGGGTTGTGGAGTCGGCTGCACTGATGCGAGAGCCGCATCGACTGGCTTTTTACCTCTATGATCTTGCGTCGAACTTCCATTCCCACTGGAACAAGGGAAAAGAAAAGACGGAATTACGCTTTATTAATGAGGGTGATAGACAATCGACGCTTGCAAAACTGGGACTGGTTTCTTCCGTGGCCGCCGTCCTGCGTTCCGGCCTCGCTCTGACGGGTACGGATGCACCGCAGGAAATGCGCTAGAGACCGTCCCATCCGCACTTATCTCGCGCCCTTGGCGGCGCGGGGCAGCATCGGTGGAAGAAGATGGCAGATAACAACAAGCCGGATCACGGGAAAGCCGGTCCCGCACACACGGACGCGGACGATCCGTTCGCCGAACTGGCGCGGCTGATCGCCCCGCGCGAGGCGGAAAGGCCCCGCGCCGCCGAGACTGCCGACGACCTGGCCGACGAATTGCTGCGTGAATTCAACGCCTTTCCCGGCCATTACCCGGCGACTGACGACACGCCGGAAGAGCCCGCAATGCCGGAGCCCGCGCCGGAACCGCGCGCTCCGCCGCTGGTGTTCGAATCCTTCCATCCGCTGGACCCGCCCGTGCGGGAAGCCGCTCGCGAACCGCAGGAGTGGACGGAAGAGCCGATTGCCGATGTCCCGGATCATGACGGGATGAACCTTGGCGAAGGTTTCCTGGAAGACGAACTCAGACAATCGATCGCTTCTCTCGACCTTCCCGGAGAGGAAGGCCAGGGAACTCCGCCCGCGGAAGAAGAGGGCATTCATCCCGATACGCTGTTTGCCGCGCCGTCCCATGGCGCAGAACAGCCAGCCGCCATGCCGGAAGACGAGCGTTCCGGAAGCGGGAACTGGGCAGCGCCCTATCGCCTCGACGATGAGGCAACGACCGATACGGCCATCGAACAGGATGAAAATGACCTGGCGCTCGATCTCGACGAACTCGAGCTCGAGCTTGCCGACGTGTCCCGTCCCGGAAACGACGGTCCCGAACCGCTGGAGGAGGCCGGCGCCGGAGAAGCGGGCCGCGACGATGCGTTCGATCCGGCGGCCATCGTTCCGACCGACGAGATGCCGCGGCCGGTTGATGATCTCGACCTGCCGCGTATGGCCGATGAAACCGAGGCCGTTCGCGAGCCGCCGCCGCCCGTTTATGAGTTCGATCTCGACGAGGAGCTTGCCGATATGCTGGCCAGCCAGCCGGCGCTCGTCGATCCGCTGAGCGAGCCCGCGCGCGATCCGGAGCCGGCCGGCGAAGAGGTTCAGCACCCGCAGAACGATCGCGTCTATGACGATGACATTGAACGCGCGCTCGAGGAGGGCTTTCTGCTCGCGGAAAACCGGCCTGCCGGCGCGCAGCCTGCCTATGCGGATATCGCCGACGAAAGCTATTATGACAGCGACGAGCAGGAGCGGCGGCCGGGATGGCTTGCCGTGACCTTCATGGGCTATGGCCGTATTCTGCTGTTCGGCCTTGCCTTTGTCGTCATCGCCGTGCTGGCGGTCTTTGCCGGGCTCCGCTATCTCGGCGGCGCCGGCGAGGGCGGCCCGGTCATCATTGCCGCCGACGATACGAGCGTGAAGGAAGCGCCGGAAGATCCCGGCGGCGAGGTCGTTCCGAACCAGGACAATGTGATCTTCAACGACGCCTCGCAGGCGCTCGAGGCCGCGCCCCGTCAGGGCAGCCTGATCGCCTCCGACCAGGAGCCGGTTGACGTGAACGAGATCGCGCCCAATCCGCTTGCCGATAGCGTGGCCGACAACGCGGCCGGGCAGACCGGCGGCGGCGTTGTCGAGCCGCGCCGGGTGCGCACCATCATCGTGCGTCCCGACGGGACGCTTGTCGAGCGCGCGGCGCCCGAGGCGACGGACACGGGCGGCAGCGCCGGCGGCGCGGGCGGTTTCGTGGCCGCTTCCCCCGATGATGCTGGAAGCCTCGTTCCGCCCGAAACCGCGACCGATTCCGGCGCGGCTGCGCCGGGCGACACCGATACGCCTTCCGTCGCCGATGTGCTGAACGGCGCGACGGATGTGCCGGAGGCCGAGGGTCTCGCCGGTCAGGATATCGCGGCGGGCGAAGCGGCGGATGAGCCTGCCGCGCCCGTTGAGGATTTCGGCATCGCCAATGTTCCGATCCCGACGCCGCGGTCGACGACCGGCGGTCCGCCGGCCACGCGACAGCAAGCCGCGCCCGCCGCCCCGAGCCAGCCGGTCGCAACGGCTGCGCCTGCCACCGGTGCCGCGCCCGCGACGAGCGCAGCGCCGTCGTCGCGCTATGCGATGCAGATCGCCTCGCTGCCGACGGAAGCGGAGGCGCAGCAGGCCTACCGGCGCCTTGCCGCACAATATCCTGCGGTGCTCGGGCGTCGTCCGGTGGAAATTGTCAGAGCCGATATTGCCGAGCGGGGGACCTATTACCGGGTTCGTATTCCTGCCGACAGCCTTTCGGATGCCCTGTCGCTCTGCGAGAGCTTCAAGGCAGCGGGCGGCAGCTGCTTTGTACCCCGGTAGGCCCGGCTCCGGCGTCTTTCGACGGAAGAAAGCTGTGCATGACGGGCGGGCAAATTTCGCGCTTTGGCGGGAAACCACTATGATTCGCGGATGACCGAGACACGCAAGGCCATGATTCTGGGGTGCGGCGGAACACGCCTCAGCGCGGAGGAGAGAGATTTCTTCCGCGCCGCTCAGCCCTGGGGCTTCATCCTGTTCAGACGCAACGTCGAGAGCCTTTCCCAGGTCAGGGCGCTGACGGACGCCATGCGCGATGTCGTCGGCTGGCATGCGCCGGTCTTTGTCGATCAGGAAGGCGGCACGGTGCGCCGTCTGCGGCCGCCGCTGGTGCGCGACTATCCGGCTGCGTCCGCGATCGGCGCGCTTTATGAAACCTCAAGGGCGGCGGCTTGTGAAGCGGCCTTTCTCAGCGGCCGTCTGATGGCCGCCGATCTCGTCGCCGCCGGCATTGATTGCGATTGCGCCCCGGTGCTCGATATTCCACCGGAACCGGGCGCCGGCTTCCTCGCCGACCGGGCGTTCGGTTGCGACCCGGACCAGGTGATCGCGCTTGCGACCGCCCAGGCTGAGGGACTGAAGGCCGGCGGCGTGCGACCGGTGATCAAGCACATGCCGGGCCACGGTCGCGGCCTGCTCGACTCGCACAAACGCCTGCCGGTGGTCGATGCCCCGCTTGCCGCGTTGCGGGAGACGGATTTTCGGCCGTTTCGAGAGATCCGGGGGATCACCATGGCGATGACCTGCCATGTTCTGTTCGAGGCGATCGATCCGGACAACCCGGCCTCGGCATCCCGCAAACTGGTCGAAGAGGTCATGCGCGGCGAAATCGGCTTTGACGGACTGATCATTTCCGACGATATCTCGATGAATGCGCTTTCCGGCGATATCGCCACGCGGGCGCGCGCGGTTGCTGCCGCCGGCGTCGACATCGTCCTGCATTGCAATGGCGATATGGCCGAGATGCGTGCCGTTGCCGACGAGGCGCCGCTGCTTGCAGGCGCGGCGCTGGCGCGGGCCGGACACGCGCTTGGCGAACCGCCCGAGGCCGATGACAGCGATCTTGCGGCATTGGCGCGCCGGTTCGATGATGTGCTTGCGGGGAAGGGGTAAGGCGCGTGCAGGACGATTTCTTCCCGGAAGACCCGAACGGAACCGTCGAGGTCCGCGCCGCGGGCGAGGCGGTGCTGGTGATCGATGTCGGCGGCTTCGAAGGCCCGCTCGACCTGCTGTTGCATCTCGCCCGCACGCAGAAGGTCGACCTGGCGCGTATCTCCGTTCTGGCGCTTGCCGAACAATATCTCGCGTTCATCGAAAGCGCGCGGCGCATCCGCATCGAGCTGGCCGCCGACTATCTGGTGATGGCGGCCTGGCTCGCCTATCTCAAGTCGCGGCTTCTGATCCCGCGCCGGGCGAGCGACGCGGAGCCCTCGGGCGAGGACATGGCGGCAACGCTCGCCCACCGGCTGAAGCGGCTCGAGGCGATGCGCGATGCCGCCGAAAAGATCGTCAACCGCAACCGGCTCGGCCGTGACGTTTTTCAGCGCGGCGCGCCGGAGCATATTCCCGACGAGACCGGCTCTGCCTATACGGCGACGCTTTACGAGCTTCTCGATGCCTATGCCAACCTCCGCCAGCGCCAGGCCGTCAGCGAAGTGACCATCGAGAAGCGTCTCGTCTGGTCGCTGACCGATGCGCGCGAGCGGCTGCAGGAGATGATCGGCGAGATCGGCGAATGGACGGCGCTCGACCGCTACCTGCTGCGCTATCTCACGCGTCCGGAAGAAATGCGCACGGCGATCGCCTCCACCTTTGCCGCATCGCTGGAGCTTGTGCGCGAGGGGCGGCTCGACCTGCGGCAGGAGGAGGCGTTTTCGCCCATCCTGATGCGGCGCCGCAGCGGCCGATTGCCGCAGTCCGACGCCGCTCCGGGGGAGGCTGCCGAATGAGCGACGACGACGAGATCGACGGATCCGACGACATCACCGCGACAAGCCCGGAACTGCTGCTTGAGGCTGCGCGCATCGCAGAGGCGCTGGTGTTTGCCTCGGCGGAACCGGTCAGCGAGGCCTATATCGCCGAGCGCATTCCGGGCGGTATCGATGTCGGTGCGGTGATGGCGGGATTGAAGGAGACCTATGCCAATCGCGGCGTCAACCTGGTGCGCGTCGAGGATCACTGGGCCTTCCGCACCGCGCCCGATCTTTCCTTCGTTATCCACCGCGGCGAGCGCGAGGCGCGCAAACTCACGCGCGCGGCGCTCGAAGTGCTGTCGATCATTGCCTATCACCAGCCGGTGACGCGTGCCGAGATCGAGGAAATTCGCGGCGTCCAGACCTCCAGGGGCACGCTGGACGTGCTGATGGAGGCGGGCTTCGTGCGCTTTCGCGGGCGTCGCCGCACCCCTGGCCGGCCCGTCACCATGGGCACGACGCGCGCCTTTCTCGATCATTTCGGCCTGGAGGAGATCCGCGATCTTCCGGGGCTCGACGAGCTTCGGGGCGCGGGACTCCTCTCAGGCCGCATCCCGCCCGGCTTCCAGATTCCGCTGCCCCTCAATGATGACGAGGACCTCGCCGATGACGAGGATCCGCTGGAGGCCGCCGATCTGGAGGATCTCGGCCTTTTGACACCGGGCGGCAAACATGATGAATAAGCTCTAGAAAAATAGCGGCCGGAACCGGCCGTACCGGGATTTTCTGGAGCGACGATGAACCTTCAGGCGCTGAACCTAGGCGCAAGCGGCACGGCCGCCCGATTGCGTTTCGAGCATATCCGTCACGGCTATGGCGGGCGCGACGTCGTTCGCGACGTGTCGCTGACGGCCTCTCCCGGCAAGGTGCTGTGCCTTCTCGGGCCGTCCGGTTCCGGCAAGAGCACGCTTCTCAGGATTGCGGCCGGGCTTGAGGTGCCGCGCGGCGGGCGGTTGCTGATCAATGACGTCGAGGTCGCCGGCCCTTCCGCCTTTCTGCCGCCGGAGCAGCGCGGCGTTGGGCTGATGTTCCAGGATTTCGCGCTTTTCCCGCATATGACGGTGGCGGCCAACGTCGCCTTCGGCCTGACGCATCTTTCCAAGCCGGCGCGCCGGTCGGCGGCGGCCGAAGCCCTGGCGCGGGTCGGGCTTGCCGGCTACGAGGGCAAGTATCCGCACATGCTTTCGGGCGGCGAGCAGCAGCGCGTGGCGCTTGCCCGCGCGGTCGCGCCCAAGCCCTCCGTGCTGTTGATGGACGAGCCGTTTTCCGGCCTTGATTCGCGCCTGAAGGAGCAGGTGCGGGCCGACACGCTCTCGGTTCTGCGCGAGACCGGCGCGACGGTGGTGATCGTGACCCATGATCCAGAGGAGGCGATGGGCATGGCCGACCAGATCGCGCTGCTGAAGGATGGCGAGCTCGTGCAGGCAGGCGGCGCGCGCGAGCTGTTCCAGCATCCCGGCAGCGTTTTCGCCGCGTCCTTCTTTTCCGAGATCAACCGGTTTGACGCCGTTGCCCGCAGCGGCATCGTCGAAACCCCCTTCGGCGCGCGCCGCGCTCCGCAAAATGTGAACGATGCGGATCTGACCCTCGCCGTCAGGTTCAGCGATATCCGCGTGACCACGGTGGAGCAGCCGGGCGCGGTGCCGGCCGGCGTGATCAGCCGCCGCTATCTCGGCACCTCGGAACATCTGACTCTCGGTCTTGAAGAGGGCGGCCGGGTGGTGGAAGCAAGCATCGGCGCCGGCATGCTCGCCGAAGGTATAAGCCGTGTTTTTCTGTTTGTTGCCGATGAAGCGATTTTGATGTTTGAAAAACAACCGTAAACCCCTTACACCTGAGACAAAGTGGTAACAGGAGAATTGGCCATGGGTAATCTCGGTATCTGGCAATTGCTGATCATTCTCGCGATTGTCGTCCTGCTGTTCGGCCGCGGCAAGATTCCCGAACTGATGGGCGATGTCGCCAAGGGCATCAAGAGCTTCAAGAAGGGCATTTCCGACGACGAGGAAAAACCGTCGGACAATGACAAGACCGTCGAGCACAGGGCAGACGAAAAGACCAAGCAGGGCTGACACGGCGCCGGGCAGCCCTTGAAGGCTGTCCGCAGGAGAATGTGAATGCTTGATATTGGCTGGACGGAGCTTCTGGTCGTGGCGATCGTGCTGGTCGTCGTCGTCGGCCCGAGGGAGCTTCCGCATGTCCTGCGGACCTTCGGCAAGACCATGACCAAGATGCGGCGCATGGCCACCGACTTTCGTTCGCAGATGGATGACGCGCTGAAAGAGGCGGATATGGAAGACGTTTCCTCCGCCATCAGGGATGTGAGAAAGCTCAATCCCGCCAATCAGTTGCGTGATGCCGTCAATCCTTTGCGCCAGACGGCGCGCGATATCCAGTCGGACCTGAAGACTTCGACATCGCTGGAAAACAAGCCGAAGACGACCGCCGACAAGCCGGACCTGCCGAAAGCCTCCTATCCGACGCCCGGCGCACAGCCGGCTTTCACGCCGGAGAACGTTTTCCAGAAGGCCGTCCGCAAAGACGAGGAACAGGCGACGGAGCTTGTGTCGAAGCGTCAGGATGACGGGCTGATGAGCCGCCGCGCCGGCTACAGGGGAACTGCGCGGCCGACGAAATCAGGCAAGGGACGCTCGGGCGGGCGGAGGAACGGCCGATGAGCGCCGGAAATGATATCGACGACAAGCCGCAGCCGCTTGTCGAGCACCTGATCGAGCTCAGGAAGCGGCTGGTCTGGTCGCTGGCCGCCTTCTTTGCCGGCTTTCTGCTCTGCTTTGCCTTTGCCAAGGATCTCTTCAACCTTCTCGTCCTGCCCTATAAATGGGCGGTGATCTGGTCCGGCCTCGATCCCGACAAGATGCAGCTGATCTACACGGCGCCGCAGGAATTCTTCTTCACGCAGATCAAGATTTCGCTCTTCGGCGGCCTTCTGCTGGCCTTTCCGGTGATTGCCTTCCAGGTCTACAGTTTCGTCGCTCCCGGGCTGTACAGGAACGAGCGTTCGGCTTTTTTGCCATTCCTTGTCGCGTCTCCCGTCCTGTTCATCATCGGCGGCGCGATCGTCTATTTCTTCCTCATTCCCGTCGTCATGCTGTTCTTCCTCGGCATGCAGCAGGCGCCGGAAGGCGGCGAGGTGGCGATCTCGCTTCTGCCCAAGGTTTCGGAATATCTGAGCCTGATCATGTCGCTGGTGCTGGCCTTCGGGCTGGTGTTTCAGCTGCCTGTGGTTACCACGCTGCTGTCGCGGGCAGGGCTTGTCACCGCGGAATGGCTTGCCAAGCAGCGAAAGTTCGCGATCGTCATCGCTTTCGTCATCGCCGCCGTTCTGACGCCGCCCGATCCGCTGTCACAACTCGGTCTGGCGCTGCCGACCGTGCTGCTCTACGAGGTGGCGATCTATGCCGCCAAACTGGTTGAGCGGCGGCGCAGGCAAGAGAAGGACGAAGAGGCCGAGAACGTCGCTTCCGAACCTGAAGACGAAACTTAGGCGATATCCGCAAAGCGTGGCTTGCGCTTTGGGGATGAGTTGGGCACAAGAGGGCCGCTGGCGCAGATGCGACGGCGGCCCTTTTCTTCATGGGAAAGCAGGAACGATGCTCGATATCAGATGGATTCGCGAAAACCCGGAAGTGCTGGACAAGGCGCTCGCGACGCGCGGTGCCGCACCGCTTGCGGCAGAAATCGTCGGACTTGACGAGAAGCGCCGGTCCGTTCTGCAGCGGCTGCAGGACATGCAGTCCCGCCGCAATGCCGCCTCGAAGGAGATCGGCGCTGCCATGGGCAGGAAGGACAGCGCGCTTGCCGAGAAACTGAAGGCCGAAGTCGCCGAGATCAAGACGGCCATGCCGACGCTCGAGGAAGAGGAACGCTCGGTGAGCGCCGCCCTCGAAGAGCTCCTGTCGGGCATTCCCAACATACCCCTCGATGATGTTCCGGTCGGCGAGGATGAGGATGCCAATGTCGAGATCCGCACATGGGGCAAGAAGCCGACATGGAACCATCCGCCGAAGGAACATTTCGAAATCGGCGAGGCGCTCGGCGGCATGGATTTCGAGCGCGCGGCCAAGCTTTCGGGCTCGCGCTTCACGGTTCTGACCGGCGCTTTCGCCCGGCTTGAGCGGGCGCTTGGCCAGTTCATGATCGATATGCACACCGAAAAGCATGGCTACCTAGAGGTCAGCCCGCCGCTTCTGGTGCGCGATGCGGCCCTTTATGGCACCGGCCAGCTGCCGAAATTCGCCGAGGACCTGTTCAAGGCCTCGGAAGATCGCTGGATGATCCCGACCGCGGAAGTGCCGCTCACAAATCTCGTCGCCGGCGACATCCTGCCGGCCGAAACGCTGCCGCTGCGCTATACGGCGCTCACCTACTGCTTCCGTTCGGAGGCGGGATCGGCCGGCCGCGACACGCGCGGCATGCTGCGCCAGCATCAGTTTTTAAAATGCGAGATGGTGTCGATCACTGATGCCGAGACCTCGCTTGACGAACTGGAGCGGATGACGTCGGCGGCCGAGGACGTGCTGCAGGCGCTTGGCCTGCATTACCGCGTCGTGGCGCTTTCGACCGGCGACATGGGCTTCTCCGCCCGCAAGACCTATGACATCGAGGTCTGGCTTCCCGGACAGGATACCTATCGCGAAATCTCCTCCTGCTCGGTCTGCGGCGATTTCCAGGCGCGGCGGATGAATGCGCGCTACAGGGCGAAAGACGAGAAGGCGACGCGCTTCGTCCATACGCTGAACGGCTCGGGCGTGGCCGTCGGCCGCGCGCTGATTGCCGTGGTCGAGAACTATCTCAATGAAGACGGTTCGGTGACCATCCCGGACGTCCTCGTCCCCTATATGGGCGGCAGGACGAAGATCGAAGCGGAAGGGTGAGGCACGATCATGCGCATTCTGCTGACCAATGACGACGGCATTCACGGCCCCGGCCTTGCCGTGCTCCAGAAGATCGCGGCGGAACTCTCCGACGATGTGTGGACCGTCGCTCCTGAGACCGACCAGAGCGGGCTTGCCCATTCGCTGACGCTCTCCGAGCCGCTTCGGTTGCGCCAGATGGGCGAAAGGCAATATGCCCTGCGCGGCACGCCGACGGACTGCGTTATCATGGCTGTGCGCGAGGTCTTGCCGGACGCGCCGGATCTGATCCTGTCGGGCATCAATTCCGGCGCCAACATGGCCGACGACGTCACCTATTCCGGCACCATCGCCGCGGCAATCGAGGGCACGCTCCAGGGCGTGCGGTCGATCGCGCTCAGCCAGGCCGGGCGTTACGATAACGGCCGCCATTTTCCCTGGGAGGTGGCCGAGCGCCACGCCCTGCCGCTCATCCGCAAGCTGTTGCCGCTGGAACTGCCGGAAGGCACGTTCTTTAACGTCAACTTTCCCTGTTGTGCGCCGGACGAGGTTCAGGGCGTGCGGGTGACCGCGCAGGGCAAGCTCGAATCGGGCCTTTCGGTGGAGAAACGTACGGACGGGCGCGGCCTTCCTTACTATTGGCTGACATTCCGCGAGCGGCTCAGCGCCTTTGCCCATGACAGCGACCTCAACGCGGTCGGCGAGAATCATGTCTCTGTGACGCCGCTGAAGCTCGACTTGACCGATCATGCGGTTCGCGACAGGATCACAGAAGCGCTTGCGTAGATGACGAGGTTGGACGGTGGCGACGAAGCTTCAGGAACGTGAGGGTTTTGCGGCCCTGGTGATGCGGCTGAGGGCCAGCGGCGTCACCAATCTCGATCTTCTCTCCGCCGTCGAGGCCACGCCGCGCTCCGCCTTCACGCCCTCGCACATGTCGCCCTATGCCTATTCCGGCCGGTCGATCCCGATCGAATGCGGCGCCTTCATGGAAGGCGCGGACCTTGCCATCCGCCTGATCGACATTCTCAAGGTCAAGCCCGGCCAGCGCGTCCTCGAGGTCGGAACCGGTTCCGGCTATACGGCTGCCATCATGGGGCGGGTCGCCGAGCGGGTGCTGAGCGTCGAGCGCTACCGCACGCTCGCCGACCTTGCCCGCAAGCGCATGGCGGATCTCTCGCTGAAGAGTGTGGTGGTGCGGCAGGCCGACGGGCGCGAGGGCCTGAGCGGCGAGGGGACCTTCGACCGCATTCTCTACACTGTGGCGTTGCCCGAAATTCCGCGCGCGCGCGTCGAACAGCTTGTTTCCAACGGGGTGATCATGGCGCCGCTGCTGCGTGAGGGCGCACCGCCCCTGATGGTGCGCATGACGCGGATCGGCAGCCGGTTCGAGCGCCAGGACCTGTTCGAGGTTCCTTATCTTGCCGCCGAACGCGGCCTTTCGAAAGCGTTCTGAAGCCTTCCGGAAAGGGTGTTTCTGCCTCTCGCAGAGATCACCCGGCCGTCTCTCCGAACCCTCTTCAAACCGATTTTTCGCATTGTCGCCCGCGCCTTAACCGCACGGTAACTCTGTTAGGGTTAAAAACGGTGCAGTAAAGAGTTCAAGCGTACAGGGTCGGTTCATGCGTATTTCAGGTGTGCCGGAAGGCGGCAAGGCAACACAGCGTATTCTGTTCGTTTCGGCGCTGGCCATCATGGCCGCGAGCTGCAGTTCACAGAGCGCGCGGCTCGGCAGCAGCCCCGATACGATGACGACGGGTTCGGTCTCCGGCGTTCCGCAATACCGGCAGATGGTGCCACCGGAAAATGTCGGAAGCGGCGGCTACCAGGCGCTTCCCTCCCAGAATTCCGGATCGGCCGTCGTTAGCCGTCAGCCGATCAATACCGCGACCACCGCCGGCTCGGGCGCCCGCATGGCAACGACGCCGGTTGCCGTGCAGAGCGGCAACCTGCCGTCGCCGCAACCGGTCCAGACCGCGGCCGTGACCCAGCCGGCCAATCCGTCCGCGACCTACAGCCGCGAGCAGGCCACCGTCGGCGCGCCGAGCAGCCTGCCGTCGCGCACCCAGGATGTCGCCACCAAACGCGTCATGATCCGTTCCGACGAGACGCTTGCCGCCTTTGCCGCGCGCAACGGCGCGACGGAACAGGATATCCTGCGGCTCAACGGGCTGACGAGCGCCTCGCAGGTGCGCTCCGGCCAAGTGCTGCTCGTGCCGCTGGTCTCCACCCAGTCGTCTGCCGCCAAGGCAACGGCCGAGGCCCAGGGCTTGCCGCCCGCATCCCCCGTTCCGACGCCGTCCAACGTGCCCGATCAACGCGTCGCCGTGCTGCCGACCACGCCGAGCAGCCGCGAAAAACAGAGCGCCGGCGCAACCGGCGCAAGCGCCACGTCCTCGGCATCGACCGGCCAGAACGGTGACGGGCGCACGCCTGCAGGCGGCAACGTCTATACCGTCCAGAGCGGCGACAGCCTCTATACGATTGCAAAGGCCAATGGCGTCACGGTCGATTCGCTGAAGGCCGCCAACGGTCTGACCTCGTCCAATATCCGTATCGGCCAGAAACTTGCCATCCCGACCGGCGGCGCCGCTCCGGCCCAGCCGGTGACGCCGGTGGAGACTGCGCAGAAGCCGGCGCCGCAGCAGACGCAGCAAAAAAACGCTGCCTCGGGCAATCCGAAACCCTATCAGCCGCCGGCGGTCGAGCAGGAAGAGGTTGTCGTCCAGGAAGTCGCCGTTCGCAGTGACGCCGGAGGGGACGTCCCCGAAGGGACCGGCATCGCCACCTATCGCTGGCCGGTGAAGGGCGCTGTGGTGGTCGGCTTCGGCCAGCCGGACGGCGACGAGCTTTCCGAAGGCATCGACATTTCCGTGCCGCAGGGCACGCCGATCAAGGCCGCCGAGAACGGCGTCGTCGTCTATGCCGATGACGGACTGTCCGACTACGGCAATGCCATCCTCATCCGTCATGACGACGGCCGCGTGACCGTCTACGGCTATGCGGAGGAACTGAAGGTCGAGCGCGGCGACAGCGTCCAGCGCGGCCAGACGATCGCCACTTCCGGCATGACCGGCAAGGCGACGCGCCCGATGGTCCATTTCGAGGTCCGCGACAACACCAAGGCCGTCGACCCGATGCCTTACCTCAACGGTTGAGGCCTGGGCAGGGCAGGGCGTCCTGCCCACCCTCTGCCTCAGCCGGCCAGGTGTTTCCTCTGACGCCCCGCTACATCTTGAACAAACTGCCAGGCGACGCGACCCGAACGGCCGCCGCGCGTCGTTGCCCAGGTCAGCGCTTCTGCGTGCAGCGCTTCTTTCCCGCCTTCAAGCCCGAAATGGGCGGCATAGCCGTCGATCATGGCGAGATAGTCGTCCTGGCTGCACTTGTGAAAGCCGAGCCAGAGACCGAAGCGATCGGACAGCGAGACCTTTTCCTCGGTTGCCTCGGACGGGTTGATCGCGGTCGAGCGCTCGTTTTCGATCATGTCGCGCGGCATCAGGTGGCGTCGGTTGGAGGTGGCATAGAGCAGCACATTTTCCGGCCGCCCCTCCACGCCGCCGTCAAGCGCCGCCTTCAGCGATTTGTAGGCCGCGTCATCATGATCGAAGGACAGGTCGTCGGTGAACAGCAGAAACCGGTACTGCGACGTCTTGAGAATGTCGAGAAGCGCGCCGAGCGAACCGATATCCTCCCGGTAGAGCTCCACCAGTTTCAGCTTCATTGCAGGCTTGCGGGCGATCTCGGCGTGGATCGCTTTCACCAGCGAGGACTTCCCCATGCCGCGCGCGCCCCACAGGAGCGCGTTGTTGGCCGGAAAACCCTCGGCGAAGCGCAGCGTGTTCTCGTGCAGGATGTCGCGCACATGGTCGACGCCCCGGATCAGCGCAAGGGGAACGCGGCTGGGGGCTACGACGGGCGAAAGATAGCGTTCCTCCGGCTTCCAGACGAAACAGTCGGCGGCGTCGAGGTCATTTTCCCGCGGCCTCGCCGGCCCCAGGCGCTCCAGCGCATCGGCCAGGCGTCTGACTTCGGCGATCAGCGCGCTTTCGGATGTCTTGTCCAAGTCTGCACTCCCGTGACATTGAAAAGAAAGGCGATAAGGCGCACAGCTTTTCGGTTTTTGCCGGGCTTGCAAGGTCGAAATGACGGCAAAATGATCGCTTCCCCCCAAAAAGCACGCTTGTTTTTACGGCTGTTGTTGCATTGAACTGGCCTCCGACTATATACCGGCGACACATCCAAGGGGCATGAGCCCCGTTCATGGTCTGAGGAGTTGTAGACAACATGTTTAGCACGGCTTACGCCCAGGCAGCGGGCGGCGCAGGCGCGATGGGATCGGGTCTCGAAATGATCTTCCTGTTCGTGCCGTTGATGGCGATCTGGTACTTCCTGCTCATCCGCCCGCAGCGTCGCCAGGCCAAGAAACGGCAGGAAACGCTGGCCGCGATCCGGCGCGGCGATCAGGTGGTAACCGGCGGCGGCATCGTCGGCAAGGTTACCAAGGTGGTCGACGACAGCGAACTTGAAGTCGAGATTGCCGAAGGCGTGCGGGTCCGGATCATGCGCAGCTATGTGTCCGACGTGCGCGTGAAGGGCGAGCCGGTGAAAACCGAGGATGCCAAGCCGAAAAGCTGACGAGCATGAGCCCGGCCCGGTGTCGCCCACAAAAAGCGACATTGGGCCGGTATCGCTTTGCCACAGCTCGAACCGGGGCCGAACTGTCCCGGCCGGCCGGCCGAGAATAGAAAGGACGATGCCGAAAGGCGTCGTCTGCTTCGTGTAAACCGACGAACCGAGACCTCCATGCTGTATTTTTCCCGTTGGAAGACCCTATTCATCTGGCTTGTCGTGGCGCTCGGAGTGGTCATTGCCACGCCGAATCTCCTCAGCAACCAGCAACTGGCGAAGCTTCCGGGATGGATGCCGGACAGCAGGGTCACGCTGGGTCTCGACCTTCAGGGCGGTTCCTACATCATGCTGCAGGTTGACCGCAGCGATATCGTCACCGATCGCATGAACACGCTGGTCGACGATGTCCGCGCCGATCTGCGCGAGGCGCAGGTACGCTATACCGGCCTCTCCGGCTCGGGCGAGACGGCGCAGGTGCGCATCACCGATCCCGACCAATATGTGACGGCCGAAGAGGCGCTGCAGCCGCTCGCCGAATACGTCAACGCCGGCACGCTGAACGGCGGCACTTTCCAGGAAGTGACCATCGATGACGACGGCAACGGGCTGATCCGGCTTGCGCTGACCGAACAGGGGATCGACTACCGCATGCGCTCGGCCGTGCAGCAGTCGATCGAGGTCATCCGCCGCCGCGTCGACGAGCTCGGCACCACCGAGCCCCTGATCCAGCGCCAGGGCGACGACCGCATCATCGTCCAGGTGCCCGGGCTCGATGACCCGCAGCGTCTCAAGTCGCTGTTGAACCAGACCGCGAAACTGACCTTCCACATGGTCGATACATCGGTGAATGTGCAGGACGCCATCGAGGGCCGTCCGCCGGCGGGCGATGAAGTGCTTTACTCGATGGACGATCCGCCGGTGCCCTACGTGATTGAAAAGCGTGCGCTGATTTCCGGTGAAGACCTTGTCGATGCCAAGGCGGCCTTCGACCAGCGGACCAACGAACCGGTCGTCAATTTCCGCTTCGATTCGCGCGGCGCCCAGCGCTTTGCGCAGGCGACGCAGCAGAATGTCGGCCGTCCCTTCGCCATCGTGCTCGATAACCAGATCGTGTCCGCGCCGGTGATCAACGAGCCGATCCTCGGCGGGTCCGGGCAGATTTCCGGCAATTTCACGGTGCAGGGCGCGAATGATCTTGCCGTGCTGCTGCGCGCCGGCGCGCTGCCGGCGACGCTGACAGTGGTCGAGGAACGCACGGTCGGTCCGAGCCTTGGCGCCGATTCGATCCGCGCGGGCGTTCTCGCTTCCGTCATCGGCGCGGGCCTTGTCGTCATCTTCATGGTCGTCTTCTACGGCATGTTCGGCCTGGTCGCGAATATCGCGCTGTTCTTCAACATCGTGATGCTGATCGCGCTCCTGAGCGTCATCGGCGCGACGCTGACCCTTCCGGGCATTGCCGGCATCGTGCTGACCATCGGCATGGCGGTCGATTCCAACGTGCTGATCTATGAACGCATCCGCGAGGAGCGGCGACGCAACGGGCGAAGCGTGGTCCAGTCGGTCGATGCAGGTTTCCGCAAGGCCTTCGGAACCATCATCGACGCCAATCTGACGACGCTGATCGCGGCCGTGATCCTGTTCTTCCTCGGCTCCGGTCCGGTGCGCGGCTTCGCCGTCACGCTCGCGATCGGTATCCTGACCACGATCTTCAGCGCCTTCTACCTGACGCGCTTCATGATTTCCGAATGGGTTCGCCGCCGCCGTCCGAAGGAACTGCCGAAGGGCATCCGCACCGGCATGTTCGACGGGATCAACTTCTCTTTCATGAGTTTCCGCAGGATCTCCTTCGCCGCTTCGGCGATCCTGACAGTCGCCTCGGTCGTCGGCTTTGCCACCCACGGGATGAATCTCGGTATTGATTTTACCGGCGGTTCGGTCGTGCAGGTGGAATCGAAATCCGGCCCCGCCGATATCGGCCAGATCCGCTCCGACCTGAACAACCTCAATATCGGCGCCGTGCAGGCCCAGGGATTCGGTTCCGACAGGGACGTGCTGATCCGCGTCCCGGCGCAGGACGGCGGCGCGAATGCCGAACAGAGCGCGATTTCCAAGATCCGCTCCTCTCTGGAAAGCAGCTATGATTTCGTCCGCGTCGAGGTTGTCGGTCCGGTCGTCTCCGGCGAACTGTCCCGCTCGGCCACGATCGGCGTTCTCGCCTCTCTGATCGCGATCCTGATCTATATCTGGTTCCGCTTTGAATGGCAGTTTGCTGTCGGCGCGATCATCGCGACCGCCCACGACGTTCTCCTGACCATCGGTATTTTCGTGCTCACGGGGGTCGAGTTCAACCTCACCAGTATTGCCGCGGTGCTGACGATCGTCGGCTATTCGCTGAACGATACGGTGGTGGTCTATGACCGCGTGCGCGAGAACCTCAGGCGATATCAGAAGATGCCGCTGCCGGAACTGCTCGACATCTCGATCAATCACACGTTGTCGCGCACCATCCTGACGGCCCTGACCACGATGCTGGCGCTTGCCGCGCTCTATCTTTTCGGCGGCGAGGTGATCCGCTCCTTCACCTTCGCGATGCTGTTCGGCGTGGCGATCGGCACCTATTCGTCGATCTATATCGCGGCGCCGATCCTGATCGCCTTCAAGCTCCGCCCGGACACTTTCCAGAAGAAGGATGAGGAGAAAGGCGCGCCCGAGGAACAGGGAACCGTGACGGGGATCTGAACCGATGGCGCGTGGCATCGAGATTCGCGAGGCGCATTTTCCGGGCAAGGCGCCGATCGACACCTATGGCAATGGCGGCTTCCGCTTTGCCGACATGTCGCATCGCGGCTCTCTCCTGTGCGTGCCGTCCGGCATTCACGGCTGGGACGTGACCTCGCCGGAGGAAATGAGCATTGCCGCCTTCGAGCGGGTGCTGGACCAGGCCGACGATATCGAGGTTCTGCTGGTCGGAACCGGCCTCGACATGGTGATCCTGCCCAGGCCGCTGCGCGAGGCCCTGCGTGAAAAGAAGATCGTCGCCGATCCGATGAATACCGGGGCGGCGGTCAGGACCTACAACATTCTGCTCGGAGAAGAGCGCGCGGTCGCCGCCGCGCTGATCGCCGTTTGAAACGACAAACGGTCTCAAACGCACTGGAGCAAGGCGCGTGACCGATCACGCCGAAACCGAACGACTTCTGCTTGCCGAACTGCGCGAGGCCGATCGCGACCGCTATCTGGCCGCGCTGCTTTCGCCCGCGGACAAGCGACAGGCCCTTGCCGCGCTCTATCTCTTCAATGCCGAACTGGCCCGGGTGCGCGACCGCGTCAGCGAGCCTCTGCCGGGGGAGGTCAGGCTGCAATACTGGCGTGACCTGCTCGAGGGCGCCGACCACGGATCGACGGCGGCAAACCCGACTGCTGCAGCGCTTCTTGCGGCGATAGAGACCTACAACCTTCCGCGCGATCCGCTGGCGCGCATGTGCGAAGCGCGGATCTTCGACCTCTACGACGACCCGATGGACACGACGACGGATTTCGAAGGCTATGCCGGCGAAACGGCCTCGGCGCTCATTCAGCTCGCGAGCCTCGTGCTCGACCCGACGGCGGCCGCTGCCGGCGCGACGACCGCCGGTCACGCGGGCGTGGCGCAGGCCGTTGCCGGTTCGATCCTGTTGCTGCCGCGTCACAGGGCCGCCGGTCAGGTGTTCGTGCCCGCCGAAATCCTGTCCGCCACGGGTCTTGATCGGGAAAGCTTCCTGATCGCCAGCGATCGCGAGCGGGTCGGCAACGCGATCCGCGCCTTCGCCGCGTTCGGTCTTTCCCACCTCGCCAGATTCAGGGCGGAGGGGCGGATCGCGAAAACGCTTGCGCCGGCCTATCTTCCTATGTCAGCCTCGGAGAACATTCTTGTAAAGGCCGAGGCTTTGGGAGAAAGTGCGCTGGAACACACGGTGCGGCCTTCGCAGTGGAAGAGGCAGCTTGTGATGATGCGCGCTTTGCTGTTTCGTAAGTTTTAAAGGCTATCTTGAAGCTCTGGCGCAGGCTCGCGGATCGCTTTCGACCGATCGCGCGGACTTTCCCATCAGGCGCATTTCTGCGGGACATCGAGCCTCAAATGTCGCAACAGGAGGATGCTGGCGAATGGAAACTTGGGTATGGCTTCTCGTTGCCGTGGTCGCCGCCATTGTTGCGTACTATTTCTTCGGCCGGGCGAAAGTGCAGAAATCAGACGGCGGGTTCACGGTTGAGGAAGCCCATGGCTGGGCGCGCCGCGAATTCAACCGCAGCTATCCCGACGAACGGGTCGCTTCCGTCATCGGCGATACCGAGCTGGAAACCTTTTTCCTGAGGCTTGCCGACGGCAAGGTCGGCATGTACCGCTCGCGGCGCGGCAAGGGGCAGGCGATCATCGTCCGGCAGAGCGAGTATCGCCTGCGTGCCTTGCCCGAAGCCAACGGCCTTCAGGTCGATTTCCCCGAGAGCGATTTCTTCAGCGGCAATTACCATTTCCTGAGCGAACAGGACGCCGCGGACGTCTCGACCTGGATGCTGAACGCCCGCTGACCTCCCCGGGAAAGTCCCGTCAGGCGTCCACCCAGGCCTTGCACGCCTCCAGCGCCCGTTTGGCGACGAGCTGTTTCTTCACCGATGACTTGGCCTTGCCGCGCGGGCGCTTTCCCGTTTCCGGATCGATCAGCGCGCCGGGCTCGAGCTCGGGGAACAGGCCGAAATTGATGTTCATCGGCTGGAAGGAGCGTTTGCCGCCTTCTTCCTCGTGCGAGATATGCCCGCCGGTGACATGGCCGAGCAGCGCGCCCAGCGCCGTTTCCGGCGGTGGGGCGACGGTGTCGCGACCCAGACGTTCGGCCGCCGCGAATCGCCCGGCCAGAAGTCCGATGCCGGCGCTTTCCACATACCCCTCGCATCCGGTGATCTGGCCGGCAAAGCGGAGGCCCGGACGGCCCTTCAGCGCCAGCGTTCCGTCGAGCAGCGTCGGCGAGTTCAGATAGGTATTGCGGTGCAGGCCGCCGAGGCGGGCGAATTCGGCGTCCTGAAGGCCCGGAATCATCTTCAGCACGTCCTTTTGCGCGCTGTAGCGCAGCTTGGTCTGGAAGCCGACCATGTTGTAGAGCGTGCCGAGCGCGTTGTCCTGGCGCAACTGGACGACCGCATAGGGCTTTTCATCCGGCTTGTGGGCATTGGTGAGGCCCATGGGCTTCATCGGGCCATGGCGCAGCGTCTCGCGGCCGCGCTCGGCCATGACCTCGATCGGCAGGCAGCCGTCGAAATAGGGCGTGCCCTCCCATTCCTTGAAGTCCGTCTTGTCGCCGGCAATCAGCGCGTCGATGAAGGCGTTGTACTCCGCCTCGTTCATCGGGCAGTTGATGTAGTCCTTGCCCGTGCCGCCGGGCCCAACCTTGTCGTAGCGGGACTGGTACCAGCAGATATCCATGTCCACCGTGTCGCGATAGACGATCGGCGCGATGGCGTCGAAGAAGGCGAGAGCCTCTTTGCCGGTCTTTGCGCTGATCGCCTCGGCAAGGGCAGGGGCCGTCAGCGGCCCGGTCGCGATGATCGCCTGGTCCCAGTCCTCCGGCGGCAGCGCGGTGACTTCCTCGCGCACGATCGTGATCAGCGGATGGGCTGCAAGCTTTTCGGTGACGGCGTTGGAAAAACCGTCGCGGTCGACCGCCAGCGCGCCGCCGGCCGGCACCTGGTGCGCATCCGCGCAGGCCATGATCAGCGAGTTCGCCATGCGCATTTCGGCGTGGATGACGCCGACGGCATTGCTGGTCGCATCATCGGAGCGGAAGGAATTGGAGCAGACCAGTTCGGCGAGCCCGTCGGTCTTGTGGGCCGCCGTCTCACGCACGCCGCGCATCTCGTGCAGGATCACCGGAATGCCGCGACTGGCGATCTGCCATGCCGCTTCGGAGCCGGCAAGGCCGCCGCCGATGACGTGGATGGGGTTCGGTGATATGCTGGTGTCGGGCATCGTTCAAACCGCAAGGTTGGCCGGCGCTTGCCACCGGCGTGTTTCAGTTTAGTCCGGGCACCGGAACGGCCGGTGAACTTGGCTCTGCCAATGCCAGATCGGCGGCGCGCCGTCGAGGGGCAATGGCCGATTTGTGCCGCGAAACGAATTACTGAAAATATTCTGCGTCCGCCAAAAGTCTGTCACGGTTGACGTTATATGATCGCTGCATCAAAGTTTGCAATCGTCAAGTCGTTGAAAGCGCATGAAGAACTGCTATGTCGTTGAGTACGGGGCGCCGCCGGCGCTTCGCCAGCGATGCAAAATCCCTCGGTGAGAGAGCCGGAAAATCTCTGCCGCCGCGCTTCGGTTGATTTAGGTCATGTGATCTCAAACCGGTCTGAGGGATATAGCAAATCGATTTAAACGCCAATTTGATTTCGAAAAGGGGAATCGACATGGAACAGATCACGCCTGATGGAGCCCGGAATATTCTGGCGCCCGAAGAACTGGATCTGATGAATAGATACTGGCAGGCGGCCAATTACCTGTCGGTTGGTCAGATCTATCTGATGGGCAACCCCCTGCTGAAGGAGCCGCTCGCCGAAGAAGACGTCAAGCCGCGCCTGCTCGGCCACTGGGGCACGACGCCGGGCCTGAACTTCATCTATGTTCACCTGAACCGCATCATCAAGAAATACGATGCCAGCACGATCTATATTTGCGGCCCCGGTCACGGCGGCCCCGGTCTGGTCGCCAATGCCTATCTCGACGGCACCTATACCGAAGTCTATCCGGAGATCACGGAAGACGCGGAAGGCATGCGCAAGCTGTTCAAGCAGTTTTCGTTCCCCGGCGGCATTCCGAGCCACGTCGCACCCGAGACGCCCGGATCGATCCATGAAGGCGGCGAGCTGGGTTACGCCCTGGTCCACGCATTCGGCGCGGCCTACGACAATCCCGACCTGATCGTTGCCTGCGTCGTCGGCGACGGTGAAGCCGAAACCGGCCCGCTTGCCGCTTCGTGGCACTCGAACAAGTTCCTGAACCCGATCAATGATGGCGCCGTTCTGCCGATCCTCCACCTCAACGGCTACAAGATCGCCAATCCGACCCTGATGGCCCGGATGAGCAAGAAGGATTTGACCGACCTCTTCCAGGGGTATGGCTACGAACCCTTCTACGTGGAAGGCGACGACCCGGAATACATGCATCAGCGCATGGCCGAGGTCATGGAAGAGTGCTACGCCCGCATCCGCGAGATCCAGTCGGAAGCCCGCGCCGAAGGCACGGTCTACGAAATGCCGCGCTGGCCGATGATCATCCTCAGGAGCCCCAAGGGCTGGACCGGCCCGAAATTCGTCGACAACAAGAAGGTCGAGGATTTCTGGCGCTCGCACCAGGTTCCGATCTCGGAAGCCCGCCAGAACGCCGATCACCGCAGCCAGCTCGAAGACTGGCTGAAGAGCTACGGCCCGGAAAAGCTGTTCGATGAAAACGGTAAGCTGATACCCGAGCTGAAGGCGCTGGCGCCCGAAGGCGACCTGCGTATGAGCGCCAACCCGCACACCAATGGCGGCGTCCTGCGCAAGGAACTGAAGATGCCCGACTTCCGCGAACTCGCGGTGGACGTGACGCAGCCTGGCGCCGTGATGACCTCGGCAACCAAGCGTCTCGGCATGCTGCTGCGCGAAGTCATGAAGCTCAACGCCGAGGAGCGCAACTTCCGCCTGATGGGCCCCGATGAAACCGCCTCGAACCGCCTGCAGGATGTCTTCGAAGTCACCGACCGCGTCTGGATGGCCGACATCCTCGAGTATGACGAAGGCGTTGCCCGCGACGGCCGCGTGATGGAAGTCCTGAGCGAACATCTGTGCCAGGGCTGGCTGGAAGGCTACCTGCTGACGGGCCGCCACGGTCTGTTCTCGTGCTACGAAGCCTTCATCCACATCATCGACTCGATGTTCAACCAGCATGCGAAGTGGCTGAAGACCACCCAGCATATGGCATGGCGCAAGCCGATCTCGTCGCTGAACTACCTGCTGACCTCGCATGTATGGCGTCAGGACCACAACGGCTTCAGCCATCAGGATCCCGGCTTCATCGACCACGTCGTCAACAAGAAGGCCGACGTTGTCCGCACGTATTTCCCGCCGGATGCCAACACGCTTCTCTGGGTTGGTGACCACATTCTGCGCACCTACAACCGCGTCAACGTCATCGTTGCCGGCAAGCAGCCGCAGCCGCAATGGCTGTCGATCGAGGAAGCCATCGTGCATTGCGATGCCGGTCTCGGCGAATGGAAGTGGGCAAGCAATGTGCCGGAAGGCGAAGAGCCCGATGTCGTCATGGCTTCGGCTGGTGACGTTCCGACGCTGGAAATGATGGCGGCTGTCGACATTCTCCGCCAGAAGCTGCCGGAAATGAAGGTCAAGGTCGTCAACGTCGTCGACCTGATGGCCCTACAGCCTAAGGAAGAGCACCCGCACGGTATTCGCGATGCGGACTTCGATGCGCTCTTCACCGAGAACAAGCCGGTCATCTTCGCCTATCACGGCTATCCCTGGCTCATTCACCGCCTGGCCTACCGCCGTCACAACCACAACAACATCCACGTTCGTGGCTATGTTGAAGAGGGAACGACGACGACGCCGTTCGACATGGTTGTCCAGAACCGCCTCGACCGCTACCATCTGGCCATGGATGCGATCGAACGTGCCGGCGGATTTGGCGAAAGAGGTGCGGCCGCATTGAACTATCTCAAGGAAATGCGCGCCAAACACCACGATTATGTCCGCGAGCATGGTCAAGACATGCCGGAGATTCTCGATTGGAAATGGCCTTATCCCAAGGGCTGATCCAATTTTCTGAAGCCTCGCGCACCGCCTCCTCCCAGGGCGGTGCGCTCACCATTTCTGGATAGCGATTATGAATGGCACAGTACTGGCATTGAATGCCGGATCATCCAGCCTCAAATTCCGTCTTTACGAAGTCGAGGGTGATCATTTTTCTCTTGTTCTGCGCGGTCAGTTCGACGGCGTGAACGAAAACCCCCGCCTCGTGGTCAAGGAGGCCGGCGGCAAGGAAATCTGCAATATGGATCTCGAAATCGGGGAACATATGCAGGAAGATATGCTTGAGCGCATTTTTGGCGTCATCAAGCCCTACACCGTAAACAGCCCGCTGCAGGCCGTCGGCCATCGCGTGCTTCACGGCGGCGGCCGGTTCGCCGATCCGGTGCTGCTGGATGACGAGATCGTTTCCTATCTCGAAACGCTGATCCCGATGGGCCCGCTGCACCAGCCGGCAAACCTCGCCTCGATCAAGCTTTTCCGTCGCATCCGTCCTGACCTCCCGCAGGTCGCATGCTTCGACACCGCCTTCCACGTCAATATCGACGAGCGCGCCGCGCGCTACCCGATTCCGCTGGAATATGAAGCCAAGGGATACCGCCGCTTCGGCTTCCACGGCCTGTCCTACACCTATATCGCCGATCGCCTGCGCGAGATCTCGGACTATCTGGTCAAGAAGCGCACCGTCGTTGCCCATCTCGGCAGCGGTTCCTCCATGTGCGCCATGCGCAACGGCAAGGCTATCGACACGACCATGGGTCTGACGCCGCTCGGCGGGCTGATGATGGGCACGCGCTCCGGCACGGTCGATCCGGGCCTGGTTCTGACGCTGATGGAAGCGGAGAACCTGACACCGGCCGAAATCAAGCACATGCTGTACTACAAGTCCGGCCTGCTCGGCGTCTCCGGCATTTCGGGCGACCTGCGCGTGCTGATGGAAAGCAAAGACCCGAACGCCAGAAAGGCGATCGATCTGTTCGTCTTCCGCGCCTGCCGCGAACTGTCGATCATGGTCGCCACCATGGAAGGCATGGAATCGCTGGTCTTCAGCGCCGGCATCGGCGAGAACTCGCCGGTCATCCGCAAGATGATCTGCGATCGTCTCGGCTGGCTCGGCGTTCAACTGGACGACGACGCCAACAACGCCAATGCGGAAATCATCTCCTGCCCGGAAAGCCGCGTCGAAGTCCGCGTCATTCCGACGGATGAGGAAATCGTTCTTGCCCGCCAGACCGCGCGCGTTGTCAGCGAGGCCGTGAAGGCGGGGCGGGAACCGTCCTACGCCTGATCCTTCGGCCCTTTTCGCGACGAACCGACATGCCCGTGCGCAAGCGCGGGCATTTTCATGTCCGGCGCCGCCTTTCGAGGAACCGCGTTCCCTGAAGCGCGATCAGGATGACCGCAACGCCAAGGAAGATGCGGGGCGGCGGGACTTCACCGAAGAAGAAGAAGCCGGCGGCGGCGGAAAAGAACACCGAGAGGTAGCCGAAGGGCGCCAGAAGGCTTGCATCGCTTTTCTGATAAGCCTTCAGCCAGCAATATTGCCCGGCTTGGGCCAGGAATCCGATCAGCGCCAGTGCCGGCCAGTGGGCAAGCGGCACGGGCTGCCAGACGAAGAGGGCCGGCAGGCCCGTGAGCAGCACGAGGCCGACCGTATAAAACGCCATCATCACGATCGTGCTCTCCTCGGCCAGTTTTCGCGTCTGGATGGTCGCCATGGCGCCGAAGAGGATGCTGGCAAGCACCGCCAGCAGGCCGGGATTGAGTTCGACCTCATTCGGCGAGACGATGATAAGCGCGCCGCCAAAGGCGATCGCCGCGCCGAGCCATCGCAGCCGCCCGACGCGCTCGCCGAGCAGAAGCGCGGCAAGACCCATGGTCACCAGCGGCCGGGTGAAGCCGAGCGCGTTGACCATCACCAGCGGCAGCATGGCAAAGGCGAGGAAGTTCGAGGTGAGCGCGATGGCGTTGCAGGCGACGCGAAAGGCATTGCGCAATGGATAGCGCATCGTTTTCAGCGCCGCGCGGTTCTTCACGACCATCGGCAGGATGAAGAGAAGGCCGACGAGGGCACGGATGAAGACGAGCTGGATGGCCGGATAGGCGACGCTGTTGGCCTTGACCAGAACGCTCATGAAGGTCACCAGCGTCATGTCCGTCAGAAGCCAGGCGATGCCCTGGCCGGCGGCGTTCTTCGTCTCTGTTACCTTGTCGCTCAATGTGTCATGCCGGCTGCACCAGGTTGGCCATCAGGCGGAAGGCGCCGGGGACGAGCCGGTCCATCTGGTGGTGGAGCACGAGGCTGGTGTGGGTGTGCCGGCCCTTGCCGATCCTTGCCGAAACGAGCGCGCCCTTCAGCGGCTTTTCATCCGCATCATGCATGGCCAGAAGCGGCTGATAGGCATCGTCCCACTCGGCAGCGAAATAAAGCCCGCGTTCCTTGTGCCAGCCCGCCCAGTCATCGGCGGTGATCCGGTTCGGACCGGTGAGGAGCGGATGGTCGGGTGCCAGAACCTCGACCTCGGCATTGGGGTTGGTCACGCGCCAGCGCAGCGATGGCGAGCCGATCCTGAGATAAAGCGGCGGCGTTGCCTCGGGCGACCAGCCGTCCGAGGGACGGTGATAGAGCGTCACCAGGTGGCCGCCATCCTCGGCGAAGCGGTGGAATTTCTTTGTCGCCGCCGCAAGATCCGGACGGGTGCCGAAGGCGAAGATGCCGATGACGATCGTGGTGAAGGCGGAGAGATCGCCGGAGAGGGCAGCCGCATCAAGCTCGGTGACATCGAGCCCCATGCGTTTCAGCGAGAGGAAGACATTGTCCGCGCCGCCGCCGACATAGCCGATCTTCGCGCCTTCGGGCAGGGCGAGGTCGAGGGTGAGAACGCTCAGAACCTCCGGTCGGACGAAGCGGTTGCGGCCGATATGGGGATAGGCGAAGGGCGTGATGTTGGCGGCAGGATGGCCGTCGATTTCCGGGATGATATGGGCGAGGCCGGGCGTTGCCTGCTGCGGCAGGTCGAGGCGAAACTGCGCGCCCGTTCCGCTCACCCGAAACCCTTCAGGCGCGTTAAAGTGAAGCGTGAGCTTTGGATCGTCGCTTTGTGCGGTGAATGAGAAACTATGGTTAATATTCTGTATTGGAACGATAAATGCGTTCGGCTTCAAGGTGAGGGAATGGGCAGGAACGACAGGCAAGGCCGTTTCGAGGTCGAAATGACCCGTGGCCCTGCGGCCTGAAATTTCAGTTTCAAGCCGCACCGAGACGGGACCATTGCCGCCGAGCGATGACCAGAGCGGCGGATACTGGTTGGTCAAGGGCGCATCGTCGGCGACGGCAAGGGGGAAGCGGAAGATGCAGGCCTTCGTCTCAGGTTTTGACGCCGTGACGCCGCGCGGCAGGTGCGGTGTTATGGCGGTTGTTGACGTGTCGGCATCCTCGCTCAAAACAACGGTCAGCGTTGTCTCGCCGCCCGGCGTCAGGCACTCGGCCTCGCCATAGGCGCGCTCGAACAGCGCCGCAGCTTCCAGAAGCGCCGCATCGATCTCGGCGAGCTTGCGGGTGAGCCTGTGTCCCTGGCTTTCGATGAAGCCATCGGGGGCGGCGTTGAGCGCGGCCTCGATCGTGCCTGCGGCGGAGACGAGGCTGCGGGTCACGGCCTCGCGATCGGGAAAGGCGGCGATCGCCGCCGCGATCGCGGCATCGGCCGTCACGAGATCACCTGTGAGCGTCTCGGCCTCGCCGACGCAGAGATCGTCCAGTGTCTTCGGCAGTCCGTCGAGGATGGTCTCCTCCGGCGTGCTGCCGTCGGGGCCGAGCAGCAGGTGCAACTGCCAGGCATGATCCGGTCGTTCCGGCCACCAGCCCATGCCCTGCGAGGCATGGTAATAGCGCGACCATTCGCCGATGCGGTCATAATCGGCGCCCGTTGCCGGATCGCGCCCGTCGGCGGTCACGGTGACGGTTGGTGGCGGCGGGGGCAGGTCGTCATCATAGGTTCCACCGCCGCCCGACCATGCGGGGAGGTAGTATTTGGCAACGCGCCAGGGCTTCAGTCCCTCGGCGAAATGCTCCGGATAGGCTGTCTCGTCGGCGGCAAGGCGGATGGCGGTCTCGGCGGCCCGCGTCATGGCGCGGTGGTGGCCGTGCTGGCCGGGAACGTCGAGGAAGGTCGGTATGACGATATCGGGGCGTTCAGCCCGATAGGCGCGCACCAGGCGCTCCACGATGCGCTTCTCGCCCCAGCGGGCGAAAGTGGCATCGCCATCCTTGGAAAAGCCGAAATCATGCACCGGGTCGTCCGGCCCGTGGCCGAGCCAGTGGATATCGGCGTCGAGCGCGCGGGCGGCCTCCTCCATCTCGCGGGTTCGAAGCACGCCGAGCGCGCCGATGCGCTCCGGCCCCAGCACGTTCTGTCCGCCTTCGCCGCGCGTCGAACACGCAACCACGATCCGCATGCCGAGCCCGAAACGGAAAAAGGCGAGCATGCCGGACTGTTCGTCATCCGGATGCGCGCCCGTGTTCATCATCGTCACCGGCGATTTCAGCCGGGAGAGCGCCCTGTGCAGGCGGACAAGCGAAGATGAGGCCATTTCCTGTTCGATGCGCTGGCGCGGCGTAAGCATGTCGTTCCCCGTTGGTTCTGTTTGTCAGGCCACCTGCCGGGCGGGCGGCAATGTCTCGAGTTTCGGCGTCAGGATCTCGAAAAGCGGCAGGGCGGCGGCGCCGAGGGCGGCCGTATACTGTCCGGTCTGGCCACGCATGACGCGCGGTTTCGCGCGGTTCGAGCGGGCGGCGACCGATGACGGCAGCGCCGGCATGCGGGCAATCAGCGCGTCCATGACGGCGTCCGAAAACGCGCCGCTCAGAATGATGGTTTCCGGATCGAAGATGTTTTCAAGCAGGCCGACAACGGTGGAAAGATGCGTCGCCGCTTCCGCGATCCAGGCTTCCACCACTGGATCTTCGCTTTCAAAAAGCGATTCAATTTCAGATATTTGTGGGCGTTCTCTGTCACAGGCATCGAAGCGTTCATGCAGCGCATGAAGTGAGGCGTAGCGTTCCAGGCAGCCGTGCTGGCCGCAGGGGCAAGGCCTTCCGCCGGGCACGACCGGCACATGGCCGATCTCGCCGGCATTGCCGAAGGCGCCGCGATAGGGCGCGCCGTCCTGGATCATGCCAAGCCCGATGCCGGTGCCGAAATAGAGCATGCAGAAATGGGAGATCGCGTGGCCAGCGCCGAACAGCCTTTCGGCAACGGCGGCCGCGGCGGCATCGTTTTCCAGCGTTACATCAATGCCGCAGGCGGTCTCCAGTGCCGCCTTGACGTCAATGCCGTTCCAGCCGGGAAGGGTGGTCGGACCGACAAAGCTCATGCCCTCGATGCCGAACGGTCCGGGCATCACCACGCCGACGCCGAGAAGCGGGGCCTCGACCGATTTGCGCGCCCGTTCCACCTCTAGCGCGAACACGGGCAGGGTGCGTTCGGGCGTGGTGTCGGCGAGGGGGACAATGCGCTTGTAGCGCAGCACGCCGGTCAGATCGAGCGCGGTCACGACCATCTGGTCGGTCGCGATCTCGACGCCGATCGTGGCAGCGCCCTCCGGGTTCACCGCAAACTGGATCGGCGGCTGACCGCGTCCCGTGCGCCGCCGCCCCGTGGACATCAGCAGGTTCTCGCCGACGAGATCGTCGACGATATTGGCAACCGCCTGCGCCGTCAGATGCGTGCGCCGGGCAATCTCCATCCGCCCCAGCATGCCGTGCTGGCGCACCAGGTCGAGGACCACGCGGCGGTTATGCTCGCGGTTTCGTTCCGGGTTGTTGCCGATAGCCGAAGGCGCGCGTGTCTTGTCGTTCATGTCCGTCCGCTTTCCGATGGTCTCAGTCTGGGGTCGGTCCCTTCTATCGTCAATATAATAATTCAACTAGATTATCTTATTGACAAACGCGCGGCGTCACGCGACCGTATCGCCGAGGCGCCGGACAAACGGCGCCCGATGGCGCAGCTGGCGCCTGCATAAAGCGAACAACGGCCGCCGCCCCTGGCAGACGGCTTTCGGGAACAAAAAGCCCCGGACGCGGCGGGACGCCGCACATGGGGAAGTGGAGATTTCAATGCGCAAGGCACTTCTGCTCGCCGGCCTGATGTCCGGCATCAGCATGGTCTCGGTCAATTCGGCGAACGCCGTCGAGATCGAGTACTGGCAGTATATCTACGAGACCCGCGTCAACGCGATGGATCAGCTGATCGAGAAGTTCGAGGCGGCCAATCCGGATATCACCGTCAAGCAGGTCAACTTTCCCTATGCGGACTACCAGACCCGCATCGTCGCCGCCAACATGGCCGGCAAGGGCCCGGACGTGATGCAGCTCTTCTATGGCTGGCTGGACAAGTTCGTCGCCGGCGGGCTTCTGCAGCCGCTGCCGCAGGATGCGTTCCCGCATGACCAGATCGAGAGCGCGTTCTTCCCGATCGTGACCGCGATGAAGCGCGACGGCGAATATTACGGCCTGCCGACGGCCGTGCGCTCGCTGGCGCTGTTCTACAACAAGAAGCTTTTCGAGGAGAACGGCCTCGACCCGGAAAACCCGCCGCAGACGCTGGATGAACTGGTGGCCGCCGGCAAGGCGATCGCCAAGTTCGACGATGCCGGAAACATGGTGACCGAGGGCATGACCCTCGACATGGCCGGCCAGGATCACCAGTGGTGGCGCGAAGTGCTGGTGCGCCAGTTCGGCGGCGTGCCCTATGAGGACGACTACCGCAAGGTGACCTATGACAGCCCGGAAGGCACCGAGGCGCTGGAATTCTACACCGGCCTGCAGATGAACGAGAAAATCGGCCAGTCCGGCTTCATGGACGAAGGCCAGGCCGCCTTCCGCGCCGGCAAGGCGGGCATGACCATCGACGGCACCTTCCGTCTCGGCTCCTTCAGCCAGATCGAGGATTTCGACTGGGCCGTGACCGAGCTGCCGGCCAATGCCGACGGCATGCGCTCCAACTATTCGAGCTATTTTGCAAACGGCATCGGCGCCAAGGTCGAAGGCGAGGAGCTCGAGGCTGCGGAAAAATTCCTGACCTATCTGACATCGCCGGAAGCCATGGGCATCTGGCTCGATGTGGTCGGCGAACTGCCGGCGCGGCGCGCCGTGGCGCTGACGGACGAGAACACCTCGAACCCGATCTACGGCCCGTTCCTCAAGGGGCTCGACTACGCCCACACCACGCTGTTCGTGGATGAGGCCGCCCAGCGTCAGGTCGCCATCGACATGGTCAACCGCGTGATCCTGAACGGCCAGTCGCCTGCCGACAGCATCAAGGAAGCGGCCGAGGAAGAACAGGCCATCATCGACGACGCGATGTAAGCCGGATCGGGCCGATGTCTCTCCAGGCTGAAAACACCAAGGGGGCGGCCGCCGGCCGCCCCGAGGGCGGCGGCTTTGCCGACCGTTTTTCCATGCACACCAAGCGCCTTGTCTGGGTCTGGACCTTTCTGGCGCTGCCCGTGCTGTTTTACAGCGTCATCCGTTTCTACCCGACGCTCGACGCCTTCCGGCTGTCGCTGACGGACTGGAACCTGATGCGTCCGCCGAAATTCATCGGCTTTGAAAATTACGCCAAGCTTTTCACCGATCCGGATTTCTGGCAGGTGTTCAAGAACACCTTCGCCTATCTGATCTTCGGCACGCCGATCTCGCTGGTGCTGTCCTTCACCATCGCCTTCTTTCTCGATCGCGTGCGCTTCGGCCACGGCCTCATCCGCGCGCTCTATTTCATGCCGTTCCTGACGACGGCGGCGGCCATGGCCTGGGTCTGGCGCTGGTTCTATCAGCCGGCCCCGATCGGCGTCATCAACGACGTACTTGCCGCTCTCGGCCTGCCGCAGCAGCCCTTCCTGCGCTCAACCACCCAGGCGCTGCCCTCGATCATGGTGACGGCCATCTGGGCCGGTCTCGGCTTCCAGATCATCATCTTCATGGCGGGGCTCCGCGCCATTCCGACGACCTTTTACGAGGCTGCCCGCATCGACGGTCTCGGCGAATGGGCGATCCTGCGCAAGATCACGCTGCCGCTCCTGAAGCCGACCACCGTGTTTCTGGTGGTGCTGTCCTCCATCGGATTCCTGAGGATTTTCGACCAGGTCTACAACATGACCACGAATGATCCGGGCGGGCCGCTTGGCACCACCAAGCCGCTTGTGCTGATGATCTACCAGTCGGCCTTTTCGTCCTACCAGATGGGCTACGCGGCGGCGCAGACCGTCGTTCTCTTCCTCATTCTCCTCGTCATTTCGCTGCTGCAGCTCTGGATCCTGAGGGACAAGTCATGACCGAACTTCGCCACGAGGACGCGGTCTCGCGTTACAAACCGAAGGTGCGGCCGGGCAGGGTGCTGATGTGGACGCTGCTGTTTATCGGCGGCCTCGTCATGATCACGCCGCTTCTCTTCATGTTCTCCACCTCGCTGAAGCCCGCGAGCCAGGTCTATGACCTGCGGCTGATCCCGCAGGACCCGACATTTTCGAACTATGTGAAGGTGCTGACGACCACAGGCTTCGGCCGCTGGTTCTTTAACTCGCTGCTGGTGGCCACCATCGTCACCTGCTCGAACGTGTTCTTCGACAGTCTTGTCGGCTACACGCTCGCCAAATTCCGCTTTCGCGGTCGCCGTTTCATCTTCCTGGCGATCCTCTCGACGTTGATGATCCCGACGGAAATGCTGGTGATCCCGTGGTATCTGATGTCGGCCAATTTCGGCTGGCTCGACAGCTACTGGGGCATCATGTTTCCCGGCATGATGACCGGCTTCGGCACCTTTCTGATGCGCCAGTTCTTCGAGGGCGTGCCGGATGACTTCATGGAAGCAGCCCGGATCGACGGGATGAACGAGTTCGTCATCTGGTGGAAGATCGCCATGCCGCTCGTCGCGCCCGCGCTTTCGGCGCTTGCCATCTTCACCTTCCTCGGCAACTGGACCGCCTTCTTCTGGCCGCTGATCGTCACCACCTCGAGCGAGCTCTACACGCTGCCTGTCGGCCTTTCGAGCTTTGCCGTGGAAGCCGCGATCCAGTGGGAGATGATCATGACCGGGGCAGCGCTTGCGACCATACCGACACTTCTCGTCTTCCTCATCTTCCAGCGCTATATCGTGCGCGGCGTGATGCTGGCGGGCGTCAAGGGATAGACCCATGAACACGAACGATCCCCAAAAAGACGATACCAGCAGATTTCCTGATCCGGTTTACAAGGAAACCGTGCTCAAGCCATTGTTTGATGGCGCAAAAACGAACTTCATCGATGGTTTTCGAGCCATCGACCGCGCCCACCTCGTCATGCTGGCCGAGACCGGCATCCTGACCGGAGAACAGGCCGGAAAGATCGCCGAGGCGCTCGTCGCCATCGACCGTGAGGTGGACCCGGCGGCGCTTGAATACACCGGCGAGGTCGAGGACTTTTTCTTTCTCATCGAGAAAGAGCTGAAAGCGCGCCTCGGGCCGGATCTTGGCGGGCGCCTGCACACGGCGCGCTCGCGCAACGATATCGACCACACATTGTTCAAGTTCAACCTGCGTCGCTATATCGATGCTGCGGCAGGCGAAGCCTTGAAGCTTCTGGCGGCCCTGATCGATACCGCCGAGCGTGAGAAGACCACGCTGATTGTCGCCTATACGCACGGCCAGCCGGCGCAGCCGACCACCTTTGGCCACTACCTCTCCGCCGCGATCGAAATGCTGATCCGCGATATCGAGCGTCTCTATGCCGCCCGCAAAATCGTGGACCTCTGCCCGATGGGGGCGGCCGCGATCACCACATCCGGCTTTGCCATCGACCGGGCGCGCATGGCCGAGCTCCTCGGTTTTTCTGCGCCGTTGCAGAATTCCTACAGCTGCATTGCCGGTGTCGACTACATCACGGCGACCTATTCCGCGCTTGAACTCATGTTCCTGCATCTCGGACGTCTGATTCAGGATTTCCAGTTCTGGACCAGTTTCGAGGTCGGCCAGCTTTATGTGCCGAACGCGCTGGTGCAGATCTCCTCGATCATGCCGCAGAAGCGCAATCCGGTGCCGGTGGAACATATGCGCCATCTCGCCAGTCAGACGGTGGGCCGCGCCCAGACCGTGCTGACAGTGATGCACAACACGCCCTTTACCGACATGAACGACAGCGAGGGCGAAACCCAGGTGATGGGTTATCAGGCCTTCGACAGCGGCATGCGCGTTCTGGAGCTGATGACGAGCCTGATCGGCCAGGTGCGCATCAACGGCAGGCGCGTTGCTGCCAATCTCGACCGCTCCTGCATCACCATCACCGAACTGGCCGACAGTCTGGTGCGGCGCGAGGCGCTTTCCTTCCGCCAGGCGCACGAGATTGCCGCCGACGTGGCCCGTGCCGTGGTCGCCGCCGATGGCGCGCTCGGTACGGATGGCTATGGCCCCTTCAAAAAGGCCTTTGCCGACCATGCCGGCCGCGAGACGACTCTCGATGAAGAGGCCTTCCGCGAGATCGTTTCGCCGGAGTATTTCGTTGCCGTGCGCAAGCGCTATGGCGGCCCGGCCGAAGAGCCGCTTGATGCCGCCATTGCCGGCTACCGTGAAAATCTGGACGCATTTCAAAAACAAGCCGACGACCTTGCCGCCCGCATGCAAGCGGCGGCCAGCGAACGCGGTCAATGTTTCGACCGGTTGAGGGGAAAAGCATAATGGCTTCAATCGCACTGGAAAAACTGGTGAAGCGCTATGACAAGGTCGAGGCCGTGCATGGCATTGACCTTGAGATTGCCGATGGCGAGTTTGTTGTCTTTGTCGGCCCGTCCGGTTGCGGCAAGTCGACGACGCTGCGGATGATCGCCGGCCTCGAGGAGATCACCGGCGGCACACTGAAGATCGGCGAGGCGGTGGTCAACGAGCGGGCGCCGAAGGCCCGCAACATCGCCATGGTGTTTCAGAACTACGCCATCTATCCGCATCTGACCGTGCGCCAGAATATCGGCTTCGGGCTCTACACGTCGAAGCTCTCGAAAGAGGAAAAGAATGCGCGGATCGACGAGACGGCGCGCATTCTGGGCCTTACCGACTATCTGGAGCGTCGTCCGGCAGCGCTTTCCGGCGGCCAGCGACAGCGCGTCGCCATCGGCCGCGCCATGGTGCGCAACCCGTCGGCCTTCCTCTTCGACGAGCCGCTTTCCAATCTCGACGCCCAGCTTCGCGCGCAGATGCGCATCGAAATCAAGAAGTTGCATCAGGAACTTAAAACGACGACCGTCTATGTGACCCACGACCAGGTCGAGGCCATGACCATGGCCGACCGGATCGTGGTGATGAAGGATGGCTATATCCTGCAGACGGGCACGCCGGTCGATCTTTACGAAAACCCCGCCGATGTGTTCACCGCCCGCTTCATCGGCTCGCCATCCATGAACATGCTGCCGGCAGCGGCGCTCGGCGACCAGGCGGCCGGTTTCGCGGACGAGGGCGATGTGCTGGTCGGCATAAGACCGCATGACCTTCTGGCGGTCGTCGACGGGGCGGTACCGGAGGGCGCGATCCTGACGCTTGAGGGCGTGGTGGAGGCCGTCGAGCCGCTCGGCCCCGAGACCATGGTGCACCTGAATGTGGGCGGCAAATCGCTGATCGCGACCTCGCCGGGCACGCTTTCGCCTGCCGTCGGCAGCAGCGTCACCTGCACGGTTCAGCCGGGCAAGCTCTATCTCTTCGACGCCGCGACAGAAAAGAGCCTTGGCCGTAAATGACATCCGGAAATGACGAAAGACGGGCGGTCCTCAGCGTGGGGCGGATTTATTGCGACCTGATCTTCACCGGACTTGACCGTCTGCCGGTGCTCGGGCGCGAGGTCTTCGCCGACGAGCTGACAATCGCCGCCGGCGGCGGCGCCTTCATTTCCGCCGCCCATTTCGCCGGTATCGGACGCCACGCGGCCCTTGTCGGCCGGTTGGGACACGATCCCCTGTCGCGCGCCATCGAGCGTCAGCTCGAAACCAGCGGCATCGATCTCGGCTTCCTGGAGCACGTGGACGATGCCGGCCCACAGGTGACCGTTGCGTCCGTGCTTGGAAGCGAGCGCGCTTTTCTCACCAAACGGGCAGGGCGGGCAGAGCCTGCAACGCTCGAGAACGCGTTGGCTTGGGGCAGGGCGGGCCATCTCCATATCGCCGAATACGCGACGCTTGCCGAAATGCCGGATCTGGTGACGCGTGCGCGTGCGGCGGGGCTCACGGTCTCGCTTGATCCGAGCTGGGATGACAGGCTGATCGGTGATCCGGGCCTCATCGCCGCCTGTCGTGGCGTGGATGTATTCCTGCCCAATCTGGAGGAGGCTCGGGTCATCACCGGCGAAAGCGAGCCGGAGGCGATGTGCGCCCGGCTTGCCGGGCACTTTCCGATCGTCGCGATCAAGGCCGGATCGGACGGCGCCTATCTCGCCGCCTCCGACCTGCGCATCCACGCGCCGGCTGAAGCGGTCCGCGTCGTCGACACGACCGGCGCCGGCGATGCGTTCAACGCCGGCTTCGTCGACGCCTGGCTTGACGGCGGGACGCCGCAGCGCTGCCTTGCCGCGGCGATCAGCGCTGGCAGCAGGGCCGTGCAGGTGGCCGGCGGGGCGGGCGCGGGCGCCGCCGACACCGCGGCCGCCGAAAACGGTACATAAAGCCGGGCGGCTCAGCGCAAAAAAGGCTCGTCGTCGCCGGACCGGCACCGCACCGTTTTTTTGCCGGATTTCCTTTCACAGGCTTGATCGGCGAAACAAAAACGCCTATCAGAGCCCTCACCGGAGAGGTGGCCGAGTGGTCGAAGGCGCTCCCCTGCTAAGGGAGTATACCAGAGATGGTATCGAGGGTTCGAATCCCTTCCTCTCCGCCATAACCCCATGAAAATATTGGCGGGCTTCGCCGTCACATCGATGGTGACGGTGATCGGCAGAACGCGCCAGCAAAGATCCCGGAAGAAACGGTTCGTTCCAAAGGCAACTTTGCGCCCCCATTTCGGCCTTTTGGATGGTGGTTGGTTCCGGTTTTTCACCGCTCCGTTTGAGAACGCGAGGCCTTATTGTTTCACCGTGAAATCGAACCGCATCAGGTGGCGGTAGGTTTCGCCGGGGCGCAGCACGACGGTGGGGAAGTTTTCGTGGTTGGGGCTGTCCGGGTAGGCCTGCGTCTCCAGCGCGAAACCGGCGAACTCCCGGTATAGTGCGCCGCTCTTGCCTTCAGTCGGTTGTGCCCGATAGTGGCCGGCGGTATAGAACTGGACGCCGGGCTGGTTTGTGAAGAGGCGAAAACCGCGCCCGCTTTCCGGATCTTCGGCCTCGGCCACAAGCCGCATCGATCCGTCGTAACCGGCGACGCAGAGATTGTGATCGTACCCCACGCCCGGCCAGGTCTCGGCGATCCGGTCGCCGATCGGGTGCATTTTGGTAAAGTCATAGGGCGTGCCGGCGACCGCGACGATCTCGCCTGACGGAATCTTGTCCTCGTTCACCGCCGTATAGCCGTCGCAGAGCAGGCACAGATGCTGGTTCCCGACGCTGCCGCTGGCATGGCCGGCAAGGTTCCAGTAACCGTGATGGATGATGTTGACAATGGTGGCCCGATCCGTGACCGCTTCCATCTCGATGGCAAGCGCGCCGCCGTCATGAACACGGTATGTCACGCTCGCATTAAGCGCGCCGGGATAGCCCTGATCGCCGTCCGGGCTATCCATGCGGAAGGTCACGGCGTTGTTGTCCGGATCGGGTGCGGCCTTCCAGAAACGCTTGCCGAAACCGGGAAGCCCGCCATGCAGATGATGCGGGCCGGAATTCGTCGGAAGCTGATAGTCGACGCCATCGAGCGTGAACCTGCCGAAAGCGAGCCTGTTGGAAAGCCTGCCGCAGATGGCCCCGGCATTGCCGGGCTTGGTCACATAATCGGCCGGATTGTCATAGCCGATGACGATGTCCTCGACCGTGCCGTTGCGATCCGGGCGCATGACACGGCGCAGGATCGCGCCATAGGTCATCACCTCGATTTCCGTGTCGCCGCCCCTCAGGCGATAGGCATCGACCGCCTGTCCGTCGATTTCGCCGATGACGGCATGTTCAATTGTGTGACCGGCCAAGGCGGTATCCTCCCGAAAATGCCGGAGACGTCGTTCGCCTTCTCGATAGGCGAAGACGCTCCTTTCCTTGTTATGCAGCAAGCCCGGCGGCCAGCGCCAGGCATTGTTCATTCATGTCGCAAGCGCCGCCCCAATCCATGCCGGAAGGGCGGCGCTCTACGATGACAGGCCCTCGCGATTAGCCGATCACCGATTTGACGGTCTTGGCGACCCCTTCGGCGGTGATGCCGAAAAGTTCGAACAGGACCGGCGGGGGAGCGGATTCGCCAAACGTGTCAATACCGACGCAGCCGCCTTCAAGGCCGACATATTTGCGCCAGTACTCGGTTCCGGCGGCTTCCACGGAAACGCGCGGGATACCAGCAGGAAGCACTTCGGCCTTGTAGGCTGCGTCCTGGCTGTCGAAGACGAAGGTCGACGGCATGGAAACGACGCGGACCTGAATGCCCTCCTTGGCAAGCGCTGCCTTTGCATCGAGCGCCTGGCGGGTTTCCGCACCCGTGGCGATGATGACGGCGGCAGGCGTGCCTTCGGCTTCGGCCAGAACATAGCCGCCCCTGCGGATGGCGTCGGCCTGCGAGGCCGAGCGGGCAAGCGGCGGCAGAACCTGACGGCTGAGCGACATCAGCGTCGGCGTGCCGGTGTGTTTCAGCGCCGTTTCCCAGGCGATGGCCGCTTCCACGGCATCGGCCGGGCGCCAGACATCAAGGTTCGGCATCAGGCGCAGCGAGCCCAGATGCTCGATCGGCTGGTGGGTCGGTCCGTCCTCGCCGACGGCGATCGAGTCATGCGACAGCGCGTAGACGACGCCGAGCTTCATCAGCGCCGCCATGCGGATGGCGTTGCGCTGATAATCGGAGAAGACCACATAGCCGCCGCCGAAGGGCCGGAAGCCGCCATGCAGGAAGATGCCGTTCATCATTGCGCCGAGGCCGAATTCGCGCACGCCGCAATAGATGTAGTTGCCGCCGGTTTCCGCCGTCACCGGCTCGATCTTGTCCCATATGGAAAGGCAGGAGCCGGCAAGGTCAGCGGAAAGACCGACCAGTTCCGGCAGTTCGTCGCCCAGCATCTGCAACACGTTCTGGCTTGCCTTGCGCATCGGGATCGTATCCGTCAGCCCTTCGGCGGAGGTGATGAAGGCGCCCATTGCGGCATCGAAATCGGCAGGAAGCTCGCCGCTCATGCGACGCTTGAACTCGGAAGCCTCTGCCGGAAAAGCCTCTTCATAGGCCGCAAAGGCTTCGTCCCAGGCGCTTTCGGCTTGTTTGCCGGCCTCTTCTGCGTTGAACGTCTCATAGACATTTTCCGGCACTTCGAAGGGCGGCAGCGTCCAGCCGAGCGCTTCACGCACGCGGGCGATTTCAGCGTCACCAAGCACATTGCCATGGCAATGGGCGTCCCCGGCATAAGTCGGAGAGCCCTTGCCGATCGTGGTCTTGCAGCAGATCAGCGTCGGCTGTTTCGTGTTCGTCTTGGCTTCGGCAATCGCGGCATCGATCGCCTCGACATCATGGCCGTCGACATTGCGGATCACCTGCCAGCCATAGGCCTCGAAGCGCTTCGGCGTATCGTCTGTGAACCAGCCGCTGACATGGCCGTCGATGGAAATGCCGTTGTCATCGTAAAGCGCGATCAGCTTGCCGAGACCGAGCGTGCCGGCGAGCGAGCAGGCTTCATGCGAAACGCCTTCCATCAGGCAGCCGTCACCGAGGAAAACGAAGGTGTTGTGGTCGACAATTCTGTGGCCGGGCTTGTTGAAGCTTGCTGCCAGCATCTTTTCGGCAACGGCCATGCCGACGGCATTGGCAATGCCCTGGCCGAGCGGACCGGTCGTGGTCTCAACACCGGGTGTCACGTCATGTTCAGGATGGCCCGGCGTCTTGGAATGCAATTGCCGGAAATTGCGGATATCGTCCATCGACAGGTCGTATCCGGTCAGATGCAAGAGGCTGTAGAGCAGCATCGAGCCGTGGCCGTTCGACAGCACGAAGCGGTCGCGGTCAAGCCAGTCGGGGTTCTTCGGGTTGTGCTTCAGGTGGCGGGTCCACAGCGCGACGGCGATTTCGGCCATGCCCATCGGCATGCCGGGATGGCCGGAAACAGCCTTCTGCACGGCGTCCATGGAGAGGACACGAATGGTGTTTGCAAGCTCGGTGGACGAGGCGGTGGCGGGAGATTTGTTCAGCATTTTCTTGTCTCGAAAGGCTGGGGAAGCGGGAGGAGGCGCATTGGGGCGCGGACACCAAGACTTCCCGGATCATTACTTGTAGGCGATCAGGGTGACTTCGATCAGGACGCCCGGGCCGAGGTCGCCGGGGCAGATGGTGGCGCGCGCCGGCAGGCTTTCGGCCGGTATCCATTCAGCCCAGACATCGCTCATGCCCGGTTTCAGGCTGAGATCGGAGAGATAGATCGTCGCGAACAGCAGTTTGGACTTGTCGGAGCCCGCAGCCTCAAGATAGGTTTCGAGCTTGGCGATGGTCTGGCGTGTCTGTCCGGCAATATCGAGACTTGTGTCGTCGCATGCGGTGCCACCGACAAAGACCAATCCGTCTTTTTCGACGACACGGTGCAGGACAGGGGTTGGAAGATATCTGTTTGTCACGGTGTTTCCTTTCCTTGTGAGGGGCTTGCCGCAATGCTTGTGGAAGGGCGCGGCAAGCCCCGTCTTCGTCTTCCGGCAAAGGCGCGGTTCGCGCATCCTGCCGGCCTGGTGTCTCCTCAGTCCGTCATTTCCGGCGTCTCCTGAGATCATCGTCGATAAGGGCGGTCATGCGTTCAAGCGACGCCATGGCACTCACTCCATCGGTGATATCGGGGGCTGTGTTTGCCTCGCCCCGGAAGGCCTTCGCCGCATCGGCCATCAGGGCGGCATAGCCCTTGTGATCCTCATTGGCGGCGGCGGTGAAATTCGGCGTCCAGCTCAGCGTGTCGGCGCCGCCGGCAAGCGTTGCTGCCGGGTCCTCGGCCTTGAAGGGCGGATCGCGGAAATAGCGGACATTGATGACGTTCTCGATCTCGATGCGGCGATGGTCGCCCATGATCGTGATGTCTTCGGTCGGCGTGCCGCGTGACTGAATCGTGCCCATCACGATCGTGCCAATCGCGCCGTTTGCGCAGGTGAAATTGAGGTGAAGCAGCAGATGCCCGGGCGCGGTCTCGACCGTGCGCACCGCCATGTCCTCAAAAGCCGATCCTGCGAACCACGGGATCAGATCCATATAGTGGACGCAGTGGTGCAGGTAGAAGCCGGAATAATCCGGCACGCCGGCGAAATAGGCGGGACCGGACATATAGGAGCCGGTCACGCCGAGCACCTTGCCAAAGCTTTCACCACGAAGGATGTTGCCTGCGATCCGGTTGCCGGTCGAATAACGTTTCATGAAACCGACAATGACGGGCTTGCCCGCCTTCTCGGCGGCAGCGGCGATCTCCCGTGCACCGGCGGCATCGCGTGCCGGCGGCTTTTCGAGAAACACCGGAAGGCCCTTTTCCAGCGCCGCGATCGCTGCAACGCGGTGCAGGTCCGGCCCGACGGCCATGCAGATGGCATCAAGCCCCTTGTGGGCGATCAACTCCGAATAATCGCCGTAGACGGCCTCGGCGCCATATTGCCAGGCGGCAGAGACCGCCGCATCGCGGTTGAGGTCGCAGACGGCGGCAATGCGCATGTCGTTGCGGCCAAGCTGCGGCATCAGCATGTGGGTTGCATGGCGGCCGCAGCCAATCCAGCCGATATTCAGCGTCATGCCCGACCTCCCGTCATTGCGACAAGGCCCCGGATGAAGGCGATGGCCGATTTCAGCTTCTCGCTCTCGTCTTCATGCGGAGGCCGCCACTGGGCAATCGGCAGGCCGATGCGCTCGTCATCGTCACGGCGGAACGGTTCCAGCGTCAGCGGGCCCAGATAACCGACATCGGCGAGCGCCTGCATGGTTCCGGTCCAGTCGATATGGCCGGTGCCCGGATAGCCGCGATTGTTCTCGTTCGCCTGGAAATAGACGATACGGTTCCCCGCAAGCCGGATCGCATCGGGAATGGACTTCTCTTCGATATTGGCGTGGAAGGTGTCGAAAAGGACGCCGAGGGCCGGGTGGTTGACGGCATTGACGACGGTGACGGCCTGCGAGACCAGCGAGATGACGTCGGTTTCGTAGCGATTGAGCGGTTCGAGCGCGAGCTTGCAGCCGGCAGCCTGGGCTTCGGGCGCCAAAACACTAAGCCCTTCGATGACCCGCGCGCCGCGGGCTTTCATTTCGTCTTCCGCGACAGGCGTCGGCGCGCGGCCGGCAAAGACCATGGGTGCGCCATAGAGCGGGCCGCCGAGCGTTGAGGCGCCGAGCGCGTGGGCGATTTCGAGGCAATAGCGGAGATAGCCCATGCCCCCTTCGCGGATGTCCCGGTCGGCATCGGATATCGAGCGCTGCAGATTGACGCGGGCGGCCAGCGCCACGCCAAGTCCGGCCTCGTCAAGCGCTGTCTTGAGCGCCTTGAGGTCAAGACCGTCTTCGGGTTCAGGGACGAGCAGTTCGACAAGGTCGAAGCCGAGCGTCCTGATGTGCTCGAAGAGGTGCATGTGCTCCCGGCCGAAGGGCCGGGCAAACTGCATCGATATGATACCGATCGGGTTGGTCACGTTATGCTTTCTTTCTCTTTTCTACAGTTGGTGGTTGGCCATCAGCCCTTGACCGCGCCCTGGGTCATGCCGCTGATGAGACGTTTCTGGACGATCAGGAACAGCACTGTCGCCGGCAATGCGCCGACAATGCCGCCCGCCGTCAGCAGGCCCCACTGCACCTCGTATTCGCCGATCAGCGTCTGGATGGCGACCGTGATGGTGCGCACGTTCTGACCGCCGAGGGTGAGAGCATAGAGGTACTCGTTCCAGGAGGTGATGAAGATATAGATGCCGGTGGCAACGATGCCGGGCGTGCAGAGCGGCAGGACGACGCGACGCAGCGCGCCCATCCTTGTGCAGCCATCGGTCATGGCGGCCTCGTCCAGAGATTTCGGGATGCCGTTGATATAGCTCGTCATCATCCAGGTCGAGAACGGAATGGCGACCGTGGAGTTGGCGATGATCAGCGCCAGATGCGTATCGAGCAGACCGAGCACGCGCATCAGAACGAAGAGCGGCAAGATCAGCAGAACGATCGGGAACATGTTGATGATCAGGAACTGGATCATCAGGTACTTCTTGCCGCGGAAGGAAAACCGCGAGAAGGCATAGGCCGCCGTGACGCTGAGCGACAGACCGACGATGACCGTGCCGACGGCAACGATCAGCGAGGCGATCATGTTGTTGAGGAAGCCGACAGTCTTGAACAGGCGGATATAGTTTTCAAACGTGGCGCCGATAATGCTGGGACCTTCGGTAAACAGCCGATTTTCAGCCGTCAGCGAGGTCAGCAACATCCACAGATACGGACCGAGCGTGAACAGCAGGATCAGCACCATCGGCAGTTCGACGAACAGGAGGGTTCTGGTTCTGGACTTCTTTCCGGCGATCATTTGTTGTCACCTCCGACCTTGCGCAGATAAACAATGACAAGACCCAGAAGCATGATCGTGAAGAGCACGGCGAGTGCGGAGCCGTAGCCGAAGTCGAGATTGGTGCGGGCCTTGATGAAGGCATAAAGCGGCAGCGTGTAGGTGGAGTATCCGGGGCCGCCGCCGGTCATGACGTAGATGACGTCGATCGAGTTCGCGACCCAGATGGTTCTCAGAAGCACGGCGGTGACGAGCACGCCGGAAATGCCGGGCAGCGTGATGTGCCAGAACTGGCGGAACTTGCTGGCGCCGTCGATGGAGGCAGCCTCGTAATAGCTCTTCGGGATCGACTGAAGGCCGGCAAGGATCATCACGGCAAAGAAGGGAAAGCCCTGCCATGTGAGCGTCAGAATAATGGCGTAAAGCGCGGTATCGGGATCGGCGAGCCACGGGATCGACTGCTTGATGATGTCGGCCCTGAGCAGGAAATCGTTCAGAACGCCGTAATTGCTGTCATAAATCCACACCCACATCAGGCCGATGACGACGCTGGGCAGCGCCCACGGAATGATAATCAGCGCGCGCGCCAGGGGCCGCCAGGAAAATTCCTGGTTCAAGAGCATGGCGGTCGCCAGGCCGAGCAGCATCTGGGCGGGAATGGTGATGCCGATCCAGATCACGGTATGTTTCAGGGAAATCCAGAAGACTTCATCCTGGAAGGCCGCGACGAAGTTCTTCAGGCCGACAAAGGTGATCGCATTGGGTTTCCACAGCACATAATCGTGCAGGCTCATCCAGGCCGCCTGGATCATCGGGAAGAAAACGATCGCCAGCGTCACCAGTACGGCGGGTGAGAGCAGGGCATAGGGCAAGACGCGCTTGGCTAGCGCCACGCGCCCCGCCGGCATATCGGGGGCAGTCATGGTCATGGTCCGTTTTCGCCGGTTGATCCGGCGTCCTTATCGCTCCAACACCTCAGGGGCCGGCTAAAGGGTCAGTCTCGAAGGTGATACGGATGGGAGGAGCCCGGCCCGGGAAAATCGGGCCGGACGGTTTTTTACGCGACTCTTACGGATTGAAGAGCTCTTCGATGTTCTGGTTCATCTTCTCGGCCGTGATCTCGCCGGTCAGAGCTCGCTGCATGTTGACGGGCCAGACCGTGTTGACGAAGTCCGAGGTCTCCGGCGTGTTCGGCAGCGTCACCGCGAAGGGCAGCGAGGCGACCGTGGCATCGACGAAGCGCTTGGGATGCAGCGTCCAGTTGGCCGAATCCGACTTGGTGACGGGCAGTTGGCCGGTCGCCTCGTTGAACTCCTTGTTGTTCCCGGTCGTCGACAGGAAGGAGATCCATTTCCAGGCGGCATCCTTGTTTTCCGCGCTGGAGAAGATCGCCGTCGATTCATCGCCGAAGGTCGTCCAGTGGCCGCCGCCGCATTCCGGCACGGTCGTCGCGGAGATCTTGTCGCCGAGGGCCGCCACCATGTCGTTGGCCGAGCCGATATGGTGGATGGTCATGGCCGTCTTGCCGGCCTTCAGCGCGCCCGTGACTTCCTTGAACCCGTCATTGGGGGCGGACGGCGGGAAGACATGATCCTTCTGGAACAGGTCGACAACCCATTGCGTGCCCTCGATCGCCGTCGGATTGGTCAGGCCGCCGGGCTGATCAAGGCTGACTCCATCGCGCGACAAGACGAGCGAGCCCCAGTGTTCCTGGCCGCCCTTGGCGCCCCGGAAGCCGAAGCCGTAGATGTCGGGATTGCCGTCGCCATTGGTATCCTGGGTGAGCGCCTTTGCCGCTTCGCGGAACTCTTCGCAGGTCTTCGGCACTTCCATTCCGAGTTCTGCCAGCATGTCCGCGCGATAATAGAGATAGAGCACCACATACTGGATCGGCAGATAATACTGGTTGCCGTCGGGGCCCTTGGTGAGGTCCAGCAGGTCGTCCTGAAGGTCGGCCTTGCCGTCCCAGCTGGAAATATAGTCGTCGATCGGCACCAGAGCGCCCATTTCGACCAGACGAGGCTGGGCGTACAGCTTGACCATGGCGGCGTCCGGCGCATTGCCGGCGATGATCGAGGTGTAGAGATTGTCGTAATAGCTGTTCCAGGGAACGTTTTCCGCCTCGATCGTGATGCCGGGGTTCTGCTCCTCGAATTTGGCGATCAGATCGGACATCGGGTTATCCGCATTGTCGAAATGATACCAGAAGCGCACGGTATCATCGGCATTCGCCGCAGCACCATACGCGATGACCGACGCTGAAAGCGCCGCAATCGTCAGTAGTTTCCTCATTTGCTCCTCCGCTTTGTGCCGCCTTCCGGGCGGTTCAAGTGGTTTTCATTTTGCCCGCAACTTCCAAGAAGGCGTCTGCCGCCTCCTCTGCCGCCGTCCGGGCTTCGGCGAGAACGGGGTTCATCTGCATGAAGCCATGCACAACACCGGGATACAGCCTGTAGATGTCCTGCCGGCCGAGCGCGGAAAGCCGGCGGGCAAGGTTTGCCGTGTCAGAACGCAAGGGATCGATCGCCGCCGCGTTCAGATAGAGCGGCGGCAGCCTCATGAGCGCGGCGTCATCAGCCTTGAGCGGCGAGACGAACGGGCTTTTTCGAACGGATGTGTCGGGCGTGTAGAAGTCCCAGTAGCGCATCATCTTGGCGCGCGTCAGACCGGGACCCTCGGCGCTGTCGACATAGGAGCGGGAGGCGAAATCGTCGTCATAGGCGCCGTAGAAAAGAAGCCCCGCATCCGGCAGCACGGCGCCCTCATCGATCTGGCGCAGCATCAGGGCGAGAGCGAGATTGGCGCCGGCGCTATCGCCCGACAGCGCACGCGGTCTGCCGAGGCCTGCAAGCGGCCCGTGCCCTTCGAGCACGGCGTTCCATACCGCTGCGCAATCGTCCAGCCCTGCGGGATAGGGATGCTCGGGCGCCAGGCGGTAATTGAAGGTGAGGACGTGGGCGTTCGCCGCGATTGCCAGGCGGCGGGCGGCATGTTCATGCGTTGCCATGCTGCAGAACGCCCAGCCGCCGCCGTGCACGAAGACGATCAGGCCATGGGCATCGCCCGACGGGGTCATGAGACGGCAGGCGACGGCGTTGCCGTCCGGCCCTTCGATTGCGAAATCGCTTGCCGCGCAAAGCGCTGGCATGTTCCGGTTCCAGCGGGCGTTGACCGCTTCGGCCTGGGCGCGTCCGTCCCGGGGCTTCATCAGCGTCGGATCGCCGAGCGCTGCATCCTCTTCGGCAAGACGCGTCAGAATGGCTTGCATCTCCGGCGACAGGAGGCGATCCCTCGCGCGCGCCTCGAAGCGATCGCCGCCGATATCCTCCCGTGCACTTCCCCCCGTCATGGCTTCATCTCCCCTCGGGCGCGTCTTCCGGCAGAATACTGGGACCGAATTCGACGATCGTGGTGATGTGGTGGGAGAGCGCCGCCCTTGCCGCGGCGACATCGCCGGTGTCGAGCGCCTCAATGATCGCCTCGTGTCGCTCGGCCGTCTCGACCAGGTCGCGTGCATCCTTCGAGTTGAGGATCTTGAAGCGGTGATTGTGGATGAGGCAGCGCCTGAGGATCGGCTGAACGGAGGGCAGGTTGGCCGCCTCGTAGAGCTTCAGATGAAATTCACGGTCAAGCTGGGAGAGCAGGTAGGCATCTTCGGCCCGCGCGGCGCGAAGCATGGACATGATGATTTCAACCAGGCTGTTGCGCAGCAGCGAACCGTAGCGCTGCATGATGCGCGGCACGCCGCGGCATTCGATCTCGCGCCGGATCATGATGAGTTCACGCGCATCTTCCGCCCGTGAATCAGCAACGAATGTTCCGCGGTGCGGCAGGCGATCGACCAGACCGTCATGATCAAGCGCGATCAGGGCCTCGCGCGCCGTGCTCTGGCTGCAGCCAAAGCGCTCGGCGATATCAAGCTCCAGGATGGCGGTGAGCGGTGGAATGTCGCCGAGCATGATGTCGCGCTGCAGGTCGCCATAGACCGTCAGGCTGCGCCGGCCGGGGCGCCGGGCGGTCGCAGTAGAAGATCCGGAGGCAGGACCACCCTGCGGTTTCCCGAAATTTTCGATCGCCATCATTCAATCCATTGCTTGCATATCGATAACGTTATCGATAATATAGCGATACCAACGGAGCTTGGCAAGACGGATTTTTCGTCAGGTTCGCCACCAGCCACCGCAAGCCCGATGACCGGTGACGACCACGCAAAACTATGAAATTAATGGTAATTCCGGGTAAACAGCATAGGGCCCGGGCATCCGGGAGGCACTGATGGCAAGCATTGAACTCGAAAAACTGGTCAAGGATTACGGCGCGTTTCGCGCGATTAAAGGTATCGACTTATCTATTGAGGATGGATCTTTTGTGACCTTTGTCGGTCCATCCGGCTGCGGCAAATCCACGCTTCTGCGCATGGTCGCCGGCCTGGAGGAAATTTCCGGCGGCAGGCTCAAGATCGACGGCAAGGTCGTCAATGACCTCGAGCCGCGCGAGCGCGACATCGCCATGGTGTTTCAGGACTATGCGCTCTACCCGCACATGTCGATTGCCGAGAACATCGGTTTCGGACTGAAGATGCGCGGCGTCGCCAAGGCCGAGATCGAAAGGCAGGTGAAGGAGGCGGCCGACATCCTGCAGATCACCCAGTTGCTCGAGCGCAAGCCCGGCCAGCTTTCCGGCGGCCAGCGACAGCGCGTGGCCATGGGCCGCGCCATCGTGCGGCGCCCGCAGGTCTATCTGTTCGACGAGCCGCTTTCCAACCTCGATGCCAAGCTGCGCGTCGACATGCGCACCCAGATCAAGCGCCTTCACACCCTGCTCAAGACCACGACCATCTACGTCACCCACGACCAGGTGGAGGCGATGACGCTGGCCGACCACATCGTCATTCTGAAAGACGGCGTGATCATGCAGCAGGGCAAGCCGGTCAGCGTCTACGAGCGCCCGGTCAGCCGCTTCGTCGGCGAGTTCATCGGCTCGCCAAAGATGAACATCATCGAAAGCCGCCTTGTTTCAGAGAATGGCCGCCCGGAGCTGCGCTTCCACGAATTCTCCCTGCCGGTCGTCGCTGCCAGCGACGGCGAGAACGGCAAGGCGGTCGAGATCGGCATCCGGCCGGAGCACCTCATTCCCTGCGCGCCTGAGGAAGCACTGTTTTCGGCCCGGATCGATGTTCTGGAACCGCTCGGCTCCGACACGCATGCCATCTGCCTGCTTGGCGATACGGAAATCACCGCGCGCCTTGCGCCGGACCCGTCCTATCAGCCGGGCCAGATCCTGCATTTCACCGCGGATGCCAACAAGATTCATTTCTTCGACAGCAAAAGCGGTGACCGTCTCGACATGTCGGCCATGCCGCTCGCGGCCACGGTCTGACGCGCAAGGCAACAGGCGGCGTCCGCCCGCGCGCGGGACGTCGCCTGTTGCCCCTATCCGCAAGAAGCGATCGTTCGCCGGGCGAAGCATGGATCGGGAAGGTTACTAAAGACGTCGAGCGTACCGTCGTTCACCGACGTCGCAGGTCGCCGATCTTCCTGGCGATCTGCCGCCCGCTAAACGCGCCGGCAGCAAAGAATTTTCACGTTTCGTTTCCGGACCCGGCGTCCCCTTCGGGCGCCTTGTAGATGGCGCGGCTCCATATGCTGCTTGCCTCCTGCACGACCTTGTCGAAATCGAAGTCGCCGGATTTCGGCTGCCAGTCGAAGGAAAGCCAGCTGTAGGATGTGAACTCGACCATGATGACCAGCAGGAAGGATGCAATGTCCGGGTCGACGTCATGGCATTTTCCGCTTTCGACGCCGCGTTCGATATGTTCGCGGACGCGGTTGATGAACTTCCCGCGCAGTTCGTTCAGCGTTTCCGCCACTTCGGTATCGAAGGTGGCAACCTGGATGACGCTGCGCATGAAAGCCCGGTGGCGATAGAACATCTCCATATAGGTGCGATTGGCGTTTTCAACGCGCTGCTGCGGCGTGCCTGACTGCCGCGAGGATGAGAGCATGAACATCTCCCCCACCACGGTCGCAAGAATCGCCGAGAACACCTCGTTGCGATTCTTGAAATAGAGATAGAACGCTCCCCTGCTCACGCCCGCCCGTTCGACGATATCGGCGACCGTCGTTCCGAAGTAGCCTTTCTGCGAGAAGACCGCTTCCGCCGCCTGAAGGATGAGGGTCTCGGTGTCATGGCTCGAGCCGCGCTCAGGCTTGGAGTGTGTTGGCTGTTTCAATGGTTTTTCCGCTGCTGGATTATCGTCGCGCCTGGCTCGAACACTGACATTTATGTCACCTCGTTTCAATCGTAAATACGATCCGGAAACGGGAAATTTTTCCTTATTATTCCTGCTATTGACCAATATGGGCGGGTCTCTGGAAATCACTTACGGCGGGTTTTGATTGACACTGACATCAGTGTCAGTTATCTATTCGTCACTCTTCGGTTTTTACATTTGTATAAGCGAATTTGTCGCTGACACTGATGTCATATTTAACGAAGAGCAGGAGGAGATTGAAACATGAACGGTTTTCGGAAATTACTCGCATCCGCTGCGCTTTCGGCGCTCGGTGTCATGGCCGCCGCCCTGCCGGCGACCGCCGCAGATCCCGTCAAGGTTGGCTATATCATCCCGCTTTCGGGCGGCGCTGCTGCCTCGATCGGCCAGGAGATGAGCAGGGCGACTCACATGGCGGTCGAGCAGATCAATGCCGCCGGAGGGATTGCATCGCTTGACGGGGCCCCGATCGAACTTCTCGAAGTGGATTCGCGCGGCGACCCCAAGGTTGCCCTCACAGAGGCCGAAAGGCTGATCACCGTCGAGGACGTCTCGGTCATGATCGGCGCCTTTCAGAGTTCCGTCACCTTCCCGGCCACGGCTGTCGCGGAAAAATACGGCGTTCCGTGGATCGTCGATCTGGCTGCCAAGGCGGACATCACCGAGCGCGGCTACAAGTATGTGTTCCGTCCCACCCAGGTTCCCTCTTCGGGCAATGCGGACAGCGTTGTCGATTTCGTGGCCTGGGCCAACGAGAAGACCGGCGACCCTGCGAAAACCGCGGCGATCATCTACGAGAACACCGATTGGGGCCAGGATCTGGCGCAGCGCCTGCGCCAGCGCTTCGACGAGGCCGGGATCGAGGTCGTGCTTGATGAATCCTACCCTGCCAATGCGCCGGACCTGAGGCCGCTGGTTCTGAAGGTAAAGGGCCGCAAGCCCGACGTGATTTCGGTCACCGCCTATGCCGCCGATGCCATCCAGCTACACAAGCTGATCGCGCAGATGCAGATCGACGCCAAGGCGGTCATCGGCAGCGGCGCCGGCCAGGTCGATCCGTCCTTCATTCCCTCCGTCGGCGAGGCCGGAACGGAAGGCATCGTCAGCACAAATGGCTGGGCCGGCTACGAATCGACCATCAATACCCCCTTCGCCAGGGATTTCTGGGACAGCTATGTCGCGACATACGGCACTGAGCCGTCCGAGTTCTCGGTCGTCGCCTATTCCGTTGTCTGGATCCTCAAGGACGCCCTGGAACGCGCCGGCTCCGCCGAGCCGGACGCAATCCGCGATGCGCTCGCCGAGACCCGTTTCGAAGGCAATGACGTCGCCAAGCTGCTCGGCTACGACGTCGTGTTCGACGAGAAGGGCCAGAACACCAGGAAGCGCTTCGTCGTCCAGCAGATCTCCGACGGCGTCTATCGCACTGTCTGGCCCGAAGCCGTGGCTGCGCCCGGCTACGAAATGAAGTGGCCCGCCGGCAAGGCCGCCCACTGATCCCATCCGATGGAACGTCAGCATCGCCGCCCTTCACGCGAAGGGCGGCTCCTGCACCAGACACTCATTCAAGGGCCGATCCATGTCGACCATATTACTTCAGGCGCTCCTGAACGGGATCGCGAGCGGCGCAGTCTACGGGCTGATTGCCCTGGGCCTCAGCCTCCAGTTCGGCGTGATGAAAATCATCAATTTCGCCCACGGCTCATTCCTGATGATCGCGATGTATATCGCGGTCTGGGCGACCCGCAGCCTCGGGCTGCATCCTCTCGCCGTCATCGTTCCCGTCGCTGCCATCCTGTTTGTCGCCGGCTATTACATCCAGCGCTTCATGATCGAGCCGATCTACGCCAAGGAAGCAACCCGGGAGCCGATCGGGGTGCTGATCTTCACCACCGGCCTCTGGATTTTCCTCGATCACCTGTTCCTGATGATTGCGGGGCCGGATTACCAGGTCATGTCCGGCAACTGGTCGAACGAGATCGTCCTGATCGGTGACCTGATCTTCTCGCTGCCGCAGATCGCGGGCTTTGTCATCGCCACATTGGTGACGATCGGCGTGATCATCTATCTGGGCAAGACCCGCAGCGGCCGCATGATCCGCGCGACCGGCCAGGACCGGGAAGCCGCAAGCGTGCTCGGCATCGACAGCGCCCATGTCTACCAGATGTCCTTCGCAATCGGCCTCGCGGTCGTCGGCGTCGCCGGTTGTCTGCTGGTGCCGCTTTATCCGGTAAACCCGTTCGTGGGCGACATTTTCGGCCTGCGCGCCTTCATCATCGTCGTACTGGGCGGCATGGGGTCGATCGGCGGCGCGTTCTGGGGCGGGATCATCATTGGCATTCTCGAATCCGTCGGCGCGCAGTTCGTGCCCGTATCCTTCGCCGAAGCCCTGATCTTCATCGTATTTCTCGCCGTACTCTACGTCCGGCCGGCGGGTCTGTTTGGACTGGAGCGCGAATGACCATGCCATCGAAACTGCTTATCGGAGGCCTTGTCGCGGTTCTTGTCCTTGGCATTCCCTTCGTCTTTTCCAATCCTTACTCGCTCTCGATCGTCATTCTGGTTCTGCTCTACGCCTATCTTGCCTATGCCTGGAACCTGATCGGCGGTATCGGCGGTCAGCTCTCGCTCGGCCATGCGGCCTGGTTCGGCATCGGTGCCTATAGTTCCACCGTGCTGTTCATCGATTTCGGACTCACCCCATGGATCGGCATGCTCGCCGGCGCGGTGATCGCCGGCGCACTGGCCGCCCTCATCGGGCTGCCCTGCTTCCGGCTTCGGGGCGCCTATTTCGCGCTGGCGACGATTGCCGCCACCATGGTTCTGCGCATCATCGTGGAAAATACGCACGGTCTGCTCGGCGGACCGCGCGGACTGGAGGTAACGCTGCTGCGCGACGCGCCGGCGATGTTCCAGCACACCCGCAAGGAATTCTATTACGCCGTGGCGGTGGTGATGGTCGCTGTCGCCTTCCTGATCAACCGTGCCGTCCTGCGCTCGCGTTTCGGCGCCTATCTGACCGCGATCAGAAATGACCAGGAGGCAGCCCTCGCGCTCGGCGTCAATGTCAGGCGCTACAAGCTCATGGCCTATGTGCTGAGCGCCGCCATGACTGCGATCGGCGGAACCTTCTATGCCCAGTTCGTGCTGTTCATCAGCCCGGAAAAGGTCTTTGGCGTGGCGCTCAGCGTTCAGATCGCCGTCGTCTGCATCATCGGCGGGCGGGGCACGCTGTGGGGTCCGATGTTCGGCGCCGTCCTGCTGCTTCTCGGCGAAGAGGCGGCCCGCCGTTTCACCGGCGGCATCGTCGGCGCCGACATGTTGCTCTACGGCCTGATTCTGATGCTGGTCATCGCCTTTGAACCGCGCGGCCTCGTCGCAATTTTCGGCCGCATCGCCGCGTCACTTTCCCGTTCAAAAACAAGACCCTCTCTGGAGAAGAATGATGGCGCTGCTTGAATTTCGCAATGTTGCCAAAACCTTCGGCGGGATGACGGCCATCAGGGACATGTCGTTCGAGGTTGAAAACGGCGAGATCGTCGGCCTGATCGGCCCCAACGGCGCCGGCAAGACCACCCTGTTCTCGATCGCATCCGGCTTTCTGAAGCCGACCCGCGGCAGTGTCCATTTCGACGGCAGGCCGATCGACCGGCTTTCGCCGCCGGCGATCTGCCGGATGGGCCTGTGCAGGACATTCCAGATCGTCCGCCCCTTCGGCGACATGACGGTGCTGGAAAACGTCGCGATCGGCGCCTTTCTGCGCCATCCCGGTCGCCCTGAGGCCGAAAGGCTGGCGATGGCCGTGCTGGAGCGTGTCGGGCTTGCCGGCCGCGCCACCCAGCGCGCCCGAACGCTGACGCTTGCCGGGCGCAAGCGGCTGGAGGTGGCCAAGGCGCTGGCCACCGAACCGCGCATCCTGCTGCTTGACGAGGTCATGGCGGGGCTGACCACGGTGGAGACGGCTGCAATGCTCGACCTGCTGCGCAATCTCGCGGCGGACGGGCTTTCCGTGCTGCTGATCGAACACAACATGCATGCGGTGATGAGCGTTTCCGACCGCATCGTCGTGCTGCACCACGGCGTCAAGATCGGCGACGGCCTGCCTGCCGATGTCGCGGCCGATCAGACGGTGATTGCGGCCTATCTGGGAGGGGACGATGACTGATATCCTCGAAATTCGACGCCTCCATTCCGGTTATGGCGATATCCGCATTCTGGAAGAGATCTCGCTGTCGGTTGCGGCCGGCGAGATCGTCAGCATTCTCGGCGCCAACGGGGCCGGCAAGACCACGCTGATCCGCACGGTCATGGGCACCTTGCCCGCAACGTCCGGCGAGATACGGTTCATGGGCGAGGTCATATCCGGAAAGCCCGCCCACCAGATCGCCCGGCTCGGGATCGCCCAGGTGATGGAGGGCCGCCGGCTGTTCCCGCACATGAATGTCGAGGAAAACCTGTTCGTCGGCGGCGACATCCTGAAAGACGGGAGCAAGACCCGCAGCAATCTCGAATGGATCTATTCGCTGTTTCCGCGCCTGAAGGAAAGGCGGCGCCAGCTTGCGCGTTCCTTCAGCGGCGGCGAACAGCAGATGCTGGCAATCGGCCGCGCGCTGATGACCTCGCCGAAACTGCTCCTGCTCGATGAGCCCTCCATCGGCCTTGCCCCGGTCATGGTCAAGGACATCTTCGCCAAACTGCCGGCGATCAACAGCGAGGGCGTGACGATCCTGCTGGTGGAACAGGACGTGAAACGATCGCTCAAGCTCGCATCGCGCGGCTACGTCATCGAGCATGGCCGGATCGTGATGGCCGGCACCAGCGAACACCTTCTCGACGATGACGGCCTGCGCAAGGCCTATCTGGGACTTTGAGGTAAACCCATGCTGACACTTTCCGACGCGCTTGCCGCCAATGCCGTCAAATGGCCGGACGCCGTCTGCCTTGCCGATGCGCACCGGCAGTTCACATTTGCAGAATTGCATGCGCGGACAAACCGGCTCGCCAACGGCCTTCTCGCCATGGGGGCCCGACCGGGGGACGCCATAGCCGTCTATGCACGCAATTCGATCGAATATATGGAGCTCTTCCATGTTGCAGCCCGGCTCGGCATGCGCCTCGTCACGCTCAATTTCTGGCTCAGAACCACGGAAATGGCCGTGTTGCTGGAACACTCGGACGCCCGTTTCCTGGTGATCGGTGAAAGCGCGCAGAACGAGATCGCGGCTAACCGGCGCCTGTTTCCCCAGGTCGAGCGTGTCCTGGTGATCGGAAACCCGGTCATCGGAGACGCCCTCTCATGGGCAAGCCTCCTGGAGGAGGCAGCCGATGATGATCCGGCGATAACGGTCGACCCGCTGGCGCCGTACTGGATGATGTACACCTCCGGCACGACCGGAAACCCGAAGGGTCTCCATCGCTCCTTCCAGCGCACGGCAATGTGCATCTGGGCGGGCATTATCGAATTCGGCTACACACGCCACGACCGTTTTCTGGCGCTTTCGCCGTTCTTCCACGGGGTGCATTTCATGCCGCTGATGGTGCTGGCGGCCGGCGGCAGCATCTACATCGAACCGGAATTCAACGCAGCGCGCGTGCTCGAGACCATCGAAACGCAAGGGATCACGGCCACCTTCATGGTGCCGACCATGCTGAACCTCTTGCTGCAGGAGCCGCGTTTCGCCGAAACCGATTTTTCCGCATTGCGTTCGGTCGTCACGGGCGGGGCGGCGCTGTCGACTGCAACCAAGACCCGCATGCTGGAGGCGATGGGGCCGGTGCTCCATGAATTCTACGGCGCCAGCGAAAGCGGCTTCATAACGGTTCTGCACCCGCAAGACCAGTGGCGCAAGGAGCGCTGCTGCGGCCAGCCCTGTTTCGGCGCCGAAGTCCAGATCCGCGACGAGCAGGGCCGCCCCCTTCCTGCCGGCGAAATCGGCGAGGTGTTCTCGCGCTGCGAAGGCCGTTTCGACGCCTATTACAAGGATGAGGCCCGCACCGCCGCGGTTCTCGACAATGGCTGGTTCACCGCCGGCGATCTCGGCCGGATGGATAAGGAAGGTTTCGTCTATATCGTCGATCGCAAATCCGACCTGATCATCAGCGGCGGCGAAAATGTCTATCCGCGCGAAATCGAAGACGTGCTCTCGAGCCACCCCGGCATTCTGGAATGCGCGGTGGTGGGCATGCCCGATCCGGTCTGGGGCGAGATGGTCGTGGCCGTCATCGTCCGAGACGGCGCGGCGGGGCCGAATGCCGAACAGGTGATCGCCTATTGTTCCGAGCGGCTTGCCGGCTTCAAGCGGCCGCGCCGGGTCGAATTCGTTTCTTCTCTCCCGAAAAATGCTTCCGGCAAGATCCTGAAGCGCGAACTGAAGAATAACCTTTAGCATACCAGGAGTTCAATCAATGCAGGTTCATATCGATTTCCAGAAGCGTCTCGCGCGCTTCCAGTCCATGCTGCGCGAACAGGGCATCGACGTCCTCGTCGGCACGCGTCTGAAGACCATCACCCACGTCTCCGGCGGCTTCGTGCCGTGGCGCAGCGTCGTGATCGTTCCGGCCGAGGGCGAGATCCAGCTCGTTACCGTCAACATGGATGCGCCGCGCATTCTCGCCGAGGGCTGGCTCGAGAATGTCGTCGGCTATGGCCGCCATTCGATGATCGAGATGGCCGTGCGCCGTATCCGCGAACTCGGCCTGCACGCCGGCCGGGTGGCCGTCGAGGACGGTTATTCCTGGTATCTGCCCGAAGGCATGATCACCAGGCATGAATACACGACGCTCGAGGCCGCCTTGCCCGAGGCCGAACTGACCAACCTGACCAAGCCGATCGATCACCTGATGCTTATCAAGGAGCCCGAGCAGATTGCGCTGATGCGGCAGGCAACCGCCATCACCGACGCCGCGCAGGAAGCGGTTCGCCGCGTCGCGCGTCCGGGCATGGCCGAGACGGAGATCGCCGGCATTGCCGAGCAGGCGGCGCGCGACCTCGGCAGCGAATTCGCCTGGACATTCACGGGCGGCCAGGAGATCGCTTCCGGCCACCGCACATGGACCGGGGCCTGCACGCCCTCGACCCGCAAGGTCGTCCAGCGCGGCGAGTTCCTGTTGATCGACCTGCACGCCATGTATGAAATGATGCTCGGCGATGTCTCCCACAACGCCATCATGGGCAAGCCGACGGCGGAGCAGCAGAAGCTGATCGATGCCTATGTGGAAAGCTGCCACTATCTGACCGCGGCGCTTAAACCCGGTCGCACGATCGGCGACGTCGCCGGCGATGTCCGCCGCTTCACGGTCGAAAAGGGCTGGGGCGACATGATCCGCGGCTTCGGCCACGGCATCGGCGCCTTCGGCAATGAATGGTATCCGTCCTTCACCGACTTCGCGATGGAATATGTCAGCGAGCCCGACTACGTGATGCAGCCCGGCTTCATGGAAATCATCGCGCTCACCTGCAACCTGCCGGGCGTCGGCGGCCTGCGCTACGAGCGCGCCTGGGTGATCACCGAGGACGGCGCGGAGTGCATGTCGAAAACGCCGATCGAGCCCTGGGTCTACGAAGGCTGATCTGACGCTTTGTCAAGAAGGAGGACGAGATGATGAATTACGACAGCTTCTACATCGGCGGCGCCTGGGCTCCGCCAGAGGGAACGGGCGAATTTGTCATCGCCAGTCCCGCGCGCCTGGAGCCGGTGGGCAGAGTGCCCGCCGGTTCCCCCGCCGATGTCGCCAGGGCCGTCAGCGACGCGCGCGGGGCATTTGCGACGTGGTCGGCAACCACCGGCCCCGAACGTGGCGCCATCCTTGCGCGCGCCGCCGAACTGCTCGAGGGCCGCCGCGAGGACATCGCGCAGTTGATAACGAGCGAAGTCGGCATGCCGATCAAGATGAGCCGGGCGATCCAGGCAGGATTGCCGCTCGAGGCATGGAAACGCTATGCCGAGCGCGCCAAAACCCATGCCTTCGAGACCCGGCTTGCAAATTCGCGCATTCTTCAGGTTCCCGTCGGCGTCGTTGCCTGTATCACGCCCTGGAACTATCCGCTGCATCAGGTAACGGCAAAGGTCGCGGCCGCGCTCGCCGCCGGCTGCACGGTCGTCCTGAAGCCCTCCGAGGTCGCGCCGCTCAGCGCCTTCCTGCTCGCCGAGGCGCTTGACCAGGCCGGCCTGCCCGCCGGCGTGTTCAACCTCGTCGTGGGGGATGGCGAAAGCGTTGGCGAGGCGCTGGTGACGAACCCGGACGTGGACATGATCTCGTTTACCGGCTCCACTGCTGTCGGCAAGCGCATCGCCCGGCTGGCGGCCGAAAACCTGACGCGTGTGTCGCTGGAACTCGGCGGCAAGTCCGCCGCCGTCGTTCTCGAGGATGGCGACCTGGAGCGCGCCGTCAAGAACACCGTCAGTGCCTGCTTTTTGAACGGCGGACAGACCTGTTCGGCGCTGACGCGCCTGCTGGTGCCGGAAAGCCGCTATGAAGAGGCGAGGGCGATCGCGGCAAAGGCGGCAAGCCGCTTCGTTCCCGGCGATCCGCTTGACGATCAGACCCGGCTTGGCCCGCTGGTTTCCGAACGCCAGAAAAACAGGGTGCTCGACTATATCGGCAAGGGGATCGAAAGCGGCGCGGAGCTGGTTGCAGGCGGTCTCGAACCGGTTGACGGTCCCGGCCACTTCGTGCGCGCGACGGTGTTCGGACGTGTCGATCCCGCAAGCGCCATCGCCCAGGAGGAAATTTTCGGGCCCGTATTGTCGATCATCTGCTATCGCGACGAGGATGATGCGCTGGCGATTGCCAATGGAACGAAGTATGGGCTTGCCGGCGCGGTCTGGTCTCGGGATGAGGCGCGCGCGCAAGGCTTCGCCGCGCGTATGGAGACCGGACAGATCGATATCAATGGCGCGCCCTTTAACCTGGACGCCCCGTTCGGCGGCTTCAGGCACTCCGGCTATGGCCGTGAAAACGGCCCCTACGGATTGTCCGAGTTCCTCGAGGAGCGTGCCCTGCAATTGCCGCAGGATGCCTGATCAGGACCAGGTGGACGGCTTCATGGCGGCCGTCCAGTCTGCCGAAGCCAACCTGTCGGCCGAATGAACCAGACCGAACCATGCGGGCGGGCGCGCATATGCGTCTGCCCGCACGCGGCGTGGCGAACACGCCTGATGACCCTTGAGGAAGGGATGACGACCGCTTTTTTGAAGTTCGCCTGACGGCGGAACTGGTGACGGCATTGCGCGCCATCAGGGGCACCGTCAAGTTCGCCGACGCCCTCGTGGTCGGCTTGACGACACCGCCGGTCGGCTCCTGTCATTTTGCCGCAGCCAGCGTCAGCAAGCTCTGGATCGAAACCATAAGTCCTGCCATGCTGCCGTTCCATGCGATTCAGGTCGTTTTCCTGCTCACGCTTGGTCTTGTGCCGGAAATCTCGCTCGCCCCGCCGCGGATGGCTGGCTTCAACAATTGACATTTTACACAGGCAAAAGCCCATGAAAAAACTCATCAACGATCCGCGCCGTCTGGTTCGCGAAGTGCTCGAAGGGATTTTGGACACCACGCCCGGTCTCGCGCTTCTCGACACGGAAAACGTTCTTGTCCGCTGGGATGATCGTCCCGTGGATGAGCGACCGGTCGCCGTGCTTTCGGGCGGTGGCAGCGGCCATGAACCCGGACATGCCGGCTATGTCGGCATGGGCATGCTGGCCGGCGCGATTGCCGGCGATGTCTTCACGTCTCCGAGCGTCGACGCCGTTCTCGCCGGCATCAAGGCCGTCGCCGGGCCGCGCGGCGCGGTGCTTATCGTCAAGAACTATACCGGTGACCGCCTCAATTTCGGCCTGGCCGCGGAAATGGCCACGGCACAGGGTATTCCCACCGAAATCGTCGTTGTTGCCGATGACGTGGCGCTGAGGGACACAGTTGCGCCCGAGCGCCGCCGCGGCATTGCCGGTACAGTTCTTGTGCACAAGGTTGCGGGAAGCGCTGCCGAACGCGGCCTGCCGGTCGATGAGGTTGCGGCGCTGGCGCGCCAAGCGGCTGAGGCCGTCGGCACCATGGGCGTGGCGCTTGGCGCCTGCACTGTGCCCTCCATCGGCAAGCCGGGCTTCGCCCTCGGGGAACAGGAGATTGAAATCGGTCTCGGCATTCATGGGGAGAAGGGCGTCGAGCGGGTCCCCATGCAATCTGCCGACGCCCTCGTTGATCGCATGGTTGACGCCATCGTCGCCGACAAGGCGCTTGACCGCGATCGGCGGGTTGCCATTCTCGTCAACGGCCTTGGCGCAACACCGCCGATCGAGTTGACTGTCGTCGCGAGGCGTGCTCTGGCGCGCGCCCGCGAAGCGGGGCTGCGCGTCGAGCGCCTCTATTGCGGCGTCTATCTATCCGCCCTCGACATGCCGGGCTGCTCCATCAGCATTCTGCCACTGACGGATGCGTTGCTTGCCGCGCTTGACGCGCCCACCGAAGTGCGCGCCTGGGGCGGTGACGGCAGGATCGCGTCTGAACGTCGCATCCTCGCCGCGCCGGCAACAAGCACCGTGACGAGGGCGTATGCGAAGGGTGATCAGGCCGAACAGATCCGTGCCTGCGCACTGGCGGTCGCGCGCGAACTGACCGCCGCCGAAACCCTTCTCGCCGATCTCGACAGCCAGGCCGGCGATGGCGATCTGGGCGCCAGCATGGTGCGTGGCGCCGAAGCAATCCGTGCCCTGTCCGAGACCGCCTTCAATACACCCGAATCCGCCTGCGCGGAGATCGGGGACGCGCTCCGGCGGGCCATCGCCGGGAGTTCGGGCCCATTTTATGCTGTAGGGCTTGTTCGCGCGGCCAGCGCCCTGCAGGGTAAGGCCGAAGCCTCGGCCCGGGACTGGTCCGCCGCCTTCTCTGCCGCGGTCGATGCTGTCGAGCAACTCGGTGGCGCTCGGGTCGGAAACCGTACAATGATCGATGCCCTGCGTCCGGCTGCCGATGCCTTGGCGAAGGGCCTTGCCGACGGCGCCGAGCCTCTTGACGCATTCCAAGCCGCTGTCACAGCCACACAATCCGGCGCCGATGCAACTGCCGAGATGCAACCCTCGCTCGGACGTGCAGCGTATCTCGGCGATCGTGCCAAAGGCGTGAAGGACGGGGGCGCTGTCGCAGTCTCACTGTGGCTCAAGGCCATTTCGGACGAGATTGCCAGGTCTCGGGAACAGAAAGGAGGACCGGGGAATCTGCCCGGTTGAGACAAGGTCCGGGAGCGGCGGCGCACAGGTGGTCAACGGCATGAATGCGATCCGGCTTGCCGTCGCCGCGAACGAGATGCGCGCTGTCGGCCACACGATGCACGAGGCGTGGTTCGACGTTACGGCCGAGGATGCCGTCATTGCCGCATTCGAACACGTGGATGCCGAGGGGGTCGATATCCTGATCCACATGCCGGCATCCAGGCGGCGCGCGCCACGTTCGCGCTCCATACGGGCGGCCAAGGGCGGCATCAATCTCCTGACGCGTTCGATGGCAGCCAGATCATCCGCGTCGACGGCGGGATGCTCCCCGTTCTTGAGAGGCGTCGAAGGAGCGACCTTGAGCGCGCGCCGCTGCTTTCGGCTCTCGGGCTTCAGTCCAGGTCCATCGCGGGTCTGCTTCTCGCGCGTTCGCCGGAACAGCAGGCCGTCCGCAATTGCACCGCGTTTTTGTCATATCCCGCGGTGCAGGGCTGGCGGCTTGGCATACTTGCAATCCACGGGAAATATATAGGACAGTTTGCCCTGCTATAGGTTCTCAATAGCGGGACTGGTTTTGAAACCGCAAAACGGACGGCGTCACATTTGTCGGAGGAAGCAGAGATGAGCGACATGATCGATTTTGCCGCAGGCGCGCCGGGTATCGGTTCCAGGTGGACATCGAGTGCCAAGAGCGGGGTCGGCACCGCGCTTGCGACGGCTTCGCCGGTCTGGTTTACGCTCAGCCACGGCATTCTCAACGAGATATATTATCCCCGTGTCGACAGCGCCTGCACCCGCGATTTCGGTTTCCTCGTGACCGGCCCGGATGGCTATTTCTCTGAGGAAAAGCGCGATTGCGAGCAGGAAACAACGCCGCTCGAGGATGGCGTTCCGGCCTTTTCGATCGTCAACACCGCCCTGGATGGCGCCTACCGGATCAGAAAGCAGATCATCAGCGATCCGGCGCGGGCGGTCGTCCTCCAGCGCATTTCGTTCAGCGCGCTCAAGGGCAGGACCCGCGATTACCGGGTGACCGCGCTTCTGGCGCCGCATCTGGTCAATGCCGGCGCATCGAACTCCACCTGGATCGGCGAATTCGAGAGCGCGCCGGTGCTGTTTGCCAGCGGCCGTTCCCGCTATCTGGCGCTGGTATCAAGCGCGCCTTGGCGGGCAATGTCCGCCGGTTTCGTCGGAACGTCGGATGGCTGGCAGCAATTGTCCCGGCATGGGCGGCTCGTCGACCAGTACCAGCGCGCCGATGACGGCAATGTGGCGCTGGCCGGCGAGATCGATTTTTCCGGCAGCGATGGTTCCGTGGTTCTGGCGCTCGGTTTCGGCCAGACCGAACACGAAGCCGCCGCCGCCGCCACGCGGAGCCTGAAGGACGGCTTCGACCATGCTCTGGATAGATTCATAGCCGGCTGGCGGAAGTGGCAGGACGGTCTGGTCCCGCTCGATCACAAGGCGGAAGACGGGATCAACGCCTATCGCGTCTCGACAGCGGTGCTCGCGACCCACCGGGCGTCGGACCGGCCCGGCGCCGCGGTTGCCAGCCTTTCGATCCCCTGGGGCTATTCGAAAGGCGATGACGATCTTGGCGGCTACCATCTTGTGTGGCCGCGCGACCTGGTCGAGACGGCCGGCGGCTTTCTGGCCGCGGGCGACGCGAAAGAGGCGCTGGCGATCCTCGATTATCTGCGCGAGTTGCAGCAACCCTCCGGCCGCTGGGCGCAGAACTTCTGGCTCGACGGCAAGCCCTACTGGCATGGCGTCCAGATGGACGAGTGCGCCTTTCCGATCCTGCTTGCCGACATGTTGCGGCGTCAGGGCCATCTGAACAGCAAGACGATGCGCCGCTTTCTGCCGATGATCAAGAGCGCCGCCGGCTATATCCTCGCCAATGGTCCTTCCACCGGAGAAGACCGCTGGGAAGAGGACGGCGGATACAGCCCGTTCACGCTCGCGGTCGAAATCACGGCCCTGCTGGCCGCTGCAGATATTCTGGAAGCCGAGGGCGAAGAGAAAGCGGCCAACCATCTGCGCGAGACGGCCGATTGCTGGAACGAGCAGATCGAGAAATGGACCTTCGAGGGCGATCCGGAACTCTGCCGGGCACTGGACATCGCGGGCTACTACGTCCGCATTGCCGCGCCCGGGGCAACGGATGCCGCCGGTCCGGCGGGCGAAACGCAGATCCGCAACCAGACGCCCGACCGTTCGATCATGGCGAGCGATGCCGTGATCAGTCCGGACGCGCTGGCGCTGGTGCGCTTCGGGCTGCGCGCGGCGGACGATCCCCATATCGTCGATACCGTCAAGGCGATCGACCACACGCTGCGGAGGGAACTGCCGCAAGGCCCGCTCTGGTACCGCTACACCGGCGACGGTTACGGCGAGCACGAGGACGGCCGGGCTTTCGACGGAATCGGAAAGGGGCGGCCCTGGCCTCTGCTGGCCGGCGAGCGCGCCCATTACGAGCTTGCCGCCGGACGGACCGATACGGCCAAGGCCCTGCTTCAAACGCTCGAAAAATCCGCCAATGCCGGCGGGCTGCTCCCGGAGCAAAGCTGGGATGGCCCCGACATGCCGGATCGTGAGCTGTTTTTCGGCCGCCCCTCGGGCAGCGCGATGCCGCTGGTCTGGGCGCATTCGGAGCATATCAAACTGTTGCGCTCGCTCGCCGATGGCGCCGTGTTCGACATGCCGCCGCAGGGCCGGAGCCGTTATATCGAGAGGCACACAGTGTCAAAACTGCGGATATGGCGGTTCGTCAACAGGTTGACCACAATCCCGCTCGGCAAGAAGCTCAGGATCGAACTGGCGGATGCGGCAATTATCCACTGGAGCGCCGACGGCTGGTCGACCGTCAAGGACATCAAGACGAAGACATCGGGGCTCGGGACCCATTTCGCTGATCTGCAATTGAAGGGCGTGGAACCGGGACATGCCGTGATTTTCACTTTCTTCTGGCCGGAAAGCGGACAGTGGGAGAATGTAGATTTCACCGTTCGCGTCGGCGAGTAGAGCGAACCAGCACAGGAAACGGAGTTTGGACATGCAGATCGGAATGATGGGGCTCGGGCGGATGGGCGCCAACATGGTGCGGCGTCTCATGAAGGACGGCCATGAATGCGTCGTCTATGATGTCAACGCCGACAATGTCGCCGCGCTGGTCAAGGAAGGCGCGGTCGGCGCCAGCTCGGTCGAGGACCTTGTCGCAAGGCTGGAAAAGCCCCGCGCGGTGTGGATGATGCTGCCGGCGGCGATCACGCCGCGGATTGCCCGCGACCTTGCGGACAAGCTCGAAAAGGGCGACGCCATCATCAATGGCGGCAACTCGCACTATCGCGACGCAATCGACCTCGCCGCGGAATTTTCGCCTGCCGGTATCGACTTCATCGACGCCGGCACGTCGGGCGGGGTGTGGGGTCTCGAGCGGGGCTATTCGCTGATGATTGGCGGGCCTAAGGCCGCGGTCAAGCGGCTCGACCCGATCTTCGCCTCTCTTGCGCCGGGCGCCGATGCGGGGGCAGCGCCGGACGCATCCACGGGCACGGCATCGCGGGGCTATCTGCATTGCGGGCCGACCGGGGCGGGCCATTTCGTCAAGATGGTGCATAACGGCATCGAATACGGCGTGATGGCGGCCTATGCCGAAGGGCTGAACGTGCTGAAGGCGGCCAATGCCGGCAAGGCAGAACGCGAGGTCGACGCCGAGACGACGCCGCTCTCGAACCCTGAATATTACCAGTTCGACATCGATCTCGCGGCCGTCACCGAGGTCTGGCGTCATGGCTCGGTGATCGGTTCATGGCTTCTGGACCTGACCGCGGCGGCGCTGAAGGAGAACCCGCATCTGGAAGGTTTCGACGGAAGGGTGTCGGATTCGGGCGAGGGCCGCTGGACATTGCAGGCGGCGATTGAAACGGGCGTCCCGGCGCCGATCTTGTCATCGGCGCTGTTCGATCGGTTCTCCTCACGCGGCGAGGCGGAATTTGCGGGTAAGATTCTTTCGGCGATGCGCTACGCCTTCGGCGGCCATCTGGAAAAATCGTGACGGGGCGGAGATCGAGACGATGATGGAGCAAAAATCCGACGCCCTGGTCGTGTTCGGCGTGACCGGCGATCTGGCCCACAAGATGATCTTCCCCTCGCTCTACGCCATGGTGAAGCGGGGAGCGCTGGTGACTCCGGTGATCGGCGTCGCCTTCGACGACTGGACCCTCGACCAGTTGATTGCCCGCGCCCGGGACGCGGTGGAGACCCATGTCGAGGCGATCGACGAGGCGGTGTTTGCGAAATTCACCGGGCTTCTATCCTATGTTTCCGGCGATTATCGCAGCCAGTCGACCTTTGACACGCTGCGCGAGACGCTCGGGGGCGCCAAAAGCCCGCTCTATTATCTCGCCATCCCGCCATCGCTGTTTGAAACGGTCGCAGGCGGGCTCGACAAGGCGGGGATCGCCAGCGGCGCCCGGCTGATGGTGGAAAAGCCGTTCGGGCGCGATCTGGAATCGGCCGAGGCGCTCAACGCCGTGCTGCATGCGGTGTTCGAGGAGGATGCGATCTTCCGCATCGACCATTTCCTCGGCAAGGAGGCGATCCAGAACCTGCTCTATTTCCGCTTCGCCAACGCCTTTCTGGAGCCGGTCTGGAACCGCGACCATATCGACAGCGTCCAGATCACCATGGCCGAGGATTTCGGCGTTGCTGGACGCGGCAAGTTCTATGACGAGGTCGGCTGCATCCGCGACGTGATCCAGAACCATCTGGTCAACGTGCTGCTGCTGTTGGCGATGGAGCCGCCGGTGACCGGTTCGTCCGACGATCTGGTGGACGAAAAGGTGCAGATCCTCAAGGCAATCCCGCCGCTGACCCACGAGGATGTGGTGCGCGGCCAGTTCGACGGCTACCTTGATGAGCCGGGCGTTGCCGCCGGCTCGATGACGGAAACCTTTGCCGCCGTGCGGTTCCACCTCAATACCTGGCGCTGGAGCGGCGTGCCTTTCTTCATCCGCGCCGGCAAGAACCTGCCCGTTCACGCGACCGAGGTCGTGGTGCGGTTCAAGCGCCCGCCGGTCGCGCTTTTCGACACGGTGGAGCATTCCAGTGCCAATTATGTCCGCTTTCGGCTGGGCCCGGAAATCGCGATCGGCCTTGGCGCGCGGCGCAAGTCGCCGGGCGAGGACATGCGCGGCGAGGCCGTGGAGCTTGCGGCCGTCGATGACGGGGTCGGTGATCTGGCGCCCTATGACCGGCTGATCGGCGATGCCATGGCCGGCCGGCGTGAACTGTTCACGCGCGAGGATGCCGCCGAACTCGCCTGGACGATCTTCGAGCCGATCCTGGACGACAAGGCCCAGCCGGAGACATACAAACCCGGCTCCTGGGGCACCGGGAAAATGACAAGCTTTGCCCCGCCCGGCGGCTGGTTCGATCCAGCGAAAACGTGAAGGGGCGGATATGAACCAGACCGATCAGAAACGCGGCGAGCGCCGCGCTCTCGCCTTCGGCGGCAGCCCGGCTAAACGGTTATCTGCGGCGGCTTCCGCCTTTGGCAGAATAATAGCCTGATTGTCCGCCGCATTCCGGAGTGGATTGATATATTGACACTCTATGCAACACTCCGGCGCTTTCGTTTCACGCTGGCGTTTCTGGCGGTCATGCTGGTCGCCAATGCCCTGGCCGGTACGTTTTCCGGCGAATTGCCGGCGCACGCTCTCGCAGACTGGGGCATCGGCAAGGATGCCGTGTGGTCGGGAGAAATCTGGCGGTTCGTGACGGCCACTTTTCTGTCTCACGACCGGGGCATGCTTATCCGCCAGTTTTTCTTCGCGGCCGCCATTCTGGGCTATACGGAATGGAATCGGGGCAGCGTCTCGACTCTTGTCCTGTTCTTCTCCTTCGACCTTGCGGCCTCGTGCCTGCTGTTGCTGGGGATCGGCCTGTGGCCGGACGGCGTCGGCCTGTCGGCGGCGCATGATGTCGGCATGTCGCTGGGCGGGTTCGGGCTTCTCGGTCTTGCCCTTTCCGGCATGCGCTGGCGGTTTCCGCTTTTGGCGGTCGTGCTCCTGATGATCGGGCTGAAGATTGCATTTGTTTTTGATCCGCTTGCCGACATCGGCCACATCATCGCCTTGTGGACTGGATTTCTGCTGGGATTGGCGCAGCTCAGAATGTCGGCGAGGTAGGACCGGTCATGTGACATGTTGCCTGTGTTCAGGCACGATGAAGCGGCCATGGCAAATTGACCATCGGCCAACCGCACGTTACGATTCCGAACGGTTAGGCGGCCGGTTCTTCGGGCCGCCCTTTTTGTCGGGTCATCCATGGTTTCTGAAGGCGATCAACCCATACAGGCCAAGCGCGGAGCAGTCTCATTCGTCCGGAAGTTCGGACCTGTGCTGGCCACGTTCATTCTGTTCGGCCTCGGCGCATTCGCCGTCTATGAGGCACTGCACGGGATCACGATTTCCGAGGTCATCAGCCGAATAAAACTGACGCCGACACATTCATTGCTTGTTGCGGTGCTGGCCACCGCCGGCGGATATGCGGCGCTGATCGGTTATGACTGGTCGGCGCTACGCTATGTCGGCAAAGGGGTTCCCCTGCCAACCTTGTCACTGGGCTCCTTTACCGCCTATGCGCTGAGCAATTCGATCGGGCTTGCCGTCCTGTCCGGAGGCGCCGTCCGGTATCGGTTCTATCGCGGTCTTGGCCTCTCCCTAGCCGATATCACCGTGGTCTCCACCTATTGCGCCATGGCCTTCGGCGTCGGCGTCACCGTGATCGGGTTTGCGGCGATCGCCTGGCATCCGGCGGCCATGGAGCACTTCGTTCCGCTTTCTATCGATACGATCAGGGTTGCGGCGCTTGCCGCCTTCGCCGTGGTGACGATCGCTGTTGCCTGGAGTTCGATCGCCCGGCATCCGATCGGGTTTGGCCGTTTCAGATTTGTCATGCCGCCGCCCCGCGATGCGGCGCTTCAGATTCTGTTCTCGCTCCTCGACATCATCTTCGCGGCGGCAACGCTCTATATTCTGCTGCCGCCCGCCGCATCGGCGGTCGTGACATTTCCGACCTTCGTTGCGGTTTTTGCGGCGGCTGCCGTCGCGGCGGTGCTCAGCCACGTTCCGGGCGGCATCGGCGTTTTCGAGGCCGTCATCCTCGGGGCATTCGCAACGGTGTCGGACCAGGCGGCCGGCATCGCCGCGGCGCTGCTCGTCTACCGGATCATCTACTACCTTCTGCCGCTTCTGGCCGGCGTCCTCATCCTTGTCGGCGTGGAGATCCGCGAAAGAATAGCGCCTCTTGCCAAGCCGACGGGAAAGGCGCTCAGCGCGCTTTCTGTGCTTTCTTCCCTGACCGCCCTGATGCCGACCGCCGCCGCCGGCCTGACCTTCCTCGCAGGGCTCTTCCTCATTCTGGATGGCATCGTGCCGATCCCGAAGGCCATTCTTGATGAGTTGCAGCCGGCGGTTCCGGTCGGCCTCTTCGAGTTTTCCAACGTGATCATGGGTGTTGCCGGCGGCATTCTCATCGTGCTTGCCAATGGTTTGCGCGCGCGTTCCCGCAGCGCCTTCTACATGGCGATTGCCATTCTCGGCCTCGCTGTCATTTCCCTGCTGCTTCAGCGGCTCGATTTCGATCTGGCTTTCGCGCTTGCCTTTCTGGCGGCAGTGCTTTGGGTCTCACGGGATCGTTTCGATCGCAGGACGCCGCTTTCAGCCGGCCAGCACTCCATGACATCGCTTGCGCTTTGGGCCGGTTTTGCCATTTGCGTTGTCCTGTTTTTCCTGTTCGCCCACCAGGATGCCGAATATTCCCATGCCCGCTGGTGGCAGTTCGCATTCGACGCAAACATGCCGCGGGCCCTGCGCACGGCCGGCGTCAGCGTTTCCGTGTCGCTGATTGCCCTTCTGTTTCTGGCGCTGAGACCCGGGGCAGGGGCAACGCCGTCTGACTTTGAAACCGATATCGATCTCGTCCGCTCCGTGATTTCAAGGCAGGATGATCCCGATGCGAATTTTGCCCTTTCGGGAGACAAGCTGTTTCTGTTTTCGGACGATAAAGAGGCCTTTGTGATGTATGGCCGTCATGGCCGCAGCTTCGTGGCCCTCGGGCGTCCTGTCGGACAGAAAGACGCGACGGCGGAACTGATCGATGCCTTCGTCTCCGAAGCGAAGCGGGCCAATTGCCGGCCGGCCTTCTATCAGATCGCGGCCGACGACCTGGCAACCTTTGTCGATGCCGGTTTCATACCGAGCAAGCTCGGTGAGGAGGCTGTGGTGGATCTCGGAACCTTTGCCCTGGAGGGGCCGGAACGGCGCAAGCTCCGGCAGGCCTATAACCGCGCGACGCGCGACGGCCTGAGGATGGAGATTGCCGCGCCTCCCCATTCCGCGGCGTTGATCGCGGAACTGAAATCGGTCTCGGACGAATGGCTCGGCGAGAAACATGTGCGGGAAAAGCGGTTCTCCCTTGGCCGTTTCGACGAGGACTATCTTCAGAACTTCCGGCTGGCGCTGGTGCGCACGGAGAGCCGGATCGTCGCCTTCGCCAATATCTTCGAGACCTCGACACGAAAAGTCGGGACCATCGATCTGATGCGCCACGCCTCCAGCGCGCCGTCGGGCACCATGGATTTCCTTTTTGTCGCGCTGATGCTTGCTCTCAGGCAGGAAGGCTTTCGGCAATTCTCGCTGGGAATGGCGCCGTTGACCGGACTGGAATCCTCTCGTCACCCGAGAATCTGGGATCATGTGGCGGGGTCCGTCTCCCGGCTTGGCGGCCATTTCTACAATTTCGCGGGCCTGCGCGACTACAAGGACAAGTTCGCGCCGGAGTGGCGCTCGCGCTATCTCATGACCTGGGGCGGCATCGATCCGCTGCTGGTTGCCAATGATGTGAACGCCCTCGTCAGCGGCGGGCTTCGCGGCGCGATAACGCGCGGCGCCAAAGGCAAGGAAGACGAGGAATGATCAGCCGGCGCGAAGACCGGGCGGTATCGGCATGCGGCGTGTTTGCATCGCGTGCCCTTGGATATTCGCGGAAAATCTGAAACCACCACAAAATCGCGTCGGCTGGGTCGCGCGTATTTCTCGGGAGGCGGGACGTTGACGACCGGGCAGGACGAAAAAAAGCAGCCGGCAGGGCTGGCAGCTTTGTCGGTTTCGGCGCTTGGCATCGTTTATGGCGATATCGGCACCAGCCCGCTCTATGCCTTCCGCACGGCGCTCGGCAAGGCGACGCCGGACGAGACCTCCGTGCTCGGCATTCTGTCGATGATCGTCTGGTCGCTGGTGATCGTCGTTTCGCTCAAATACCTGTTGCTGGTCATGCGCGCCGACAATAACGGGGAGGGCGGGGTTCTGGCGCTTCTTGCCCTTCTCCAGCCCTGGCGCGGCGCTTCGCGCAGGGGCAAGGGCGCCTTGCTGGTGGTCGGCCTGTTCGGCGCGGCCCTTCTTTATGGCGACGGCATGATCACGCCGGCGATCTCCGTGTTGAGCGCGATAGAAGGCGTCGAGACGGTCGAGCCGACGATCGCCGGCTATATCGTCCCGATCACCATCTTGATCCTGCTCGGGCTTTTTGCGGTCCAATGGCGTGGTACGGCCCGTGTCGCGGTCTTTTTCGGGCCGATCATGCTCGTCTGGTTCCTGACGATCGCTCTGCTTGGCCTTGCACAGATCATTCATCACCCGGTTGTGCTGAAGGCGCTCAGCCCGGTCCATGCGGTGGAATTCGGCCTTGCAAGACCGGGCATGACGGCTGTCGTGATGGGCGCGGTGTTTCTCGCCGTCACCGGTTGCGAGGCGCTTTATGCCGATATGGGGCATTTCGGACGCCCGCCGATCAGGCTTGCCTGGTTTGCCTGCGTCTTTCCCTGCCTCGTCCTCAATTATTTCGGGCAGGGCGCTCTGGTGCTGTCCGACAGCGCCCATGCGGGCGAGCCCTTTTATGGCCTGGCGCCCGGCTTTCTGCGCATTCCGCTGGTCCTGCTGGCAACGGTCGCGACCATCATCGCGTCCCAGGCCGTCATCTCCGGGGCCTTTTCCCTGACACGGCAGGCCGTGCAGCTCGGGCAGTTTCCCCGCGTCGAGATCCGCCAGACATCCGCGGAAGAGACCGGGCAGATCTATGTCCCCTCGATCAATCTGTTTCTGGCCATTTCCACCGTGGCGCTGGTGCTGGCCTTCCGCAGTTCGGAGAACCTGGCGGCGGCCTATGGCATCGCCGTCAGCACGACCATGGTGATTACTACCATTCTGCTCTACTTCGTGATGGTTTACCGGTGGAAGTGGAAAGCCCGCTTCGTCCTGCCGCTCATAATCTGTCTTGCCCTGATCGACCTGACCTTCCTGGTGTCCAACAGCCTGAAGATCATGGAGGGCGGCTGGCTACCGCTGGCGGTCGGGGGAGGGGTCTTCATTGTCATGCGCACCTGGGCGGCCGGTCGAGGCCGCCTCATCACCTATCTGAACCGGAAGGGGCAATTTCTGGATGCGTTTCTGGAAGAATTGCGCCACAAGGATGTCCCGCGGGTTCCGGGAACAGCGGTTTTCCTGACGGCATCGCTGCCGCACGTGCCGCCGGCGCTCCTGCATCAGTTCTGGCATCTGCCGGTGCTGCACGAGCGGATCATTCTCCTGCATGTCGAGAGCGAGGAGGTGCCGAAGGTGAACGCCCGCCAGCGGCTTGAAGTCAGGGATCTCGGGCAGAATTTCTCGGTGGTGCATGTGCATTACGGGTTCATGCAGTCGCCGAATATTCCGGTCGCGCTCAGGCTTCTCGGCGAGACCGACGACAGCATCGATCTCGAGCATGTCACCTATTTCGTCGGGCATGAAACGATCATCCCGTCTCAGAACGCCTCCTTCCTGCGCCGTTGGCAGGAGAAGCTGTTTGCCGTGCTGAACCGCAACGCACTCAGGGCAACGGCTTTCTACAAACTGCCGCCTGAAAGGGTGGTCGAACTCGGCATGCAGATCGAAATCTGATCACGCAACGCCGCTGCTTCGCCTTCCGCTTGGCCTTGTTTCACGCTGAGGATCGCATTGTGCCCATGCGTTGCAACAGTCCCCCGGAAGACAAGAGAACCACCGGGGGACTGGTCGCAAAAGGTTACCGCGTCACGATTTCCGGCCCCATCAGCCAGTAGGGCAGTGCCGTTGAAATCGACGGCACGTAGGTGACCAGGATGAGGAACACGAACAGCACCGCCACGAAGGGCGCTGCGGCCTTCACCACCTTGATCAGACTCATGCCCGTGATCCCCGATGTGACGAACAGATTGAGCCCGATCGGCGGGGTGATCATGCCGATCTCCATGTTGACCACCATGATGATGCCGAGATGGATGGGGTCGACGCCGAGTTCCATTGCGATCGGGAACACCACCGGCGCGACGATCAGCAGAAGGCCGGACGGCTCCATGAACTGGCCGCCGATCAGGAGCAGCACATTGACCGCGATCAGGAAGGTGAACCAGTTGAAGCCGGCGTCGATCATGACCGAGGTGATCGCCTGCGGAATGCGTTCCGCCGTCAGCACATGGGCAAAGAGCAGCGCATTGACGATGATGAACATCAGCATCACCGTGGTCTTGGCGGCGCTTACTGTCGTCTGGCGGGTATCGGGATGGGACAGGCAGAACGGCGTCCTGAGGATATTGGCCTTCAGGTTGCGATACCAGATCGGCACGCCGGCCAAGAGATAGGCCGGCACCTGGCTCGCCCGCGCATTCTCCCCGCGCCAGAGCGTATAGGCAATGACGACGCCGATGGCGAGAACGACGCCGGCGATGACCCTTGATGTCAGGCTGGCCCATGCGGCCTCTATGCCATCGGTGGCGAAGAAGGCGAGGATCAGGAACACCAGCAGGAAGGAGACGCCATAGACCGAGGCCAAAAAACCGGTTCTCGTACGCCGGCTGTCGGTTTCCTCGATCCAGCGCATCCCCTTGAGCGGCCCCATGTCGCGATAGATGTAGATCGACACCAGGAAAGCATAGACGGCGGCGACGGCGGCCGCTTCCGTCGGCGTGAAGACGCCGCCATAGATGCCGCCGAGAATGATGACGATCAGGAACAGCCCCCAGCCCGCATCCTTTCCGGCTTCGACGATCTCCAGAAAGCCCTTCCAGGGTTCTGCGGGCAGTTTCCTGATCCGCGCCATCACATAGATCGCCGCCATCAGCATGAAGCCGGCGATCAGGCCCGGAATGATGCCCGCGAGGAACATGCGCCCGACGGACACATCGGTCGCCGCCGCATAAACCACCATGACGATCGATGGCGGGATGAGAATGCCGAGCGTGCCGGCGTTGGCGATGATGCCAGCGGCAAATTCCTTCGAATAGCCGACCTGCCGCATGCCGGCGATGGCGATCGTGCCGATGGCGACGACGGTTGCCGGCGAAGACCCGGAAAGCGCCGCAAACAGCATGCACGACAGCACCGAGGCCATGGCGAGACCGCCGCGAAAATGGCCGACGCTGGCTATTGCAAACCGCACCAGCCGCTGCGCTACCCCGCCGGTTGACATGAAGGCGGAGGCGAGCACGAAAAAGGGGATGGCCAGAAGCGTATAGTTCTGTGAGGCGGTGAACAGCTGCAGCGCCACCGAGGACATGGAATCGCGCGAGAAAAACGCGATGAACAGAACCGATGACAGGCCGAGCGAAATGGCAACCGGCGCGCCGGCAAACAGAAGGCCGAAGACCAGCAGAAACAGAATGGCGATTTCCATGGGGCTAATCCTTCAGCACGTCTTTGTTTTCGGCCACCAGCTCTTCAGCCTCATGGCCGGCGATGACGAGTTCGCGCTCGCCGGTCCATATCTGGATAAAGGCCTCGACTGAACGGTAGGCGAGAAGGGCCAGTCCCACGGGCAGGATGATGTAGGCGATCCAGCGCTGGACCCTGTCCTGCATGCCGAACCACTCCTGCATGAACATCGGGTAGTGCAAATCGTCGAGCCCGATCCCCGCCTTGAAGAAGCGATGCCAGTAGAACACAGCGCCGCCCTTGGAATGGGCGCCGAATATCTGCAGCCAGTCGGAGGACAAGAGGATGACCGCGTAAAGAAGCGCGGCAAGCGCCCCGAAAAGCGCGAAAACACGGAAGGCCCGGTGCGGCAGTGTGCGGATCAGCGCATCGACGCCGAGATGCAGGCCGGTCTTCAGGCCATAGCTCATGCCGAACAGGATCATCCAGGCAAACAGGATGCGCGTCAGTTCGAGCGCGCCGCCCCAGCCGCTGTTGAAGCCGTAACGCATGACGACCTGCGCAAACGAGATCACGGTGATCGCCGCAAGCAGCGTCGCCAGCACGTTTTCCTCCAGCCGGGTGACGAGGGCGCGATGGCGCCGTTCGGCCAGATAAAGCAGAACAAGGATCAAAATCAGAGCAAAGTAAGGCCAGTAGGCGGCCATGGCAGGTCCCCTCTCGATGAATCAGGTGAACTGCGGGCAGCGCGGTCGTGCCCGCACTGCCCTCCTGTCCGCCGTTCGGCGCTTTTCAGCTGTTCCCGGCGACGAACCGGCGCACCCGGAATTGTTCTAGTTGTTGGATTCGACCGCCGCCTGGATGAGGTCGGCGCCGATGTCGCCTTCGAACTCGGCCCAGACCGGCTTCATCACATCCACCCAAGCCTGGCGCTGCTCGGGTGAGAGCACCCGCACCTCGCTGCCGGCGGCGATGATGTTGGCGCGGTTTTCCTCTTCCGTCGCCGCGACCGAAGCGTTGGCCGCAGCCGTGACTTCCTCGACGATCTTGAGGAAGCGGTCGCGGAAATCCGGATCGAGACCGTCAAGCCAGTCGGTCGAGGTGACCAGCAGATAGGCGAGAAGCTGGTGGTTGGTCTCGGTGATGCCGTCCTGAACCTCGAAGAATTTCTGGGTATAGATGTTCGACCAGGTATTTTCCTGCCCGTCGACAACGCCGGTCTGCAGCGCGCCGTAAACTTCCTTGAAGGCGAGCTTCTGGGCGGAGGCATCGAGCGCGTTGATCATCGCCACCGCCACATCCGAAGTCTGCACCCGGAATTTCAGCCCGGCCGCATCGCTCGGCATGATCAGCGGCTTGTTGGCCGAGAACTGCTTCAGGCCCGAGGACCAGTAGCCAAGCCCCATATAGCCCTTGTCTTCCATGGCCGAGAGCATGCCCTTGCCGGCATCGCTGGTGGTGAACTTTTCCACCGCATCGAGGCTGGAGAACAGGAAGGGCAGGTCGTAGAGCCGGTATTTCAGCGTATAGGCTTCGAATTTGGCAAGCGAGGGGGCCGCCAGCTGGACGTCGCCGAGCAGCAGCGCCTCAAGCACCTTGTCGTCGTCGAACAGCGTCGAGTTGGGGAAGACCTCCATGCAGGCTTCGCCGTCGAGCTCGCTATTGACGCGATCGGCCAGCATGCGCGCGGCATCGCCCTTCGGGTGACCCTGATCGGCGACCACATGGCTGAATTTGATCACCATCTCGTCGTCGCTGCAGGCCGGATCGGCGGCGGAAACGGCGGAGGCCGCGGCAAAAAGCGCTACGGCGGAAACGGCGGCAGTCAGAAATGTCTTCATGGTTTACGTCCTCCCGTTAAACCCAAATCGTGTCGGATGGGGCTTTCGCCCCGGCAGGCCGCCATCGTATTGGTCGAACGCGGCCAGCACCTGGTTTCACGGCAGCGGCAATCTCAAGCGCCAACTGGGTTGATCTGGAAATCCTCCCGCGACGTCCCTCTCCGCCGCTGCCGATATTCTAACAGCAAGCAGCGTGCCAGTTCTTGCCAAACGTCAATAATGGCTTTGAAACAGTGGCTTAACGATTTTCAGATTTTCGGGAGAAGAGCATGGCGGCGCAAATGTGTCGGCAATGACACATTGTCTGGCGCCCAAATGGGTAGGAAACGACACATTGCGAAGATCACTCGGCATCGTCGACATAGTCTATCCTGAGCCGCTTCATCTTCTCATAGAGCCCCTTCCGGGAGATTTGCAGCGCCTCATAGGTGGGCTTTAGCGCGCCGTCGTGGCGAGCAAGCTCGCTGGCGATCACCTGTCGCTCGAAAGCCCGCATCTGGTCGGCAAGCGGCAGGCCTGCCGAGGGTGTGATGGCGGCTTCGTTCGGTTCGCTATTGTCGAACCCGCGCCAGAGGCCAAGCACGAAACGGTCGGCATAGTTTCTCAGTTCGCGGACATTGCCGGGCCAGTCATGCGCCATCAGTTCGGCCTGCAGAAGCGGTGAAATCTCCGGTATCTCCCGGCGAAACCGCGCCCGCGCATCCCGAGCCAGGAAAAAGAACAGCAGAGGGATATCGTCCCTGCGTTCCTTAAGCGACGGAATATCGAGGGTGACGACGTTCAGCCGATAGTAGAGATCGGCCCGGAAACGCCCGGCATCGCTTTCAAGCTTGAGGTCCGATTTCGACGCCGCGACGATCCGGATATCGAGCGCGATCTGCTTGTTGGAGCCGAGCCGCTCGACGGTCCGGGTTTCGATGGCGCGCAGGATCTTGGCCTGAAGGTCGAGCGGCATGGACTCGATCTCATCGAGAAACACGGTGCCGCCATCGGCATGTTCGAGCTTGCCGATCCGTTGTTTGCTCGCGCCGGTGAAAGCGCCCGCCTCATGGCCGAAAAGCTCTGCCTCGATCATATCGGCCGGCACGGCCGCGCAGTTGATCGCAACGAAATTGCCTTTCGCTCTCGCGCCGGTTTCGTGCAGTGCGCGGGCGACGACTTCCTTGCCGGCGCCGGTTTCGCCGCGCACCAGCACATCGACATCGGTGTCGGCAAGCATGGCGATCTGCTCGCGCAGCCTGACGATCCCCTCCGTCCGCCCCACCAGCCGGAGCGACAGCGCGTCATGACCGTCAAGCTCCGAGCGCAGCGTGCGGTTTTCAAGCACAAGGCGCCGCTTCTCAAGCGCGCGGTCGATGACGGTGTAGAGGCGTGAGGCCTGGAATGGCTTCTCGATGAAATCATAAGCGCCGGCGCGCATCGCGTCGACGGCCATCTGCACGTCGCCATGCCCGGTGATCAGGATTACCGGAAAGGTTGGATCGATCGAAAGCGCCGATTTCAGGAGCGCCATGCCGTCCATGCCCGGCATGCGGATATCGGTAACGAGCACGGCATAGGCCTCATGGGTAATGCGCTCCAGCGCGGGTGCGGCACTGTCATGCACGGCCACATTGACGCCCTCGAGCTCCAGCCCCTGCGCCAGCGCGTGGCGCAGATCGTCATCATCATCGACCAGATAAACGAGCGGTGTTGCCGTCTGCATTGCCATGACCTGTCGAAATCTCCCTAGTCTGTCTTCGCCGCCTTCAGCCGCAATTCGAAGACCGCGCCGCCCTCGGCCCGCAAAAGCGTAACACTGCCACCGAAATCCTGCATGATGTTATAGACGATAGATAGTCCCAGGCCGCTCCCCTGTCCGGTACGGGTGGTGAAGAACGGCTCGAACACCTCGCCCGCCAGTTCCGGCGCGATGCCAGGGCCGTTGTCGCGGACATGCAGAAAGATCTCGTCGCCGGCGCTTTTCAGCTCCACGGCAATGCGCCCGTCCGCGCGCCCCTCGAGCGCGTCGATTGCATTGCCGAAGAGGTTGACGAACACCTGCGACAGCCGGATCCGCCCAGCCTCCACCATCACGCCATCGAGCGCCGGATCGACAGCGATTGCGACCCCGGCCCGTTCCGCCTTCGGCCGGATCAGGATCAGCGCCTCGTGCAGCGCTGCCTGCACCGCCACGCGCTGCAGCTTTGTCTCGGGCTTGCGCGAAAACGACAACAGTGTGCCAGAAAGCTCGGAGATGCGGGCGACCATGGCCGTGATGCGGTCCAGATTGCCGGCGGCGAGCTCCTGCCTGCCCAGCGCCAGCGCTTTCCGGGTATTGCCTGCATAGGTCTCGATCGCGGCCAGCGGCTGGTTGATCTCGTGACTGAGTGCCGCCGCCATCTGGCCGACGCCGGCGAGCTTGGCGGCCTGGATCAGTTCGTGCTGAACGCGTTTCAATTCCCGTTCTGCCTCGATCCGTTCCTCGATTTCGTGCGACAGGTTGCGGTTTGCCCGGCTGAGCTCCTTCGTCCGGTCGCGCACGGCGCGTTCGAGACGCAGGGCCGCGGCCCGTTCTCGCCGCCGCAGCAGGATACGATCCTCGATCCGGCCGATCACGAAAAAAACGATCACGCCCACAAGCAGAAAGATCAGCAGCGAAAAGCCGATGGTCGCGGACTGTGCGGAAACAATACGGCTGCGATTGCCCAGGACATGAAGCTGCCAGCCCATCAGCGGCAGGTCACGCATGATATCGATATGCGTGGTGTGACCGCCCGTGCCGAACTTGGCATCGATCTCCGACACAGGTTTCAGCAGCCAGTCCTGGCGGTTGGAGAGGAAGACGATGCCGTCGCTGTCCGCCACGAAAATCGGATCGGCAGAAAGCGCCCAGGTGCGCTCCACCGCATCGAACCCGACATAGACGGCGACCACGCCGCGCAACTGCCCGTTCCGGCGGACGCCCGCCCCGAAGGCATAAACGCGGCTTTTGCCCTTGATGAGGGCTGTGGTGCGGCCGAGCCGGTTTTCGTTCGCCGCTCTTAAAAGCTCCGCGCGGCCGGCCGGCTCGTCCCCGAAGATATCCCGCGCCGCAGCCAGCAGCTTGCCGTCGGCGGCAAAGAAGGCCACATCCCGCGCGCCGGAAAGGCCGGCGATTTCTTCCGCAAGCGAACGCGCCCTTCTCTGAATGGAAACCTCGGAGGCGAGGCTTGAAAACAGCAGCGCGACTTCATCCTGCCGCGCAAGAAGGGGCGGAACGAGCCGGTATTTTTCCAGCACGCCGTTGAGGACCTCCGCCTGAACGGCCAGCGTTTCGGCGGCCTGGCGCTGGACATAGCCGCGAGAACGATCGGTGGCCACTTTCCACGCGGCAGCGGTCCCGGCCAGTGTCAGCAAAAGCAAAACGAAGGCCGCGCCTGCGCGCAATCTGAAGAAACGCGACCGAACCGCACTGCCGGTATGCCAGCTATCCATTCCACTCCCTCACGAGAAATGCCCTGCCGGATCGGCAAGAGGAACATCTCGCACCCTCACCATAGCCGCAACGGGTGTCGCTCTCCAACCGATTAGGCAGATCGGAAAAGGCCATCCGGCCCGGCTCCCGGGGATCGGACTATCCCGGACAAAGAGGCGCGTGGATCCACCTTTGGCGAGCGGCCGCTATCCCGGCTTCGCGCAAAGAAGCTGACCGTCAGGAAACGGCCGCATTCGTGTTGCCCCGCCGGGGCAGGCTTGTGTCCGGGCAGTGGAATTCTCACGCTGATGAGCGACATCACGACGGAGCCCTTGGTGCGAATGCCCTTATGCCAAGGCGGCGCCCGCTGCACTCCATCTGTTACCCGGCGTCCTTGAAGTGCCCGGGGACCGCAAACAAGACCCGTCCGAGACACGTTGTCCGTGGCTCCGGGCCCCGTCTCGTCGAAGCTATAGCAGCCGGTTCGTCATCCGTTCACCACCCGATAGTCGGCCGGGCGGCTTTTTGACAGAACAAGGCGCATGTTCGGGAGGTCATTGCCGTCCATCTTTCGCATGCGCTCTTCCGGGGGCAGATGCGCCCAGCGGGCTTCCAGCCGGTCGCGAAGCACCGTTTCCGGCACGTCGATAAAGGCCGTCCTGTCGAACATTGCCGTTACCGGATGCCAGCGTTCGTCGTCCAGGAGCAGATAATTGCCTTCGACAATGATCAGTCGCGCTTCCGGCCCGATGATGCGCGCGCCCGCGCGGGCGATCTCGATCGACCGGTCGAAGACCGGTACGGCCACTTCCTCCCCGTCATCTGCCCGGATGCGTCTGAGTGCCGACAGCAGGCCGCCGGCATCGAAGGTGTGGGGCGCGCCCTTGCGCGCCAGATCGCCGCGCGCCGTCAGCACCATGTCGTCAAAGTGGAAGCCGTCCATCGGCAGGACCTGAACCTTTTCCGGCAACCGGTTGTTCAGACGGGAGAAAAGAGCGTCTGCCAGATGGCTTTTCCCGGCGCCGGGAGGGCCTGCCAGAGCGACAATCCGGCGTCGGTCGCCGGAGGCGATCTTCTCCAGCTCCACAGCGAGCTGGTCCGGTTCTACCTGTTTGTCCATGTGCGTTCTCCCAGTCAAAAAGCGGTTGGTTGCCGAACACGGCTATTCATATTCGGGGCCGAGACCGTCGATGATCAGGCGCGGCGGGACGACCGAGATTTCTCCCGCCCGGTCCTCTTCGCCGTCGAAGCAGGAAAAGCAGACCTTGATCAGGTTTTCGACATCCTGTCTGAGCATGATGGTCTTTACCGGCAGGCAGGCGGCAAACGGGTCCCAGTCGAAGCAGGCCACGCGCACATTGCCGGCAAGGTCCGGCCGGTCGCGCCAGAATGTCGCAAAACCCTCAAAGGCCGTGATAGAGTTGACCAGCATGGCGAGCGGCGGACTGCCTGTGTCGTTGAGCAGCTTTGAAAGCGCGTCGTGCGCGGCGACAGGGCTGTAGCCGCAACGGACGATGTCGGCCTCGCCGGCTGTCCGGCCGGCTTCGCGCATGCCCGCCAGAAAGCCCTCGATACGGCGATCGGTGGCATATTCATGCTCCCGTCCGCCGAGGAAAATAGCGCGGGCCGTGGGCTCGAGCCCTTCGAGCAGGCGGCGTGTGAGGTCTCGCGCGCCGCCGAAATTGTCGGTGACAACCGAAAACGCGTCCGGCCCGGGAAGGTCGACATTGACGCAGCGCACGCCTTTGTTGTGGCAAAGTCGGTTGATGTCCGACGGGTTTTCGACGCCGGCAACGACGAGAAGCTCAACCTCCTGCATCACAAGCTTGGCGGCAACCTGACGCTCGATCTCGGGGTTGCGTTGCGTGCTCACGACGATCGGCACGAGCCCGCGGGCACGCGCTTCGCTCTCGAAATTCTCGACCAGCCCGGCGAAAAAGCGGTTGCGATGGTGCGGAATGATCATGCCGGCAAGGGAAGAGCGACCGAGCCGCAGGGCGCGCGCGCGCTGATTGGCCTGATAACCGAGCTTGGCGGCAAGCGCGAGAACGCGCTCGGCCGTTTCCGGGTTGGTTCGGTGTTTCTGCCAGGTCCCGTTGAGGACAAAACTGACCGTCGAAACGGAGGTGCCGGCGGCCTCCGCAAGGTCGCGAATCGTCGGTCTTTTCCTCGGTTTTGGCATGTCTTCATCCGGTTTCGGTCATTCCGATTAGCGTTCCCAACGCTGATTTACAATCGCAAAACCGGGTTGACAGTGCAAGCTAAAAGGTTTTAGCTAAACATATTCGGTGGAACGCGGCAGTAGGAGGCCGCCACCGGATGTGGAGATTTCAACAGGAGGAGAGCCCAATGGCCTTTACGACCATGACCCGTCGCACGCTGCTAGCAGGGGCGGCGGCCGTGATGACGGCGTTTGCCGGAACAGCAGTCCATGCACAGGATCAGACCACCATCGGCGTTGTTGCCAAGATCGGCGGCATTCCGTGGTTCAACGCCATGGAAGCGGGTATTGAAGAGAAGGCCGCGGAGCTCGGCGTCAACGGTTTCATGATCGGGCCGACCAGCGCCGATCCGGCGCTTCAGGTCCGCGCGATCGAGGACCTGATTGCCCAGGGCGTCGATGTCATCGGCGTCGTGCCCAATGACGCGGCGGTGCTCGAGCCGGTGCTGAAGCGCGCACGCGACCAGGGCATCATCGTGCTGACCCATGAATCGCCCGATCAGCAGAATGTCGACTGGGATTTCGAACTGGCCTCGGCCGTCGGTTTCGGAGAAGCCTACGGCAAGCAACTGGGCGAAATGATGAACGGGCAAGGCAAATATGCCGTCTTCGTCGGCGGCCTCACGGTGCCCCTGCACAATGCCTGGGCTGATGCTGCCATTGCCTATATTCAGGAAAACTACCCGGACATGGAGCTCGTCGGCGACCGCTATGGCGTGGCGGAAGACGTTGATGCCTCGCGCAAGACCGCCCTTGACCTGATGCGGGCCAACCCGGATCTCGGCGGCTTTCTGGGCTTCGGCAGCCAGGGGCCGATCGGCGCGGCGCGCGCTGTCGAGGAGCGCCGCAAGTCTGGCGAAGTCGTCGTGCTTGGTCCCTTTTCGCCGGGACAGGGCAGAAAGCTCGTGCATGACGGCGTGCTCTCCGGTGGGTTCATGTGGAACCCGAAACAGGCCGGAGAGGTGTTCGTGACGCTCGGCACGATGCTTGTCAATGGCGAGAAAATCGAGGCCGGAATGGACATCGAGGGGCTCGGCGTCATCGATCCCGATTTCGAGGGGCGCGACATCATCGTTGATCAGCTCGTGCAGATCAACAAGGATACCGTCGACGATCTGGCAGCCCTCGGCCTGTAGCGAAAATGTCTGCGCCCGGCTGCCGGCGGCTTTTCCGCCGTGCCGGGCGCGGACGACAACCGACCCTTTCAACATACCAGGTGGATCCATGACGGACGAGCGAATGCCCCTTGAGGCGTCGGCCGGCGACGGCCCGTGCCTGCTGCGCCTCGAGCATGTCTCCAAACGCTTCGGCGGCGTGCAGGCGCTCGACGATGTCACATTCAATGTCTGGCCCGGCGAAGTGCTTTGCCTTGCCGGCGAGAACGGTTGCGGAAAGTCGACGCTGATCAAGACGGTCAGCGGCGTCCACAAGCCGGAGCCGGGCGCGGTGATGGAATGGGACGGCCGGGACATGAGCGATCTCGACCCGGCCAAGGCCCGCGAAATGGGCATTCAGGTGATCTGGCAGGATCTCGCGCTGTTTCCCGAGATGAGCGTCGCGGAGAACATCGCGTTCGAGCGCAATCTCGGCGGCAAGCCCAGACTCGTCAATCACAAGGCCATGCGCAGCGAGGCCGCGGCCATTCTGGAGCGTCTTGGCGTCTCGATCGATCTGGAAGCGAAGGTCTCGTCGCTGTCGATCGCCAACCGGCAACTGGTCGCCGTCGCCCGCGCCCTGATTGCCGACGCCAGGCTTGTCTTCATGGACGAGCCGACGGCGTCGCTGTCGCGGCATGAAACGGAGGCGCTGGTCGCAATCGTCCGGCGACTTTCGGAGCAGGGGGTCGCCATCGTCTTCGTCAGCCACCGGCTTGCGGAGGTTCTCGACGTCTGCTCCAGGGTGACGGTTCTCCGCGACGGCTGTTACGTGGGCACCTATCCGACCGAGGGCATGACCCAGGCGCGCCTGACCGAGCTGATGACCGGGCGCAGCTTCGATTATGAAGTGCGCGCGCCCCAACCGCGCAGCTCGGCGCCGCTGATTTCCGTGCGCGGTCTGACGCGCCACGGAGAATATCAGGACATCGATCTGGACATCGCCCCGGGCGAAATCGTCGGTCTGACAGGGCGCCTCGGCGCGGGACGGACCGAGCTCGCCCTGACATTGTTCGGCATGAACTACCCCGACGACGGCGAGATCGTCATGGAGGGCAAGCCGCTTCGGATGATGTCGAACCGGGACGCGATCGGGGCCGGTATCGCCTATGTCTCGGAAGACCGGTTGTCGCTTGGGCTGGTTCAGCCGCAGTCGATTGCCGACAACACCGTCATTTCCGTTCTCGATCGCCTGCTCAGCAACGGTTTGCTGTCAGCGGCGAAGAAGAACAGGCTGGTCGACGACTGGATCGGCCGCCTGCGGGTGAAGATCGGCGAGACGACGGACCCGGTTTCCAGCCTGTCCGGCGGCAATCAGCAACGGATCGTGCTTGCAAAATGGCTCGCCACCAATCCGAAGCTGCTGATCCTCGACAGCCCGACGGTGGGCGTCGATGTGGGCGCACGCGCGGGCATTTTCGACATCGTCAGCGATCTGGCGGCCAAGGGGATGGCGATCCTTCTGATTTCCGATGAAACGCCGGAGGTCTATTTCAATGCCGACCGCGTCCTGCATATGCGCGACGGACGGATCGTCGAGACCTTTGAGCCGGCCAAAACCGATATCGAACGCATCGAGGAGGCGGTCCATGCGTAGATTTCTTCCAAGACTGACCGGAACGGAGCTTTGGCTTTCCGCCGTCATCGCGCTGATCGTGGTCGGCCTTTCCGCAACGACGGATACGTTCTTCACGCTCGTCAACCTGTTCGATATTCTGAATTATTCGGCGGTGAACATCATCTTCGCCGCGGGCCTTCTGGTCGTTCTGATCGCAGGCGGCATCGACATATCCTTCGCCGTTGCCGCATCGGTGGTTCAGTATCTTCTGGCGACGACGCTGATGCAGTTCGGCGGCGGCAACTGGGTTTCCGGTTTTGCCCTGGCGATCGGGTTCGGAGCCATGCTGGGCGCCGTCAATGCGGCGATGATCTATCATTTCCGGATCATATCGATCGTCGTGACGATTGCCACGTTCAACCTCTTTTTCGGCCTTCTGATGTTCGCGACAGGTGGCGTTTCGATCTACCTGCTGCCGGACTGGATGGTGGATCGCGTCGTTCTCTTCGAGCAGGAAACGGCGATGGGTTGGGCGGAAATCACCCTGCCCGTCGCCGTCATGGCCGTGGTCGTATTCGCGACCTGGCTGCTTCTGCGCCGGCTGAGTTTCGGCCGCCAGCTGTTTGCCATGGGCGACAACACCGAAGGCGCGCGACGTCTCGGCATCAATATCGGCGCGATGCACTATCTCGCCTATTGCTGGCTCGGCGCCTGTGCCGGCGTTGCCGGGCTGATGCAGGCCCACTACGCCCAGGAAGTGGTGCCGAACGCCCTCTACGGGCGGGAACTGGAAGTGCTGGCCGCAGTCGTCCTGGGCGGCGCGCGCCTTGGCGGCGGCCGCGGCACGCTGCTCGGCGCCGTCCTGGGGCTGGCCCTGATCGCCATCACCCAGAACGGTCTCAACCTGCTCGGCATCTCGCCCTATGCCTTCCGCATGATTGTCGGCGCGATCATCCTGATCGCCATTGCGATGTCGGCCGAGACGCTGGGGCTCGTGAACGAAAAGCTGCGCCGCTTCAAGGCAAGCGCCGGCCAGACAGGAGTCGCCAAATGACGCGTGCCTTGACAAGTCTTTTTCCCAGAACCGCCGCCGCCAGCGAAATCGTCGGCCTCGTTGTCGTGCTGCTCGCCCTGATGGCGCTTTTCGGTTCGCTTTCGGACCGGTTTCTGACGGGGGCGACCTTCTCTTCAATCGCCTTCCAGCTTCCCGAGCTCGGACTTCTGACGCTGGCGATGTTCATCCCGATCCTGTCGGGCGGGCTCAATCTGGCCATCACCTTTTCAGCCAACATCTCGGGGCTCGTTCTGGCCTGGGTCATTACCTGGGGCGGCGGCGCGGATGCCGGTCTGGGGGTGATCGTGCTGGCTGTCGTGGCCGCTCTTGCGAGCGGCGTCGTGATCGGATGGGCGCTCGGGGCGATTATTGCCTATACCGGGGCGCATCCCATTCTGGCTTCACTTGCGATGATGATCTTCCTGCGCGGGCTGGGAGAGTTTCTGACCCGCGGCGGCAGCATCTCCGGCTTTCCGCCCGCGATTTCGGCGCTGGGGCAGGGGACCGTATTGGGCATTCCCGCACCCTTGATCGTCTTCGCGGTCTGCGTCGGGCTCTGGGCGCTGCTTCTCAACCGCACGCGGCTCGGATTCTCCATCTTCATGCTTGGTTCCAATCCGGAGGCGACGCGCTATTCCGGCATCGATACGCGGTTCACCCTGACCATGATCTACGCGCTGTCGGGCTTCATGTGCGCGGTTGCCGGCATCATCATGGCGAGCCGCTTCAATTCGGTGCGCGTCGGCCACGGCGAAGCCTATCTTCTGATCACGGTTCTGGCGTGCTTTCTTGGCCGGGTCGATCCGTTCGGCGGGTTCGGACGCGTCTCCAACGTCGTGCTTGCGCTGGTCATCCTGCAGATCATCGGCTCCGGGCTGAACCTGCTCGGCACCAACCAGCATCTGGCAACGGCGCTCTGGGGCGGCATCCTGCTCTCCGTCATGGTGGCGCGTTACCTCTGGTCCCGACGCGGCAGCGTCGGCAGCGTCGGCAGCGTTAGGACCAAACCTTCCCCTTCAACATTGCATCAAGGAAAACAACAATGAGTATCAGTGGGTTCGGCGTTCACACCGCGATGTGGGCGATGGAATGGAACCGTGCGGCGGCCGAGTTTGCCATTCCCGAGGCCGTCAAGTACGACATCGACTTCCTCGAGATCACCATGCTTGATCCGGAAAGCGTCGATGCGGCCCATACCCGCGGTTTGCTGGAAAAGAACGAAGTCGAGTGCGTCTGCTCCCTCGGGCTTCCGCTCGACCGGCTGCCGACGAACAATCCGGAGGGCGCTCTGGAGTTTCTGTTCATGGCGATCGACAAGTCCTCCGCGATCGGCGCGAAAGCCATGAGCGGCGTGATTTATGGCGGCCTTGGCCAGCGCACCGGCAAGCGGCCGACCGAGGCCGAATACGACGCCACCGCCCGCGTGGTGGAGAAGGCGGCGGCCTATGCCAAGACAAAGGGCATGGATTACGGACTGGAAGCGGTCAACCGCTACGAAAACCACCTGCTGAACACATCGGACCAGGCCGTGATGCTGTGCGAGAAAATCGGAGCGGACAATGTCTTCGTGCATCTCGATACCTACCATATGAATATCGAGGAAAAAGGCATTGCCCAGGGCATCCTCAAGGCGCGCGAACACCTCAGATACATCCATCTCTCTGCATCGGACCGGGGCACGCCGGGGCGCGATACCATCGCCTGGGACGAAGTCTTCACCGCGCTGGCGGCCATCGACTACAAGGGCGGCATGGCGATGGAAAGCTTCATCACGGTTCCTCCGCAGGTCGCCGAAGCGCTTTCGGTCTGGCGGGATGTCGCGCCTGCCCGGGAAGAAGTGCTGACGGACGGGCTTGGCTTCCTCAGGATGAAAGCCAGTCAGTATGGTCTGATCTGACGGGTTCAGGGCGGCTGGCGCGATCTGCCGTCTAAGCCCTTCCGTGAGGGCTTCGACATGCATTGTCTCGCGCCGGACGGCGCCGGCGCGCTCGTCCTGGTTAGGCCACCAGCTTTCCCGTTCTCCGCCGGATATGCAGCGCGATGTCGCGCGGCACGCCGTCTTCGCCGTTGATGACGATCAGGTCCTGCGGGCAGGCGGAGACGGCGAAGTAGCAATCCATTTCGGCGCGCAGGCGCACATAATGCCCGGCTCCGGTCGTGCTCGGCATGTCCTTCATGTCATTGCTGTTCTCGACAATCGTTTCCATGAAAAGGTTCCACGGCGTCGGCACGCGGTGAAACGGCACGCCGAGGGCTTCGAACTGTCCCTTCAGGTTGTCGCTGCAATTGTCGTGGTAGCCTTCATGGCCATAGAAGATAGTGTAGCTCGGCGCGCAGCACGCCGGGCAAAGCGTATCGTGAATGCCCGGCGAGGTATCCTCGACAAAGGTCAAGATGGTGCGCCACCGATCGGTGCAAAGCGCGTCGCCCGGCCTGAAATTCAGCCGGTAATGCAGGACGTGGCTGTGTTCCATCGACATGTATTCCGCCGGGTTGTCGCGGGCGAAAGCCCATGTGTCGACCACCTGGCCGCCATGGATGTTGACGACGTCAACGGTGTCTCCGGCGTTCAGCGCCACCATGCGGCCCCGGCGCGCGGGCACCCTTATCACTTCAAGCGCGTCGTTCATCTTTTCTCTCATTCATCAAAGCTGTGGGTCCACAGACGTTCGAAGATCTGGCGATCCGCCTCATACGCGGCAAAGCGCGACGTGAGCACGAGCTTGCCGTCCTCGCGGAAAACCTGCGTGTCCGTCTCGATCGAAACCTTCCAGCTGTCGCGCTCATAGGTTTGGGCAAACTGGAAGCCGGCGCGCGCCGACCCGCCGTCGCGGGGCAGAATGGAATAGTCGTGATCATAGCGGGAGGTGATCGACAGACCGTCGATTTCCCATGTCGATGGCGTGTCCTCGGAAAAAAGGGCGACCCTGCCGGTTGCCTGGTCGGTAACCGTGGTGCGCCTGTATTCAGGGGCCGCGACGGTCTTGCAGGAAACGGGCATCGCGTGCAGCGCCGCGCCGAACGCCGGCTGGTCGTGGATGGCCCCGGGCGGCATGCCGAGCAAGCTCAGCTGCAGGCCTTCGGGCTGGATACACATGGCGTTGTCTTGCGCTTCCGGCCAGATCATCGGCCAGTAGCTGGTCGACAGCGCAAGCCGCAGCCTGCTGCCGGGCGAGAACCGGTGCGCGACGGCATTGACGGGGATTGCGATATCGAAGGCTTCGCCCGGCGCGACGCCTTCCGGTCGCCTCAGACGCCGCGCCGTGAAGGTCACCCGCGCGGATGTGCCGTCGGCCTTGACCTCGTTCAGGCGGATGACAATCAGCGCCCGCTCGCCCGCAAACGAGAGCCTGAGCTTCAGGGCGGCATGGCCGACGAGATGCTGCGGGTGATCGAGCGGCCGGGTGTCGAAGCAAAGCGACTGCCCGTCGTCGGGGCGCTGATCGGAAGCGAATTCCGGCCCGTTGCCGCCGGCGTCGAGTGGGCACCATTCGCCCCCGGTCGCGCCCAGCGTCAGCGGACTGTCGAGAACGATCGCGCCCGCGGGCCCGCCGGGCGTTTCGGAAAGGCAACGATCATCGGCATAAAGCGTCTTTGCGGGCGCTTCCGGCGGCCAGCTTTCAAGCCCGATCCAGCTGCCGCCGATCTCCGGCGAGGCCGCATCCGGCTTCGGATCGTCGCCGACCCAGAGCCGCAGCATCGGCTCGTCCATGATCCCCGTGTCGTCGTCGAGTAGCCAGTGGCGCCACCAGCGCATGCATTCCTGCAGGAAGCCGATCCGCGGTCCGGGCTGGCCCCATGTCGGATACATGTGCGTCCACGGCCCGATGAGCCCCTTGCGCGGAACATTCAGCTTCTGCATCAGCCTGAGGATGGGATCGGAATAGCCGTCGACCCAGCCGCCGACGGCGAAGACGGCGCAGTCGATATCGCCATAATTCTCGCAGACGGAGCCGTGCTTCCAGAAATCGTCGCGCTCCATGTGCGACAGCCAGCCGGCAAGCGGGGGCTCGATATTTTCCAGCCGGTGCATCCAGATGTCGCGCCAGTTCTGTCCGGCATGTTTCGGGTCCGCCGGACGTCCGAGCTGGGTGAAGAGTCCGGCGCCCCATTGCAGGCCGTCGTTCAAGAGCGCGCCGCCCATGAAATGAACGTCGTCACCGTAGCGGTCGTCGGTCGAACAGGCAGTGATGATCGCCTTGAGGGCCGGCGGGCGGCGCGCGGCGATCTGCAGGCCGGCGAAGCCGCCCCATGAAATGCCGATCATGCCGACATTGCCGTTGCACCACGCCTGCGCCGCAAGCCAGGCAATCACCTCGAGGGCATCGTCCTGTTCCTGTTTCAGATACTCGTCATGCAGCAGGCCTTCGGAATTGCCCGAGCCGCGAATGTCGACGCGGCAGGCGGCAATGCCGCATTCGGCGAAGTAGCCGTGCATCATGGCATCGGCAAGCGCCGTGCCGTCCGACTGACGATAGGGGATCCATTCGAGAACGACCGGGACCTGGGAGGCTGCCGGCGCCTCAGGCAGCCACAGGCGCGCCGTCAGCCGCGTGCCGTCGGAAAGAGGGATGACGATCTGTCGGAAGGGCGCCGGCCTGTCGCCGGTCGCGCGCACGGTAAAGTTCTGCAAGAGACTGCTCGCTCGTCGCTCTGTTGCGGTTCGGGCGGCGGGCACGGCCGGTCCGCCGCCTTTGTTTCAGGTTCAGGACGCCTTGAAGTCGCGCAGGAAGGCGATCTGAGCATCCGGCTTGAAGGCGGGCTCGATACCCGGCTTCGTTACCCAGGCGTTGACGCCGTGATAAAGGAAGATATAGGCGCCGGTTTCCTCCAGCTCGTTCTGCAGCGCGACATACATCCGCTCGCGCTTCGCCGGATCGGTTTCCTTCACGGCGGCGGCATTCTTCGCATCCCACCCGGGCGAGCAGGTGCGCTGGAAGTTCCACACGCCGACCTGCTCGCAGGTGAACCACTCTGTCACCCAGCTCGGGTCCGGCGTAGTCGTGAACGGCTCGATGATCAGGTCGATATTCTTGTAGCCGCCGCCCTCGTTGTCCTGCGCCTCGGCAATCATCGTGGCGCTGTCCATCTGGCGGATCGAGAGGTTGATGCCGACCTGGGCGAGCTGCGCCTGCAGCACCTGTGCGACAATCATGATGTCAGGGTCCGTGCCGAAGGTCAGAGAAAGATCCAGCCCCTCCGCGCCGGCTTCCTGCAGCAGGGCCTTGGCCTTTTGCGGGTCATACCCGTAAAGAACGCTGTCGCGCGCGCCAGGCAGGGGCGGCGGAACCAGGCCGTATGCGGGATCGACCGCGCCGCCGAAGGTCGCATCGACGATTTCCTGAACGTTGACGGCATGCTGGATCGCGCGGCGAACCTTGAGGTCGGCAAGCTTCGGATTTTCGACATTCATGCCGATCCAGGCATAGCCGAGCGCCGGCTTGACCGTCAGCGTGTTGTCGGTGCCCTCATAGGCTGGGATCGAGTTGACGGCAATCTGCGTGCAGTCGAGGTCGCCTGCGGCAAAAGCGGTCTCTGCCGAGGTCACGTCGGCGATCGGGTAGAGCTCGATCTCGTCGTAGTAGGGCCTGGGACCGACCCAGCCGGGATTGCGCGTCAGCCGGATGATCTCGCGCGGTCGCCATTCGGCAAGCTGGTAGGGACCGGAGCAGGCCAGCGGATCGGTGGCAATATCGGCATTGCCGGAAGCCTCCACAGCCTTTTTCGAGATGATCAGGCCGGAGGCATTCGGCAGTGTCGATGTGAAGAGCGGCGCGAAGGGCTCCTTCAGGCGGATGACGCCGGTGTATTTTCCGGTCACTTCGACGGTGTCGAGCGCGGCCCAGTCGGAGCCGTAGACGGCGTTGACGGCCGGATCGGCGAAACGCTCGAAGGAAAACTTCACGTCCTCCGCCGTCATCTCGCCGAAGCCGTTGGTGAACTGGATGCCGGGCCGCAGTTCGAAGCGGATGTTCATCGGGTCGCCGTCGTCAAGGAGGGTAGCCGCATCCAGCTCCCAGTCCCAGTTGTCGCCGTCTCCGTAGCGCACCAGCCCGGAAAAGATCGCGAACATGACGGTTTCGTCGTACCAGCCGCCGCGGCTTGCCGGGTCAAGGCGTTCCATGTCGCCGTCATTGCGGATCTTGAGGACCTTGTTCTCCTGCGCAAAAACGGCCTGCGTCCCGGCCAGATTGGCAACGGCCACCGCCAGTCCGCCGGCGCCCAGTCTCTGCATCGCCTGGCGTCGGGTGATCTTGAATTCACTCATGGTCATTGTCTTCCTTCGTTTGGCTTTCAGGTGGGTTGAGCGTGTCGCGCGGAGAGGGAGCCGACCCTTGCGCGGTCGCGGCAAAATGGCAGGCCGCGCTGTGGCCATTTTCCAGGCGCTGCGGGCGCGGCGCCTTCTCCGCGCAGAGGGCGCGGGCAATGGGACAGCGCGTGCGGAACTCGCAGCCCGCCGGGCGCTGCTTCAGGCTCGGAATCTCGCCGGAAATCAGCCGGTCGACATCGACCGTTTCCTTGGCCGCCAGCAGCGCGCGCGTATAGGGATGCGCCGGCGCCCTGAAGACCGTCTCTGACGGCCCTTCCTCGACGATGCGGCCGAGATACATGATCGCGATGCGGTCCGTGACATGGCGCGCGACGGCGAGGTTGTGCGTGATCAGCAGAAAGGAAACATGAAGCTTCTCCTGCAAATCATTGAGTAGGTTCAGTAATTCTCCCTGGACGGAAAGATCGAGGCCGGCTGTCGGCTCGTCCGCCACGACCAGTTCCGGTTTCAGCGCCAGCGCGCGGGCAACGCTCACCCGACGCGCCTGGCCGCCCGAAATCTCGTGCGGGTAGCGGTCGGCGAAATCGGGCGAGAGGCCGACGAGACCCAGGAGCGCGATCGCTTTTTCCCGGCGGTCGCCTTCCAGCATGCGATGCACCACAAGCGGCTCCGTCACCGACAGGCCGAGGCGCATACGCGGATCGAGCGAGGCGACGGCATCCTGAAACATGAAGGCGGTCTTGCGGCGCATGCCCGGCCAGAGCCTGTCGCGTCGAGAGGTCACCGTGTCGCGGTCGAGGCGGATCCGGCCGCCGGAGATCGGCGCGAGACCCATGACCGCGCGGCCGAGCGTGGTCTTGCCGCTGCCGCTTTCGCCGATCAGGCCGACCGTCGTTCCGCGTTCGATGGCAAGCGACGTGCCGGGCAGCACGGTCACGAAGCCTTCCGCCCCGCGCAGCCGCGCGAAAAGGCCCGCCGCGGGATAGCGGACCTCGAGCTCGTCGATTTCGAGGAGATGGTCCTTTTTGCTCATGCGGTCACCAGATGGCAGGCGCTGTTCCAGTCGCGGCCGCAGGCGGCAAGCGGCGGGCGCTCCGTGGCGCAGGGAGCGAAGGCCGAGCGGCAGCGCGGGGCAAAGCTGCAGCCCTTGCGCGGCTCCGTCGGCGCGGGAACGGTTCCGGGAATGGTCGGCAGCGTGCGGGTCGGCCTGTCGATGCGGGCCGGATCGCATTCCAGCAGAGCCTTCGTATAGGGGTGCTGCGGATTGGCGAGAACCGCGCTGACCGGCCCTGTTTCCAGCAATTCGCCGGCATAGAGCACGGCAACCCGGTCGCAGACGCGCGATACGACGCTGATATCATGCGTGATGAACACCGTCGCGCCGGTGAAGCCGGCCTTGGCATCGCGCATGATGGCGAGGATCTGCGCCTCGGTCGTTGCATCGAGAGCCGTCGTCGGTTCGTCGGCAATCAGAAGGCGCGGCTCGGCCAGCAGCGCCGCGCCGATGGCGACGCGCTGCCGGCTGCCGCCGGAAAGCTGGTGCGGAAACTGGCGCATGCGGGTTTCGGGATCGGACAGGCCGACCTTCTCGAGCATGTCGACCGCGCGCCTCCAGCGTTGGGCCTTGCTCATTTCCCTGTGCCAATGCTGGAAGGCGACCATCTGCCGGCCGATCCGCAGGACGGGATTGAGCGCCGTGAACGGATCCTGCGCGATGGTCGCGATGGCGGAGCCGCGCAACCGCCTGCGTTCGGCCGCGTCGAGAGCCGTCAGCTCGCGATCCTCGAAATGGACCGAACCCTCGATCCTGGCGCCGGCCGGCAAAAGGCCGAGCATGGCGGATGCGAGACTCGACTTTCCCGAGCCGCTTTCGCCCACGAGGCCGAGCGTTTCGCCCGGCGCGACGTCGAGCGAGACATTGTGCACGGCGCGGACATCCCCCCTTTCGCCGGGATAGATGATGCTGACATTCTTCATGGACAGGAGTGGTTTCGTCACGGTCAGCGCCTTGCGATCTTGCGGGGGTCGAGAACATCGCGCAGCGCTTCGCCGAGAAAGGTGAATGCGATGGTGGCGATGATGATCGGAAGCCCGGCCGCGACCGCGATGTGCGGCGCCTGGCGGACATAGGTGTAGCCCTCGGCCAGCATGTTGCCCCAGCTCGATTGCGGCGGCTGGACGCCCTGACCGAGAAAGCTCAGCCCGGACTCGATGCCGATGACGGCCGGAATATCCATGGCGACCAGCACGAAGATCGGGCCGATCAGGTTTGGAAGAAGGTGGGAGAGGGCGAGACGGGCGCGCGAACTACCGATCGCCTCGGCCGCCACCACGAAATCCGCATTGCGCAGCACCAGTACCTGGTTGCGCACGACGCGGAAATAGCCCGGCGCCATGGACGCCGAGATCACGAAGATCAGCGTCGTCATGGATGGCCCGTAGATCGAGACGAGCACCAGCGCGAACAGGACGAGGGGCAGCGATTTCACGGAATCGTTGACGAGCACCAACAGGCTGTCGACAAGCTTCGAGCCGAGGCCGGCGACCATGCCCATGGCCATGCCGGCGATCAGCGCGCCGCCGGTTCCGAGCAGGGCGACCTTGAAGGCGGTGCGCGTGCCGAAGATCACGCGGCTGAGAAGATCGCGCCCCAGCTGGTCGGTTCCCAGCCAGTGGGCAAGGGAGGGGCCCTGCATTCTGACCCTGGGGACGATCGCATTCGGGTCATAGGGCGCGACGAGCGGAGCGGCGAGGGCGGCGGCGATGAAGAGAAGGATGACGATCGTCGCGATCGCGCCCGTCGGGTTGCGCATCAGTCGTCCGAGCGTTGCGAAACGCCGCGGAGCGGCGGCCGCAGGGGTGATGTTCGCAGTGGCGTCGGTCAAGGGTCAACCTTTCTCCGCAAGGCGGGGATCGAGCATGGCGATGGCGATATCGGCGAGGAAATTGGCAACCACATAGAGCGCCGTGGTTACGACGACCGAACCCAGAACGACCGGAAAGTTGCGGCTGATCACCGCGTCATAGGCCATCGAGCCGAGGCCGGGGCGCGAGAACACGACCTCGACCAGCACCGCGCCGGACAGGAGATTGCCCATGCCGACGCCGAGGACGGAAATCACCGGTATGATCGCGATCGGCAGCACGCAGCGCAGCACGATGTGCGCCTTGCCGACGCCGAAGGCCTCATAGGTGCGCACATGCGGCTCCGCCAGCGTCTCCAGCATGGCGACGCGCACCAGCCGCGCGATATACCCGACCCAGGCGACGCCGACGGCAAAGGCGGGAAGGACAAGGTGATGGATCTGGTCGCCGAAATCGCCCGGCTCTCCCGCGCCGATGGAGGGAAACCAGCCCAACTGCACGGAAAACAGGATCAGCGCGTAGATCGCCATCAGGAAGGCCGGAAGCGCGACGACGCTGGTTGAAATCAAGCCGATGATGCGGTCGGTCCAGCTGTCGGGCCTCAGCGCCGCCCAGATGCCGAGCGGGATGCCGATGAGCGCCGCCCAGCCAAGACCCGTAACGGCGAGCAGGACGGTCTTGGGAAGCGCCGCGAGCACCATTTGCGTGACCGGGCGCTGGTTGAGGATGTCCGTGCCCAGATCGCCGTGCAGTAGCGACCAGAGAAAATTCAGCGCCTGCACCGCGAGCGGCTGATCGAGCCCCATGCGCAGCCGGAATGCCTCCTTCTGCAATTCGCTGGCGCGCGGGCCGAGCGCGATCGTCGCCGGGTCGCCGGGCACCGTGTAGATCAGAAGGAAGAGAATGGTCATGGCGACAAGCAGCACTGCTACGCCGAGCACGAATCGTCTTGCGATATAGCTAGCCATTGGCTCCGTTTCGGTCAGTGACGGCGCGCCGAAGTGTGGTGGACGGTGCCGCCTGAGCTTCTGCCTTTAAAGAAGGCTTTTCTGGAAATACGCACCATAATATATTACGGTATACATTGCAAATAAGGTATCAACCTTTTAGAGTCAACGCACGCAATCAGAAGCGGGGTGGAGCCGAAATGGCAGCAGAGCGCGTTTTCAAATGGCGGGACGATATCGTCGACGGCCGCGGCAGGACGCCGTCCCTGACCGACAAGGCCTATGAGCGCATCCGCGAGCGCATCGTCGAGCGCAGTCTGGAGCCGGGACACGATTTCACCGAAGCGGAACTGGCGCGCCATCTCGAAATGAGCAAGACGCCGGTGCGCGAGGCTCTCGCCCGTCTTCAGATGGAGGGGTTCGTCCAGGCAATTCCGCGGCGCGGTTACATGGTGACGCCGTTGCACATGTCCGCCATCAGGGATCTCTTCGCCTTCCGGGCGCTGGTCGACGGCGAGGCGGCGGCGCTTGCGGCCGCGCATATCTCGGCGCGGCAGTCATGCGAGCTTGAGGAACTGCTCGAAGCCAGCGCCCTTACGCCCCCGCAGATGAAGCCCGACGCCTGCGAAATCGCCCGCATGATCCGGATCGACAACGCCTTTCACGAGATCATCGCCATCGCCTCGGGCAATGAAAGGCTCCACCGCTGCGTCGTCGGCGTTCTCCGCGAATTCGAGCGCTTCTATCACATCGAAGCCAGCCACCCGGAGTTTTACGGGCCCGATTTCATCGGCCATGCGGACGTCTACCGGTCGATTGTCGAGGGAACCGCTGAGGCTGCGCGCAAGACCATGCATGCCCATCTGGAGAGTTCGCGGCGCGTGCTGATCAAGGGCATCACCGAAGGGCCCTCGGATACGGGCGGGCAATCGGCCTGGCTTTAGCAACGACCATTCAGAGGAATTGGTCTGCCCTGCCGCTGGATAGCGGGACCGAAAGGCGAGGGCGCCTCGACCGCCGCCATCCATGACCGCCTGGCGGCCTGGAAGGCGGCAGGCTGGCGCGACGCCGGTCAACGCGGCGCGAGCGATGCGATCAGGCCATTGACGACCTGGGCCATTTCCGCGCTGGCCGAGAAGTTGAACTGGTTGATGGCCATGAAAATCCCGACGCCGCGCGACGGCGCAAAGGCGAGATAGCTGAAGACGCCGTCGGTGCCTCCTGCTTTCTGGATGATCAGCGGCCGGTCGCCTTCGGGCATCATAATGACCCATCCGAGCCCCATCGCGTTCATGTGGCCGGACTCATCCATCCCGGAGACCGGATCCAGACCGTCACGGATCAACCACGCCGCGTGGCTCAAGGCGCGCATCTCCGCGTCATTCTCGCCGAAGCGGTCAAGGTTCCAGCGCAGATACTGCAGCATGTCGTTTGCGGTCGTATAAAGGCCCGACGCGCCCTGGCGGTTTTCGATAGGGTCGCCCGGATCGATTTCATTGCCGTTCCAGTCGTAGCCGGCCATGGCATTTGCGCCCTGGGGGCGTTCATAGCTGGTGGACATCAGGCCGATGCGATCGAGAACGTCGGATTTCAGCAGGTCCGCATAGGGCGCGCCGGCAATGTCGGAAAGCGACATGGCGAGGACATCGAAGCCGACATTCGAGTAAAGGACGCCGCTTCCCGGGGCGAAGAGCAGCGGGGCATCGGAAAGGTTGGCCGCGAAAGAGGCATCGCTGTATTTTTCGACGCCCTCGACAGGCGCGAGTTCGCGCGGCAGGCCGCTTGAATGAGTGGCAAGGTCGATCAGACGGATCTGTCGTCCGTCCTCTCCGGGCAGGGCGTCGACCACCCCGGCATGCGACCCGACGGGATCGGTGAGGGAAACGACGCCCTGTGCTGCGAGCGATGCAAGCGACAGTCCCGTGAAGGTCTTGGTCACGGACCCGACCCCGATCACCGTGTCGGCATCCGGCTCCAGGCCGCTGCCCCTGGCAACTTCGCCGAAGCCGAAAACGGCGCTCTCGTCGCCCCGCACGGCGGCAATGACGAGACCCGGGACGCCGGTGTCGAGGTAAAAGATCTGCCCTGTGAATTCGATCGCGTCTTCCAGAAGCGGGTCGTTGGCAGAGGCTGACGTTGCGGCCAGAATGGCGATTGCTGCAAGAGCGTATTTCATCGGATCTCCCGTTTTCTTTTCCGAGGTCTTGGAACCTGGGCCGACGCGCAATGCTCTCCTCCAGCCCCCTTTGTTTCGCCGCAAACAGTAGACGATCGTCTTCGGTAAAGAAATACCGCAAGATACGAGCATGCGCCTGGCGGTACACCCGGAGGCGCGCCTCCGGCGTGCGGCGGGCGATCCGGGCCGAGGACGGCGCGGGAGGCGGGGCTCAGTCCAGCCCGCCGTAGAGCACCGTGATCCAGACGATGCTGCCTGCCAGCCAGATCAGGCCCAGCCAGGTGAGCTTGCGGCTGTCGGCCGTTCTCATCGCCGTGAACGCTATGGCCGCGCCCGCGACAAGACGGACGCCGTACCAGATGCCAAGTGCGGCGAGATGGTCGCGCCCCTTGATCAGCGTATCGACCAGGTCGAACCCGAAGGAGACGGCGAACAGCGCGAAGAACGCATGTCGCCTGCGAATGAAGAATTCTTCCCTGTCGGCATGTTCGTGAATGTGATCCGGATAGAGCAGCGTCGACATCAGGAAGAATAGCGAGGCGTAGGACAGGATGAAGATATAGATCCAGAAGTTCCAGTGATCGATGAAGCGAAGGGCGAACTCCCACCACCAGAAGTGCACGGCGCTCAGGAGAACGACGAGCGACCAGACGATCTGTGCATGCCTGCGATCTGTCTTAACGGGCTCCTGCAGGCGGCGGGCCAGCCCCGACAGGACGCGCGTGATCGCCAGCCCCAGAATGAGACTGACCAGGATTCTCAGATGTCCGTATGCGTCCATGGTCTGTCCGAACCCTTTGTTGATCGTCAACTCGAAGCATAAACGCCTGAGCCGCTTCGCGCCAAGGACGGGGAGGGTGACCGCGCGGCCGGGCGCGAGCACGGCCCCGGGGCTCCCTCGCCTGCCTTGCCTGCGGCAAGAACCGTCACGCCGGGATCGCGATGATGCCCGGTCCGATCAGGGCGCGACCGGGATGTAAGGGCGCCTTTGCCTGAAGATGAACGGCCTAACCGTCTGTCCGGGCGCGCGGTTGGCTCACGGCTTCCACCGTCAGGCGGCATATCCGGCCGTCCCGTGTGGTCCAGTCGATCGCGTGTCCGACCTTCAGGCCGATCAGCGCCGTGCCGATCGGCGTCAGGATGGAAACCCGGCCCTCCGCGATATCGGCCTTTCCCGGGTAGACGAGCGTTACCTGTCGGTCCTCTCCGAGGTCGGTGGTGAAGCGAACGGTCGTTCCCATGCGCACGACATCGTCGGCTATGCGTTCGTCCGCCACGATGCGGGCGCGCTCGAGCTCGGTAAACAGCACGTCGGCCAGATCGGCATGTTTGTCGTCAAACTGTTCGGCGAGAAGCGAAAGCCGCTTGTGGTCGGTTTGCGTCAGGACAATTAACGGTTTGCGTTGTTTCTTGTGGTTGGTAGGCACAGTCCGTCTCCTTGCTGGTATGAGCAGCACAATGAACGCCGCGCGCGGGCGTTGTGGTCTCTGTCTGAGGATTTTCGTGTCGCTTGACAGGCGCCGTCTCAAACGCCCGGTGGCAAACGGCCTATGCCCCGCGACCGGGGCGCGACGCGACCAGGCCGGGGGTTATCTGCCTGCGATGAGGCACACCCGATGAGAGCGGAGATGGAGACGCGTGTTGATCATGAGCAAGGATGTGTCCCCGAACTGTCCGCAAGTCAAGCCGTCCCCGTTGCCGCAAGATGCGTCCAGTTGTCCGATCTCCTGCCCGGTCGGGCCCCCGCCGGTGCTGAAGCCGGCGGCCATGAGGCGGCTTTGACATGGTCCGTTGACAGGGATCAATGCGGCCCGCGATTGGCCTGCGGAGAATGGCTCTGTTGAATGGCCGTCGCCCGACTGCCCGACCTGCGGTCTCTGCGACGCGTGTTCAGCGGATGACAGAGGAGGTCACCATGGAGAAGTCCAGAGACGATCCCCGCGGGCTGAGCCGCAGGCAGGTGCTCGGCGCCGGCGCATCGACCGTTCTCGGCGGTCTTGCGCTTTCCGCTTCCGGAGCATCTGCGCAAACAAGCGAACTTCCAGCCGAATGGGATGAGACTGTCGACGTCGTGGTGGTGGGGACCGGTTTTGCCGGATTGGCCGCCGCCTATGAGGCCGCCAAGGCGGGGGCATCCGTCGCACTGCTCGAGAAAATGCGCACGCCCGGCGGCAACTCGATCATCAGCGGCGGCGTGATCGCTGCGGCGGGATCGCCGCTCCAGGCCGAGCGGGGGATCGAAGATTCGCCGCAGAGCCTTTACGAGGACATGCTCAGAGCCGGATTGCGGCTCAACCAGCCCGAACTTGCCAGAACCGTCGCCGAAAAATCGATGGAAACGGTGCAGTGGACGATCGATGAGCTGGGCGTCCGGTATGCCGGGCTTGTGCACATGGGCGGCCACTCGGTGCCGCGTTCCTACGGACTGGAGGCGGAAAGCGGCTCGGGCATCATCGTGCCGCAGCTGCAAAAGCTGAAGGAACTGGGCGTCGAACCGCGCATGCGTATGCTTCTCAAGCGTATCATCCGTGATGAAGACGGTCGTGTAAAAGGCGTTCTGGTGCACCGCAATTTCAGGCATCCCGATCTTGAAAGCGGAACGCCGATGACGATCAGGGCCAGCCGCGCGGTCGTTCTGGCAACGGGCGGGTTCGGCGCCGATCCGGCTTTCCGGGCGCTGCAGGATCCTCGTCTCGGCGGTGATCTCGATACGACCAACCAGCCGGGCGCAACCGCAGAAGCGCTGCGCGAGGCGCTCAGCATCGGTTGCATCCTGGTGCAGCCGTCATGGATCCAGCTTGGCCCCTGGGCCAGTCCCGACGAGCGCGGTTTCGGCCGAGCGCCGCATTTCGTGCAGGAGGTCACTGCCTCCTACGGGCTCTGGATCGACACGCTGACCGGCAAGCGGTTCGTCAACGAGAACGCCGACCGCAAGACGCGCGCCGACGCCATTCTCGCGGCGGGCAACAAGACGATCGCCATCGCCGATGCTGCGGGTTATGCCAAGGCAACCGGCGGTGACACGGAAGATCTCGCGAGCATGATGAGCGCCGGCGTCGTCAGGGAATATGCCAGCCTCGAGGCGATCGCAGACGCGCATCAGATCCCGCTGGAGCCCTTGCTGGAGACGATCGGCGCCTTCAACCGCGATCTCGATGCCGGCGCCGACAGGGCGTTCGGGCGCTACCTGCCGGCCGATATCGGAACGGTGGCCACGCCGCCCTTCTATGTGGTCAGGCTGTCGCCGAAAATTCACCATACGATGGGCGGCTGCGCGATCAATGCCGATGCGCAGGCGCTCGACATCCGTTCGGGCGCGCCGATTACCGGTCTTTATGCCGCCGGGGAGGTTGCCGGCGGCGTGCACGGGGCCTCGCGCCTCGGCTCCTGCGCCTATGCGGATTGCCTCGTGTTCGGCCGGATCGCCGGGCGCAATGCCGCGGCCGCACCGCGCTGGGATTAGCGCATCGGCCCGAAGATCGGAATCGATTTTCGGAAAGCGCGATGTGTCGATTCCACAGGTTGGCGCTCTGGCGCCGCTGCTTCCTGCGCCTCCGGTTTTCGGATGGAGGCGCGGTGCCTAAACGCGATGCGGCGAAGGGTTGCGCGCCGCATCGGTATTTCAAAGGGAGCTTCGCGTGATGAAACAGGCAAGCATAGGCCAAGTGGTTGCCCTTGTGTTGTGGGCGGCGGCTATCTGGGCGTCCGCAGCAGCGCCGCCGGCATCCGGCGCGCAGGATATCGCGTGTTCGACCCTTGAAACGGCGGTCTCTCAGGATCCGGCGTTGGAGAATATGTCCTCGGCCGAGCGGAGCATCTGCCAGTTGCAGGCGCTGAATGCCGCCTTCGGGGAGGACCGGCGACACGCCCTTCTGTTTCAGTCTTCAGGGTATTTGCGCGATGTGGGGGGCGCCGCCGGCATCAAGACGAGCGCGACCGTCGCCGATGCCGTGACGCCTTCCGCCTGCGGCGCCTGCCATGTCGACGGAGCCGTTCTTCCCGATGCCCACCCTCCTGTCGAAGGGATGACGATGAACGGGTGCCGGGACTGCCATGTTCCGGGAACGCCGCTTGCCCTGGAGGGAAGGCTCCACCTTGACCACACCCATTACCTTTCGGGGCTGGAATGCGCGACATGCCACGGGAATGCGCAGGCGCCGGAGGAGCCGGAAACAGGGGTATGTCTCGACTGTCACGGGCCGCTGGAAGCGCTTGGCGCAAGATCCGCCGACGCGTCCCCGACCAACCCGCACAGCTCGCCGCACGGCGCTCCCTTCGCCGAATGTTCCTTGTGCCATCTGCAGCACGCGCCGCAGGAAAACTACTGCGCGTCCTGCCACAATTTCAAATTCACCTTTCCATGAGGAGTGCTGAGGGGCATTGATGGTTCCGCAAGCCCGCCCGGCGTCGGGATCATCGAGAAACGGTGAGACGATGCCGGGCCGGTCCGGCTTGTAAGCTATTGAATTGACGAATCGTGCTTTCCGAAAATCGACTCCGATCTTCGGGCCGGTGTGCTAGAGCATTTCGCAGTCAGATGGAAACATCTGACGTCCGCGAAAATGCGCTAAAACAAATAGATAGATCATTTCCGCGTTTCCAGGAAATGCGGAAACGATCTAGCGCTCCATCGCGCCTTTGCCGGCGATGATCCTGTCGCGGAACTTCTTGATACGGGCGACGCGGGTCGTCGATTTTCTGGCCTGGTTGAGGTTGAACATATAGCTTCTTTGTCGCCCGGGGGTCAGCGCATGAAACGCTTCGGCCAGTTCCGGATCGGCATCCAGCGCCTCGGCCAGCTCATCGGGCATGTCGATCTCGGCGTGCGCCTTCGGCGGTTTCGTGCCCGCCTCGGCATGATCCATCAATTGCCGCAGATAAGCCCGGATCACCGGTTCCATCCCGCCGACCTGCGCCGCATCGGTGAAGCGGATCATTCCCGGCGTACGGCTGTTCGGCCCTTGCGGCTCAAGCACACCGTCTGTGTCGTTCAGGAGGCTTGGGTTCATGAAGCTCAACCGGAAGTCGCCACGCAACGCGCCGAAGATCGCGATGTTGCGACCTGCATGCATGTAGGTGGGGTGGGCCCACTTCACGGTCTCTTCCAGCCCCATGTCGCGGCATATGCGACGCAGGTTATTGAGGCCGTCGATCCATTGACGGGTCGAGCAGTCCGGTGTGTCGAAGCGCTCGCATCGACCGCAGCCCTTGGTGAAGAAATCATCGGCGTCGGTAATCATCGTCTGCTACGTTTCGCGTGTTGCCCACCCAAAATAGCAGTGCCCAAACAGGTGTAAAGCCTTGAGCGACAACACTGCCGGGCCCCTTGGGACCCAGTGGTCTCGGGTAACCGCCGCGGAACAGGTCCCCCGCGCTTACCGAAGAACTGACCCGCCTCGGCTCCTCGACGAAACCGGGGCGTTCGTCGCCGAAGTCCAGAAGATCAGGCGGATCGGTCGAGGCTGCATCTCCGGCGCGGCCATGGCCGGGACCGTGTTCGCAGTGCCTTTCCGATGGGCTGATGCAGGATCTGAAGACGGTGAAGGACGGGTGAGAGGAACCGCCGGGAAGCGCCATAGGCCTTTGGTTCTCGCCTGGACGACAACATGCCGGTTACTTACGGAGCGCGGTTGGGGACATACCGGGCCGGACGAAGGGATCGGCCCGGCATGCCGAATGCCTAAAAGAAGGTCACGACGCCCGTAGCGATGTCGTAAACGCCGGCGGAGGATTTGATCTTTCCATTGGCCGCAAAATCGGACAGGATCGGGCCGGTTGCGACTGCTTTCTCCGCATTGATTATCGCATTTTGAGCGGTAGCGGCTTCAAGCATGTTTTCCGGATTGTTTCCGATCACGTCATAGACCGCCGGGCGGATCGCGTTCACGAGGCTCGGCAGGTGGCCGGGCGGCAGTTCATTGTCCTCAATCGACGTGATCGTGGCGCTGATGGCGCCGCAACTGGTGTGACCGAGCACCAGAACGGCCTGAATGCCGAGCACGGCGGTGGCAAATTCCAGGCTTGCTATGCCGTCTTCATTGAGGAAATTCCCTGCGACTCTGACGACAAACAGATCACCGGGAGCCTGATCGAATATCAGTTCCGGAATGACGCGGGAGTCAGAACAGGCAACGACAGCGGCAAAGGGCTGCTGGCCCTGTGAGCGACTGTAGCGACCGGCCGAGTGGTCGGTATTATTCGGCGTTCCATCCACGTAGCGCTTGTTGCCATCCACAAGGCGCTGCAGCGCTTCGTCGGGCGAAGCCGGAGCAGCCATCGGCGCACTGCCTGGCTCCTGCGCATACGCGCTCGATACGAAGGGAAGCGCGAGCGAAGCAGCGGCGCCGCCCCTGAGCAGATTGCGCCTGGTTACGGCCCTGTCTTTACAATCCTGACACATGATATCCTCCTCCAAACCCCAAGAACCTTTGCACCCTGCCGATTCATTAGGAAGGGTGAATATACGTCGCGGCCACGAACAACGCCATTAATATTCATGGTTCCGTCCGGCAAGCACGACGAAACCGCGCCGCACCCGGTTGCCTGCGCTGGCGACGCGGCGTGTGAATGCCTCTCCGGCGTCGTTATCGAAGACCTCGACTGGCGCGCCTTTATCAACCGCTATGACAGGGAAGGGGGCTTTGTTCCGGCTCGACCCGCCCTATTTGGGCTGCGACACGGGGTGCAGCAGGGACAGCCTCCTGCGTGCCGGCCTTGCTGAAATGGCGAAGCGGCTCGCAGGGATCAAGGGACGGTTCATCCCTTCGCTGAATGACCGGCCGGAGGCGCGGGAGCGCTTCTCGGCGTTTCAGTTCGCCGATGTGAAGCTCGACTACACGATCGGCAGCGGCGGGCAGAAGCCGGTGGGCGAGGTGTTCATGCCGGTCGGCAAGGATATTCGTCCAGACGGATACCTTCCCGTGTTCCGGGGAAGAATCCCGCTCCGGCCAAGCGGCGCGAGACGAGGCTGGTGGGCTGTTCCGGACAAGAGGTCGGGGGACACTCTCTTGTGCGGAAGATTGTGTTCCTTCATAGTTTTCTAATTACATGGCAGGTTTCGAAAATGCGCAGCAAGACAGTTTCTCTCAAATACTCGGGTTTCCTTCTCAAGCGCGCCCTGCCAATATTGGTGTTGACCGGCTGCATCGGCCTTGGCGTCTTGGGGCTCCTGATCTGGGCGGGTCAGGAGGCCGATCGCGTGTCGTACAATCGACAGGCCAGTCTGGCTCAACTCGTTGTTTCTCAACAGCGTTCCAAGGTCGCCCACAATCAGGAAAGTGTGACTGTATGGGACGATGCCGTCGAACAGGTGCGCGCGCGTGACAGCGAATGGATGGATAATAATCTTGGAGCCTGGATGCATGAGTACTTCGGACTCGATCAGGCCTATGTTCTCGATCCCTCGAATCAAGCAGTTTACGCGTTTGCAGATGGCGGACAGCGGGCTCCGGATGCGTTTAGCGTAGTCGAGGACGAAGCTCTGCCTTTGGTTCTTGCTCTTCGCGACAAGCTTCGGGTCGGCGACGACAGCCAGGTCAGCGATACCGTACTCACGCCCGGCGTATCTGATTTGGCCGTCATCCAGGGGCGTCCCGCTGTCGTCAGCGTCAAGCCAATCGTTTCCGATACCGGTGACATTCAACAGACACCCGGTGAGGAAAGCGTTCACGTGGCTGTGCGCTTCCTTGACGGAAGCCTGATCGAAGAGCTGAAGACCGACTATCTGTTTGAAGACCTGCATTTTTCATGGTCGGCGAGCGATGCGCCGCATTATTCCAGCCTGCCGTTCTATGCGGCTGATGGATCCGTTTTGGGATACATGGTGTGGCATCCCCATCACCCGGGTGAAACGATGCTATCAAAGCTTATCCCGGTTTTGTCCGCCTTTATTGTATTGGCACTTTGCGCAATTGCGTTCTCTCTGTTCCTTTATCACAACCGTTCAAAAGAGCTGCAGGCGAGCGAGGAGCAGATCCGGTACATGGCGCTCCACGATCCGTTGACCGAGCTTCCCAACAGAAACTATTTCAACGAGTACGTCGATGTCGAGTTGACCAAGGGAGGGGCGAGCGCCCTTCTGTTCCTCGATCTGGATCGGTTCAAGCAAGTGAACGATACGCTAGGCCACCCTTCAGGTGACGCTTTGATTCGCGAATTCGGTCAACGTTTGAAGGCTATCGTGCGTCAGGGCGATGTCGTTGCGCGCGTCGGCGGGGACGAATTTACCGTGATGCTCAGGGGAAAGGTCAGCGTGGGGGAAGTCGATGGTATCTGCCAGCGCATAGTCGATTCTGTCCGCCGTCCCTTTGTGCTCGGCGGCCAGGAAGTTTTTGTCGGCGTGAGCGTTGGAGTGGCGCTGGCGCCGCGCGATGGCAATGACCGTGTCAGCCTGCTTCGGAGGGCTGATGTTGCCCTGTATTTTTCGAAGAACTCCGGCCGCAGCCGGTATACCTTCTTTTCCGAGAATATGGACCAGTTGCTCAGCAGGCGCCAGGAGATGGAAGGGGATATGCGTGCGGCCCTGAAGGCCGGCAATGAATTTCAGGTTCACTATCAACCCATTATTGACGCTCGCGACCATCGGGTCAAAGGGTACGAGGCGCTCCTGCGCTGGGAACATCCCAAATTCGGCTCGATCTCTCCCGAATTGTTCATTCCCGTAGCGGAAGAAACCGGGCTGATCGATGCTGTCGGCGCGTTTGTCTTGCGGGAGGCCTGCACCGCCGCAGCTGAGTGGTCCGGGAAGTCCGTTGCCGTCAATGTGTCCGGCATCGAACTCCGCGACGAAGGCTACGCCGCAAAAGTCAAAAATATACTGTTGTCCACCGGACTGTCGCCGCAGGCTCTCGAACTGGAGGTGACTGAAACAGCCGCGACCGACGAGGCCTCTGCCGTCGTCGCGAATCTCGACGCCCTGCGTGCAATAGGCGTGCAGATCGCGATTGATGATTTCGGGACTGGCTTCTCGTCGCTTGGCCGGCTGCGAACCCTGAATGTCGATCGCATCAAGATCGACAGAAGCTTCGTCCGGGGGTTCGGCGAGAAAGCCGGCGATGAGGCTATAATCCGGGCCATTGTTGAACTGGCCCACGCGAGTGGCCTCAAGACGACCGCGGAAGGCGTGGAAACGTCATTTCAGGACGCCGGTCTGATCAGGATTGGCTGTGACAGCCTTCAGGGCTTCCTGTACTCGAAGCCCGTTCCTCTTCGCGACATTGAACTCACTCGCTTTACCGACAGCTCGCCCGGCTGAGTGCAAGAGCGGCGCATGGACGTGGCCGTGGCGTGCGCTTGTTGCCGGCGAGAATGCTCGCGTCGATGGCATCGCTTTCGAGATCGGCAAAATCCGTGGTCGCCTCGATGGAAACCGTGAGGTTCCTCCGTTCGCATGTGAAGCGGCGGAGGCGCCTACACCAGCCATGTCTGTCCACTGATCGTGAGATTTTGCACAAGCTCTTTCTTGGAATGCCGGAAATGTCATTCGGCCTTCGCTTTGACGGAATTCCGATCGAAACACTTCCGACCTGCGAGCGATAAAATTGTTGCATGAAGCGGTTACGCCTTTCGAAAACTCCTGCCGCCGCATTTCGCTATGGTGCGGCGTCGGGATGGGAGGCGTTTATGACGAGGCCGAATATTTTGCTGATCACCACCGATCAGCAACACTACAACGCGCTTGGAGTTCGTGATCCAGGACTGAAGACACCAAACCTTGACCGCTTGTGCCGGGAAGGGACGCGTTTTGACCGGGCTTACTGCTCCTCGCCAGTCTGCACGCCATCGCGGGCAAGCATCATCACCGGGCAGTACCCATCGCATCACGGGGCCTGGACAATCGGGGTCAAGCTGCCGGAGGATGTCCCGACTGTCGGCGAACACCTGATAGCCGCAGGCTACAATACCGCGCTTGTCGGCAAAGCGCATTTTCAGCCGCTTGCCAGCACTCCGGAGTCCGAATCGCTCGAATGTCAGCCGATCCTGCGCGACCTTGATTTCTGGCGGGGGTTTAACCGGACCTGGTATGGGTTCGAACACCTGGAACTTGCCCGCAACCACGCCGATGAAAGCCATGCAGGCCAGCACTATGCGATCTGGATGGAGGAGAAGGGGCTTGTCGACTGGCGCGACTATTTCCAGCCGCTTTCGGGCGAAAATGCTGCGAAAGCGCCGCGCACCGGCAAGAAGGGCAGCTACACCCGGCTTGACCGTTCATGGTCTCTCCCCGCCGACATGCACTATACGACGTGGACCGCGGAACGCAGCATCGCCTATCTCGACGAGCATGGCCGCAGCGGAAAGCCGTTCTTTCTATGGGCGAGCTTTCACGATCCGCATCCGCCTTACACCGTCAGCGAGCCATGGGCGTCGATGTACGATCCGGACGACATGGAAATCGATCGGGTCACGCCCGGTGAGCATGACCGCAACCCGCCGCATTTTGGCAAGACACAGGAGGAAAATCCGGATTTCGGAGACTGGCATGATCCCTATCAGGCGCATGGCTGTGAAAGCCATCTCTATCCGGAAGAAGATCTGAAGAAGGACAAGGCCACCTATTTCGGAATGATGAGCTTTCTCGATTCCGAGATCGGCCGCATTCTGGACAGGCTCGACGACATGGGCCTGGCGGAGAATACGCTGGTGGTGTTCACCACCGATCACGGCCACTTTCTCGGTCAGCACGGCCTCATCGCCAAAGGACCGTTTCACTATGAGGACATGCTGCGTCTGCCGATGATCGTCAGGCTGCCGGGCAAGGTGGCCGCCGGCGCGGTCAATGCGGATATGCAGAGCCTTGTCGATCTGGCGCCGACCTTTCTGGAGGCCGCCGGCATTGCCGTGCCCGGCGAAATGCAGGGCGTCTCGCAATGGTCGAACTGGCAGGGCGGACCGGAAGCGCGCGATTTCATTTTATGCGAAAACCGGCACAATCCGGTGATGCCGCATGTCGAGACCTATGTCGACCGGCGCTACAAGATCACGGTTTACCGTCAGGGCCATTTCGGCGAACTGTTCGACCTTCAGGATGATCCCGGCGAGATCGACAATCTCTGGGATGATCCCGCTTCGCAGGACCTCAAGGTCAGGATGCTTCATGCCATGATACAAGGCATCATGAAATCCGAACCCACCCGCATGCCGCGGGTTGCCGGTGCGTGAGGTCGCTATGCGAGGCGTTGGTCGATGGTCTCGAAATAGTCCGCGCACAACGCCATCAGCGCCTGAAGCGGCGGATAATGGCTGATCGCCTTGCGGTAAACCGCTCCGGTGTCTGAGTTTCGCCGCCCAAGCTCGATCGGCACGGTCAGGATCGGGCGACCGGGAATGCCGAGGGCGGCGGCATCGGGAAGGATGCAGAGATAGTCGCCGTCCTGCAGAAGGCGGAAAATGGCCAGAAGAGAGCTTGATCTCACCCTGATCTGCGGCAGTCGCCCGGTGCGTTCCATGACGGCGTGCAGCGTCTCCGCCTCGTAGATCGGATCGGCGGAATAGATGATCCATGGGTAGCAATGCACGGCTTCATAATCGTCGGCGCGGCATTGCTGGATCGGATGATCGGCGCGGGCAACGAGGCGGTCGCAGATCTTGGAAAAGGCGCGTGTCTCCAGGTTGGGATGTTCGCTTTCCGCGTAAAGCCCGCCGAACGAAACATCGATTAGCCCGTCGATCAACGCCTGCGATGATCCGGCTACGCTCGGCGCCATTTCAAGCGTCAGATTGGGAAATTGCGCATGCAGTTTCGAGGTTATCGTCGGCAGCACGACGGAGGACCACAACGGCCCGGCATGAATGCGCAACCGACCTTCGGCGGCCGGGTCATTGCCCGCCAGCTCCGCTTCGGCGAGCTCCCAGTCGCGGGCAAGCCGCGAAATCGTTGAAAGAAGCTTGGTGCCGAAAGGTGTCGGCCGAACGCCGCGGGCATGGCGCTCCAGCAGCTTGGCATCGTAGAAGTCCTCCAGTTGCGCCAGCGACCGCGAAAGCGCGGGCTGGGTCACGTTCAGGACTTCCGATGCCTTGCGTACACTGCCCGCTTCGGCAATCGTACGGAAGCGGAAAAGCAGGCTCATTCTGTCCAGCATAGCTATTAAATTCCATTATCGCTGCAGCAAAGAATGGCATTTGTTTTTGATAACTTCAATTGATATCCGTCAGTTCGCAACCGTCATCGAATGGTTTACCGACGCCGCCTGCAGGAGGAGATTTGCGGTTGGCGTCATACGTTGGCTGCGAACTGTTTTCGCCTGAGGAGGCGTGTCCGTTCGTAAACGGAAAATGGTAGATTTACGTGTCGGGTCTGTCCTGACCGAAAACCGGTCAGGTGGCGCCAAGGGAGGAGACTATGACGCAAATGACATCGATGAAACGCCGCCAGTTCCTGGCTGGCAGCGCAGCGCTCGGCGCGCTGGCGCTGACCGGCGCCGGACGGGCTTTCGCGCAGGAGTTTGATATTCCGGCCCCCATCGGCCCGATCAATGCCGACGGTCCATTTCGCTGGCTCGACAGCGGCGATCAGAAGGCGACGTTCTACAAGGCGTTCTTCCCTGAATACGCCAGGGCGCGTGACATTGAAGTGGTCTATGATGGGCTGCCCTGGAACGAGATCAACCAGGTCCTGCCGCTCGGCATCCGCAATAATACCGCACAGGACGTCTTCAACCTGCCGCTCAACATGCCGCCGGCCTACGCCGTCAACGAGGGCTGGGTTCAGGCCTACGACGATTTCATCCCGGATATCGAAACCTGGAAGCAGGAATTTCCGCCCGGCGCATTTCTGGAAGGCCTGAATGTCTTCAATGGCAGGACCTATGGCCTGCCATACACGTCGGCGCGCGTCAGTTCGGCTTTCACGCTCTATAACCGGAAGTACCTGAATGATGCCGGCTATGACCCGGAGGCGACGCCGTTTACCTGGGATACATTCCGCGCGGCGGCGGCCAAGGTTACCGAGATGAATGCCGGGCGCGCCTTCGGCTTCATTATCGGCGGCAACCAGGTCAATCGCTGGTGGGATGCCTGCCGGACGCTGGCACAGACCAACGGCCTGGCCTGCGGCGATACGTCGATCGGCAACGGCGTCGATTTCCGCACCGGCGAGGTGGTTTTCGACGCCAACGAAATCGTCGGCGCCATCGAGCTTCTGCTGGCGTTGAAGTCGGACGGCTCGATCTTCCCCGGCGTGATGAGCATCAATGCACCGCAGGCGCGCGCAATGATGCCGCAGGGCGCTGCCGGCATGATCCTCCAGGGGCCGTGGAATATTCCCCAGTGGGAGCGCGAGAACCCGAATTTCGATTTCGGCATAGCGCCGACCCCCGGCAAGGGTGGCTACTCCATCGTCGGCTCACTGGCATCGGCGTCGAACACGATGTTCATCTATTCGAAGTCCAAAAACGCTTCCGTTGCCGCCGATATTTTCCATTATCTCGGCACGGAAGAGGGCCAGATCGCGTGGGGCAATGTCGTTGGCTCCTCCGATCCGCCGATCTTCCCGAAGGCTGTCGAGCAATCGACGATGTCGGCGCGATCGAAAAAGGCGTTGCAGATGTTCGAGCAGACCATCCGCATTTCGCCCAACCCGTTCGCGCGCAACCCGGAGCTTGCGGCCGTCGCCAGCATCTATCAGGAGCCGACCCCGAACGCCGCCCAGACCATTCAGGGCCTGTTCACCGGCCAGACAACCGACATCAAGGGCGAACTGACCAAGCTGGTCTCGGCCACCAATACGGCGCTGGATGCCGCTTTCAAGACGGCGAAGGAAAATGGGGCGAATGTCAGCCGTGACGATCTCGTCTTCCCCAACTGGGACCCGTCGAAAGACTATGTGGCTTCGGATTACGAGGCGCTTTGAGGCTGGAAGCAGGCGAAAAGGGCCCGCCGCCGGCGGCGGGTCCGCAGTCAGGAAAACTATCCCATGTCCGATTTCACCGTGTCATCCAGTCTGAGGCGCCGTCTCGGCGCACGGATCTGGAGCAGCCGCATCGACTATCTGTTCCTCGTTCCCGGCATGCTCATCTTCGGCGCCTTCATTCTCTACCCGATTTTTGCGGCGGAATATTTCTCGCTGCTGAACTGGTCCGGCTTCGATGCCAATGCCAAATTCGTCGGGCTCGCGAACTATGTCGAATTGCTTCGCGATCCGTTCTTCTGGAATGCATTCGGGCGTTCATTTCTGTTCACGCTCAGCACCGTGCCCGCGCAGATGATCATTTCGCTGATCATCGCGATCATCCTGAACAACAAGCTTCTGAAGCTCTCGGCCCTTTTTCGCACGATGATCTTTCTGCCGGTGGTGACGCCGGTCGCCGTCATCGGCATCGTGATGACGATCATGCTGTCGCCCTTCAACGGGCCGATCAACATGGCCATCCTGGATATCGGTCTGCTGTCGCGGCCGCTGGACTTCCTCGGTGACCCGGACCTGGTCCTGTGGACGCTGGCGGCGATCTATGTCTGGAAATGGGTCGGCGTCACCATGGTCTACTGGCTGGCCGCGCTGCAGACGGTTCCCGCCGAACTCTACGAGGCCTGCAAGCTCGATGGCGTGAAGGGCTGGCAAGTCACGCTTTACGTCATCATGCCGATGATCATGCCCTTCGCCATCGTCATCGCGCTGATCTCTGCCATCAGCGCGCTCAACGTGTTTCCGCTGATCATGTCGATGACCCAGGGTGGACCTTATTTCGCCTCGGAAGTGATGGAGGTCTATATCTTCCGCTACGCCTTTGCCACCGCAGGCGCCATACCGCGTCTCGGCTATGCCAGTGCGGCGGGCGTGTTCTTCGGACTGGCGATCATGTCGCTGACCATTCTTCAGGTGCTGGCGGTTCGCCACCTGCGCAACAGGGAGAAGCCCCATGCCGCATGATGCCCGTGTTGCAATCCGGCAGCCGGCGCTGACGCCGCGCATGCGCCGCGTTCTGGTCTCCGTCGTGCTGGCAGCGGTCTGCGCCGTCTGGATCTATCCGCTGTTGTGGATGGTCTCGGCGTCGCTGAAGGACAATGCCGCGATCTTCGCCAATGAGGGGCTGATCCCCGGGCGGCCGACGTTCGAAAATTATGTTCGCGCCTGGAAAGAGGCCAATATCGGCTCCTATTTCTTCAACACCGTTTTCGTCACGGTGGGGTCGGTTCTCCTTGTCACGATCGCCTCCTCAATGATGGGCTATGTGCTGGGGCGCCGGCGGTTCGTCGGGCGCGGGCTGATCTTCGCGCTGATCGCGTTCACGATCTTCGTGCCGCAGGGCTATACCATCATCCCGATCTTCGACCTGTTGACGCGCATCGGGCTTGGCCAGTCGCTCTGGGGCGTGATGCTGGCCACCTGCGGCGGGTCCTTCGTCATCTTCGTTCTCCTGTTTGCCGGCTATTTCAGTCAGATACCGAACGAGCTCGAAGAAGCGGCCAAGATGGACGGCGTCAGCTTCGTCAAGACTTTCTGGTACGTCATGCTGCCGCTTGCCCGCCCGATCGTTGTCACGGTCGTGGTGATGCAGACGCTCTATGCCTGGAACGATTTCCTGCTGCCGCTGGTCGTCACGCTCGCCAATCCCTCGATCCGGACGCTCTCGGTCGGCGTCTACGCCTTTCGCGGGGAGAACTTCATCGACTGGGGCGGCATGACCGCCGCTTCCACGATCTCCATCCTTCCGGTGGTGGTCCTGTTTTTGTTCCTGCAGCGCTACTTCATCGACGGCCTCGCCGGGGCGGTGAAGGGATGATTGCTGAGCTATTTGGGAGAGACCAGACATGACTGGCGTCAGTCTCAAGAACATCAAGAAATCCTATGGCGGTCTTGAGGTCGTCCACGGCGTCGACATCGAGATCGAAAAGGGCGAGTTCGCTGTCTTTGTGGGCCCGTCAGGCTGCGGCAAGTCCACGCTTCTCAGGATGATCGCCGGACTCGAGGAGATCAGCGGCGGCGACCTCGAGATCCACGGGCAGCGGGTCAATGATGTCGATCCGTCAAACCGGGGCGTCGCCATGGTATTCCAGACCTATGCCCTTTATCCGCACATGACGGTCGACCAGAATATGGGCTTCGGACTGAGGATGAACGGTACGCCGAAAGCCGAAGTGGCCAGGCGCGTGAACGAAGCGGCGAAAATCCTGCAGATCGAGGACCTTCTGGACCGCAAGCCGAAACAGCTTTCCGGCGGACAGCGCCAGCGCGTTGCCATCGGCAGGGCCATCGTGCGTCATCCGCAGGTCTTTCTGTTCGACGAGCCGCTGTCGAACCTCGACGCCGAGCTCAGGGTCGCGACCCGTCTCGAACTGGCCAAGCTGCATCAGCAGCTGGCAGGCTCCACGATGATCTATGTGACCCACGACCAGGTCGAGGCCATGACGCTGGCGGACAAGATCGTGGTTCTGCGCAAAGGCCGGGTCGAGCAGATCGGCGCGCCGATGGAGCTTTACGAGAATCCGGCAAATCTATTCGTCGCCGGTTTCATCGGATCGCCGAAGATGAACTTTCTTGATCTCGAAGGCGGGGAAGACCTGACATTCCGTTTCAGGGATAAAAGCGCCGTCACGCTTTCAGGTGAGGACGCGGCGCGAACCGCCGTTGTGGGGCTACGGGCCGACCAGATGACGCTCACGGAGCCGGACAGGGGCCATTTCACCGGCACGGTCAGCGTGGTGGAACGTCTCGGCGAGAGCGAGTTCGTTTATGTCGCCACCGAATGGGGCCAGGAACTGGTGGTGCGGGTTCCCGGCGGCACCAACACGCCGATGGGCGTTGCAACCGGTGTGGTGCTGTCGGGACGCACCCATTTCTTCGACAGTGAGGGACGGTCGCTTGCCGGCATCTCGCTTGCCGCGGACCAGAACTGACATAAAGGGGCAGATCCATGCGACCCAACATCATCTTCATCATGTCCGACGATCATGCCGCCCGTGCGATCTCGGCCTATGGCGGCGGGCTCAACAATACGCCCAATCTTGACCGGCTGGTCGACGAGGGCATGCGGCTCGACCGTTGCTATGTCACCAATTCGATCTGCACGCCAAGCCGCGCCGCGATCCTGACAGGCACCTATAATCACGTGAACCTGGTGACGACGCTCGATACCCATATCGACAACCGGTTGCCGAACGTCGCCAGACACCTGCAAAAGTCCGGTTACCAGACGGCGATCTTCGGCAAGTGGCATCTCGGTGAGGGAAAGGCGCACGAGCCGACCGGATTTGATCAATGGGCAGTGATACCGGGGCAGGGCGTCTATTACGACCCGATCTTCATCGATCGCGATGGCCCGAAGGTGCATCCGGGCTACGTCACCGACATCACCACCGACATGAGCATTGATTTCATCAAGGCCCGCGACAGGGAGCGGCCGTTCTTCCTGATGTGTCACCACAAGGCGCCGCACCGGCATTTCGTCTGCGACCACAAGCACGAGGACATGTTTGAGGAGGACCTGCCGCTGCCAGACAGCTTCACCGATGATTACGCCAACCGCGCGACGGCGGCGAAGGAGGCGAAGATGCGGGTGCGCTCGGACATGACCTATGAGGATCTCGGCCTGGTGCAGCCCGAAGGCGGCTCGGAGGTTGGCGCATTGCTGTTCGAGCATCCGAATGTTCACATGCGTAAGGTGCCGGAACTGACGGAGGGTGAAAGCCTGACGCTGATCGATGTGAAGACTGGCGAAAACTTCACCTTCACCGATCCGCAAAAACTCGCCGAATTCAAGTATCAGCGTTATATGAGGCGCTATTTGAGAACGGTGCAGTCGATCGACGACAATGTCGGCCGTCTCCTCGATTATCTGGATGAAGAAGGGCTCGCCGAAAACACGGTTGTCATCTACACCTCCGATCAGGGCTTTTTCCTGGGTGAGCACGGCTGGTTCGACAAGCGCTTCATGTATGAGGAATCGCTGCAGATGCCGTTTCTGGTGCGCTATCCCGACGGGATAAAACCGGGCGGCATTTCCGGGAAGATCGCCATGAATGTCGATTTCGCACCGACCTTTCTCGATTATGCCGGCGTACCTGTCCCCTCCTACATGCAGGGAACGAGCATGCGGCCGGTGTTCGAAGGCCGGGCGGGCGAAGAGTGGCAGGATGTCGCCTATCATCGCTACTGGATGCACAAGGATGTCATCCACAATGCGTTCGCCCATTACGGCATTCGGACCGAGCGCTACAAATTGATCTACTGGTACAACGAGCCGCTCGGCCAGATCGGGGCTACATCGGGCGATGATCCGCCCGAGTGGGAGCTGTTCGACTGCGACGCGGATCCCTTTGAACTGCACAATCGCGCCGGCGACCCGGAATATGCGGAGATTTTCCGTGACATGCTGGAAAAGCTGGATGCCAAGATGGCTGAGATCGGCGATGTGCCGGAGCATAACGGGGCCGCCTGTCAGGACCGTACGTAGCTCGCCGCCGAGCACGGCGAGAGATCATGCAGGAACATAGGCCAACCTGACCACATTCTCGCCAATCCGGTCATGCGACAGCAGCTGGAGTGGCGGCCGGGGGCCGGCGAAGCAAGGCGTGCCATGACCGAGTACGACGGGATGAAGGTAAAGCCGGTACTCGTCGATCAGTCCTAGGTCTGTGAGGCTTCGCGCCAGGTTTGGACCGGCGATTTCGATCTCCCCGTCGTGCTCGGCTTTCAGCCGGCGAACCGCGCTTTCCAGATCATCCCCGACCAGCCTTGCATTGGGACCGACCGAGCCCAGGGTTCGGGAGACGACCCATTTCGTCTGTTTTCGCCAGGCAGCAGCGAAGGCTGCTCCCTCCGGCTCCCAGTCGGCATGGTCCTCGTCCCAGTACCGCATGATCTCATACATCTTGCGGCCGTAGATGCTGCCCACCTGTCTCTCAGCCTCGTCGATGAAATGCCGGAAGAGCGTGGGGTCCGGTGCGAACCTGTCGTGATCGACATAGCCGTCCAGTGATACGTTCATACCGAATACGAGCTTCGCCATTTCTTCTCTCCCTCAGTGCTGTTGAACGTTTATTTCAGCGGCCACACTTCGACAACGCCACGGGCGACGGCGCAGGGAACCTGCGAAACCTTGTCGACAGCCTCTTCCAGGCTGGCGGCCTCGATCTCCGCGAAGCCGGCGATGGGCAGACCGGAAGACAAGAACGCACCGTCCTGCCTTTTGACGCCGGCGGCATCCGGATTGCGCACCTGCACCGGTGCGCCGGCAATCCCCACCAGGGCGCCTTCCGAAACCAGCCTGGCGTCCTGAGCATGGGCGGCGTCCCTCACGTCCTGAGGCGTGCGGTCGTAACCGGCCCGGTCGACGACACCTGCATTCTGCGCGAGGCGGTGCTTTGCGGCATGGGTCTCGCCTGCCTGCCCGACAGGCTCGTTGCGCCGCTGGCGGAGGCGGGCCGCCTCGTGCGGGTGCTTACGGAATTCTGCCCCGCCCAACCCGGTTTCTTTCTGTACTGCCCCCTGGACGGGCACCCATCGGCCGCGCTGAAGGCCTTCATCGGCTTCGTCAGGGCCGCCGGCGTGCACCAATGATGCGGGCCGTGGCCGAACCCGGTTCCAGCTTTCTGTAACAACGGGTGGCTATCGCTGTCCCTTCTCGACATAGCGGGCGAGCTCTTCGGGCAGTCCTCCGGAAAGGCCGCCCGCAGATGGTCGAGGAAGGCGGAGACGCGGGCGCTGACAAGCCCGCGATGGGATAGAGCGCGACCGCCCAAACTCTTCCCAATAGCCGAAGGGGGGCGGATCGATCATTGCCAACGTCTCTTTAGGCGTGCGGCAAACCTTCGTCCGATCAGCAGGTGAGCCTTTGCCTCCGGATGCAGTTGATCCGGCAGGGGCAACATGGAATGATCGTGCTCCCCATAAAGCGCGAGACCATCCAGATAGTGGATATTCCGGTCGCTCGTGCGACGCTGCTCCACAATGGCTTTCAGATGCTCCCGAATGACGGACAAGGTCAGTTTCCCGGCATTTACTTCGTCGGGTCGACCTGTTGCCTCAAATCTGATCTCCCCCTTTGCCAGCGCTTTCAGATCGAATGTGCCAGGACCAGGCGTGTTTTCGTGGATGGGGCAGAATATCGGAGAGATGACAAGAAGCGGCGTTTCCGGATGACCGTCGCGTATCGTGTCCAGAAAGCCATGAACGGCGGGCACGAAAGCTCTCAGACGCATCAGATCCGCATTGACGAGATTGATGCCGATCTTGACGCTGACAAGATCGGCGGATGTATCTCTCATTGCGCGCGAGACGAAGGGATCGAGCAGGGCATTGCCGCCGAAGCCCAGATTGACGAGATCGAAATTTTCCATACGCGAAGCAACCACCGGCCAGATCCCGGTCGGAGAAGCCGCGTTCGAACCCTGGCTGATCGAGCTGCCATGGTGGAGCCAGACTGGCTGACCGGCGTCGGTATCCGGCTTGATGGGAGCATCCGATCGCATGGTCGCGAGTTCTACGATCTCATTGTGGGGAAGCCAGATCTCGAACAGCTTTTCGCCGTCGGGCAGGTTCGCAAAGCGCAACGTTTCCGCAATTCCCGGCTCGCGACGCGTTGTGCCGGTGGACAGGTCCGTGCGCAAAAGCGTGGCGCTCTCTGCCGATTGCTGTGCTTGCAATTGCCCGTCGATGCAAAGGTCAAACACGCCTTTCGGTCGGGGCGGCACCCCGACAAGCTCCCTTCGGGTCGGAAGAACATCGAGCTCGATCGCGGTCGCGCTGCTGCGAAACCGCAGGCGGACACCGGAGGTTTCGGCTTCGACGAATCCAAGCTGAGGGTCTGGATATTGGGCGCGCGCCCATGCCGGCAGGCGGTGCGGGAGCAGGCCGAACTCCGTCTCCTCCAGGTCCAGGATGCCCTTGAGCAGGGATCCGGTGATGGGGGTGGTGACTGCGAGATTGTTCATTTTTTTTGCCGGGTATTGCTGGAAATTCGATTGTTCAGTCTTTGCTCCAGCTTCGAATGAGAGCGTCGATAGCATCTATGCCGCGCTCCCACGAAAGCTCAGAAGGAGGTGGTCTGTGTGCAAAGCTTCCTGCCGTTTCGAGCAGGGAGAAGCCCAGCACGAACGAACCGAAAAGGCGGATGGCGTGGACGCTCTCATCCTCCGGCAGGCCGTAGCCGCGAAGCATTGCGAGGCTCACCCTGGCCAAGCGCGTGCCGCCGTTTCCGGGAGCGCCACTGGGATCAAGCGGATAGCGGATAGCGTGAAACAGGCCCGGATGCTGGCACGCAAATTCACGATGCACATTTGCCAGTGCCCGCAATGCATCTTTCCCGGATCGTCCCGCGACGGCATCTTCCGCCCGCTCCGCCAGCCGTCCCAGCGCCAGCAGCGCGACGCCCTTTTTCAGATCGTCGGAATTGGCAACGTGACCGTAAAGGCTCGGCAAGCGAACCTGAAAATGCCGGGCCACGGCTGTGAGTGTCAGCTTTTCAAAGCCCGACTCGTCCGCCAGGCTACCGGCGACCTCTATGATTTTCTCGCGCGTCAAACCTGCTCTCGCCATTGCCGTTTCTATATCCTAATTTTATAAGCAGATACCCTAATAACATTAGGATTTGTGGGGGCAAGGAAAAAATGTCAGAACGGCGGAAGAAAGTGCCCAAACGGGGCAGTTAAAGCTCCACTCAGCGGTAACGCTGGAGGGGTTGAGTGCTGTATGGCGCGCAATTGTCAGCAATGGCGGTGATACGAATCGGCCGTCGGTGCGGTAATCGCCGCCTTCAGCTTGCAACTGCATTCATGAGCCCTGCGCGATCATCGTCGCGTTTGACATCAAACCGACTAGTTGGTATGTGTTCCCGGAACAGGAGGCGACGCATGTCCAAAACGACCCCAAAGCCGGATGCGAGATCGAAGCTGCTTGATGCGGCGCTGTCGCTGATCCGCGCCAAGGGCTATACGGCCACCACCGTCGACGAACTTTGTTCGGCCGCGGGCGTGACCAAGGGGGCCTTCTTCCATCACTTCAAGAGCAAGGACGCGCTCGGTATCGCGGCGGCGGAGCACTGGTCGGCCACCACCGGCGCATTCTTCGCCGGCGCCCCCTATCACGACCATGATGATCCGTTCGACCGGCTGATCGGCTATATCGAGTTCCGCAAGGCGATCATCGAGGGCGATCTCGCCGAGTTTACCTGCCTCGTCGGCACCATGACGCAGGAAGTCTATGGGTCAAATCCGGCGATCCGCGATGCCTGCGCGGCAAGCATTTTCGGGCATGCGGCCACGCTTGAGCCCGATATCGAGGCTGCGATGAAAGCGCGCGGGATCGTGGCGGACTGGACGCCCGCCAGCCTGGCCGCGCATACCCAGGCCGTGCTGCAGGGTGCATTCATACTGGCCAAGGCGACGGGTGGCCGCGCCATCGCGCGCGACAGCGTCGATCATCTGAAACGCTATCTGCTGCTCCTGTTCGAGAGGCCATCGAAGAGCGGTGCGACAGGTTCCTGAGGAGGAGGTTCATAACATGACTGGAATTTCAGACCATGAGACGAAGATGGTGTCCGGTGTCGTTCGCCAAACAACATCGCCGCATGCCTGGCGCAACGAACTCGCCGACCTGCGCGATGCGGAAAAGGACCTGACCCGTGCCCAGGACCGGCTGGCCGCAAGGCGGCGGCGCATGCCGTGGACGAAGGTCGATGGCGAGTATGCCTTCACCGGGCCCGAAGGCACCGGCACGCTGGCTGACCTGTTCGACGACCGTCGGCAACTCATCGTCTATCATCATATGCTGAAGCCCGCGGATCCGAGCCCGTGCGCAGGCTGCTGCATGGTCGCCGACCAGATCCCGCATCTCTCCCATCTTCACGCCCGCAACACCACGCTCGTCTTCGTGTCGAAAGCGCCGATTAGCGAGATCGCGGCGTTCCGAAAGCGCATGGGCTGGTCGATGCCCTGGTACGAGACACGGGACAGTTTCAACGCCGACTTCGACGTGTCTTCGGGGTTCGGCCTCAACGTTTTCTATCGCGATGGCGCGGACATCTACCGGACCTACTACACGACCGGTCGCGGGGTCGAGACGCTCGGCACGGTCTGGACTCTGCTCGACCTGACGCCCCTCGGCCGGCAGGAAGACTGGGAGGACGCGCCCGAAGGAACGCCGCAGACCAGACCGTACCAGTGGTGGCGGAGGCACGACGCGTATGACTGAGGCACGCCTCCAGCAGCTGAACGGCGACTCCGGGCCCACCATCACCGTCTTTGAGCGTTCGCCCGATGGCGGGAAGGGGCTGGCGCGCGACATGCGGGTGCGCTGGGCGCTCGAGGAAGTTGGCCAACCTTACGACGTGCGACCAGTGTCTTTCGCCGCGATGAAGCAACCCGCGCACAGGACCCTGCAGCCGTTCGGGCAGATCCCGACCTATGAGGAGGGCGACCTCGCGCTGTTTGAAACCGGCGCAATCGTCTTTCACATCGTCGATCGCCATAACGGTCTGCTCCCGCTGGATGCGACCGCGCGGGCACGGGCGATCAACTGGATGTTTGCCGCGCTCAGCACCATCGAACCCACGATCGTCGACCGGGAGGTCGTCCTCTATCTCGAACGGGACCAAAACTGGTTCGAGCAGCGCCTGACGCTTGTGGAGGACCGCATTCGCGCCAGGCTGACCGACCTGTCCAACCGCCTCGGCAATGCCGACTGGCTCGATGGCCGTTTCAGCGCCGGCGACCTGATGACGGCCGATGTTCTGCGCAGGCTGGGCGGATCGGGGCTGCTCGAAGAATATCCCAATCTCGCGGCCTATGTGGCCCGTGCCGAAGCGCGACCGGCCTTCAGACGCGCGTTCACTGCCCAGAGGGAATTCTTCAACGCTGCGGCGGAGCCGTAGCCAATCGTCGCCGTTGAAGGCGGCATAAACCGTAAGGGAGGAACTGACATGGAACCGACAATCTATCTTTTCTTCAAGGGCAACTGCTTCGAGGCGATGACCCGTTATGCCGAGGTGCTCGGCGGCGAGATCGGCGGCGTTTTCCGCAACGGTGATGCGCCCGACCCGGAAAGCCGGATGCCCGGCGGCGACGATCTGGTGATGAACATGGCCATGAGTTTAGGCAATGCCACGGTCATGGCCTCGGACGTCCCGACCGAAATGTACAGGAAGCCAGCCGGCTTCCGCGTATCGATCGCGCCGTCCTCGCGCGCGGAATTCGACCGCATCCACGACGCGCTGGCAGAGGATGCGGAAAGCGTCGAGATGGCGCCCGGCGAAACCTTCTGGGCAGAACGCTTCGCCATGTTCACCGACAGGTACGGCACGCCGTGGATGCTCAATTTCGAGGGCGCCAAGGGCTCCGCCTGAGCGGACCTCAACGAAAGCAGGGAGAGACAATCATGTTCCGAATGGTCATTCTGACCGCATTGCTCGCGGTCGCCGCCCCGGCATTGGCCGATGAGGAGCCGACAGGCGATCGCGTCGCGGTCAACGGTATGAAGATGTATTACGAGGTCTCCGGAAAGGGCGATCCGCTGATCGTGCTGCACGGCGCCTATATGAACATCCCCGCGATGGGCGAGATCATCCCGGTGCTCGCCGAGACGCACAAGGTCTATGCGCTGGAATTCCAGGGACACGGCCGCACCACCGACATCGACCGGCCGATCACCTATCCGAACCTTGCGGGCGATGTCGCCGCCTTCATGGACGCAGTCGGGATCGAGAAGGCCGACATATTCGGCTATTCCATGGGCGCGGCCGCCGGGCTGCGGTTCGCCATCGACTTTCCTGAGCGGGTCGATCAGCTTGTCGCAGCATCGGTGGCGTATGATTACGAAGGCTGGCAGCCCGCCTTCAGGGACTTCGTCCCGCAGATGAGTGTCGAGATGTTCCTGGAGATGCCGTTTGCCGCCGAATACCGGGAACTGGCGGCCGATCCGGATGGGTTTCCCGCGCTCGTCGAAAAGCTGATCGCGCTCGAGCATGAGCCGATGGCCTGGGGCGAGGACGTGGCAGCATTGGAGACCCCGGTGCTGATCATCACCGGCGACGCCGATGTCGCGACGCTGGAACATTCAGTCGCGATGTTCCGCCTGCTGGGCGGCGGGGTGATGGGCGACATGGGCCAACCGCTGCCGGCCTCCCGGCTCGCGGTAATGCCGGCGACCTCCCACACCGCGGTCATCAACCAGCCCGCGCTTCTGCACGCATTCATCGAACCCTTCCTTCAAGGGACGACACCGAAAGGGTTCTTCGAATAGCCCGCGTCGCGTCCTAGCCCGGGGCGGCTTACCCACCACAACAGACACAGGGAGAAACGTCATGACCGAGATCATCAACTGCCTTTGGTACGATTACGGCGAAGCCAGGAAAGCGGCCGCGTTCTATGCCGCCACTTTTCCCGACAGCCATGTCGATCGCGTGAACACCGCCGCCTCCGATTATCCCGGCGGCAAGGAAGGCGACGAACTGACCGTCGAATTCACCGTGCTCGGGCGCAAGTTCGTCGGCCTGAATGGCGGCCCCAACTTCACGCCGAACGAGGCCGTCTCCTTCATGGTGGTCACAGAAGATCAGGAAGAGACCGACCGCTTCTGGAACGCCATCGTCGGCAATGGCGGACAGGAAAGCGCCTGCGGCTGGTGCAAGGACCGCTGGGGCCATTCCTGGCAGATCACGCCGAAACTGCTGCTCGACCTGACGACGGGACCCGACAGGGACAAAGCCAAACGCGCCTTCGAGGCAATGATGACGATGGGCAAGATCGACATCGCCGCCCTGGAAAAAGCGGTGGAATAGCCGTCAGGGACCATCTCGATCGCCGTGACAGGAACACTTTGGCGGGTGCTTTCTTGTTCGTGCCGGCAAGAAGATCGCGCGAAGAAGAATTGCCGGGTTTCCTGGCCATCGTCGCGTTCTTTGCTCAGACCACGTCCTGGTGGCACTGTCCGCCAGGACCGCCATTTCTCCTTTAACATCCGACTGTCGTCGGCCTCACTCGTCTGACTTGCCGCGTCGCCCGCTGAAATAGGGCAGCGCGAACAGATAGAGACCGGTGACCAGCATCAGGAACAACGGGAACAAGGGCAGGAAGTACACCCATTCGGCGGGTTCCCTGCCGAACCCCTGGGCGCCGAAGATGCCGATCACGATCAGGGTGAAAACGATCGACAGCCAGCGATGACATTGTCTTATCAGCTTGCTCCAGCTCATTTGTACCTCTTTCCAATCTCGTCGGATGCGAAAAGGGCTAGAGCGCCGTGCGTCCATTCGGACGCACGGCGCTCTAACCTATTGAATCTACGCATCGAGCTTACCCCCGACGATTTCCTCGGCACGCTTGCCGAAAGGCTGCCACCCCTTTGGAGACTGCTCCTTTTCTCAGTGGGCAGGCTCGGCAAGCTGCATCAGACGGTGGCCCCCTCGAACTCCTCGGCCGCCTCGCGCGCATAGCGCGCCGGTGACATGCCCACGCTTCGACCGAATGCCACGCTGAAGGCGCTCGCGGAACTGAAGCCGACTTGGCAGGCAATTGCGCTTACGCTCAACTCCCGCTTGCGCAAGAGATCCTTTGCCAGTGTCAGTCGCCAGGCCGTAAGCTATTCCATCGGCGCCATTCCCATTGCTCGATCCGTGCATTCGGAGCCTCAGGTGAATGCTGAAGCGTGGTAACTCCAGTCTCCTCGGTCTGCTCCGAATGAACAGCCTTCTGCAAGATCACAGCTAGAGAACCTCAACACTGACGTTCAATGCGGTCTCAAGCTGATCTGCGATCTGCATCCAGCGTTCTGCGAACGGACCATAGGCGGTCTTGATGTCGACGCCGACCGGCAGTTCCGGGCATTCGTTTTCGCCATTCGAGCCCCAGTTGACCCAGCCCGACTGTTTGCGCTGAACGATCTGGAAGGCACCAGAGGCTTTCGAGGTCCACCAGACCATCGCGCGACCGCTTTCCTGATCGAATTCGACGGTCTTGTTCGCCGGTCCCGGGAAGATGGTTTCGTGGGGAAGGGCGGAGACGTCCACGGGTTCATCCGTGATGATCCATTCGCGGTCGTTGAGATCAGCCTTCACATGCGCAGATGCACACACCTGCGCCAGTCTGTCGCGGATCTCATCGTCGCTCAAAACCCCTTCCCAGGCACAGAACAACCGCCAGTAAAGATCCCAGTGGGCGGATTCCATATCTGCGAGTTCCGCCCTGAATTCCTCAAGCTTGGCGCTGCCGGATTTCACGGTCCTGACCGTATCCGCGACCATATCGACCAGTTCTCCGGCATAGGGGTCACCCGCCCGGTAGCGCGTTCCGCCATAGGCGGCGAAGCGATCGAAGACCAGCTTTCCCTTGCCGCCTTCGAACTCATCCCCGACCGTGATCTTGTTTGTGACCGATCGACCATTGATTACCGTCTGGAATGGCGTGACATCATAGCGGCGCTCGAAGAATGGCGTTCCGGCGTAGAACGTCCAGTCGATTGAGAAGGACTTTCCCTTCAGTTCGTCCAGAAGCCCGTCGGGTATCTGGCCATGCATGCGATAGTGATGCATGACCGGCCCCTTTTCGATGATTTCGATTTCGACCATCGTGTGTTCCGGCGGATTGATGAGCCCGTTTTCCGGGGTGAAGAAAGGACCATAGAAACCGCCGATGGCATTGTTTCCGGACGGCAGCAGTTCGAAGCCGTCGCTCAGTGCCCGAAAATGCCGCAGGCCCCATTTCGAGGAGCCAAGCCCCTCTGCCTTGCCCGAGCAGAGTTCGAGGTCGAAGGCGCCGGTGTCGAGACGGACAAAGCAGTCGGTTTCGCGGCCTTGCTTTTCGCTGATCACCGGCGCGATATCGGCCGGCAGCGTTTCACAGGCTTCCGCCAGATCCAGAGTTGCCGTCTGGTTGACGTCGACGGTCGCGACGAAGCGCGTCTGCAGAGCGTTGGAGCCCTGGTTCAGTCTCTGGCAGAGAATTTTCTCGCCATCGTCGGTCTTGGCCCAAAGGAGCGGCGCGTCGATGGCGGCGTTGACGGTGAAGACGATCGGCTCGCGCACGCGTGCGCCATTGAGCGGATCTTCGATCCGGATACGGTAGGTCATGGTGTCGGTCTTTCACAAGACGTGAGATTGAAGTCTGGGAGGGACAAAGGGTGCTGGACCCTTTGCGTGTTGCTCTAGCTTTGACGGGGGACCTGTTTGCGCGACAGGAAACCGAAGTGGAATGTGCGCTGTTTCAGGCTGTCGATGGCAACGGCGAAAATGATGACCACGCCCTTGATCAGAAGCTGGGTGAAGAAGGGTACATCCATCAGGATCAGGCCGGTGCTCAGAACACCCAGAATGACGGCGCCGATCAGCGTGCCGATGATCCGGCCGCGACCGCCTGAAAGACTGGTGCCGCCAAGAACGACCGCCGCGATCGCATCAAGTTCGTAACCGGTGCCCGCCGTTGGCTGCGCGGAAATCACCCGGGCGGCGAAAATGACGCCGGCAAGGCCCGCGCAAAGGCCGGCAATGACATAGACCGCCGTCAGGATCCGCTTGACGCGCACGCCGGCCAGCTCCGCCGCCTCTTCATTGCCGCCCACGGCATAGATGTGCCGTCCGAACCGTGTGCGTTCCAGAACGAACCAGGCAATGAAATAGACGACGATCATGGTGATGACGGGGATCGGCACATCCGCGATATAGCCGCTGCCGAACGCCTTGAAGTTGAGGCTGCTCGAGACGATCGGCTGGCCTTCTGTCATGGTATAGGCCAGCCCGCGCAGGAAGGTCATCAGGCCGAGCGTCACGATGAAGGGTGCAAGACCCATATAGGCGACCAGCGCGCCATTGACGACACCGCAGGCCGCGCCGACCGCCATGCCGGAGAGGACGGCGATCGGGGCCGGCACGCCTGCGATGGCCGCCAGCACGGCGACGACGCCGGAAACGGCGACCGTCGAGCCGACGGAAAGGTCGATACCCTTGGTCAGGATGACAAAGGTCATCCCGGCTGCCAGAATGGCATTGACCGAAATCGAGCGCGCGATGTTGAAAAGGTTGTCGATCCGCGCGAAGTTCGGCGCAAAGATCGACATGAACACGACCAGCGCCAGCAATACGATCAGAATACCGACACGGTCCCACCAGCGGGCGAAATCAAACGGTTCCTTTTCCATCTGCACCGGCTGCCGGCGAACGGCTTCATCTTTCTGGTTCATTGTAACACCTCTTCGCCGGCCGGCGCGTTTTGCGCTGCCGTTCCGGTCGCGTGGAACATGACGTCCTGTTCGGTTGCGGATGCCGACGGCATTTCATGAACGATACGCCCGTGCCGCATGACCAGGACGCGATCGCTGATGCCGATCGCCTCCGGCAGGTCGGAGGAAATCACCAGTATGGCCTTGCCTGCCTCGGCAAGCTCCTGGATCATCTCGTAGATTTCGCGCTTGGCGCCGATATCGACGCCGCGCGTGGGCTCGTCCATGATGAGCACGTCGCTGTCGCGCAGCAGCCAGCGGGCAACCGCCGCCTTCTGCTGGTTTCCGCCTGAAAGCGCCTTGACGGGCAGGCGGATGGCGTTGCTCCTCAGGTTGAGGCGCTTCATCTCCTGTTCGACTGCTTCCCGCTCCAGCTTTTCACGCAGGACGCCCGCGCGCACGAACTGCAGCAATGAGCTGATCGAGATATTCGCCGCGACCGTGTGGTCGAGGAACAGCCCCTGTACCTTGCGGTCCTCGGGAAGCATGCCGATGCCGTCTGCAATCGCGTCGCTTGGACCGTCTGGCTCGGAAGGCCGCCCGTTGACGAACACCGTGCCGCTCGTGCGGCGGCCGGCGCCGAAGATCAAACGGGCGACCTCGGTACGGCCGGCGCCGACAAGACCGGCCATGGCGACCACTTCGCCTGCGTGCACATCGAAGCTGACGGGACCCTCGACCCCGTCTCCGGAAAGATCACGAACACTGAGGACGGATTTTCCCGGATTGCGGTCGGGGTGTTCGTAGAGGTGCCCGACGGACCGGCCGACCATCATGCGGACGACCTCCTGAGGGGATGTGTCCTCCATGCGGCTAGTGCCGACGTAACAGCCGTCGCGGAAAACCGTGACGCGATCGGCCAGACGCCAGACCTCTTCCATGCGGTGTGAGATATAGACGAGGCCGACGCCCTCGGCCCGCATCTTCGCGATCAGCGTATAGAGCTGTTCCGCCTCTGCGCGTGAAAGTGCGGCCGTCGGCTCGTCGAGCACCAGAACGCGTGCGTTTTCACCGATGGCGCGGGCGATCTCGACCATCTGCTGTCGTCCGACGCTGAGCGAGCCTAGCGGCTTGCGGGGATCGATGTCGGAGCCGATCGTGGCGAGTTTCTCGCGCGCCGAATCCAGCATGGCGCGACGATCCAGCATCCTCAGTCCTGTGACCGGTTCCTGACCGAGGCCTAGATTTTCGGCGACTGTCATCTGCGGAACGGTATTCAATTCCTGGTGAATGATCGCGATGCCGTGGGCGCGGGCATCGCGTGCCGAGCGGATTTCGATTTTCTTGCCGTCCATCAGGATGCGTCCGCTGTCGCGGGTGATGTTGCCGGCCAGAACCTTCATCAGGGTGGATTTGCCGGCGCCGTTTTCGCCCATAAGGGCGTGAACCTCTCCTGCGCGAAGATCGAAACTGGCATTGTCGAGCGCCAGCGTTGCGCCGTAGCGCTTGCTGATCGATTCCAGTTTCAACAGCGGTTCAGGGTTATCAGTTGGGCCTGCCATGAGGCGCTCCTTTCCCAATGCACAGAGCGCCTTGACGCTCTGTGCACCCGTATTGCATGCCGACTGGGTAGACCGGTTCTTACCAGCCTGGATATTCGTCGACCGTGTCGCGCGTCACCAGGACGCTCGGGATGAGAATGGTCGTTTCTTCCGGGGGATTGCCGGCAATCATGTCCTCGGCAATCCGCACGGCTTCGCGGACCATCTGTGCCGGGTTCTGCGTTGCCGTTCCGATGAAGGGCGAGCCTTCGCGCTTCAGTTCGTCGACGCCTTCGGGGCTTCCGTCAACGCCGGTCACGACCACTTGATCGGCAAGGCCAGCCTGTTCGACCGCAAGGACCGCGCCCAGCGCGGAGGGGTCGTTCATACCGAAAATGCCGTTCACATCGGGGTTTGCCGTCAGCATGTCGGTGGTGACGGCAAGGCCCGAGGCCCTGTCGTTCATCGAGGACTGGTGCCCTACGACTTCAATGCCGGGGAAATCCTTGAGCACATTGTTGCAGCCGTCGATCCGGTCGATGATGGTCTGGATCGGCGTGCCGTCGACAAGAAGGACCTTGCCCTCGCCGCCCATCTGCTCGAACAGGTAACGGCAGGATTTCTCACCTGCCTGAACGGCGTCGGTCATGATCACGGCATCGGCGCCATGGGCCGGCGTGTCCACGGCCATGACGATAATGCCCGAGGCCTTCGCCTGTTCAATGGCAGGTTCGATTCCTGCTTCATCCACCGACGAAATGACGATCAGGTCCACACCCTGCTGGATGAAAGCGTCGATCTGCGTATACTGGCGCGACAGGTCCAGCTGCGCATCCTGAGTGTTGAGCGATGCGCCGAGCCGGTCGGCGGCGTCCTTGGCGCCTTTCTCCATGGCGGAGAAGAAGGGATTGGACATATCCTGTACCATCAGCCCGATCTTCTCGATCTTGTCCGGCAATTGCCGGTCTTGCGCGTTGGCGGGGGAAAAGGCCATGAGTGCTGCCAGCGCCGAGGCGGCCAACAGGCTTCCCGACCTTGTGTAGGATTTCGTTTTCATACTATACCTCCCTTGGTGATGCGGAGCTGTTCGCTAAAAATCGCTCCGGATTGCATTGAACGACTGATCAACATCGCTTCCGGCGATGCTTCCGGCAAAACGCTTCCCTTCCGGCGTGTTCCAGCACGCAGGTGGAGAATTGTCCGGCGGATTGGTTAGCTGCCTTTAGAGGCCTGGAAACCGGCTGGTCTCCGGTCGGTTTTCTAGTTTCTCTCCCTTGTGTCAGAAGTGCAGCCGCACGAACGCCGTACGACAAGTCGTGCCGGCATCTGCTGTCTGTATTCGGGTTTATAATCCGGTTTCGTGGACCGGCCGCGTTTCTCGCTTTCGATCTGCTGCTCGATGATGGCCGTCAGCGTTGCGGCGGCGCGACTGCCGATGGATTTGCTGTCCTCGTCCAGAACGGTCAGCGGCGGATCCATCAGCGGCGCCCAGGCAAAATCGTCAAAGCTGACCACAGCCATGTCTCCGGGAATACCGATTGTCTTCTCGCGGCAGAACTTGAGAGCGCCGAGCAGAAGCGGATTATTGCCGGCAATCAGCACGTCAGGCAGACGGGCTGCTCCTTCGAGGTGACGTGTCAATGCCTCCTGCGCAGCGAGATCATTGTTTTCGCATTCGATAACGATCAGATCAGCCGCGTGCCTTGTGGCGGCGTCCCGTATGCCACGTTCGCGTTCGAAGCGGGTGGACCACTTATCCGGATACATCAGAAGAAGCCAGTTGCCATAGCCATGCGAGGCGATGTGGTCGCCGACGGTAAGGCTGGCCTCATAGTTGTTTGTTGTAACGCTTGGATAATGTCCGGCGCCTTCAGGCGGATCTGAGTCGACGAAGACCACCGGCACGTCCCACTGGTCAAGGAGCTTCAGGTTTTCAGGCCTTAGCGTCAGAGTGGCGATCACGCCCGCCGTGCGCGATTCGATCAGGCGTCGGATGAGTTGATCTTCAAGTTCGGCGCTGTATACGCCGTCAATCGCGATATCGCCGACGATGACGGCGCGTCCTGTGGATCTGAGCGCGTGGTGGATGCCCTCCATCAGATCGAGATAGTAGGAATTGGATGTGCTGGCGGTGATGACGGCGACGGAATCACGGTTGGCGCGCCGCAACTCCTGCGCTGCGCGATTGGGAATATAGCCGATCTCGCGGGCAACCTTGAGGACATGCGCGCGGGATTCCGCCGAAACGCCGTCCGCTCCCGAAAGGGCGCGCGAAACGGTATAGGTTGAAAGCCCCGTGGCAACGCTGACGTCACGCATCGTTTTCCTGCGCATCATTTCCTCCGCCCAAGCTCAACGTTTATCTGCGTCATAAACGTTTAGTATGGTTATGTTGATAATGCTAAACGTTTAGGGTGTCAAGGTGCCTCGGCGCAGAACAACGAACGACCAATGCCCCATAGGAACGTCGGAACGACCGTGAACATTAATTCCAGGCGACGTTCACGCCAATCAGATCAAGCAATGGAAAGATCAATTGCTCGAGGGGCGATGAACGTCTTCGGTGATGGACGCAAGGAAGATGCGGCGCCTGCCGTCGATGTCAAAAACCTTCATGCGAAGATCGGCGAACTGACACTGGAAAACGATTTTTAGCCGGCGCGCTCGACAAGGCCGGACTGTTGAGCCGACTTTGCTGATCGCGAGCTATCCGCTATTGCGCACGGAGCTTTCCCTCGACTTTCTGCAGATCGGCATGCTGAGCCTGACTTATCAGGTTACCCGCGCTCGTGGCGCGAGCGTGAACAGAGGATGAATCCAAGTTCCAGAATCCTGAAATTGCCGGATCAGACTGTTTGGACAAACGTGACAAAGTTCAGCGGCTTTCGACCAAACGGCCGATCTACTGTGAAAAAAACCGGAACAAAAGCCTGAGCTGTGGAATAGGGCGGGCAATGGCAGATGCGATGCCAACGGATCGCACCATGTCATAATTTTGCAAACTAGCTTGGAGGGAATCCATGAAACGCCTTTTTCTGACCACCGCTGCAGCCGCTCTGATTTCTGCGCCAGTTCTGGCTCAAATGACCGACTACTCCAACCTGATCCGGACCCGCGACATCACTGGCGGCACCATCTACACCATGAATGAGGCTTACGACGAAGGGTCTTGGGCTACCGAAACATACTACACCGAAGCCGGTGCAGGATGGAACGATATCGGTGAAATCGAAGATGTGATCCTCAACCGCGAAGGTAAAATGATCGGCATCGTTGCCGAAGTCGGTGGATTTCTCGATATTGGCGACAAGCATGTGATGCTGCCAGTGGAAGACGTGAAGCTCGTCGCCGTTGACGATAAAAGCTACGCCTACGTCACGCGCCTCTCCGAAGAGCAGCTGGAAGAGAGGGAAAGCGTTGACGAAGGATGGTGGGATTGATTTCCAGATTTCCAAGTAGCGCATAGCGCTTGGCCGCCGCTGGTGCTAACCGGCGGGGCCTTTCTTGTCCTAGGACCTCTCCGCGATTTACGGGCTGGCCGGCCGAGGGAGGCAACCATGGAATTTCGTTGATAAGGCCGCCACATCAGGGAACCGCAATGACAGAAGCAGAAATCATCATCCGTCTGCTTGCCGCCACCAGTTGCGGTATCGTCATAGGGCTCGATCGGGAGCTTCGGGGAATCTCCGCTGGTATTCGGACCCATGGACTGGTTGGACTGAGTTCTGCCGCCATTACCTTGTCGGCGCTCCTCCTGTACGAAGATTTGCATACCGGAAGTGGCATTGCCGGCCTCGATCCCCTCCGTGTCATTCAAGGATTGGCGCAGGCAATCGGCTTTATTGCGGCGGGAACGATCTTTTTCTCACGCGGTGAAGTGCATAATCTGACTTCGGCCGCCAATCTCTGGCTCGCTGCCACCCTTGGCATAGCGGCGGGGGCTGGACAGTACATTTTGTTGTCTACCGCGCTCTTCCTGGGCATCCTGTTGGTGACAGCCGTCCGCGTGTTGGAGCGGTTCATCTCACCAAGGGCCGAAACCAGCAGGGACCGAGGCGACGATGACCAAACCCGACAAAATTGAAAGGTGCCAATGATCTGCGGCTGTTCGATTCTCGCGCGGGGTCTGTGTGCCAAGAGATGCCGGGCTGTGCCGTCTCTTGACGCGTCTTGACGGGCGGCTGCACCGAGTCTGATTGCAAGATCGTTGGCCGACATTGGCGGGTGCCTAAATTCGGGAAGATGCTTTTAGGAGCTCGGCTCAGGATAAGCGTGATCGACAAGTAACCTCGCCAGATGCACGGAGTTGGAGACGGCCATATCGATGGTTGTCTGCACTTTGGCAGGCTCCTCTTTCAAGTCGACGAAATTGACGGACTGCATCGCTTCGCCGACCCAATAGGCGACCGCGTTGGCGGGTATCGAGAAACCCACGTCATTCAACGCCTGGTAGACCTCCGCCGACACATGATGTGCTCCGTCCTCATTGCCGACGACGGCGACAAGGGCGACCTTGCCGAAGGTTCGCATGCGACCGGCGTCGTCGGTTTCGCTCAGGAATGCATCCATGCGCTCCAGGGCTCTTTTGCTCACGCTCGATGGCTGACCCATCCAGATCGGCGTGCCCATCACGAGAATATCGGCGTCAAGGATGCGCTCTCTGATGCCGGGCCACGCGTCGCCTTCGCCCTCGTCGGCGCTCACGCCCGGCTTTATGTCGTGGTCTGCGAGGCGCACCGTTTCCATCTCGACGCCGTGTTTCGAAAATGCTTCTGCGATGACCTCAAGCATGCGATCGGTCGAGGATGGGGCTTTGTTGCTGGACGCTTTCAGTGTTGCATTGAGTGCAATTGCTTTGAGCGGCATGTCGATCTCCCGGTGTCGGTTGTCATTTCCATTAGGTTGGCGGGCCGGCGGCTCAGAGACCGAAGAATCCCGCGCGGCTAGGCGGATTTCCTCGGTCCTTCAGAAGGCGGAGGCAGCTTTCTGCGCTCCGGATTCCGTCGCGCAGCCTCGCCATCCACAGTTCCTGCGTCTTGGGCTTGTTTTGCACCCAACTGCAGGGGGCTGGGAATGTTCCAGCCGACGCTCTGTCTGGTGCTTGCTGGTCCTGCGGCGCGGGAACAATTGGGCAGGCGCCGGGTTTGGCAGCATCCGAACCGGGACGAGGAGCCGGGGCAATGCAGCGCTTTGTCTGCGTCGGGGCGAGTGATGTTCCTGCAGATGCCGCCATCCTGGCAAGATCACTGAAACAGCTGGAGTGAAACATGAAAATCGCGGTTGCCGGTATCGGCTATGTCGGGCTTTCGAACGCGGTGCTGCTGGCGCAGAACCATGAGGTGGTGGCCATCGATATCGATCCGGGGCGGGTTGATGCGCTGAATGCCGGCAGGAGCCCGATCGGCGACGCCGAGATCGAACGCTATCTGGCGGAAAAGCCGCTGCGGCTGAAGGCGACGACGGAGGCGGCGGCCGCCTATCGCGAGGCCGATTTCGTGATTGTTGCCACGCCGACCAATTACGATCCCGAGACCAACCACTTCGACACCTCGTCGGTGACCAAGGTTATAAGTGATGTGCTGGCCTCGGGCAGCGCCGCCACGATCGTCATCAAATCGACCGTGCCGGTTGGCTTTACCGACCGCGCGCGGCTGGCCTTTCAAACCGACCGCATCATCTTCTCGCCGGAATTCCTGCGCGAGGGGCGGGCGCTTTACGACAACCTCAATCCTTCGCGCATCGTCATCGGCGAGCGTTCCGCCCGGGCGGAGACCTTTGTCGGCCTTCTGGTCGAAGGCGCGCTGAGGAAGGATGTTCCGGTGCTCTACACCGGCGCCTCGGAGGCCGAGGCAATCAAGCTGTTCGCCAACACCTATCTCGCCATGCGCGTCGCCTATTTCAACGAGCTCGACAGCTATGCCGTGACCCATGGCATGGATTCGCGGCAGATCATCGAGGGCATCGGCCTCGATCCGCGCATTGGCGACCATTACAACAATCCATCCTTCGGCTATGGCGGCTACTGTCTTCCGAAGGACACAAGGCAGCTTCTGGCCAATTATTCAGAGGTGCCGCAGAACCTTATCCGCGCCATCGTTGACGCCAATACCACCCGCAAGGATTTCATCGCCGAGCGCATCATCGCGCTGAAGCCGAAGTCGGTCGGCATCTACCGGCTGGTGATGAAGGCGGGCTCCGACAATTTCCGCCAATCCTCCGTTCAGGGCATCATGAAGCGGATCAAGGCCAAGGGCATACCGGTTGTCATCTACGAGCCAACGCTGCAGAGCAGCGCCTACTTCAATTCTCCCGTGCTCCAGGATCTGGAAGCGTTCAAAAGCGAAGCGGGACTGATCCTTGCCAACAGGATGACAGGCGAAATCCACGATGTGGCGGAGAAGGTCTTCACCCGCGATCTTTTCGGCGCTGACTGAGCGGTTCCCGGCCCGCGCATGGTGACGAAAGCCCGTTGCGACGCCTCCGTTCGTAGCCAGGCCGCCAAACCTCAAGACCTGCCATAGATCCTGTCCAGCACGTCAGCGACGGCGAGAGCGTGACGAATGTCCGGATCGAAGCTGCAGCCCTGCGACAAGCGCCGGGCGAAGCAACTGGCCATGCCTCCGGACCAATCGCTGCGCTCTTCACCGACAATCGCACGGTTCGTGCCCTGATGCCGCTCGGTGGCGAAATCGAAGAAGGAGCCATCGATGTTTCGCCAGAGAGCCGAGCCGTCGCTGCCATGAAACCGAGCGGAAATCTCGGCATCCTTTCCGGCATGGGCATTCCATGAGCAGGACAGCGAGACCCGCGCATCGCCGGCAAGGTCAATATCGGCTATCGCGAAGTCTTCAACCTCGTCCGAGCCTCTTGCGAGAGCAACCCCATTCCGGAACAGCCGGCCGTGAACGGAGCACACGTCGGGAAAGCCAAGGCACCAGAGCGCGGTGTCGACGAGGTGGACGCCGAGGTCGATGACGCAGCCGCCCCCGGAAAGCGACCTGTCGTAGTACCAGGCCTTGTCCGGGCCGTAAGCATTGTGGAAGACAAGGTCGACGGCAAAGACGCGGCCGAGTTCGCCGCCTGCGATCATCCGCCTTATCGCCTCCAGCCCTTCCGTGGCGCGGTAGGAAAAATCCACGCCAAGAAGCCGGTCGTTCCGCTCCGCGGCCGCAATCACGTCGGCGGTCTCGGCCGCTGTCCGTCCGAGCGGCTTCTGGACGAAGGCGGCCTTGCCGGCCTCAAGCACTGCGATAGCCTCGCGCGCATGGCTGGCGCTCGGCGTGGCGATCACCACGGCATCGAGATCGCAGGCAAGAAGCTCGTCAAGCGAGCTGCACGCAATGCCCGTCGGCGCAAGCTTATGCGCTTGCTCAAGCGTTTTATCATTGGCATCGGCCACCGCCGCGATCTCCACCAGCTTCGTGTTCGCGATCGCTTTCAGCCGGTTTTGGCCGATCCAGCCGGTGCCCAGAAAACCGACACGCGGCTTTGTCGTGGCCGGCCTGGAGGCGGTGAGGCTCGTTGTTGTCTGGCTGATGTTCATGCCTTCTTCTCCGAGGTTTGCGTTTTTTTCTGGCGCCGGGAGCGGCGGCGAAGCGCTCTTCAAACCGCGCGATTTCCCGAATGTTCCAGAAGAAGAACCCCGGCCGTTTCAGCTGTCCGAAATACATCAGGAACAATTACCCGCCTTTGCAGTTGGGAGCCCGATTTCAAACCCAAAAGCATCAAGTATTTCAGCAGGTGACCCATGGCGAAAATTCTTGTTACCGGCGGATCGGGTTTCATCGGCCGGCATCTCTCCCACGAACTCGTCAACCACGGCTATCAGGTCAAGATCTATGACGCTCTGATTGATCAGGTTCATCAGGGCGGTTCCGTCACCCTTGACGACGCGACCGAACTTGTCCGTGCCGATATCCGCGACCGCGCCGCGCTCGATCAGGCGCTCGAGGATGTTGACGGCGTCATTCACCTCGCCGCCGAGGTGGGGGTTGGCCAATCGATGTACGAGATCGCGCGCTATGTCGGCGCCAATGATCTCGGAACGGCCGTGTTGCTGGAAGCCATGATCGGCCGGAACATCAACAAGCTGGTGGTCGCCTCCTCGATGAGCGTCTACGGCGAAGGTCGCTACGAGGATCGCGAAGGCAGGCATGTCTCAAGCGCACGGCGCAGGCCCGGCGACATTGCGGCAGGCGATTGGGAAGTGCGCGCTGCGGACGGCGAAGCGCTGCGGCCGGTCGCCACCGACGAGACCAAGCCGGTTGACCTCGCCTCGATCTACGCGCTGACAAAATACGCCCAGGAACGCCAGGCGTTGATCTTCGGCGAGGCCTATGGCGTCGAGACCGTCGCTCTCCGGCTGTTCAACGTGTTCGGCATGGGGCAGGCGCTTTCCAACCCCTATACCGGCGTTCTGGCGAACTTCGCCTCCCGCCTTGCCACCGGAGAAGCGCCGCTGATCTTCGAGGACGGGGAACAGCGCCGCGACTTCGTCCATGTCGGCGATGTGGCGACGGCCTTCCGTCTTGCGCTTGAAACGTCCGGCATTGGCGGCGAAGTCATCAATATCGGCAGCGGCCGCGCCTACCGCGTGGCCGACGTCGCCACACTGCTGGCAGAAGCGATGGAGCGGTCCGATATCCGGCCGGAGATCCTCGGCAAGGTGCGCAAGGGGGACATCCGCAACTGCTTCGCGGATATTTCCAAGGCGCAATCCCTGCTCGGCTTTGCCCCCGAGTGCTTCCTCGAAGACGGGCTTGACGAATTCACGGCCTGGGTCCGCAGCGTGGCGGTTGTCGACAACGCCAGCCAGATGCGGCATGAACTCGAATCGCGGGGGCTGGTATCATGAGCGGGCGCCCCTTTCACCAGAAACCCTACGGATTTGTCGAATGGTTCCGACCGGGTGAATATGAATGGGCTGAGGAGACCCTTCCGGGCCTGCTCGAGTCGGGCGCAAGCTTCCTGCGCACCCATGTTTCCTGGGCCGAATATCTCGCCCCGGGCGGCGAGGAATGGTTCGACTGGCTGATCCCGAAAATAGGCCCGGCGATCGACCTTCTGCCCTGCATCCATTATACGCCGCCGTCGATGTCGCGCACCGGCAAGACCTCCGGTCCGCCGCATGACTTGAAGGCTTACGCCGATTTCGTCGATCATGTGCTGACCCGTTATGGCCGCCACTTCGAGCATATCGAACTGTGGAACGAGCCGAACAACCTGCTCGACTGGGACTGGCGGCTCGACACCGACTTCCAGATGTTCTGCGAGATGGTCGGCGGCGCGGCCTACTGGGCGCAGAAACGCGGCTGGAAAACGGTTCTCGGTGGCCCCAGCCCGTTTGATCCCTATTGGCTGAACCTGATGGGCGAGCGCGGCGTGCTGGGCGTTGTCGATGCCGTCGGCTTTCACGGTTTTCCCGGCACCTGGGAGAGCGAGGAGAACACCTGGGCCGGCTGGGACCATCATATGGGCGAGATGCGCAACGTCGTCGAGCGCTACAATCAAGACGCGGCGATCTGGATCACCGAGGCCGGCTATTCGACATGGCGCAACGGCGAACTCGAGCAGGTCCGCCACTTCGTCGACACCATGAAATCCAGCGCCGACAGGCTCTACTGGTATGGCTGGCGCGACATCCCGGGAGACGTCGCCGTGCAGGAGGGGCACTGGTTCGACCCGCGGCACTACCATCTCGGGGTCGTCGACCGCTCCAATCGGCCGAAACTCCTGGCGAGGCTGCTGACGGAAGGCGGTCCGCAACGGCTTGCCGAATTTGCCGACCTTCCAGCGCCTGCCATCAATGAAGGCATCCGCCCCGTGGTAATTACCGGAGGCTGCGGTTTCATCGGCGCCAATCTCGCAGATAGCCTGCTCTGTGATGGCGAAGATGTGGTGATCCTCGACAATCTGGGCCGGCTCGGCGTGGACCAGAACCTGCATTGGCTGAAAGATCGGCACGGCGACCGCGCCCATCCGTTCCTGGCAGATGTGCGCGACTTGCCGGCGATCGAAAACGCGTTTGCGGACGCGAGTGCGGTGTTTCATTTCGCCGGACAGACGGCGGTAACGACGAGCCTCGTCCATCCGCTCGACGATTTCGAGATCAATGCACGCGGCACCATCAATGTTCTGGAAGCCGTTCGCCGGTCAGGCCGTCGCGCGCCGGTGATCTTTTCCTCAACGAACAAGGTCTATGGCAGTCTTGAGGACATCAGCCTTGTCGAAGAGGAAGAGCGCTACACTCCGCTGGACGACATCCTGCGCCGTCACGGCGTGGCGGAAACGCGGCCGCTGGATTTCCACACGCCCTATGGCTGCTCGAAGGGCGCGGCAGATCAATATGTGCTCGACTATGCCCGCAGCCACGGCATTCCGACCGGCGTGCTGCGAATGAGCTGCATCTACGGCGAGCGGCAGTTCGGAACCGAGGATCAGGGTTGGGTCGCGCATTTTCTGCTTAAGGCGCTTTCCGGCGAACCGATCACCATCTTCGGTGATGGCAAGCAGGTTCGCGACATTCTCGAAATTGGCGACGCGGTCCGCGCCTATCGCCTGCTCCTGTCGCGGATCGAAAAGATGCCGGGACGGGTGTTCAACCTTGGCGGCGGTTCGCAGAATGCGGTGAGCCTTCTCCAGTTGCTGCGTGAAATCGGCCGCATCGTCGGTCATCCGGTCGATGTCCGTCACGAGGGCTGGCGCGAGGGCGATCAGCTTTACTTCGTTGCCGACACCCGCAGGCTGATCGAGGAAACCGGCTGGCAGGCGCAGACGGAATGGCGGCGGGGCATCCGCACGCTCGCCGATTGGCTTCGTGAAAACCGGTTTTCCGGCGGGGACCGTGAACAGCGCCGGAGGGCCGCGGAATGAAACAGGATCCGAGAGATGTCTGGGTCCAGCGCGATGGCGCGGCCGGCCAAGGGGCGAACGTTGCGCAGCACGGGAACGACGAACCGCTGCGGGTACTGATGACGGTCGACGCGGTCGGCGGTCTCTGGCGCTATGCCGTGGCGCTTGGCGAACAGCTGAAGAAAAACGGGGTTGAAATTTGCTTCGCCGGCTTCGGACCCGCGCCTCGGCCCGAGCAGGTTGCCGAGGCCGAACGCATCGGCCGGTTGCGCTGGTTCGACATGCCGCTGGACTGGATGGTGACTGACGGGCACGAGTTGGCCGATGTTCCCAAGGCGGTCGCCGAGGCCCGCGAGGCGTTCGATGCCCATATCGTTCAGGTCAACCTGCCGACGCAGGCTGCCAGTCTCGAGGTCGATGTGCCGATCGTGGCGGTCAGCCACTCCTGCCTGCCGACATGGTTCGAGGCGATGTGCGCGGGCGAGGAAAACGACATGCTCGCCTGGCACAGGCGCCTCAACCGCACCGGTTTCGACAATGCCGATGCCGTGGTCGTGCCGAGCGGAAGTCATGCCGCCGCACTGTTTAGGACCTATGGCGAGATTGTCGCCCTGAAGATTGTCCACAATGCGCTCTGCGCCGCGCCGGCCCCGGCGCCGAAGCAGAACTTCGTCTTCGCCGCCGGGCGGTGGTGGGACGAAGCCAAGAATGCGCGGACGCTGGATGAGGCAGCCCTCAGCGCCTGGTGGCCGGTGGTGCTTGCCGGCAGCGCCCGTGGCCCCGATGGCAGCGAAACGGGGATCGAACACGCGATCAATCGTGGCGCGCTGCCTTACGACGAGACCATGGCGCTGATGGCGCAGGCGGCAATCTTTGCCTCGCCGTCGCTCTACGAGCCTTTCGGGCTCGCGGCGCTCGAAGCGGCGGCTTCAGGCGCGGCGCTGGTGCTTGCCGACATTCCGACCTACCGCGAATTATGGGAGGGCGCGGCGGTCTTCGCGGATCCGCACGAGCCGCAGGCCTTCGCCCATGCGATCAATCATCTGGCAGGCAATCCCCCTCTGCGGCAGCAGATCGCCAGCCGGGCGATGGACCGAAGCCTTCACTTCGCACCGCAATCGCAGACCGCCGCCATGACGGCGCTCTACCGGGAACTCCTGAACACGGCCGGAGCCGGCCGGACGGTGAGGTAATATGCGCTTTATCTTCTACACCCATTCGCTTGTCTCCGACTGGAACCACGGCAACGCCCACTTCCTGCGCGGCGTCATGCGCGCGCTCATGCGGCGCGGTCATACGGCGCTGGCGCTTGAGAAAGAGGGGAGCTGGAGCCGAGAAAACCTGCTTGCGGATCAGGGGCCGGCGGCGCTCGCTCGCTTTCACGATCACTTTCCGCATCATCAAAGCGAGACTTACGACGATGATGCTGACCACGAAGCGCTGATCGGCGATGCCGATGTCGTGGTGGTTCACGAATGGACCGATCCGGCGCTGGTCGCAAAGCTCGGAAGGCTGCGGCGGCAGGGTGGCAAGTTCCTCCTGCTGTTTCACGATACCCATCACCGCGCCGTCTCGGCCGAAACCGAAATCGCCGGCCTCGATCTCGACGGCTATGACGGCGTGCTTGCCTTTGGCGCGACCTTGAAGGAGCGATACCTGAAGGCCGGCTGGGGCAGTCGCGTTTTCGTCTGGCACGAGGCGGCCGACACCGCGCTGTTCCACCCGCTGCCGGACGAAGACGCCTCGCGCAATCTCGTCTGGATCGGCAATTGGGGCGATGACGAGCGGTCGAGCGAGCTCAGCGAATTCCTGATCGAACCGGCGCGCGCGCTTGGCCTTACCGGAACCGTGCATGGCGTGCGTTACCCACCCAAAGCGCTGGAGGCGCTGGCGAAGACCCGGCTCGACTATCGCGGCTGGATCGCCAATGCCGATGTGCCGCTCGCCTTCGCGCGCCACCGGGTGACGGTGCATATTCCGCGCCGGCCCTATGTGGAATCCCTTCCGGGAATCCCGACCATTCGCGTGTTCGAGGCGCTGGCGAGCGGTATTCCGCTGATCTGCGCGCCGTGGCGCGATGCCGAGGGCCTGTTCCGGCCGGGAACGGATTACCTGCAGGCGGAAAGCGGAGACGAGATGCGCAGTCAGCTCCGCGCCGTCCTCCTCGATCCCGATCTCGCGACATCGCTCGTCAAATCCGGATACGAAACCATCAGGGCGCGCCACACCTGCGAACATCGCGTCGACGAACTTCTCACCATCATCGAGCAGATCGGCGGCAAACAGCCGGCGATCGCGGAAGGAGCAGTTTCCAGATGAAGATCGCATTTTACGGATCAAGCCTGCTGTCGTCCTACTGGAACGGCGCGGCGACCTATTACCGGGGCCTGTTGAAGGCGCTTGCCGGTCTTGGCCACGATATCACCTTCTACGAGCCGGATGTTTTGGATCGGCAGGCGCACCGCGATATCGAACCGCCGGACTGGTGCCATGTCGTCGTCTATTCCGGAACGCTGCCCGCCATGCGCGAGGCCGCGGCAAAGGCAAGCGCGGCTGATGTGGTGATCAAGGCAAGCGGCGTCGGCTTTATGGACGACGCCCTGCTTGAGTCCCTCCTGCTTTCGGCCCGCAAGGACGCGCTGAAGATATTCTGGGACGTCGACGCGCCAGCGACGCTTGCCGAGTTCGCTGCAGCGCCCGACCATCCGCTCAGAAGATCGCTTCCGGCGCTCGACATGGTCTGCACGTATGGCGGCGGTGATCCGGTTGTGGACGCCTATCGCGGGCTCGGCGCGCGCGCCTGCCTGCCGGTCTATAACGCGCTCGATCCCGACACCCATCATCCCGTTCCGCCAGACCCGCGCTTCGAGGCCGATCTCGGCTTTCTCGGCAACCGGCTGCCCGATCGCGAGGCGCGCGTGGAAGATTTCCTGCTGGAACCGGCGGAAAGCCTTCCGGACAGGAAATTCATCCTCGGCGGCTCCGGTTGGGAATCGAAGGCGATGCCGTCGAATGTGCGGGCTATCGGCCATGTGCCGACAGGCGATCACAACACCTTCAATGTCACGCCCATGGCGGTGCTCAACATTGCCCGCGCCAGCATGGCAGAGACCGGGTTCTCGCCGGCGACGCGGGTGTTCGAGGCCGCCGGCGCGGGTGCCTGCCTGATCACCGACGACTGGAAAGGGATCGAGATGTTCCTGGAACCGGAAAAGGAAATACTGGTGGCGCGCGACGGCCGCGACGTTGCCGAACTGCTGGCCGGCCTTGACCATGACCGGTCCCGCGCGATCGGCAGGGCGGCGATGCAGCGGGTGCTGCGCGACCACACCTATGCCGACCGCGCCGAAATCGTCGATCGCGCATTTCGCGACCACTTCAAGGCAAAGGAAAACGCCGCATGACCAGCCCCGCAACCGATACGCCCATGACCATCGTCGTCATCGGCATGACGCTTTCCTCATCCTGGGGCAATGGCCATGCCACGACCTTCCGCTCGCTGCTGCGCGGCGCCCGCGCGCTCGGCCACCGGACCCTGTTCCTGGAATGCGAGCGCCCGTGGTTTTCGGCCAACCGGGATATGCCCCATCCCGATTTCTGCGAGCTCGACTACTTCGACACGCCCCAGGACCTCGTCGACCGCCATGGCCACGCGATCCGGCGGGCCGATGCGGTCATTATCGGCTCCTACGTGCCACACGGGGCGGAGGTGATCGCGGCGGTTGCCGCCCTGCAACCCGAACGGCTGTGCTTCTACGATATCGACACGCCGGTTACCCTACGGCGTCTTCAGGAGGACAATGAGGAATACATCACCCGCGACCAGGTGCCGCTGTTCGACATCTATTTCTCCTTCTCGGGCGGGGCCAATCTGGAGCGTCTGGAAACCGATTACCGCGCACAGCGCGCCGAAGCGCTCTACTGCTCGGTCGATCCCGATCTCTATCGGCCGACGGGCGCGCCGCGGCAATGGGATCTCGGCTATCTCGGCACCTATAGCGATGACCGCCAACCGGTGCTTGAACGCCTGCTGATCGAACCGGCGCGAAGACTGCCGGAGAAGAAATTCGTCGTTGCCGGCGCACAATATCCCGCATCGATCGACTGGCCGGACAATGTGGAGCGGATCGAACACGTGCCGCCAGCCGAGCATGCCGATTTCTACAGCCGCCAGCGTTTTACTCTCAACGTCACCCGCCAGGATATGGTCCGCGCCGGCTGGTCGCCGAGCGTGCGGCTGTTCGAGGCCGCCGCCTGCGGAACGCCGGTGATCAGCGATATCTGGCCCGGCCTGGAGGAACTGCTGCCGGACGGCGAAGCGATCCTTCTCGCACCGGACAGCGAAGCCGTTGTCGCGGCGCTCACCGAAACCGATGACGGACGCCTGGCCGAAATCGCCGATGCGGCGCGCCGGCGCGTGATGGCGGACCACACCGGCCGGGCCCGGGCGGAGGAACTGATCGCGGCGCTCGCCAGCCTGAAGGGACGGCGCGCCGAGGCGTCGGCGACCGCATCCTCAGCGGTCTGATCATGACAAGGAGGAACACGATGACGACAATCGATCGCAACAAGACTGAAGCCGATATTGCGGCGCTCGGGCCATGGTTCCACAATCTGCGGATCAACGGCATAGATACGGCGCCCGACCATTTCCTCGGCGACTTTCCGTCGATGAAGTGGGCCGGCTTCAGCCACGTGCTTCCCGACGATCTGGAGGGCCAGAGCGTCCTCGACATCGGCTGCAATGCCGGCTTTTACGCGCTTGAGATGAAACGCCGCAATGCAGGGCGCGTGCTCGGCATCGATTCCGACGAACGCTATCTGGCGCAGGCTCGCTATGCCGCTGAACAATACGGCGTCGACATCGAATACCGCCAGATGTCGGTCTACGATCTGCGCCAGCTTGAGGAAACCTTCGACCTGGTGCTGTTCATGGGCGTGTTCTACCATCTGCGTCACCCGCTATTAGCGCTCGATCTGCTCCATGAAACGGTGGTGGGCGACAAGATGCTGTTCCAGTCGCTGCAGCGCGGCAGCCAGCAAACGTCGGAGCTTGCGGAAAACTACTCATTCGACGAGCAAGCGCTGTTCGATCGGCCGGACTTTCCGAAACTTCACTTCGTCGAACAACGCTACGCCGACGATCCGACCAACTGGTTCATACCCAACAAGGCCGCCGTGGAAGCCATGCTCAGAAGCGCCGGTTTCGCTATTCTCGAAAACCCGGAGCCGGAAGTGTTCCTCGTCGAGAGCGCCGAGCGCTACTTTGCGGCCGAGCCGGCGCCGCGCCTCGATTGAGCTTGCATGAGCCGGCTCAAACCGCTGCTTGCGGCAGGCGACGACGGTTCGCCTTCGCGTGACATCAAAAGGAGAAGAACATGAGACGTTGGATCATCGCGGGTGCAGCAGTCATTATCGCCGTGATCATCGCTGCCTTTGCCATTGGCAGAGTGAGCAGCGGCACTGGTGATCAGCCGGAAAACGCCCCGCCCCACGCCATGGACCCAAGCAACTGATCGCAAAGGCTCAGCGCCGGGCGGGTCGCCCGACGCTGCGGCATTTCCTTCCACGACGCCTAATCGCCGTCGCGGCGGTTGGCGCTATGGTCCTTGTATTCCTCATTCTGGACATTCTTGCTGTCGAGCCCGCGTTCCTCGGTGTGGCGCGCCTTGTCGCGATTGGAAAGCACCTTGTCTTTCGGCAGAACCTCGTCTTCGAGGTTGGTCATGGCGCCTTCACCGCTGCTCTTTCCGTGAGAACCCGGTCCGAAGTGTTTCTTGTCGGCATTTGCCATCGGTTTCTCCTTTCGATTCAGGTTTGGCCGGCGATGGGACTGGCCGTTGTGCCTAACCGGATCGGGGCTCCGATGTTCCGGCAAATCCAAGATCGCGATCCCCTGGCATCCGTTCGACGTTGCCGCTCAAAAATGATCTCATAAACAGAAGTTCGTCTGCGCCATCCGGCGGGAACATTTCCGAGCCTCTTTGCTTAGGGGACCTCCACGACCACAAAGAGGAAAAACCCATGTTTCATCACTCCGCCAAGCTTCAGTACAAGGTGACCGTCGACAAGCCCGATCCTCTGTTTGCCAAGCATCTCCAGCAGGCGATCGGCGGCATCGAGGGCGAGATCCGCGTTGCCATGCAGTACTTCTTCCAGGCAATGGGCGCGCGCGGCGACAGCAAATACCGCGACCTGCTGATGATGACGGCGACAGAGGAATTGTCGCATATCGAGTTCCTGGGCCATGCCGTGGCGCTCAATCTAGAGGGCGCGCCGCTCTCCGAACAGGAAAAGGCGGCGGAAGATCCGATCGTCAATGCCATCCTCGGCGGCATGAACCCGCGCCATATTCTGTCTTCGGGCCTGTCTGCAATGCCCGTGAACTCGAACGGCGTGCCCTTCGACATGAGTCATGTCTATGCCACCGGCAATATCGCGACCGATATGCTCGCCAACGTCACCGCGGAATCGGGCGGCCGCGTGCTGGCGAGCCGGCTCTACAACATGACGGATGATGCCGGCATGAAGGACATGCTCTCCTTCCTGATCGCCCGCGACACAATGCACCAGCAGCAGTGGCTTGCCGTCATTGAAGAGCTCGGCGGCATGGAGAAACAGCTTCCGATCCCGAACACGACGCCCGAGGATCACGAGGCTCTGGAGCACTCCTACTACTTCCTTAATACCTCGCTTGACGAGCCGACGCCCGAGGGCCGCTGGACCGAAGGCAAATCGCTCGACGGCCGCTCCGAATTCACCGTTGTGGAAAAGCCCGATCCGCTCGGCCAGAAGCCCGATCTCGGCAAGGCCCGGCCTGGCACGGGCGCGCAGAAGGCGCAGGTCGGATAAGGTTTACGGCTGCCTGACCGCGGTGAAGGCCGGAACAGAACGCGCCGGGAGGTGCTTCACTTCCATAAGCCTTCACCGCGATTGATGGCTAAGACGCTGTAAGGAGACCGGCGTGGCACAGATTTTCAGCGCTGCAGCGGATGCGAAGCTTCGGCCTTTCGCCGGAGGGTCGCGCTGTTCCACCACTTTAGCGGCGCTGACTGGGTGCGCGAATAGCCCGCGCCCTCTGGTCATCAGCACCAACCACTACAACTGACAAGACGAAATCTCCTGGTTTGTCAGCGATGGTCATTTCCAGGTGAAAGCGAAGCGCCGATCGCGCCACCTGAGAACCACGGCTTCGGCAGCACTCTGATCAAAGGCGAGATATCCTATCGCCTCGGCGGCACGTTCGAAACCGAGTACGCAGCTTCCGGACTGATCGCGACGATCAGCATTCCCTTCGACAAGCTGCATGCCCTTGAGGAATAGGGCCTTCAGGCCGATTTTACCTTTGGGGTGTCTTTCGGCGGATCATGGGCGTATGGTCTTCCAAGGTTGCAACATCTATCCATGCCGGACAAGCACTTGCGAAACCCGCGAGCAAGCATCCAAGGGAACAGCAACCGTTCCCGCGCGTGCTGTTCAGGAAGCCGGCCTCTCCATCGTGATACCTGCTTTTAAGGAAAGTTCAGTCGCGAATGCGTTTGTTTCGCCGGCCGTCTTCGGCCGGGGAGCTCTGCGTCGTGCCTACTGACACATTCACCGAATTGGAGATCGCAGATGCAACTCTTACCGGAAACCCCTTCCAGCGGTCTACAGGATCCTGACGAAAACAGCTTGCACGGAAACCTCGACAGGCTGCGCGGATCGCGGATCCTGATCGTTGAGGACGAATATCTGATCGCCCAGAACCTTTCCCGCACCTTCGAAAAGGTCGGCGCCAAAGTGTTGGGGCCCGTGGCGTCCATCGCCCAGGCCATCCCCCATCTCGGCAGGACCGATGCCGCCGTCCTCGATATCAATCTCGACGGTACGCCGGTCTTTCCGCTGGCGGATATCCTGCACCAGAACCACACGCCTTTCGTCTTCTTCTCCGGATGCGCGGAAATCATCATTCCCCATCGTTTCCGCTTCATCAATACGCTGCCGAAGCCGAACGGAATCCGCGAAGTCATCGCGTCGCTGATCGCGACCTATGACCGGTCTGCGACAGTTGCCGCCGAGGGCGACGGCGAAGATGTGATAACGCTGATGCCGAGTCTGAGGCTGGCCGCCCGGCTGCTTGTCGCCGATGACGCCGCCGCCGACCGGCTTGTGGAGCGGACCTTCGAATACGCAATCGCCCATGTCGACGAGAGACCTGCCGGAATGTCCCGGCTGGAATGGCTGCTCTCGACGCTTGAGGATCTGCGTCTCGTCGAGGGCCGAAGCATTCTCAACTGAGCGTCTGGCCGCCGTCGCTTTCCATGGCCGTCGTCAACACGCGATCCTGTCCATCGCTGCCGATATGTTCCCGTCCGGCTTTCACGGATTTCATGGAACAAAATCTTTGTCGTCGCGATTGGGGGACGTGTTGAACGGAGGTCGAAGTCTCAGTAAACAGCGCTGGTGGAATCGGGCCTCAGGAAAACTGGCTACTGCACCTCGCCAAGTTCTTCGAGAAGCAGTTGACGCGCCCGGTTTACCCGGCTTTTCACGGTTCCGATCGCGCAGTCGCAAATCTCGGCAGCATCGATATAGCTCTCGCCGAGCACCATCACCAGGACGAACATCTCGCGGTAATGCGGCGGAATGCGCGCCAGCGCATCCAGCAGTTCCTGCCCCCTGACCGACCAGTCCTGCGTCGCGTCATTTTGCGGCAGGCTGGCGACGCAATCTTCTTCGCCGGGCGCTTCACGGTTCCTCACCTTGATCTGGGTGTAGAAGGTATTGCGCATGATCGTGAACAGCCAGGATTTCAACCTTGTTCCCGGCTTGAACTTGTCGAGGTTGGCGATACCCTTCAGCATCGTCTCCTGAACCAGGTCATCGGCGTCGTCGGGATTGCGGCAGAAGGTTCGGGCGAACGCCCGGAGCGCCGGGATGAGTTCGACCACCTCCTGGTGTTGCCGGCTCCTTAGTCTCACTTCTTGCTGGTTCATCATGGGCTCCGTCTCGATTTGGTCCCTCTGAACCTAACGAAGCCGACGGGCTCGCGGTTCCTCTCTTTCTGTCCAAGCCGGCGATATTCGCGTGGCGCACAGAAACAGCCCTCGAACTGAAACGGCGGCAAGCGCCGCCAAACCGTCTCTACCGTCGCGCTTGATCGCCTCCGGTGACGCTCTGCCATCGTCAGCCGCGCAAAATTCCTGGAACAACCGTCTGCCAACCCAGTTCTGCGGCACGTCCGTTCAGAGAAAGGAAAGAGATGACCCTGACCTTCCGTCATTATTCAAAGGAAGCCGCGACGCCCGACACTGTCCTTCTCAGGGTCGTTCAGCGCGGCAACCGTGCCATCGGCTTTGTCGATTCGATCGACTTCGGCAATGAGGACACGCCCCTTTCTCCGACCGAGGAGATGTCGATGCCAGAGGCGATCCGGCTTGCCGAGAACCGGAACGACACCGGCGGACCGATCATGGTGAAGCTGGAGGAAGACGCAGAATGGGATCCGCGAAGGGGCAAGCTGGAATGAGCGGACTGCCAAAGCCATCGATCATCGAGGACCAGACCCTTGCACTTCTGCGCGAGGGTTATCTCTTCCTGCCGCGCCGTCTTGCGACGCGGACTCCGCCGATCTGGCGCACACGGCTGATGCTGCGCGACGTCGTTTGTGTTTCCGGTCCCGAAGCCGCCGAATTATTCTATACCGGCGATACGGTGACCCGGCGCGGCGCGACGCCCGGCACGACGCTGCGCCTGCTGCAGGACAAGCACAGCGTCCAGCAACTCGACGGAGAGGCGCACCGCCATCGCAAGGCGATGTTCGTGCGCATGCTGGTCAGTCATCCATCGAACGTCGACGATCTGGTGACCCGTTTCGAGGACGCCTGGCTGCGCAGGTTTGCGGCATGGGAAAGGCGAGGGCGGATATCGCTCGCCGCCGCCGCCGAAACAACGCTCGCCGAAGCGGCGCTGTCATGGGCCGGCCTGCCGGCGAACCAGCAATCGGTAGAGCGTGATGCACCCGTGCTTGCGGGCATGGTGGAAAACGCAGGCCGCTTCCGTCCGGCAACGGTTACCGCCCTTTTGCGCCGCCGCCGGCTGGAAAGGCGCTTGCAGGCCGAGATCAGGGCAGTCCGTTCCGGCAGGCGCAAGGTACGCGAAGGCGCGCCGATCGCGGAGATCGCCGGCTATCGCGATGCCGACGGCCGTCCGCTTCCTGCCTCAGTTGCGGCGGTAGAAGTGCTGAACCTGTTGAGGCCGATCGTGGCGGTTGGCCGCTATATTACCTTTGCCGCGCTGATGCTGCACCAAAAGCCCGCCTGGCGCGCGCGTTTTGCCGATGGCAGTCGCGAGGGCCTCATCCAGTTTACCGAGGAGGTGCGCCGCTATGCGCCCTTCTTCCCCTTCGTCGGCGGCATACTGACGCGTGACGCCGAGTGCTACGGCTACCGCCTGCAGAAAGGTCAGTGGCTGTTGTTCGATCTCTATGGAACCTGCCACGATCCGCGCTGGTTTACGGAACCGGACGCATTCCGTCCCGAGCGGGACCTTTCCTGGCAGAAGGACAGGGAGCGCTTTGTTCCGCAGGGCGGAGGCGAAACGGCGCAGTCGCACCGCTGCCCCGGCGAGAAAGCGACCGTCGCGCTGATTGCAGAGGCTGTGCGGCTGCTGACATACCATATGGCCTTTGATGTGCCGGAGCAGGAACTGGATGTTCCGCTGGGAACCGTGCCCACAGGCCCCGCAAGCGGCTTTATCCTTGAGAATGTGCGAAAACGCTGAGAAGCGTCGTTTGGCGGAGTGACTGTCTTTGCCGGTCGGCCGCGAGCGTTTCCGGAGCGTCGGGCAAAGAGCTGACCATTCACCCGCCGCGCCGGAACAAGCAATCTACAGCATCGGGGGACGATGCGGCCCGGGACCGGTGGCGCCCGGCACGAAATTGCGGGCACGCCCCGAATGACCGCTGAAAAGCCCGGCCTCCAGCGCGGCGGCGATGAAGGCCTCTCTCGACATTTCCAGCCATCCCGGCTGTGCAACGGCGCGCTCGCAACAACTCACGGCCGCATGGTAGTGCCGCCCGCGCCGGCGCGGCCAGTCTTCCGCGAGCAGGTTGCGGGCCTGGGACGGTCCTTTGACGGCAAGCGGGCCGTCTTCGCCGAAGCCGAGATTTACCGGCGCAACCCACCTTGCGAAATGTCCCATCGTCGTCTCCTCCCTCATTTGTCGTCAGCCGGGCCTTCGGTGGGCCGGTCTCTATCGTCACGTCTTGTTTTCATGGCATCGGAGAGGTCGCGCTTGCGGGGATGATTGAGATTTTCCCGCATGGCATCGCGATCCTTGCCGGGGTCGTCCCTGGCCGGCTTATACGCGCTTGGCCGGCTTTCTTCAGGGCCTTCCCAACGGGGCCGCTCATCGCTCGTGCCCGGAGGGGCGCCGGATGGTTTATCGGTCATGGTTTGTCCTCTTGTTTGTCCAACCAGCGCCAAACCAAGTCGGCTGGGTTTTGTTCCGGTCATTTTGTTTGAAACAAGCGTCGGCCGAGCGAGTTGGATGTCCATGAACGAAGGCACCTCCGATGTATAGCGGAGGCGTTTGCCTACACGGAAAACTGAACCAACCTCAGTTGCGTCGAGGGAGCGATAACAGCTATAAGGATAGCGGACGAGAAAACGCCCACAGATCATGGCTATCCGAGAATTCCCTCGCGGGCAAACGTAGTATTTGTTCCGCGAGCGACAATTTGCTTCTGCCAACCGATCGCATCAAACAGTTTAAATCTACCGGCGCTCCGGAGACGTAGCGTCGTATGACAACCCAAAAATATGCCCGAGAACAAAGTAAGGCGATAAGATGGCAGAAGGCAATGACAAGAACAAAGTTGCGTCCGAGCGTTCCGACGCGTTTCTGGATCAAAGGACTACAGAGCTCCTCTCCCAGATCAAGCAGGAGCCTGTGCCCGACCGCCTGCTCGAGCTTGCGGTGAAACTGCAGCAGGCGCTGAACGAGCGGGAGAACAAATCCTGATAAGCCTCGTTTGCCTGAGATCTCGCGGAAACGCCGTGCGGCTTGCACGGCGTTTGTGGAGACTGTCTAGAATTTTGTGCCCTGGCGCTGTTTCAGGACATAGGAAAACGTTCTTCGAACATGATTGCGAGCTGGCTTTTGACGGCGTGCCATTCTCGCACTGAACGCTTCCACTCGGTTGAGGTAGCATTGAGGGCCAGATAGATCAACTTGGCCGCTGCCTCATCGCTCGGGAAATGGCCGCGGGTTCTGACGGCGCGGCGGATTTTCGAATTCAGAGCCTCAATGGAATTCGTCGTGTAGATCAGCCTGCGCACCTCTGGCGGATAGTCGAGAAACGGGATGACCTCGTTCCAGGCCTTTCGCCAACTCGGCACGATCGCCGGATAACGCTTGGCGAGATCGCTGTCCTCGAACGTCGCCAGCGCTTCTTCCGCCGCCTCGACATTGACGGCGGTGTAAACCGTCTTGAGCGCCTTGGCGACGGCCTTGCGGTCCTTGTAGCTGGCGAAGTTCATGGAATGGCGCAGGAGATGGACGATGCAGGTCTGAACCTGTGTTCTCGGGAAGGCGGCCTCGATGGCCTGCGGAAAGCCTTTGAGACCATCGACGACGGCGATCAGGATGTCCTGGACACCGCGATTGCGCAGGTCGCCCAGCACGCTGGCCCAGAACTTGGCGCCTTCATTGGCCTGGAACCACAGGCCCAGCACGTCGCGCGTGCCGTCCGGCAGAATGGCCAGCGCCACGAACACCGCCTTGTTGGAGACCACGCCGTCGCTGCGGATATTGACCCGGATCGCGTCCATGAAGACGATCGGATAGCAGGGCTCCAGAGGGCGGTTCTGCCATGCCGTGACCTCATCCATCACGCTGTCGGTGATCGCGGAAATCAGGCCGGGCGAGGCCTCGACGCCGTAGATTTCCTCGATATGCCCCTGGATCTCGCGCGTTGTCATGCCCCGGGCATACATCGAGATGATCTTGCGGTCGAAATCGGGAAAGCGGCGCTGGTATTTGGCGATCAGCACCGGATCGAAGGTGCCGTTGCGGTCACGAGGAATGTCGAGGACCACCTTGCCGCTGTCGGTGGTCACCGTCTTGCTGCTGGAGCCATTGCGACGGTTTGCCGACTGGTTATGGCCTTCGGGCACAGCCTCAGCCCGTTCCTCATCAAGATGGACGTCCATCTCGGTGCTCAGGGCGCGTTCGGCCAGCGCTTTTGTCAGTTCGGACAGGATACCGTCCTTGCCGAAAAGATCACCGGGCGAGCGCCCTTGCATCAGGCGGTCCAAGAGTTCTTTGTCGATGCTCATACGTGGGTCTCCTCAAAGAGCAGTTACCACGCCAGAGCACAAAAATCAGGACAGTCCCCGTTTGTGTATTCGGGAACCTGTCGGTTTCATCGCATCAGGAAATTGTCCGGGTTGTCTGCAAAAGCCTCTGCGTCGTAGGTCTTCTGCCCCTCAAGCTCTGTCTCGCTGAATGGGGTGAAGACCGCAAAGTCATCGCCGTCACGCCGCACGTTGAGATTTTGCGAAGCGATTGCAACTTCCTTCTCACCGATACCGAGAAAGCCGCCAACATCGACGATATATGCTTGGACCTCGCCCTGCGGTCGAAGAATCACATCCCCGATGTCGCCGATCTCATCACCGCTCTCACCGTAAACCACGGCATCAAGCAACTCGTCCGCCCTCAGATTGGTGTGTGAGACCGGCTTCGTATCGCGCCAGGCCATGCCGGCGGGCGACTGAGCAAACGCGTTGTCGGCCATCCGGTCCTCGATGTCCGGCGCTCTGCTGCTCCCTTCGCCCGCCATCTGGTCTTTCGGCCTTGTCGGAGCGGTTTCCTCTCCGGGAAAGCGGTTGCTTCGATCAAGCGCGGTATCGCTATCGCGGGAAATGTCGGTTTGCAGGTCTGCCGAGGGCCTGACCGTGCCATAGTCGAAATCAGGCGCGCTTTGCAGTTGGTCGCGGTTTGTGGCGAGTGTCAGGTACAGCATGCCCTGGTCGTCACGGTTCTGCTCGACCTTGTCGAATGGAACGGCGACGTTCTTCTCGCCGATTTCCAGAAAACCGCCAACGCCGATAATCAGCCCGGCGATTTCCCCATCCTGACTGATGAGCAGATCGTCGACATCGCCGACAGCTTCGCCGGTGGGACCCGGGTTGGTGTAGACCGTGCCGCCCATCAGATCCGTTCCGAGGATCTGTTTTTCTGACACCTGCACGGAGTGGATATCGGTCGTCTGCATGGCGGCCGTGTTTTGCATTGTGTCGGCATCAGTTTGGCTCTGGGCCCAGGCGGTGCCCGCCAGAACGGCGCACACGGCGGTGGTGGCTGTGAACTTGGTCATGAACATATCAATGTCCCTTTCTGTTGTTGCAGATTCTCGCAAACGGAAACGACGCGTTCTGTCCCGCCCACTGACCTGCCAACCGTGAACGCGCCGCGATGTTCCCGACAAACCGAGGGCGCTTCTGCGCCGCTGGAACAAAACCGGCATGCGCCTGTTCGGCGCCAAACGGACATTCACAGATGGAGATTGTGACGTGGCGAAAGAGAACAAATCGGCCAGCGATCAGACACGTGGACCGACCATCCCGGAAGAGAAGGCGAAACAAGGTACGACAGTCCTTCGAACGCGCTCTGCGCGGATCGTTTTCATTGGCGGACTCGTCCTCTTCATCTTGCTGGCCCTCTCAACGCTCTTTTTCCCATGGCGTGAGGACACAGGTCAGCAGCCGGCGAGCATAACGCTGCCGGAGTGACGACTGCGAGGGCAGGGAGCCGCGAAAGGCGGTCCGTGCTTGGTCCGTGTAAAGACACAAGATAGGAGGACGCCATGGAACCCGACATCCCGCCCAAGAAAGCCAGGCAGGGGCGTCGCTCGCCCCGCATCTTCGTCATCCTTGCGGTATCAACCGCGCTCGCCCTCGTTGCCTGGGCGGCTGTGGAATTCTACTACAATCTCGAAATCGCACCGGAGGAACCGATGGAGAATGCCGACCCTCCGGCCGTCGAAAGGCAGTCGACACCCGCCGAGGAAAGGGCGCTGCCCCCGGCCAATGAGTGACAAGGCCGGGGAACGAGAAGGCCGCAGGCGTGGCTCAGGATTTGTGTTCAGGTTTTCCCTTGCGCTCTCCGGATGCCAGTTCGTCCAGCTCCTTCTGCGACATTGACTTTTCCATCTGCCGCGCCGGCCCCTTGAGGTCGCTTTTCTTCTGTTCGCCGCGCTTTGCGGCAAGCGCCGCGCCGGCGGCCTTCTGCTGGGATTTTGATTTCGCGGGCATGTCAGCTCCTTGGTCTGATGGGCATTGCCGCCCAACAGGCGAGGCCGGCACATGTTCCCGCCGCGAACAAAAAAGCGTTTCAGACGTTTGGTCACTCCATCGATTGAGACAATTCAAGAGGACATCCCCATGGCCGATATCGATCGACCTGCGAGAAAAGACCCGACGCGGAGATTTTTCGGGAACCAAATCGGCAAGCTGATGATTGGGCGGGGCGAACATTGCAAAGGAGTGTCCGGATGACACAGACCACGACAGATCACGCAAAAATCCGCCGCTGGGCCGAATCCCGCGACGGTCGGCCAAGCATCGTACCGGCGGGTGGCGAAGGCGGCATCCTGCGGATCGATTTCGCCGAGCCGGAGGAGAACCTGGAGCCCATTGAGTGGGAAGAGTTCTTCCGTATCTTCGAACAGAATGATCTCGCCTTTCTCTATCAGGAAGAGACAAGCGACGGCGAGACGAGCCGGTTCAACAAATTCGTTTCGCGGGCATGAGGCCCGACCGCCGGACGACCGCGAGCCTGCCTCGCGGCCAGAGCCGGGCCTGAATTTCAACGATCAAGGGAGCATTAAATGCTGAAATGGGCACTGATTTTTCTGGTCATCTCATTGGTGGCCGGCTTTTTCGGCTTTACCGGCGTATCAGCCGCCGCCGCCAAAATCGCGAAAATCCTGTTCTTCATCGCGATCGCGATCTTCCTGATCCTGCTCGTGCTCGCGCTGCTGGGCATCGGCGCCGCTATTTAGCGCAGAGACTTACGAAAGCCGCCGCGCGCCTTTCAGAAAGGCGGTGAGGCGGCTTTCGGATACCCGCAGACCGTTGATCGGTTTTGCCGGACGCGCCGCCTGGCGCATCAACAGGCGGCGCTCCGCCGCGTCATTGGAAAGCGCCAGCACGGCGGGATGGATGTAGCTGTTGCGGCAGATGGTCGGCGTGTTGGAAAGTTCGCTCGCGGCAGCTTCCGACATGGTCTTGATGAGCGGCGTCTCTCCGTTGCGGATATTCCGTTGCGCCACGTCGAAGGCGGCGACGGTCCCGCCCCAGGTGCGGAAGGTCTTTGCCGAGAACGGTGCGCCGGCAATTTCGGCGAGATAGGCGTTGAGCTGTCCGGAATCGATGGACCGCGGCGTGCCGTCCTCCTCCCGCCAGCCGAAGAGCTGGCGACCGGGCAGGTCCGCGATCCGCTCCAGGACACGCTGCAGGCGCGGCGCCTGCAGTCGGCGGCGCGCTCGCCGTCCGCCCTTTCCGGCAAATTCGAGCTCCAGGTGATCGCCGAAACGCACATGCCGCTTGAGCAGGGTCGAGGCGCCGTAGGTGCCGTTTTCCTCGAGATAGGAACGGTTACCTATTCTTAAATGCGCGGCGTCGAGAAGCATTGTCATGGCGCCGAGGACGGCGCGGGAAAGATCATCGAACTGTTCGGCATCGCTACGGGCGCGTCGGCGGATCCGCGGCAGGGCCGCCGCGAAATCGACGAGTTGGTCATACTTCTTTTCCTCCCGAAGCGCCCGCCAGTCCGGATGATAGCGATATTGCTTGCGCCCGCGGGCATCGTAGCCTGTTGCCTGCAGGTGGCCATCAGGTCGAATGCAGATCCAGACGCGTTCATGGGCGGGCGGGATCGCCAGTGCATCCAACCGCCGACGCATTGCTTTGTCGCGCACCAGAGCGCCATCCGGCATCCTGTAGCTGAAGCCGCGGCCGCGGCGTTCGCGCGAGATGCCGGGGTCCCGGTCGCTGACATAGACAAGGCCCGCCTGTTCCAGAATGTAGACCTCATCGTCCATTTCGTCTTTCACTGAAGATGTCCTCGCCCCAGTGAACATGGGAAGGATCCGAGCCTCGCCCTGCCATTGCCGCCTTCAGACGGTCGCGACGATTTATGCGCTTCGCGCTGAAACAGGAACATTCGCAGGTCCTTCAAGTTTGATGAGCAATGAAACGGCATCCAACGCCGAAACACGCGCTATGGATTGGGTAAATCATGTTCAAGAACGGTCTCTCCCCGCTTACTCTGGCCCTCGTGGTGGCAGTTCTGATGCTGCTGGCGGTGGTCGGCGTCTATCGGTTCAACGCAGCGCCGGTTGAAGCGCCGACCCGGCATCCGCCCATCGAAGACGTGCCGCCGAGCGCCACGGGCGACGCCGACACCCCTTGAGCGGGCGTCGGCGCCGATATTTCTCAGGTCACGCTCAGTACCACCTTGCCCTGCGTATGCTGGTTTTCCAGAACCGCCTGGGCCTTCGCCGCTTCGGAAAGCTGAAACGTGTTCTGCACGGAAATCCGCAGCTTGCGCCGCTCGATGAGTTCGGCGATCTCGGCGAGCTGGCCGCCGTTGGGCTTGGCCATGTAGCCGGCGGTGCGGACCTTGAATTTCGAGGCGGTTTCCCGGTCGGGCTCGCCGAGCGTGGAGACCAGGATGCCGCCTTCCTTCAGCACCTCAAACGAACGCATGCGCGTTTCGCCGCCGATCAGGTCGAACACGAGATCGACCGGATCGAGGACGTCCTCGAAGATTTCCGATTTGTAGTCGATGACCTGATCGGCGCCGAGCTTGCGCGCGAATTCCATGTCTTCGGGCGAGACCGTCGTCGCCACCCAGGCGCCCTTCGCCTTTGCGATCTGAACGGCAAGATGACCGACGCCACCGCCGCCGCCATGGACGAGGACGCGCTGGCCCTGCTGAAGCCCGCCGTGATCGATGAGACCCTGCCAAGCGGTGAGGCCTGCAAGCGGAACGGCCGCGGCTTCCTCGGCGCTCAGCGATTGCGGCACGGCGGCGAGATGCTCTGCTGGCACCGCCACATACTCGGCATAGCCGCCGCGGCTCATCTCGAGAAAGGCGAACACGCGGTCGCCGACGGCAATGTGTCCGACCCCTTCGCCAAGCGCCTCGACGTCTCCGCAGATATCGCGGCCAAGGATCATCGGCAGCCTGTCCTCGCCAACGGCGCCGTAATCGCCGGAACGGATCTTCCAGTCTACCGGATTGACGCTCGCGGCAAGCACCTTGATCAAAACCTCGCCAGCGGCCGGCTCCGGCCGCTCGACCTGCTCGAGCTTCAGAACCTCGGGCGTCCCGAAATCGTGGATGCGGATCGCTTTCATTTCTGCCGTCTCCTTTGTTGGTGCGGCGGTCACACCGCCGTCATTCTGTGCCCAAACGATTGAAACGGCGGATTGTTCGCACCGTCGTCCAAACGACAAGAAGAATCCGGAACCAAACGGGATGACTTCAGTTAGGCGCTCAACCAGGGATCGACCGGGAAGGCCGCGCGGCGAGCGCGCGGCAACCGGGGCCCCAACAGGAGGACGCCCAATGAAAGCTCTGCGTTGGCAAGGAAAACACGATATCCGCTGCGAAGCCGTGCCCGATCCCGAGATCGAGGATGGCCGTGATGCAATCATCAAGGTCACGGCCTGTGCCATCTGCGGCTCGGACCTCCATATCTACGAGGGCACGATCCCGGAAATGCACCATGGCGACGTCATCGGCCACGAGGCAATGGGCGAGGTCGCGGAAGTCGGCCGCGACAACAGCAATCTCAAGGTCGGCGACCGGGTGGTCGTTCCCTTCACGATCGCCTGCGGCGAATGCTTCTTCTGCAAGCGCGGATATTTCTCCGGCTGCGAACGCTCGAACCCCGACAGGGACAAGGTCAGTAAGCTCTGGGGCAATTCCCCCGGCGGCCTCTTCGGCTATTCGCACCTGCTCGGCGGCTATAGCGGCGGCCAGGCGGAATTTCTGCGCGTCCCCTTTGCCGATGTCGGCCCTGCTAAGGTGCCGGAGGGGCTGACGGATGAACAGGTTCTGTTTCTCTCCGATATCTTCCCGACGGGCTACATGGCGGCCGAGAACTGCGATATTCAGCGCGGCGACACCATCGCCATTTGGGGCTGCGGGCCGGTCGGCCAGATGGCCATCCGCTCGGCTTTCCTTCTCGGCGCCGAACGCGTTATCGCCGTCGACACCGTGCCCGAGCGGCTGGAGCTCGCCCGAAAAGGCGGCGCGGAGACGATCGATTTCCGTGAGGACGACGTCTACGACCGTATCATGGAACTAACCCGCGGCCGCGGCGCCGACGCCTGTATCGACGCTGTTGGGACGGAGGCCGATGCCTCGGCCAGTTGGGATTCCCGGCTGGACCGGATCAAGGTCGCGACCTTCATGGGCACCGACCGTCCGCACGTCCTGCGACAGGCGATCCATTGCTGCCGCAATTTCGGAACGGTCTCGATTGTCGGCGTCTATGGCGGCTTTCTGGACAAGGTGCCGATGGGCTCCGCCATCAATCGCGGCCTGACCTTCAAGATGGCGCAGACCCCGGTGCAGCGCTACCTGCCGAAGCTGATGGACCTCATCGAACGCGGCGAAATCGATCCGTCCTTCGTCATCACCCACACGGCGTCGCTGGAGGACGGTCCCGAACTCTACAAGACGTTCCGCAACAAGGAGGATGGCTGCATCAAGGCCATCATGAAACCATGAGCAATGATCAGAAGAATGAGCTTGCCGTCATTACCGGCGCATCGTCGGGCATCGGTTTCGAGCTGGCGAAATGCGCGGCCGAAGACGGCTACGACCTGGCGATCGCGGCGAACGAGCCAGATATCCAGGCCGCCGCCGACAAGCTGACGGCAATGGGCGTCAAGGTCTATGCGGCGGAGGTCGATCTGGCGACGCGCGAGGGTGTCGCCCGTTTCGCCCATGCCATCGAGCAGACCGGCAAACCGGTCAGGTTGCTGATGGCCAATGCCGGACGCGGTCTCGGCCACGGCTTCCTCGATCAGGCGCTGGAGGACGCGCAACAGGTCGTCGATACCAATATCAGCGGCACGATCACGCTGGTGCATGAGCTCGGCCGGCAAATGCGCGAACGCGGTGACGGCCGGATCCTGTTCACCGGCTCGATCGCCGGGCTGATGCCCGGAAGCTTCCAGGCGGTCTATAACGGCACCAAGGCTTTCGTGAATTCCTTCTCATTCGCCCTGCGCGAGGAGCTGAAGGACACGGGCGTGACTGTCACCTGCCTGATGCCGGGCGCCACCGATACCGCGTTCTTCGAACGCGCCGGCCTTACCGATACTGCGATCGGGCAGGGCGACAAGGACGATCCGGAAAAGGTCGCCAGGGCCGGTTACGGCGCGATGATGGCAGGGGAGGGCGATGTCGTCGCGGGCTGGAAAAACAAGGCCATGGCCGCCGCTTCCGGCATGGTATCGAGCGAAAGGCTGGCGGCCCAGCACCGCAAGATGGCCGAACCGGGCTCCGGCAAAAGCTGAGCGCAAGGGGTAGCGGCGCGGTGGCTCCTGGCTCCCCCTGAATGAAGCAAGGAAACCTCCGGCCCGGGAGGCCGGAGGCGACGACCTCAGATTTTGCTGACGGCGTCCTTGCCCTTCATGCCGTCGCGGCTGTGCCCGAGATCGAGATCCGTCTCGGGCTCGGCTTTCAGCTCGTCCGGAACCATCTGGCCCGGGCCGCCCTTGGCGATCGTCGTGCCGCCGTCGACATACCATAGCGCGCCGGTAACGTTCGACGCCTCGTCCGAAGCGATGAAGGCGTAGACATTGGCAATTTCCTCCGGCGTGCCCCGGCGTCCGAGCACGGTGCCCGCGAGCGTCATCTTCTCCATCTGATCGTTCATCGGGCCGGTCTCGGTATGGGTCCAGGCCGTGTCCACCGGCCCGGGGCAGACGCAATTCGCCCGCACGCCATATTTGCCCTGCTCAAACGCGACGCCGCGCATGAAGGCGTGCACGAAACCCTTGGTTCCCCCGTAGGGCGTGTTGTTCGCTTCGCCGACTTCTCCGGCTTCCGAACCGGCGGATATCACGACGCCGTGCGTCTCCTGCAGATGCGGAAGCGCGTATTTGGTCATCAGGAATACCGAGCGGACGTTGTCGGTTATGGTGCGGTCGAAATTCTCGACGGAGTAGTCCTGGCACTCAGCGGCCTCAAGAAACACCCCCGCATTGTTGATCAGGATGTCGAGACGGTCATACCGCTTGATGGCTTCCGCAACACAGGTTTCAGCAACGCCATGGTCGCCGAGATTGCCGGGGGAGGTTTCCGCCTCGCCGCCCTTGTCGCGGATGGCGGCAGCGACGTCATCAATCGGATCGCCGGGCAGGCCGGCAAGCAGCAGCCTTGCGCCCTCCCTGGCGAATTTGTGCGCGATGGCTTCCCCGATCCCTGTACCGGCTCCGGTGATGAGGGCGATCTTTCCGTCCAGTCGTCCAGTCATGATCTTGTCCTTTCCTGGCATGTGGTTCGCCCGCCCAACTGAACGGACTGGACGATGTTCCGAGAAATGATGGGACCACGATCAGGACAGGACCAATCGGATGACGTAACCGAGCGCAAACATTGCCGCCACGCCGATCACCCAGTAGCAGACGAACCAGCCCAGGCGCTTCAGCCACTTCCGACCGGGCATCAGTGATAGCCCTCGGAAAGGTCGACCTTGCCTCTGAAAACCCAGTAGGCATAGGCGGTATAGGCGAGGATGATCGGGATCAGGACCAGAGCGCCCACGAGCAGGAAACGCAGGGAACTCTCCGGAGCGGCGGCCTCCTCAATGGTGAGCGCGCCGGGTACCATATAGGGGTAAAAGGAGATGCCGAGGCCGGCATAACTCAGGACGAACAGGCCCAGCGCCGCGAGAAACGGCTGGAGATGCTTTTTGCGATCCAACCCGATCCAGAGCCAAAACGCGCAGGCAATCACGGCGAGCGGCACCAGCGCCGAAAAGAAGGCCGTCGGCCAGCCGAACCAGCGCTCGAAATAGACCCGGTTGATGAACGGGGTCCAGAGCGAGACGATGGCGATCGCGGCGATCATGGCAATGGTCGTAGGCGCGGCAAGCCGGCGTGCCCGCGCCTGTACCGGGCCTTCGGTCTTGAGGTTGAGCCAGGTCGCGCCCAGAAGCGCGTAACCGATGACGAGCGCAATGCCGGTGACGAGCGAGAACGGCGTCAGCCAGTCCCACCAGCCGCCGGCATACTGGCCATCCTCAATGCGGATGCCCTGAACCAGCGCGCCAAGCGCGATCCCCTGCATGAAGGCCGCCACCAGCGAGCCGGCAAAGAAGCCGGTGTCCCAGCCGCGCCGGATCTCGCTCCGCCAGCGGAACTCGAGCGCGACGCCGCGGAAGATCAGCGACAGCAGCATCAGGATGACCGGCATGTAAAGCGCCGGCAGGACCGTGGCGTAGACGACCGGAAAGGCCGCCATCAACCCGCCGCCGCCCAGCACCAGCCAGGTCTCGTTGCCATCCCAGACGGGCGCAACCGTTGTGGTCAGGAGGTCGCGCTCGTCGCGCTTGCGGAAGAAAGGCATCAGGATGCCGGTTCCGAGGTCGAAACCATCCATCACCACATAGGCAAGCACGGCAAAGGCGATGATCGCGGCCCAGATGGTGGCAAGATCGAAGCTCATTGGTCGTTCTCCCCGGTCGCTTCGCCCGGACCCGGCGTGATGCCGGAGGATCGCAGCGGTCCTTCCTTGAGGTCATGGTCGTCGCCGGTCTCGGGCGGCCGCCGCATCAGTTTCAGGAGATAGAAGACGCCTGCGCCAAACACCGCGAAATAGACAAGGATGAAGGCGATCAGCGAAGCGCCAACGGCCGGCGCGCTCACCGGCGACAGGCTGTCCGATGTCCTGAGCAGGCCGTAGACGGTGTAGGGCTGGCGGCCGATCTCGGTCGTGTACCAGCCGGCCAGAACGGCAATAAAACCCGAGGGGCTCGCCGCGATCACGACCTTCTGCAGCAAGCGGTTTTCATAGAATGTGCCGCGATAGCGAGCGTATAGCGACCACAGGCCGATCGCCAGCATCAGGAAGCCGATCCCGACCATGATGCGGAAGGTGAAGAACACCGGCAGCGCCGGCGGGCGCTCGTCGCGCGGCCATTCCTTCAGGCCCCTGATCGTCTTGTCCCAGCTGTGACGCAGGATGACGGAGCCGAGCCGCGGAATCTCGATCGCCGCATGGGTCTCCTCCGCACTGTCATCGGGTATGCCGAACAGGATCAACGGCATGCCATCCTCATGGGTCTCGTAATCGCCCTCGATCGCGGCGATCTTCTGCGGCTGGTGTTCCAGTGTGTTGAGGCCGTGCTGGTCGCCGGCAAATATCTGGATCGGCGTGACAATCGCCGCCATCCACATCGCCATCGAGAACATGATCCGCGCCTGCCGGTTGTTGGCGTTCTTCAGCAGATGAAACGCCCCGACCCCGCCGATGACGAAGGACGTGGTCAGCAATGCGGCGAGCACGGTGTGGGTGACGCGATAGGGAAAGGACGGATTGAAGATGATCGCCCACCAGTCTTCCGGCAGGAAGTGGCCGGCGGCATCGCGGCTGAACCCCGCCGGCGTGTGCAGCCAGCTGTTGGCGGAGGTAATCCAGGTGGCCGAGATCAGCGTGCCGAGCGCCACCATGCAGACGGCCACCATGTGCAGCCCGTCGCCGACGCGCTTCCGCCCGAATAGCATGATGCCGAGGAAGCCGGCCTCGAGGAAGAACGCCGTCAGCACCTCATAGCCCATCAACGGGCCGATGATGGCGCCGGCCTTTTCAGACAGCACCGACCAGTTGGTGCCGAACTGGTAGCTCATGACGATGCCGGAGACGACGCCCATGGCAAACGCCACGGCGAAGATGGTTTTCCAGTAGTCGAAGAGCCTCAGATAGGCGGGGTCGCGCTTCCACAGCCAGAGCGCGTTCAGGGTCGCCAGATAGCAGGCCGTGCCGATCGAGAAGGCGGGAAAGACGAAATGAAACGAGACGGTAAAGCCGAACTGAATTCGCGCCAGCATTTCCGCCGTCAAGCCGAGAAAGGTCATCGGCTGAAATCCTTTGAAACAGTGTGTGCGCTCGAACCGGTGAACCGCAAAGGCCGCAGAATGTTCCCGACGCCGCAGTCCGATATCCAGAATGGAACCGGACACGGCGGCATGGGCAATCAGACGATGTTCAGCCGTCCGCCGCCGGCCCGCGCTGCGGAAGCGGCGGACAGTGGTCCTTGCCGCCCCTGATATTGCAGCGGGGCAGCTTGCCCGCAGTATTGTCCACCATGAAGTCCTCGATCTGGCGGCGGCGGCGGCCCGAACGGATCTGGGTCGCGGCATAGCGCCGCGGTCGCAGCAGGGTCTCGTCTTCCACAAGATCGAAGGTGCGCTCGGCCGCAATCAGGCTCTCGCGCGCGGTGTAAGAGGCGACGGCGATCACCGTAAGCGACTGGATCGCTCCGAAATCAGCGCTGCCGATCTCCTGAAGTTCGCCCCTGCGGAACCGTTCGAGGATCGAGCGGTAGGAGCCGATATCGCTCAGTTCTCCGCTTGCAAGCGGTCCCTGATACCATTTCTGCTGACTGCTTCCATTCTGGTTGCCGGCGCCGACGTCGGAAAGCGCAAAGGTCTGGTCCCCCTTCTCCCCGATGACATGCAGCAACACTGATTCCAGATAGATCGGTTCGGCGCTCATATTCGTGATGATGCAATGCGTGTCCGTTGTGTCGCCGCCGGCACGGTTGATGAGTATTTTGGGCCGCGAGCGATGCCGGTAGGTGGTGAGCAGAAGCTGGAAGTACAGAACCCACACGACCAGGGTTGCGCCGCCGAGCAGGCTGTCGACTGCCGCGCCATGTTGATCGAGCCATGTCCACATGGTCTTCACGCCCTTTGCTGATCCAATTGATCGGAGCCCCAGAACCTCCTTCGCGGCGCATTGTTCCGACCTGGAGCATCGGGCGCGGCTTCTTCCGGAACCTTTGGCGTCTTTTCCAGTTCGAGGGCTCAACCAGGAAAGGAGTTGAGATGACGTTATTCCCGAACGATCAGAGCGACATCATGGAACGCATTTCGGCCCGCAGCACCATGCGGACTGCCGTGGTGACCGGACCGGGACGCATGCATATCGAGGAGAGGCCGCTGCCGACGCCGCAGGCCGGCGAAGTGCGCGTCCGGCTGCAGGGGTGCGGCGTCTGCGCTTCCAATCTGGTGCCATGGTCGGGTCCGGAGTGGATGGAGTTTCCGCTGCCGCCGGGCGATCTCGGCCATGAAGGCTGGGGGCTTGTCGACAGCATCGGCGCGGATGTCGATCCCGGTCTGCTCGGCCAGCGGGTGGCAACGCTTTCCCATGCGAGCTTTGCCGAATACGACATCGCCCAGGTGGATGAAATCGTCCCCTTGCCGAAGGAACTGGATGGCCGTCCCGTGCCGGGCGAGCCGCTCGGCTGCGCCATGAACATCTTTCATCGCAGCGGTATCCGGCCTGGCGACCGGGTGGCGATCATAGGCATCGGCTTCCTCGGGGCCCTGCTCACGCAGCTTGCCGCCAATGCCGGAGCGGAGGTGATTGCGATTTCCCGGCGGCAATCCTCGCTCGAACTGGCGGAGCAGTTCGGGGCGGAAACGACGATCGCCATGGACGACCACTGGCAGATCATAGAAACCGTCAGCCAACTGACCGAAGGCCGGTTCTGTGATGTGGTCATTGAAACCGCAGGAAAGCAGTGGCCGCTCGATCTTGCCGCAGAACTCTGCGCCGAGCGTGGTCGCCTGATTATCGCCGGCTACCACCAGGACGGCCCGAGACAGGTCAACATGCAGCTCTGGAATTGGCGCGGCCTCGACGTCATCAACGCCCATGAACGCGCGCCGGAAGCCTATCGCAAGGGCACGACGGAAGCCATCGAGGCCGTTGTCGCGGGACGGCTGAATCCCTGGCCGCTCCTGACCCACAGCTATCCGCTGGATCGTCTCGGCGAGGCGCTGGACGACGCGGCGGCCAGACCCGACGGCTTTGTCAAGGGCTTCGTGAGATTCGACTGACGGACGATGGCGTCGTCTACCGCTCATCCTTCTTCGGCTTCTCCGCCTTGTTCGGTGGGAGACGGTGCACGGTCGCGTCCTCCGATCCGGTGATCACGGTCGGCTTGGCGCTGGCCACGCCGTCGCTTTCGCCGCCGGACTGCTTCTTTGCGAATTGCGGTTTGGCATCCTTTTCGATGCGCTTCTTGGACTTCGAATGATCGGGCATGCTCACTCCTCGGTGTGTTTTGCTGGTTCTTCTGTCGATCCGTTGCCGACGGCCCCACCGTTTCCGCGCGGCGGGCTGTTCCGGAACCGGTGAGGTGGAGAAAGGTTCCGGAGTCGCCGTAAACCGCGCCTTTTGCGAGGGTCGAGCCGTCTATCGCGGAATGATGCTGACACCGCCGTCCGCTTCCAGAACCGCCGACTTGATCTGGTCGAGACGTTCCAGCCCGTGAAGCTGGCGCGCTGTCGCCAGGACGTCCTCCAGGCTCACCCGGGACCGTTTCAACGCCCTCAGGTCGGGTCTGCCGTCGGATATCAGCACGGTCGGCGTGCCATCCAGGAACAATGCAAGCCTTTTCCCATGCATTTTCTCTGAGTGGTCGAAAGACGGATAGAGCGTGTGCGGCCAATTGCGCCTGCGCTGCCAAGAAAACGATCGTATCGGTTCGAATGTTCCTCGCTCGCAGGCCGATCATCCGTCCCGTCTGTGGCCCTTAAACGGACCGCCTTCATCAATGGGAACAAAAGCTTCAACGCCCGGTTAGGAGCATCTTCGCCGAGGACGACCAAGGCTGGGCACTCCGGAGGTAAATCTCCGCATGGCATGCTCAGCCGGTTGCTGTCGGACAAGCATCTGCAATGACATGGCGGGCCGCTGCCGTGGCGGTGCCTTGCCGCCGCGCGCGCAGCCCATAATTGAGGACTTCAAAACGATGCCGAAAATGACAGAGCGACCAAAACACATCATTGTTGCCGGCGGCGCCGGTTTTCTTGGCTCGCATCTTTGCGAACGCCTTCTAGCGGAGGGGCATTATGTCATCTGCGTTGACAGCTATGTTTCGGGCGACAAGGCAAATCTGAAGCATTTGTCGCGCAAGATGCGGTTCCGCTCCATCGCCCACGACATCTGCTCGGATCTGGAAATCGACGGGCAGATCGACCAGATCTACAACCTCGCCTGCCAGGCCTCGCCACCGCGCTACCAGCAGGATCCGACCCATACGTTGATGACGAGCGTGATCGGGACGGACAAGCTTCTGAAGCTCGCCAGCAAACATTCGGCGCGTTTTCTTCAGGCTTCGACCAGCGAAGTGTATGGCGACCCGCAGCAGCACCCGCAAAAGGAAGATTACTGGGGCAATGTGAACTGCACCGGTCCGCGCGCCTGTTATGATGAGGGAAAGCGCGCCGCGGAGACACTCTGCTTCGACCGGCTGCGTCGCGGCGAGGCGGATGCGCGGATCGCCCGCATCTTCAATACCTATGGCCCGCGCATGCGGCCCGACGACGGGCGGATAATTTCCAATTTCATCCTCCAGGCTCTTCGTGACGAACCGCTGACGATCTATGGCGACGGCAGTCAGACCCGCTCCTTCTGCTTTGTCGACGATCTCGTTGAAGGTCTTGTACGGTTGATGAACCGCCCCGAGAATCCTGGCCTTCCCGTGAATCTTGGCAATCCCGGCGAATATACGGTGCGTGAGGTCGCCGAGAAAGTGGCTGAGCTGACGGCCACGGAGCTTGTCCTTGAAGACAGGCCGCTGCCGGTGGATGACCCGCAACGCCGCCGCCCGGATATCGGCCGCGCCTTGTCCCTGCTCGGCTGGAGACCCGTCACGGAGCTTTCGGACGGCCTGAAACAGACGATCGACTGGTTCCGTGGAAGCGCGCCCGTGCTCCCAGTGCATGCAAGCGGTGCAGGCCGGTCTCCCGCGCCCGCCCTGTCGGCAAATGCCGAGCGGCGCTGACAACGCGAAAAGAGGCGGATCGTTCTGGAAAACGATCCGCCTCTCGGCTGAGTGACAGCACAATTCTGCTATTTCCGGTCCTTGACCCGATGCGGCTTTCCATCCCTGGCGGTTTGCGCACCCACCTTGTCCGCCTGCTTCTCGACGCCGTAGGGCGATGGGCTGGCGGCGTCAAGATCGGCGGAATCGCCAACCCGCTCTGAAAGCGGTTGGTCGGCATCGTCTGCGGTCGGCGTCGTCTCGCCTTCCTTCCAGACCTCTTTCGGTTTCTTCAGGTCGCTGGCCTCAGCAGAGGCTTTCGGCCTTTCGTGCTGTGTCTGCGGCGCGGGAAGCGGTCCCCTCGCTGGGCTTGCTTTCGGATCTACCACTTCTGTTCTCCTGTCGGTTTGTGTTCGCCGGTACATGTGGCCGGACTCATGTTGGTCCGGCCGCTTTCGGTCACTCCACCGGCTCAAGCACGGCGCAGGCGAGGCGATCGCCCGCATCGCCCGAAGGCTGCGTGCTGTAGTCGTCGGAACCGGCGTGAATGATCACCGCCGATCCGTCGCCATCGAGGATGCGCTGATTGCCTGTCCGCCCGAGCGTGAAGCCGCGAACGAAAACATCGGCCTTGGCGATGCCGCCGGATCCCACATGCAGGTTCGGCATGTCGCCCGGATGGGGACCATTCTGGCTCTTGATGCCGTGCTCGAGCCCGCGCGCGAGATGACCTCCCGCGCTCTTGAAGCCGTTTTCGCCATCGCACTGACCGACTTCATGCACGTGAAAGCCGTGCTCTCCTTCCGGCAGACCTTCTGCGTTGATTTCAACCAGGACGACGCCGGAGGCGGTCTCCAGCATGGTCACCGTTCCGCTGATGTTGTCTCCGGCAAGGCTGCCCTGAACGCGGTCTCCATCCGCGGCCATTGCGAGGTTGGAAGCCAGCGCCGCCACTGCGACGGTCAGCGTAAAGATCTTCGTTCTCATGAAACAATCTCCTCTTGTTGCGGGCCTTGGCCCGGTCCGCGCCTAACAGCGAGGGAGGGAAATTGTTCGCAGATCCGTCGCCGGAATTCCGCTGGAACATTCCGCGCGGCCTGCAGTTGGGCGGGCTCCAAGGAGAAAACGCCAAGGAGAAAACGATGCGAATTTCAGAAATCATGACACGCGACGTCGCCCTTGCGAAACCCAACGACATCATTGTCGAAATCGCCAGGCGGATGACGAATGAAGATATCGGCTTCCTCCCGGTGGGCGAAAACGACCGGCTGGTCGGCATGGTGACGGACCGCGACATCGTCACGCGCGGCGTTGCCACGGGCCTCGACGGGCGCAGCAAGGTGAGCGAGGTGATGAGCACCGACGTCAAATATTGCCGCGACACGGATGAGGTGGATGACGTTCTCGCCAATATGGGCGATATCCAGGTGCGCCGCCTGGTCGTGCTGGACGACAACAAGCGCATGTGCGGTATCGTCTCGCTCGCGGATGCCGCCCGCGGCAGTCTCAGCCACACCGGACGCAGCCTGAAGGGCGTCGTGCGCGACGGCGGCAGCCATAACCAATCCGCCGCCTGACGAAGTTTTCAGACGCCATCGCCGAGCAACCGGCGATCCGAACGGTCAGCTCTGTCGCCCCACTCCAGCCGCCCATATCTTGGTTCGCGATCAACGCAGTGGTGGGTGCGGGCGGCAGACGCTGAGGGAATTGAGACCGAGGTACGGGCGGCGCTTTCAACAGTTCTCGGGCAATCGGAACAATCTGCCGTCCCGCCGGTTCAACTTATGAACCCCGCCGCATCATCGCGGCGCACGCAAAGGTTATCCTCCACGAGCGAGCGACATCATGCCCGAAGACGGCAAAGGCCGCGAAAACCGAACACAGCTTATTGGCTGGGCGATTGCCATTGTGGTTCTGCTGGCAGGCGGCGCTGTCGCCGCCTTCGGTTTCTTCTGGTCCTCGGACGAGACCCAGGCGGAAGCGCCGGCCGCGCCGCTGGTCAGGGTCGCCAGCCCCGTCGAACTGGACCAGCCGCTGACGATCTCGCAAACGGCGCTGGTCCGTTCGGGCGCGGAGGTGGTTCTGGCGCCGGAGGTTGGCGGACGCATCGAACGGATCGGCGAAAATTTCGCCGCGGGCGGCCGACTGGCCGAGGACGATCTCGTCATCGAGCTCGATGACGCCCGTTTCCGATCCGATCTGCAGGCTGCACAGGCCGCTGTTGAAGAGGCCGAGGCAAGCCTCGATGAAGCCCGCGCCGATCTCGATCGCCAGAACCAGCTTGCCGAGCGCGGCGCAACGCCGGAAGCCACGACCGAGGATGCCGCCGCACGGGTCAAGCGCGCCCGCGCCAGCCTGTCTTCGGCGCGCGCTCAGCGCCAAAGCGCGGAGATCGCGCTCGACGATACGCGCCTGGAAGCGCCGTTTCCCGCCGTGGTGCTGAGCGCCGATGCGGCGCGGGGCCAACTGGTCAGCGCCGGCACAAGCGTCGGCACGGCTGCGCTCGCGGGATATGCGGAGGCGGCTGTCGGGCTTTCCGAACGCGATTTCGCGCTTCTGGGCGGGGAGGCCGCGCTTCTGGGCAAGCCCGTCGGCATCCGCCCCGTGCGGGGTGAGGGCGAAGTCAAAGACGTTCGGATCGGCACGGTCACGGCCGTCATTCCGCGCATCGAATCATCCGCCAGAACCACCGAGGTTATCGTCAGCATCCGCAATCCCTTCGTCGCCGACGAAGGCGCGCCGGCGCTCAGGATCGGAGAGGTCGTTCGCGTCCATTTCGCCCTTCCCGATGAAGAAAGCCCTTTCGCAGCCCCGTCAGGTGTCGTGCAGGCCGGCCAGCAGGTGTGGGGCGTCGACAGCGACAACAGGCTGGTTCGGCTGGAGGCGGAAGTGCGCCGGCGGATCGAGGGCGCGGTTCTTCTGAGCGGCGATCTTGATGGACGACGTTTGTTGTTGACGCCGGTGGACACGCCTGTCGACGGGCTAAAGGTCAGGGTCGATGGCGATAAGCCGGTCACCGTCGGCGATCTCTCCGACCCGGTCGCGAACCGTATCGCTTCGGCTCCCTCAGGCCTTGTCAATGTGCCGGATGACATTGCCTCCGGCTCGGCGTCCTCCGCCGCAGGCGCAACCGCAACCGGCGGCAATACCTCCGGCGCAAATACGGCAGGTGGCGCGGCGCAATGAACTGGCTGATCAGGCGCGTTTTCGAGACGGGCGTTTTTGCAAATCTTCTTCTGGTCGGGCTGGTGGCGGCGGGGCTTCTGTCGCTTGCCACGCTTACGGTCAAGAACTTCCCCGACCTTTCGACCGGCACCATCAGCATCACCGTCACCTATCCGGGCGCGACGGCGCAGGATGTCTCCGATTCCGTCGTCGAGCCGATCGAATCGGCGATCCGCAGCATCGAGGGCATCCGCAAGATCACCGCCACGGCGAGCGAAGGACAGGCGAGAATAATCGCGGACCTGACGCGCGGGGCGGACCCCGAGACGGTGAAGGACGATATCCAGACCGAGGTCCGAAGTCTCACCTCGCTACCCCAGTCCGCCGAAGAACCGGTGATTGTCGAGGTCGAGCCGGAGGAACTCGCGATACAGTTCGTCCTTTCCGGCGATCTGCCTGCGGACACGCTGAAGGCGATCGCCGTCTCCGCCCGCGAGGATCTCCAGGCCATCGACGGTATATCGCAGGTGAGGATTAGCGGCGCGCCCGAGGACCGCATATCGGTCGAGGTGCCGCAGGCGCAGCTTCTCGCCTATGGCACGACGCTCGGCGCGCTTGCCGAGCGCATCGGCAATGCGACCGCCGACTATTCCGCCGGAACGCTTGACGGGCCGGAGGACCGCGTTTCGGTGCGCACCGCCGGCGAACGCGATACCGGGGCGGCGATCGGGGAGATCGTGATGTTTTCCTCGCCGGCCGGCGCGCAGGTGCGGCTTGAGGATTTCGCTGAAATCTCCGACGGGCTTGCCGAAGACCCCGTGCTGGCCGAGATCGACGGCAAGCCCGCCGTCTTCGTCAATGTTTTCCGCGCCGGAAGTGAACCGCTGCTCAACATCGTCAGCCTGACGCAGGACTACCTCGAAAACGAGCTCGAACCGCGCCTGCCGGAAACCGTGACGCTCACCGAGTGGCGCAATCAGGCAACATCGCTTCAGGGCCGGATCGACCTTCTGGTCAAGAACGGCATCATCGGCGCGGCGCTGATCCTGGTCATCCTGACGCTGGCGCTCGACATCCGCATAGCGGCCTGGGTCTCGGTGGGCATCGCCGTGTCCTTCATCGGCACTTTCGCGCTGATGGCCTTGTTCGGCGTCAGCATCAGCCAGCTTTCACTGTTCGCCTTCATCCTCTCGCTCGGCATCGTGGTCGACGACGCCATTGTGGTCGGGGAAGCCATCTACACCGAGCGCCAGTCCGGCAAATCCGGCCCGCAGGCGGCCATCGACGGAACGCTTCGAATGGCGCGGCCGGTTTTCTTTTCGGTGGCGACAACCGTCCTCGCCTTCGTGCCGCTGCTGTTCATTCCGGGCCTTTCCGGCTCCTTCCTCGCGCCGGTGGCCGCCGTGGTCATCATGGTGCTCGGTCTGTCTCTGGTCGAGAGCTTCTTCGTGCTTCCCACGCATCTCTCCCATCTGCGCTCCGGCGAGCCGCGCCGGTTTTCGCCAAGACGTCTGGCCGATCCGCTGCGCCGGCAGGTCGGCGGGCGGATCGACAGTTTTGCCGATACCCGTTTTCGCCGGGTCGCCGAAACGGTCGACCGTCATCCGGGACCGACGCTGGTGCTCTGCCTCGGCCTGCTGCTTGCCTCGCTGGCGCCGCTGACGCTCGGTTTCGTCCGTTTCGTGTTCTTTCCCGACATCGAAGGCAATTTCGTCTCCGCCGAACTGCAGATGAGCGATGGCTCATCGGTGGCGTCCACGCGCGCGGAAGCCGAAACGCTGGCAGCGGCGATGGACCGGGCGGCTGGCCAACTGGCCGAGCAGACCGGCAGCGATGCCGGCGATATCCGCCAGGCAAGCGCCATCCTGATCGGCATTCCCGCCGTTTCCGGCGGTCCGCCGGGCGGGACGGAAAGTACAGCCGCCAGCACGGCGCGCATCGAGGTCAAGATTGCCGATGCCGAGAGCCGCGACTTTTCCGCCGGCGAACTGGTCGACCTCTGGCGCGCCGAGGCGGGCGAGATTGCCGGCGCGCGCTCGCTGAGCTTTTCCACCAGTGAGGTCGGCATCGGCGCCGATATCGTCCTCAATATTGCGGCCGGCACCCCGGAGGCGCGCGCAGCCGCGGTCGACCGGATCAGGAGCGCGCTCGTTGAAAAAGCCGGCGTCACCGCCGTCAGGGACAGCCGGGGCTCGTCCTCCGAAGAAGTCGTCGCCACGCTTTCAGATCAGGGCCGGGCGCTTGGCGTTGAACTGAGCTCGGTGGCGCGGGGGCTTCGCAACGCGCTGTTCGGCGCCGTGGCGACGGAGTTTCAGCGCAACCGCGAAGAGGTGGAGGTGCGCGTGCGCCTGCCGGCATCGGACCGCGGTACCATCGCCGATCTTCAGGACCTGCGGCTGCCGGCCGAGGGCGGGCTGGTTCCGATCGGCACGGTCGCTGACCTCGCCTTCCAGCCGGCGCCATCGACGATCACAAGGATCGACGGCAGTCGCGTGACCACGGTCACCGCCGATGTCACGGGCGGCTCGACCACCGGCAGCGAGGTGACGGATCAATTGATGACGGAAACCGTGCCGCAACTGCGGCAGGATTATCCGGATCTCGAAATCACGCTGGGCGGCGAGCAGGAAGAGCAGAGCCGCTTCGCGCCGGCGCTGCTGCGCAATGCTGTCCTCGCGCTTTTAGGGATTTACGCCCTTCTGACGCTGGCTTTCGGTTCCTATACGCGCCCGCTGATCCTGCTGACGGTTCTGCCCTTCGGGCTCGTCGGCACCATACTCGGGCATTGGGCGCTGGGCCTCGAATTGACGCTCCTGTCCATGTTCGGCCTCATCGGGCTGATGGGCATTCTGCTGAACAACGCCCTGCTTCTGGTCATCCGCACCTTTGAATGTGCCGAAAGCGGCAGTCCCAGGCCGGTGGTCGACGCCATGGTGGAGCGCCTGAGGCCGATCATCCTGACAACCGTGACGACGTTCCTTGGCGTCACGCCGCTCATTCTGGAAACCAGCTTGCAGGCCCAGTTCCTGATCCCGACAGCGGTCGCGCTCGGCTTCGGCATTCTGGTCGGCTCGTTCTTCACCCTCGCCGTCGTCCCCGCCGTCAGCGTGTTCTATCTGAGGCTTTCCGGTCGTGGAAAGGCAAACGGGTGATGCTCGGTCGCTGGCCGACGCGCCGGAAGACTTGAGCGTTTCGGCCAGAACAGCCATCGTAACGGCACTTTGCGATGAGCAGGACCTCGACGCCGCCCAAGAGAAGCCCGCCTCCCTTGAGGAGAGGCGGGCCCGTATCGGCCATTCAAGGCACGTTTATTGCGCGAAAGCTTCCGTCAGCTCTCGGGCAGACCGTAGGCGATGATCGTGTCGCTGATCGGCGTCTCCATGAAGTGATGGCCGCCGGGATAGATGATCACGAACTGCCGCCCCGCGACTTCAACAACGAGCGGATTGGCCTGACCGCCGCCCGGCAGTCGGTCGCTCCAGAGCGTTTCGCCGGTTTCAGAGTCGATCGCGCGGATCAGATTGTCCGTGGTCGCGGCGATGAAGATCAGCCCGCTGGCGGTGACGGCCGGACCGCCATTGTTCGGCGTGCCGATCGTGATCGGCAGCATGGAGGGAATGCCGAAAGGTCCGTTCCTGGCCGCTGAACCAAAGGGTCGATCCCAGACCGTATCGCCTGTGGCCAGATCGATGGCGCGAATTCCGCCATAGGGCGGCTCCTTGCAGAGCAAACCGGTAAATTTGACGCGCCAGCCTGCATTGACGTCGATCGCATAGGGCGCGCCGATCTGCGGGCCCGCCTCGCCGAGCGGGGATTCTCCTTTCGTCGGCGGTTCATAGATGGCCCGCAACCCGGCTTCGTCTGCCTCTTCGCGCGGCACCAGCCTGTTGTGGTTCGGCATGTTATTGTAATTGGCGATCAGCAGACCGCGCTCCGGATCGACAGCGACCGAACCCCAGTCATTGCCGCCATTGTAACCCGGATACTGTATCCAGTATTGTTCCGTCGTCGGCGGGGTATAGATGCCATCATAATGCGACCGCTTGAATTGGATGCGGCACCAGAGCTGGTCAATCGGCGACATGCCCCACATGTCTTTCTCTTCCAGCCGCGGAAAGGCCAGCGTGTGATAGGCGGAGAAAGGCTGTGTCGGGGAAATATAGTCAGGCTCAACGCCGCCGCCAGGGACCGGACGTTCCTCCACGGGAAACAGCGATTCCCCGGTCTCGCGGTTGAGGATGTAGATATCCCCCTGCTTGGAGGCGAGAACCAGTGCCGGGACGGAGCCCTCGTCGGTCGGAAAATCGACCAGTGTCGGCTGGCTGCCGAGGTCGTAGTCCCAGACGTCCCGATGGACCGTCTGGAAGTGCCAGACAGGTCGGCCCGTCGTCACGTCGATCGCGACCAGAGACGTCGAATATTCGTTCTCCGCTTCACTGCGATTGGAACCGTAATAATCGACCGCGGAATTGCCGAGGGGGAGGTACACATAGCCAAGCTCCTCGTCGCCGGCGGCAATGGTCCACATATTGGGCGTGCCGCGCGTATAAACCTCGTCGGGCCCGGCCTGGCTCGTATCGCCCGGGCGGCCCATGTCCCAGGCCCATTCGAATTCGCCGGTAACGGCATCGAAACCGCGAATGACGCCGGACGGCGAATCCTCCGCATTGCCGTCCGTCACCTGGGCACCGACAACGACCACACCGCGCACGATGGTTGGCGGTGACGACATCGCATACCACCCCGGAACGGTCTCGCCGAGGCCGCGTTCGAGATAGACCATGCCATTGTCGCCGAAGTCGTTGCAACGCTGACCGGTTTCGGCATCGATGGCGATCAGGCGGGCATCGAGCGTTCCCCAGATGATGCGCGTCGCGCAAGGATCGTAGAGACCGGCATCAGGCACTTCGAAATAGCTGACGCCACGGCAGGTCGCGCCATAGGGGATTGCATCTGCAGGCACGCCTGGATCGAAGCGCCATTCCTCCTTGCCCGACCGCGCATCGATCGAGATGACATTGCCCATGGGGGTGCAGGCGAACAGCTTGTCGCCGATCTTCAACGGCGTGTTTTCCGGCGAGTATTTCCCCTCGGCTTCCGGTCCGGGAAGATCTCCGGTGTGAAATTCCCAGATGCGTTCCAGCTCGCCGACATTTTCGGGTGTGATCTGGGTGAGCGGCGAATATTTGTCGCCATGGATGCTGCCGCCCCAGGCCGGCCAGTCTTCTCCCGCCTCGCGCATCGCCAGTGCCGGACGGGTTTCGCCGGCTTCCGATGCGTCGGCGTCGCTCTGCGTCATCGCTCGCTCGCCCGGCTCGTTCTCCGGCTCCAGCACGACGCCGCCCGGCAGGTCGGCGGGCGCTTCAGCCGCGGATTGCGTTTCTTCGTTGTCATCGGCCTGGGCGAAGGCGGATGGCTCTTCGGACCATTGCGCCGTCAGCGCGCCGATGCCGATTGCCGCAAGCACCGCTGTCGCAGCGGTCGCGCTCCGACCGCCGCGCCACAGCGCCGGATCGCGGCGGCGCAGCTCAGGCACCGCAAGCGCGACAAGCGCGAGAATAACGGTGGGCGCCACAAGGCGCGGCACCAGAGGCCAGCCCTGCAGCCCCACTTCCCACAGGGCCCAGACAAGCGTGAAAATGTAGGTCGCGCCATAGACGAGCGCGCCGGAGATCTTGCCTTTTGTCATCAGTACGCCTGAAGCCACAAGGCCCAATCCGGCAATGAGATAGTACCAGGAGCCGCCAAGCGCAATCAGCCAGACGCCGCCGGTGCCGATCACGGCGCCAAGCAGGACCAGCAGCGCTCCAAGCAGAATGGCATACCAGTGGGCTATGGGATGGCGGGATTGTCGATGTTCTGTTTGATGTGACATGAACCTGTCCCTTCAAATTTTCGCTATGGGTGCTGCGGTTTTCGGACGCCGTCGAATGCCAAGGCAGAAAAGTCGGGGCGCCAACAGGTTTTCGACGCCCGCCTTGCGCGGGACGTCCGTTGTTTGGTCCGATGCCTTGCCGATCGGCCGAAGCCGGGTTCGCAGTTTCTCGCGTGATGCAGCAGCGCGTTCCGCTCGGGTATAAGTCCGTGCCGATAACGAAAAACCGGAGACCGGCACCTCTGCGCCGGCTCCGGCTTTCGCCAGCGTCAACTACTGCGTCGCCGACTGCTGCTCTTCATTCCGGGCGGCGACCGAAAGATCATATTGATTCGGCGGTGGTCTCCATCCACTCCCGATGACGCAACTCGTCTTGATGCGCCTTCGTAAAGAAGGCCTTCGATTGCGGGATCGCATCGTCATGCCGCGAGGCGCGCTCGTAAGCTGTGACGGTGTCGTCCTCGTTTGTCTTCATCGCCTTTATGATCGCGGAATCGCCCATCAGGTCCGCGAGGGCAATCTTGCCCGTGGTCAACATCCCCTTCATGTCGCCTTCGCTCGGCGCTTCAATGCCGAGTTCGCGCGCCATGTCGTTCAGGATCTCGACGTGTTGCAGATGATCCTCTCTGAATTCGGCGATCTTCGCGCTGAGCGACTTGTCATTCAGCCGCTCAATGCAGGAATCGTATGCAGCGATGGCATCGTGTTCGAGAGACAACAAATCCTCGACGAGTTGCTCGATGCCTCCTTCGTTGCCGACCATGGTGACCATGAGTCTCTCTCCTTTGTTGTTGTAGGAAGCCCACAACAAGAGCGGCGGTGAAATGTTCCGCCCGGATGCTCGAAAGCTCAACAGCCGATTTTCCCACGCTTCGCCTGTCTCATGGGGACACGAGCGATAGAAACTGCTCCGTCTTCACCAGCTCAAGCTGGACTGAGAAGCGCTCACCCAGCAGGTTGATTGCGGCGTCGTGGGTTTCGTCGGCACCGCTACAGACGGCATCGCTCAGCACGATCAGGTGAAAGCCGAGATCAATGGCACCGAGCACGGTCGCGAGCACACAGACATCGGTTTCGCCACCGGTGACAACGACGGAGTCAACGTCTTCCTTTTGCAGCCGGGAATAAAGCCTGCCGTCGACCCAAGGGGAATAGGTCATCTTGTCGAAGATGCGAGCGGGCGGAACAAGTGCGCGCAGCACGGGCATCAGTTCGACCATTTCTTGCGGCAGATGCTCGCCAGCCATCATCCACCATTTCTGGTAATAGACCTTCCAGCCTCCTGCCAAATCTTCCTTACGCTGCGGAGGAATGAAGCGCGTGAAAATTGTCCGGGCGACGTGATTTTCGGACACTTCAAGAAGCTGGGGCAGCACTTTTGCCATCCAGGGCAAATGCCACGGCGTGTTTTCAGCGAACATGCGTTGGGCATCGACACAAATATGCCGCCAGTTTCCGATTTCTCTCACAACCTCGTCCTCCAAACTCCGGCGAAAATTGAAATGCCATGGTCAACCGGGAGCCTTTTGTTTCAACTCCGTCAGTACGCCTGCGTTCCCGTCAGAAATCGCTCGTCAGATGCGCAGCGATCTCAGCGCGACCTTCCGGCGCCGGTGGATCCGGCCGATCTCACTGCCCATCGCTGTATCGCCTGCGCCGACGCGCATGGCAGGCTGTCGCCCCGATCATTCGAGCACGATGACCGCGCTGTGACGGACAAGCCAGGCAGGGGTCTGGAGAAGAGCGCGGTAGGGATTGGCAGCGTCCGCGGCTTCGGGATAATGCCTGTCGATCACATGGTCGGCGAGTTGGCGAACCGCGGCGGCATCGCCCCGTGCCGCGAAGAACTGGAACGTGCCGACGCGTATATGGCTGGAGGCGACACGCGTAGGGACCGCGCCCGGCAGCGCCGTTTCCCGGTAGACTGGCTCTCCCGTGGCGACCGCGGCCAGCGCCCGCGTGGTTGGGATGCCGAGCGCGGCCCGTCCGTCGCCGTTGCGCGAGAAAAGGGTGGAGCTGGCCCCCTTCAGTTGAATGTCGTGACGCCGGCCCTGTCGGTCGACAACCTCGCCAAGAAGGATGGCGCGCCCGTCGCCGAGTTGCGGCACGAAGTTTCCGAATTGATGTCCGGCATAGGCGGCCGCGATCGGCTCTGCGCCTGTCGGGAGCCGGTTGCCGGCGAAGATTTCAACCCCTTCAGCATTGACCAACTGATCCGCGTCAAGCCCGAGTTCCTCGGCGAGCCGACGGTTCAGCTTCAGAAGAGGCGGCGCGGCGACGGGCGTCGGCACTGTCGGCCGATGGAAGGCGGCGCCGAGACGCGCGTAGCTGTTGTCGAAGTCGAACTGTACCGTCATCTTTCCGCTCTGGTACCCTCGTGCCGCTCGGCCGCCAGCCCTCGACCATTCTGCACTTAGGTGGCGCTGTCGATGTCGGATTTCCAGAGCAATGCCTGACAGACCATCAACGGATAAACCCCGATACAGGCGAAGAGACCAACCCCATGCGGACGATCACGACCGTTGGCTGGCGTCTCGACCCCGGCGCTGGCGGCGGTGGTCTCAAACGCTGGCGGGCTTGGCTCGATCGGCATTGGCGCGAGCGATGTCGCTGGTGCCCGCGCGATGATCGACGAAACCTTCGCCCAAACGGACCGGCCCTTCAACGTCAACGTCTTCGCGCATGGCCCGGCCGTGCAGGACCCGGAGCGGGAGGCGGCATGGCTGGCGGCACTCGAGCCCGTCTTCGCCGAATTCGGCGCCGCGCCGCCGTGCGATCTGCGCGTCATCTACAAGAGCTTTTCCGATGACCCGGAGATGCTGTCTCTTCTGGTCGAGAAAAAGCCGGCGGTCGTCAGCTTTCATTTCGGCCTGCCGCCGGCTGAAACGATCGCTGCGCTGAAGAAAGCCGGCATTCGACTTTTCGCGACGGCGACGAGCCTTGCCGAGGCCGAAGCCGTCAAGGTCGCCGCGCAACTCGGCACTGCCTTTATTGCCTGTCCCGAGTCGGCCGCCGATGATGACTATCGCGCGGCGCTGAAGGGGCAGGGCGCATTCCACACGCGGCTGACAACCGCGATTTCCGGCCGGCCGGCGCGCGCTTGCCAACCGGTTCACGGAACTGGCGGAAACAACGCTTCGCGGAACCACGCCGCCCGACTATCCCATTGCCTACGACGCCGGAAAGGCCCTTCACGCCGCCGCCAAAGCCGGCGGCGAGGCTGGTTACGGTGCGCAATGGGCGGGGCAAGGTGCGCCGCTCGCGCGTGCCATGCCCGCAGCAGAGCTTATGGCAACGCTCGCGCGTGAAATGACGTTCGATGAAGTGTTGTGTATCGAACGGCGGAGCTAGCGCGCATGGTGATGCCTCGCCTTCGATTTTCCTTCTGGCTCCTCTCTCATCCAGCAGCGTCGTGAGAAACCGAGCCATCTCTCTACGTCGTTGAATCGCGCAAATCGCCGAGCCATAACCTCTTAGCCATCATTTTAACCCCTGTAGCTGTTCACATTCCTTGACCGCCGCCGCCCGTCTCTTGTCCAGATAGTCGGCGAGGTCATCGATGTGGACGCCTTTGGCGCATTTCTGCGATGCTTCCATGCGGACAAGGGGAAGGCGATGGCCCCGGCCGATACTTTCCGCACGAACTTATCGGCGCTCAAGCCGAAAAAGTCCCTAGCTACATCTTCCGCAGGAATGATCGGTCGGCATGAGCCGGAGGACGAGGACGCGGAGGAAGACGGCAAGCCGCTGTCGGACTCGCTTATCCGAGACCTGACCGCGCATCGCACCCTTGCGCTGCGTCTCGCCCTTGGCGAGCAGCCGGACATGGCCTTGATCGCCGTCACCCATGCGCTCGCCGCACAGACCTTCTATCGCGGCGGCGGGGACGCTCATTGCCTCGACATCCGCCCGACGAGCAGCTACCTCGCCAGCCACGCGGAGGGGATCGAGGGCACGGCGGCGGCGAAGGCGTTGGAGGATCGCCATGCCGGATGGGCGGCGGACATGCCGTGCGACGTGGCGGACCTGTGGGGCTTCATCGCCGATCTGGACCATGCTAGCGTCATGGCGCTGTTCGCCCATTGCGCCTCGCTGACCGTCAATGCCGTCAAACAGCCGTGGGAGGCCCACAAGCGCCATGCTCTTGCCACTGCCGACAGGCTGGCGACGACGGTTGCGCTCGATATGGCGGCGCACTGGACGCCCACGGTGCGCGCCTATCTCGGGCGGGTCACCAAGGCGCAAATCCTCGCCGCCGTGCGCGATGCCCTTGGCGACGAGGCGGCGGAGCGGATCGCGGACAGGAAGAAGCCGGAAATGGCGGAAGCTGCCGAGCGGCTTCTGGCCGGAACGGGCTGGCTACCGCCCGTGCTGCGCACCGAACGGCCCGCATGGCCGATCGATGACCAGCAGGAAGTCTCCGCTGCCGAGGACAGGCCGGAGGTCGATAGCGTCAAAGTCTTACACGTCGCGGCAGAATGAAAGGCGGGCCGGGACTGCGAAAACGGTTCCGGTCTTCCATTGGAAAAAATCGCGGCCGCGCGGCTTTCCCGCGCGGCCGGATCACCTCGACGGAATGGAACAATAGCCAGGCACACCTTGCCGTGTGATAGCATTTTCCCTATATTGCTATCGTAGCTATCACTTTTCAGGAGGTGCTATCATATGCCTGCCGTCACCATTCGCAACCTCTCCGACGAGACCCACCGCGCCCTCAAGGTGCGCGCGGCCCAGCATGGCCGCAGCGCGGAGGCGGAAATGCGCGACATTCTGGAATCGGCGGTGCGTCCCGCCGAACGCCTGCGCCTCGGCTCCGCCCTGTCGGCGTTGAGCCGCAAGGCCGGGCTGACCAATGCCGATTTCGGGGCGCTGGAACAGGCCCGCGACAAGACGCCCGCCACGCCGATGAGCTTTGAATGATCGTTCTGGATACGAATGTCGTCTCCGAGGCGATGAAGCCGGAGCCGGACCTTGCCGTGCGTGACTGGCTGGACGAACAGGCTGCCGAAACGCTCTACATCTCCAGCGTGACCGTCGCGGAACTCCTGTTCGGCATCGGCGCGCTGCCGGAGGGGCGACGCAAGCAGAAGCTCGCCGCCACGCTCGACGGAATGCTGCCGCTGTTCGAGGGCAGAATCCTCGCCTTTGATAGCAATGCGGCTCGCCACTATGCCGACCTTGCCGTGGCAGCTCGCAAGGCGGGCAGGGGCTTTCCGACGCCTGACGGCTACATCGGGGCCATCGCAACCGCCCATGGTTTCGCGGTTGCGACACGCGATGCCAGCGCCTTCGACGCGGCAGGCGTTCCGGTTATCGACCCCTGGAATGCCCGGCACTGAACAGGAGGGAGGTACTGAAGCCGAAGCAAGACCGACCCGTTGCGGGTCGTGGGTATTCTGCGACTATGAGAATACCCTTTTTGCCCCCTCAAAGGCTTTGTTCCACATGTCATCTGACAAGGTGAAATGGCGAGCGAGGAACAAGAGGGAACGAACTTCGTCAAGTTTTACCAAGAGGGGAAGTGCTTCCAGCTCAGACGCGGACAGAGGACGCACTTTCTGATATCCGGTGATCAACGCTTTCGTCATGGCGGTGTTTTGCTCACTTTCCTCATGCGCGAAGTGCCATACGGCGGTGCTCAGATCGAGCACGAAAGGGCCATGCCCAAAATCATCAAAATCGAAAAACATTGTTTTGCCGTTTTGGAAGCGCGCATTCCCTATCCAAGGGTCTCCATGATCTCCATGATCGTGTCCCGCAGCGTGGTGTAGCTGACGGGTGGTCAACAGTGTTTTTCCGGTAAGGTCGGGTTGTTGAAGCTCAACCTGATGGAAAGACCACCGATGACCAACGACATGATGAACCTGCGCTCACTCGTTGAGAAGAGTGCCGACGCCGATTTGCTTTTGGCGATGACCCTCGGGTCAAGCCCGAGGGCCTTTGCAGCCGAGAAGCTGATGGAGCTGGAGGTCGGCGCGAAGACCGGCGCGGGCTATGGCGAGAAGAGCGCCTTTCGGCTCGCCCAGCGCAACGGCTATCGAGATCGTGATTGGGAGACGCGTGCGGGAACTGTGGAACTGCGCATTCCCAAGCTTCGGTCAGGCAGTTACTTCCCGAGCTTTCTCGAACCGCGGCGCATGGCCGAAAAGGCGCTGACGGCTGTTATCCAGGAGGCCTACATCCAGGGCGTCTCGACCCGCTCGGTCGATGACCTGGTCAAGGCCATGGGCATGAGCGGTATTTCCAAAAGCCAGGTTTCCCGGCTGTGCGAAGAGATTGACGACAAGGTCAAAGCGTTCCTCGACAGGCCCATTGAGGGCGATTGGTCCTATCTGTGGATCGACGCCACCTACATGAAGGTCCGGCGTGGCGGTCGCATTGTCTCGGTCGCCGTCATCATTGCCGTCGGCGTCAACACCGATGGACGGCGCGAGGTGCTCGGCATGGAGATCGGGACGTCAGAGAACGGCTTCGAAATGCCGGCCGAGACCTGGCTGAGGTTCCAGTCAGAAGCCGTCATTCACAGTCATAATGCCAAAGTGCATCCGCACTGGCCGTCAAACGCGGATATGGACAGTCAGATCGCGGCGCATATTCCCTTCGCGATCGTGAGCTGTGACGGCGAGGTGACGACGCCTGTCTTGTGGTGGGGCGATCATTGTCTGGATGCGCCGCTGACGGGCCGATCCTTCGTGCCGGGCGTGTTCGACTGCTACGGGCTGGTGCGCAGTTGCTATTGGCAGGAACGCGGCATCCGCCTTCCGGACTTCGCCCGTTCCAAATGCTGGTGGGAGGAGGGCGAGAACCTGCTTGCCGATCATTTTGAAGAGGCGGGTTTCCGGGCGGTCGATGCGTTGGAAGCTCGCCCCGGCGATGTGTTCTTCATGCGGCTTGTGTCGAAGGTGCCGTGCCATTCCGGCATTCTGCTCGAGGATGGCCTTTGCCTGCATCATCTAGACGGGCGGCTGTCACGGCGCGAGCCGATCGGACCGTGGTTGAGGCGGGCGACGCATTGGGTGCGTTACGTCGGCTAGGCTTTCGAGTTCAGATATCGTCTCCAGCTGATCTCCAAGCGCGTTGGCGGCGATATGGAGATCGTAGCTTGCCTGCATGTGCATCCAGAATTCAGGGCTCGTGCGAAAGTATCTTGCAAGCTTGAGCGCTAGCTCCGCATTGATCGGACCCGTTTCGCTCACAAGTCGGTCGGCGCCATGTGGTCAGACTGGCGGGAAGCGGCGACCGGCGATGTGGCGACGCGGGCCTATCAGATGCGGCTGGCGCTCTCTTCGGTGGATGACAACATCACGCCGATCGTGGCGCGGGCCGAACTGACGGTCGACATGCCCGACAGGATCCTGAGCGGTAACAATCTTGCCGTGCCGACCGGCGGCCGGCGGATCGGCTTTGATCCGCCTTACTTCGGCCTGACCGGGCTTTCTGTCTCGGCCCAGGGGCTTCGCTTCGGCGACTTCTACGAGATCGCAAACAAGGATGAGAGCGGCTTTGACATCGTGTTCAAGGACCAGTCCGGCACGCCGGTCGAGCGCACGTTCGACTATGTGGCCGCCGGCTACGGAAAGGTGCATGCATGACGCAGTATAACAACGTGACGATCGACCCGACCGTCACCAATGGTTCGCAGCTTGCGGCCAATATCAACAGCTTTCGGGCGGCAGGCCTCTCCATGCATAGCGGCGTGGAACGCCCGGCCTATGCGACAAGCGGCACGATGTGGATCAGCACGGCCTCCAAGCCGTGGAAGCTCTATGTCTTCGACGGGGCAGCCGATGTCGCGATCGGGGAGGTGGATCCGGACGGGCACGGGTTTTTGAGCGCCGGCGGAACCGAATTCACCAACGACCTGATGACGGCCGGCGATGCGGCAGATGCCCTCAACAAGCTCGGCGCTTACGCAACAAACGGCGGAACGCTTACCGGGTTTATGCGGGTGCTCTTCGATGGCGCGACGCTCGCCTCGTTCCAGGCGAGCGGAGAGAGCGATGCCCGGATCGAGTTCCGTTCCAACAATGGCGCCAACAGCTATGTCGAGGTCGGTCAGCGCAACAATGGCGATGGCTTCATCTGGTCGCGCGGAAGGGAGTATACCTTCGGCAGTGACGGCCGGCTCTCAAACGGGAGCTGGAACATCTACACCGACGGCAATATCGGGGGCTCGGTATGGGGCAATTGGGGCAGTAACGATGCCTTCAACGCCATCTCCAACCGGATCGAAAGCAGGGCGTCGGCCTATGCCAACAGCCGGGCCGCTGCCGGCGCCCGCGTCCAGCATGACAGCGGCACCTATGAGATCGGCACGGTCCAGACGACCGGCAATACGGTCGACTGCCCGGATGGCATGTTCATCACCGGCCTGCGTTGCCAGAACTATGACTGGGCGGTGCGCGAGATCTATGTCCGGGCCAAATATGCGAGGAACCAGTAATGGCGACAACACTCACGCCAGACAGCGCCAATGCGCTCAATCCGGATCTCGATCACGATACGCTCGGCTATCTTCTGTCGCTGGCCTATCCCGAAGCGGAACCGGGAAAAGACTTCCGTACCGGCCATATTGTCGATGACGACACCGGCGAGCGTATCGGGTCGGCGGTGATCCTCGACTGGCAGATCGATGCACCCTTTCCGACGCCGGACGATCTCCATGCCATGCTTGATGCGCATCGCGATGCGGTCGAGGCCTTCGTCCAGGAGCGTGCAAACCGCGTGCTTCGCAATGCCGTCGATGCCGAGCGCGACCGCAGGATTGCGGCAGGCTTCGTCTTCAACGGCGTTCTTTACCAATCCCGGGCCGAGGACCGGGAGAACATCGCCGGCGCGGCAACGGCCGCCCTTGGCGCCATGATCAATGGCGCTGAGGCCGGCGATTATCGCTGGCATGGCGGCGACAGCGATTTTGTCTGGATCGCCGCCGATAACAGCACGCACAAAATGGATGCGGCGACCCTGTATGCGCTCGGGCGGGCAGCCCTTGCCCACAAGCAGGCGCATATCTTCGCCGCCCGGGTGCTGAAGGATCTCTCGCCGATCCCGGCAGACTTTGCCTCAGATATCCACTGGCCGGAGTAGGACCATGCCATCACTGACAATCGGACTGAGCCTCGCGGCCATGCGGCCGGCGGGGCGCGGTCGCTGGTGGGCGTCCGCCGCCTTTCCGGCCGCTGACGCCGGCACGGGGCTGATGCTCGGGCCTGCCGCCATTCTGGATTTTGGCGGCAACCGTTACGCCATCACCGAAGGCTGGTGGGAGCTGCCGGCCTATGCGGCGGGCGATGCCGACAGGATCGGAAGATCGCCGGCCGCTATTCTTGATTTTTCCACTGACCGATATGCGAGGTGAGCCATGCGGAATGCAGGCTTTGCGGAGATGATTGATTTTACCCGTCCGGGTTCGGCGACCTATGTCGATGAGGGCGGCGTGATCAGGATCGCGGCGGCGAATGTGCCGCGCTTCGACTTCACCAACGGACGGCGGCAATTGCTGCTCGAAGGACCGGCGACTAATGTGCTCAATGCCTATGCCGCGCCTGCAACGCTCACAAACGTGGCCAAATCCGGTCAATCAGCGGACGATGCCATACTCTCCGTCGTGGACGATACCGAGGCGCTGACCGCTGCTGGCCTTGCGGAGCTGACGGCGGGGAAGTGCTACAAGCTTGACAATACCGCGGGCGCCGACGCGGCCAATCTGCGCTTTCTGACCACCTTTGACAGCACGTCGCCCAAGGTTTTTTCCGTATGGATGCGGGGAACCGATGGCATCGCCATGAGGACCGGTTACGGCGGCTATCCTGTAAAGCCGACCACCCCGGACGCCTATCGACGCGTGTCCACCAATACGGCGGAGATCGTGGTTGGAAACACAAATCCGGCCGATCTTCTTGAAGTTAGGGTGCCGGCAGGCTGCGTTGCCTATGTCGCTTGTCCCCAGGTTGAGGCGGGGCTGTTTCCGTCGTCCTATATTCCGACACACGGCTCGGCCGTTACGCGGCCGGCGGACAATGCGCGGCTGACCGATGCCGTGGCCGCATTGATGCAGCGAGACGAGGCCTCGCTGATGGTTCAGTTCGAGGGTCTCACCGGCTTTGTCGGACGGATCGTTGGCGGGGCGAGCTACTACCCCTTGCTTGGCTTCTCGGGAGCCGATCTGAATGTAGACATGACGACTGTTCTCGCGTCCGGCCTGGTTAAGCCATCGCCGCGCGCCGGCGCCACGTTCACCTTCGACAGGAACGACGGCGAAGTCGGCGGCTCCTACAATGGCAATGCCGCAGTGACGGCAAGCCGAGATCTGCTGAGTGATACAGCCAAGATCTATCTCGGCCGCGACGAGAACGCGACGACGGCCGATCGCTTTGCCGCCGGCTGGTACGATCAACTGGTGATCTGGCCGTTCCGGATGACGGACGCGGCGCTTGAAGGAAAGGCGATGGCCCATGCGTGATGTGTTCCTGAAGTTCGAAGACCATGCCGAGACATTGGCCGCTCTCGAAGCCGCCGGGGTGACGGTCCCGTATGAAGAAGAGGGCGAAGCCCGGCTTGGCTACCGCGATACCGGCCTGCCGGCGGGCATGCTGGCGCTCAAGCCCGTGGGCGCGGCCTGCGACGGTCTCGTCTATGCCCCGACCGGCAAGACCGTAACCGGCGGTGACGGCATAGCCTATCCGGAGATGGCGGTCGTCGCCGGCTATCACGTCAATCTCCGTCTCGCCGACGGCACAGCGCTGCCGGCGGAACTGGCGGCCCATGTGGTCGCGCCCGAACCGGCAACGCCGGCCGAACGCTTTGCCTGATCATTTGTCGGCCTGACCGATTGCCGGCCTGATGTAATGCCGGACTGACCGGCACACTATCCAAGGGAAAACAGAAAATGGAAATCACCACGGTCTCCGAACCGGGGGCAGCCTTCGTGCGCGGTCACGAGGGGGCTCCGACTGTTGCCTATCGCGATCCAACCGGCACGCCGACGCTTTATGCCGGCTTCACCATGAACTCGCCCTATTGCCGGCTGGAACTGGCAAAGATCGGGATCACGCGGATCGTCCCCGGCAAGACGACAATCTCGGTTGCTGACGGCGACCGGATCTTCCGCGCCGTGCTCAATCAGGGCTATGCAAAGGAAGTCGTTGCCCATTCGCCGGCGGATCGCACGCAGTATCAGCTCGATGCCGCAACAAGTGCTGCCTATAATCTCGGTGGCCGCGTGGTGAGCAAATGGCGCTTCGGCACGCTCTGGCGCGCCGGCAAGCTCAAGGCGGCGGCCGATTATCTCGCGACGCATTACAACACCTCGAAGGGCAAGCGCCTGCCCGGGCTTGTCCGCCGGCGCCGGGAAGAGGCGCTGCTGTTCGAACAGGGCGTCTATACCGGTGTGGATGCTTCCGCGCCCGAAGGCGTTCCGCGCAAGGCGACGGGCACGGTCCCCGAGACGGGCGATCCCGTCGTGCGCGATGTCCAGACCATGCTCTCTAAACGCGGCTTTGATCCGGGCGCGATCGATGGCTGGTTCGGCGAGAAGACGAAAGCGGCCGTGCTCGCCTATCAGATGGCGCATCCGCATCTGAAGAATGACGGCATCATCGGCCCGGCGACCATCGCCCAGCTGCGCCGGGACATGAAGGCCGTGAAGGATGCGGCACAAAAATCCGGAGCCTCGGCAGTGGCCACCGGCGCGCTCGCCTGGGCCTCCGGCCTGCCGGTCGGCTGGGCTGTCGGCGGCGTGGCCGTTGCCGCAGCGCTCTGGTTCACCTGGCGCTACCGCGATGTGATCGCGCGCCGGATCAACACGCTGACCGGTCACGAGGTGTGGGTATGATCGCCGCCCTTCTGTCATGTCTCGCCAAGATGGGGGCGGGCGGTCTTCTCGACCGCGCCGCCGACCTGATCGAAAGGCGGGTGGAACAGGCAAACGACCGCGAGAAGATCGAGGCCGAACTGACGGCGGAATATCTGCGACAGGTGGTTGCCGAGACACGGGAAATGGCGGCGCTCAACAAGGCGAAGTTCGCCGTGCCGTGGTTCTGGCTGTTTGCCGACTTCTTTCTCGTGCCGCTTGCCGTCTGGTGGGCGGCGATCTGCCTCTACAACATGCTCTGGTGCCCGGACTGCATCTATGCGCAGCCCTGGACGATCGCCGCCTTTCCCGCCCCGCTCGATGCCTGGGCGGGCAACATGATCCAGTGGGTCTTCTATGTCGGCTCGGGCGTTGCCGGGCTTCGCGCAATCAACAAATAACGAGGGCAGGGCATGACGGTCGATCTCGCGCGTCATCTGGGAGAGGTTCAGGGCAAGCTCGATGCCCTGATCCGCAAGGTGGACGAAAACCGCAGCGGCAATGATGAAATCCACGACCGTCTGAACACGGTCGAGCACCAGAACGCACGTCTGCTCGAGCAGAACAAGGCGCTGTCACAGCGGATCGGCGAAACCGAGGAGTTCGTCGCCGAATACCAGAAGATCAAGCAGATCGGTCGGGGCTACATCCTCGGCGCCGCCATGGCCGGGACCGGGTTCGGGGTGTGGCTGTCCGATGGGCTGATGCAGGTGCTCAAGGCGTTGAAGGGCGGGTGACTATCGATCTCTTGGGCGTTCAACCAGCTCAAGGCCGAACGCGACCCAAAGCGCTTTCCACCAACTGCTATTCATGCGGATTACGCTGTCTTTTCCTGCGGCGATCCAGAACTCAATGTCCTCCCGACAGCACGAGTTGATTGACCGGCAGGAGTATCACCTCGAGCCTAAGCAAAGCGGCATGCAGGATGCCGACCGTATCAATCATGTGCAAAAGCAGGCTTTGTCCAAAGCCGATATCCGGGTCCTTGTATTTGTCGTAATTGCTCGTGTAGACATTGGCGATACAGGCGCTGCCCGGCGGGATCGACGCAGCCTGCCCATCATAAAGAGGGCGAAGCCGCACGATGACCGTGCCTGGATTGCCGCTGCGATCATTCGCGTCCATCAGTGAATCGGACGGGCGGAATTGCCCTGCTGCAATCACATCTTGAACGCCGTCGACAACGACAGGAATGATCTTAAATGGCTGGGTTGCGCATGCCAGCTCGCCGATCATGCCGGGATGGATGATCTGTGCCGTCAACTGGCCGAACCCGGCGATAAAGACCCCCTCTTCCTGATCCTGAGGCACGAGGATGCCCGCAGGCCGAACGAACGGGTTGACGACGTCGCCGGGTCGCAGTTGAAACTGCTGAATAGTGCCGGCAATACCAGCCCTGACGCTGCGCTGGTCGAGCGCGACTTCCGCCTCTTGCAACGCGGCCTCCGCGCCTGCCTTCTGGGTGGGTAGCAGGGTTTCGATGCGCGCCTCGATCGCGCGACGATTTGCAAGGGCGACGTCCAGCGCGCTCTGTTTCTCCGAAACGCTGCTCTGAAGCGCATCAATGACCCTTTGGGCCACGGCATCCGCATTTCTCTGCTGTAGACCCAGATTGCGATCCAGTTCGATCCGGGCGTGATCAAGCGCGCTGCGCGCCTGCTCAACCGTGGCTCTCGCCGCCTCAAGTTCCTGCTCGGCAACGGCCTGCTGCGCTTCGACCTCGGCAACCTTCTCACGCGCAGCGCTTACCGCCGCCTGCTGCTGCCGGTCGTCCAGGGTGAAGATCACGTCTCCGGCCTCGACCGTATCCCCGGTTTTCACATAGACTTCGGTCACCCGGCCGGGGGTGTCCGGCAGAATCGAGACCGTACGGAAGTAGGAGGACACGGTCGTCGAGGTCGGATGGTAGAAGAAAACCGTTGTGATCAGCAGTATCGTCAGCACGGTGCAGCCGGTAATGCCCCAGCGCAATTCGTACCAGACGGTGAAGAGATTGATCTCGCGGCCGAGGCGCTTGCCCTGCTTGTAGCGACGATAGAGGAAATCGGGCAGAATTGTAAAAAGGGAGCAGAACAGCAGTTCAAGCATGACCGTCGCCCTCCTTCTTCGAAGGCTCGGCAGACGTTTCAGCTGGTGGAGCGACATCCTCGGTCGGCGTGGCTTCGGGCTGATCATTCTCTTCGCTTTGCGGAACGTCCGCCTCGCGCAGGTCCCGCCCATGTGCAATTCGGTGCAGCGAGTGCGCTATCGAATTGATGGGCGTAAGGAAGTCAGGAACGCGTACGGCAACGATCAGAAGCGCGGCAATCCAGAATATGTTGTTGTGGGTGAATAGGGACAAAAGCGCGAGCACGCCCACCAGCTGCAACTGAAAGGCGTTGCTGCTGTGCGCCATCCGCTCAGGCAAGGCGTGCGAGACTGTCTAGAATTTTGTGCCCTGGCGCTGTTTCAGGACATAGGAAAACGTTCTTCGAACATGATTGCGAGCTGGCTTTTGACGGCGTGCCATTCTCGCACTGAACGCTTCCACTCGGTTGAGGTAGCATTGAGGGCCAGATAGATCAACTTGGCCGCTGCCTCATCGCTCGGGAAATGGCCGCGGGTTCTGACGGCGCGGCGGATTTTCGAATTCAGAGCCTCAATGGAATTCGTCGTGTAGATCAGCCTGCGCACCTCTGGCGGATAGTCGAGAAACGGGATGACCTCGTTCCAGGCCTTTCGCCAACTCGGCACGATCGCCGGATAACGCCTGGCGAGATCGCTGTCCTCGAACGTCGCCAGCGCTTCTTCCGCCGCCTCGACATTGACGGCGGTGTAAACCGTCTTGAGCGCCTTGGCGACGGCCTTGCGGTCCTTGTAGCTGGCGAAGTTCATGGAATGGCGCAGGAGATGGACGATGCAGGTCTGAACCTGTGTTCTCGGGAAGGCGGCCTCGATGGCCTGCGGAAAGCCTTTGAGACCATCGACGACGGCGATCAGGATGTCCTGGACACCGCGATTGCGCAGGTCGCCCAGCACGCTGGCCCAGAACTTGGCGCCTTCATTGGCCTGGAACCACAGGCCCAGCACGTCGCGCGTGCCGTCCGGCAGAATGGCCAGCGCCACGAACACCGCCTTGTTGGAGACCACGCCGTCGCTGCGGATATTGACCCGGATCGCGTCCATGAAGACGATCGGATAGCAGGGCTCCAGAGGGCGGTTCTGCCATGCCGTGACCTCATCCATCACGCTGTCGGTGATCGCGGAAATCAGGCCGGGCGAGGCCTCGACGCCGTAGATTTCCTCGATATGCCCCTGGATCTCGCGCGTTGTCATGCCCCGGGCATACATCGAGATGATCTTGCGGTCGAAATCGGGAAAGCGGCGCTGGTATTTGGCGATCAGCACCGGATCGAAGGTGCCGTTGCGGTCACGAGGAATGTCGAGGACCACCTTGCCGCTGTCGGTGGTCACCGTCTTGCTGCTGGAGCCATTGCGACGGTTTGCCGACTGGTTATGGCCTTCGGGCACAGCCTCAGCCCGTTCCTCATCAAGATGGACGTCCATCTCGGTGCTCAGGGCGCGTTCGGCCAGCGCTTTTGTCAGTTCGGACAGGATACCGTCCTTGCCGAAAAGATCACCGGGCGAGCGCCCTTGCATCAGGCGGTCCAAGAGTTCTTTGTCGATGCTCATACGTGGGTCTCCTCAAAGAGCAGTTACCACGCCAGAGCACAAAAATCAGGACAGTCCCAGGCGTGAGACTGTCTAGAATTTTGTGCCCTGGCGCTGTTTCAGGACATAGGAAAACGTTCTTCGAACATGATTGCGAGCTGGCTTTTGACGGCGTGCCATTCTCGCACTGAACGCTTCCACTCGGTTGAGGTAGCATTGAGGGCCAGATAGATCAACTTGGCCGCTGCCTCATCGCTCGGGAAATGGCCGCGGGTTCTGACGGCGCGGCGGATTTTCGAATTCAGAGCCTCAATGGAATTCGTCGTGTAGATCAGCCTGCGCACCTCTGGCGGATAGTCGAGAAACGGGATGACCTCGTTCCAGGCCTTTCGCCAACTCGGCACGATCGCCGGATAACGCCTGGCGAGATCGCTGTCCTCGAACGTCGCCAGCGCTTCTTCCGCCGCCTCGACATTGACGGCGGTGTAAACCGTCTTGAGCGCCTTGGCGACGGCCTTGCGGTCCTTGTAGCTGGCGAAGTTCATGGAATGGCGCAGGAGATGGACGATGCAGGTCTGAACCTGTGTTCTCGGGAAGGCGGCCTCGATGGCCTGCGGAAAGCCTTTGAGACCATCGACGACGGCGATCAGGATGTCCTGGACACCGCGATTGCGCAGGTCGCCCAGCACGCTGGCCCAGAACTTGGCGCCTTCATTGGCCTGGAACCACAGGCCCAGCACGTCGCGCGTGCCGTCCGGCAGAATGGCCAGCGCCACGAACACCGCCTTGTTGGAGACCACGCCGTCGCTGCGGATATTGACCCGGATCGCGTCCATGAAGACGATCGGATAGCAGGGCTCCAGAGGGCGGTTCTGCCATGCCGTGACCTCATCCATCACGCTGTCGGTGATCGCGGAAATCAGGCCGGGCGAGGCCTCGACGCCGTAGATTTCCTCGATATGCCCCTGGATCTCGCGCGTTGTCATGCCCCGGGCATACATCGAGATGATCTTGCGGTCGAAATCGGGAAAGCGGCGCTGGTATTTGGCGATCAGCACCGGATCGAAGGTGCCGTTGCGGTCACGAGGAATGTCGAGGACCACCTTGCCGCTGTCGGTGGTCACCGTCTTGCTGCTGGAGCCATTGCGACGGTTTGCCGACTGGTTATGGCCTTCGGGCACAGCCTCAGCCCGTTCCTCATCAAGATGGACGTCCATCTCGGTGCTCAGGGCGCGTTCGGCCAGCGCTTTTGTCAGTTCGGACAGGATACCGTCCTTGCCGAAAAGATCACCGGGCGAGCGCCCTTGCATCAGGCGGTCCAAGAGTTCTTTGTCGATGCTCATACGTGGGTCTCCTCAAAGAGCAGTTACCACGCCAGAGCACAAAAATCAGGACAGTCCCAGGCGTGCAGATAAAGGTAGAACACGCCGATCAGAACAACGCCGACAAGCGCCAGAATGATGATCCCGACCATGAGACCGTCTGTCTGACCCGGGCCTGTAATATAGAACGGCAGGTGCCCGACCTGCTCGAGAGCTTCAGATTCCATCCCCAACCTCGCTGTGTCCCTTGACCCCCAAGGACCATGCCTTGCAAAGGCGACCATACGATCCCCCCGGATGCACGGCCATGATTACTCTAATCGAACTATTTCGGCCAAGCCAGTCACCAAATGCGCTTTGCCAAGAATGCATTTCGTATTCTTGTAAGTTGAATAGGCCGGTGACGCGAACACTTCACCGGCCTTTTTGCTACCCGGGTCCTGGGCGGCCTGCTGTCCGCCAGCACTTAAACCACTATATCGCTCCGTTGAATGCTTTGTGATTCAGCCGGAGTCGGTTTGGTCATCCAACGGTCCCAATATTGCAACATTGTCTCCGCAATTGGCACGTAAGTTTCCAAATACGAATTGCAGGACGGGCAAAAATTTCTAGCTGAAGCAACTGTTGGTCGCGTCGTCCTTAATCAATCGCAGCAGACATAAAGAGAACGATCATGTCCAGGCAATCCGCTATATCGGCGGTGCGCTTCGGCTATGGGCTCCGGCCCGGCGAAGACGCGCCCAGCACCCCGGAAGGGATCGCACGACAACTGCGCTCTGCGAAGTCGGAAGTGCTGCTGTTTCCATGCGAGGGAGTGGAAGCCGTCAGGGAACGGGCGGTCCGGACATTCAACAAGCGACGCGATACCCGCAAGACGCTGGAAGGCGAACCCTTGCGCGAAGCGCTGAGAACCATTCGTCAGGAGAACGACCAGAGATTTCGTGACGATGTCAACGCTAGGATCGCTCAATCCGTCGCCTCTCCCAATGGCTTTAGTGAGCGGCTTGCGAGTTTCTGGGCCGACCATTTCTCTGTGTCGTTCAGAAAAAACGAAGATATGAGACTTTTCGCGCCGCTTTTCGAGGCAGAGGCGATACGGCCCAACCTGGCCGGCAATTTTGCCACGCTGCTGAAATCGGCAACCCTGCACCCTGCAATGCTCTTCTATCTCGACCAATGGCTCTCCGTAGGACCCAATTCGGCTCGGGCTGGAAAACGCGGATTGAACGAAAATCATGGTCGCGAGTTGCTGGAACTGCACACGATGGGTGCCGGCTCCGGATACACGCAGACAGACGTGCGTCAAGCAGCATTTCTTCTCACGGGCCTTACTGTTGATCGCGGTGCCGCAAGAACGATCTTCGACGACAAACGTGCTGAGCCGGGTACGTTCTCTATCCTAGATAAATCGTACGGGGCTGAAAGAGACGATATCGTCGAGATCGAGACGTTTCTTGATGACCTTGCGTCACGACCGGAGACTGCTCGGTATATCAGCGGCAAGCTCGCGCGTTATTTCCTTTCCGAACATCCTCCCTCTGACGTGGTGTCGAACATGATTGCGGTCTGGACGCGGACAGGCGGCAATCTACCGGCGGTTTATGAGGCGATGCTTTCGGCGTCGAAAGCACTTGCTATGCCACCTCAGAATATCAAGCAACCTTTCGATTACGTTGTTTCGTCACTGCGAGCGCTGGGAGTAGACGGGAATTCACTTGTTGTTGACCGAAAGCTGGGAAACTTGGTCAGCTATTGGTTGCAAAGACTGGGCCAGCCTGTCTGGGACCCACCCAGTCCTGAGGGGTTTGAAAGCGGCCGAGCGAGCTGGGTGAATGGGAATCAGCTGGCGGGGCGTATCGTCATTGCGAGAAACATCGTTCGCAAATTCGGGGGAGCCCCTGATCCTTCCCTATTGGCCGAGCATGCTCTCGGACCGTTACTGACCGAGAATACCAGGACACTCGTGAAGCGGGCACCGAACCGGATGGCCGCTGTAACCCTGGTTTTGGCCTCACCGGAGTTCAACCTTCGCTAGGAGTAATGCGATGTCCATTACATTCAATCCTACACGGCGAGCCTTGCTTGGCGGGGCGTGCTCTCTTGCTGCGATGCCGCTGACGACGCGCTTTGCCCTTGCTGAAGGCAACGGCGACAACAGGTTTGTAGCCATCATATTGCGAGGGGCCATGGACGGGCTTGATCTGGTTCAGCCCTATGGCGATCCTGCCTTCCGTGTTTTGCGTCCCGAACTTGCGATGACGCCGGACAGCGGGCTCTATGATCTCGACGGCTATTTCGGTCTTCATCCGGCGGCCCGAGACCTCTACCCGCTGTGGAGGCGCGGCGAACTGAGCTTCGTTCACGCGGTTTCGACGCCCTATCGCAATGCCCGTAGCCATTTTGACGGACAGGACATTCTGGAGACTGGTGGAAACGGCCGGGCAGGCCAAGATGGCTGGCTCAACAGGGCAATCGGACTGTCGCAGCAAGGCCGCCTCAGGGCTATTGACGTCGCATCAGAGTCGGATCTCATACTTCAGGGCGAACAAGATGCCGAGATGTGGTCGCCGAAAGCCGATGTGCCGATTGCAGCCGATGAGATCCAGTTCTTTGAGGCGCTCTATTCCCGCGACAAGGACTTTGCCCGCGCATTCCGGCAGGCTCGAAGTGCAGACATGAGCGCCGACGAAATTTTCGCAGGCGAGAAGATCGAGGCCTCGACCGAGGGGCTGGCGCGGTTGGCGGGCGGTTTTCTGAGAGAAAATTACCGGATTGCTGCATTTTCGATCAATGGTTGGGATACCCATGCCGGCCAGTTCGACCTTTTCGCTCGATCGACCAATAATCTTTCGACTGCAATAATGACCCTGCGGCGCGAGATGGGCCCGGCTGCGTGGGGCAAAACGGTCGTTCTCGCAATGACGGAGTTCGGGCGCACGGCGCGTCAGAACGGTACCGGTGGAACTGATCACGGGACAGGAGGGTGCGCGGTTGTCGCCGGCGGTGCCTTTCCGGGTGGACGGGTCATGGGGCAGTGGCCAGGTGTCGGTGACGGCGAACTTTATGCAAATCGTGACCTAATGCCCACGGGTGACATTCGTGAGGTGGCTGCGGCGATGCTGTATCGACAGTTCGGTCTTGATGCAGCCGCGCTTTCCACCAATATTTTTCCCGGGCTCGATTTCTCAGCGTCATCCGTATTCGTGCGAGCGTGACATCCGGTGCGGACTTTATAATGACAGGCATTCTCTCAGTTATCTGAGATTCCAAATAGTCGTGAGTTAGCTTGGGCCCAAGCGCGCCGACTTTGCCGAAATGGCGGAGCGCCTCGCGGGGATCAAGGGCCGGTTTATCCTCTCGCTGAATGACCGACCGGAGGTGCGCGAGAACTTCTCGGCGTTTCGGTTCGTCGACGTGAAGTTCGACTACACGATCGGCAGCGGCGAGCAGAAGGCCGCGGGCGAGGTGATCATTCTGGATGGCAAGGATATTCGCCGAGACCGAAACCTTCCCCTGTTCTAAATCCTCATCAATGATCAGGTCGCTGGTCGATCGACAGCCAAAAACTCAGGCCACGTGTCGCGAGGCCTATCAGCGGCGGGTCAATGGAGCCTTAAGAACCACGGCCATGTCAAAGAAGAACCCAGCTCTAAAGGCTTCGCCGAGGGAGCATATGATTGCTGCCTCGGCGAGACACGGTCGTTGCTGCGGGAACGCCTTTCACCGCGAAAGCCGGGCGCTGTACGGCAGAGACGTTTCCCGCTCATGGCGGTCTGATCAGAAGACCGGGACGACCGCGCCGCCATAGGTATTTTCGATGAAGCTGCGAATCTCATCGGACTGATAGATTTCGACGAACTGCTTGACCCAGTCGGCGTCCGCATCCTCCGTGCGTGCGACGATCACGTTGGCGTAGGGGCTGTCGGGGCTCTCGATGGCGATCGAGTCCTCGATCGGGTTGAAGCCGGCATCGAGCGCATAATTGGTGTTGATCGCGGCGACCGAAACATCATTGAGAACACGCGGCAGCTGTGCAGCATCCAGCTCGAGAATCTCGATATTCTTGGGATTTTCAACGATATCCAGCGGCGTTGCCTTGAGCCCGGCGCCATCGGCAAGCTTGATGACGCCCTTGGCCTGCAGCAGGAGCAGCGCACGACCGCCATTGGTCGGATCGTTCGGGATCGCCACACGGCTGTTTTCCGGAATATCGTCGACGCTTTCGACCTTGTTGGAATAAATGCCCATCGGCGTGATGATCGTCTTGCCGACGGCTTTCAGGTCGTAGCCGCGATCGGCAACCTGGTTGTCGAGATACGGCACATGCTGGAAGCTGTTGAGATCGAGGTCACCGTCATTCAGCGCCTGGTTGGGCACGACGTAATCGCTGAAGGTTGCGATCTCGACATCAAGGCCCTGTTCCTTGGCAAGCTTCTGAACCTCTTCGAGGATCTCCTCATGCGCACCGGGCGTGACGCCGACGGTGATCGTGTCCTTGGCAAGGGCTGTCCCAGCGGCAAGGCTGGATGCAATGGCGAGTACGGCAAATGGGGTTGCGAATTTCATTTCTATTGTCCTTGACGCCGGCGCACCGGTTTCTCCGGTGCGCTGTGTTTCCTGGTAATTTTATCGATCTATCGAGGAGCCGAACGGTTCTAAAGAAATCCGGTTTCCAAAGTTGGGCCATTGGCGCAATTTCTTGCCAACGCACGGGTCGAGAACTTCACGTCATACGCCATTCCGACGGGAGCCTTACTGGCTCCGGTTCTTCTTGTCGAAGCTGCGCGCCAGACGGTCGCCGGCACTCTGAATGGCCTGCACCAGCACGATCAGCACGACGACGACGGCGAGCATGACGCCAGGCATGAAGCGCTGATAGCCATAGCGGATGCCGAGATCGCCAAGACCGCCGCCGCCGACGGCGCCGACCATGGCGGAATAGCCGATCAGGCTGACGATGGTGAGCGTAAAGGCGAGCGTGATGGCGGGCTTCGATTCCGCCAGCAGCACCTTGATGACGATCTGCATCGGCGTCGCGCCCATGGCGCGCGCAGCCTCGATCAATCCCTTGTCGACCTCGCGGATCGCACTCTCGACCAGACGCGCGAAGAAGGGGATGGTGGCAACCGTCAACGGCACAATTGCCGCCTGGGTGCCGATCGACGTTCCCGCGACGAGCCGCGTGAACGGAATGATCGCGACCACGAGGATGATGAAGGGCGTGGACCGTGTCGCGTTGACGATCAGGCCGACGAGACGGTTGAGGAACGGCGCCTGCAGAAGCTCGCCCTTGCCGCTGGTCGCCAGGAAAATGCCGATCGGCAGGCCGAGCGCGGTTCCGATCAGGCCGGAGACGATGACCATCTGCAGCGTCTGCAGCGTGCCCTTGGTCAGAAGAGAGATGAGCATATCAGGCGACATAGCCGACGACCTCCGCGTTCAGACCGCTTTGGGCATAGAATTGGTCCGCTTTCCGCATCACCGACGGATCGGCCGAATAGGCGACATAGAGCGTGCCATAGGGTTCCCCCGCGATCTCGTCGACAGTGCCGGCGATGATGTTGACCGGGCTTCCGAGCACCGCCATCAGACGCGAGACCAATGGCTGGTCAGCGGTCTTGCCAAAGAAACGCAGGCGGAGAAGCGCATTGCAGCCGGGCTTGGGGTCGGCAATTACCTGGCGGCCGATCCAATCCGGCAGGCTGCCGCCCGGCAGGGCCGCCAGCATCGAGCGGGTGGTCTCGTGCTCTGGCGCGGTGAAGACATCGAAGGTGCGGCCGCTCTCGACGATCTGTCCCTTGTCCATCACCGCAACCCGCGAGGTGACGGCCTTGACCACTTCCATCTCATGCGTGATCAGCAGCACGGTCAGGCCGAGATCGCGGTTGATCGTCTTCAGAAGGCCGAGGATCTGCTGGGTCGTTTCCGGGTCGAGTGCCGATGTTGCCTCGTCCGACAGAAGCAGTTTCGGCTCGGAGGCCAGCGCGCGGGCGATGCCGACCCGCTGCTTCTGTCCGCCGGAAAGCTGGGCCGGGTAATGGCGCGTGCGCTCCGACAGGCCAACGAGATCGATCAGCGGCTCGATCCGCTTCTTGATGTCCTGCTTTGCCATGCCCGCGATCTCGAGCGGCATGGCGACATTGTCATAGACCGTGCGTGAGGACAGCAGGTTGAAGTGCTGGAAGATTATGCCGATCGAGCGCCGGACGGACCGAAGCGCCACCTCGTCAAGCGCCGCGACATCCGTGCCGTCGACAATGACGCGGCCTTCGCTCGGACGTTCAAGACCGTTGACCAGGCGCACAAGCGTGGACTTGCCGGCGCCCGAGCGGCCGATTATGCCGGTGATTGCGCCGCGCGGAACGGTATAGGTGACATTGTCGAGCGCCTTGAAGGCGTTCTTTCCGGTTTCCCGGCTGCTGAAGGTTTTGGTCACTTTTTCAAAGCTGACCATCGGCGAGCCGGTTTCAGCAACCGGTCGCTCGGTCGGGCCGGAGACATGTTCTGCCATCGGATTCTCTTCTGCTGCGCTGGAAACCGGCGAGAAAACCTGCAGGAAACCGCTTGGAAAAGGTTGGCAGTCCGTTAGCACTCCGAACCGGATGTTTTCAAATCCAAAATTCCAAATGGCCGACAAAGCGAGGGGTCAAGAGGCGATTTCGCTTCCTTCAAGTTCCCGTGTTCATGACAGAGCAGAAACGGTTCGCCTGCATAAGGCCGGACCGGTATTCGGCGACCCAGTGCCGATGGTGAGCCCCGACGCGGTCGCCGGGCGCCTGCGACACTTGATTGGCGTCTCTCAAATTGTTACGCTAGATGCGAGAGGATGTTGATCAGCTTGCCGGTCGGGTCGGCCACGAAGAAGCGTCTGACGCCCCACGCCTCGTCTCTCAGGTCGTAAACAATCTCGCAGCCCATCCTGGCGGCGCGGGCATACACCGCGTCGACATCGTCGACTTCCACGGAAAGGTCCGGAACCGGCGCCCCGGAGCCGCCTTCGCTCATGATGCTCAACTGCGTCTTGGCCGTCAGATCCGAACCGAGGGTGACGATCCAGCCGAGATCCATGAGCAGGTCGAGGTCGAAGAGTTCGGTATAGAATGCCTGTACCTCCGGAACCGACTCTGCGGCAACATTCGCAACGATACGCCGCACGCTCATACCGTCACACCTCGGCGCGGTATCCAAAGATGGCCAGAGGGATCGCGCGCGTGTTCTTCTCGCTTGCCGTACCCGCGGCCCTTGACCGGAAGGACCGTCTCGGCGCCCGATTCCTCTTGATGGAGTGCGACGGCGGCATCGACATCCTGCACGATCAGGCGCGTAAAGACGGTCTTTGGTGTTGTTTTTCCCTGCATTTTCGCTCCGTTTTTGTCTTGTCACCCGGGCAAGATAGGCAGCGTGACGCAGCGCGTCTTGAATGAAAGTCAACGGGGTCGGACATGTCCCGGATAGGGTCGTTCGCTCGCGCGCAGGCGGCCCGGAGACATGGACGCGAAACGCGTGACCTCGCGTGTCATATGAGACTGATCGGAATAGCGTGCGTCCAGCGCCAGGTCCGAGAGCGAGGAGGCCTCTGTCATCCGGGCGAGAGCGCTTCGAAACCGCTCGATCCCCAGATAGGTCTTGGGTGTCAGGCCAACATTGACAAGAAACAGCTTCCTGAAGCTATGCGACGATAGTCCGAGTTCATGGCTAACCTCGCGGACAGTCCTGCCGGCACGCAGATCCTCCAGCCCGCGCGAGATCAACTCCAGGGAACGGGTATCCTCAACGAGGGACACGATTGTGCTTTCGAGCCGCTCGAGCCGCGCCGCATGCGGTCCGAGCTCTCGCAGTTCCTCGCGGAGGCTCTCCGCGCGCTTCCCAAGAAGCCCGGTCAGATCAACGACCTGATCCGCAAATCCATCGATCCTGCGAAACAGAGCGCCGGCCCCGCCGGGCCGAAAGCTGATGCCGCAGGCCGACTGCTGGGGTCGGCGTGGTATTTGCCTGGCCGTTGTGGAAGGCCCTTGGAACACCGCCAATGGCCGGCCATTCGAAGCGCCATCCAGAAGCGACCTACCGGCAAGACTGAAGATGATCTGGCACCGTCCCGACGGCAGCACTGTCTCGAACCCAGACGCCTCGGGGTCCGAGACGCACCGGAACTGGTCAATTACCAACCTGGCCGTCTTGTTTGCGGGATCGCGAGAAGTGAGCATCGTTTCCCTCGATATGAAGCCCGCGCAATTCCACCATTAAAGTCGCGCTGAAGCAATGGAAACCGCGTCATTCAGCGCCTGCCTGCCGGGATCGCCGTCGGCGGCTGTCTGCAGGCTTCCATCTTCCGCGGTTGCGTTCGGCCAACCAGTCGGCAAGCGCGATTGCGGCGCGGCGGTTCATGCCGTGCTGCGACAGCGCCAGATAGTAGACCGAGGCATTATCGATCCGGATATCGGACAGGCGCACCAGTTCGCCCTTTTCGAGATAGGGTTCGATCAGCGCCTCCCGGCACAGCGCGACGCCGAGCCCCTGTCGCGCGGCATCGCAGATCAGGGCGGAGCCGGAAAAGAAGAGGCGTCGCGTCTCGCCTTCGTATTGCGGCGCCAGCCCCGCAGCCGCAAACCATGTGCGCCACATCCGCATATCCTCGTCGTGCAGCAGCGTGGCGCGGGCGAGGTCGGCTTCGCCTCCGATCGCATGCCGAGCCTGATAGGACGGCGCGCAGACCGGGATTGCCGCTCCCGGAATGATCGGCTCGGCTCCCGGCGGAACCTGGCCGTCAAGCGAAAAGCCGATCAGAAGATCGGGTTCCGGGCTGACCGGCTGGTCCGATATATGTTCCTGAACGTAAACGGAAACGTCCGGATGCTCCGCCATGAAGGCTTCTATTTCGGGCAGCAGCCAGTTGGGGATGACGAAACGCAGCGCGGCGACCGAGACCGGCAGTTTCTCGCGCATCGTCAGCCGGTCGATCTCGTGCCGGATGGCGCCGAAGCTCTCGTTGATGACCTGGGCCAGACTGTCGCCGGCCTCCGTCAGCGCCGTCTGCCGTCCGTCGCGTCGCATCAGGCGAATGCCCGCCCAGTCCTCGATCTGCTTCAACTGGTGGCTGATGGCGGAGTGCGAGACGTTCAGCGCCCGCGCCGTCGCCGTCACCGATCCGCTCTGGTGGAAGGCTTCCAGCGTTTTCAGCGCCCTCAGTGGCGGCAAGCGATCCTGGGCCATGTCGGTCTCTCCCGGCTCATGCAAGAATATGTTAGATTTATAGACGGGAAGGGGAAATTTTGTACTTTTTTTGTCGAATTTCTCACCTTAGCCTGTCGTTGATGTATTTTTCAGCTCTGCCGCTTTCGAAGGCATGGCTAACCGGTCGGAGGGACCGAGGATGACCACAACGACAGCGGGCGACCGCGCGAAACTCCGGCTGGCGATGGCGCAGATGTGCGCGTCGAACACCCATGCGCGCAATATCGAGATCGTCACCGGTCTTGCCGCCGAGGCCCATGCGGCGGGCGCGGAGCTTCTGGCGCTTCCGGAGGCGTCCGGCATGGTCAACAAGGATGTGGCTTCCGCCCGCCTTTCCGTCACGGACGAGGCGCGGGATCCGTTCATTGCCGCCTGCCGGGAGCTTGCGGCGAAATACGGGCTGTGGATCCACACCGGCTCGACGCCGCTTGCCGGCGCGGATGGCGGCCGGTTCTCCAACACCAGTCACCTGATCGACGGCAGCGGCGCGATCGTCTCGCGCTACGACAAGATCCATCTGTTCGACGTCGACCTGCCGGGCGAGGTCTCGCGCCGCGAATCCGACCGCTATGCGCCGGGCGGGGAAGCGGTGCTCGCCGAGACGCCGTGGGGGCCGTTCGGCATGTCGGTCTGCTACGATGTGCGCTTTCCGCATCTCTACCGCGATTATGCCCATGCCGGCGCAAAAGTCCTGTTCATCCCGTCCGCTTTCGCAATGTCGACGGGCGAGGCGCACTGGCCGACGCTGCTGCGCGCCCGCGCCATCGAGAACGGCGCTTATGTCGTGGCGGCGGCCCAATGCGGCCAGCACGATGACGGGCGCGAAACCTGGGGCCAGTCGATGATCGTCGATCCCTGGGGCACGGTCGTGGCGGACATGGGCAAGCGCATCGGGCTTGCGGTCGCCGATCTCGACCTTTCGAAGGTTGAAGCGGTCCGCCGATCCATCCCGTCGCTCGCAAACGAGCGCGACTACACATTTGAACCGGCGGCGATGCGCCGGGGGCGGCAAACCGCCTGAAGCATCGCGACAGCATCGTCAGCATAAGGGCGGGCCGCCGGCGCGCCGGAAGAAACGATTTTCAGAGGGATCGCACATCATGTTGAAACGCAGAACGCTACTGACGACCGCCATGCTTGCGCTCGGCGCAGGCGTATCGCCGCTTGCCACCGCGCCGGCCTTCGCGCAGGAAGATAGCCGTCCGGATTTCGCCTTTGCCGTCGACAATCTCTGGTCGACGCTCGACCCGGTGATCGGTCTTTCGACCACCGGCGGCCGGGTTTACGGCAATGTCTTCGACACGCTGGTGAAGCGGAACTACTTCGAAGATCCGGAAGGCAACACGATCATTCCCGGGCTTGCCACGAGCTGGGAACAGGTGACGCCGACCACCTGGCGGCTGCATCTGCGCGAAGGGGTGACCTTCCAGAACGGCGATCCGATGACCGCCGAGGACGTCGCCTTCTCGCTGTCCGAGGAGCGCCTGTGGGGCGAAAAGCCTCTGGCGCCGCGCGGCAAGAACTATGCCCGCGGGCTCGTCGGCGTCGCCGTCGTCGATGACTACACCGTGGACCTTGAGACCGCCTATCCCGACCCGACCTTCATCAACCGCCTGACGACGCCGATCGGCTATGTTTTGCCGAAGGACTATTATGAAAGCGTCGGAACCGAGGCCTTCGGCCAGAAGCCGATCGGAACCGGGCCATACATGATCACGGATTTCGATCCCTCCGACCATGCCGTGGCCGTCGCCTATGACGACTATTGGGACGGCGCGCCGCCGCTCAAAAGCGTGACCTGGAAGATCGTGCCCGAGTTCTCGACGCGCTATGCCGGCCTCGTCTCGGGCGACTACGACCTGATCATGAGCGTTCCGATCGACCAGCTGGAGGCGGTCGAGGCGACCGACGGCATTCACCTGATCGTCGACCAGATCGGCAATTATCCGATGTTCGCCTTCAACACGCTCACCATCGAGGGCATGGACGACAACCCGCTGGTCGATGCCAATCTGCGCAAGGCGATGGTGATGGCGATCGACCGCGACGCCATTACCGAGGCGCTGTGGAACGGTATGACCTTCACGCCGACGCCGTTCAATTTCCCGGAATACGGCCCCTATTTCGATCCCGACCGCAAGGCGACCTACAGCTATGATCCGGAACGCGCGGCCGAGCTCCTGGCCGAGAGCGACTATGACGGCCAGACGCTGACCTGGAACATCGTGCGCGGCTTCTACCCGAACTACGAGGCGGCGGCCGAATACATGGTCGAGATGTGGCGCGACATGGGCATCAATGTCGAACTCAACATCGTCGACAATTTCTCGCTCGCCTATCAGCGTCCGTTCCACATGCTCAACATGTCGATGTCGTCGGAGTTCACAGGCGACCCCTACCGTCCGCTCTGGCTGGACTGGGGCCCGTCGTCGAGCCGCGTGACCGCCGCCCACCGCACCTGGACCCCGACCGAGGCGTTTCTGGAGGATGGCGAGCGGTTCGAGCGGGCGCAGACCTTCGAGGAGAAGAATGCCGCCTATCTCGACCTCGTGAAGGACTGGGAAGACGTGACGCCCGGCATGTATCTGTGGCGCAACGTCCAGACCTTCGCCATGAGCGACAAATATGAGTGGGATCCGGGCAGCTCGCAGCTGACGATCTTCACCAGCGACTTCCTGACGATCGAACCCTAGGAAACGCCGGTGCCGGACCGTCAGACCGACCTGCTTGAAATCCGCGGCCTGACGATAGCGCTGCCGGGGGGCGCGGACCGCGACCATGCGGTCCGCGGCCTCGATCTTTCGATCCGGCGGGGCGAATGCGTCTGCCTCGTCGGCGAAAGCGGCTCGGGCAAGTCGATCACCGCGCAAGCCCTGCTCGACATGCTGCCGCGCGGGCTGGAGAAGACCGAAGGCGAGATCGTGTTCGAGGGCGCGCCGCTGCCGGCGGGCGATCCCGCTGCCATGCGCCGTATCCGTGGCGACCGGATCGGCCTGATCTTCCAGGAGCCGGCGGCTACCCTTGATCCGGTGATGACGGTCGGAAAGCAGATCGAGGAACTCCTGAAGGTTCATAGCATGGGTTCGGCCCGCGCGCGCCGGACCCGCGCCATGGAGATGATCAAGGCCGTGCGGCTTGCCGATCCCGAGCGCATCCACAAATCCTATCCGCACCAGCTTTCCGGCGGCCAAGCCCAGCGGATCGCGATCGCCATGGCGCTGGCGCTGAAGCCGGCGCTCCTGATCGCAGACGAGCCGACGACCGCGCTCGACGTGACCACGCAGGCGGAAATCCTGGCGCTGATCCGCGAGCTGCAGCATGAATTCGGGGCCGGCCTTCTGTTCATCACCCACGATCTTTCCGTCGTCGCCGATATCGCCGACCGAGTGATGGTGATGCGCGAGGGCGAGGTCGTGGAAACCGGCACGCGCGATACGATCTTCGAGGCGCCGCGGCATCCTTACACGATCCGTCTGCTCGAAAGCCTGCCGCGTCCCGGCGCGAATGCGTCCCCCGAGCGGGCGGCACCTGTGGTGCTGGAAGCGCGCGATATCGCCATCACCTATCATCAGCGCGACGGCGTTTTCGGCACTCGCGCCATCGAGGCCGTGCGCGGCGTATCGCTCACCCTGAAGCGCGGCGAAACCCATGGCCTCGTCGGCCAGAGCGGATCGGGCAAGTCCTCGCTCGTGCGCGGCATCCTCCAGCTCGAGCCGCTCTCCGGTGGGACGGTGCTTCTCGATGGCACCGATATCGGCGAAAACGGCATGACGCGCGCCATGCGCAAACGTATCCAGCTTGTGCAGCAGGACCCGTTCAGCGCGCTGAACCCGCGCCAGAAGGCCGGGTGGAGCGTTGCCGAGGGCGCGCTGATCCACGGCGCGACCCGGAAGCAAGCGGCTGAACGCGCCCGCGAAATGCTTGCGTTGGTCGGCCTGCCCGAACAGGCCTTCGACCGTTTTCCGCATGAATTTTCCGGTGGTCAGCGCCAACGGCTCTGCATTGCCCGCGCGCTGGTGGTGGAGCCGGAAATTCTTGTGGCCGACGAGGCGATCTCGGCCCTCGACGTTTCGATCCAGGCGCAAATCCTGGCGCTGTTTGCGTCGCTGCAGAAAAAGCTCGGCTTTGCCATGCTGTTCGTGACCCATGATCTTCGCGTTGCCGCTTCGATCTGCGATGAAGTGACGGTGATGTATCGCGGCGAGGCGGTGGAGCAGGGACCGGCCTCGCAGGTGCTGGTGACGCCGGCCCATGACTACACAAGAACGCTGCTCGATGCGGTTCCCGACCGAGCCGGCCGTGCGACATCGTCCCTTGCGCGCGCCGCACGCGTCACTGCCACGGGAGGCGATCCCTCATGACCCGGGTCATCCTGTTCCGCATTCTGCGTTCGCTGGCGACGCTGCTGATCGCGGTGACGATCGTGTTCTTCTTCATCCGCCTGTCGGGCGATCCGGCGCAGGCGCTCGCCCCGCCGGATGCGCCGCCCGAGGTGGTGGAGGCCTATCGCGTCAAGCTGGGGCTCGACAAGCCGCTGCCTGTTCAATACGCGAACTACGTTCTCGGCCTGTTTCAGGGCGATTTCGGCTATTCGATCCACACCGGAAAATCCTCTCTGACGCTGTTTCTCGAACGGCTTCCGGCGACCCTGATGCTGGGCGGAACGGCGCTTGCCATCGCGGTCATCTTCGGCATCTCCATCGGCGCGGTCGCCGCGCTCAACCGCAACAGCTTCATCGACCGGCTGGTGATGGGCTTTTCCGTCTTCGCCTTCGCCATGCCGAACTTTTTCTTCGGTCTCGTGGTGATTTTGACGGGCGCGCTGGTCTTCGGCGTGTTCTTCGGCGCGGCCGCCAACGGCCAGATTTCGCTGCTTCTGCTCTTGCCGCCGGCGGCGACGCTTGGGCTTGCCTCCATGGGCGCATTCGCCCGGTTCACGCGGTCCTCGCTGCTGGAGACGATCAACCAGCCCTTCATGATGGCGCTCGAGGCGCGCGGCGTTCCGGCTTCAAGACGGCTGTGGCGGCATGCCGCGCCCAATGCCGCCATTCCGATCGTCACCATGCTCGGCCTCAGCCTCGGCAGCCTGGTCGCCGGCGCGGTGGTGACGGAGCAGGTCTTCGCCTGGCCGGGCGTCGGGCAATTGCTGGTGCGCTCGGTCGCCACCCGCGATATCGCCGTGGTCCAGTTCCTGGTGCTGGCCGTCACCTTCTCCATGACCTTCGCCAACCTCGCGGTCGATATCCTCTATTCGTTTCTCGACCCCCGAATCCGGAGGGCCGCGTCATGACGACCTTCCGCGATATGCCGCTTGCGGTGCGCATCGCCATCGGCTTCGTCATCCTGTTCGTGCTGTTCGCCCTTTTCGGCGGTTTCCTCACGCCCTACGATTTCCGCCAGACCTCGCTGCTCGACCGGTTCGAGCCCCCGGTCTTTCTCGGCGGCACCTGGGACCACGTGCTGGGCACGGACGGGCGCGGGCGCGATCTGCTGGCCCGCCTTGCCATGGGCGCGAAGGTGACGCTTCTGGTCGCCATCTTCGGCACGCTGATCGGCGCGGTGTTCGGCTCGCTTCTGGGGCTGATCGCCGGCGGACGGCGCGGCAAGGCCGATACGCTGATCATGATGGCGGTCGATGTGCAGGCCTCGGTTCCGATCATCATCATCGCGCTCTTCGTGCTCGCGCTGTTCAAGAGCAGCCTGCTGCTGATCGTGATCATGGTCGGCTTCAGCGGCTGGGAGAATTATGCCCGTCTGGTTCGCGCCTCAACGCTTTCCGTGCGCGAACGCGGCTATGTCACAGCCGAGCGGGTTCTGGGCGCATCATCCGCGCGAATCTACCTGCGCTATATCCTGCCCAATATCTTCAACGTCATCCTGGTGCAGTTCACCATCAACCTGCCGCTGACGGTGCTTCTGGAAACGGCATTGAGCTTTCTCGGCCTTGGCGTGCAGCCGCCGATGACAAGTCTTGGCCAGATCATGAGCGACGGGCGCGACCGGCTCTTGACCTCGTGGTGGCTCACCATGTTCCCGGGCGCCATCATCTTTTTCCTGGCGCTGTCGGTATCCATCGTCGGCGACTGGCTGCGCGACCAGCTTGACCCGACCCTTCGCAATTCGGGCCGGAGCGGAACCTGATCCGCAAACGGCCTTTTCGACAATCGACTTACAGAATGAAAGACACCACCATGCTGATTGACGATCTCGCCACGGGCCGGGGCCTTCCCGCCATCGAACCGAAACGCTTCGACAATACGCGCCTGAGCGGCGTCTACCGTTCCGAGCATCCGCAAAGCTACTGGAGCAACGGCCAGTTTCCGGCCGGCTTCCGCCTGACGCTGACCATGCGCTTTGCCGAGAATTTCCTGGCCTATGAGGGCGTCAACGACACCAATCCCGACAAGCTCTACATCAACAAGTTCGATGCGACGCTCGATGACGAGCCTGCGCCGATTGCGGGCAATGCCCGTTACAACGAAGTGCGCATCCGCCAGCTTAGCGCGCGCGAATTCCAGGTGCTTGAACAGCTCGACGGCGATGTGGTCATCGGCCAGTACTGGTGCTTTTCCGAGGACGCCTCGACCCTGATGCGATGGGGCGTCGGCAAGGCGCCCGACGGCGGCTCGAAGGCGTTTTTCGAGACGTTCGCGCGCGTGAATGAATAAGCGGGAAGGCTGGCGAATGGTTCGCGCCAAGGGGGCAGCTTGGTCTGCGAGCCTGCCGGGAAAGAACGGTGGTCGCCCGCCGGTTCCAACGGGCAATGCGGCGCGAAACCCGGCCTGACTATATCGACAGGGGGACAAACGAGAAACACCCCGGCGCAGGGTTCTGCCGGGGTGTTTCCGGAGGTCATCGTAAACGTGCAAGACTGAGGGCAGAGACGTGCCGATCAGGAGCCGCATCACGATGAAGACGGGACGGGCGGAAGGGATCGCCCGTGCTGTTGAAAGAAAGATAGTTTCTCTGCGTTCCATAGTCAATCGTTTGATTAAATTTTTTCGTGCATGGCGCCACGCTCGCCTGGAGGCCCTGTCCTGCAGCGGTTGAGCCGCTATTTGCGGCTTTGCGTCTGGCGGATGAAGACTTGTATTTTGTCTCGGCCGGAGGCGGGGAAAGCGGCAGGGCCACGCGGTGTGCGCAGCTTGAAAGTCCGCCTTCGGCTCGGAAGGCGCCACCTGGACCTCTTCTCGGTTCCATGCCCGAAGCTTCCTACCCGGCCCCAATGCGCGAATTCGCCGTTTTGACCGCTTGACGGCGGCGCGAAACTGCTGCAATAGGTACCGTACCGTACCGTACCAGATGCGAGAGCAGGACCTTGATCGACGACGTCGACACCGAACTTCATTTCACGCCCCGCCAGCAGGCGGTTCTCGAACAGGCGCTCAGGCTGCTTGTCGAAGGCGGGGAGAAGTCCGTCACGACGGCGGGCATCGCCCGCGCGGCCAGTTGTTCCAAGGAAAGCCTCTACAAGTGGTTCGGCGACCGCGACGGCCTGCTTTCCGCCATGATCGCCTATCAGGCCAGCAAGGTCAGGACATTCGAGAGCGCCGGCCACAGGCTTGACGCCGACGAATTGCGCCATCACCTCTCTGCCTTCGCACAGGACCTGCTCGAGGTGCTGGCCGGCGATGTTTCGCTCGCGCTCAACCGCCTTGCGATCGGTCGCGTGACCAAGGACGGACAGAAGCTTGGCCGCTTGCTGCTGGAGCGCGGCCGCGCCCAGATCGACCAGCGGGCGAGGGCGCTTCTGGAGGACGGGCGGCGGTCCGGGCTTTTGGTGTTCGATAACGGCGACGAGGCCTACCGCGTGTTCTATGGCCTTATCGTCGGTGACAGCCATGTTCGCTTCCTGCTTGGGGAGGCTGCCGATCGCAGCCTGTTCCGGCGCCGGGCCGAACGGGCTGTGGAAAGATTCTGGACGCTTTTTGCGGCCGCATGAATTGCCTGCCGCAGGGCGCGGTCAGGCGAAGCTTTTGTCAAGGGAAGGAAAGACAATGCGTGTTTATTACGATCAGGATGCGGATATCAACCTCATTAACGGCCGCAAGGTCGCCATCATCGGCTACGGCTCGCAGGGCCGCGCCCATGCGCTGAACCTGAAGGAAAGCGGCGCGAAGAACATCGTCATCGCGCTGCGCGCCGGTTCGGCCACCGCGAAGAAGGCCGAAGCCGACGGCTTCGAGGTCAAGACCGTTGCCGACGCGGCCGCCTGGGCCGACCTGATGATGATGGCGACGCCTGACGAACTGCAGGCCGGCATCTACAAAAGCGAGATCGCGCCCAACATCCGCGACGGCGCGGCGATCGCCTTTGCCCACGGCCTCAACGTTCATTTCGGCCTGATCGAGCCGAAGAAGACCGTCGACGTCATCATGATCGCGCCGAAGGGCCCCGGCCATACGGTGCGCGGCGAATATCAGCGCGGCGGCGGCGTTCCCTGCCTCGTGGCCGTTGAGCAGGATGCCTCCGGCAACGCGCTCGATGTCGCGCTCTCCTATGCCTCCGGCGTTGGCGGCGGTCGCGCCGGCATCATCGAGACGACCTTCCAGGAAGAGTGCGAGACCGACCTCTTCGGCGAGCAGGCCGTTCTCTGCGGCGGTCTGGTCGAGCTCATCCGCGCCGGTTTCGAAACCCTGGTCGAAGGCGGCTATGCGCCGGAAATGGCCTATTTCGAATGCCTGCACGAAGTGAAGCTGATCGTCGACCTGATCTATGAAGGCGGCATCGCCAACATGAACTACTCGATTTCGAACACGGCCGAGTGGGGCGAATATGTCACCGGTCCGCGTATCGTCACCGAGGAAACCAAGGCCGAGATGAAGCGCGTGCTGAAGGACATCCAGACCGGGAAGTTTACCGCCGAATGGATGCAGGAATGGCACTCGGGCGCTGCCCGCTTCAAGGCCACTCGCCGTCTCAACGATCGTCATCAGATCGAGGAAGTCGGCGAGAAGCTGCGCGGCATGATGCCCTGGATCAAGAAGGGCGCGCTGGTCGACAAAGAGCGCAACTGAGTTTTCGCGTCCGCGCGAACGGATACGGGAAGGCCGGCCCTTGCGCCGGCCTTTTCGGATTCGGGCTCAGAGATCGAGGACAATCCAGGCAGGGTCGTGGTCGCTGCCATCCCCGCCATGTTTCGTGCGCCGGTCGATGAAGGCTTCCTGAAGCCTTGGCGCAAGCGCGGGACTGAGCCAGATCTGGTCATACTGCTCGTAAAGCGGCAGAGCCGGACCTGGCGGATTGTAGCGATGGGTCCAGTTGGTTTCCGTCGGTCCGTCACCCTGTCCCGGCGACTCGGGTTTTGGCGGCCGCGTCTCCCTGGCGTCCGCAAGGCCGTTTACGAGCGGCCGGCCGGCGATAACGGTCATCGGAGCAAGATAGGGCGAGTCCGGCGGGTCGTTCATGTCGCCCAAGAGCACGAAGCGGCCGTTTTCGCCCTGTTCCGCTTCGATGATCTTCCGCGTCATCTCGGCCTGCTGCCGTCGTCGCTCATTCGCGCGTCGGGCGCCCTCGACCGGATCTTCATCAAACGGAACATAGTGGCTTTTCATGTGCGTGTTGTAGACGGAAAAGGCGGTCTCGCCGGTCGCGTCGAGAATATCGACGCGTACGAGATCGCGGCCGAACACGCGCTTGCGGGGCGCATCGGGGTGCCGCGCTGCCTGGTGAGAGGTAATCGGGCCGATCGGGAGCCGCGAGAGCAGCCCCACATCGATCAGCCGTGTGTCGTTGCCTTCAACCAGCACGACCTCCGGGTAGAGACCGCGAAGATAGTCGCGATTGAACTTGCGCAGGATCTCGACATGTTCGACCTCCTGAACAGCAAGCACGTCGACATCCATGATTTCGAGAATCCGTCGCGCGATTTCCGCCGTGTCCTGCGGATCCTTTTGCTTTACCAACCTGCCCATGAAAGTTCGCACATCGACCTCATTCGGGGCGAAGGTGAGCGTCAGCCCGCCCTCGTCGATGTCGGGATCCGCCGCGACCTCGGCTTGAAAGTTGAACCGCGAAAACAGATTGTTGAGATTGAAGGTCCCGACCTTGACTGCCATCCGACGTCTCCTCTCCCGATCAGGCTCCGAGTGTGCCATGCGTTCTATGACGCTTTCGTGACATCATATGGCACTTACAACCTTGATCTCGCCTCGAAATTACACAAAATTACGCCGGGGCCGCGAATATGGACAGAAAATTGCGAAAACCGCACGAAAAATAGGTCAGTATTGTTGACTTAAATGGACGGCTATGGTCATCTACGGCCACCAAAAAAGACTTCGAGGAAACCCCCATGCTTGACTGGGAAAAAATCTACGCGACGCGCGCCAAACGCATGGGCGCGTCCGAAATCCGCGAACTTCTGAAGCTTCTCGACCAGCCCGACATCATTTCCTTCGCGGGCGGGATTCCGGATCCGGCGCTGTTTCCTGCCGCGGAATTCCAGGCGGCCTATAATGATATTCTCGCCGGTCCCGAGGCCGGGCAGGCATTGCAATATTCGGTGAGCGAGGGCTATCCGCGCCTGCGCGAGTGGATCGTCAAGCGCATGCGCGCGCGCGGCATCGATGCTGACCTGGAGAATATCTTCATCACATCCGGTTCGCAGCAGGCGCTCGATTATCTCGGCAAGCTGATGCTCTCGCCGGGCGATACCGCGCTGGTGAACTGGCCGACCTATCTGGGCGCGCTGCAGGCCTTCAACGCCTATGAACCGCGTTACGATAAGTTGGACCTGTCGCGAAACGCCGCGCCGCAAGCCTATGCGCAGGCAGCGGAAAAGGCCGAAAGCCGCGTGAAGTTCGCTTATCTCTCGGCCGACTTCGCCAATCCGACCGGCGAATCGCTGTCGCAGATGGAGCGCGAGAAGCTGCTCGATATTGCCGAAGCGCTCGATATCGCGGTGATCGAGGACGCCGCCTACCGGGCGCTGCGCTATGAAGGCGAGCGGCAGAAAACCTTGCTGGCGATGGATTGCGAGCGCTCCGGCGGTATCGAGAACACCCGCACGCTTTACTGCGGCAGCTTTTCCAAGACGCTGTCGCCCGGCCTTCGCGTCGGCTGGGTCTGCGCCGCGACGCCGATCATCAAGCGCCTGGTTCTCGCCAAGCAGGCCGCCGACCTGCATTCGCCGACCATCAACCAGATGGCGATCGCGCGCGTGGCGGAAGCGCATTTCGAGGCGCAGGCCGAAAAGATCAACACCGTCTATCGCGAGCGCCGCGACGCGATGCTGAAGGCGCTTGCCGATTACATGCCGACCGGCGTCGAGTGGACGCGACCGCAAGGCGGCATGTTCGTCTGGCTGACCCTGCCGGAAAGCATGGATGCAGCGGCCCTTCTGCCGGTGTCGCTGAAGAGCGCCAAGGTCGCCTTCGTGCCGGGCAACGCCTTTTATGCCGATGGCAGCGGGCCCAACCACCTGCGCCTGTCCTTTTCCTGTTCCGCTCCGGAAGTCATTGATGAGGGCATCAGGCGTCTCGGCGCGGTCTTGACCGAGGAACTGGCCGCCGCGGCCTGATTTCCGGCGTTTTTCATTGCCATCCGTGCAAGGCCCGTCATCGTCATGGCGGGCCTTTTGTTTGGCGGGCCTCTCCTATAGCGTGCAGGTGCCCGCTCTGTCATACCCACATTTCAGCAGGATTTCTCATGCCCGTTTCGCTTCTGACCGCCCCGCAGGACTGGCCCCCGGAAAACGAGGCCTTTCCGATCCGCGAGATCGACATCCGCGTCACGGAGGAGGATCCGGTCGGCCTTCAGCGCTTCGACGCCGAGGTCGCTGAGAACTGGAAACGCGAGAAGGCTGCCAACCCCCATCTCTTCAATGGTCGCCTTGTGGCGCTCAACCAGGTGAACCTGTGCGACGGCGCGGTGAGGGCGACGGGGCAGCTTGTTCCTTACGCCTATCACCTCTGGTGGCGTTGCCAGGACGAAAAGCCGCGGACCTTCCACAGTTTCGGCATGCCGGTCATCCGCTCGGCCGACGGGGCGATCATTGCCATTCGCATGAGCAGCATCACAGCCAATGCCGGCAAGGTCTACTGCGCTTCCGGCTCTCTGGAGGAGGATGACATCGTCGATGGCCGCATCGATCTTGATGCCAACATGGCGCGGGAGGTCGCCGAGGAGACCGGCCTCGCGCTTGACGACATGGAGCCCGAGCCGGACTATTTCTGCGCATGGTGCGGCCAGATCGTCATGTTTTATCGCTTCTTCCAGTCGTCGCTTGACGCGGCCGGCCTGATGGAGCGGGTCCGCGACCATATGCGCCGGGATAGGGAAGGGGAAATCGATGCCGTTCTGGCGATAACCGGCGACAACAGGGACGATTTCGATTACGCCCATTCCATGCCGCCCGTGCTGGATCTTGTTTTCGGCACGCGCGGAAGAGGGTAGACTGTGCGGCGAAATGGCAGAGGAGCTTTTGCTGAGATGCGGGAATATGCGATCTATGATGTGTTCACGGCGGAGCGCTATCATGGCAATCCGCTGGCCGTCGTCTTCGATGCCCAGGGGCTGAGCGATGACGAGATGCAGACCATTTGCTGCGAGTTCAACCTCTCCGAGACGATTTTCCTGCTGGCGCCGAACCATGTGTCGCAGTCGGCCGCCGCGCGCATCTTCACGCCGGGCGGGGAACTGCCCTTTGCCGGCCACCCGACCGTGGGCGCCGCGATCGCGCTCGCCGAGCGCCAGCACGGCAGCGACAGCGAGATCGACATGGTCTCCGTCATCGGCGAGAAGATCGGCCCGGTGCGCTGTGCCGTCAAACTCAGGCAGGATGCCGCCAGCTTTGCCGAATTCGATCTGCCAAAACTCTCGCATCGCTGCGTTGAGAAGATTGCGCGTGAAAATCTTGCCGAGGCGCTTGGCATCGGAGTCGACGAAATCGGTTTTGAAAATCATGTTCCAACGATCTGGTCGGCGGGCGTTCCGTTCGCGCTCATCCCCGTCAGAAATCTCGGGGTTGCGGAGAAAATCGACTTCGATCCGCGTCGCTGGAATTCCTTTTCTCCGTTGATCGAGGGGCTCCCGGTCTGGGCCTATGTCTATACCCGCGGCGGTGTGCGACACGATATCCATTTTCACACCCGGATGTTTGCGACCGACGGTATTACCGAGGACCCGGCGACCGGATCCGCCGCCGCGGCGTTCTCGGGCGCCATCCAGCATTTCGACGCGCCGGGCGAGGGGTCCCATTCCTTCGTCATCGAACAGGGCGTCGAAATGGGGCGGCCCTCCTATATCAGGTTGAACCTTGAGACCGGGCCTGGCGGGGAGATCAGCGCCGCCCGCATCGGCGGCCAGGCCGTGTGCGTGGCGCGCGGCACGTTGCTCTAGCGCGTTTTCGCGGCCGTGTTCGGGGCTTTGTAAAGAAAAGGAAATTGGCGTCAAAAAAATGAAACAGGACGCTGGACAATCCGCCGAATCCCCATTATACGGCCCTCACACGACGCGAAAGCGATGTGTCTCGTGGGTGATTAGCTCAGTTGGTAGAGCAGCTGACTCTTAATCAGCGGGTCGTAGGTTCGAGACCTACATCACCCACCATTTTCCTTCCCTTTGTCTTCGTGGCGTGTTGAGTCCGGCAGTTTTCGGTCGGCCTCGTTCTGTCCTTCTGCATGCTGTTTTCCCGGTTTCCATTTCGCCCGCTTGCGGCCGGAACGCACGTCGGTGGTCCAATGGGGGTTTTTCCACCCCTTTTCATATCCTCCCCGGGTGGATAATATCGGGGCATGAGCCATGAACATCGTCATCAAAGCCATCCCCGGATCGTCGCGCGGCTGAAGCGGGCCGAGGGGCATCTCGGTTCGGTTGTCGCGATGATCGAGGCGGGGCGTCCCTGCCTGGATGTCGCCCAGCAGCTTCAGGCCGTCGAAAGCGCGATCCGCAATGCCAAGCAGGCGCTCATCCATGATCACGTGGACCATTGCCTCGACGCGGACGGCGCCGAGACCGGGCGCGCCGAACTGAAGGCAATCACCCGCTATCTCTGAGGCCCCGATGCTGGACATTCTCGCCGACCGCACCTACCGACATCTCTTCCTCGCGCAGATCGTCGCGCTGCTCGGCACGGGACTGGCGACGGTCGCGCTCGGGCTGCTTGCCTATGACCTGGCCGGGCAGGGGGCGGCAATGGTGCTCGGCACGGTCTTCGCCATCAAGATGGTGGCCTATGTCGGCATCGCGCCGATTGCCGGCGCCTTTGCCGAGCGCATGAACCGCCGCCGGCTTCTGGTTGCGCTCGACCTGGTGCGCGCGGCGTGCGCCCTTGCGCTTCCGTTCGTCACCGCCGTCTGGCAGGTCTATCTGCTGATCTTCCTGCTGCAATCGGCCTCGGCCGCTTTCACGCCGACATTCCAGGCGACCATCCCGGATGTGCTGAAGGAAGAGGAACGCTACACGCGGGCGCTGTCGCTGTCCCGGCTTGCCTACGACCTGGAGAATATCGCCAGCCCGACGCTTGCCGCCCTGCTTCTGGCGGCAATGAGCTACGATGCGCTGTTTCTCGGCACGGTCGCCGGTTTCCTGGCTTCGGCGCTGCTCGTCGTCTCGGTGGTTCTGCCGAGCCCCAGGGCGGCAGAGCCACGCGGCATTTACGACCGGACGACGCGCGGCATCCGCATCTATCTCGCCACGCCGCGTCTGCGCGGGCTTCTGGCGCTCAGCCTTGCAGTTGCCGCCGCGGGCGCGATGGTTCTGGTCAATTCGGTGGTGCTGGTGCGCGGTCTGCTGGGCCTCTCGGCGAGCGATCTCGCCTGGACGATGTTCGCATTCGGCGCCGGATCGATGACTGCCGCAATCCTGCTGCCAAAGGTCCTCGACCGGGTTCCCGACAGGCCGGTGATGCTCACCGGCGCCCTACTGATGGCGGCGGCGCTTGCGGCGCTCGCGGCGGAAATTGCTCTTGGTGGGTTTGTCTGGCTCGCGTTGCTTGTCGCCTGGTTTCTTGTCGGTCTCGGCTACTCGGCGGTGCTGACGCCATCGGGGCGATTGCTGCGCCGTTCTGCCCACCCTGAGGACCGTCCGGCCCTGTTTGCGGCGCAGTTCGCGCTCTCCCACGCCTGCTGGCTGCTGACCTATCCGCTTTCGGGCTGGCTCATGACTGCGTTCGGCGCGGTGGCCGCCCTTCTGGCTCTGGCCGCTCTTGCCGGCCTTGGCGTTGTCATCAGTCTCTCGCAGTGGCCGGCGGGCGAGGACGAAGCGATCGAGCACAGCCACGACAACCTGCCGCTTGATCATCCGCACCTCAAAGGACACAGGACGCACAGCCATTCGCTTGTGATCGATGACATCCACCCGCGCTGGACCAACCGGTTCTAGAGCGCGTCTGCTGTTCTCCGCATCGCGAAAGCGCTCTATCCATGTGCTTTGAGGCGTCTTTGGGCGTCAGATGTTACCGTCTGGCTGCGCGGCGCTTCAGCGGAAGTCGAAAGCCGAAAGACCGGCGACCATCTCGTCAAGGCCGAGCGGCCGGGTGACCGGAGGCTCGGCGCGCGACAGGCAGCCCGGGCGTTCGCACAGGCGGCAGACCGGCCCGACGGGCACGGACCCCGCCCGCGCGCCGCCGTCTTCTGCATAGGCCGTGGCCGATGCCTTGTCCCAGCGCAGGCCGAGAAGGATCGCCGTCACATGCAGGCGTTCGCCGAGCGCCGGTTCCGGTCCTTCCAGCGTGCGCGAAAGCGTCAGATAGCCGACGCCGTCCGGCATTTCCACATGTCGGGAGACGATCCGGCCGGGCTGGCTGAAGGCGTCATAGAGATCAAGGCGCGGGCATTCGCCGCGAAAACCCGCATGCGGAAACCCTTCCGCGCCGATGCGGCGCAAGATATTGCCCGCCTGGTCGATCTCCATGGCGAAGAAGGCCGGTCCGGCATTCTCCAGCCGCTGCAGGCTGACGAGACGGGTAGCCGCCTGCTCGAAGGAAACGTCGAAACGGCCGCTGAGAAGGCCGATATCGAACCGGTCCCGGCGGGCGGCTTCGATGAATGGGCCATAAGGCATCATCAGCGCCAGCGCCGCATAGCGGGCGAGTTCGAACCGGGCGATGCGGCGGGCCTCGTCGCTCGACAGGTCGAGCGCCTTCACTTCCGCGGCGATCTCGTCGGCCAGCCCCAGGAGCACCGTTTCGATGGCGATCTCGCGCTTTCGGTCGCGCGGAGAGAAACGGGCAGAGATGAACAGCCGCATCGTGTGGCGGTCGAAACGGCGGCCGAGATTGACCATGGCATGCGGCGGCAGGATCCTGACGGTGATCCCGTGAGTTTGCATCAGCCAGGTTTTCAGGGCGGCCGAAAGCTCGTCGCCGGGGGCGAGCTCTGCGTGAAGGGCTTCTGCCGCGCGGTCCAGTGAATCAAAGAAATAGGGCCGGCGGGAGATTGCGTCGCGCACCTCCTCGTGCGGCAGGCGCTTGCCCGGCAGGTGGGTTTCACGCCCGTCATGGGCAAGAAGCGCGGAGAGGTCGGAGAGTCGGGCGGCCTGTTCGCAATAGGCGCGGTAAAGCTTGATGATGCCGATCGCCGCGTTCGGCGCGGCTTCGGCCACTTCGACGAGTTCCTGGTCGCCGGGCAGTTCTCCCGAAAGCAACGGGTCGGAAAACACCGATTTCAACTGGCTGATGGTGCCCGAGCTTTCGCCCTGGAGTTCGCCGATATCGATGTTGTAGACGGCGGCGAGCTTGAGCAGAAGCTGCACGGTCAACGGCCGCTGGTTGCGTTCGATGAGGTTGAGATAGGAGGGCGAAATCGAAAGCGCCTCGGCCATCGCCGTCTGCGTCAGGTCAAGGCCCTTGCGGATGCGCCGCAGCCGCGGCCCCGCGAAAATCTTCTTCTCCGTCATCCGGTCTCCTCCAGGCCGATTTGATGATTTACAAATTTTACAGTTTTACTTGCCGTCTCTGTCAAGCAGAATACAAGATAACCCGAATTCGCGCTTGATCTAAGCCAATTCTGTAGATTTGCAATCATCAATTCAGTAAAAAATGTCACATGAACTGTCGCCAAGTGGTGTTTAGCACCGGTCGACTTTCAAATTGCCTGGAAGAGGAGGAATGGGCATGTCTGAATTTTACAATCTTGTCGAGGGCGCCGCAGAGGGCCGGTTTGACGGCATCGAGCGCAGCTACAGCGCGGACGACGTCAAGCGGCTGCGCGGCTCGGTCCGCATCCGCTCGACGCTGGCGGAGGAGGGTGCCAAGCGGCTCTGGAAGCTGATCCATGAGGATGATTTCGTCAATGCGCTCGGCGCGCTGTCGGGCAACCAGGCCATGCAGATGGTTCGCGCCGGGCTGAAGGCGATCTATCTCTCCGGTTGGCAGGTCGCAGCCGACGCCAATACCGCCTCCGCCATGTATCCGGACCAGTCGCTCTATCCGGCCAATGCCGGCCCCGAGCTTGTAAAGCGGATCAACAAAACCCTTCAACGTGCTGATCAGATTGAGATATCAGAGAGAAGTGGGCTTTCTGTCGAGACCTGGTTCGCTCCGATCGTCGCCGATGCGGAAGCCGGCTTCGGCGGGCCGCTCAACGCCTTCGAGATCATGAAGGCCTATATCGAGGCGGGCGCTGCCGGCGTTCATTTCGAGGACCAACTGGCCTCTGAAAAGAAATGCGGCCATCTCGGCGGCAAGGTTCTGATCCCGACGGCGGCCCATATCCGCAACCTGACCGCCGCCCGGCTTGCCGCCGACGTCATGGGCGTTCCGACGCTGGTCATCGCGCGCACGGATGCCGAGGCGGCCAAGCTCCTGACCTCCGATATCGACGAGCGCGACCAGCCCTTTGTCGATTATGATGCCGGCCGCACGGCGGAGGGCTTCTACCGCGTCCGCAACGGGCTCGAGGCCTGCATCGCCCGTGCCGTCGCCTATGCGCCTTACTGCGATCTCATCTGGTGCGAGACCTCCAAGCCGGATCTGGAGCAGGCGCGCAAATTCGCCGAGGGCGTGCACAAGCACCATCCGGGCAAGCTTCTCGCCTATAACTGCTCGCCCTCCTTCAACTGGAAGAAGAACCTGAGCGACGAGGATATCGCGCGCTTCCAGCGGGAACTCGGCGCCATGGGCTACAAGTTCCAGTTCATCACCCTTGCCGGCTTCCATCAATTGAATTTCGGCATGTTCGAACTGGCGCGCGGCTATCGCGACCGTCAGATGGCCGCCTACAGCGAGTTGCAGCAGGCCGAGTTCGCGGCGGAAGCCAACGGCTATACCGCGACCCGTCACCAGCGCGAGGTCGGTACCGGCTATTTCGATGCCGTCTCGATGGCGATCACCGGCGGCACGGGCTCGACCACGGCGATGGGCGAATCAACCGAAACCGCGCAGTTCCAGGCGGCCGAATAGGCCGGCGGAATAGATTATTTCCCGAAGAGGAGGAGAAGAAATGACGCGCAGGATCAACGTCAAGGAACGCGCCGAGGCCCAATCGACGCGGATGAGCAGCGAGCAGCAGGCGGCAATCCGCATGGTCGCCAATGATCTGCACCGGCTGAACCAGTCGGTCATGCGGGCGGTCGATGCCGGGGTTTCCGTCGAGATCATCCGCTCGGCTCGTCACCACGGCGGGACCAGGAGCTGGGGCGATCTTCTGGTGCCGATCATCATCGCCGGGAACGCGGAAGAGCCTGCGCCCGAGGAAAGCCTGGCTGAGGGCTGAGAGAACGACGCGGGCAGGGCGACCGTGCCCTGTCCGCCCTTGTCACAGCAGCAAGGCCTTCAGCGGCATCCAGATGCCCATCAGCGTCATCATCAGGCTTTCGGTCAGCGAGACGAAGCCGAGCGGCACGGAGGACGAGCCGCCGACACAGGCGCATTTCAGCTCCCGCCTGTCGAGATAGACCGCCTTGAAGATGCTGACCGAGCCGACAAGCCCGATAAAGAGGGCGACGGGCGCAGAGATCCAGACCAGAGCGCCCGCCGTCATCAATATGCCGGCAAGCGCCTCGCCGAAGGGGTAGATCCTGCCATACGGCACCCAGCGGCGCGCAAGAAGGTCGTAATTCAGGAACATCGTGGAAAAGCTTTCGACATCCTGAAGCTTCTGGATGGCGAGGATGGTCATCGACAGCGAAATGAACCATTCGACCATGCGCAGGGTCAGCGGATTGCCGTATTGATGCCAGGAAAGGCCGAGCGCCAGCAGAAGCGCAACCGCGAAGATCGCGATCACCGGCGTGTAGCTCGTGTCGCTCTGTTCTTCCGGCGGCGGATCGAGCTTGAAGAAGACCCGCAGGTCGTCATAGCCGCCGATCCGTTTGCCGTCGATGAAGGTCTGCGGCGTCGTCTCGACGCCGTGCTCCTCCATGAAGCCGTCGGTTTCCTCCCGCGTTTTCAGGTGATGGTCGTCGACGTCATATCCTTTGGATTTCAGAAGATGACGCGATTTCAGTCCGTAGGGGCAGATATGGTCGGGCATGACCATGCGGTAGAGCTTTGCTGTCTTTGCTTCAGCCATGGCGACTGTCCTCTCTTCTGGCGAAATCAATGAAAATCCCGCCGATCATGCGAAGCGGCGGGATTGCGAACATGCCGCTTGCGGCAAGCGATCGTCACGACTGGCTGTTGCCGTTCGGGCGCGAGCGGCCGTGGTTCTGAGAGGTGCTGGCGTCGGGCTCCTGGCCGAAATAGGTGCCGCCGAGATGGCCTCCGGCGCCCATGTGCTCGACCTGGCGCAGCGTGCGTTCCGTTTCCTTATCCTTGTCGATCTTGCTCATCGCAATTTCTCCTCTGGTTAGGACACTCATCCGGAAAACAGGTGGGCAGGGGAAATTGTTCCATCGGCCAGAGAGAAAACGCGGCTGATGAGGCGCGCGTTCGCCTCAGCCGTGCGCGCGGATCGTGTCGAGAAACTCCGCGCCATAGCGCTGCAGCTTGGTCTTGCCGACGCCCTGGATTTCGAGCATGGCCTCGGCGGAACCTGGCCGATGGCTGGCAAGCGCGATCAGCGTCGTATCGGGAAAGATCACATAGGGCGGCACGGCGAGTTCCTTGGCAAGCGCCGTGCGGGTGGCGCGCAGCGCTTCGAACAGGGACTGATCCTGTTCGGAAAGCGCGGCCTTGGCGTCGTTGCGTCTGCGCGTGCCGGAAGAGGCCTTGCCCTTCGGCGCCCGATCGACCCGGAAGCGCAGCGACTGCTCGTGCCGAAACACGGCGCGCGCCCCTTCCTCGAGCTTCAGCGCGCCATAGGCCTCATGGTCGACCCGGATCAGCCCCTTGGCAAGCAATTGCCGGTAGACCGATTGCCAGGTCTTGGGCGCGATGTCCTTGCCGGCGCCGAAGACGGGCATGGTCGTATGGCCGAAGCGTTCCGTCCGTTCGGTCTCGTTGCCGGTGAGCACATCGATCAGATGGCCCGCGCCGAAGCGCTCGCCGGTGCGGTAGATCGCGGCCATGGCCTTGATTGCGGCTTCCGTTCCATCCCAGGTCTCAACCGGCGAAAGGCAGGTGTCACAATTGCCGCAACCGCCTTCGTGCTTTTCCCCGAAATGGGCAAGGATCGCCTGGCGGCGGCAATCGGCGGTCTCGCATATGCCGAGCAGGGCATTGAGCTTGGCGCGCTCGACGCGCTTGATCTCATCGGCGGCGGCGGAGCGATCGATCATGCGACCGCGCTGGGTGACGTCGGCCATGCCATAGACCATCCAGGCATCGGCCGGAAGACCGTCGCGTCCCGCGCGTCCGGTCTCCTGGTAATAGGCCTCGACGGAGCCCGGCAGATCCAGATGGGCGACATAGCGCACATCCGGCTTGTCGATCCCCATGCCGAAGGCGACGGTTGCCACAAGGCAGAGTTCGTCCTCCTTCAGGAACGCGTCCTGATTGGCGTCCCTGACCTCGCGCGCCATGCCGGCATGATAGGCGAGCGCTCTTATGCCCTCGCCGTTCAGCCATTCCGCGGTCTCCTCCACCTTGGCGCGCGAGAGGCAGTAGACGATGCCGCTCTCGCCCTTGTGGCGTGAGAGGAAGTCGAGAAGCTGGCGGCGCGGCTGGGCCCGCTCGACGATCTCATAGGTGATGTTGGGCCGGTCGAAGGAGGTGGTGAAGACCGCCGCGTTCGTGAGCGCCAGCCGTTCGATGATGTCTTCGCGGGTATGGGGATCGGCCGTTGCCGTCAGCGCCATGCGCGGCACGCCGGGAAAGGCCTCCGCCAGCCGGTCGAGCGCGCGGTATTCCGGGCGGAAATCATGGCCCCACTGGGAGACGCAATGGGCCTCGTCAATGGCGAAGAGCGCGATCTGAAGGTCGCGCATCATCTCCATGAAACCGGCCGTGGCGACGCGTTCCGGCGTGACGTAGAGAAGGTCGATTTCGCCGCGCGCAAGGGCCCGCCGCGTTGCGATGAAATCCTCCTGCGACAGCGAGGAGTTCATCGCGGCTGCGTGGACGCCAAGCTGTTTCAGCGCCTCGACCTGGTCGCGCATCAACGCGATCAGCGGCGAGATCACCACGCCGACGCCCTGGCGGCAGAGGGCGGGAACCTGATAGCAGAGCGACTTGCCGGCCCCCGTCGGGAACAGAACCACGGCATCGCCGCCCGAGACGACCTGATCGATCACGGCGGCCTGTTTTCCGCGAAATTTCGAGTAGCCGTAGATTTCCTTGAGGACGGCGAGCGGTTCGGCGAGGGTGCAATCGGGCAAGAGCGATTCCTTGAGGTGGCAGAGACCGCCACTATCGCAAATCCCGTCGTCCGGATCGAGCCTGCCGGCGCGTTTTACCGCCGCTGAAATGTGCCTGCATGGGCAATAGCCCGAAACGCCGGGCAGCGTTTCGAGCAGTCCCCATCCTCGAATCTCGCATTGCCTCGGGCTTCGGCAAGACGCTCAGCCCCGGATCTCCGAGACATAGACCAGGCGCTTCTCGCGCGCCGAAAGATCGGCGGCTTCCGCGATCTCCAGCGCCTTCAGACCGTCATCGCCGCTCGGCGACATCGCCGCGCCCGATTTCAGGTTCTCAGCGAAACTGCGGATTTCGGCGGCAAAGGCGTCGACATAGCGGGTCATGAAGAAGTCATAGATCGGCGGCCGCAGAAAACCCTCGGCCGTTGCCAGCTCGATCGACGCGGGCCGCAGGTTTTCCGCCGAAACAGCGCCTTTCGAGCCCAGAACTTCAATCCGCTGGTCGTAGCCGAATGTGGCCCGGCGCGAGTTGGAAATCGTGCACTGGCGGCCGGAAACGGTGGTCAGGATGGTCGAGGCGCTGTCGAAATCGCCGATCTTGCCGATCTCCGGGTCGATCAGCGCCGAGCCACTGGCCTGCACGGTCTCGATCTCCTCGCCGAGCAGGAACCGGCTCATGTCGAAATCATGGATCGTCATGTCCTTGAAGAAGCCGCCGGAGGAGGCGAGGTAGGAGATCGGCGGCGGGGCGGGGTCGCGGGAAATAATATGCAGCATTTCCGGATTGCCGATCTTGCCGTCGGCGATCGTCTGCTTCAGCGCCTGGAAATTGGGATCGAACCGGCGGTTGAAGCCGAGCATCAGCCGCGTCCCGGTCTCCGCAACGACGGCAAGGCACTGGCGGGCGCGGGCCGAATCGAGATCGACCGGCTTTTCGCAGAAGATCGCCTTGCCGGCGCGGGCGAATTTCTCGATCAGATCGGCATGGGTCCCGGTCGGCGTGGCGATGATCACCGCGTCGATAGTGTCATCGGCGGCGATATCGTCGATCGTCGAGACAACGGTCTCGTAAAGCGCGGCAATCTCGCCGGCGGCTTCAGCATTTGCGTCGGCGATGGCGGCGAGCCGGACGCCTGCCACCGAGGTGACGGCGCGCGCGTGAACGCGGCCTATCCGTCCTGCGCCCAAAAGTGCAATCGATACAGTCATATATCCTCCCGCTATTCCGTATCGGCGAACGATCTTGTGCCGCTTGTGAAAATGGAATAAAAATTCTAAAAACATCAAATGTAGAATATGTCAAGTGCAATAGCGGAGCTGCCCATGCCCAACCATGAAAGTGATGCGCCCGATACGATCGACGCCTTTTTTGCCCGTCTCGCGGAGCGCTCACCGGGCTTCCCCAAGCGCCTGAAGCAATGCGCCGATTTCGTTGCCGCCAATCCGGACCGGGTGGCGGTCTCGACGGTGGCCGAGCTTTCGGCGGAGGCCGGCGTTCAGCCTTCCGCCTTCATGCGGTTCTGCCAGGAACTTGGCTTTTCGGGCTTTTCCCAGATGCAGCGTCTGTTCCGGAGCGACTATTCGCGCAAGTGGCCGGATTATGCGACGCGTATCGACTCGCTCAGGAATCACGGTTCCGACAGTCCGGCGGCGCTGCTCGCCGAATTCGTAGAGGTCGGCCGTCTGTCGCTTGAGAACCTGTTGGCCTCGGTCGAGACGGAAGCGCTGAACGAGGCCGTGGCGATGCTGGCAAAGGCCGAGACCATCCACCTCGTCGGCTTCCGCCGTGCCTTTCCGGTCACCTCCTATCTCGCCTATGCCTTCGAGAAGATGGATATTCCGGCAATGCTGCATACGGGAATTGCGGGGCTCGGGCTGGAGTATGCCATTCGGCCCAATGATGCCGTGCTCGCCGTCACCTTTGCTCCCTATACCGAGCGCACGCTGGAGATCGCGGAAGCGGGAAGGGCGCGCGGCGCAGGCCTTGTTGCCATCACCGATTACGTCACCAGCCCGCTGGTGCGGCTCGGCGCCACCACGCTCAACGTGGCCGAACCCGATGTCGGCGCCTTCCGGGCCCTCTCCGGATCGCTGTCGCTGGCGATCTCGCTTGCAGTGTCCGTGGGCGCCGCACGCAAGAATGGAAAAAATAGAAAATAAATATTGCAATCGTCACAGAATGGAATTTAAATTCCCTCCCGGGGCGTGAACCGGTTTCGCGTTCCGATATTGCCCTTGCCGGGAGGAGGTCGGGGCGAATTCATCCCTTGGAGGAGGACTTGAAGATGAAAAGCAGATTTCTTGCGCTGGCGGCTGCTGCCGTTGCACTGACGAGCCTGGCGCCCGCCGCGGCCTGGGCCGAGGGCGAGCGCTTCGTGCTGATCTCGCATGCGCCCGACAGCGACAGCTGGTGGAACACGATCAAGAACGCGATCAATGTCGCGGGCGACCAGATGGATGTCGAAGTGGAATACCGCAACCCCCCGACCGGCGACCTTGCCGATATGGGCCGCATCGTCCAGCAGGCGGCCGCGTCCAATCCGGACGGCATCATCGTCACGATCGCCGATTATGACGTTCTTTCCGGTCCGATCTCGGATGCCGTGGCCAAGGGCATTCCGGTGATCACCATCAATTCGGGCACGGAGGAGCAGTCCAAGCAGCTCGGCGCGATGATGCATGTGGGCCAGCCGGAATATATGGCGGGCAAGCTTGCCGGCGAGCGCGCCAAGAAGGAATCGGATGCCGACAGCTTCCTGTGCGTCAACCACTACATCACCAATCCGGCATCCGTTGAGCGCTGCCAGGGCTTTGCCGATGGTCTGGGCGTTGAGCTCGGCCAGCAGATGATCGACAGCGGCATGGACCCGTCCGAGGTCAAGTCGAAGGTGATGGCCTATCTGAACGCCAATCCGGATACCGGCGCGATCCTGACGCTCGGCCCCAACTCGGCTGAGCCGACGATTGCCGCGCTTGATGAAACCGGCAAGGCGGGGCAGGTCTATTTCGGTACGTTCGACCTTTCGAGCGGCATTGCCGATGCGATCAAGGCCGGCACGATCAACTTCGCCATCGACCAGCAGCCCTATCTGCAGGGCTATCTGCCGGTGGTCATCCTGACCAACTACGCCCGCTACGGCGTGATGCCGGGCAACTCGATCAATTCCGGGCCCGGCTTCATCACCGACAGCAATATCGAACTGGTTGAAAAATACGCCGGTCAGTATCGCTGACGTTTGACAATGGCGACGCCGCGCGGATTTGCCGCGCGGCGTCCTGGCCGGCAACCGCCGGTTTTTTGAGACGCCCGGTACGGCAGGCAGCGAAAACGCGCCGCCGGCGCGGGAAACCATTGCCTACGTGGCGGAGACAATCTGATGTCCAAAACCCATGAACAAAAGCCGCACCGGCCGATCGAGGAACTGATCCTCGAGGAGCGCATGCGCCCGGTGCCGCGCTGGCGCAAGGCGCTGATCAGGCCGGAGCTCGGCTCCATCTGCGGCACCATTCTCGTCTTCGTGCTGTTTGCCATGATTGCCGGCGACAGTGGAATGTTTTCGGCCGAAGGCTTCATCAACTGGGGCACGGTCTCGGCGCAGTTCGCCATCATCGCCGTCGGTGCCTGCCTGTTGATGATCGCGGGTGAATTCGACCTGTCGATCGGCTCGATGATCGGCTTTTCCGGCATCATCATCGCGCTTTTGACAGTGCAGTGGGGTTGGCCCGCCTGGCTTGCGATCATCACCGCCTTTGCCGTCGCGCTCGCTATCGGCGCGCTGAACGGCTTTCTGGTGATCCGCACCGGCCTGCCGTCCTTCATCGTCACGCTCGCTTTCCTGTTCATCCTTCGAGGGCTGACGATCTTCATCGCCATCTCGACCACCGGCAAGACGATCATCGGCGGCGTGCGCGAGGCGTCCGAGGGTGATTTCGTCGCCGCGCTTTTCGGCGGCAAGGTGTTCGGCGGCTTCTTCCGCTGGCTTGCCGACAATGACATGATCGCGACCTTCGTCGCCGGCCCGCGCGCCGGTCAGCCCGTCGTCGACGGCATTCCGATGCTGATGGTCTGGGCACTGATCCTGATCGTGCTCGGCCATTTCCTTCTGGTGCGGACGAAATTCGGCAACTGGATCTTCGCCGCCGGCGGCGATGCCCAGGCCGCGCGTTATGTCGGCGTGCCGGTCAACCGGGTGAAGATCCTGATGTTCATGCTGACGGCCTTCTGCGCCACCATCTTTGCCACCTGCCAGGTGATGGAGTTCGGCTCGGCGGCGGCAGACCGCGGCCTTCTGAAGGAGTTCGAGGCGATCATTTCGGTGGTCATCGGCGGCGCGCTGCTCACCGGCGGCTACGGGTCCGTCATCGGCGCGGCGCTTGGCGCGCTGATCTTCGGCGTGGTTCAGCAGGGCCTGTTCTTCGCGGGCGTCGAGAGCTCGCTGTTCCGCGTCTTCCTCGGCGTCATCCTGCTGCTTGCCGTCATCCTCAACACCTATATCCGCCGTCGCATCACGGGAGAACGCTAGAGATGAGCGCACCTCTGATCGAACTTCAGGAAATCGAAAAGCATTTCGGCCCGGTGATCGCGCTGGCCGGCGTCTCGCTCTCGGTGATGGCCGGGGAATGCCATTGCCTCCTTGGCGATAATGGCGCGGGCAAGTCCACCTTCATCAAGACCATGTCGGGCGTGCACAAGCCGAGCTATGGCCGCATCCTTGTCGATGGCAAGGAAGTCAGTTTCAACGATCCGCGCGACGCGATGGCCGCAGGCGTTGCCACGGTATATCAGGATCTGGCGATGATCCCGCTGATGTCGGTGACCCGCAATTTCTGGATGGGCCGGGAGCCCGAGCGGCGCATCGGCCCGATCAAGGTGTTCGACCACAAAAAGGCGGGCGCCATCACCGTCGAGGAAATGGCGAAGATGGGCATTCATCTGCGCTCGGCCGATCAGGCTGTCGGCACGCTGTCAGGCGGCGAGCGGCAGACGGTGGCCATTTCCCGCGCGGTCTATTTCGGCGCGCGGGTGCTGATCCTTGACGAGCCGACCTCGGCGCTCGGCGTGCGCCAGACGGCCAATGTGCTTTCCACCATCGATGCCGTGCGCAAGAAGGGCATCGGCGTCGTCTTCATCACCCATAATGTCCGTCATGCGCTTGCCGTCGGCGATCGCTTCACCGTCATCAATCACGGCAAGACGCTTGGCACAGCCAAGCGCGGCGAGATCAATGCCGAGCAGTTGCAGGACCTGATGGCGGGCGGGCGCGAACTTGTCGAACTCGAATCCTCGCTGGGAGGCACTGTCTAGAGCATGCATGAACTCGATTGTCTCACGATCGGCCGTTCCTCGGTCGACCTTTACGGCGCGCAGGTCGGCGGTCGGCTGGAAGATATGCTGTCCTTCGAGAAATATCTCGGCGGCTCGCCGACCAATATGGCGACGGGCGCGGCGCGTCTCGGGCTGAAATCCGGGCTGATCACCCGCGTCGGCGACGAGCATATGGGCCGCTTCATCCGCGAAGAGCTGGAGCGGGAAGGGGTAGACGTCACCGGCGTCGTCACCGATCCGCAACGGCTCTCCGCGCTGGTGATCCTGGGCATCCGGGACGAGGATCAGTTTCCGCTGATCTTCTATCGTGAGAACTGCGCCGACATGGCGCTCTGCGAAGACGATATCGACGAGGCGCTGATTGCGCGCTCGCGTTCGCTGGTTGCCACCGGCACGCATCTTTCCAACACGCAGACCGAGGCGGCGGTGCTGACGGCGCTGAACCTTGCCCGCAAGCACGGCGCGCGCACCGCGCTCGATATCGACTACCGGCCGAACCTCTGGGGGCTTTCCGGTCACGGCGACGGCGAAAACCGCTTCATTGCGTCCGAGAAAGTGACCGCCAAGCTGCAATCAACGCTGCATCTCTTCGATCTCATCGTCGGCACGGAAGAGGAGTTCCACATTGCCGGCGGCACGACGGATACGCTTGAGGCGCTGAAGAATGTGCGCAAGGTGAGCGCGGCGACGCTGGTGCTGAAGCGTGGCGCCGCCGGAGCCTCCGCCTTCGAGGGCGCTATTCCGGATGATATCGACGGCGGCGTTGCGGGCAGGAGCTTCCGCATCGAGGTCTTCAATGTTCTGGGGGCAGGCGATGGCTTCATGGCCGGGCTCCTGAAGGGATGGCTGACGGATCGGGGCTGGGCCGAGAGCCTGACGATCGCCAATGCCTGCGGCGCCTTCGCCGTTTCGCGCCACGGCTGCACGCCGGCTTATCCCAGCCTGACGGAGCTCGAGTATTTCCTGGCGCATGGCTCGACCACGCTGGCGCTGCGCAAGGACAAGGCGCTGGAACAGTTGCACTGGTCGACCAACCGGCACGGCGACTGGCCGGAAATGCGGGTCTTTGCCTTCGACCACCGGATCCAGCTTGAAGACATGGCCGAGGAGTGCGGGGTTCCGGCCCAAAGGCTGGGCGCCTTCAAGGAACTTTGCCTGAAAGCGGCGCTGGACGTGGCCGACGGCAGGCCGGGGTATGGCATTCTCTGCGACAGCCGGATCGGCCGTTCCTCGCTTTACAAGGCAGCCGGAACCGGTCTCTGGATCGGGCGACCGACCGAATGGCCGGGTTCGCGCCCGCTCACGCTTGAGCCGGAGCTTGGCGAGGACATGGGCGGGCTTGCCGAATGGCCGGCCGAGCATGTGGTCAAGGTCCTGTGCTTCTACCATCCGGACGATGATGCGGCGCTGAAGGCCGAGCAGGAAGCGACGCTGACGCGGCTCTTTGCCGCCGCGCGACGAAACCGGCTGGAATTCCTGATGGAGGTCGTGTCATCAAAGCATGGTGAGACGGATGATATGAGCGCCGCGCGGGTGATCGAGCGGCTTTACGAGATCGGCATCTATCCCGACTGGTGGAAGCTGGAGCCGCTGACAACAGAGGCCGCTTGGTTCAATGTGTGTGCGGCGATCGAGCGCAATGACCGCCATACCCGCGGTATCGTCGTTCTGGGGCTCGATGCCCCGGAAGAGGAACTGGCGGCCAGCTTTGCCGAGGCCGCGCGTTTTCCGCTGGTCAAGGGGTTTGCTGTCGGCCGCTCGATCTTCGCCGACGCGGCGCGGGCCTGGCTCTCCGGCACAATCAGCGACGAAGAGGCCGTGGCCGAAATGACGGGAAAATACCGCAGCTTCTGCCGCTACTGGGACGAGGCCCGGCAGGCTGCGACACAGCATGAAAGAGATGAGGCGTTTTGATGAGAACGATCCGCTTGACCGCCGCGCAGGCACTGGTGCGCTATCTGATTGCCCAGAAGAACGAGGACGGCGATCCCGTCATTCCCGGCTGCTGGGCGATATTCGGCCACGGCAATGTCGCGGCGCTTGGCGAGGCGCTTTATGGCGTGCGCGACAGCTTTCCCACCTGGCGCGGCCATAACGAGCAGACCATGGCGCATGCCGCGATCGCCTATGCCAAGGCGAAGAACCGCCGTCAGGCCATGGCGGTGACGACCTCCATCGGCCCCGGAGCGACCAATATGGTGACGGCCTGCGCGCTCGCCCATGTGAACCGCCTGCCGGTGCTGCTGATACCCGGCGATGTCTTCGCCAGCCGCGCGCCCGATCCGGTGCTGCAGCAGGTCGAGGATTTCGATGACGCGACGGTTTCCGCCAATGACTGCTTCCGTCCCGTCAGCCGCTATTTCGACCGGATCACCCGGCCCGAACAGTTGCTGACCGCACTGCCGCGCGCGCTGTCGACACTGACGGATCCCGAACGCTGCGGTCCCGTCACGCTCTCCTTCTGCCAGGACGTTCAGGCGGAAGCCTTCGACTGGCCGGAAAGCTTCTTCGCCGAAAAGACCTGGCATCAGCGCCGCCCTGCGCCGGATGCGGATGCGCTCGTCCGGGCGGTTGACGCCATCAGGTCTGCCAAACGGCCGCTGATCGTGGCGGGCGGCGGCGTACTTTATTCCGGGGCGACGGAGGCGCTGAAAGCCTTTGCTGAAAAGCATCGGATCCCGGTTGCCGAAACCCAGGCCGGCAAGTCCTCGCTTCCCGCCAGCCACCCGCTCAACCTCGGCTCGATCGGCGTCACCGGCGCGTCGGCTGCCAATGCGGTTGCCGCGGAGGCCGATCTGGTGATCGGGCTTGGCACGCGGTTTCAGGATTTCACCACCGGTTCCTGGTCCGTGTTCAAGAACCCCGCGCGGCGCATTCTGGCGATCAATGTCACGGCCTTCGACAGCTACAAGCATGATGCCCTGCCGCTGGTGGCCGATGCGCGGGTTGCCCTGGAAATGCTGGGCGAGAAGCTGGGCGGGCATCAGGCGCCCGCGATCGATCCCGCTTTGAAAGAGACGTGGATGGCTGCCGTTGCTGCCGCGACCGATGCGCCCGCCGGCAATGCGCTGCCGAGCGACGGGCATGTGATCGGCGCGGTGCAGCGCCAGAGCGGGGTGGATGCGATTGTGGTCTGCGCATCCGGGGGACTTCCGGGCGAGCTGCACAAGCTTTGGCAGGCCGAACGCCCCAATGGCTACCACCTCGACTATGGCTATTCCTGCATGGGCTACGAGATCGCCGGCGGCCTCGGCGTCAAGATGGCGCTGCCGGAGCGCGACGTCATCGTCATGCTCGGCGACGGCTCCTACCTGATGGCCAATTCCGAACTCGCGACCTCCGTCATGCTCGGGCAGAAGATCACCGTCGTCGTGCTCGACAATCGCGGTTTCGGCTGCATCAACCGGCTTCAGCGCGCGACCGGCGGCGAGAGCTTCAACAATCTGATCGATACCGCGCGTCATGTCGTGCCGTCGGATATCGACTTTGCCGCCCATGCCGCCGCCCTTGGCGCGATCGCGGAGAAGGTCGATGGCATCGAAGCGCTGGAGGAAGCGCTGAAGCGCGCCAAGTCCAGCGACCGCAGCCATGTGATCGTGATCGACACCGACCCGATGATCACCACGGAAGCCGGCGGCAACTGGTGGGATGTGGCCGTGCCGGAAGTTTCCGAACGCACGCAAGTGAATGCGGCGCGTGAAAACTATCTGAAGGACCGCGCCCGCCAGCGGGCCTTTGACTGAGTTCCTTTTGCCTTTGAAAGGGTGAAATCATGATCCTCTTCGGAACCAATCCGATCGCCTGGTCGAATGATGACGACCAGAGCCTCGGCGCTGACATCCCGCTTGAAACCTGCCTGTCCGAGACCGCCGAAATCGGGTTTGACGGTATTGAGAAGGGCCACAAGTTCCCGACCGAACCGGAAGCGCTTTCGGCCGTACTCTCCGCCCATGGCCTCAAATTCGTCTCCGGCTGGCACTCGCTGAACCTGCTCACGCATGCGGTTGAAGACGAGAAGGCCGCGATCCGCCCGCACCTCGACTTGCTGAAATCGCAGGGCTCAAAGGTCTGCATCGTCTGCGAGACATCAAATGCCATTCACGGCAATGACGCGCTTGCGCTCTCGGAACGTCCGGTGCTGGACGATGCCGCCTGGGACGGTTTTGCCGCAAAGCTCGATGCGATCGGGGCCTATTGCGCCGAGGATGGCATCGCGCTCGTCTATCACCATCATATGGGCACGATCGTTCAGAGCGAATCCGAGATCGACCGGCTGATGGCGCTGACGGGTCCCGATGTGCATCTTCTGCTCGACACCGGCCACGCGACCTTCGGCGGCGGCGATCCGCAAGCGCTGGCGCGCCGCCATATGGGCCGCGTCCGGCATATCCACGCCAAGAATGTGCGTGGCGAAATCATGAAGCAGGTCCGGGACGAGGGGTTGAGCTTTCTCGAGGGCGTGCGGCGTGGTGTCTTTACCGTGCCTGGCGACGAAGAGGGGATCGTCGATTTCACGCCGGTGCTGAAGATTGCCGCGGAACACGGCTATTCCGGCTGGATCGTGATCGAGGCCGAACAGGACCCCGCCGTGCGCAACCCGTTCAAATATCAGAGTATGGGGCTGAAGGCGCTGAAGGCGGCGGCTGAGGAAGCCGGACTGAATTAGAGAGAAGACGAGGAGAACCGAGATGAGCCGATTGCTGGTCAAGCCGAACGGAACCCATGGCAAGGTTCACGACATCACGCCCGAAAGCGCCGGCTGGGGCTATGTCGGCTTCGGGCTCTATCGCCTTTCCGCCGGAGAGACCGTCTCGGAAAAGACGGAGGACCGCGAGGTCATTCTCGTGCTGGTCGAGGGCAAGGCCGCGATTTCCGGGGCCGGGCAGGACTTCGGCATGCTCGGCAAGCGCATGAACGTGTTCGAGCGGGAAAAGCCTGCCGCCGTCTATGTGCCGGACCATGCCGAATGGGCGGCGAGGGCTGAAACGGACTGCACGCTCGCCGTCTGCTCGGCCCCCGGCAAGGGCGGCCACAAGGCGCAGGTGATCGACAATATCGGCCTGGAAGAGCGCGGCAAGGGCTCAAACACCCGTTTCATTCACCCGATCGCCATGGAAGACCGCGACATCGCCGACAGTCTTCTGGTAACCGAAGTGTTCACGCCGGCGGGCAACTGGTCCTCCTATCCGCCGCACCGGCATGACGAGGATAAATTTCCGGATATGACCTATCTGGAGGAGACCTATTACCACCGACTGAACCCGGCGCAGGGCTTCGGATTCCAGCGGGTCTTCACCGAGGACGGCGAACTGGACGAGACCATGGCTGTGCATGACGGCGAGGTGGTGCTGGTGCCGAAGGGCCATCATCCCTGCGGCGCGCCGCATGGCTATGAGATGTACTATCTGAATGTCATGGCAGGGCCGATGCGCAAATGGCGCTTCAAGAACCATCCGGATCACGACTGGATCGCGAAGCAACAGGCGTGAGGGTCGCGGTTGATTGTCGCCGGTGATCACGGATAATGGCTTGAAGTGAATCACCGCGCATAGGCTTTCCCGTGCATTCTATCCTTCTTCAACGCCTGCGGCTGGCAGCGTTGGTCATCGGCGTGTTCCTGATCGGCGCGAACTCCTTCATTCTCGGGCCTATCCTCGGCGACGTGGCGCGGACGCTCGACGCGGAGCCGGTCGCGGTGACGCGGGCGATCTCCGCTTTCGGGGCGGCGGCCGCCTTTTCGGCCTTTTTTCTTTCCCGCCTGATCGACCGCAACGCCATGCGGGTGGTGCTGGGCGGCGCCGCGCTGGTGCTTGCGCTTGGCTTTGCCGGATCCGCCGCAAGCCCGGCCTGGCAGGCGCTTGCCTTTTTTCAGGCCTTGGCTGGCCTTGCGACGGGCGTGCTGTTGCCGGCGATCTACTCCCAGGCCGTTCGTTCGGCCCCGAGCGGCGAGGGCGCGCGCACCTTCGGCATCGTCCTCTCCGGCTGGTCGCTTTCGCTGATTGTCGGTGTTCCGTTTTCGGCAATGCTGAGCGATGTAATGGACTGGCGGCTTGCCTATGGTGGGCTCGCCGCACTGGCCCTGCTGGCATGCCTCACCTTCGCTCTGACCGGAGACAGACAGCGCCCGGGCAGCGTTGAGGCCGTCCACCGCCGTCGCGACCTGTTCCGCGTTCCCGGCGTCGTCAGCATGCTCTTGACGGGCCTCCTGTTCATGACAGTCTTCTACGGCACCTATGCGCTGCTCGGTCTGAGAATGCGGGAAACGCTCGGCATCGGCGCCGCGGCGGCAAGCCTCGCCGTCATGACATACGGGATCGGGTTCGCCGTCGGCGGCGCGGCGGCCCGCCATGTGGACCGGGCCGGCCCGGCAAGGCTGTTTCCGTTCCTGCTTTGCGGCTCGGCGCTTCTCTATCTGCTGCTCTATCCGGCCACGGAAGCCTATTGGTCATCGCTGGCGGCGACATTCCTGCTCGGCATCTTCAACCATTTCGGGCTGAACCTGACCGTCCTGCTTCTCGCCCAACGCAAGCCTGAAGCCCGCGGAACGCTGATCGGCCTCAACACCACCGCCACCTATATCGCGGTGTTCTTCGGGCCGCTCTTGATGAGCGCTCTCTACGCGGGTATCGGGTTTGTGGCGGTCAGCCTGTGCGGCGGCGTGTGTCTGGTGGTCTGCGCCGGTCTGATGTGGCGCATGCGCCGGGCCTGACTCCCGCTCAGTGCAAGTCGCGCGGGATGGGAGCGCCGACCGAAAAGCCGGAGAAGCGGACCCTCAGTCCCGCCCGTTCCGGCGTGCAGGCCGTCATGCCGATCAGGGCGTCCGAGGCGGGGAAGGGGCAGAGCCTCGCCATCTGCCAGCGGCCGTCGCCGAGATGAAACTGAACGCGCGCGGCGTCATCATGGCGGGTGATGCGGATCGAGACCGGTATCTGCGGGTCTGCGTCAGGTAGCGGAATGACGGACCAGTCCGAGACATCGCGGGTGACGACGGTGGAGAAGTGCATCAGCCCGTCGGTGAACTCGATGCCCGCCTTGATCCAGTGGGTCTCGTCGATCCTGAGGAAGAGGCCGGCCTGATCGTAAAGCGTCTCGTAATCGGCGGTGACGGTCGCGCTGGCCGAGAAATCGCCGGCGACCGGCTCAAGCAGGGCATGGCCGCTGTCGCGGGTAAAGCCGTAGAAGGTCTTGCGCCAGAAATCGGTAGCCTTGTCGGTCACCAGTTCCAGCGTCCCGTTCTCTTCCGACCATTCAGCCGGTTCGTTCAGCCATTGCGCCATCATGTTCCTCCCTGCCGTGCCTATTCCGGCAGGCGATAATCCTTCAGCCGGTCTTCCCGCGAGACGAAAAGCCTGCCGCTCTCCTGAAAGTCGGGGCTGACCAGCGGCACGATCTTTTCCGCCACTTCGCTTGGATGCGGCAGCGTCATCGGGTCCTCGCCGGGGGCCGCCTGCGCGCGCATGGCGGTGCGGGTGCGGCCCGGGTCGAAATTCGTGACCTTGATCGCGGTGTGTGCGGTTTCCGCGGCCCAGGTGCGCCCCAGAACCTCGACGGCGGCCTTGGAGGCGGCATAGGCGCCCCAGAAGGGGCGGCAGGTGTGGGCAACGCCGGAGGAGATCAGCACCGCGCGCCCGGCATCCGACTGCAGCAGGAGCGGTTCGAGCGAACGGATCAGCCGCCACGTCGCCGTCACGTTCACGGCCATCACCTGTTCGAACACCTTGGCTTCCAGATGGGCGAGCGGCGAGACGACGCCGAGGACGGCGGCATTGGCGACCATGATGTCGAGCTTGCCCCAGCGCGTGAAGATCGAGCCGCCGAGCCTGTCGATCGCGCCCATATCGGCAAGGTCCATCGGCACCAGCGTAGCCGAGCCGTTGCCGTCGGCCTTGATCGCGTCGTCGAGTTCCTCGAGCCCGCCGACGGTGCGCGCGCAGGCGATCACATGCGCGCCTTCTTTCGCCAGGGCCAGCGCGGTGAAATAGCCGATGCCGCGCGAGGCGCCGGTGACGACCGCCAGCCGGCCTTCGAGTGACTTGCTCATGATGTTGTCTCCGGACGTGTTCAGGCTTCAGCCGTTGCCGGCCAGAAGCTCGATCTTGGAAAACTCGCCCTCATGCTCCTTGTCGAGCAGGCGGGTCGGATAGTCCCCGGTGAACTGGTGGTCGGTGAACTGCGGCAGGGCGTTGTTGCGCTTCTCGCCGCCGACGGCCATGTAGAGCCCGTCGATCGAGAGAAACTGCAGCGAATCCGCGCCGATGAACTTGCACATGTCGGCGAGCGTCTCGTGGTTGTTGGCAAGCAGCTTGTCTCGGTCGGGCGTGTCGATGCCGTAGAAGTCGGAATGATAGATCATCGGGCTGGCAACGCGGATATGCACTTCTTTCGCCCCGGCCTCGCGCAGCATCTGCACGATCTTCACCGACGTCGTGCCGCGCACGATCGAATCGTCGATCAGCACCACGCGCGCGCCGGCAATCACCGCCTTGTTTGCCGAATGCTTCAGCTTCACGCCAAAGGCGCGGATCTGCTGCGTCGGCTCGATGAAGGTGCGGCCCACATAATGGTTGCGGATGATGCCGAGCTCGAAGGGAATGCCGCTTTCCTGCGCATAGCCGATCGCCGCCGGGGTGCCGCCATCGGGAACGGGCACGACCACGTCGCCCTCGACGGGCGCCTCGCGGGCGAGATTGACGCCCATGTTCTTGCGCGTCTGGTAGACATTGCGGCCGCCGACGATGGAATCGGGGCGGGCGAAATAGACATATTCGAACAGGCAGAGCCGTTCGGGCTGTTTCAGCGCGGGTTTGCGGCTGTCGATGGAGACCGTTCCGTCGGGCTGCAGCTCGCAGATGACGACCTCGCCGTTTTCGACATCGCGGATGAACTTGGCGCCGATAATGTCGAGCGCGCAGGTTTCCGAACAGAAGATCGGCTTGCCGTTCAATTCGCCCATCACCAGCGGGCGGATGCCCGTCGGGTCGCGCGCGGCGATCAGCTTGGTGCGGGTCATCGCGATCATCGAATAGCCGCCTTCCATCTGGCCGATGGCGTCGATGAAGCGGTCGGAGGATGTCTTGGCGCGCGAACGGGCGATCAGGTGCAGCACGACCTCGGTATCCGATGTCGACTGACAGATCGCCCCGTCGGAGATCAGCTTGCGGCGCATGAACAGGCCGTTGGTGAAGTTGCCGTTATGGGCAATGGCGATGCCGCCGACGCCGAGTTCGGCGAACAACGGCTGGACGTTGCGCAGCACCGTTCCGCCGGTCGTGGAGTAACGCACGTGGCCCATGGCCATCGAGCCCTTCAGGCTCTCCAGCATGGCCGGATCGGTGTAGTGGTCGCCTACGAGGCCGAGATGGCGCTCGGAGCGGAACTGCTGGCCGTCATAGGAGACGATGCCGGCCGCTTCCTGGCCGCGATGCTGCAGCGCGTGCAGGCCGAGCGCGGTCAGCGCCGCCGCATCGGGATGGCCAAGAATGCCGAAGACGCCGCATTCCTCGTGCAGCGTATCGTCGTCAAGGCTGAAATCGTCATAGTCGTCGAAACTGGTGGTCATCGCGTGATCCGGAAATGGCTGGGGCAGGGCTCGTGCGAAAGCAGGTTCATCCAGACAGTACTAGAGATATCAGATAGGCCGGGCATCCGGCCGGAACTTCAAAATGGCGTTACCGTCAATCATTGCCAGTAGCCGGCTTTGGTCGCGGTCAAGCGAACTCTCCAACTCCCCGCCGCCGGGCAGATAGGATTCCAGCTTGGCGGCAAGCATGTCGAGCGCGGGTTTCGACTTGGCGTTGCGGATCCAGTCGGGGCTCTGGGCATCGCCGACCAGCCAGTTCCAGAACGCGACGGCCACCGCAAGAATAAGCACGCCGCGCACAAGGCCGAAGACGAAACCGAGAGAACGGTCCAGCACGCCGGCGCGGCTGTCGATAATATAATCCGCAAATCGCGTGGTCACCAGCGAAAGAAGCACAAGCGCGATCAGAAAGATGACGGCGAAGGCGCCGGCCATGGACATGCGCGGATCGTCCAGAAACCCCTCGAATGTCGGCGCAAGAAAAGGATAGCCGACATAGGCGATCGCGGCCGAAAGCCCCCAGGCCAGAAGCGAGAGGATTTCGCGGGAGAAGCCGCGCACCATGGCGAGAAGGGCCGAGAACAGGACAACGCCGAGGACGATCAGATCGAACAGGGTTACTGGCATTCATTGCTCCGCTTGTCGTGGCCCGCACACGCATGGCCGTTGCGCCCGCCGGCGCCTCAATCGCTGTCGTCCGCTGCGGTCTCCGGCTTCATGCCCGCGATATCGGCCACAAGTTCCGGCAAGGCTTCGAGCCCTTTTAGCCCGTTTGCGCTGCCTGGCGCAATTTCCGCCGAACCCGAAGGCAGAACGGCGCGCGAGAAACCAAGCTTTGAGGCTTCCTTCAGCCGTTGCGCGGCATGGGTCACCGGTCGTATCGCTCCCGAAAGACTGACCTCGCCGAAATAGACACAATCGGGCGGGAGAGCAAGTCCGGCGAGCGAGGAAATGAGCGCTGCTGCAACCGCAAGGTCTGCCGCGGGCTCGGTGACGCGGTAGCCGCCGGCAATGTTGAGGTAGACGTCGTGATTGCCGAGCCGGACGCCGCAATGGGCCTCGAGCACGGCCAGGATCATCGAGAGCCTGGCCGAATCCCAGCCGACGACGGCGCGGCGCGGCGTGCCGAGCGAGGTCGGGGCCACCAGCGCCTGCACCTCCACCAGAACCGGCCGCGTGCCCTCCATGCCGGCGAAGACGGCTGCGCCCGGCGCCTTGTCGTTGCGCTCGCCCAGGAAAAGCTCCGAGGGATTGGCCACCTCGCGCAGGCCGGTGTCGCCCATTTCGAACACGCCGATCTCGTCGGTCGGGCCGAAGCGGTTCTTCACCGTTCTCAGGATGCGGTAGTGATGGCCGCGCTCGCCCTCGAAATAAAGCACGGCGTCGACCATGTGCTCGACCACCCGGGGCCCTGCGATCTGTCCCTCCTTGGTCACATGGCCGACGAGCACCATGGCCGTGCCCGTCTGCTTGGCAAAGCGGATCATCGCCTGCACGCCGGTGCGCACCTGGGTCACCGTGCCGGGCGCGGCTTCCGCCTGATCCGACCAGAGCGTCTGGATCGAATCGACGATGACGAGGTCCGGCCGCGGCCCTTCCGCAAGCGTCGCCAGAATGTCCTCGACATTGGTTTCGGCGGCGAGAAGCACCTCGGTATCCGCCGCGCCAAGGCGGCGCGCGCGAAGCCTGACCTGGGCGATCGCCTCTTCGCCCGAGACATAGATCACCCGCTGGTTCTGGCGTGCCAGCGCCGCCGCCGCCTGCATCAGGATCGTCGATTTGCCGATGCCGGGATCGCCGCCGACGAGAACCGCCGAGCCGCGCACGAAGCCGCCGCCGGTCACCCTGTCCAACTCGGCCATCTTGCTCGCGATGCGCGGCGCCTCCTCGCTTTCTCCGTCGAGCTTGACGAGGGCCACGGGCCGGCCCTTCTTCGGTGCGCGGGCCGGACCGCCGCCGATGCCGGCCGAGGGATTTTCCTCGACGATCGTGTTCCAGGCGCCGCAGGCATCGCATCGCCCCGCCCAGCGGGCATGGATGCTGCCGCAATTCTGGCAGATGAACTGGGTCTTCTGTTTGGCCAAGGTCTCTTCTTTGTCGGAAAAAGCGTCAGTCCGGCTGGATATAGCGGCGACGGTAACGCAAGCCAAGGGAGGTGAGCAATTCATACCCGATCGTTCCGGCCGCCGTGGCCGCCTCGTCCAGCGGCAGGTTGGGGCCGATCAGCTCGATATAGTCGCCCACGCGGATTGCCTCCTCCGGAACATCGGTCACGTCATATATGGTCATGTCCATGGTGATCCGCCCGGCAATCGGCACCTTGTGTCCCGCAACAAACCCGAAGCCGCCGGGATTGACGGCATCGCGCAGCGGCGCGCCGGAACCCGAAAGCGACCGATGATAGCCATCGGCATAGCCGGCCGCGGCAATGGCCAGCCGGCTGTCGCGGGAAAGCCGGCAGGTCGCGCCGTAGCTCACGGTTTCGCCTGCGCGGGCATTGCGGATCTGGACGATCCTGGCCTCCGCCCGTGCCGCGGGCCTGAGCTTCCGCGCGGTGCCCGGCTGCGAATCGCCGCCGTAGAGCGCGATCCCGGGACGGGTGAGATCGAAATGATAGTCCGGCCCGAGAAAGATGCCGGCAGAGGCCGACAGGCTGGCCTCGACGCCCTCGAAGGCGGCGGCCGCGATGCGGAACCATTCGAGCTGCTTTTTGTTCATCGGCGAGGCGGGATCGTCCGCGCAGGCAAGATGGGAGAGGATGAGCACGGGTTCGAAGCTCGCCGGCCGCGAGACATCGCCGGCAAGCGCCAGCGCTTCCTCCACGGTGAGGCCGAGCCGGTTGAAGCCGGTGTCGACCTGAAGCGCGCAGGGGTAATCGCCATATTCCGCGACCGCCGCGAAGAAAAAGGAGAGCTGTTCGGTGCTCGCCAATACCGGCACGAGATCATGTTCGAAAAAGAGCTCTTCCGTACCGGGCCACATGCCGGAGAGGACGAAGATGCGGGCATCGGGCGCAAACCGCCTGAGCGTCGCGCCCTCATCCGGCACGGCGACGAAAAAATCGGCAGCGCCCGCGCCGTAAAGCGCTTCGCCGACATCCTCGATCCCGAGACCGTAGCCATCGGCCTTGACCACGGCCGCCGTCCGGGCGCTGCCGGAGAGCGTGCGCATGGTCTTCCAGTTGCTGACAATGGCGCCGAGATCGACGCTCAGCCGGGCGGGAGCCGCCGAAAAGGGGATTTCCCCTTCCTGCAGCGGTTCATCGTTGAGATCGTTCGAAAATTCAGACATGAAATCGCCGTTTATTGCAGAATCTCGGCAATCATAGCGCGTTCACGCCATTTCGCCCATGCCTAATCGTCGAAACTCGCATAGGACGGGTCGGCAAGATCCGCAAAGCGGGTATAGGCGGCCTGGAAGGCGAGGTTTGCCGTGCCCGTCGGGCCGTGACGCTGCTTGGCGATGATGACGTCGGCCGTCCCGCGCACCTTCTCGTATTTCATCTTCCACTCGTCATAGGCCGGATCGTCAGGGTCGCGCGGCTCGAGGTTCTGGACGTAATACTCCTCGCGGTAGACGAACAGCACGACGTCCGCGTCCTGCTCGATCGAGCCCGATTCGCGCAGGTCGGAAAGCTGTGGTCGCTTGTCGTCCCGGTTTTCCACCTGGCGGGAAAGCTGTGAGAGCGCGATGATCGGCACGTTCAGTTCCTTGGCGAGCGCCTTCAGCCCGGTGGTGATCTCGGTCACCTCCTGCACGCGGTTCTCGCCGGATTTCTTCGAACCCGTCATCAGCTGCACATAGTCGACCACGAGCAAATCGAGGCCGCGCTGGCGCTTCAGCCGGCGGGCGCGGGCGGAAAGCTGGGCGATCGAGATGCCGCCGGTCTGGTCGATATAGAGCGGAACCTTCTGCATGGTCTGCGAACAGGCGACCAGCTTGTCGAAATCGGCCTCGGTGATGTCGCCGCGCCGGATTTTCGAAGACGAGACTTCCGTCTGCTCGGAGATGATACGGGTGGCGAGCTGTTCGCCGGACATTTCGAGCGAGTAGAAGGCGACGACGCCGCCCTGTTTCGCCTCGACCGTGCCATCGGGCAGGACTTCCGGCTCATAGGCGGAGGCGACGTTCCAGGCGATGTTGGTGGCGAGCGAGGTTTTGCCCATGCCCGGACGTCCGGCGAGGATGATCAGGTCCGAGCGCTGCAGACCGCCCATCTTGGCGTCGAGCGTGTTGAGGCCGGTGGAGATGCCGGAGAGATGGCCATCGCTTTCAAACGCCTTGCTCGCCATGTCGATGGCGATCGTCACGGCGTTCTCGAAGGACTGGAAGCCGCCCTCATAGCGACCGGTCTCGGCCAGCGCGAACAGCTTGCGCTCGGTGTCCTCGATCTGCTCGGACGGCGGCAGGTCGATCGGCGCATCATAGGCGGTGTTGACGATATCCTCGCCGATCTCGATCAGCTGCCGCCGCAGCGCCAGGTCGTAGATGGTGCGGCCATAGTCTTCCGCATTGATGATGGTGACGGCCTCGGCGGCTAGCCGCGCGAGATATTGCGCCACCGTCAGGTCGCCGACCTTCACGTCGGAGGGCAGATGGGTCTTGAGCGTGATCGTGTTGGCGATCTTGTCCATGCGGATCGTATCGCCGGCAAGCTCGTAGATCCTGCGGTGCAGCGGCTCGTAGAAATGCTCCGGCTTCAGGAAGTCCGACACGCGGTAGAAGGCGCTGTTGTTGACGAGAATCGCGCCGAGCAGGGCCTGCTCGACTTCCAGATTGTTCGGCGCCTCACGCGTCTGCTGCGCGCCGGGCGTCTGGAAGGAAAGGGAAGGCGCGATGTCATTCATGATCGGTCTTTTCTCGGTGTCCTGGGACTGGCTTGGCAAACTATCACTAGCGGATCATCCGCACCCGCTCACCGTCATCGCGATCACATTCTCCAGTCTTGCCCGCAATCCACAGGGCGCAGGGCCAGACAAAAGCGGACGAGGCGAAAACAGGCCGTCGACCTTGACATGATTCGGATGTGTGAAGGTACATGATACCACAGAAAAGCCCGGCCTCCTGTGCGGAAGGCCGGGCCCTTGATATCCGAAGCTTCAAGCCGCCGATCAGGCGTTCTTGACTTCCTCTTCGCCTTCTTCCTCGCCAGCGGCTTCGGCTTCTTCGCCTTCGTCCTCGTCGAGGTCGTAGTCGGCATCGGGGTTGAAGAAGTCTTCCGGACGCAGCGCGTCCTCATCGACGCCGTAGATGGCGTCAGCGGAGGTGAGGTCTTCACCCTTGAGCTGCCGCTCGGCTTCCTCGGCGGTGCGGGCGACGTTCAGCTCGACGGTGACATAGACTTCCGCGTGGAGCTGGACTTCGACCTTGTGCAGACCGACCGTCTTGATCGGGTGGTTGAGAACCACCTGGTTGCGGGAGATCTTGTAGCCTTCCTCGCCGAGGATCTCGACGATGTCGCGGGTTGCGACCGAACCGTAGAGCTGGCCGGTTTCGCCGGCGGAGCGAACAACGATGAAGGACTTGCCGTCAAGCGTGTCGGCAACCTTCTGGGCTTCGTTGCGGCGCTCGAGGTTACGGGCTTCCAGCACAGCGCGCTCGGCTTCGAAACGGGCCTTGTTGGCGGCGTTGGCGCGCAGCGCGCGGCCGGTCGGCAGCAGGTAGTTACGGGCATAGCCATCGCGAACCTTCACGGTTTCGCCCATCTGGCCAAGCTTGGCGATGCGTTCAAGCAGGATTACGTCCATGGGTTGTTCCTTTCGTTGTCGTCTGTGTCGTCGTCATTTCCGGGCGGATTTGCTCCCGGCGAGAGAGCAATGGCCCGCCGTGTGTCGAGAAGACCCATCACCACGAAGATCAGGGCCGGGAAGGTGAAAATCAGCGAAAGATAGGAGAGGATGATGACCGGCACGCCCCAGCTCTGGCCGCGCGCGGCCAGATGCATGCGGGCAAGGCCGGCCAGCAGGAAGCCGCCGCCGAAGGCGCCGAGGCAGGCCGCGCCGATGAGGCCGATCGTTCCGCCGAAAAAGGTCGCGACCAGCGCCGCGAGAAACACGAAGATGGCATTGCGATGCATGCGCAGCGATTTCGCCACATCCTCGCGCGGCCGGCTCGTCAGCCCCGACGCAATCGCGATCCGCGCGGCGAAATGATAGGCGACGAACAGCAGGATGACCGAGGTCGCGCCCTGGACGATCGGCAGCATGACCACGAACATCGACTTGAACTGCGCCACCAGCGCCGCGTCGGCGGCAAGGTCCGGGTTCTGCATCGCCAGCGCCTGCATGAAGGCGTCGATCAGTTCGCCCGTCGCATCGGGTCCGTATCCGGCGGCAAAGCCGAGAACGATCAGCGCCAGCGTGATGACGGCGCAAAGATGCATGAGGATATCGGAAAGCGGGTACCAGGCGGTCAGGCCTTCCGGGCCGCCGATCTCGCTTGCCGGGCGCGCCAGGTTGCCGAGATGGCTGAGCCAGCCGGCGGGCACAAGGGTGATGGCGAGCGTGTAGAGAGCGAAGAATGGCGAGACCATGGTCGCGCCGAGTCCGCCTGCCACGATGATCGCCGCGATGGCGGCGGCATTGCCCCAGCCGAGGCCGGCAATCAGGATCGGAAGGGCGGAGGCGGCGGAAAGCAGCGTTGAAAACAGCGCGTTGAAACTCGCGGCATAAGCGAGCATGAAGCCCGCGACGCCGGCAAGCGCGCCGATCAGCACTGTCTTTGCATTGAGTGTTTTCATCCGCTGTCCTGCCCTTCGAGCAGTTAGGGAAATCAAGTTTCCCAACCTGGGTTCAATTTTCTGGCTGCTGCGCGCCCACCGCGCCGGAGCCAATCTCTCTTGTGTCATGCTCGGGCTTGACCCGAGCATCCATGACGCCCGGAAAACCTGGCCTGGATCCTCGGGTTAAGCCCGAGGATGACACAGAGAACACGGAGGGCGGGGAGCGCGAAGGCCGGCCCCGCCCGCCAAAACCTTGAAGCCGAACCTTACGAAACGACGTAGGGCAGGAGGCCGAGGAAGCGGGCGCGCTTGATGGCGCGGGCGAGTTCACGCTGCTTCTTCTGGCTGACGGCCGTGATGCGGGACGGAACGATCTTGCCGCGCTCGGAAATGTAGCGTTGCAGCAGACGAACGTCCTTGTAATCGATCTTCGGAGCGTTGGCGCCGGAGAAGGGGCAGGTCTTGCGACGACGGTTGAACGGACGACGCGTCGGGATGGAGGCGATAGCTACCATGATAAAAACTCCTTAAATCTCGCAATCAGCTGCGCGGACGGCGATCGCCGCGGTCGCCACGATCACCGCGGTCGCCACGATCGCGGTTGTCACGGCCGCCGTCGCGGCGCGGACGGTCGTCGCGGTCGCGCTTCTGCATCATGGCCGAGGGGCCTTCCTCATGCGCTTCGACCTTGACGGTCATGTAGCGCAGGATGTCCTCGTTGATGCGCATCTGGCGTTCCATCTCGTGGATCGCGGCAGCCGGCGCGTCGATGTCCATCAGCGCGTAATGCGCCTTGCGGTTCTTCTTGATGCGGTAGGTGAGGGACTTCAGGCCCCAGTTCTCGATACGGCCGACCTTGCCGCCATGCTCTTCGATCAGTCCCTTGTACTGCTCGACGATGCCGTCAACCTGCTGCGCCGTAATGTCCTGGCGGGCCAGGAACACGTGTTCGTAAAGTGCCATTGATATTTGCCTTTCTTGCGTTTCCAGGACCCGGACTTCGGCGGCTAAGCCTCAACGACTGCTCCTGAGGGGAAAACCCGGCAAGAAAAGCGTTAGACGAGACGGTCGAGAGCGGCGACACGGGAGGCAGGCGTCTTTTACGCGCCAAGCGTTCTCGCCACGGCGAAAACAGCCCTCCGTTCAGCCACCAGCCTGAAGACCGGACCTTTGGATGAGCGGCTTATACGGATTTTCGGGCCGAATGCAAGGGGGAGGGACAAAAGGCCCGTCGCTGCGCGCTTCCCGGCTGCTGCCGGCACGGGAAACAACGGAATGCTTCGTCATCCGACTTTCGATCCAACTCCCGTATTGCGAGAAGTGGCCGCTTCGCCAGAGAGTCCGAGTTCAATCATGTCGATCAATTGGTCGCCGGCCGTCGCGATGCTGAAACCAGGATCGGCCAGCCAGCTGTCAATGAGTCCGCAAATACCGGCAGCGATGAGCAGACTGGCGATTTCGGGACTGACGTTGCTTCGGATCTCGGCTGACCGAATGCCCTCCCTTATGTGGCTTGCCAGGAGAGCGAGGGTTTTGTCGCGCAAGCTCGCTATATCCTCGGACAAGGCCTGGTCTCTTCGGGCGTCTGCCAGGACGACATGGGTCGCGAGCCCCCGTGAGGGATGCGCATGGAGCTGTGCCAGCACCGCTCGCGTAATCTCGAGAACAGCATCGAGCCCCGAAACGGAGCCTGCCGAGGCAAGCGTCTGATCAAACTCGATCGCCACGTGTGATGCCAGCGCCTTGAGATACTGTTCCCGCGAGCCGAAGTGATGGGCAGGCAATCCCCGGCTATAGCCGGCGCTTCTGCCAACTTCGGTTAATGTCAGCTTCTCGGGGCCGTGCTCGGCGACAAGGCGCATGCCGGCGGCAAGCATGCGTTGTTCCGACTCGTCCCGACGCTCTTCCTGCGTTTGCCGAACACGGCCTTCTTTCATGGCTGGACCTCACTGCCGCGTATTGAGCACTTTCTACGGCTGTATCACGATCTTGCCAAAAATGCCTCCTGACTCCAGCATCTCATGCGCCTGTGGCGCCTGATGGAGGGGAAGTATCTGAGCGATCAGCGGGCGAAGCGCTCCGCCTGCGGCCTCGGAGAAAATATCTTCTGCCGCGGAGACCAATTCGTCGTCGCGCACCGAATCAAGGCTGAACAGCGAATAGGTGAGCGACCTTGAAAAGTTCTGCAGCATGACGCGATCAATGCCGGAGGGCGGAAAACCGGCAGCCGCGCCGTTCACAAGGTAACGTCCGTTCGGCTTCAGGGCTGCGACCATATCGGGTCCATCGTCGCCGGCTACGGGGTCGATGATGACGTCAAAGGGACCGTCGGGCCGGGCGCCGGTGCCCCGCCGTATGACATGCTCGGCCCCGAGGGCTCCGACACGATCGGCGGCGGCGGCGTTCGTCAGGGCGGTTACAACCGCTCCTGAATTCACGGCCATCTGGACCGTCATGGAACCGATGCCGCCGCTGGCCCCTCGGACTAGGACGCTTTCGCCGGCCTGAAGTCGCGCTCGCCTGAGGCTGAAGCGTGCCACCAATGCACTCGTTCCGAGGGAAACGGCCGCCGCGGCAGAAACGTTTTCAGGCAGCACGACCATCCTGCTGGCCCGGGCAACAAATTGCTGGGCATAACCGCCCTGACCCAGGGCGAAGACGCGTTTTCCAACGAGCGCGGCGTCAACCCCTGCGCCAACGCGGGCAACCGTGCCCGCGACCTCCACGCCCGGAACAAAACCGGGCAGAGTGCCACCTAAAAGGCCCCTGCGCTGCAGGACGTCCAAGAGCCCTACGCCGGCCGCCTCGACATCGATAACGATCTCGCCCTCGTTCGCTGAAGGCGCGGGTAGGCTTGCAAGACACAGTTGATCGGCTGCGCCGAACTCTTTCACAATGATCGCCCGCATATTGAAATTCCTCGGTTAAGTTTCTTGCTTGTTATACTAACAAGTTTCCTATTGCAAGCTCTCTCCATTCATGCCGGTCCAATGCGGCGGACGGGCGCGCGGCGGCGTTCCTGAAAAACGAACCGGACCGGTATCGTGTCGATTCGGATCGAAGAAGCCGACGGCGCGGAAATTGCTGCTTTTGCAGTCAATCTGACAACGGCAACAACGCTAAGGACATCCGCCGTCGTTGCGGCAGCTTCGGCGGATCTGCCCGAGAAAAGCCCGCGCAGCGGCGTCGAGATCAGCGGCGGCTTGTCGAGACGGAACGTGAAATAGGCGATGACAAGAGCGCACACGCCGTAGATCGACCAGACGTGCAGACCCCAGTGCAGGTTGGTGATCACGAGCGCCTGGCGCGCGGCTTCCGCCGATCCGCCGACGCCGACCGGCGGGTTCTCGAAATGGGTTACCGGTTCGGCAACACCCCAGAAGAGAAGCCCTGCGCCCATGCCGCCGGCAAACAGCATCGCGATCCGGGATGAATAGGAAAATTCCGGCTTCTCGTCATCCTTGCCGAGCCGGATGTTGCCGTAGGGGCCAAGGGCGAGAAAGGCGGCGAGAATCACGAAACCCGAACACAGACCAAGCCACCACCAGCTGGCGCCGATCATGAAATAGCTGGTGAAGCCCAGAACGCTCGCCGCCATCTGCTCAGGCGCAAGCACCCCCCATGCGCCAATCGGCAGACAGAGAAGCAGTGAAATGATGACGGTCTTGTTGATTTGCACGATCGAGCAGCCCCCGGTTTTGCCCGTCGCAGGCGGAAGCGACCTGTGACATCCATCCTGTTTCTGTCCCAACATGTGAGTAAGCAGGAGACAACCGAAGGGCGTAAATTGGGTGCCGAGCCTGGCGCCGATTAGGCAAAGCCGGGTTAACACGCGCAGGCCGACGCGCGAACATATTGCCGCCTGCACGACATGCGAGCACGTGACTGAATCGGGGGATGAAATTCGAGGCCGCTGAAGCCTTTGTCAAACGAGATAGGCGATATACCCCGCATAAACCACCACCATCACCACGCCCGTCGCCCGGTGAAACTTCGGCGCGAAGAACAGCATCCCCGCGAAAAACACGCTTGCCGCCAGCATTACCGGCACGTCAAGCGTGGCGAAGCCGTCTGATACCGGCAGCGGCGCGATGGCCGCGGTGGCGCCGAGGATGCAGAGCGTGTTGAAGATACAGGAGCCGGTGACGTTGCCGATAGCGACATCGGAATGGCGGCGGGTCGCGGCGACGACGGCGGTCGCCAGTTCCGGCAGGCTGGTGCCGACGGCGACGACAGTGAGCCCGACAACGGCATCCGACACGCCGAAATGGGCGGCAAGCTCGGTCGCGCCGCGGATCAGGAATTCCGCGCCGAAAAGCAGAACGATGAGGCCCGCCACGATCAGCAATCCCATCTTCCACACCGGCATGGCCTCGACATCGACTTCGACGTCGTCATTCAGGCTTGCGCCGGTCCTGCGCGCCCACATGTAGGTGCGCAAAAGATACAGGGCGAGGATTGCCAGCAGCATGATGCCCGCGAGGCGACCGATCACCTCGTACTGGACAAGAAAAAGAAGGACAACGGCTGACGCTACCATGGTCGCCGCGTCGCGCCGGACGGAGCGGTCCCAGCCGGCAATCGGGAAAATGACGGCAGCAAGACCGACGATCAGCAGGATATTGGCGATGTTGGAGCCGACGACATTGCCGAGCGCGATGCCGGGCGCGCCGGTGAGCGCGGCCCTGACCGAGACCAGCAGTTCCGGCAGCGATGTGCCGAAGCCGACGATGACGAGCGATGCGATCAGGGGTGAAATGCCGATCCGCCGCGCCGTGGCCACCGCGCCGGAGACCAGCCATTCCGCGCCGAAGTAAAGTCCGAGGAGGCCGAGCGTTATGTAGAGGTAGTCCAAGTTCCGGTCCCTGTCCCTGCCAGGCCGGTTGATAAACCGGCGTAAATTGCGTCCCAGCGACCGCATATGGGGCGTGGCCGCGCGGAAACAATATGCCGCCGGCTTTTGCCGTCAGATCGGCATCGGGAATTGCCGGTGAACCCTGGCGATCTCGTCCAGAACCGCTTCCGGCAGCGTCAGTTCGTGGGCGGCGATATTGGTCTTCAGCTGTTCCATCGAGGTCGCGCCGATGATCGCGGCGGTGACGAAGGGGCGCGACAGAACGAAGGCGAGAGCCATCTGCGCCGGGTCGAGGCCGTGCTTTTCGGCAACGGCGAGATAGGCTTTAACGGCCGGCTCCTGCTGCGGCTTGCGGCGGCCGCCAAGCTCCGGCTGGATCGAGGCGCGCGAGCCGGCGGGCACCGTTCCGCCGAGATATTTGCCGGTCAGGAGACCGGTGGCGAGCGGCGAGAAGGCAAGCAGGCCGACATCCTCGTAATAGGCAAGCTCGGCCATATCGAGATCGTGGTGGCGATAGAGCAGGCTGTATTCGTTCTGGACGGTGGAAATCCGCGTCCGGTCGTTCTGTTCGGCGCGGTTGAGATAGCGCATCGTGCCCCAGGCCGTCTCGTTCGAAAGACCGATGGCGCGGATCTTGCCGGCCTTCACCAGCCTGTCCAGCGTGTCGAGCGTCTCGGCGATGTCGACATGGCTCTGGTAGCGGTCCTGGCCGTAAGGAGAATAGGTCCAGGAATTGCGGAAGTGGAAATGGCCGCGATTGGGCCAGTGGATCTGGTAGAGGTCGATATAGTCGGTCTTCAGCCGCTTCAGGCTGGCGTCAAGCGCATTGCGGATCGCCTGCGGGGTGATCGGCTTGCCTTCGCGCACCCACGGGCGGCCGGGGCCGGCGATCTTGGTCGCGAGAACGATATCCTCGCGCTTCTTGCGGCCCGCGAACCAGGTGCCGACAAATTCTTCCGTGCGGCCATAGGTCTCCGCGCTCAAGGGCGTGACCGGATACATTTCGGCGGTATCGAAAAAGTTCACGCCGTTTTCCACGGCATAGTCCATCTGGGCGTGGGCTTCCGCCTCGCTGTTCTGCGTGCCCCAGGTCATGGTTCCAAGGCAGATTTGCGATACTTCGATTCCGGTACGGCCTAAATGATTGGTTTTCATGAAATTACCTGAAAGTTGAGCGTGGAGGATTTTGACGAAATCTAGCCGGATTGCGCCGAAGCGCAAGCTTCGGCGGCACAAATGAGGCGCGCCCGGTCGCCTGATGTCCGCACTGAGCCTATTGACTCGAGCAGCCGAAACGTCAAATGGAAGGCCTTTGACGCGCGGCGGTTCTTGCCGGCCGCGGCGAACAGAGAAGGTAAGAGAGGCTCAAGGGGACCGCAGATGACAGTCGCATTCACCTTTCCCGGACAGGGAAGCCAGAGCGTCGGCATGGGCAAGACGCTGGCGGATGAATTCACCGCCGCAAGACTCGTCTTCGAGGAAGTGGATGACGCGCTCGGCGAAAAACTGTCCCGCACGATCTGGGAAGGCCCGGAAGACCAGCTTCAGCTGACCGCCAATACGCAGCCCGCGCTGATGGCCGTGTCGCTCGCGGTGATCCGCGTTCTGGAAGCCGAGGGCCTCGACCTGAAAAACGATGTCGCCTATGTGGCCGGTCATTCGCTCGGCGAATATTCCGCGCTCTGCGCGGCCGGCACGTTTTCGCTCGCCGATACCGCCCGGCTGCTCCGCATCCGCGGCAACGCCATGCAGAAGGCCGTGCCGGTGGGCAAGGGCGCCATGGCGGCGATCATCGGGCTTGCCTTCGAGGATGTCGAGGCGGTTTGCAAGGAAGCGTCCTCGGCCGGCGTCTGCGAGATCGCCAATGACAATGGCGGCGGCCAGGTGGTGATTTCCGGCGAAAAGTCCGGCGTTGAAAAGGGCGTTGCGCTGGCAACGGACAAGGGCGCAAAGCGCGCGCTGCTGCTGCCGGTGTCGGCTCCCTTCCATTCCTCGCTGATGGCGCCTGCCGCCGATGCCATGGAGGAAGCGCTGTCAGAAGTGCGCAAGGGCGCGCCGGTCGTGCCGGTGGTTGCCAATGTGCGCGCCGAACCCGTCTCGGACCCGGAAGAGATCGCAAGCCTGCTGGTCGCCCAGGTGACCGGCCGGGTGCGCTGGCGCGAAACGGTGAGCTGGTTTGCGGCCAACGAGGTCGAGACGCTTTATGAGATCGGCGCCGGCAAGGTGCTGACGGGTCTCGCGCGCCGCATCGATCGCTCGGTCAACGGCATTGCCGTCGGCGGACCCGATGACATTGACGGCGTGCTGAAGGCCATCAAGGGCTGAATGGATTGACATTGGTTCGCCGCGCGCGGACCCTGACACACGGAAATTACGGGACGAGGTTCTGACATGTTGGATCTGACTGGGCGCAAGGCGCTCGTAACCGGCGCAAGCGGCGGCATCGGCGAGGCGATCGCCCGCCAGCTGCACGCACAGGGGGCAACCGTCGCCCTTCACGGAACGCGCGCTGCCAAGCTCGAGGCTCTGGCCGCCGATCTCGGCGAGCGGGCGCACGTGTTTCCCGCCGACCTTTCCGACCGCGACGCCGTCAAGGCGCTCGGCGAGAAGGCCGAGGCAGACCTCGGCGGCATCGACATTCTGGTCAACAATGCCGGCATCACCAAGGACGGACTGTTCGTGCGCATGAGCGATGCCGACTGGGAAAGCGTGCTGGAGGTCAACCTGACCGCCGCCTTCGTCCTGACGCGGGCGATCATGCATCCGATGATGCGCCGCCGCTTCGGTCGCGTTATCAACATCACCTCGATCGTCGGCGTCACCGGCAATCCGGGGCAGGCCAATTATTGCGCCGCCAAGGCCGGCATGATCGGTTTTTCGAAATCGCTGGCGCAGGAAGTCGCGCCCCGCAACGTCACGGTCAACTGCGTGGCGCCGGGCTTCATCGAGACGGCTATGACCGACAAGCTGAATGACAAGCAGAAGGAAGGCATTCTCTCCGCCGTGCCGATGAAGCGCATGGGCAGCGGGGATGACATCGCTTCCGCCGTCACCTATCTTGCCTCCAACGAGGCGAGCTATGTCACGGGCCAGACCCTGCACGTCAATGGCGGCATGGTGATGGTCTGAGCGAAGGGGCGCGTTTTGGCGAACGCGAGCGGTTGAAATGCCCGCGCTCGCCGCAAACCGGCGCTTTTTTGGCTTTGCGCCGTGAACAAAGCATGGTAAGCGGGCCGGGACTGCCAAGAACAGTCCAGCGGAGATGATCCGGTCCTGCGGGCCGGTTTTTTCCAATGTGGGCGTTGGTTCACGTGTTTGCCGCCACATCTCTTCGTGAAGCGAGGGATAGGACGGCGTTAACTTTCAAGGGGTGCCCTGGCGCATCCCATCGAACTTGAGACAGGTCGAGGATACCGACATGAGCGATATCGCAGAACGCGTTAAGAAAATTGTAGTTGACCACCTGGGCGTTGACGCCGACAAGGTTGTTGAAAGCGCCAGCTTCATCGACGATCTGGGCGCAGATTCGCTCGACACTGTCGAGCTGGTCATGGCTTTCGAAGAAGAGTTCGGTGTCGAAATCCCCGACGATGCAGCCGACTCCATCCTGACCGTCGGCGACGCGATCAAGTTTATCGAGAAGGCCCAGGCCTGATCGAACGACAAATAGCAGGCGGTTTTCTGGGCATTGCCCGAATACCGCCTTGATCGGCCCGGTCAAACGGGCCATTTTTTTATCCTGAACCGGATCCGGCAGCCATCGGCGTCGACACTGCGCGCCTTGCTTTGGCCGACAAATATGGTTCGGTCTCCTTGGCCGCCCGGTTCAACCGAGGGATAAGAATGCCGCTTTGCTGGGATGGCGGCGACCCGGTTCCGTAACGGCGCCGGAGGCGAAAAGAAACTGAAAAGGGGCGATCCACCAATGAGGCGTGTAGTAATCACCGGTCTGGGCATGGTAACGCCGCTGGGATGCGGAACCGAGGTCACCTGGTCGCGCTTGCTGGAAGGCAAAAACGGCGCATCCAAGGTCACCGCTTTCGAGACGGAAGACCTGGCGGCCAAGATCGCCTGTTCGATCCCGTTGGGCGACGGCAGCGACGGGACCTTCAACGCGGATCAATGGCTCGAGCCGAAGGAACAGCGCAAGGTCGACCCCTTCATCATCTATGCCATGGCCGCCGCCGACATGGCGCTGAACGACGCCGACTGGCACCCGAAAAGCGATGACGACCAGATTTCGACGGGCGTCCTGATCGGGTCCGGCATTGGCGGTCTCGATGGTATCGTGGAAGCCGGCTACACCCTGCGCGACCGCGGTCCGCGCCGTGTCTCGCCCTTCTTCATTCCCGGCCGCCTGATCAATCTGGCCTCCGGCCAGGTCTCCATTCGCCACAAGCTGCGCGGACCCAACCATTCGGTCGTCACCGCCTGCTCGACCGGCGCGCACGCCATCGGCGATGCCAGCCGGCTGATCGGCTTCGGCGATGCGGATGTGATGGTTGCCGGCGGCGCGGAATCGCCGATCTGCCGCCTGTCGCTTGCCGGCTTTGCCGCCTGCAAGGCGCTGTCGACGGATTTCAACGACGATCCCCAGCGCGCCTCGCGTCCCTATGACGTCGACCGCGACGGCTTCGTCATGGGCGAGGGCGCCGGCATCGTAGTCCTTGAAGAGCTCGAACACGCCAAGGCCCGCGGCGCGACGATCTACGCGGAAGTGGTCGGATACGGGCTCAGCGGCGATGCCTACCACATCACCGCGCCGAGCGAGGACGGCGAAGGCGCCTTCCGCTGCATGACCTCGGCCCTGAAGCGCGCCGGCATTGCGCCGGGCGAGATCGACTACATCAACGCCCACGGCACGTCGACCATGGCCGATACGATCGAACTCGGCGCCGTCGAGCGGCTTCTGGGGGAGGATGCCGGCAAGGTGGCGATGTCGTCCACCAAATCGGCGACCGGTCATCTTCTCGGTGCTGCCGGCGCGATCGAGGCGATCTTCTCGACGCTTGCGATTCGCGACAATGTCGCGCCGCCGACGCTCAACCTCGACAATCCCGAGCGCGAGACGCCGATCGATCTCGTGCCGAAGGTCGCGCGCAAGCGCAATATCGACGTGGCGCTGTCGAATTCCTTCGGTTTCGGCGGGACGAATGCCTCGCTCGTCCTGCGTCGCTACGACGGCTGACCGGCCGTCAAGCCTTGTGGATGGGAAAAAGAAACGGCTGACATCTTGAGGCCGTTTTCTTATCTAGGTTCAACGGCTTCGGCTTTGGATTCGATATCGTTGCTGCTGTGATTCTGCTCCTTCGCAGGCAAGGATGTGTGAGGCCGCATCATCGGAAGATGCGGCCGTTTTTGTTTGAGAGGTTACCGGTGCGCGGTTCTGACCAGGAAAACGGGCGTAAGAACGGCGAGAACGCGGGAGACGACCGCCGGCCGGTCGTGCCGAAATCCGCCAGGGAGGCATTGCGGCCGGAGCGCGTTCCCGAGCCCGTCCAGCGTTCCAGGAAGGCCAAGAGCCAGTTCGTGACCTTCCTGAATTTCGTCATGACGCTGCTGGTGCTTGCGGCGGTGGCCGTCGGCGGCATCTATTACTACGCGAAGTCGAGCTACAATGAACCCGGCCCTCTGACGGTCAATGCGGAGTTTACCGTGCGCGCCGGCGCGGGCCTTGCCACCATAGCACGGGATCTGGAGCGCAACGGCATTGTCAGCGACTCGCGCATTTTCCGCTATGTGACGGCGGCCCATCTGAGAAACGGCGAGACGCTCAAGGCCGGTGATTACGAGATCAAGGCGGGCGCTTCCATGTCCGAGGTGGCCGCACTGCTCGAATCGGGAAAATCCATTCTCTACAGCATTTCCTTTCCCGAGGGCTTCACCGTCCGGCAGGTCTTTGACCGGCTCGCCTCCGATCCCAATCTGAGCGGAGACCTGCCTGAGGAACTGCCGCCCGAAGGCACGCTGATGCCGGAGACCTATCGTTTCTCACGGGGGACGGACCGCACGGAGATCATCGAGCAGATGCGCGAGGGCCAGCAGCGCATGGTCGACGAGATCTGGCTGAAGCGGGACCAGGGTCTGCCGATCGACAACAAGGACGATTTCGTCACGCTTGCCTCGATCGTCGAGAAGGAAACGGGCATTGCCTCCGAGCGGCCGCAGGTCGCAGCCGTTTTCCTCAACCGGCTGGAGCGGGGCATGAGGCTGCAGTCGGACCCGACTGTGATCTACGGCCTTTTCGGCGGCGAGGGCAAACCGTCCGACCGGCCGATCTACCGGTCGGATCTCGACAAGGAAACGCCCTACAACACCTATCGGATCAACGGCCTGCCGCCGGGGCCGATCGCCAATCCCGGCCGGGCGGCGCTCGAGGCGGTGGCAAACCCGGCCCGTACCGAAGACCTGTACTTTGTCGCCGATGGCACCGGCGGACATGCCTTCGCCCGCACGCTCGACGAACACAATGCAAATGTTCGCCGCTGGCGCAGGATTGAAGCCGAGCAGGGCGCGAATTGACGTCTCGTTGGGCGTGCCGGCTTAGCGTCACGGGGAAAATGCTGTAGTTTGCGCCGCGAATGTCCGGTCTTGCCGGGCGAGGGCAAGAGGGGAAGACATGAAGCCGCAATCCATGACGGGGTTTGCCCGCAGCGAGGGGCACTGGCAGCGCTATCGCTGGTCCTGGGAACTCCGATCCGTCAACGGCAAGGGGCTCGATTTCAGGCTCCGGCTGCCGCAGGGCAGCGATCATCTGGAGAGTGAGGTCCGCAAGCGTCTCTCCGGCCGTTTGTCGCGCGGCAATGTCCAGGTGGCACTGTCGATCGCCCTTGCCGAGAGCAGGCTGGAACTCGCCGTCAACGAGGCGGCGCTGCAGGCTGTGCTCGACCTCAAGGCGCGCCTCGGCGATGCCGTTGACGACAGGCCGCTCACCATGGAGGGCCTTCTCGGCATGCGCGGCGTTGCCGAGTTCCGCGAGGTCGAGGAGAGCGAGGAGACAATCGCAACGCGCGACCGCATGATCCTTGATGATCTCGATCGCGCGCTCGACAGGCTGGCGGACATGCGCGGCGATGAGGGCGAGAAGATCGTCGCGGTTCTCTCCCGCCAGATCGACAGGATCGAAACGCTGACGGCAACGATTGCGCGCGACCCCTCCCGCTCTCCGTCAACGATTGCCGAAAAGCTCTCCGAGCAGGTGGCGAAACTGGTGGAGGCCGCACCCGCGCTCGACGCGGACCGGCTCTACGCCGAGGCGGTGCTGCTCGCCACCAAGGCCGACCTGCAGGAAGAAATCGACCGGCTGAACGCCCATGTCGAAGCCGCGAGGGCGCTTTTGCGGCAGGGCGGGCCATGCGGGCGCAGGCTTGATTTCCTGGCGCAGGAGTTCAATCGCGAGACCAACACGATCTGTTCGAAGTCGAACGCCGTCGCGGTGACGGCGGCCGGACTGGAACTGAAGACGGTCATCGATCAGTTTCGCGAGCAGATACAGAATCTGGAGTAGAGCGATGGCAGAAAGCAATGCTGTAAACCGACGCGGGATCATGCTGGTGCTGGCGGCCCCGTCCGGCGCGGGCAAGTCGACGATCGCGCGGCGGCTTCTTGCCGAAGACCCGCTGATCGATTTGTCGATCAGCGCAACGACCCGGGCGCGCCGCAAGAGCGAGCAGGAAGGGGTGCATTATTTCTTCCTGGAGCCCGACGCGTTCATTGCCAGACGCGATGAGGGCGCGTTTCTCGAATGGGCCGAGGTCCATGGCAATTTCTACGCGACGCCCAGAGCGGCGGTCGAGGAGTCGCTTGCGGCCGGTCGCGATGTGCTGTTCGACATCGATGTCCAGGGCGCGGAACAGCTGAAACAGGCCCTGCCGCGCGATGTCGTCGGCATCTTCGTGCTTCCGCCCTCGATGAAGGTGCTGAAGGAGCGGCTGATGGCGCGCGCGGAAGACAGCAAGGCCGCGATGGAGGTTCGCCTGAAAAACGCGACCGGCGAGATCTCGCGCTGGCGCGACTACGAATATGTGGTGGTCAACGACGACCTTGAAGACGCCTATGATCTTGTGCGCTCGATCCTGCGGGCGGAGCGGGCGAAGCGCGAATATGAGAGCGTCATCCCCCGCCATGTCGAAGCGTTGCTGTCCGAATAGGCCGGATCAAAGACAGCGCGCGAGCGTGCAGAATTCCGCGACGGCGAGTGTTTCGGCCCGCCGCGTCGGGTCGATACCCGCCTTTTGCAGGAGCGTCTCGCCGCCGAGCGCCTTGAGGCTCTGGCGCAGCATCTTGCGGCGCTGGCCGAAGGCGGCCTGGGTAATCTTCTCGAGCGCGGCGGCCTCAACCGCGATCGGCTCCGCGCGCGGGGTGAGATGGATGACGCTGGAGGTCACCTTCGGCGGAGGCGTGAAGGCCTGCGGGGGGACATCGAAGGCGATGCGCGCCTCGGTCCGCCAGCCGGCAAGCACGCCGAGCCGTCCGTAATGGCTGCCGCCGGGCACGGCCACAATGCGCTGGGCGACTTCCTTCTGGAACATCAGCGTCAGCGATTGCCAATAGGGCGGCCAGTCTTGCGGCAGAAGCCAGTTCACCAGCAATTGCGTGCCGACATTGTAGGGCAGATTGGCGATGATGCGCACCGGCCTGCCGCTGGCGATCTCGGCAAAATCCACCTTCAGCGCGTCGCCCTCGATAATCTCGAGCCTTCCCGGGTAGTGGCCGGCGATCTCCTCCAGCGCCGGAAGACAGCGCGAATCGCGTTCGATCACCGTCAGCCGTTCCGCGCCGAGCGAGAGGATGGCGCGCGTCAGCCCGCCGGGGCCGGGACCCACCTCGATGACATGCGCGCCTTCAAGGTTGCCGGCCGTGCGGGCGATCTTCTGCGTCAGGTTGAGGTCGAGCAGGAAATTCTGGCCGAGCGCTTTCTTTGCGTTCAACTCATGATTTGCCAGAACCTCGCGCAGGGGCGGCAGATCGTCGATCTGGCTCATCCGCGGTCCTCGGAACCGCGCGCGAGCCGTGCGGCGAGCTTCAGCGCCTCTTCGAGACTTCTCGGATCGGCGACGCCGCGTTCGGCAATGTCAAAGGCCGTCCCGTGGTCGGGAGAGGTTCGCACGAAGGGCAGGCCGAGCGTCACGTTGGCGCCTTCCTCGAAGCCGAGCGTCTTGACCGGGATCAGCGCCTGATCGTGATACATGCAGATCGCCGCGTCATAGCGCTTCCTGGCGCTGGCGTGAAACATGGTGTCGGCGGGAAGCGGGCCGGTGACATCGATGCCTTCCGCTCGCAGTGCCTCCAGCGCCGGTCGCACCGTTTCCTCGTCCTCGCGGCCGATCGTGCCCTGCTCGCCTGCATGCGGATTGAGACCGGCAACGGCAAGGCGCGGCGCGTCTATGCCGAAGCGCCGGGCGAGGTCGCGCGCGGTAATCCGGATCGTGTCGATGATCAGCGCCTGGTCGAGCGCGCCCGGAACGTCGGCAAGGGGAATGTGAATGGTGACGGGCACCACGCGCAGGGCCGGGCAGGCGAGCATCATCACCGGACGATACTCCGTTCCCGTCTCGCGCCGCGCGAGTTCGGCCAGAAACTCGGTATGGCCGGGAAAGCGGAAGCCTGAACTGTAGAGCACTGACTTGGCGATCGGATTGGTCACGAGCGCGGCGGTCTTTCCGCGCATGGTGAGCTTCACTCCCGTTTCGATTGCGGCAATCGTGCCGGCGGATGTCCCCGGATCAGGCTTTCCGGGCGAAACGGGCGCCGCCGCGTCGATGGCGAAAACCGGCAGCGCCGCGCCGAACGCGGCGACTGCCGCCTCCGGAGCCGAAACCGCGACCGGCACATCCATGCCCAGCATCGCCGCACGGGCCTTCAGAATGCGCGGATCGCCGAGATAGACAAACGGCGGCAACCCTGTTTCACGGCGTCGAGACCAGGCCTTGAGCGCGATCTCCGGCCCGATGCCTGCGGGGTCTCCCTGGGAAAGGGCAAGGGGAAGATCAGCCATCATTCCGCGGCGATCAGGACTTGCCCGGGGTGACGATCTGGGCCTTGCTCTTCAGTTCGTCCATATATTGTTCGCTCTCGTTGTCACGGTCTACTTCGGCGGAGTCTTCTTCGGCGCTGAGCACGAGACGCGCGGCATAATCGTCGGAGGTTGTCTTGCGCTCGCAGATGGCGAGGAACTCCGCGCCGAAGGGCGTGGTCTGCACCGACGTCGTATCGCCCTTGGCCTTTGTGACCGCGTCTTTCCACTCTGCTGGCAGTTGCGGCTCCAGAAAGCGCCCGTAGTCGAGAACGGTCACGTCGTTCATTGTCGCGGCGAATGAGATCGCCTGGTCACATCCCGGGAACTTGGATCGTGCGGCCTCGGCCTCGCGCTTGCGCTTGGCAAGCAGCGAGCCGCGTTCCTTCTGCGGCACGACGAATACGATGCGCTTCAGGATATACTCGGTGGTCTCGGGCTTCTTGCCTTCCTTCTCCGCCTCTTCCAGCTGGGCAATGAACTGGTCTTCCGGCAGGAGCGAGTTGCCGCCGTAGCGCGCGCGCAGGAGCTGGCCCCAGCTCATCGAGACGGCGATGTAGAACTTGAAGTGATCGACGCCGACGCCGGCCTGATCCAGAACGCTGCTCATCTGGGCAACGGACATGCCGTTGCTGTTGGCGAAATTGGCGAAGGCTTCGTCCACCTCCGGCTGGGTGACCGACATGTTGCGAAGCGCGATCTCCGACTGTTTCAGCGCCTGGTCGATCATCGCCTCGCGGGCCTTCTCGTTGAGGTTGCCCTTGGTCCCCATCAGCCGCAGGAGATTGCGGCGCTTGGCGATATCGTCATTGGTGATCGGAACGTTGTTGACGATGACGGCGATGTCGACGGTCCTGGCGAAGGACGGTTGCGGCGCGGCGCCGACAATGCCTGCCGTGGCGATCATGGCGGCGGCAAAGGCGGTCACTGAAAATCTTGCGGCAGTCATGTTCTTTCCTTTCAACAGCTTCGTGCGCCGTCAGATCCCGGCGCGACACCTTGTCCGGCCTTGTCCGGCAGGGCGCAGCCTTCCCGGACTGCGGGCCCAGCGCCGGTCTGCCGCCCCTCCCGAGGCGTGGTGCCATAAACTGTCTGTTTCATTCGTGGACATGTAATTTCGCGATCCATGCCCATCTCCCGATGGCAATGTTTTGTCCATTTTAGGGGCAAAAGCAAGGCATTGATCGGATCGGAGAGGCGTATCGCTCAATTGAAGGAGTCGCTGCCGATGACGATGTCGCCGAGCGTGCGGAAGGTCAGACGCGCGCCGATCGTCCAGTCGACAGCCGCGCGATTGTCGTTGTCCCAGTCTTCCTGATAGGTGATCGAGAAGATCGTGCAGATGTCTTCATAGGTCAGGCCGACCCAGCGATTGGTCAGGACATTGTTGGCCAGGTCATAGGTCAGCGAGCCGGAGACGCCCCAATTGTCGTTGAGGCGGATGGTGCTCGTCGATTTGATCTCGCTGTTGCGTTCATTGTAGGCGTAGCCCGGCTGGGCGAGAATATTGGTGTAGTCGAGCGCCGTGTCGAACCAGCGCGACGTGTAGCCGACGCCGAAATCCGTCCGCTGCAGCGTGAAGTCTTCCTCGTCGAAGCGCGCGCCGCCCGTGAGGGAAAGGCCGAAGGGGAAGGAAACCGAGGCTGCGCCGACATAATCGGAGCGTTTCGATTCCAGACCGGAATCGATGCCGACGCCTGCCAGGTCGGGGGAGGCGAAGGAGTTCTTGCCCGCGAGCTGGAACGACTGGCCGAAAAGTCCGTTGACCAGCACGCCTGAATCGTAGACGCCGCGGTAGCGGAAGCCGAGATTGGCGCGTGTGCCGCCCTCGACCCGGTCATATCCCGAGAATTTGTCGCGTTCGAACAGGGTCAGCGCATCGAAGACGAAGCTCTGCGCATCCTCGTTCGGCAGGCCACCCGCATATTGCTCGTCCGGACGGATAAAAACCTGGCCGATCGGCTCGATGATGTGCGAGCTGAAGCTGTTGGTCATCAGGATCGGATAGTTCATCTCCAGGCCGGCGGTGACCATGGCGCGGGCGGCGGCGTCCTGATCGACGAAATTACCGGCATAGGTATAGGCGCCGTTGTTGATCCGGTTCGGATCATCGACATTCAGCAGGTAGCCATCGGCGCGGGCGGCAAGCAGCGGGCTGAGCTGCAGGCCGCCGTCTGTGGTAAACGTCCGCTCCCATTCGACCTCGCTCGTCAGGCGCGTGCTGTTTCCCTTCAGCCCGAGGAAACGGTCATTGACGCTTGTCGGCACGACGTCGTTCTTGCGGCGCACGATATTGGTCAGATTGTTGGTGACCGACAACTGGCCGCCGAAAACGGGTTCGGGCGCGATATAGTCATAATCGATGACCGGCACCACGATCGCCTGCTTGCTTTCGGCGGCATCCTCGCTGTCGGCGTCCTGGACGTCGAAATAATTGCTCTTGATCGAAACCGAACTGCGCTTGCCAAGACCCTCGAGATAGACCTGGTTGTTGAAGATCTTGTCGTCATGGCCGTCGATGGAATAGGTGCGGGCGAAATTGTTGTCGCTCTGGACCATCGCGTCCCAGCCGAACACCCAGCGCGGATTGATCTGGAACTGGCCGGTGGAGGCAATCATGGCGCGCCCGTTCACCTCGGCATCGGTCGTGCCGCCGGTAAACTGGTCGCTGCCCATCTGGTCAATGCCGGCGAAACGCAGCGTGTGCTGGCCGTTGCGATAACGCTTGCGGTATTCCGCCTCGAGCAGGAAACCCTGTTCGGTATAACCCGTTCCGGTGAATGTCACATCGGAACTGGGTGAGATCGGAATGTAATAGGGCAGGGAAAACCCGACGCCGAGATTCTCGCCGATGCTCATTGAGGGGAAAAGGAAACCGCGCTTGCGCTTCACGCTCGGATCGGGAACCGTGATCGACGGCAGGACCGCGATCGTATGGCCGAGGAGCTGGAATCGGGGGCTTTCGAGCCGGACTGTGCGGGTCTCGCCGTCCTGGATGACGCGTTGGGCGCGGATCTGCCAGAAGGGCGGCTTCTCCGGGTTTTCGGCACAGGGAATGCAGGCCGTGTAGACGCCGTTCTCGAGCACCATCTTTGTGCCGTCGATGCGTTCGGCCCGCTCGCCGGCGATGGCGATGTCTTCGGGCGTGCGGACGCTGATGGCGTCGAGAAAGCCGTTGGCGAAGTCGTCGGTGACGTCAAGCTTCTCGGCTCTCAGGCGGTTGCCGTCGGGGTCGATTACCTCGATCCCGTCATAGGCCATCATCCGGCCGGCCTTCTGGTCATACTCCACCCTGTTGGCGACCATGCGGTAGCCGGCGTAATATATCTGCACGCCGCCGACGGCGGAAACCATCTGGGTGTCGTGATTGTAGACGAGTTCGTTGGCCGTCAGCAGCATCGGCCCCGAATCATCGTCAGGGACCGAAATACCGTAGTCTTCCTCAATGCTCGGGGAGGCTGCCGTCTGCGCCAGCAGGCTGACCGGCGTCAGCGCGCTGGCAAGCGCCAGAAGCCCGGCAAGGCCCAATTTACTCGTAACTCGCCGGGACACTAACCGTCCTCCTGATGCAGTAATATCGTCAGACCCAAAGCCATCGCCACGACCACCGGAATCCAGGCCGCAAGAAGCGGCGACAAAACTCCGCTGCTGCCAAACGCCTTTACAAGAACACTCGTCACATAAAGCAGAAAGCCGGACAGGATTCCACCCAAAATAACGGCCGGAGACTGCGCGAAGCGCGAAAACTTAAGGCAGACCGTGGCTGCGATAAGGGTCATCGCCACCAAAAGGAAAGGGAGGGATAACAAATAGTTATACTGCGTTTCCAAAGCTTTGGATGAAATTCCGAACTGGCGGGCGAGGTCAATTTGTCTCGGCAGTGCAAAAATGCTTACAAGGTCTGGCTGAACGAGGTTCTGCTGCACGAACTGCTCGTCGAGATTGGTTTTGACGCGGACCTCGTCCCGATGTGTGGATAATTCGCCGACCTCGGTTTCGGTCACGTCGTAAAGCGTCCACCAGCCATTGCTGAGCACGGCCCTTTCGGCGTCCTGGCGCTTGAAGAGCGCGCCCTGATCATCGAAGTAGATCACCACGGCCTGCAGGAGTTCGGTTCCGCTCTCGGCGATGCCGCGGCCGCCGATAATCGTATCCTGACCGTCGGTCAGCTGCCGCAGCCAGGGCACGGTCTGGTCCTGGCCATGGCCGATCGCCTCGAGCCCGAGCGCCTTTTTCTGGGTCCAGGAGGCAAGCGGATTGAGCGCAACGACGCTTGCCGCGCCGAGCAGCGCCGCGCCGATGACGAAGGGCATGATGAACTGCCACACGGAAATGCCGGCGGACCGGGTGACGACCAGTTCGTTGCGACGGTTGAGCGCGATCAGGGCAACCATGGCCGAAAACAGTGCGATGAAGGGGACCGTCTGCTGCAGGATATAGGGCAGGCGCAGCGCCGTGATCAGCATCGCGTCCGTCGTGCCCTGACCGGCCTCGACCGAGATGTTGCCGATGACCTCGGAAAAGTCGATCAGGTAGATGATCGAGATCACGCCGAAAAAGAACCAGCCGACCGTTATCAGATAGCGCGTGAAGAAATAGCGGCCGAGAACGGAGAAGATCATGCCGCGCCTCCGTCATTGCGGGCGCGTCGACCGAGGAGACGATTCGAAGCGGCATAGACCCGCTCAAGCAGGCTCGCATGCCTGCGGGCCCGTCTCGGCTTCAGCAGGAGGACGAGGCCGGCGGCAAACAGAACGATGACGATGCCATAGGAAATCGGGACGAACAGCGCCTCGCTTTCGGCGCGGTTTGTCGAAAATTGTGACATGAGCCGCAGAATCAGCGTCAGCACGAAGGCGGTCGCCATGGGCGGGATGCGCCGCTCCCTGTGCGAACGCGCATCGCCGACGATGACGATGGTGAAGATCGCGTAGATCAGCGGCAGCGACCAGTCGGTCAGTCTCCGCGTCAGTTCGGCGCGATAGGCGCCGGGATTGGCCTTGTAGTCCGGGTCTTCGGGATCGGGATTGAGCAGAAATCCCAGGCTGCGGTCGGTCGCCTTGCGCGAAGCCTGGCTGCGGTCGCTGGTCAGTTCCGACAGGTCGAAACTGTAGGAGTCGAACTGGACGATGGAGACGTTGCCGGTCTCGTCCTCGCGCTGGACCTGGCCGTTCTTCATGATCAGCTGGCTTCCGCTTTCGTCGACCGCGCCTTCGCGGGCATAGTAGATGTAGGAGTTCTCCGGCTCGCGGTAGTCGGCGACGAACAGGCCCTTGAGCACGCGGCCCGAAAGCCGTTCCGATATCTGGATGTATAGCCCGTCCTCGATTTCGCGGAAGGTCTTTTCCTCGATCACCGTGGACAGCAGGTCGGCATAGACCGAGGCGATCAGCGTTCGCGCTTCGGCGCGCGACTTCGGCTCGATGTAATTGTCGAGAACGAAGGAGAAGGCACAGAGAACCACGGCAAAGATCAGGATCGGCCGGTAGATGATCGAACGATGGGCGCCCGCAGCGTCGATGACGGCCAGCTCCGAATCATTGTTCATCGTCGTCAGCGTCTGGGCGGCGCCGAGGACGAGGCCGAAGGGCAGCACGGTCGGGATGACGGTGGGCAATATCAGCGTGGCGAGCGTCAGGAACGAGAGAATCGACTGGCCGCTGTCGGTCACGAGGTTGATTCGGCCGAGCACCTGCGTCAGCCACAGAATCGCCAGCACCGGCAACAGGGTTGCCAGGAACAGGCGGACCACGCGGGCCAGGATGTAGCGTTCCAGTATCTTCATGCAGGTTCAGGCCTGTCGGGCGCGGGAAATCCGCTCACGCAATGCTTGCCGTTTCCTTTCTGGTGAAAAAATAAAGTGTTCCTGTGAAGACGACGACCGATCCCAGCCAGGCGAGAATGACGTCGGAGAGATAGTGGCCGCCATAGGCGAGCCGCATGGCGGGCGAGGCCAGGGCGAGCGCGATCAGCGGCGGCGAGAAGAGAAGCTTGAACCGGTCCGGCACGAGAAAAACGGCATAGCAGAAAAGCCAGCCTGCGCCTGCCGCTTCGCCGGAGATGAAGGAGCAGTTCGAGCCGCAGGCGCCTGAAAAATCACCGGCCGGCACAAAGCTCAGATCGCCGCCGAACAGATCGGTGTTGCGCGGCCGCGGCCGGTGCGAATGCTCCTTGAGGATGAGATTGACGAGGATGCCGGGACCAAGAATGAGGGCAGTAAGGCCCGCCAGCAGCCGTTTGACAAGGCGGCCGTCATAGGTCGCGCCATGGTGCGACCAGGCCATGAACAAACGGATGATAATGCCTACGCCGAGGATGATCGGCAGATAGAAGATCAGATCGCGCAGCAGGCCGAGCGCCGCGTCGCGGGCGATCGGAAAACTGCCGCACACCACGTTTGCCGGCGTGCTGGTGGCGCAATGCGTCTGGCTGAAAAAGAAGCGCGAGGCGCCGATGTCAATCCCGGGGAACAGATAGAACAACAGGAGGATCAGCCACCACAGGGCAAACAGAATGACGAACGCCGCCTTGAGCGGCGGCAAGTCGCCAAGGCGACCGGATGAGTCTGTCAGCCATCTTTTCGGTCTGGAACTTGGCAAATGCGGGTCATCCGGTTTCGTTCGTCATGCATGAAGCACGGCGTTTCCTATTTGGTGGTTTTAAGTGTTATGAGGACGGGGTCAACCGTTCTCGACCCGTTGCGTTAACAAGGGGTAGATTTCCCTTGCTACAACCTGACGGCAAAACTGCGACGCGCATTCCCGAAACACCGGAGCACTGACTATGAAATTCTCGATTTCCTTTGTGAAAACGGCAGATATCACTGACAAGACGGTCATCACGTTTGCCGCGGAGGGCGGCGCTCCGGCCGGTTCCGAGGCGCTTGGCGGGATTGATTCGCTTTACCGGAAGGCCGCCGCGACCGCCGGTTTCAAGGCCAAGCCCGCATCGTCGCTCGACCTTCTTTCGCCCGCCGACAGCGAAGCGGCGCGGATCATCGTGCTCGGTCTCGGTAAGGCCGATCAACTTGTCGCGAACAGCTATCTTCGAGCCGGCGGAAAGGCCGCGAGCCTCGCGCCGAAGGCGGAGACGCTCGTGGTCTTTGCCGAATCGGCAGGCGTTGCAACGGTTGCCGGCAATGTCGCCGAATTCGCCCTCGGCATGATGCTCGGCGGCTATAATTTCGACCGGTTCAAGACCACCGGTCGGGATGAAGACGACGAAGCGAAGGAGATTGCTGTCGAGATCGTGACTACGGATCCGGATGCCGCCGAAACGGCCTTTGCCGAACGCAAGGCGATCGGCGACGGAGTGATGCTGGCGCGAGAACTGGTCAATCTGCCGGCCAATGTTTTGGGCCCGCGCGAATTCGCCGACAAGGCCAAGGAGCTCGAATCACTCGGCGCCAGGGTCGAAATCCTGGACGAGACAAAGATGCGCGAGCTCGGCATGGGCGCGCTGTTGGGCGTTGCCCAAGGTTCGACTCGTCCGCCTATTCTCGCGGTCATCGAATGGAATGGCGGCGAAACCGACGAGCGTCCGATCGCCTTTGTCGGCAAGGGCGTCGTCTTCGACACCGGCGGCATCTCGATCAAGCCGGCGGCCTCTATGGAGGACATGAAGGGCGACATGGGCGGCGCGGCTGCCGTCATCGGCCTGATGCACACGCTGGCCGCGCGCAAGGCGAAGGTCAACGCCGTCGGCATCCTCGGCCTCGTCGAGAACATGCCGGACGGCAATGCCCAACGCCCCGGCGATATCGTCACGTCGATGTCCGGGCAGACAATCGAGGTGATCAACACGGATGCCGAGGGCCGTCTGGTGCTGGCCGATGCTCTCTATTACTGCAACGAGCGCTTCAAGCCGCGCTTCATGATCGATCTGGCAACGCTGACCGGCGCGGTGATGGTGGCGCTCGGCGCCCACCGCGCCGGGCTGTTTTCCAATGACGACGGGCTTTGCGCCGAACTGGCGAAGGCGGCGGACACGACCGACGAGAAAATCTGGCGACTGCCGCTTGGCGAGGAGTATGACCGTATGGTCGACAGCCGGTTCGCGGATATGCGCAATACCGGCGGTTCGCGCTATGCCGGTTCGATCACGGCGGCCCAGTTCCTGAAGCGCTTTGTCGGCGAGACGCCCTGGGCCCATCTCGACATCGCCGGCACGGCCATGGGCGCGCCGAAAAGCGAGATCAACCGCGGCTGGGCCTCCGGATTCGGCGTGCGTCTTCTCGACGAACTGGTCCGCTGCCACTACGAAACGCGCGGCTGAACGGGGAGGGCGAGCCTGTGACGGAGATCCTGTTCTACCATTTGACGGAATCCCTGCGCGAGGCCGCCTTGCCGCCGCTCGTCGAGAAAAGCCTGGAGCGCGGCTGGCGGGTCGCGATCCAGACCGCAAGCGAGGCGGAGCGCGACCGGTTGGACGGCATCTTGTGGACCTTCCGCGCCGACAGTTTCATTCCGCACGGAACCGATGCCGAAGACAATGGCGAAACCCAGCCGGTGCTGCTGACGACGGCGGGCGCCAACGCCAACCGCGCCGATATCCGCTTTTTCGTCGAGGGCGCGGAGGTGCGCGACGTCGACGATTACAGCCGCGTCGTTGTGATGTTCGATGGTCACGACGGCGACGAACTCACCAAGGCGCGCGCCCAGTGGAAGGCGCTGCGTCAGGGCGACCACAGCCTGACCTACTGGCAGCAGGGCGAGGGCGGGCGATGGCAGAAAAAGGCCTGATCATCCGCCCGGAGGTGTGAAGGCCGAGCGGCTGTCAGCCGTCATTCGTCGCGTTGAGATCTTCCGGTCGAATGCCGTCGCAGGGATCAATGGAATGGGCGAGACGAACCCCGGGCCCACCGCCGTTTTCGCCGTCCTCTATGAAGGCGATTCCCTTCTTTGCGAAGGCTTTTTCCAGCGCGTCCGCAACGGCGAAATCGCGTTCGCCGCCGTCGGTCTCTGCCTTGGCCAGCGCTTCCCGGTCCACGCCGGTCAAGGCCGCAGCCTCATCTTGCGAAAGCCCGAGCAGGGCGCGGGCGGCGCGGATCTGTTGCGATGTGATCATGGTCGTGATGCCTTCGGCGAGCGTTGTCTCTGTTGACGATCTATACCATTTCCAATGTGGAAAATCTTCGGCGGTTCCACGCGCCGTCGAAAAATCATCGCCGAGACGGGGTTAACGCCGGTTCGCCGGCGGCCCGGCCATCCATTTGATGATGAACATGGCCGGAATGATCCAGAGAAGGCCGGTCAGGAAGAAATAGAGAAGGGCGGCCCAGGCGGACCGCCCGTCCAGCACGACGGTTGCCAGGGTTGTGGCCGTCAGGGCATAGACAATCACCAGCGTGACGATGAGGATCGTTCCGATAAATTTACGCAATCTGACTGGCACGGTCGCAATTCCCCCCTTATGAAGTGAGGTGAGACTATGCCGTCGATCGGCATGTGTGAAGCCCGGCCGATGCGAACCGCCGCTTCATGCACATGAGTAGTGACGGCAATGCTGGTTTGACTGGAGAAAACGGCCGATGGCAAACGCAACTTCCCCCGCCCTTGCCGAGAGCGAACAGCGTTTCAACGCCGCGCTCGTGCGGGGCTGGCTCTATTTCGTCGTTCTGACGCTGTTCTGTCTGGTGCTGGTCGGCGGCGCGACGCGGCTGACGCAGTCTGGCCTGTCGATCACCGAGTGGAAGCCGATCCACGGCATCATCCCGCCCTTGAGCCTCGCCGAATGGCAGGAGGAGTTCGAACTTTACAAGCGGATTCCCGAATACCAGCTTCTGAACAAGGGCATGTCGCTTGCCGAATTCCAGAACATCTTCTGGTGGGAATGGAGCCACCGCCTGCTGGCGCGGGCGGTCGGGCTGATTTTCGCGCTGCCGCTTCTGTTCTTCTGGATGTCGAAGCGCCTGCCGAAGGGGCTCGGCTGGCCGCTGACCGGGGTGCTGGCGCTCGGCGGACTGCAGGGCTTCATCGGCTGGTGGATGGTGTCTTCGGGCCTGACGGAACGCACCGATGTCAGCCAGTACCGCCTGGCCGTTCATCTGGTCATGGCCTGTCTGATCATTGCGGCCTGCGTGTACATCGCGCGCGGGCTGAAGCCCCGCCGCCATGAAGACCCGCCGACGCGCGCTTCGCACGGGTTTGCCATCGTGCTTCTCGTCGCGGCCTTCATCCAAATCTATCTCGGCGCGCTTGTTGCCGGGCTTGATGCCGGGCTTTCCTACAATACCTGGCCGCTGATGGATGGCGCGATCGTGCCGCAGGATTTACTATTGCACCAACCGGCATGGCTGAACTTCTTCGAAAACCCGAAGACGGTGCAGTTCACCCACCGCATGGGCGGCTATGTCCTGCTGTTGCTGGCGCTTCTGCACTATGTGGCGGAGTGGCGCGGCGCGGTGGCGCGCGGGCTTGACCTGGAGCTCTCCCAGCATGCGCGCGGCGCGCTGACGATCCTGATCGTCATCCTCCTGCAGGCGGTGCTCGGCATCTTCACGCTGGTGCTGCAGATGCCGCTGTGGCTGGCTCTTTCGCATCAGGCCGGCGCGATCATCGTGCTGATCCTCGTCACCGGCCATCTGCGCGGCTATCGCAGGCCTCTCATCGAAGAGGTCTGAGAGGGACAAGAGCGGTTCCGCCTTTCTTGGAAACGCGCAACCACTCTATCCATTTGTTTTGCGCATTTTCGCTTAACGTCAGATGGTTCCATCTGACTGCGAAATGCTCTAGCCGAAGCGATAGGCCGAATAGGGCTTGCCGCGAAAATTGCCCTGGAAGACCTGCTTGCCTGTGTCTTCGCCGGCAGCGCCGGCCGCAACGAAAACCGGCACGAGGTGGTCGTGGTCGGGCACATGGCATTCCAGCGCATCCGGGTTCTGCGTCCATGTGGCGAGCCGGGCCGCGCGCTCCGCGGGCGCCTGGATCGAAAGCGCATCCTTCAGCCAGTCGTCGAACCGGGTTGCCGCCGCCGCATGGGCCTCGTCCTGGCGGTAGAACATGCGCATATTATGATAGGAAAGGCCCGAGGCGACGATCAGGATATCCTCGTCGCGCAACGCTTGCAGCGCCTCGCCGATCCTGAAATGGGTCTCGGCCGAAAGATCCGGGTCGAGCGACATCATCACGATCGGCACATCGGCCTGCGGGTACATCATCATGAACGGGATGAAGACGCCATGGTCGAAGCCGCGCTCGGAATCCGTTGCCGTTTCAATGCCGGCGGACGCCAACACGTCACGCACATGCTCGGCAACGTCCGGCGCGCCGGGGGCAGGGTAGTCGAGCTCGAACGTATGCGGCGGAAAGCCGTAATAGTCGAAATACATGCCGGGGTGCGCTGCCGTGGAGACAGTCAACCTGTCGACCTTTTCCCAATGGGCCGAGATCACCAGAACCGCCTTCGGGCGGCGGCCGAGCGCATTGTCGAAGCCCTTGAGATAGACTTCCAGCTCCTTCCAGGGGTCACCCGGCGGCAGAATGCCCTCGGGCCCGTGCATGAACGGCCAGGGACCGCCGCCATGGGGAATGAAGAAGACGGGAAGACGCGATTGCGTAGACATCGGACAAATCCTCGCTGATTGCTTTAACCCAATATAGCGAGGCGGGCGATCGGCCGCGACGGGCGAACCGGTCGACGGATTGTTCACCGATCAGGCCGAGAGCATCAGGTCCATGTTCTGGACGGCGGCGCCCGATGCGCCCTTGCCGAGATTGTCGAGCTGGGCGACCAGATTGACATGAGCGCCGCCGCCGAAGACGTAGATCTTCATGATGTCCTGGCCCGCAAGCTCTTCGGCATTGAGGCGCACGAGCGATCCGCTTTCGGCAAGCGGCACGACGCGAACGATGTCCTGGCCGGCATAGTATTCCGAAAGCAGCGCGTGGATGCTTTCCTGATTGTGCTCGCCCTCAAGCTCCTCGAGGTAAAGCGGCACCTGAACCAGCATGCCCTGCGGGAAGCGGCCGACGGACGGCGAGAAGATCGGCGCGCGCGGCAGAAGGCCGTGCGTGGTCATTTCCGGCACATGCTTGTGCGCCAGGTTGAGGCCATAAAGGAAATGCGGCGCGTCGATGTGGTCGTCGCGGCTTTTATCCTCCATCTGGGCAATCAGGTTCTTGCCGCCGCCGGTGTAGCCGGAGACCGCGTTGATCGTGACCGGATAGCTGTCCGGAATGACGCTGGCGGCCCGCAGCGGACGGATGAGGCCGATCGCGCCGGTCGGGTAGCAGCCGGGATTGGCGACATACCGGGCGCCACGGATGCGCTCGGCCTGGTCCTTGTCCATCTCGGCGAAGCCATAAGCCCAGTCGGGATTGACGCGATAGGCCGTCGACGTGTCGATGACGCGCACGCTGTTATTGCCCGCGAGCATGCCGACGGCTTCGCGCGAGGCGTCGTCGGGCAGGCAGAGGATGGCGATATCGGCGCTGTTGATGAGGTCTTCGCGCATCTTCGGATTGCGGCGTTCCTCATGCGGGATCGACAGAAGCTCGACGTCGCGGCGTTCAGCCATGCGGGTGCGGATCTGCAGCCCAGTCGTGCCGTGTTCGCCGTCGATGAAGATCTTCGCTGCCATTTTCCTGTCCTGTCGCTGTGAGGGGCATTTCGCTTCAGCGCATATATAAAGCGGGCCCCGAAGGCCCGCAATGTTTTCACCTGACTGAATATCGCAATTGTTCAATGCTTGACTTCGCGGAAGATCACTTCCGGAAGGCTGCCGAGCGCCGGGTAGAGCGGAATGAGGCAGGCCTGAAGCGCGTGGTAGATGTCGCTCTTGCCTGGGAAAAGCGTTGCCTGCGGCACCAGATCCTCCGAAAGCTCCTCGTGCCAGCCGCCTTTCTCATGGTCGATGAGATGATTGGCGACGAAGCTCCACTGTTTGCGATAGGCATACATGTGCATGTCCTGGCCGAAATGGGAGGTCAGGAAATGCGTGGCGCCGATGCCCTCGCAATGGGGCCACCAGAGCTTGGCCCGGTTCTTCGGCTTGTTGTCCCAGTCGAGCGTGTAGAACATGCCGCGCTTTTCATAGTCCCAGCCAAGCTTGAAGGCGGAGACGAAGAGCTCGTGCGCGGCCTTCGGCATCCAGCTGTGCGAGCGGCCGGTGAGCGTGTGAAGCTGCAGCAGAAGACGCGTCCATTCCAGCCAGTGGCCGGGCGTGGTGCCGGACGGGCGGAACATCTCGTTGCCGGAGTAGTCGTGGTCGACCTTCCAGTCCTCGGTGAAATGCTCGGCGACGCGGAAGCCGCATTCGCGGGCATGCTTGTGGATGATCAGCTCGGCAATGCGCTTGGCCTTGGTCAGATATTCGATATCGCCGGTGACCTCGTAGGCCTCCATCAGCGCCTCGGTCATGTGCATGTTGCAGTTCTGGCCGCGATAGCCGGGCACAGGCGTCCAGTCCGTTTCGAACTCCTCGGCGACCGCGCCGTGCTTTTCCTCCCAGAAATGCTTGTTGATGATCTCGGTGACGTCCGCGATCATGGCGTCGGCGAGCGGATGACCGGCGAATTTGGCGGATGAGGCCGCAAGCAGAACGAAGGCGTGGCCGTAAGCCTGTTTCGTCGGTTCGCCGAGCGGGCCGTCCTCATTGATCTGCCAGAAATAGCCGCCGCGTTGCTTGTCGCGGTGGTTCTCCCACAGATAGTGCATGCCGTGGTCCATCAGGTCGTCGCAGCCGGGCCGCCCGAGAAGATGGCCGATGGCCATGCAGTGGACCATGCGCGCGGTCGTGTGGATGCCGCGCACGGGATTTTCGCCGCCCGTTGGCTTGCCGTCCTTGTCGAATTCAAAGAAACCGCCCTTCGGGTTGACCGAGCGGTACTGGAAATAGTCGAAAAGGTCGTTCGCCTGCTTCCAGAGCCATTCGCGGTGATAGGGCCTGTTGATCCAGCGCGGCGGGGCGACAAGCGTGTTGATCTTCGGTTTCATGGGTAACCCTCCCTTTGATGCAACCGCGCGCTGCGCCGGCGCGCGGGAAATGTTGATCGCTACTGTCGGATGAGGCATCCGAAATGGCCGCGCATGTTCCGTTCAGTCAGTTGATTAGTTTATATAGCGCGCAGGATAGCATCTCAATTCCGATTTGCATCCCGCTTGATCATGCGCAAAGAATGCCGGAAAACGTCGCCCGCAGGCGGACAATCCCCTTCGAACGGTCGCGGGAGGTAAAACCGGCGCTATCGACATGTTGACATAAAGATATCTTTATGTGAATTCATGGCCTCGAAAACTGGAGATGGCTCATGCTTGACGAACTGTTCGGAGAAGAGGCGCCGCGGCGCAGCGGCAAGGAAATCCGCGCTGCCCTGGAAAAGGCCGCGCGCGAGCGCATCCTCATCCTCGACGGCGCCATGGGCACCCAGATCCAGGGGCTGGGCTTCGACGAGGACCATTTCCGTGGCGACCGCTTCATCGGCTGCGCCTGCCACCAGCAGGGCAATAACGACCTTCTGATTCTGAGTCAGCCGAAGGCGCTTGAGGATATCCATTACGAATACGCGATCGCCGGCGCGGATATTCTGGAGACCAACACCTTTTCCAGCACCCGCATCGCCCAGGCCGACTACCAGATGGAGGAGATGGTCTACGAGTTGAACCGCGACGGCGCGCGCCTTGCCCGCCGTGCGGCGATCCGGGCCGAGCAGGAAGATGGCCGCCGCCGCTTTGTCGCCGGCGCCGTCGGTCCGACCAACCGCACCGCCTCGATCTCACCGGACGTGAACAATCCGGGCTATCGCGCTGTAACCTTTGATCAATTGCGCGATGCCTACCGCGAGCAGATCGAGGGTTTGATCGACGGCGGATCGGACCTGATCCTGATCGAGACCATTTTCGATACGCTGAATGCCAAGGTCGCCGTCTTCGCCGCGCGCCAGGCGTTTCGCGCCAAGGGGATCGAACTGCCGCTGATGATCTCCGGCACGATCACCGATCTTTCCGGCCGCACGCTCTCCGGCCAGACGCCGACCGCCTTCTGGAATTCGCTGTCGCATGCGGACCCGTTCACGATCGGGCTCAACTGCGCGCTCGGGGCGGACGCGATGCTGCCGCATCTGCAGGAGCTGTCGGGCGTTGCCGACACCTTCACCTGCGCCTATCCCAATGCCGGCCTGCCGAACGAGTTCGGTCAGTATGATCAGGATCCGGAGGAGATGGCCGGGCTGATCCGCCCCTTTGCCCAGCAGGGGCTTGTCAACATCCTCGGCGGTTGCTGCGGTTCAACGCCCGAGCATATCGCCGCGATCGCTGCGGTCGCCTCCAATTTCGCGCCGCGCGAAGTGCCGGAACACCGCCCGGTTCTGTCGCTCTCGGGTCTCGAGCCGTTCCACCTGACCAGGGACATTCCCTTCGTCAATGTCGGCGAGCGCACCAATGTCACCGGCTCGGCGAAGTTCCGCAAGCTGATCACCAATGCAGACTATGCGACCGCGCTCGATGTCGCCCGCGACCAGGTGGAAGCCGGCGCGCAAATCATCGACATCAATATGGACGAGGGGCTGATCGATTCGGAGCGGGCGATGGTCGAGTATCTGAACCTGATCGCCGCCGAACCGGATATCGCCCGCGTGCCGCTGATGATCGACTCCTCGAAGTGGGAAATCATCGAGGCCGGGCTGAAATGCGCCCAGGGCAAGTCGCTGGTCAACTCGATCTCGCTGAAGGAAGGCGAGGAACAGTTCATCGAGCGGGCGCAGTTGATCCGGGACTATGGCGCGGCAACCGTGGTCATGGCCTTCGACGAGAAGGGCCAGGCCGACACCTTCGAGCGCAAGGTCGAGATCTGTTCGCGCGCCTACAGGATCCTGACCGAGACGGTCGGCTTTCCGCCGGAAGACATCATTTTCGACCCGAACATCTTCGCCGTTGCGACCGGGATCGAGGAACACGACAATTACGGCGTCGACTTCATCGAGGCGACGCGGGCGATCCGCAAGAACCTGCCTTACGCGCATGTCTCGGGTGGCGTCTCGAACCTCTCCTTCTCCTTCCGCGGTAACGAGCCGGTGCGCCAGGCCATGCATGCTGTGTTCCTCTATCACGCCATCCAGGCGGGCATGGATATGGGCATCGTCAATGCCGGCCAGCTGATCGTCTACGAGACCATCGATCCGGAACTGCGCGAGGCCTGCGAGGACGTCGTCCTCAACCGCCGCTCGGACGCCACCGAGCGCCTGCTCGATATTGCCGAGCGCTATCGCGGAACCGGCAAGGCGGAAGAGCGCAAGCAGGATCTCGCCTGGCGCGAATGGCCGGTGGAAAAGCGGCTTGAACACGCGCTCGTCAACGGCATCACCGAATATGTCGAGGCCGATGTGGAAGAGGCGCGGCAGGCCGCCGAGCGGCCGCTGCACGTCATCGAAGGCCCGCTGATGGCCGGCATGAACGTCGTCGGCGACCTGTTCGGCGCCGGCAAGATGTTCCTGCCGCAGGTGGTGAAATCCGCGCGCGTGATGAAGCAGGGCGTTGCCGTGCTGCTGCCCTATATGGAAGAGGAAAAGCGCCTGAGCGGCGCGGAAGAGGGCGGCTCCAACGGCAAGGTGATCATGGCGACGGTGAAGGGCGATGTGCACGACATCGGCAAGAACATCGTCGGCGTCGTTCTTGCCTGCAACAATTACGAGATCATCGACCTCGGCGTGATGGTGCCGGCGGAAAAGATCCTGGCGGCGGCGAAGGAGCACAAGGCAGATATCATCGGACTGTCCGGCCTGATCACGCCGTCGCTCGACGAGATGGTGCATGTGGCCTCCGAAATGGAGCGGCAGGGTTTTGACATCCCGCTTCTGATCGGCGGCGCGACCACCAGCCGGACCCATACGGCGGTGAAGATCGACCCGGCCTACAACAAGGGCCAGGCGATCTACGTGACGGATGCGAGCCGCGCCGTGGGCGTGGTCAACAACCTCCTTTCGCCGGACCTGAAGGACGGCTATATCGCCGGCATTCAGGAGGAATATGCCAAGGTCGCCGAGAGCCACCGCCGGGCCGAGGCGCAGAAGAACCGCCTGCCGCTCGCCGCCGCGCGCGCCAACCACGTGAAGGTCGACTGGAACGGGTATGCGCCGCACGCGCCGTCATTTCTGGGCACAAAGGTTTTCGACGACTATGACCTCGAGGAGCTTTCCCGCTATATCGACTGGACGCCGTTCTTCCAGACATGGGAACTGAAGGGCCGCTTTCCGAACATTCTGGACGACGAGAAGCAGGGCGAAACCGCGCGCCAGCTCTATGCCGATGCGCAGGCGATGCTGACGAAGATCATCGAGGAAAAATGGTTCCGCCCGCGCGCGGTCATCGGCTTCTGGCCGGCCAATGCCGTCGGCGACGATATCCGCCTCTACAAGGACGAGAGCCACGAAGAAGAACTGGCGACCTTCTTCACCCTGCGCCAGCAGCTTTCCAAGCGCGGCGACCGGCCGAACGTGGCGCTTTCGGATTTCGTCGCGCCGGTCGAAAGCGGCAAAAAGGACTATGTCGGCGGCTTCGTCGTCACGGCCGGCTTTGAGGAGATCGCGATCGCGGAGCGCTTCGAGCGCGCCAATGACGACTATTCCTCGATCATGGTCAAGGCGCTTGCCGACCGTTTTGCCGAGGCCTTCGCGGAGCGGATGCACGAGCGCGTGCGCCGCGAATTCTGGGGCTATGCGCCGGACGAGAACTTCACCAATGCCGAACTGATCGGCGAGCCCTATGGCGGCATCCGGCCGGCCCCCGGCTATCCGGCGCAGCCCGACCATACCGAGAAGCGCACGCTCTTCGACCTGCTCGACGCCGAGAAGGCGACCGGCGTGAAACTGACCGAAAGCTATGCCATGTGGCCGGGCTCGTCGGTGTCCGGCATCTATATCGGCCATCCCGACAGCTATTATTTCGGCGTTGCCAAGGTCGAGCGCGACCAGGTCGAGGATTATGCGGCCCGCAAGGGCATGGAGGTGGAGGAGGTCGAACGCTGGCTCGGACCGGTGCTCAACTATATCCCGGGGAATGACGGCAGCGGCGTGGATGATGCGGCGGCCTGAGGATCGGACCGGCATTGCCTGAGGCTCAAGGGTCTCAGGCTGCGTCGGCCTTCATCTTGGCCAGCGCCTCCTCGTCAAGGCGGGTGGCCCGCTTCAGCGCCGGGCGGTCCGAAACGCGATCGGCATAGGCCTCGAAGACCGGCCGCTTCTCGATAGCGCCGGCGTTGAAGCACCAGATCAGCTGCGAGCTGAAATAGATATCGACGGCGCGGAAATGGTCGCCACAGACATAGGGTCTGTCGACCAATGCCTGTTCCAGTGTCGCGGTCACATCTTCAGCCCGACCATAGCCCATCATGCCCTGGCGCTTCTGCGGAACCTCGAAGCCCATATCGTGGTTGGTGACGAGTTCTTCGAGCGGACCGGCGGCGAAGAACATCCAGCGATAATAGTCGGCCTTTTCGCCAGGGCTTGGCCCGAGGCCGGCTTCGGGAAAGGTTTCGGCCAGGTAGGTGCAGATGGCGGCGACTTCTGTGACGACAGCCAGGCCATGGCGAATGGCCGGCACCTTCCCCATGCGGTTTACCGCAAGGTAGTCTGCCGTCTTCATCGCGCCGCCATAGGCCAGCACATGTGTCTCGTAGGAGACGCCGATTTCCTCGAGCATCCAGCGAATGATGCAACCACGCGACTGCGGGTTGGTATAGAAGTGCAGATCATCCATCGGGCATCCCCTGCATCCGTCTCCTGCGCTTCCGGCTTATGCCCGAATGGATGAAGCGGCAAGACGGAAGACGGCAGACGCGCGGGTGCGTGCGCAAAGGTCGCAGCCCGGATCTACCGCTACGCCATCTCCGCCGCCGCCGCGTCATCCAGCGCGGTGGCGCGGATGAAGGCCGGGCGGGTGGATATGCGCTCTGCATAGGCCGCGAAAGACGCCCGCTTGTCGACCGTGCCGAATTGCACGCCCCAGTTGATCTGCGCGCCGACATAGACATCGGCTGCGGTGAAGCTGTCACCGGCGATAAACGGGTTTTCCGAAAGCCATTGGTCGAGCGCGTCCATCACGTGCTCGAAATTGCCGTAGCCGACGGCGCGTTCGCGCTCGGGCGGCACCTCGAACCCGAAGGTCCGGTTGACCACCGCAGCCTCGAGCGGGCCTGCCGCGAAGAACAGCCAGCGGTAGTAGGAGGCGCGGTCGGCGGGCGGCGGCGCAAGCCCGGCCTCGGGAAAGGCGTCGGCAAGATAGGCGCAGATCGCGGCGCATTCGGTCACCACCTTGCCGTCATGGACAATCGTCGGCACCTTGCCCATCGGGTTGAGCGCCAGATAGGCGGGGTCCTTCATCGTACCGTGATAGGTCAGAATGTGGGTTTCGTACTCCGTCCCGACCTCTTCCAGCATCCAGCGCGCGATCCGACCGCGCGAAAGCGGGTTGGTGTACAAGGTAATTCTGCTCATAAGTGTCTCCCGGTGTTCTTTTTATGTTCTTGCCCATCCGCCGCGGAAAGGCAAGGCATAAATGCCGTTCCTCCGTCTGGAGCGGAGGAATCGGTCAGAGCCAGGAATAACGGGTCGGACAGCCGGCGGGCTGACAGTTTGGTTTCAAGCGCCGCTCCGGCCACGGTCTTTTTCTCCCAGCGCCGCCTGTTCCTCATCACTCAGAACCCGCGACCGGGTCAGAAACCGTTTCTCGCGGCCATTGTCGAGGCTGAACATGCCGCCGCGGCCGGGAACGACGTCGAGGATGAGCTGGGTATGTTTCCAGGCGGAAAATTGCGGGCCGGAGATCCAGACTTCCGCGCCTTCGACCTCGCCGAGCAGAACATCGCCGCTGCCGAGACGGAATTCGGCTTTCGGGTAGCACATCGGCGATGAGCCGTCGCAACAGCCGCCGGACTGGTGGAACATGATCTCGCCGTACTCGGACTGGATTTCGCGGATCAGAGCGCGCGCCGCAAGCGTGGCGGTGACGCGGCAACCCGGTTCCGCGCCCGCAGGCAGGGTCTGGTCCGTGACGCAGTTGATGGCGGGCGTTTCCATGGGCTTTCCTTCCATTGCCGTGGGCGGACGGAGCATGGGCTCCGTCCGCCTTCAGGGAGGAGGGGGCTTGTCACCCTCTTCTTGTGTTCTCAGAAGAAGCCGACCTTCTCGGTCGAGTAGCTGACCAGCAGGTTCTTGGTCTGCTGGTAGTGGTCGAGCATCATCTTGTGGGTTTCACGCCCTATGCCCGACTGCTTGTAGCCGCCGAAGGCCGCATGCGCGGGATAGGCGTGGTAGTTGTTGACCCAGACGCGGCCTGCCTGAATGTGGCGACCGAAGCGGTAGCACGTATTGGCATCGCGCGACCACACGCCGGCGCCAAGGCCATAGAGCGTGTCATTGGCGATTTCGAGCGCTTCCGCCTCGTCCTTGAAGGTGGTGACGGAGACGACGGGCCCGAAGATTTCCTCCTGGAACACGCGCATCTTGTTGTGCCCCTTGAGGATTGTCGGTTCGATATAGTAGCCGCCCGAAAGCTCGCCGCCGAGATCGGCCGCCTTGCCGCCCAGAAGCACTTCCGCGCCTTCCTGACGGCCGATATCGAAATAGCTCAGGATCTTTTCCTTCTGCTCGCTCGAGGCCTGCGCGCCGATCATGGTGTTGTCGGCGCGGGGGTCGCCCTGGATGATCGCCTTGGTGCGGGCGATGGCGCGCTCCATGAAGGCGTCGTAGATGTCTTCCTGGATCAGGGCGCGGGACGGGCAGGTGCAGACTTCGCCCTGGTTGAGCGCGAAGAACACGAAGCCCTCGACCGCCTTGTCGAGGTAGCCGTCATCCTCGCGCATCACATCCTTGAAGAAGATGTTGGGCGACTTGCCGCCGAGCTCCAGCGTCACCGGGATGAGGTTCTCGGTGGCATATTGCATGATCAGCCGCCCGGTGGTCGTCTCACCAGTGAAGGCGATCTTGGAGATGCGCGAGCTCTGCGCCAGCGGCTTGCCGGCTTCAAGCCCGAAGCCGTTGACGATGTTGAGCACGCCGGGCGGCAGGATGTCGGCGATCAGCTCCGCCAGCACCAGGATCGAGGCGGGCGTCTGTTCGGCCGGCTTCAGCACCACGCAATTGCCGGCGGCAATCGCCGGCGCCAGCTTCCAGGCGGCCATCAGGATCGGGAAGTTCCACGGAATGATCTGGCCCACCACGCCGAGCGGTTCATGGAAGTGATAGGCGACGGTGTCGTCGTCGATCTCGCTCATCGTGCCTTCCTGGGCCCGCAGCGCGGAGGCGAAGTAGCGGAAGTGGTCGGCGGCCAGCGGAATGTCGGCATTCATCGTTTCGCGGATCGGTTTGCCATTGTCCCAGGTCTCGCAGGTGGCGATCAGGGCAAGGTTAGCCTCGATCACATCCGCGATCTTCAGGAGCGCGCGGGCGCGCTCGGCCGGCGCTGTGGAGCCCCATTTCGCCTTCGCGGCGTGGGCCGCATCCAAGGCGAGTTCGATGTCGGCGGCGTCGGAACGGGCGATCTCGTTGATCGCGGCGCCGGTGATCGGCGTGGTATTGGTGAAATAGCGGCCGTTCTTCGGCGCGACGAACTTGCCGCCGATGAAGTTTTCGTAGCGGTCCCGGAACGGGGATTTCAGCAGCCCTTCGGGCTTGGTCATCTCGTTCATTGCGTTTCCTCCCAGAAATCATCCTGAACACTGTCGAGGAGTTCAATGTCGGCGCATGATTGATATTTGTCATCATTGTCAAACCGGCAGGAGCCGAAGACTGTCTCGCTATTGAGACAGTCCGGGAGCCAAAACGGCGAGGGCACGCGGCGTTTGCGGCGGATCATTGCGCCGTGGCGTGGTATCGCCGTTCAGCAACGGGAGGAAAGGCCGAGCCGCTTCATGCGGCGGTAGAGCGTGGCGCGACCGATCCCCAGCTCCTCGGCGGCGCGGCTCGCATTGCCGTGCTGGCGGGCGAGCGCCTTGAGGATGGCGGCGCGCTCGGCAGAGGCAAGTCCGGTTTGCGAAGCGCCGACCGCCAGCAGGTCGTCGGCGGGGACGGGCGCGAACGCACCGGAAGGGGCGAGGCCCAGCGCCAGACGGGCGGCGCGCGTGGCGCCGATCACGAGGTCGTTTTCATCAACGGCCAGGAGCGCAATTGCGGCCCCGCCGGCGGTCCCGCCTTCCTCGCTGTCATCGACGAGGATCACCCGCTCCCCGCTATGCCCGTGGCGGAAACAGTCGGCTTCTATCTTCCGCGCAGTCTCGCGCACCAGGGCCGCGATCATCTGGTTGGCGGCCGCTGTCTGGTCGCTGCGGGCGGACGAAATGTCGAGCGCGCCGATCAACTGGCCATCCGCGCCGTAGATCGGGGCGTCGATGCAGCTCATGGAGATGTTGCGATCGAGAAAGTGCTCGTCGCGATGGATGATCAGAGCGCGCTCCTCGGCGAGGCAGGTCCCGATGCCATTGGTGCCGACAGCCGCCTCCGACCAGCTTCGGCCGGGCTTGAGGCCCCAGCTTTCGAAACTCGTCTGGTCGCCGCTGCGCCAGCGCGCATCGAGGACGACGCCATCGGCATCGCTGAGGAACACGCCGCAGGCGGAAAGCGAGACGCATTTGTAGAGATGATCGAGCTTGGCGCGCGCCACATGCATCAGCAGATCGGAATTTTCCATCCGCTGTTTCAGTTCCGGTCCGCTGAGCGTTTCGGCACGGCGCGGCCTGGCGCCTGCGGGGTCGAGGCCGTGCTGAACCAGCGAACGCCACCAGGACGCGGCGACGGACGAGCGCGCGGGGCCGTTTGCGGAAAGCGCCGTTGCGGTCACGATATCGGCATGGGCGCGGCTTGCCGCCGGCCTTGAACCATAAGCCATCGGTATCTCCTCCCGCTTCCGCGCGGCACCTCCCGATGCCCGAACGGATCTCCTCAGCGGCTCACATCCGGTATTGTTATCCAAAACCGAAAGCGTGTGAAGGCATTTCCGCGCGATGACCCGCACGACTTTGGTTCACCGGAAGATCGCGAAGCGTGAAGGAACGGAGACGCGGACATATTCGGTTCACCGCAAACAAAAACCCGGCGCGAGGGCCGGGTTTCTCATGCTTATTGGCAGAATGGTCCGCCTCAGGCGGCCATGGCCTTCTTGAGGTTCTCGTCGATCTTGTCGAGGAAGGCGGTGGTCGACAGCCACGGCTGGTCGGGGCCGATGAGCAGCGCCAGGTCCTTGGTCATGTGGCCGCTTTCGACCGTGTCGATGCAGACCTTCTCCAGCGTGTGGGCGAAGTTGGTCAGTTCCTCGTTGCCGTCGAGCTTGCCGCGATGGGCGAGGCCACGGGTCCAGGCGAAGATCGAGGCGATCGAGTTGGTCGAAGTCTCCTGGCCCTTCTGGTGCTGGCGGTAGTGACGGGTCACCGTGCCGTGGGCGGCTTCGGCTTCCACCGTCTTGCCGTCGGGCGTCATCAGGACCGAGGTCATCAGGCCGAGCGAGCCGAAGCCCTGGGCGACGATGTCGGACTGGACGTCGCCGTCATAGTTCTTGCAGGCCCAGACGTAACCGCCGGACCATTTCAGCGCGGCCGCGACCATGTCGTCGATCAGGCGATGCTCGTACCAGATCTTCTTGGCTTCGTACTGTTCCTTGAACTCGTTCTCGTAGACTTCCTGGAACAGGTCCTTGAAGCGGCCGTCATAGGCCTTGAGAATGGTATTCTTGGTGGAGAGGTAGCAGGGAACGCCGCGCATCAGCGCGTAGTTCAGCGAGGCGCGGGCGAAATCGCGGATCGAATCGTCGAGGTTGTACATCGCCATGGCAACGCCGGAGGAGGGGGCGTCGAACACTTCGTGCTCGATCTCCTTGCCGTCCTCGCCGACGAACTTGATCGAAAGCTTGCCCTTGCCTGGGAACTTGAAATCGGTCGCGCGGTACTGGTCGCCGAAGGCGTGACGGCCGACGATGATCGGCTGGGTCCAGCCCGGAACCAGGCGCGGCACGTTCTGCATGATGATCGGCTCGCGGAAGATCACGCCGCCCAAGATGTTGCGGATCGTGCCGTTGGGCGAACGCCACATCTTCTTCAGGCCGAATTCCTCGACGCGGGCTTCATCGGGCGTGATGGTCGCGCATTTGATGCCGACGCCATGCTTCTTGATGGCGTTGGCGGCATCGACGGTGACCTGGTCGTCGGTGGCGTCGCGGTTCTGGACCGACAGGTCGTAATATTCGATCGGCAGGTCGAGATAGGGCAGGATCAGCTTGTCCTTGATGAACTGCCAGATGATGCGCGTCATTTCATCGCCGTCGAGATCGACGACCGGATTTGCCACCTTGATCTTCGTCATTATCCATCCTCGTCTAGCGGGCGCCGTCGAAAACGCCCTTTTGTTGCAAGAAGTCCCGAGGGCTATAGCACTGCGATGCCGGGGAAAAAAGGCATTCGGAGGCTAAACTTTGGTAAAAAACGGCCAATTTGCCGGGCGCCTCAAAATGACGGACGGCAGGCGCGGAGGGATGTCTGGCCGGACGCCGGACAGCGCCCGATCGACGAAGAACGCCAAATAACAGTTGTTTTGATAGTAACTGTTGTTATATACGGGCGTCATTATCCAAGCAGGGCACTCTCATGCCGGAACTCAGTCCTCTCGAAAGCGCGCTTCTTCGCCTCATCCGCGAGGACCCCTTTGCCGGCCAGCAGGCCATGGCCGAGAGGCTCGGTATTTCGCGACCGGCCGTGGCGGCGCATATCATGCGGCTGACGGAGCGCGGTCATATTCTCGGCCGGGGCTATGTCCTGCCGCCGGAGGGCCGCGTCCTGGTTATCGGCGGCGCGGTGATCGACCGTAAGTATCTCGCCCGCACGCCCCTGATCGCCGGCACCTCCAACCCGGTTGAGGGCATGCGCAGCTACGGCGGCGTGGCGCGCAACGTTGCGGAAAACCTCGCTTTGCTTGGGACGACCACCGGTTTTGTGACCGCCGTCGGAAACGACGAGAACGGGCGCTCGCTTCTCGCCCATCTGAGCGCGCGCGGGGTTGACGTCGCCCATGCCGTTGCGCTTCCCGACCAGCGTACGGCCGAGTATGCGGCGATCCTCGAGCCCACGGGGGAACTTGCCTATGGCATCGCCGACATGGCGATTTTCGATCAATTGACGCCGGCGATGATCGAGCAGGCCTGGCCCGCGATTGCCTCCGCCAGCCTGGTCTTTGCCGACTGCAACCTGCCGGCCGAAACGCTCGCCACCCTCATCGCAAGACGTCCGCACGGTCGCTTCCGGCTTGCTATCGATGCGGTCTCGTCGCCGAAGGTGAAGCGTCTGCCGCGATGCCTTGACGGGATAGACCTTCTGTTCCTGAACCTGGATGAGGCCGCAGCCTATCTCGGAAAGGTATTTTCTCGTGATATCAACGGCATGCATGATGCAGCCAAGTTTCTTCATCAAGCCGGAGCCACCGCAGTCATCCTTTCGTGCGGGACGCTCGGCGTCGTGGTCTGCGCGCAGGACGGCACAACCCACATTCCCGTGGTCAGGGCGGAGCCCATCGACATGACCGGCGCAGGCGATGCCATGATCGCCGGAACGCTCAATTTCTTTTCCCGGAACGACACGCTCACCGAAGCCGTGCGCAAGGGCGCGCTGATCGGCTCGCTGACCACCGAGACGGCATCGAGCGTCCATCCGGACCTGTCCAACCATTTTGTCGAGGCCAATCTCTATCGGCTCGACGCCACATCAGGAGATCATCTTGTCTGACATCGAAATCATCAAGAGCGGCGAAGTCGAAACCGCGCTTGCCGGCGGCAAGCCGGTCGTGGCGCTCGAATCCACCATCATCACCCACGGCATGCCCTATCCGGCCAATCTCGAGACCGCGCTTGCGGTCGAGGCCGCGGTGCGGGCAAACGGCGCGGTTCCGGCAACGATCGCGGTGATCGACGGCAAGCTGCATGCCGGCCTGGAAGAAGATGTCATCGAGCGCCTCGCGAAGGTCGAGGATGGCATCGTCAAGGCATCGGGACGGGACCTTGCCGTCGCCATGGTCAAGGGCCAGACGGCGGGAACGACGGTCTCGGCGACGATGAAGATCGCCGCCCTTGCCGGCATCCCGATCTTCGCCACCGGCGGCGTCGGCGGCGTTCACCGCGGCGCCGAGCAGACCTTCGATATCTCCGCCGACCTGACCGAACTCGGCCGGACAGCCGTCACCGTCATCTGCGCCGGCGTGAAGTCAATCCTCGATATTCCGAAGACGCTGGAAGTTCTGGAAACCCAGCGCGTGCCGGTGATGGCCTATCGAAGCGATGACTTCCCGGCATTTTTCACGCGTTCGAGCGGCTATCCGGCCGACCATCGCATGGACAGCGCCGAGGATATTGCGAAAGCCATGGCACTGCACGATGCGCTTGAAACCGGAACCGGCATCCTTGTCGCCAATCCCGTTCCCGAAGCGGATGCCCTCAGCCACGACTTCATCGATGGGACGATCGAGGACGCGCTCCGGGAAGCCAGCGAGAAGGGCATAACCCGCAAGGAACTGACGCCGTTCCTGCTTGCCCGGATCAACGAGCTATCGGAGGGCCGCAGTCTTGCCGCCAACATCGCGCTGGTGAAGAACAACGCCGCGCTGGCAGCACAGATCGCAGTGGCGCGCGTCGCCATCTCGGATTGACAGGACGCATTGCCATCGGCGCGATGACGACGCTATCCTCCCGGCAAACAGGGAGTGCATGATGACCGAAACCTTTGAAGCTCTGCTGATCCGCGCCAAGGACAATCCGAAGGCAAGCCTGGCGGAGCTCAGCCTGTCCGACCTTCCGGATCTGCCTGTCCTTGTACGGGTCGATTATTCGAGCCTCAACTACAAGGACGGGCTGTCGGTCACCGGCAAGGGACGCATCGCGCGCCGCTTCCCGATGGTGCCCGGCATCGATATTGCCGGAACGGTCGTCGAATCGGCCTCCGAGGCCTTCAGGCCCGGGGACAAGGTGATCGCCAACGGCAACGGCATGTCGGAGACGGAATGGGGCGCCTACAGCGCCTATCAGCGGTTGAAGCCTGAATGGCTGATGCCGCAACCCGAAGGGCTCACCCAGAAAGAGGCGATGGCGATCGGCACGGCCGGCTATACGGCTGCACTTTGCGTCAACCAGCTGCTGGCCTGGGGTGTTGTTTCCCCGGAAGAGGGAAAGGTGCTGGTCACCGGCGCTGCCGGCGGCGTCGGCTCCTGTGCCGTGGCGCTTCTCGCCTCGCTCGGCTTCAACGTCACCGCCTCCACCGGCCGGCCGGAGACGTATGACTACCTGCGCCAGCTCGGAGCTTCCGATTTCATCGATCGGCGCGAGCTTTCCGAAGCCGGAAAGCCGCTGCAGGCGGAACGCTGGACCGGCGCGGTCGACAGCGTCGGCTCGACGACGCTTGCCAATGTGCTGGCGCAGACGGTCTATGGCGGCGCTGTGACGGCCTGCGGCCTTGCCGGCGGGGCGGATCTTCCCGCGACCGTGATGCCGCATATCCTGCGCTCCGTGACCTTGATCGGCGTCGATTCGGTGATGGCGCCGAGGAAGCGCCGCGAGGCCGCGTGGCGATTGCTGCAGGCGCAGTTGTCGCCGGATCACATCGCGCTTGTGACCGAAGGCGAGGTGGCTCTTGCCGATCTTCCGCAGGTCGCCGAAGAGATCCTGGCGGGCAAGGTGCGCGGACGCATCGTGGTCAAGGTGAGCTGAAGCCGCTCAGGTTGCTTCCAGCGATTTCGTCTTCACCACGAGGCTGTCGTCTTCCGTTTCTTCCAGAAACTTTGCGAAGTAACGCTTGAGCTTCGGGATCTTCACCAGTTCGTCCATCGAATATTTGTGCGCGTCGCGCACCAGCGTCGACGGGTTGAAATAGGCCTCGGCATTTTCCGGGGCGAGCACAAAGGGCGGAAGCCCCTCGCGGCAGAGGATATAGCTCATGATCAGCGCGCCCGTGCGATGGTTGCCCTCGATGAAGAGTTGCGGGCGGCTGAGGACGCGCACATAGACGCCGGCGGCGCGCTTGCGCACCGGTTTTCCCTTGGCGCGCTGGTACCAGTCGACCAGCCCGCCGATATCGCCCGCCTCGCGATCGTAGAAATGTTCTTCTGTGCGCAGGATATGGTTGCTGAATTCCGACCGGGCTTCACGCGAGGAGCCGCACAGGACCAGATGGTTGAGCTCGAGCAGGTGATGGAATTGGCCGAGCTTGAGGATATCCGTACCCTCCCGCAACAGGCCGTTCACATAGGCGTAGCCTTCCAGCATGTGCTCGACGACGCTGTCAGGCATGCCGTCGCGATGCATGGTCAGGACCGCATTGATGCGGTCGAACTGACGCTGGGTGTCGCGCAGCTTCTGTTCAATCCTGGCAAGGTCAAGGCTGTGCTTGAACATGTTGCGTTTCAGTGCCTCAAGACCGGTGTTTCTCGCATGCGCAAGGCCGCGAAACGATTGAATGATGTGGCCAATGGTAGGGCGGGCAGGGGTTCAGATCAATGGCAGGCCCGAACCTGCCTGGGTGACCGCCTGCGCGCAGAACAATCAAAAGGGCGGCTCTGCGAAGAAAGCCGCCCGCGAAAAAAGTCCGAGTGGAACGACAGCCTCAGCTGAACTCGCCCGAAAGATACTCTTTGGTCAGCTGCTGTTTCGGGTTCTCGAAGATCTGCTTGGTGTCGCCGACCTCGACGAGGAAACCGGTGCGGCCGCCCTGCGACATGTCCACGGAGAAGAAGGCCGTCTTGTCGGCGACGCGGATCGCCTGCTGCATGTTGTGGGTCACGATCGCGACCGTGTAGTCCTTCTTCAGCTCGAGCATCAGTTCCTCGATCTGGCGCGTGGCGATCGGGTCGAGCGCCGAGCAGGGCTCGTCCATGAGCAGCACCGTCGGTTCGGTGGCGATGGCGCGGGCAATGCAAAGGCGCTGCTGCTGGCCGCCGGAAAGCGACAGGCCGTTCTGCTTCAGCTTGTCCTTGACCTCGTTCCAGAGCGCGGCGCGGCGAAGCGCCTTCTCGACGCGGCCGTTGATGTCGCCCTTGAAGCCATTGAGGCGCAGGCCGAATGCGACGTTTTCGAAAATGCTCATCGAGAACGGGTTCGGCTGCTGGAACACCATGCCGATGTGGCGGCGGACAACCACCGGATCGACATTCTTGCCGTAGACGTCCTGGCCGAGGAAATGGACGTGACCTTCAAGGCGGAAGATCGGGATCAGGTCATTCATGCGGTTGAGCGAGCGCAGCACGGTCGACTTGCCGCAGCCCGAGGGGCCGATGAAGCCGGTGATCTTGCCCTTTTCGATGTTGACGGCTGAATCGCGCACGGCAAGGAAGTCACCGTAATAGATCTTGTCGATGTTCGCGCCGATCGCGACATCGCCGCCGTCCCGCTTTGCGGCGGTGGCCTCAACCTTGTTCATTTCCATTTCGATAGACATGATAAGCGACCTTGTTTCTCTTACACGCGGCGGGTGCCGAACGAGCGACTGAGAATGTTGAAGACGAGCACGATCAGCACCAGTACCAGGGAAGCCGTCCACGCCAGTTCAATCTGGTTTTCATAGGGCATTGCCGAGAAATTGTAGATCAAAATCGACAATGATGCTGTCGGCTCCGTAAAGCTTCCGATCCAGTAATTCGAAAAGAGTGCCGTAAACAGAAGCGGGGCCGATTCACCGGACGCACCCGCTACCGCGAGCATTACGCCGGTCATAACACCTGGCAGCGCCGTCGGCAAAACAATTTTCAGTGCAACCTGCGTGGCATTACAGCCCATGCCGTAAGCGGCATCCTTCATGCGCTGCGGCACCATGCGGAAAGCCTGTTCCGAGGTCAGCAGGATCGTCGGCAACATCAGGATGGCGAGCGATAGACCGCCGGCAACCGCCGAGTAGGTCTTCATCACGATCACCAGCCAGGCATAGACGAAGACGCCGGAGAGGATCGAGGGAAAGCCGGTCAGCACCTTGCCGACAAAGCGGACGAGCGAGGCGAACTTGCCGTCGGGATTGATCAGCCCGGTATAGACCCCGCCGAGGACGCCGATCGGGATCGAAATCGCCGAGCCGATCGCCACCATCACAAGCGTGCCGACGATGGCGTTGCCGATGCCGCCGCCCTGCTCGAAAGGCGCCGGCGGAAGCTCGGTGAAAATCGCGAGGCTGAGGCGCACGCCGCCGCGGCTGATCAGCATCCACAGGACCGAGATCAGCGGAATGGCGGCGATGCCGGCCAGGATCCAGAGGATAAAGGTCTGGATGAAGTTCATCAGCGTCCGCCGTTCGGCGAAGGAGAAGCTCAGATTCGGATTGCCGAGCGCGACAACCTCGGGATTCATCGTGGTTTCATCGGTCATGGTTTCGATCCCCTCTCAAGCCTTACGTGACCGTCTGGCGCGCGGTGTAGTTCATGATGATCGTGCCGATGATATTGACCGCCATCGTGATCATCAGCAGCACGACGGCCGCATACATCAGCGGGCCGATCTGGTTGGCGCCAGCCTCGGGAAAGGTCGAGGCCAGAAGCGATGCAAGCGTTGTCGCCGGCGAAAACAATGACAGCGAGACCTGCTGCGTGTTGCCGATCAGCATGGCGAGCGCCATGGTTTCGCCAAGCGCGCGGCCGAAGCCGAGAACCAGCGAGGCGAAGATGCCGCCGGAGGCCGTCGGCAGGATGACCTTGCGGATCGCTTCCCACTTGGTCGTGCCCATGCCGTATGCGGCTTCCTGCACCTTCAGCGGAATGGCCTTGAAGGCGTCCTGCGAGATTGCGGCGACCGTCGGCAGGATCATGATCGAAAGAACGATCATTGCCGGAAACATGCCGGGGCCGGCAAGCGAGGTGGAGAAGAACGGGACGAAGCCCAACGTATCATGCAGCCAGCGGGCGATCGGCCGGATGGCCGGAATGAGGACGTAGATGCCCCAGAGGCCGTAGACGACCGACGGGATCGCGGCGAGCATTTCGACGATCAGGCGGAAGATCCAGGCAAGACGGGCGTTCAGGAAACCCTGGGTCAGGAAGATCGCGACCGCAATGCCGAGGCCGCCGCCGAAAAGCAGCGCCAGAAGCGAGGAATAGAGCGTGCCCCAGATTTCGGCGAGAATACCGTAATCGTTCGTATTCGCGTTCCATTCAACAGTCGTCAGAAAGGAAAGACCGTATTCACGCATCGCCGGAGCGGCCTGCGAGCCGATCTTGTAGAAAATGTAGATCAGCAGGATGATCGTGATCAGGCCTGCGAAGAATGTCAGAAAGCGAAAGGACTTGTCGTAACCGTATTCGAAAGCGGTCGGTGGTCGCGAAACACTGCCATCGCGTGGCATAACGGTTTTCGGCTTGTCGGCCATCAGGGGGCTCCTGGTAACGGCGATCGGGACGAGTATCGCGATCTGACTGGAAAGAGCATAAATGTCTGCGTGTATTCTTTTCCACGAAAGCCGGGGCGCAACATGTTACGCCCCGGCAAAATCTTGAATTGGCCGAAATCAGCCGCCGATTTCTTCCATCGACTTCTTGTTGATTTCGATGATGTTTTCCGGCAGCGGGATGTAACCCAGCTTGTCGGCCATCGTCTGGCCGGTGGTCAGGCCGTAGTTGATCATTTCCTTGAGCGCTGCGACGGTGTCGGCATCCTGGCCGGACTTGTAGAACAGCATCCAGGTGAAGGTGGCGATCGGGTAGGCTTCTTCGCCCTTCGGATCGACGATGAAGGCGACGTTGTTTTCGTCGAGTTCAGCCGAGGCGAGAGCGGCGCTGCCGGCTTCCGGACCGGCCTTCACGAAGTTGCCGGCCTGATTCTCAAGCAGGGCATAAGGCGTGTTGGTCTGCTGGGCATAGCCATACTCGATGTAGCCGATCGCGCCGGGGGTCTGCTTGACCGTGGCGGTGATGCCCTGGTTGCCCGGAGCGGCAACGAAGTTCGAAGCCTTCGGCCACGGAACAGTCTTGCCGCCGCCGACAGTGCTTTCGAATTCCTTGGAGATGGCTGCAAGGTGATTGGTGAAGTTGAAGCTGGTGCCCGAGCTGTCGGAGCGAACGACAACCGTGATGTTTTCGTCGGGAAGGTCGACGCCTTCGTTCGCGGCGGCGATGGCTTCGTCGTTCCACTTGGTGATTTCACCGAGGAAGATCTTCGGGTAAACGTCGCGCGGCAGCTTCAGTTCGGAAACGCCGTCGAGGTTGTAGGCAAGAACAACTTCGCCGGCCGTCATCGGCAGAAGAACGACGCCGCCGTCAACCTTGGCCATTTCCTCGTCGTTCATGGCAGCGTCGGAGGCTGCGAAGTCGACTACGCGGTTGGTGAAGTCTTCGATACCGCCGCCGGAGCCCTTGGCCTGGTAGTTGACTTCAATACCGGTCTTCTGGCCAAAATCCTTAAACCAGGCCGAGTAGAGCGGGAAGGGGAAAGAGGCGCCGGAGCCCGTCAGCGAGGTGTCTGCAGCCTGAGCGACAGTGCCGCTTACGACCATAGCGGCGGCAACGGCAGCAACCTTAGCGCCCTTGGTAAAAATTCCGATTTTCATCAGATAGCCCTTTTGAGGTTTGGTTGAAAACGGAAGTCGTATAACAACGAAATATAGGCAAGCATAGCATGTTGTAAAAAATTCATAAACCGGGAAAAACCCGTGTTTCCTTTTAAAAAACCGTCACACAACTGTCGTAAAACTGTCATAAATGGGATCGACTTGCGCTAGTACTTGCGATTTCTGCGCAGCTCCGTCATCCTCGGCTGACCCTGTTTTCACTTCTTTGCATTTTGGCTAGGATCAGGAGGCAGCCTGCGCGGCCGGCTTGACATAGAGCAAGGCGAATGCGTGCGCTGCGTCTAGTTTCGCCGCCGGCCTGCCGACGAGGCGAAGCCCGCAACTTGATCCCCGTTCCCAAACGCCGCATGCGCGACAGGAGAGGCAATGACTGAAACAGGCTCACCGGCCGACGAGATCCGCGAAGGCGCGCATGACGATGGGGTTGCGGAGCTTCTGTTCCGGCAGAGAACGCTGGAAAAGACTGCCCTCGTCGCGCTGGAGGCCGGGCGCATCCTGATGGAGACCGGGGCGAAGTCCGCCGTCGTGCGCGAGGGCGTCAAGAAGGTGGCGCTTGGCCTCGGCGTCAAGAGCGCCGATATCCGCGTCGGTTTCGCCTCGATCTCGACGACGGTCGGCGACGGCGTCTGCTCGTCGACGCACATGATCGGGGTCGGCCATCACGGCGTCAACATGCGCATCAACCACCGGGTTCGCGAAATCTGCGCCGAAACGGGCAGGGGCGGGCTGACGGCTGATGCGGTGGAGAAGAAGCTGGCCGCAGCGACCACGTCCACGCCGAAGCATCACAAGCTGCTGAACGTCTTTGCCGCCGGGCTGGCCTGCGCCGCATTCGGAAGGCTGCTGGGCGCCGATGCGCCGGCCTTCGTCACGACGCTGATCGCCAGCATGATCGGCCAGTACATCCGGCTGATGCTGCTGGAGCGGCATTACAATGCCTTCGTCGTCACCGCCACGGTCGCCTTTGCCGCCGCCGTGCTGTCCGGTATCGGCGCCATGGCCATGGGCAGCGCCATGATCGACACCTCGATGAGCGCCGCCGTGCTGATGCTGGTGCCGGGCGTGCCGTCGATGAACGCGCAGACGGACATCATGGAGGGCTTTCCGACGCTCGGCAGCGCCCGCTTCGTCACCGTGGCGATGATCCTCGTCTTTATTACATTGGGCGTCGGCGCGGCGCATATCGTGCTGGGCGGCGGTCTGCAGGATGCGGTGAAATCGGCGCCCAACATCGCCCACCACGCCTTTTTCGGGGCGGTTGCCGCTGCCGGGTTCGGCGTGCTGTTCAATTTCGGCTACCGCAATCTCGGCTGGGCCGCGCTGGCCGGCGCGCTGGCTCTGGCGGTGAGAACCTATTGCATGCTGCACGGCTGGCCGCTGGAAGCCGCATCCTTTGCCGCAGCCGTGGCCGTCGCGCTGGTCGTGGAGCTCTCCTACAACACGCCCTTTCCGGTCCGCCGCGTCGGCAATGCCATCGCCGTTGCCGGCTGCATTCCCATGGTGCCGGGCAGCGCTGCCGCCCAATGGATCATCGGTCTTCTGGAAATCACCGTCCAGCCGCTCGAGAAATCCGACATGATGCTGGCGGCGACCACCAGCGCCGGTCTGCAGGTGATCTTCACCGTCGGCGCGATCGGCGCGGGCCTCACCATGGTTTCCTCCACCTTCCGTCGGCCGGAGTTCCCGACCCGCGACCACGAGGACTGACGATCAACTTCAGGTGGATTCCGCGGCGCAAAGGCTCTATGGATTTCACTGAGTTCCGGAAAGCATCTCCCTGTCTGCAAAGGGCAAGACGTGACGCACATCCTTGCTATCGGAGGGATAGTCCTGTGCCTGCTGCTGTTTTTGTCAGCGGTGCTGGCCTTCTTTCGCCTGTGGACATGGTCGGCCGGGATCGTCGCTCTGCCGGCCCTGCCACTTCAGCTTCTGGGGTTCACCGGCACGTGCACCCAAGGGGCCGACGGGCCGTTCGTGACCGGCGCCGTTTTGTCGTCGCCGTTTCTGGCTGGCGCCATCTGCCTTGTCCTCTGGGGCATGGCCAAGGGCGTCGTGAGCCCGAGCGGGGCGATTGTCACCCTGGCTGTGGCTGCGGTCATGCTTTTCCTGACGCGGCAGGCCTGGCTCGGCGCAGTTTTCAGCGGCACGCCTTGCGGAGCCGGCTACGGCGCGCGCCATTGGCAGGGGCAGGTTCTCGTTCTCGGCGGCTATCTTGTCTTGCCGGCTATTCTGCTTGTCTGTTCCTGCCGGGCCGCCTTGCTGGGCGCGAGGGGAAAGGGCTCTCGTCGCGTCGGGACGAACGGAACGAACTGTCCCGAATGAGAAGGGCCGCCCTGAATGCGCGCCTTCAGGCCACAACAGCGCCTGCTTCGCTCTTATCCATCGCGGCGAGACTTGCATTCGGTCTATTTTCGATATAAACATATCTTTATATCTTGATGAAGGCGAGGGGAAATGACGAAGCTCGATCTCGACGATCTGGTTGATGTCCTGAAAGCTGTGGGCGAGCCCACGCGGCTCAGGCTGATTGCGCTTCTGGCGGCGGGCGACCTGACGGTTTCCGACCTGACGGACATTCTCGGCCAGTCCCAACCGCGCATTTCCCGCCATCTGAAGCTTCTGGGAGAAGCCGGACTGATCGACCGCTACCAGGAAGGCGCGTGGGCCTATTTTCGGCTGAAGGAGGAGGGGGCGCCTGCCCGCCTTGTACGCGAACTCCTGAAGAACGCCTCGGAAGGCGATTCGGCGCTCAGCCGCGACGCGGCCCGTCTTGCCGCAGTCAAGCAGGCGCGCTCGGAGAAGGCGCTTGCCTATTTTGCCCAGCACGCCGGTGAATGGGACGAAATGCGGCGCCTGCACATCTCCGAGGCGGAGATCGAGGAATGCCTTGTCAGGCTGATCGGCGCGAAACGCGTCGAAAGCGTTCTCGACCTTGGCACCGGCACGGGCCGCATGCTCTTGCTGCTGAAAGACCTCTACCGCCGTGCCGTCGGGATCGACGCCAGCCGTGACATGCTGGCCGTCGCCCGCGCCAATCTGGATGCCGAGGGCGTGACGAAGGCTGCGGTGCGTCTCGGCGATATCCTGAACCTGCCGCTTGAGAACGAGGATTTCGATCTGGTGATCATCCACCAGGTCCTCCACTTCCTTGAACACCCCGAACGCGCGATCGCCGAGGCCGCGCGGGTGATGCGGCCGGGCGGGCGGCTTGTCGTCATCGACTTCGCCCCGCACGATCTTGAATATCTGCGCTCCGACCATGCCCATCTCAGGCTCGGTTTTTCCCACCAGGCGATGTCCGACTGGATGAAAGCGGCGGGCCTCGATGTCGAGAACGTCGTCGATCTTCCCTTTTCCGGCGCCGCGGGGCGCTCGCTCACCGTCACCGTCTGGCTCGGGCGCGACCGCCGGATCCTGATGGCTGCGGAAGAAGCCGAAACACAGTATGCGAGGAATGTCTGAACCATGTCCGAAAGCACAGAGCCGCTCGGCCGCAAGCGCGAGATCGACTTTTCATTCGAGTTCTTTCCGCCGAAGACCGCCGAGGCCGAAGCCGGCTGGTGGCGGTCCGTGGAAGAGCTCGCGGCCTATGAACCCGGCTTCGTATCGGTGACCTACGGCGCGGGCGCGACGAGCCAGGCGCCGACCTATGCGGCGGTGAAGCGCCTTGTCGACGAAACCCGGCTTCAGACGGCCTCGCACCTGACCGTGGTGAAGGCCGGCAAGGAGGAGGTGGACGACGTGATCCGCCGCTTCCGCGATGCCGGCATTCGCCGCTTCGTGGCGCTGAGGGGCGACCCGCCGGGCGGTATCGGCACGGCCTACAGCCCGCACCCGGGCGGCTATGCCAATGCGGCAGCTCTCGTCTCGGCGCTGAAGGCGATCGATGATTTCGATATATCGGTTTCCGCCTATCCGGAAAAGCACCCGGAAAGCGCCGACCGCGCGGCCGATGTTGCCATGCTGAAAGCCAAGGCCGAAAACGGGGCCGACCGGGCGCTGACACAGTTCTTCTTCGACAATGACGTGTTCGAGGATTATCTGAACGACGTGCGCCGCGCCGGCATCGCCATTCCCGTCGTGCCCGGCATCATGCCGATCCAGAACCTGGCCCAGCTGAAACGGTTCGCCGCCATGTGCGGGGCAAGCGTGCCGGCCTTTGTCGAGCGGCGGTTCGAGGGGCTCGATGACGATCCGGACGGGCGCTTCGAGGCGGCGGCCGACCTTGCCGCCGAACAGGTGCAGGACCTCGTCGCCCGCGGCGTCGCCGACTTTCATTTCTACACCATGAACAAGTCGAAGCTGATGACCGCCGTTCTGGATCGCCTCGGGATCAAGCCCGGCGACACGCTGTCCGACGCCGTGCCGGAGCGCATGCGCGCCTGACCGGAGATAACAGGTAAACACAAGAATATAGATGTTATATTCAGGTGAAACTAATATAAATCGGGCGTGTTTATTTAATATATTATTTTGTTATTCTGCTGCGGTGGTTACTTTGGAGGCTGCCGCGCGAAGATGGATTTTCAAAGCAATCTGATTACCGGAACGCCTTCTGGTGTTTCCGTGAGTTCGCAACTGTCGTCTTTCTGGGAAGGTTATAACCGCGCCTACAACTATGCCAATTATGGCGAGGCGCTGGCGTTCGCACGCGCCGCCGCCGGGGTTCAGCCGGACAATCCCGTGATCTGGTCGAACATCGCGGTTTGCCATCTGCGGCTCGGGAGCTTTGACGATGCGATTGAGGCCGCCGAGCGATCATTGTCGTTCGATCCCCGGCACTTCGTGGCTTTCGATGCCCTCTCCCACGCCTGGGGAGAGAAGAAGGACGACCGGAAGGCGGGCGAATATGGTCGCCGGGCGCTGGAGCTCAGGGACGCGATCTTCGGATGTGCAGCCGAACAGGATTTGCCCGCCGTCCGTCCGCCCCCGCCGTCTGCGGCAACGCGCGAGCGGAACATCATTTCATTCTCGCTATACGGCGACCGGCCGCGCTACTGCGAGACGGCGGTGATGAACGCGCGGGCGCGCGAAAGCGTCTATCCCGACTGGACATGCCGCTTCTATGTCGACAAGTCGGTGCCCGGGGTGACCATCAGGCAATTGAGAGAGGCAGGCGCCGAGATCGTTTTCGCCGATCAGAAGATGCGGCGCTGGCCCGGACCGATGTGGCGCTTCGCTGCCCTTGACGAAAACGGGGCGCACCGCGTGATTTTCCGCGACGCGGATTCCCTGATCAGCGCGCGGGAAGCCGAGACTGTCAGGGAGTGGGTGGAAAGCGGCAGACAGTTTCACGGCATTCGCGACTGGTTCACCCATACCGAATTGCTTCTGGCGGGCCTCTGGGGCGCGGTTGCCGGCGCCCTGCCGCCGATGCGCCTTCTGGTCAACCGTTTCCTGCAGGCGCCGCTCAACTCGCGCCATTTTGCCGATCAGCATTTCCTGCGGCAGTTCGTCTGGCCCTATGCCCGAAGGGATATCCTTCAGCATGACCGACTGTTCGGCTTCATGAACCCGAGACCGTTGCCGTGTGTCGATGACATCAATATCCGCCATATCGGCGCCAATCTGTCCAGCGGCGGCATCAGCCGGCGGGTCGATCTCGCCGATGGGGTCGCCGTGCGCTGGGAACTGCGCGAGAATCTACCGACGCCTGAGGGCGAAGCGACCGGTTACCGCGTCGTTTGCAGCCATTCCACGGTCGTGCGGAACGGCATGCTGATCGAGCACCTGCCGAAACCCTGGCTGGACCGCATGGCCAGGGACATGCGCATCGTCTTCTTTCATCCCGAAACCGGCCAACCCTCGGGCCCGTAGCCGAAGGCCGCGGTGCTAAGGCTTGGCCGGGCCGGGGGAATGAAACTCAGTCGGCCATGGCCTCTTCATATTGCGCCGAAAGCGCGAGCCATTCTTCCTCGATCCTCGCAAGCTCTGCCGCCGCGTTGGCGCGGGCCTGGATCATGACCTTGGCCTTTTCCGGAGCCCTTTCATAAAGCTTGGGATCGGCAAGGTCGGCGTCGAGCCTGGCGATGATCTGCTCGATCTTTGCCGTTTTCTTCTCGGCCGTATCGATCTTCTTTTTCAACGGCGCGAGGGCGGTGCGGCGTTCGGCGGCGCTTTTGCGCTGGACGGATTTCGAGCGCGCCTCGGCATTGGGTGCTTCAGCCTTCTGCGCCTTTCTGCCGCCGGAGACGATCAGGTCGCGGTAATCCTCCAGATCGCCGTCATAGGCCTTGACCGTGCCGTCATGGACGAGCCAGAGCCGGTCGACCGTCGCCTCGATCAGGTGCCGGTCATGCGAAATCAGGATCACGGCGCCGGGATAGTCGTTCAGCGCCCGCACCAGCGCATTGCGGCTGTCGATGTCGAGGTGGTTGGTGGGCTCATCGAGGATCAGCAGGTTCGGCGCGTGGAAGGCGGCAAGGCCCATCAGGAGCCGCGCCTTCTCGCCGCCGGAAAGATCACGCGCCGGCGTATCCATCTTTTCAGTCGCCAAGCCCATCTGCGCCACGCGGGCGCGCACTTTCGGCTCGGTTGCCGTCGGCATCAGCTTGCGCACATGGGCAACCGCGCTTTCGTCCGGCACGAGATCGTCGATCTGATGCTGGGCGAAGAAGCCGGTCGAAAGATGCGGCGCGAGTTTCAGCGTGCCCGATTCCGGCTTCAGCCTTCCGGAAATGAACTTGGCGAAGGTCGACTTGCCGTTGCCGTTGGCGCCGAGAAGCGCGATCCGGTCGTCATTGTCGATCCTGAGATTGATGTCCTTGAGGATCGGCTGGCCGGGCGTGTAGCCGACCGCCCCATCCTCGATGGCGATGATCGGGGAGGCGGGCTGCTTTTCCGGCTCCGGGAAGGAAAAGCCCTGGACGTGATCCTCGATCACGGCGGCAACCGTGCCCATCTTTTCCAGTGCCTTGATGCGGCTTTGCGCCTGGCGCGCCTTCGAGGCCTTGGCCTTGAAGCGATCAATGAAGCTCTGCAGGTGCTTGCGCTGCGCCTCGTTCTTGGCGCGCGCCTTTATCTGCAACTCGTCGGCTTCCGCCTTCTGCCGCTCGAACTGGTCGTAGGAGCCGCGGTAGAAGGTAAGCTTTCGCTGGTCGAGATGGATGATCGCGTTCGCGGCCGTGTTCAGGAGATCGCGGTCGTGCGAAATGATGATGACGCTGTAGGGGTAGCGGCGGATATAGTCTTCGAGCCAGAGCGTGCCCTCAAGGTCCAGATAGTTTGTCGGCTCGTCGAGCAGCAGCAGGTCGGGTTCGGAAAACAGCACGGCCGCAAGCGCGACGCGCATGCGCCAGCCGCCGGAGAACGATGACGCCGGACGCTTCTGCGCCGCCTCGTCAAAGCCGAGGCCGGAGAGGATGCTGGCCGCGCGGGCTTCAGCCGAATGGGCATCGATGTCGACCAGCCGCGTCTGGATCTCGGCGATGCGGTGCGCGTCGGTCGCTGTCTCGGCCTCCGCCATCAGCGCCGCTCGCTCCTTGTCGGCGGCAAGGACGATGTCGATCAGCGGGTCTTCCGTGCCCGGCGCCTCCTGCGCCACCTGGCCGATGCGCGCCTTCTTCGGCAGCGACACCGTGCCGGTCTCGGGCGAAAGCACGCCGGTGAGGACGCGGAAGAGCGTTGACTTGCCGGCGCCATTGCGGCCGACCAGCCCCGCCTTCATCCCATCGGGAATGGAGACGGAAGCGTTTTCGATGAGCAGACGTCCGGCAATGCGGACGGAAAGGTCGGATATCGAGATCATGGCAGCGGTTGTGTCTGAAACGCCCGCGTTTGGCAAGACGGAGAGCCGCCGCGCCGCCCCTAAATTCAGGCGAACCGACGGCCGTCTTCGCTTCTGAGGAAATAGAGGAGGTCGATTGCCGGCGACGGCCGGCCGAGCATGGTCAGCATGGCGTGGACCTGGCCGCGGTGATGGGTCTGGTGGTTGAAGAAATGCGCGAGCGTCGTCTGATAACGGTCGGTATAGTCTTTCGGCGGCGTGCCGCGCGTATACGAAAACGCCCCCTCTAGCCGGACCGCATCCATGCCGTCGACGAAGGCGATGATCCTTAGGTCTTCTCTTTCGCGGTCGTCCCTGAGCGCGGCGAAATCGTCGTGGAGGATCGTATCGAGTTTGACCGGGCCTGTATCGGCGCCGGCAAAACGGGTCATCCAGATCCGGTCGGCATAGAGCACATGGTTCAGTGTGGCATGGACGGAGCGGAAGAAGGCGCCCAGATCGCGCTTGCGCTCGTCGTCGGAAAGCTCCGCGGCCTCGTCATAAACGAAGGCGTTGGCCCAGGCATTATAGGCGGCGAACATGCGGTAGTGCTGCAACATGTGTCTCTCTTGCGTGGCAATGAACGGGTGCGCCGATCATAAGACAAGCGCCGCCTTTCGCCTCATGAAAACATGCGATGGCGGATATCAGCCGGCCTGATGGGCCGTATCAGGCCACGGCGCGGCCGCGCTCCTTTTCCCGCTTCAGGATCGAAAGCGCGTCGAGCCTGCCGATCGGCAGGCCGCCCGGAATGTCGCCGGAAAGCTGCAGTGCCAGATAGCGCCCGCAGCAGACCCTCAGAAACGAGGTGAAATTGCCGCTGTCATGGCCGGCCTCGAGAGCCTCGTGATAGAGTTTCGCAATCAGTTGCGTGGTGGCAAGGCCATCGCGTCCGCCGATCTCGGCAAGCACGTTCCAGAAGAAATTCTCGAGCCTGACGCTCGTCACCATGCCGTCGATGCGGATCGAGCGTGTCGTGCTTTCCCAAAGCGTTGGGTCAGCCTCGATGAACAGTCTGCACATGATCTCCTCCCTTTTCCGGACGCAGTATAGTGCGTTTCCAGGAAAAGCTGAACAACGCTCCAGCCCGGCGCAGGGTCAAGGGAGAGCGCCGAGCCGGGCCTTGGCGTCTCAGGCGTCGAGCAGCTTCATGAACTGCGAAAGCCACGCCGGATGGGCGGGCCACGCCGGCGCGGTGACGAGATTGCCGTCGGTCACGGCGTCGGTGACGGCTATATCGGCGTAAGCGCCGCCGGCAAGCCGCACTTCCGGAGCGCAGGCCGGGTAGGCCGAGCATTGCCGGCCCTTCAGCACATCGGCGGCGGCAAGGATCTGCGCGCCGTGGCAGATCGCCGCAACCGGTTTGTTTTCGGCAAAGAAGTGCTTCACGAGCGCGAGCACCCGCTCATCGAGCCGCAGATATTCCGGCGCACGCCCGCCGGGGATTACCAGCGCGTCATAGGCGGCCGGATCGGCCGTCTCGAAATCCGCCGTCAGGGCGAAGCGGTGACCGGGTTTTTCCGAATAGGTCTGGTCTCCCTCGAAATCGTGGATCGCCGTCGGGACGGTATCGCCCGCCTTCTTGCCCGGGCAGACCGCATCAACCGTGTGGCCGACGGCAAGCAGGGTCTGGAACGGCACCATGGTCTCGTAGTCCTCGGTGAAGTCGCCGGTGATCATCAGAATCTTCTTCGCTGCCATTCTGTCCTCCTCAAAAATGACGAGGCTCAATTCTAGCAGCAATGGTCCGCGCACTGGTATTAAGGATATACTACGCCGGCGGCAATCGCGCACCGGTCTTGAAACTTTTCGCAGCGCAGCACATTCTGTTCTTTGACAGAAGGAGTCATGCCATGAGCCGAGTACTCTATTCGCTTTGCGGCGCCGATGGCTCGGTGCCCTTTTCACCGCATTGCTGGAAGGTCGTCCTGGCGCTGAAACACAAAGGCCTGGATTTCGAGGAGAAGCCGGTCGGCTTCACCGAGATTGCCAAGCTTGAGAACGGGTTCTCCAAAACCGTGCCGATTTTGCGGGATGGCGATCAGCTGATTGCCGACAGTTTCGCAATCGCTATCTATCTGGAGCAGACCTACCCGGACCGGCCCTCGCTGTTTTCGGGCGAGGGCGGGCTTGCCATGGCGCGTTTTGTCGAGGCCTGGTCGCAGGCCACGCTGCATCCGGCGGTGACGCGCATTGCGGTAAAACACATTCATGACATGCTGGGGCCGGTCGATCAGGCCTATTTCCGCGAAAGCCGCGAGGCGCGCCTCGGCGCCACGCTGGAAGAGGTGGTCACGGGCCGCGAGGCGGAGATCGCCGCCTTTCCCGAAAAATGCGCGCCGCTCCGCAACATGCTGAAATTTCAGCCTTTTATTGGCGGAAACGAACCTCTCTTCTGTGACTATATCGTCTTCGGCGCGTTCCAGTGGGCGGCGCTCACCGGAAATACCGGCTTGCTCGACCCCAATGATCCCGTGGCGAACTGGTTCGAGCGCTGCCTCGAATTCACGCAGGAAGGCTGAGATTGCCCGCCTTTTCGGCGGATTGCGCTGCCGGATACGCTTCCATTTTGCTTCAAACACCTCTATACACCGGCCGAATTTCCCGAAACGAAATTTGCCAGAGGACGAATGATATGGCGATTGAACGCACTTTTTCGATGATCAAGCCGGATGCCACCAAGCGCAACCTGACCGGCGCCATCACCAAGGTTTTCGAGGAAAACGGCCTGCGCGTCGTCGCCTCCAAGCGCGTGTGGATGGCAAAGCGCGATGCCGAAGCCTTCTATGCCGAGCACAAGGAGCGTCCGTTCTTCGGTGAGCTCGTCGAGTTCATGTGCTCCGGCCCGACCGTCGTTCAGGTTCTCGAAGGCGAAAACGCCGTCCTGAAGAACCGCGAGATCATGGGCGCGACCAACCCGGAAAAGGCCGACGAAGGCACGATCCGCAAGACGTTCGCGCTGTCCATGGGCGAAAATTCGGTTCACGGTTCCGACGCTCCGGAAACCGCGGCGCGCGAAATCGCCTTCTGGTTCTCCGAAACCGAGATCGTCGGCTGAGGCCGATTGGTCTTGCCGGATGCTTTCAAAGCCCGCCAGACCGGCGGGCTTTTTTTCTTGAATGATCTCAGCGCAGGTTTGTCTTCGTCAGCTGAACCAGTTCGTCGCCGCGGCCGTTGAGGATCGCGCGCATCATGTAGAGGCTGAAGCCCTTGGCCTGTTCCATGGTGATTTGCGGGGGCATGGCGAGTTCCTGTTTCGCCGTCATCACATCGACCAGCACGGGACCGGGCGTCTTGAGCGCCTCGTCGAGGGCTGCGGGCAGCGCCTTGGCGTCTTCCACCTTGATGCCCTTCATGCCGGCAGCCTCGGCGATGCGGGCAAAATCGGGGCTGCTGAGATCGGTTGAATCGGAGATATAGCCGCCGGCCTTCATCTCCATGGCGACGAAGCCAAGCGAGCGGTTGTGGAAGACCACGATCTTGATCGGCAGGTTCAGTTGCGTGACCGACAGGACATCGCCCATCAGCATGGAAAAGCCGCCATCGCCGCACATGGCAATGACCTGCCGGTCCGGATCGATCGCCTGGGCGCCGATGGCCTGTGACAGCGCATTGGCCATGGAACCGTGCGAGAAGGAGCCGATCAGCCGGCGCTTGCCGTTCATGCCGACATAGCGGGCGGCCCAGACTGTCGGCGTGCCGACATCACAGGTGAAGATCGCGTCTTCCGTTGCCTTTTCGCTGAGCAGTTTCGCGAGATATTGCGGGTGAATATTACCCTTGGCGCTTCTCTCCGAGGCAAGGGAGTCCAGCGCTTCGCGGGCCTTCCTGTAGTGCTTGACGGCATTGTCGAGGAACTTGCTGCTCCGGTCTTTCTTCAGCTTCGGCAGCAGCGCGCGGATTGTGGAGCCAACGTCACCAAGAATGCCGAGATCGACCTGCGTATGCGCGCCCAGCGCTTCCGCGCGGGTGTCGACCTGCGCGATCTGCGCCTCCTCGGGGTAGAAGGCGCGATAGGGGAAGGATGAGCCGAGGATGAGCAGCGTATCGGCTGATTCCATCGCGTGGTAACCCGAAGAAAAGCCGATCAGCCCCGTCATGCCGACATCATAGGGATTGTCATATTCGATGAATTCCTTGCCGCGCATGGCGTGCACCATGGGCGATTGCAATGCCTCGGCAAGGGCCAGGACGTCGTCGCGGGCTCCGGCGCAGCCTGCGCCGCACAGAAGCGTGATATTGCTGCCGTTGTTCAGCAGTTCGGCGAGCCTGTCGATCTCCGCCTCGGGCGGCGTCATGGCCGGCTCGACCGGCGCATTCCAGCGGATTGCCGTATCGCCCGGCATGTCCTTCAGCGCGACGTCGCCCGGCAGGACGATGACGGCGACGCCCTTCTTCGCGATTGCCGTGCGCATGGCGACTTCGAGCACATAGGGCATCTGTTCGGGCGAGGAGATCAATTCGCAGTAGACGCTGCATTCGCGGAAGAGTTCCTGCGGATGGGTCTCCTGAAAATAACCGCTGCCGATCTCGGAGGACGGGATATGGGCGGCGATCGCAAGGACGGGAACGTGGTTGCGGTTGCAGTCATAAAGACCGTTGATCAGGTGCAGGTTGCCGGGCCCGCAGGAACCGGCGCAGACCGCCAATTCGCCGGTAAGATGCGCCTCCGCGCCGGCGGCGAAGGCGGCTGCCTCCTCATGGCGGGTGCCCATCCACTCAAGCGTCTTCAGCCGCCCGATGCTGTCGCTGAGGCCATTCAGCGAATCGCCGGTCACGCCCCAGATGCGTTTCACCCCTGCCGCGCCGAGATAGCGGGCAATGTAATGTGCGATGCTTTCTGCCATGGATAGCTCTTTTCCTTGCCTGGCGTCCTGGAGGAACCGGCAGCGGGCGCCTGCATCTGCCGGAGCGATCATCCGGCTCCGCTTATGACGAAGCTTGAGAAAAGACCATCGGAGATCAGCAAAAGCTTAACAACCGATCGACAGGAGGTGAAGCCCTGGCGTCGTTTTTCCGAAAGAGCCCGGCTACCGGAGCCTGGGCCTGAAGCGCTGATCAGGCGAAGCGTTCAGTTGTCATTGTCGCAATAGAACATGTCAAAGCCGAGCGTGTCGCATTCCGGCGGGCCGGGCCTGCAGGAGAGCGTCGGGCAACCCTTGGTGTCCCTGGTCGGCACGACCCGCTGCACGGCATGTCCGCCCTGGCCGAAACAGATGGTCGGGCTGTCGACGTAGCGGTCATAGAGGATGCGGCCGCTGCCGCTCGGCGACGGATAACGCAGGATGGCGGCGCCCTCGCGGTCAAGAATGCCGTGGACCTGATTGCAGGTCATGTCCTGAATGTCGTAACGATTGATCGGCTCCTGCGCCGTTGCGGAACCGGCCGCTGCCAGGAGCATTGCTGTTGCGAGAAAAAGCTTCATGATCTACCCAATGCCCTTGTCGGGGCTCCTCCATGCTCATGCACCAGGGTTTTATACCATAAGGAGAATTTCAGCACCATGACGCAACCTGCGGAAAAAGATGCACAAATTCGTGACATTCTGCGCTCGGTCAAACGCATCGCGCTTGTCGGCGCGTCGCCGAAACCGGAACGCCCGAGCCATCGGGTGATGGGTTTCTTGCTGTCGAAGGGTTACGCGGTGGTGCCGGTCAATCCCGGGCTTGCGGGAAAAGAAATTCATGGCGAGACCGTCTATGAAAGTCTTGCCGCGATCCCCGGCGCCATCGACATGGTCGATATCTTTCGCGCATCCGAATATGTCGGCGGCATTGTGGACGAGGCGCTGGCGCTCGATCCGCCGCCCGGGGTGATCTGGATGCAACTCGATATCGTCGACGAGGAGGCTGCGAAAAAAGCGCGGGCGAGGGGGCTGGACGTGGTGATGGACCGGTGCCCGGCGATCGAATATCCGCGGCTGATCGGCTGAGGCCGGCTCAGCCTTCGAAGCGCAGCAGGTCGGGATCGGCGCGCATCTCGCTCAGGATCTCGGCGTTCTCGCAATATTCGCGGAAATGTCGGTCTGCCGTGCAGCAGGCCAGATCATTGCGGCAGCGCTCTTTCGCGCGGCAGCCCGCGCAATTGGCCTGCATGCCGTAATAAAGGCGGCGATACTGGAATTCCGCCTCCACCGGATCGATGTTGAGCGCCTTCATCATTTCGCTCATTTCGCTGGCGTCGCGCGGCTCGGCCGTGGCAATGTCCTCTTCGGCGATCCGCTGGAGAAAAGCCAGGAGGGCGGCCTCTTCGCCTTCGAAATGGGCGGCGTCGCGCCAATCGGCATAACGGTCGCCGGCGCGATTGTCCTCAGTCAGAACGTCCATTGCGATGCTCCTATTGGTCGACAGCGATATTGACGTTTGTATAAAAGGCGACATTGATCTTGATCAAAACAGGACCGGCCGGAAGATCTATGGACGGTCCGCAGAACAGGGAAGGAATACTTGATGGACAACAGAGAACCGGGCTTTTCGACGCTGTCGATCCACGCCGGAGCGGCGCCCGACACCGCGACCAATGCGCGGGCGACGCCGATCTACCAGACCACGTCATACGTCTTCAACAGCTCCGATCATGCCGCTGCGCTGTTCGGGCTGAAGGAATTCGGCAATATCTACACGCGCATCATGAACCCCACCACGGCGGTTCTGGAAGAGCGCGTGGCGGCGCTTGAGGGCGGCGCGGCGGCGCTCGCGGTCGCCTCGGGCCATTCCGCGCAGCTTCTGACCTTCCACATGCTGATGCAGCCGGGCGACAATTTCGTCGCCGCGCGCCGGCTTTATGGCGGTTCGATCAACCAGTTCGGCCATGCCTTCGAGAATTTCGGCTGGTCCGTGCGCTGGGCCGACAGCGGCGATATCGACAGCTTCGCCGCCCAGATCGACGAGCGCACCAAGGCCGTCTATATCGAAAGCCTTGCCAACCCCGGCGGCACCTTCGTCGACATCGCCGCGATCGCCAAGGTCGCGCACGATTACGGCCTGCCGCTGATCGTCGACAACACCATGGCATCGCCCTATCTCGTCCGGCCCATCGAACACGGCGCCGATATCGTCGTGCATTCGCTGACAAAGTTCCTGGGCGGCCACGGCAATTCCATGGGCGGCATCCTGGTCGACGGCGGCACTTTCGACTGGTCGAAATCCGGCCGTTACCCGATGCTGAGCGAACCGCGGGTCGAGTATGACAATATCGTGCTGCATGAGGCTTTCGGCAGCATGGCCTTTGCGCTCGGCGCGCGCGTTCTGAGCCTGCGCGACCTCGGACCGGCGATCTCGCCGTTCAACGCCTTCATGATCGCGACCGGTATCGAGACGCTGCCGCTGCGCATGCAGCGCCATTGCGACAACGCGCTTGCCGTCGCCAAGTGGCTGAAACAGTCGGACAAGGTGGCCTGGGTCGGCTATCCGGGGCTTGAGGACGACGAGAACCACGCCCTGCAGCAGCGCTATTCGCCGAAGGGCGCGGGCGCCGTCTTCACCTTCGGCCTGAAGGGCGGCTACGAGGCCGGCAAGACCTTTGTCGAGGCGCTTGAACTGTTCTCGCATCTGGCCAATATCGGCGACACCAAGTCACTGGTTATCCACCCCGCATCCACAACCCATGCACAGCTTACGCCGGAACAGCAGGTTGCCGCCGGCGCCGGGCCGGATGTAGTGCGCCTTTCGGTTGGCATCGAGGATCTTGCTGATATCATTGCGGATCTCGAGCAGGCCTTCGCCAGGATCTGACGGACGGACGAAGCCGGAGACGATGCCGAGTACGGGCGATCCACAGGGTCGCCCGTTTTTCGTTCAGGCTTATCCACAGGACCGCGCGGAAGCAGTCACGCCTGAAGCCGGTCCGCCGGCGCCGGCGTCTCTTCGGGCCCGTAGGCAATGATGCGGTCGCGGCCGCCGTTCTTGGCCTCGTAGAGCGCCTGGTCGGATTGCGAGAGCATTCTCTCCAGGTTGAATCCGGCCCCCGGTTGAACCGCGATGCCGATGCTGACGGTCAGCGGCGACGAGCCGGCAGCCTGGCGTTGACCGGCATCGGCGAGCCGGCCCCGGATTCGCTCGGCAAGGCCGGTCGCCGTGCGAACATTGTCGACCTTTAGAAAGACGGCGAATTCCTCGCCTCCGGTCCGGCCGAAGAGATGCGTCCGGCCGACCTCTTCTTCCACGGTCTGCGTGAATGCGATGAGCGCGACGTCTCCGGCGCTGTGCCCGAAGCGGTCATTGACCGATTTGAAATGATCGATGTCGATCGCCAGATAGGCGAAAAGGTCGGAGGGCGCGGCGGTTTTCAGACGCTCGCCGATCCTCTCGAAAAAGCCTCGGCGGTTGAAAATGCCGGTGAGAGGATCATGGAATGCGAGTTTCCTCAGGTGGAATTCGTATTTTTCGATCGACAGCCAGACGGCCAGGCAGACCTTCGCCGAAAACAGCACGAAGCCCGCGACCAGCGTGATCGACGTCAGCGTGCCCTGATGCAGAACGGCCGGTTTTTCCAAGACATAGAAGACTGCGACGGCGAGAGCCGACAGGGCTTCGAGCAGGAAAATCGCCGGAATGGCCAGATGGAAGCGCACCTCCTCGAATGCGGCATGGCGGAAAAGGAAGTGCGGGACATAGACGGCAATGGCGATGACGGCGAGGCAATAACTGGCGACGGCGGCGACAGGCCCGAGTGCGGACAGGCTGAAGAGGACGAAGGCGACGAACCAGAGGCAGACGCAAAGCGCCGTGAAGCGGAGCGGCCGGTCCTTGCCGTAAAGCGAGAGCAGGCCTGCCGCCGACAGCGCTTCGGCGCTGACAAGCGCGGCAACCGGCAATGCAAGCAAAAGCCGTGCGTTCGCTGTGACATAGGTCAGGCCCAGAAGCCCGAGCCCCATCAGGGCAAGCGCTGCCGACCAGAGCAGGATGAACAGTCGGTCCCTGTTGCGCAGCCAGAGCGGCAAAAGCAGGACGGAGAGCAGAATGCAGTCCGCCGCCCAGGCAAGAACGGCTGTCAGATTATAGTGCAAAGCCGAAGACCGCTCCCAGAATTCAACAACACGGTGCGGGTTCATACCCGTCCTGCCGCGGAGGCACCACATTTCGCCATGGACCATTTCTGAAGTTAAACGATTTAAATCTGGATGCCGTAATCTTCCCGGCTTTGCTTCCGGGCCAAATCCCGCGCCGCGGCAGGCAAGCCGCCGCCAACTGCGGCGCGGTGACGCAATCCATCTCTTGAAGTGACCGGGTCTGGCACTCTATGTAGGAGAGCAATGAAAGATTCGATTGAAAACGGTTCCGATCAGCCGGCCGAAGGACAGACATGACAAATCCCGTAGATACCGCGATGGCGCTTGTGCCCATGGTTGTCGAGCAGACCAATCGCGGCGAACGTTCCTATGACATCTATTCCCGCCTGCTCAAGGAGCGGATCATCTTCCTGACCGGTCCGGTCGAGGATCATCTGGCATCTCTGATCTGCGCCCAGCTCCTCTTTCTCGAGGCGGAGAACCCGAAGAAGGAAATCGCGCTTTACATCAATTCGCCCGGCGGCGTGGTGACCGCCGGCATGGCGATCTATGATACGATGCAGTTCATCCGCCCGGCGGTTTCGACGCTGTGCATCGGCCAGGCGGCCTCGATGGGTTCGCTCCTGCTGGCCGCCGGCGAAAAGGGCATGCGCTTTGCCACGCCGAATGCGCGGGTCATGGTGCACCAGCCCTCCGGCGGTTTCCAGGGCCAGGCATCCGATATAGAACGCCACGCCCGCGATATCCTGAAGATGAAGCGCCGCCTCAACGAGGTCTATGTCCGCCATTGCGGACAGACTTACGAAGAGGTTGAAAAGACGCTCGATCGTGACCATTTCATGGATGCCGGCGAGGCGATGGAATGGGGCCTGATCGACAAGGTCATGACATCGCGCAGCGAAATCGAGGGCGGCAACTGATCCTCAGCCAGGAATCCGACGTATCGGTTATCGAGCGGCGCTCTCCCGCGTCGGTCGGAATGCTTTCGGCGTGACACGGAACCGGATGCGCATTGAAGGCGATTCGGGATCACGATTGCGTTTTTTGGCTTTAAACCGGTGCTGAAGCCGTTAATAGTATGGAAAACCGGAGATGTTATCCCGGTTTTTGGAGTTATGGCGTTGTTTCGCGTTTGCGCCTGTTGCCTTGTAAATCTGCCGCGTCGTTTTGTTGCCCTGATGTTTTGAAAGCATTTGGACGTGCGGTGGAAGCGAAAATATGAGGCCGTTCACATGAAGGAACGGCTGACTGGAAGGAAGTGATAATGAGCAAAGTCGGCGGTAACAATGGCGGTGACTCGAAGAACACGCTCTATTGTTCCTTTTGCGGCAAGAGTCAGCACGAAGTCCGCAAGCTGATCGCTGGCCCGACCGTATTCATCTGCGATGAATGCGTTGAGTTGTGCATGGACATCATCCGCGAGGAGAACAAGACCTCGATGGTGAAGTCGAGCGACGGCGTGCCGACGCCGCAGGAAATCATGGGCGTTCTGGACGAATATGTGATCGGCCAGAGCCATGCGAAACGTATTCTCTCGGTGGCGGTGCACAACCACTACAAGCGTCTGTCTCACGCCTCCAAGAGTTCCGACATCGAACTGTCGAAGTCGAACATCCTGCTGGTCGGCCCGACGGGCTGCGGCAAGACCTATCTTGCCCAGACGCTGGCCCGCATCATCGACGTGCCCTTCACCATGGCGGACGCGACGACGCTGACGGAGGCCGGCTATGTCGGCGAGGATGTCGAGAACATCATTCTGAAGCTGCTGCAGTCGGCCGACTACAATGTCGAGCGCGCCCAACGCGGCATCGTCTACATCGACGAGGTCGACAAGATTTCGCGCAAGTCCGACAATCCGTCGATCACCCGCGACGTCTCGGGCGAGGGCGTGCAGCAGGCATTGCTGAAGATCATGGAAGGCACGGTTGCCTCCGTGCCGCCGCAGGGCGGCCGCAAGCATCCGCAGCAGGAATTTCTGCAAGTCGATACGACCAATATCCTGTTCCTGTGCGGCGGCGCCTTTGCCGGCCTCGACAAGGTGATCTCCGCGCGCGGCGAACGCACGTCGATCGGCTTCGGCGCTTCGGTGAAGGCGGCCGACGACCGCAAGGTGGGCGACGTGCTGCGTGACCTGGAGCCGGAGGACCTGGTCAAGTTCGGGCTGATCCCCGAATTTATCGGTCGCCTGCCGGTGATTGCAACGCTGGAGGATCTCGACGAGGAAGCCCTTGTCCAGATTCTGACGGCGCCGAAAAACGCTCTGGTGAAGCAGTATCAGCGTCTTTTCGAGATGGAAGACGTCGAACTGACCTTCCACGAAGATGCCCTGACAGCGATTGCCCGCAGGGCCATCGAGCGAAAGACCGGCGCGCGCGGCCTGCGCTCGATCATGGAGAAGATCCTGCTCGACACAATGTTCGAGTTGCCGGCGATGAAGGGCGTGCGCGAGGTGGTGATTTCGGACGAAGTGGTCTCCGGAACCTCTCAGCCGCTCTACATCTACGCCAATCGCTCGGACGACAAGGCGAACGCCTCGGCATAGGCCTGGCGTCGGGCAGGCATGACTGGGAAGGCAGGGCAGGGTCCCTGCCTTCGTCGTTTCTGACGGCGAACCTGATCCAACGCCTGCGCTGGCCCGTTGTTCCTTCGAAAACGGGGCAAAGGTTGAAATCGGCCTTTCAAAGCGCCACTTGTTCCGCAACAACTGAAAAGAACGCTCGGACTGTCTCCCAGCAGTCCGTCAATGCCCGGTTAACCGCCGGGCTGCCTGAAAGGAAAAAGACATGACGCAGAACGCGCCTGCAGCGGAAAATGCTGCGTTCCCGGTGTTGCCATTGCGTGACATTGTGGTTTTCCCCCACATGATCGTTCCGCTCTTCGTCGGTCGCGAGAAGTCCATTCGCGCCCTGGAAGAGGTGATGAATGCCGACCGCCAGATCATGCTGGTCACCCAGGTCAACGCCAGCGATGACGACCCCGAACCCGATGCGCTCTATCGCATCGGCACGATCGCCAATGTGCTGCAGCTGCTGAAGCTGCCCGACGGAACCGTCAAGGTTCTGGTCGAGGGCAAGGCGCGTGCGGCCATCGGCGACGTGCGCCTGGAGAACGACTTCTACGAGGCCAATGCCGAGATGCTCGGCGAGCCGGAGGAAGATGCAGTTGAGATCGAGGCGTTGGCCCGCTCGGTGGTTTCCGAGTTCGAGAACTATGTGAAGCTGAACAAGAAGGTGTCCCCCGAGGTTGTCGGCGCTGCCGGCCAGATCGAGGACTACTCGAAGCTTGCCGACACGGTTGCCTCGCATCTTGCGATCAAGATCACCGAGAAGCAGGAAATGCTGGAAACCACCAGCGTCAAGGGACGTCTGGAAAAGGCGCTCGGCTTCATGGAAGGCGAGATCTCCGTTCTGCAGGTCGAAAAGCGCATCCGTACCCGCGTCAAGCGGCAGATGGAGAAGACCCAGCGCGAATACTACCTGAATGAGCAGATGAAGGCCATTCAGAAGGAACTCGGCGAGGGCGAGGACGGCCGCGACGAGATGGCCGAGCTCGAGGAGCGCATCAAGAAGACGAAGTTCACCAAGGAAGCCCACGAAAAGGCTGAGGCGGAGATGAAGAAGCTCCGCAATATGAGCCCGATGTCGGCGGAAGCGACCGTGGTGCGCAATTATCTCGACTGGCTCACCGGCCTGCCGTGGAATACCAAGTCGAAGATCAAGCGCGACCTGAAGCTTGCTGAGAAGGTGCTCGAAGAGGATCATTTCGGCCTCGAGAAGGTCAAGGAACGCGTCGTCGAGTACCTCGCGGTGCAGGCGCGCGCCAAGAAGCTGAAGGGGCCGATCCTCTGCCTCGTCGGCCCGCCCGGCGTCGGCAAGACCTCGCTTGCCCAGTCGATCGCCAAGGCGACGGGTCGTGAATATGTGCGCATGGCGCTCGGCGGCGTTCGCGACGAAAGCGAAATCCGCGGTCATCGCCGCACCTATATCGGCTCGATGCCCGGCAAGATCGTCCAGTCGATGAAGAAGGTCGGCAAGAACAATCCGCTCTTCCTGCTCGACGAGATCGACAAGATGGGCGCAGATTTCCGCGGTGATCCGTCCTCGGCTCTGCTCGAGGTGCTGGACCCGGAACAGAACTCGACCTTCATGGATCATTACCTGGAAGTCGAATATGACCTGTCCAACGTGATGTTCATCACCACGGCGAATACGCTCGACATTCCGGGCCCGCTGATGGACCGCATGGAGATCATCCGCATTGCCGGCTACACCGAGCAGGAGAAGCTGGAAATCGCCCGGCGCCATCTGCTGCCGAAGGCGATCCGCGAGCATGCGCTGAAGCCGGAAGAGTTTTCGGTCGATGATGCCGCGCTGACGCGGACGATCCAGCAGTACACCCGCGAGGCGGGCGTGCGCAGCCTTGAGCGCGAGCTGATGAAACTTGCCCGCAAGGCGGTGACCGAGATCGTCAAGGGCGACAAGACTGCCGTCCATATCACGGCCGACAACCTCGAGGACTATCTCGGCGTACAGCGCTTCCGCCACGGCGAGGCGGAAGGCGACGATCAGGTCGGCGTGGTCACCGGTCTTGCCTGGACGGAGGTCGGCGGCGAGCTTCTGACGATCGAAGGCGTGATGATGCCCGGCAAGGGCCGCATGACGGTGACGGGCAATCTGCGCGACGTCATGAAGGAGTCGATTTCGGCGGCGGCATCCTATGTCCGCTCGCGCGCTGTCGACTTCGGCATCAAGCCGCCTATGTTCGACAAGAATGACATTCACGTCCATGTCCCGGAGGGCGCGACGCCCAAGGACGGACCGTCGGCGGGCGTCGCCATGGCCACCGCGATCGTCTCGGTGATGACCGGTATTCCGGTCAACAAGAACGTGGCGATGACGGGTGAGATCACGCTGCGCGGACGTGTTCTGCCCATCGGCGGGTTGAAGGAAAAACTGCTTGCGGCTTTGAGGGGCGGCATCACCAAGGTGCTGATCCCGGAAGAGAATGCCAAGGACCTTCCGGAGATCCCGGACAATGTGAAGAACGGCCTGGAGATCGTGCCCGTGTCACGCATGGGCGAGGTCCTGCAGCATGCCCTTCTGGAGATGCCGCAGCCGATCGAGTGGGACCCGGAGACCGATCCGGTGTCCATGTCCGCCGATGAATCGGACGCCGAATCGAACAAGACCGTGGCGCATTAAGGCCGAAATATCGCCACTTTTCAGGGGCTCCTGTGGAAAAGGGGTCCCTGAGGTCGCGCTTTGGTCGGCCTTTTCCGTACAAATTGCCCCAAGCCTATTGCAATTCCTTGAAACGCAGGGCTTTTGAATGTCAGCGGGTGTCGGTCAAAGCGTCGCCGGGGCCCGAGAAACAAGAGATCCGTTTCGAACCATTTGAGAAAGGGTGGAAACATGAACAAGAGTGAACTCGTAGCATCCGTTGCCGAAAAGGCCGGTCTGTCCAAAACCGATGCCGCTTCTGCTGTCGACGCCGTATTCGACGCCGTGCAGGGCGAACTGAAGAACGGCGGCGAAGTGCGCCTCGCCGGCTTCGGCGCCTTTACTGTTTCGCACAGCGCCGCGCGCAAGGGCCGCAACCCGTCGACGGGCGCCGAGGTCGATATTCCGGCGCGCAACGTTCCGAAGTTCACGGCCGGCAAGGGTCTCAAGGAAGCTTGCAACTCTTAAGCATCCGCCGTCTTCTGACAGGCTGTTGACCCGGAGCGTTCCGCTCCGGGTTTTTTGTTGTCTGTATTGTTGACGAACAGTTACCAAGCCGGCTCACAGATAAGACTTGCCGGACCCCCTGCAGTTCATTACATCTGAGCCGACAAATCGCCGCAGCGAGCAGGGCTTTCTGCGGCACATTCTCGGGGCGGGGCGAGATTCCCCACCGGCGGTAAGCGTTTCCGACGCAAGCCCGCGAGCGCCTTCCCGCAGAGCGCGGGAAAGGGTCAGCAGATCCGGTGCGAAACCGGAGCCGACGGTCAAAGTCCGGAAGGAAGAGAATGCAGGCTGACGCGGGTCCGGTTTTCGCCGATGGCCCGCGGCAACCATGCGTCGTCCCGCATTCGGTGCGCCTTGAGCGCTGTGAAGGATCGAGACCGTATGGGCAAGGCAATCTATCGTTCTCCAGCATTGACCGGCGCATTCTGGATGGTGCTTGCCGGCGTGGTGTACGCCGCAGGCAATGTGCTGATCCAGCAGTTGACCATGAAGATGGGCTTTGCGTCCTCCTCCGTCGCCTTCTGGCAGTATGGGATCGCCCTGCTGTTCGCCATTCCCTATCTGTGGCGCACGGGGCTTGCAGTCATGCGCACGGCCTATCCCGGTCAGCACATAGCGCGTGTGGCGCTTTCCGCGCTCGGCGTGCAGGCCTGGGTGTTCGGTCTTCAGTCCGTCCCGATCAGCCAGGCGATCGCCCTGGTGATGACGTCGCCCTTCTTCATCATCGTTGGCGCCAAGCTGTTTCTGGGCGAACGCGTCGGTCCGTCGCGCTGGATCGCGACGGCCGTCGGCTTTTCCGGTGCGCTGCTGATCCTCCAGCCCTGGTCTGCGAGCTTCACCTGGGCGGCGCTGCTGCCGGTTCTCTCCGCGCTGCTGTGGGGCGGAACATCGCTGATCACCAAGAAGCTGACGGCGCATGAGCGGCCGGAATCGATCACCGTCTGGCTGCTGATGCTGCTGACGCCGATTAACGCCCTGGTCGCGGTCGGCGGCGGTTTCGCCGTGCCCATGGGCGACGCCATCTGGATCATGCTGGCGCTCGGGCTGATGACGGTGCTGGCGCAGTATTTCCTCACACTTGCCTATTCCAGCGCGGATGCAGCTTACGTCCAGCCCTTCGATGACCTCAAGCTGCCGCTCAACGTGCTCGGCGGCTGGCTGGTCTTCGGATTTTCGCCCGACACGCTGTTCTGGGTCGGCGGACTGATGATCCTCGGCGCGTCGCTCTCGATCATGATGATCGAGCGCAGGCGGGAGCGCTGAGACAAATCTGTCATGCCGGCGTCATCAAGACGTAATCATCCTGTCACGGGCATGACGCACAACCCTCCGGTATTTCAATCCCAGGAGGGAACCCCATGAAACTGCGCCTTTCCGGTGCGGCGCTTACCGCCGCGCTTCTTGCATCGGCCGCCATTCCGGCATCCGCCGACCCGGTCTTCAATCGCATCGCCGTTTTCGCCGTCAACGAAAACCTTCCGGCAGACATGGACGCCGCGAGCGCCACCTCTGCGGAGATCATCACCGCGACCGAGGACGGCAACATGCTCGTCTATTCCGACAGCCCGCTTGAAGCCGTCGGTTTCATCGACATTGCCGACCCGCGCGCGCCGAAGGCCGCCGGCACCATCAAGCTTGAGGGCGAACCGACCTCGGTTGCCGTTTCCGGTGCCAAGGCCTTTGTCGGCGTCAACACCTCGGAAAGCTTCACCGCGCCCTCCGGCTTCCTCGGCGTCATCGACATCGCGTCGAAGACCCTTGAGGCGCAGTGCGACCTCGGCGGCCAGCCCGATTCGGTCGCCGTGTCTCCCGATGGCTCGATCGTGGCCGTCGCCATCGAGAACGAGCGCGACGAGGACCTGAACGACGGCGAAATTCCGCAGATGCCTGCCGGCGACCTGGTGATCATCTCGCTGAAGGACGGTGTTGCCGATTGCGCTACGACCAAACACGTCGCCATGACCGGCTTTGAGGAACTGACCGCGCCGAGCGATCCGGAACCGGAATTCATCGACATCAACGACGAAAACGAGATCGTCGTGACAATGCAGGAAAACAACGGCATCGCCATTGTCGACGGCAATACCGGCGCGGTGAAGGCTCACTTCTCCGCCGGCACGGTTGACCTGACGGGCATCGACACCGAGAAGGGCGGCAAGCTCGACTTTACCGGTTCGCTGAACGACGTTCCGCGCGAGCCCGACACCGTCAAGTGGCTCGACAATGACCGCTTCGTCATCGCCAATGAGGGCGACTACAAGGGCGGTTCGCGCGGCTTCTCGATCTTCTCCGATACCGGTGAACTGCTGCATGAGGCCGGCGCTTCCTTCGAGCGCGCCGTAGCCTCCATCGGTCACTTCCCGGACAAGCGCGCCGGCAAGAAGGGCGTCGAGCCGGAAGGCCTGATCGTCGGCCAGTATGGCGATACCAACTACCTCTTCGTCATGTCCGAGCGCGGCTCTGTCGTCGGCGTCTACAATGACAATGTCCAGGATGCGCCCGAACTGGTCCAGCTTCTGCCGTCCGGCATCGGACCGGAAAGCGGCGTCGCCATTCCCGCCCGCAACCTGCTGGTCACCGCCAATGAGGAAGACCTCGGCCCCGACGGCGGCGTGCGCGCCCATGTGATGCTCTACGCCTATGAAGAGGGCGAGGCGGACTATCCGCAGATCGCTTCCGACGTCTCCCGCGATCCGCTGATCGGCTTCGGCGCGCTCTCCGGTCTTGCTGCCGATCCGGCGGACGCCTCGAAGCTCTATGCGGTCAATGACAGCTTCTATTCGGGCCAGCCCTCGGTCTTCATCATCGACGCTTCGAAAAAGCCGGCGCTGATCACCGACGCGATCCGCGTGACCCGCAATGGCGAGCCTGCCGAAAAGCTCGACCTCGAGGGCGTAGCCGTCGACGGCAATGGCGGCTTCTGGCTGGCGTCTGAAGGCAATCCCGACAAGGACGTGCCGCACGCCGTTCTCCACATCGACGGCACAGGCGAGATCACCGAAACCATCGACCTGCCGGAGGAACTCCTTGCCAACCAGACGCGCTTCGGCATGGAAGGCATCACCACGGTGGGCGAGGGCGATGATCTGACGCTGTGGATGGCCGTGCAGCGCGAATGGGCCGATGACGCCAAGGGCTTCGTCAAGCTTCTGGCCTATACGCCGGCAACAGGCGCGTGGGGCGCGGTCTCCTATCCGCTGGAAACGCCGGAAAAGGGCTGGATGGGCCTTTCGGAAATCACAGCCAATGGCGAGAACGTCTATATCGTCGAGCGTGACAACCAGATCGGCGCGGCCGCAAAGGTCAAGAAGCTGTTCAAGGTATCGCTTGCCGACATGAAGCCGGCCGCGATCGGCTCGGAGCTTCCCGTTGTCGAAAAGCAGGAAGTCGTCGACCTTCTGCCGCTGATGAAGTCGGCCACCAACGGCTATGTCGTCGACAAGATCGAGGGCTTCACCATCGCTGCCGACGGCACGGCCTATGCCGTGACCGACAATGACGGCGTGGATGACAGCTCCGGCGAGACGCTGTTCTTCACGGTTCCGATGAAGATGTAACGAGACGAGGCCGGCGATAGGCCCGTTCCTGAAAAGAGAGGCCGCGGCGCGAAGGCGCTGCGGCCTTTTCCGTTCCGACCTACTTCAGCCTGCGTTCGATCGCCTTGGCATCCTGCCAGAGCGCTTCCATGCGCTCCAGCGTCGCGGCGTCGAGACTTTCGCCGTTTTTCTCAAGAGACCGCTCTATATGATTGAACCGAAGCCTGAATTTCGTGTTGGTGCCGCGCAGCGCCTGTTCGGGGTCGGTCTTGGCGTGGCGACCGAGATTGACGGCGGCGAAGATGAGATCGCCGAGTTCGTCAGCGATCTTTGCCTGATCGCCACTGGTCAATGCCTGACGCAGCTCGCCGATTTCCTCCTCGAACTTGTCGAGGATCGGCTCGGGTTCCGACCAGTCGAAACCGATGCGGGCGGCCTGTTCCTGCAGCTTCAGCGCTTCCGTCAGAGCCGGGAAGCTGCGCTGGACATTGCCGAGATGGCCCGCCTTGAAATCTTCGGTGACGCCGGCCTTTGCGCGCCGTGCTGCACGATCGGCCTTTTCCTGCCGTTTGATTTCGTCCCACTGGATCTTCACCGTCTCGGGCGTATCCGCGTCGTTGCGGGCGAAGACATGCGGGTGGCGGCGGATCATTTTCGCGGTGACCGCATGCACGACATCGCCGAAGGCAAAAAGGCCGTCCTCCTCGGCCATGCGGGCGTGGTACACGACCTGCAGCAGGAGATCGCCGAGTTCGTCGCACAGATCGTCGAAATCCTTCCGCTCGATCGCGTCGGCCACCTCATAGGCTTCCTCGATCGTGTAGGGCTTGATGGTTTCGAAGTTCTGCTTGATGTCCCAGGGGCAGCCGCTATCCGGATCACGAAGGGCTGCCATGATGTCGATAAGGCGGGCGATGTCGCGGGAAGGCTCCAATGGAATGCTCCGTTGCGTCGGAAATGTCATCCAAGCGGGATGCTGGTCTCGCCCTTATGCGACTGGTAGGTCTCGGACGCAAGCGCATAGCTCGCCTTGATTCTCTCGATCCGGGCCAGGAAACGGCTGCTCTCCGGTTCTTCCGCAGCATTGGCCATGTCCACGATCGAACGCGCTTCAAAGAAAGCATTGTGCCGCCGGTAGCCGCCGGGCTCGAGCCCGTAGAGCTCCTTCATGATCTTCAGGTCATGGGGAATGCCGAAGCTGTCGCGCGAATCCTCGTGGCTGAAGAAATAGAAATAATTGTCGAACCCGGCCCAGGTGATCGCCGACATGCACATGGTGCAGGGTTCATGGGTGGAGAGGAACAGAAGCTCCTTCGTGTCGGGTTTCACCGGCAATTCGTAAAACTGCTTCAGCGTGTGCACCTCGCCGTGCCAGAGGGGGTTAGCCGTCTCGTCGTTGGTGCCGGCGATGACGAGAGAGAGATCGGATTTCCGCAAAATGGCGGCGCCGAAAACCTTGTTGCCGGCTTCGACCCCCTTCGAAGTGAGGGGCAGGATATCCTGTTCGATGACGTTAAGCAGGCGTTCGGCCAAAAGCGCATCATTCATGCATGTTCCCCTTGCTCGCAGGCTCTTTTGCGCCCTCAGTTAAGGGGGCAGTCATTTCGCGCGCAAGGGATGAGATGCCCGCGAAGGCCAAATTTGCTGTGCCGATGCCGGAATTGAGGAATGAAATGTTCTCCGGCGCATCGTCGCGCATTTTCGTTTCTTCAAGCGCGGGCCAACGCAGTTCATCATTCCGGTATCAATGGAAGGACTGCTCGAAGATGGTCGCTAACGAAGAATTGCTGTCGGCGTTTCCGGCATTTTTCCGGGTTGAGGGCCGCAAGGTCGCAATTTTCGGCTCCGGTGCGGAGGCTTACGCCAAGGCGCGGCTAATGGCGAAGACCAGTGCCGAGATTGCCGCCTATGGCGAAAACCCGGACGAGGACTACCGCGCCTTTCTGGTCGCTCATGGCGCGCGCCTGGTCGAAGCGCCGTTTGCCGCCGAGCAGCTTGACAGCGCGGTGCTTGCCTTCGCGGCGACCGGCGAGCCGGAGCAGGATCACCTGATCGCCGGCTGCGCCCGTGCGCTTTCCGTTCCGGTCAATGCCGTCGACCAGAAGGAAGACTGCGATTTCTATACGCCCGCCCTTGTTACCCGTCCGCCGGTGGCTGTCGCCATCGGCACGGAAGGGGCGGGGCCGGTGCTGGCGCAGATGATCCGCGCCCAGATCGACACGATGCTGCCGCGCTCGCTCGGGCCGCTGGCGCGGCTTGCCGCCAATCTGCGCGACAAGGTGGATGCCAGCATCCCGCGCGGGGCCGCGCGACGGGCTTTCTGGTCGCGCTTCTTCAACGGCTCGGTCGCAGGTGCCGTCGAAAAGGGGCGTCTTCTGGAAGCTGAATGCCTGGCCGATGAGATCATCTCCGACGGCTCCGCCGTGTCGGGCCATGTCGCGCTTGTCGGCGCGGGACCGGGAGCGGAGGACCTGCTGACCATCCGCGCCCACAGACTGCTGATGGAAGCCGATGTGATCGCCTACGATGCGCTGGTGCCGCAGGCCGTTGTCGATATGGGGCGTCGCGACGCGGAGCGCATCTCTGTCGGCAAGCGCAAGAACTGCCATTCGAAGTCGCAGAATGAAATCAATGACCTGCTGGTGAAACTTGCCAAGGAAGGCAAGCGCGTCGTGCGCCTGAAATCCGGCGATCCGCTGATCTTCGGCCGGGCCGGCGAGGAAATGGCCGCGCTCAGGACTGCCGGCGTTTCCTATGAAGTGGTGCCCGGCATCACCTCCGCTTCCGCCGCCGCCGCCGACTTCGGCCTGCCGATGACGTTGCGCGGCGTTGCCTCCACACTGGTTTTTACGACCGGCCACGACCTTAATGGCGACACCTTGCCGGACTGGGCCGCGCTTGCGGTCCGGGGTGCCACCATTGCCGTCTATATGGGCCGTTCCGTCGCCGCAAAGCTCGGCGCCCGGTTGCAGGAAGCGGGCGTTTCCGCCGACACCACGATCGCCGTCGTCGAGAATGCGAGCCGCAAGAACCGCCGGCTGTTCCACGGCGTCCTTTCCGAGCTGCCGCAGCTTGAAGCGCGCGAGGACCTGACGGGGCCGGTCATGGTGATCATCGGCGATGCGGTTGCCGGCGCCAGTCTTGAGAATTCGAGCGCGCTCGCGTTCAACAACAATCTTGTCGAAGAGAAATTCACGGGAGCCCTCCATGTCCGCTAAGGTTCTGACCGCCAACCGCCTGACCGATGGCCTTGCCGTCTGGCTCGACGCCAACGGTCGCTGGACGCGTGATCTGCAGCATGCGCTCGTCGCCCGCCATGAAGCCGCTATTGAAAGCCTGGACGAGATCGGCAAGCGCGACTTCTCCGGCAATCTGATCGTTGATGTTGCCGTGATCGACGTCGACGAGCGGCCCGATGGCCGGATCTGGCCGGTCAGGCTGCGCGAGCGCATTCGCGCCGAGGGGCCCACGATCCCCTACGCAGCGGGCTATGCGCCCGCCAAACCCGAACATGTGGAGGCGTGACATGTATCGCTACGACGAATTCGACCATGATTTTGTCCGGGAACGCGTCGCGCAGTTCACCGATCAGGTTGAACGCAGGCTTTCGGGCGAAATCACCGAGGACCAGTTCAAGCCGCTGAGGCTGATGAATGGCGTCTACCTCCAGCTTCACGCCTACATGCTGCGGATCGCCGTACCCTACGGCACGATGAACGGCCGGCAGATGCGCATGCTTGCCCATATCGCGCGCAAATATGACCGGGGCTACGGCCACTTCACCACGCGGCAGAACATCCAGTTCAACTGGCCGAGGCTCGAAGACATTCCGGCAATCCTGAGCGACCTCGCCGAAGTCGAGATGCACGCGATCCAGACGTCCGGCAATTGCATCCGCAATGTCACCGCCGACCATTTTTCCGGCGCTGCGGCCGACGAGGTTGCCGATCCGCGTCCCTATGCGGAAATCCTCAGGCAATGGTCGTCGCTGCATCCGGAATTCTCCTTCCTGCCGCGCAAGTTCAAGATCGCCGTGACGGGGGCCGAGCGCGACCGCGCGGCAATCCAGGTCCATGACATCGGCCTGCACCTGAAGAGGAACGATGCCGGCGAACTTGGCTTTGCCGTCTATGTCGGTGGCGGGCAGGGGCGCACGCCGATGATTGCCAAGAAGGTGCGCGATTTCCTGCCTGAGGCCGACCTTCTGGCCTATGCGACGGCGATCCTGCGCGTCTACAATCTCAACGGCCGCCGCGACAACAAGTACAAGGCGCGAATCAAGATCCTGGTCCACGAGACCGGCCTTGAGGAGCTGAAGGCGGATATCGAGCGCGAGTTCGAGGCGCTGAAGGACGGCGAACTGACGCTGCCCGATGGCGATATTGATGCGATCCGTCGCTATTTCGCGCTTCCCGAACTTCCGGCCCGCGAGCGTGATCGCTTCGATACGGCCGACAGCGGCTATCTCGACTGGCTGACCCGCAACACCGCCGCCCACAAGCGCGATGACTACGCCATGGTCACCATCTCGCTGAAACCCATCGGCGGCATTCCGGGGGATGCGACGGACATGCAGATGGAAGCCGTCGCCGATATCGCCGAGCGCTACGGTTTCGATGAAATCCGGGTCAGCCACGAGCAGAACCTCGTTCTGCCGCATGTCGCACGGGCCGATCTTCAGGCCGTCTATGCGGCGCTGAAGGAGGCGGGCCTTGAGACCGGCAATGCCGGACTGATCACCGATATCATCGCCTGTCCCGGGCTCGACTATTGCGCGCTCGCCAATGCCCGCTCCATTCCGCTGGCCCAGCAGCTTTCGGAGCGTTTCGGCGATCCGGCGCGCCAGGCGGAGATCGGCGACCTGAAGATCAAGATTTCCGGTTGCATCAATGCCTGCGGCCATCACCATGTCGGCCATATTGGCCTTCTGGGCGTGGAGAAGAAGGGCGCGGAACTCTACCAGATCACGCTGGGCGGTTCGGCGGATGAAAACACCTCGATCGGCGAGATCGTCGGGCGCGGCTTCGAGCCGGAAAAGGTGACCGATGCGGTGGAAACCATCGTCGACACCTATCTGCACCTGCGCACGGATCGCTCCGAGACCTTTATCGAAGCCTATCGCAGGCTCGGCGCACAGCCCTTCAAGGACGCGCTTTATCCCGAAAAAGCCAGGGCCGCCTGAGGAGAGAACAATGACAATGATCTGGAGAGAGACAGGCTTCGTCGAGAATGATCCCTGGGTGGTCGAAACCGAGGAGCGCAAGGCCGGGGAAGGCGAGCGGAGACTGGTTCCTCTTGCCGAACTGCTTGAGAACGGGTTTGATGGCAATGAAGGCCTTGGCGTTGTGCTCAGTCCTTTCGACGATCCGGCGAAACTGGAGCCTTGGCTCGATCGTATCGAGATCGTCGCGCTGACCTTCAATGCATTCAGCGACGGCCGGGCCTTCTCGCAGGCAACCTTGCTGCGCGAGCGGTTGGGCTATCGCGGAGAGCTTCGCGCCGTGGGTGACGTTCTGATCGATCCGCTGGTGCTGATGCTGCGATGCGGCTTCGACAGTTTCGCGGTCGAGAACAAGACGGCGATCAGTCGGCTCAGCGCAGGACGCCTTCCGTCCGTCAACCGTCACTACCAGCCCTCTGCCCGCAACACAGCCGTTCCGGGCGGCTACAGCTGGCGCCGGACGGCCAAAATATGACCAGTTGAGGCAGGTTTTTTAGCATATCCGCCTTTGCAATCTTTCGCCGAGGGTATTATTTGAGCCCGTAGACAGTCGCCAATGCGCGGAATTTTGATTGCGCCGGTCCCATTCCGGCGTGCAGCAGACAGGACGAGACGTCGACATGAATGTGCAAGCCACGACCGAGGAATTTGCCGCGACACTGCCCGCCGGAGTCTACGGCGAGAAGGTGCTGAGCGTTCAGCATTATACCGACCGTCTGTTCCGCTTCACCATGACGCGGCCCGACGGCTTCCGTTTCCGCTCCGGCGAATTCGCGATGATCGGGCTGATGGTCGACGGCAAGCCGATCTACCGCGCCTATTCGATCGCGAGCCCTTCCTGGGCCGAGGAACTGGAGTTCTTCTCGATCAAGGTGCCCGGCGGCCCGCTGACCCAGCATTTGCAGAACATCCAGGAAGGCGACATCGTGCTGATGCGCAAGAAGCCGACAGGCACGCTGGTGCTCGATGCGCTGACGCCGGCGAAGCGCCTCTACATGTTCTCCACGGGCACCGGGATCGCGCCCTTTGCCAGCCTGATCCGCGAACCGGAAACCTACGAGAAGTTCGACGAGGTGATCCTGACCCACACCTGCCGGGAGGTAGCCGAACTGCAATATGGCTTCGATCTCCTCAGCGAAATTCACAATGACGAACTCCTGAGCGAGGTCGTCGGCGACAAGCTGACGCATTATGCCAGCGTGACGCGCGAACCCTTCGAGCGCACCGGCCGGATCACCGACCTGATCTCGAGCGGCAAGCTTTTCGACGATCTCGGCCTGCCGCCGCTGAACCCGGAAACGGACCGCGGCATGATCTGCGGTTCGGCGGCGATGCTGAAGGACACGAAGGCGCTTCTGGAGGCGGCGGGCATGGACGAGGGCGCCAATAACAAGCCGTCCGAATTCGTCATCGAACGGGCCTTCGTCGGCTGAGCGCCCGTCGCCGCAAAGTCCGCAGAAGCCGGCCCTGTTCCCGCTTCCTCGCAAATTGTCGCGCCCGCCATGAAAATGGCGGGCGCTTTAGTCTTGGTTAAGGTTGACGGGCTACAGTCAGGATCAGTGTACTGCGTAAATTCCGGACAGCCTCATGTGGACCCGCCATCACAAACCACGGTTTTACGGCCGACTCATCGTCCCGGCGATCACGGCCTGTTTCATGAGCTATTTTGTCTATCACTCCATCCATGGTGATTACGGCCTGATCGCCGCCGAGCGTTTCGAGGCCCACAAGGCGCTCAATGAGCGCAAGCTGGAGAGGCTCGTGAGCGAGCGCCAGGCGATGGAGGAACGCGTCCGCATGCTGTCCGACGGGTCGTTGATGAAGGATGCGCTGGACGAGCAGGCGCGCTATGCGCTCAACCTGCTGAAGCCGGACGAGATCGTGATTTTCGAGCGGAATCTCAAATAAACCGAATTTCGGTTAATATCGTCTTTATTGATATATTTCAATAAGTTATTATACAAATTTTGGCGGCAAATCTAGCATTGCCGTGCCGCACAAAACGCCCTATTGTGTCGCCCAAATCCACGTCTTTCCTTCAGAAGGAGGTTTTGATGGCGTCCCAAGCGTCCGGCTCACGGAAATCATCCAAAAAAGAAGAAAGCGGCAAGATCGTCGATTTCGATCGCGACCAGGAACTTCACGCCTATCGCGAAATGCTCATGATCCGCCGCTTTGAAGAAAAGGCCGGCCAGCTCTACGGCATGGGCTATATCGGCGGTTTCTGTCACCTCTATATCGGCCAGGAAGCCGTTGTCGTCGGCGTGCAGATGGCGCTGAACGACGGTGACCAGATCATCACCAGCTACCGCGACCACGGCCACATGCTGGCCACCGGCATGGAATCGCGCGGCGTGATGGCCGAGCTGACCGGCCGCCGTTCCGGCTATTCCAAGGGCAAGGGCGGTTCGATGCACATGTTCTCCAAGGAGAAGGCCTTCTACGGCGGCCACGGCATCGTCGGCGCGCAGGTTCCCCTCGGCACGGGCCTGGCCTTCGCCAATAGGTACCGCGAGGACAATAAGGTCACGGTCGTCTATTACGGCGACGGCGCGGCGAACCAGGGCCAGGTCTACGAAAGCTTCAACATGGCGCAGCTGTGGAAGCTCCCGGTCGTTTATGTCGTCGAGAACAATCGCTATGCGATGGGCACCTCCGTCGCCCGTTCCTCGGCCGAGACCGACTTCTCCAAGCGCGGCGCCTCCTTCGGCATTCCCGGAAAGCAGGTCGACGGCATGGATGTGCGCGCGGTGATGGCCGCGGCGGAAGAAGCCGAAGCCCACGCGCGCTCCGGCAAGGGGCCGATCATCCTCGAAATGATGACCTATCGTTATCGCGGCCACTCGATGTCCGACCCGGCGAAATACCGCACCAAGGACGAAGTGCAGAAGATGCGCTCCGAACACGACCCGATCGAACAGGTCAAGAAGCGTCTGATCGAGAAGAAGTGGGCCACCGAAGATGAGTTGAAGGCCATCGACAAGGATGTGCGCTCGGTCATCTCCGATGCTGCCGATTTCGCCCAGACCGATCCGGAGCCGGATGTTTCCGAGCTCTACACCGACATCCTGCGCTAAGACGGGGAGGGATATAAATGCCTACCAATATTCTCATGCCGGCGCTCTCCCCGACGATGGAAGAGGGCAACCTCACCAAATGGCTCAAGAAGGAAGGCGACAGCGTCGCCGCCGGTGACATCCTGGCCGAAATCGAGACCGACAAGGCGACGATGGAAGTCGAGGCCGTCGACGAGGGCACGATTGGCAAGATCCTGATCTCCGAAGGCACCGAGGGCGTCAAGGTCAATACGCCGATCGCCGTTCTTCTCGAAGAGGGCGAAAGCGCCGACGATATCGACGAGGCCGCCACCAAGGCTCCTGAGGAAACCAAGGCTCCGGAAGTCGCTCAGGAAGAAAAGCCGCAGGCCTCTCCCGACGCGGTTCCCGCCGAGCCGAAGGCCGCCGAAGCCGCTTCCGATCCGGATATTCCGGAAGGCACGGAAATGGTGATGACGACGGTGCGCGAAGCGCTGCGTGACGCCATGGCGGAAGAAATGCGCGCCGACGGCGATGTCTTCGTCATGGGCGAGGAAGTCGCCGAATATCAGGGCGCCTACAAGATCACGCAGGGCCTGCTGCAGGAATTCGGCGCCAAGCGCGTCGTCGACACGCCGATCACCGAGCACGGCTTTGCCGGCGTCGGCATCGGCGCGGCGCTTGCCGGGCTGAAGCCGATCGTCGAGTTCATGACGTTCAACTTCGCCATGCAGGCGATGGACCAGATCATCAACTCGGCGGCAAAGACCCACTACATGTCCGGCGGCCAGATGGAGAGTTCGATCGTGTTCCGCGGTCCGAACGGGGCCGCGGCGCGTGTTGCAGCGCAGCATTCGCAGTGCTACGCCGCCTGGTACAGCCACATTCCGGGCCTCAAGGTTGTCATGCCGTATACGGCGGCTGACGCGAAGGGTCTGCTGAAGGCTGCGATCCGCGATCCGAACCCGGTCATCTTCCTCGAAAACGAGATCCTCTACGGTCACAAGTTCGAAGTGCCGAAACTGGATGACTTCGTCCTGCCGATCGGCAAGGCACGCATCCATCGCAAGGGCAAGGACGCGACGCTCGTCTCCTTCGGTATCGGCATGACCTATGCGGTCGAAGCGGCTGAAAAGCTTGCGGAAGATGGCGTCGACGTCGAGGTGATCGACCTCAGGACCATCCGTCCGATGGACCTGCCGACGGTTGTCGAATCGGTGAAGAAGACCGGCCGCCTGGTCACGGTGGAGGAAGGCTTCCCGCAGTCCTCCGTCGGAACCGAGATCGCGACCCGCGTCATGCAGCAGGCCTTCGACTATCTCGATGCGCCGATCATGACGATTGCCGGCAAGGATGTTCCGATGCCATATGCCGCGAACCTCGAAAAGCTCGCCCTGCCGAACGTCGGTGAAGTCATCGATGCGGTCAAGGCCGTCTGCTACAAGTAAGGGAGACGTTCGATGCCGATCAAGATTACGATGCCGGCGCTTTCCCCGACCATGGAGGAGGGCAACCTCTCCAAATGGCTGGTGAAGGAAGGCGACAGCGTTTCGGCCGGCGATGTGATCGCCGAGATCGAAACCGACAAGGCGACGATGGAAGTCGAAGCCGTCGATGAGGGCACGGTCGCCAAGATCGTGGTGCCGGAAGGCACTGAGGGCGTGCAGGTCAATGCGCTGATCGCGATCCTTGCCGAAGAAGGCGAAGACGCCGCCGAAGCCGCCAAGGCGGCGGACCGTGGCGATGCCGCGCCGGCCGCCAGGGAAGAGCCCAAGCAGGAAGCCAAGGCCGAGGCGCCGAAGGAAGAGAAGACCGGGGATGCTGTCGCCAAGGGCGGCATCCCCTCGTCCGACACCCCGGTTCCCGAACCCGAGGCCCCGGCGGCACCCAAGGCCGACGGCGAGCGCATCTTCGCCTCGCCGCTCGCCCGTCGTCTGGCCAAGGAAGAGGGGCTTGATCTTGCAGCCCTTTCCGGCTCCGGCCCGCACGGCCGCATCGTCAAGCGCGACATCGAAAAGGCCGTCAGCGAGGGCGCCGGCAAGGCCGCGCCGAAGGCGGAAGCGCCCGCCGGCGAGAAGGCTGCCGCCGCACCCATCCCGCAGGCCCAGTCGGAAGACGCCATCCTCAAGCTGTTCGAGGAAGGCTCCTACGAACTCGTGCCGCATGACGGCATGCGCAAGACGATCGCCAAACGCCTGCAGGAAAGCAAGCAGACCATCCCGCATTTCTATGTGACGGTGGATTGCGAACTGGAGGCGCTGCTGGCGCTCCGCAGCCAGCTCAACAAGGCAGCGCCCGTCAAGGACGAGAAGCCGGTCTACAAGCTCTCGGTCAACGACATGGTGATCAAGGCCATGGCTCTGGCGCTGCGAGATGTTCCGGAAGCCAATGTCTCCTGGACGGAGAGCAACATGGTCGTGCACAAGCATGTGGACGTCGGCGTTGCCGTTTCCATTCCGGGCGGACTGATCACGCCGATCATCCGCAAGGCCGAGGAAAAGCCGTTGTCCGTCATCTCCAACGAGATGAAGGACATGGGCAAGCGCGCCAGGGAGAAGAAGCTGAAGCCGGCCGAATATCAAGGCGGCACCACGGCGGTCTCCAACATGGGCATGATGGGCGTCAAGGATTTCGCGGCCGTCGTCAACCCGCCGCACGCCTCGATCCTCGCGGTCGGCGCGGGCGAAAAGCGGGCCGTGGTCAAGAACGACGAGATCACCATCGCGACGATGATGTCTGTGACCCTTTCGACCGACCACCGCTGCGTTGACGGCGCGCTGGCGGCCCGGGTCCTGGCCTCGTTCAAGGGCTATATCGAAAACCCGATATCGATGCTGGTCTGACAGGTCTTGTACAGGGATGATGCGTCATGAAAACTGTCCTGTGCTACGGTGATTCCCTGACCTTCGGGCATGATCCGGTCGGAAACGGCCGGCATGCCCATGAGGACAGGTGGCCGATGGTGCTGCAGAAGGCTCTGGGCGAGGGCGTTCACGTCCTCTGCGAAGCGCTCGGCGGCCGCACCACGGCCTATGACGATCACGGAGCGGCGGCCGACCGCAACGGCGTGCGTGTTCTGCCGACGCTTCTCGCCAGCCATACGCCGCTCGATCTCGTCATCATCATGCTTGGCACCAATGACCTGAAGCCCTGGACGGGCGGCGGCGCGTTCGGCGCGCGCAGCGGCCTCAAGCGGTTGATCGAGATCGTCCGTTCGCATCCCTATTCCTTCGGAGATGATGCCCCGGACATTCTCGTGGTCTCGCCGCCGCATGCGGTGCCCACGGCGAACGATACCGGCATGGGGTTTCTGCAGGGGGTTGTCGAGCAATCGCAGATGCTCTCGACCTATTACAGCGAAATCGCCGATGACCTGGGGTGCGGCTTTTACGATACGGCCTCGGTCGCCCGGGCAAGCCCGATCGACGGCGTTCATCTGGATGCGGAAAACACAAGGGCGATCGGCCGGGGTCTCGAGCCGATGGTGCGCATGATGCTCGGTCTGTGATCGACATCGGATTTGACAGGAATCAAGGAGCAGGACCCGGCAAAGCTTAGCGTTGGATATCGTCTTCAATCACAGGAGGAACTGTCCAATGTCGAATACCCCACACGAACTGGCCGATGAATTCCCGGATCTGGTCGACAGGATGCATGCGTTGAAAGTCGAGGATCCGCGCTTTGCCAGGTTGCTTGACGAATATCACGAGGTAAACCGCGCGGTTCATCGCGCGGAAACGAAGATCGAACCGACCGACGATGCGCATATGGAAGTGATGCGCAAGCGCCGAATGGTTCTGAAAGATGAAATATACGGGATGCTGAGCGCGTAAGAGACGCGGCATCCCCCTCAATCGGGCCGGGCAGCCGCCCGGCTCCTCGCAAAGGAGATGAGCCCCGTGTCCCAGAACTATGATGTCATTGTCATCGGCGCCGGTCCTGGCGGCTATATCGCAGCAATCCGCGCGGCGCAGCTTGGTCTCAAGACGGCCGTGGTCGAGCGCGAGCACATGGCCGGCATCTGCTCCAACTGGGGCTGCATTCCCACCAAGGCGCTGCTGCGCTCCGCCGAGATTCTCGACTTCACCGCCCATGCCAAGGAATACGGCCTTTCCGTCGACGGTTCGGTGAAGGCGGACCTCGAAGCCATCGTCAAGCGCTCGCGCGGCATTGCCGAGCGGATGAATGCCGGCGTCGGCTTCCTGATGAAGAAGAACAAGGTCGACATCATCTGGGGCGAGGCAACGCTGTCGAAGCCCGGCGAAGTCACCGTTTCCGAGGTCAAGAAGAAGATCGTCGAGCCGCAGGCGCCGAAGCCGAAGAATGCGCTCGGCGCCGGCACCTATTCGGCCAAGCATATCATCGTCGCGACCGGCGCCCGTCCGCGCGCGCTTCCGGGCATCGAGCCCGACGGCAAGCTGATCTGGACCTATTTCGACGCGCTGAAGCCGGCGAAGTTGCCGAAGTCGCTGCTGGTCATGGGCTCGGGCGCGATCGGCATCGAATTCGCCTCCTTCTACCGTTCGCTCGGCGTCGATGTGACGGTGGTCGAAGTGATGAAGCAGGTCATGCCGGTCGAAGATGCCGAGATCGCCAAATTCGCCCAGAAGCGGCTGGAAAAGCGCGGCGTCAAGATCATGCTGGAAGCCAAGGTTTCCAAGGTGGAGAAAGGCAGCGACAACGTCACCGCCCATGTGGAGACCAAGGACGGCAAGGTCGAGAAGATCACGGCCGACCGGATGATCTCGGCCGTGGGCGTCCAGGGCAATATCGAGAATATCGGGCTGGAAAAGCTCGGCATCAAGACCGATCGCGGCTGCATTGTCATCGACGACTATTGCAAGACCAATGTTGACGGCATCTATGCCATCGGCGACGTCGCCGGCCCGCCGATGCTCGCCCACAAGGCCGAGCACGAGGCCGTCATCTGCGTCGAGAAGCTGGCGGGCGAAAAGAACGTCCATCCGCTCGACAAGCGCAAGGTCCCCGGCTGCACCTATTGCAATCCGCAGGTCGCCTCTGTCGGGTTGACGGAAGCCAAGGCCAAGGAAGCCGGCTATGACGTCCGCGTCGGCCGTTACAGCTTCGTCGCCAACGGTAAGGCAGTTGCGCTCGGCGAGGACCAGGGCATGGTCAAGACGGTGTTCGACAAGAAGACCGGCGAGCTTCTCGGCGCCCATATGGTCGGCGCGGAAGTGACCGAACTGATCGAAGGCTTTGTCGTCGCGATGAACCTCGAGACCACCGAGGAAGAGCTGATGCACACGATCTTCCCGCACCCGACGCTGTCGGAAATGATGAAGGAAAGCGTGCTGGATGCTTATGGGCGTGCACTGAACGCGTGATTCCTTTATGGTGGCCGGGCAGGCCCGAAGGAGGCCTGCCTCAACACTGAAAAGAGAAGGGAGCGCATTTCATGGAAGAACAGGGTGTAGGCTGGATCGCCGCCATCGTCATCGGCGGCATCGCAGGCTGGCTTGCCGAGAAGTTCATGGAGTCCAAGATGGGCGTCATCATGAACATTATCCTCGGCATTGTCGGGGCCATTGTCGCGAACGCCATTCTTGGCCTGTTCGGCATTGCCCTCGGCGGCTGGCTCGGCTACCTCATCGCCGGCTTCATCGGCGCGGTGATCCTGATCTGGGTCGGGCGCCTGATAAAGCGCTGACAAGAGTTTGCATGAGAAGCCGTCCGGGCCTCCGGGCTCGGCGGCACGCAAGGATAAGCAATGGTTACGCTTCTCGATACGACAGGCAATGCCCCCAAAAGGGTCCGTCATCCGGAAAAGGCGCACAGGCCGGACACGGAGGTGATGCGCAAGCCGGACTGGATCCGGGTGAAGGCGCCGACCTCGAAGGGCTATCAGGAAACCCGCGGCATCGTGAAGGAGAACAAGCTCGTCACGGTCTGCGAGGAAGCCGGCTGTCCCAATGTCGGGGAGTGCTGGGACAAGAAGCATGCCTCCTTCATGATCATGGGCGAGATCTGCACGCGCGCCTGCGCCTTCTGCAACGTCTCCACGGGCCGTCCCGGCGCGCTCGATCCGGATGAGCCGGAGAACATCGGCAAGGCCGTCAGCCAGATGGGCCTGAGCCATGTCGTCATCACCTCCGTCGACCGCGATGATCTCGCCGACGGCGGTGCGGAGCATTTCGAGAAGGTGATCCTGGCCATCCGCGCGGCGTCGCCATCGACCACGATAGAGGTGCTGACGCCGGACTTCCTGCGCAAACCCGGCGCGCTGGAGCGCGTGGTGGCCGCCCGTCCGGACGTCTTCAACCACAATCTGGAAACCGTGCCGTCGAACTACCTGACCGTTCGCCCCGGCGCGCGCTACTTCCACTCGATCCGGCTGTTGCAGCGTGTGAAGGAACTCGATCCCAACATGTTCACCAAGTCCGGCATCATGGTCGGGCTCGGCGAGGAGCGGAACGAGATTCTGCAGCTGATGGACGATCTAAGGACGGCGGATGTCGATTTCCTCACCATCGGGCAATACCTCCAACCGACCCGCAAGCACCATCGCGTGGTCAGTTTCGTGACGCCGGAAGAGTTCAAGTCCTACGAGACGGTCGCCTATACAAAGGGCTTCCTGATGGTCTCTTCCAGCCCGCTGACGCGCTCCTCCCACCACGCCGGCGAAGACTTCGCGCGGTTGCGTGAGAACCGGGCGAAGAAACTAGCCCAGCTGGCAGCGGAATAGAGCAGGGGGCCGACCCCTCTGCCGGCGGCGTCCGCCTTAACCCTAACATGATCAAGGGCTTGTCTGGGTTGCAGGCGGGTTGTATACCCCTTTTCCTTTGTTGGGGGAGTTCATGAGACAGATCGCCGTCAGGGAAGCCGCCGTGCTTTTGCACACCGCGCGGCGCATCATGGTGATCGGCTGTTCGGGAAGCGGCAAGTCAACGCTTTCGCGCCGGATCTGCGCCCGGTTCGATCTGCCCTACGTCTCCATGGATCGCGATGTCTTCTGGCTGCCCGGCTGGGTGATGCGGGAGCGGTCCGATATCGTCGCCAGCGTCGCGGCGTACGCCGATGGCGATGATTGGGTGTTTGACGGCAACAATACCGAGACGATGCCGCTGCGTCTCAGGCGCGCCGACCTTGTGCTCTGGCTTGCGCCGCCGCGACTGGTCAGTCTTTTCGGCGCGATGAAGCGCATAGCCGGTTCCTATGGCGAGGTCAGAGTCGATATGGCGCCGGGGTGCCCCGAGCGGATTGACTTCGCCTTTCTGCGCTATATCTGGAATTTCAACAGGCTGACCGCACCGAAAATGGAGCGCGTGATCGAGTTGAACGGAGCGGGCGTGCCGGTCTGCGTGTTGAAATCGCACCGCGCGGTGAACGAATTGCTTGCGCTTTCGGGCGCGGGCCATTAGCTGAAAACCATGCCCGAGTTCAAGACTACACGACATGTCCACCACTCCGCCGACCGGATGTTCGCCCTTGTTGCCGATGTCGAGCGCTATCCTGAATTCCTGCCCCTGTGCGAGGCGCTGTCGGTGCGCTCGTCGCGGGAAAAGGACGGCAAGACTCTGCTGATCGCCGACATGACGGTCGGCTACAAGGGAATCCGCGAGAGTTTCACCACCCAGGTGCTGCTGAACAACGACGAACGCCGGATCGATGTCAGCTATGTGGACGGACCATTCCGCTTTCTCGACAATTGCTGGCATTTCCAGCCCGAGGGCGAGGATGCCTGCGCCGTGCAGTTCTACATCAATTACGAGTTCAAGAACCGAATCCTCGGGGCGATGATGGGCTCGATGTTCGACCGGGCCTTCCGCAAGTTCTCCGAGGCCTTCGAGGCCCGGGCCGACAAGATCTACGACTGAATAAGCCCTTCCAGCATGCCGAGCGCGGTCTGTACCGTGGCGATCCTTATGCCGTCGCGGCCGATGTCGCCATAGCGGCTTTCGATGTGATGCAGGTGGCCCCAACGATCGCGGGCAGCAAGATGGACGAGACCGACGGGCTTTTCGGCCGAACCGCCGCTCGGTCCGGCAATTCCGGTCACGGCAACGGCGAGATCGGCGCCGGAACGCCAGAGCGCGCCGGCCGACATCTGCAGCGCCGTTTCGCGCGAGACCGCACCGGCCGTTGCCAGCGTTTCGGCGCTGACGCCGAGCATGTCGATCTTCGCCTGGTTCGAGTAGGTCACATAGCCCCGATCGACAACGGCAGACGAGCCGGCAATATCGGTCAGCGCGCCGATGATCAGGCCGCCCGTGCAGCTTTCCGCCGTGGCAATCGTCTTGCCGGCCCTGGTGCAGCGCTCGATCAGGAGCCTCGCCCGTTCCTCGATATCCGCGTTGATCATCGCATGTTTCCGTAGCTGACGCTTGCCGTCGCAATCGCGGCAATGCCTTCGCCGCGACCGACAAAGCCGATGGTTTCGTTGGTGGTCGCCTTGACCGAACAGCGGGACAGATCGATGCCGAGGCAGTCGGCGATCGCGCGGCGCATCGCCTGGCGATGCGGACCGATCTTGGGCGCCTCGGCGATCAGGCTGACATCGGCATTGAGGATGACGCCGCCATGGCCGCGCACGATCTTCGCCGCATGCGCCAGAAAGATATTCGAGGCCGCGCCTTTCCATTGGGGGTCGGACGGCGGAAAATGATCGCCGATATCGCCTTCGCCGCAGGTGGCAAGCAACGCATCGGTCAGCGCGTGAAAGGCGACATCGGCATCCGAATGGCCTGATAGCGTCATGTCATTGGGGATGCGCACGCCGCAGAGCGTTACGCCGTCGCCGGGCACCAGTTTGTGCACGTCATAGCCGTTGCCGGTGCGGATATCGGCAATCGGATTGCGCGAAAGCTTTTCATCGGCCATGGCGATATCCCTCCGGAAGGTCAGCTTCACATTGTCGGCAAGCCCGTCCACCAGGCGCACGCCAAGGCCCGCCCATTCGGCAATGCCGGCGTCATCGGTGAAATCGAGCCGGCCTTCCTCGGCCGCCCTTTTGTGGGCGGCGTAGATCGTGTCGAAATCAAAGGCCTGCGGGGTCTGGGCGGCAAAGAGCCCGGCGCGCGGTACTGTTCCGGCCACCATGTGGCGGGCGTCCGCCTGTTTCAGCGTATCGGCGACGGCAATGGCCGGCAGAACGGCGGTGTCGCCGGCTTTCAGCGCAGCGCAGATGCGCTCGATCAGCGCGGCATCGAAGAACGGACGCACGGCGTCATGGATCAGCACATGGCTGGGGGTCTGCGGCTCGAGCGCCCTGAGACCGCACAGAACAGACTGCTGACGGGTTGCGCCGCCATGCACGAAGCGGATGTTCTCGGCCTTGAGCACATGCGACAGAGCGTCGCGGAAGAGCGCCTCGTCATCGGGATGAATGACCACGACAATGCCGGCGGTTGCCCCGCCCCATTCGGCAAAACCGGAAAGCGTGTGTGAAATCACGGGGCTACCGCCGATGGGACGATATTGTTTCGGCCCTTCCTTCGATGTTCCGGCCCGTTCTCCGCGACCCGCGGCGACCACGACAATGCCGGGATTGAAGCTTTTGCCTGCTGTCATGATCAGATATGTACCTGTGACTCGTTTCCGGTTGGCGCGAACTTACCCGGATTGCACCAATTTTCCAGCATATGCCTAAATTTTGTAAGTTGCCGGCGAAATCGCTTGGCAAAGAGTACCGACTTGTCTAAAAATAGGGCAATATGATGTGCTGCATGAAAGATAGCCATTTGTCCCATCCTGATCCATCGGATTCTTTCGCCATCGGCAATGTCGGGATCCGTAACCGCGTCATTCTGGCGCCGATGTCCGGCGTCACCGATCTGCCGTTCCGAAAGCTCGCCTTTCGCTTCGGCGCCGGCCTGGTCGTTACCGAGATGATCGCAAGTCGCGAACTGACGTTCAACACCGCCGAAAGCTGGGCGCGCCTGAAGGGGGCGGGGCTGAAGCCGCATGTCGTGCAGCTTGCCGGCCGCGATCCCGATTTCATGGCCGAGGCCGCGCGGATTGCCGAATCGAATGGCGCCGACATCGTCGACATCAACATGGGCTGCCCCGCCAAGAAGGTCGTCGGCGGCTACACCGGCTCCGCGCTGATGCGCGAGCCCGAACGCGCGCTTGCCATCATCGAGGCAACGGTCGCCGCCGTCAGCGTGCCGGTAACGGTGAAAATGCGGCTTGGCTGGGATCATGAGAGTATGAATGCCCGCTATCTCGCCGCCCGCGCCGAAGCCGCGGGCGCAAGGGCGATCACCGTGCATGGTCGCACGCGCATGCAGTTCTACAAGGGCAGCGCCGACTGGGACGCGGTTGTCGCTGTCGCGGAGGTCGTCAAGGTGCCGTTCATCGCCAACGGCGATATCGAAAGTCGCGGCGATGTCGAATACCTCCTGACGCGTCCCGGCATCACCGCCGTCATGGTCGGGCGGGCGTGCCAGGGGCGGCCCTGGCACGCCGGGATCCTCGCCGGCGCCGGCGACCCGCCGCTGGCGATGAAGATCGAAACCGCGCTTGAACACTACCAGGACATGCTGTCGTTTTACGGTAAGGATGTGGGCGTGCGCCATGCGCGCAAGCATCTCGGCTGGTATCTCGACCGACTCGCCCCCGGTATCGACGGCGCCGAAAGAGCACATATCATGACAGAGACAAATCCCGATCGCGTCATCAGCCGGCTGACAGGTCTGCTGACGCGCACGGACGGAGAAAGGAACGCCGCATGACCACCGATGCTGGCGGCATGCGCAAGGCCGCGGAAATGGTCGCGCTCGAAGTGCTGAACGCGATCCAGAACCCCGTCGTTCTGATCGAGGAGAACGGCCGCATTTCCTACACCAACTGGGAGGCCGAAGTGTTTTTCGGGGCGAGCGCCGCGCATCTTGCGAAAAAGGCGCTCTCCGATTTCATTCCCTTCGACAGCCCGCTTCTGGCCCTCATTTCGCAGGTGCGCGAGCGCCGCGCGCCGGTCAACGAGTACCGCGTCGACCTGTCCTCGCCGCGCCTCGGCCAGGACAAGCTGGTGGATATCTATGTCGCGCCGGTCGGCGAGGAGGGCTCCGTCGTCCTCGTCTTCCAGGTCCGCTCCATGGCCGACAAGATCGACCGGCAGCTCGTGCACCGCGCCGCAGCCCGCTCGGTGACGGGGCTTGCCTCCATGCTGGCGCACGAGATCAAGAACCCGCTTTCCGGCATTCGCGGGGCGGCGCAGCTTCTGGAAACCAATGCCAGCGACGAGGACCGGGCCCTGACGCGGCTGATCTGCGACGAATCCGACCGGATCGTCTCGCTGGTCGACCGCATGGAAGTATTTTCCGACGAGCGGCCGATCGACCGCGTGCCGCTCAATATCCATTCCGTGCTCGACCATGTGAAGGCGCTGGCCAAGGCGGGCTTTGCCCGCAACATCAAGATCACCGAGGAGTATGACCCGTCCCTGCCGCTGATCTTCGCCAACCGCGACCAGATGGTTCAGGTTTTCCTGAACCTGATCAAGAATGCATCGGAGGCCGTGGTCGACAAGCCGGACGGCGAGATCATCCTGACTTCGGCCTACCGGCCCGGCATCCGCATGTCGGTCGCGGGAACGCGGGAAAAGATATCCCTGCCGCTCGAATTCTGCGTGCAGGACAATGGTCCGGGCGTCCCGCCCGATCTTATGCCGCATCTGTTCGATCCCTTCATCACCACGAAGCCGAACGGCACGGGGCTGGGCCTTGCCCTGGTTGCCAAGATCATCGGCGCCCATGGCGGGATCATCGAATGCGAGAACATGAACGGCCGCACGACATTCAGGATCCTCATGCCGGTTTCCAAGGATGTCCTGCCCGCCGAGGCCGACCCGAAAACGGAAAAAGAACAATGACAGCAACGATCCTTGTCGCAGATGATGACGCAGCCATCCGCACCGTGCTGAACCAGGCGCTGAGCCGCGCCGGTTACGATGTCCGTATCACCTCCAATGCCGCGACCCTGTGGCGCTGGGTCTCGTCCGGCGAGGGCGACCTGGTGCTGACAGACGTGGTCATGCCGGACGAGAACGCCTTCGATCTTCTGCCGCGCATCAAGAAGTCGCGTCCGGAACTGCCGGTGATCGTCATGAGCGCGCAGAACACTTTCATGACGGCGGTGCGCGCCTCGGAAAAGGGCGCCTATGACTATCTGCCCAAGCCCTTCGATCTGACGGAGCTGATCGCCATTGTCGGTCGGGCGCTGTCGGAACCGAAGCGCAAGCCGGCCCCGCTCGGCGACGACATGCAGGACGGCATGCCGCTTGTCGGCCGCTCGGCCGCCATGCAGGAGATCTACCGCGTCCTCGCCCGCCTGATGCAGACCGACCTGACGCTGATGATCACCGGCGAATCCGGCACTGGCAAGGAGCTTGTGGCGCGCGCGCTGCATGACTATGGCAAGCGCCGCAACGGCCCCTTCGTCGCCATCAACATGGCCGCAATCCCGCGCGACCTGATCGAGTCGGAACTCTTCGGCCACGAGAAGGGCGCCTTCACCGGCGCGCAGACCCGCTCCTCCGGCCGGTTCGAGCAGGCCGAGGGCGGCACGCTGTTCCTCGACGAGATCGGCGACATGCCGATGGACGCGCAGACGCGGCTGCTGCGGGTGCTGCAGCAGGGCGAATACACCACGGTCGGCGGCCGCACGCCGATCCGCACGGATGTGCGCATCGTTGCCGCCACCAACAAGGATCTCAAGCAGTCGATCCACCAGGGCCTTTTCCGCGAGGACCTCTACTATCGCCTCAACGTGGTGCCGTTGCGCCTGCCGCCGCTGCGCGAACGCGCCGAGGATATCGGCGATCTTGTCCGTCATTTCGTCAACGAGGGCGAGGTCGAGGGCCTTGGCGGCAAACGGTTCGAGCAGGCGGCGATCGATGCGATGAAGGCCTATCCCTGGCCGGGCAATGTGCGCGAGCTTGAAAATCTCGTGCGCCGGCTGATGGCGCTCTATCCCCAGGACGTCATCACCCGGGAGATCGTCGAGCAGGAGCTGCAGGCCGACCAGCCGGATGCCCCCGCCGAGGGCGCGCAGGTCAGAACCGGGATGCCGACCATTGCCCAGGCCGTCGAGGAGAACATGCGCAGCTATTTCGCGAGCTTCGGCGAGAGCCTGCCGCCGCCGGGGCTTTACGAGCGGGTGCTGAACGAGGTCGAGTACCCGCTGATCCTCGCCGCACTGACGGCCACGCGCGGCAACCAGATCCGCGCGGCCGATCTTCTCGGCCTCAACCGAAACACCTTGCGCAAGAAAATCCGCGAGCTCGGCGTCTCGGTCTACCGCAGCTCGCGCAGCTCGTCCTGACAATGCGGTGATGGCGGCCTTCCGGCCAGCTTTCCGTTGCATTTGTGCCACATTCTGTTGCATATCCTTCTCCAAGGGATGGAATCGCACGGGTGGCGTTCAGCTTTTCCGCGTGTGCCCTTGAGCGCTTTCGCCGTCCTTCGGCGAGAGGGCGTTTGAGATCGGCAGGCATGACAGCAGACGACGGCAAGGCAGAGGTTTTGTTCCGGGCGCAGCCCGATGATGACGGCGCGCCGGGCGGCGACGCGGCCTATGGCGGCGGCGGTGCGCGCGCCATTCTGAAGTCCCCCGGCATGTTCCTTGTCGTCGGCGCGCTCGTCACCGCCTTCGTTTCACTTTTCGTCCTGCTGGGTCTGACCCCGATCAAGCCGACCGGCAGGGTCGTCGTCGGACTGGTCGCGGCAAACTCGATCTTCGTGCTCGCAATGATCTTCCTGATCAGCCGCGAGGTCGTGCGCTTGCTGAAAGCGCGAAAGCGCGGACGCGCTGCGGCGCAACTCCACATCCGCATCGTCGCTCTGTTTTCGATCGTGGCGGTGACGCCGGCGATCGTCGTGGCGATCTTCGCGACGCTGACGCTCAATGCCGGCCTCGACCGCTGGTTCGCGCTGCGCACCCAGTCGATCGTCCAGTCTTCGCTGAATGTCGCCCAGGCCTACATGATGGAGAATGCGAGCTATCTGCAGGGGCAGACGCTCTCCATGGGCAATGATCTGGAGCGGAACAGGTCGCTCTACTTTCTTGACCGGACCGGCTTTGCCGACCTGATGACCCGCCAGGCGCGCGGACGCGGCATGCTCGGCGCCTTCCTGATGCGTGACGATGGCAGCGTCATCGCGCAGGCCGATCTGGGCGACGAGACGGTGCTGCCGGACATACCGGAGGATGCGCTGGAAAAGGCGGCGTCCGGCACGCCGACGCTGATTCCGCCGGGGGATACCAACCTCGTCGGCGCGATCATCGCGCTCGAAGCTATTCCCGACAGCCTTCTCTACACCGTGCGCGCGGTCGATCCCAACGTCATGGGCGCGATGCGGATGATCGAGGACAATGTCTCCGAATACTCGACCATGGAGGAGGGGCGTTTCTCGATCCAGGTGGCCTTCGGCGTGCTCTATCTCGGCTTTGCTCTGATCGTGCTGCTCGCCGCGATCTGGACCGGCATCGCCGTCGCCGACCGCATCGTGTTGCCGATCCGCCTGTTGATCGGCGCCGCCGACCAGGTCGCGTCCGGCGATATGAAGGTCGCCGTGCCGGTGCGCACCATCGACGGCGATGTCGGCCGGCTGTCGAGCACCTTCAACAAGATGATCGCGGAGATCCGGGCGCAGCAGCGCGAAATCCTGTTGGCGAAGGACGAGGTGGACGACCGCAGGCGCTTCATCGAGGCCGTGCTGTCGGGCGTGACGGCCGCCGTGATCGGCGTCGATGACAGCCGCACCATCACCATCGTCAACATTTCGGCGGAAGAGCTTCTGGCCGTGAAGGGCAACGAGCTGATCGGCCGCAAGCTCGTCGACATATCGCCGGAGATCGACATGGTTATGACGGCGGCGATGCGCCGCCGCCGGCAGAATTTCCGGCGCCAGATCAATCTGCTCCGGCTCGGAAAGGAGCGCACGCTCTCGGTTCAGGTGACGCGCGAGGACAGCCGCAACGCCTCGAATTCCTATGTCATTACGCTCGATGACATCACCGATCTGATCATTGCCCAGCGCTCCACGGCCTGGGCGGATGTCGCCCGCCGCATCGCCCACGAGATCAAGAACCCGCTGACCCCGATCCAGCTTTCCGCCGAGCGCATCAAGCGCCGCTTTGGTCGCAAGATCGAGGACGAGGAAGACCGGAAGGTTTTCGACCAGTGTACTGATACAATCGTCCGCCAGGTCGGCGATATCGGCCGCATGGTCGATGAGTTCTCATCTTTCGCGCGGATGCCCAAACCCTCCAAAACGGCCGGGGACCTGCGCCGGATTCTCTCCGACGCCGTGTTCCTGCTGGAGATCGGGCGGACCGACATCACCTTCCTGCGCGAACTCGGCGATGCGCCGCTTGAGGGGCTCTTCGATGACAGGATGCTTGGTCAGGCCTTCGGAAACATTCTGAAAAACGCCGTGGAAGCCGTTGAAAGCGTTCCGGTAACGGAGTTTGACGGAGAGCGAAAAATCCTTGTGCGCGCGGAGTTCGACAGGGCGCGGGATCGCTACGTCATCGATTTCATCGACAACGGCAAGGGCCTGCCCGTCGAAAACCGTCACATGATCCTTGAACCCTATATTACCATGCGCGAGAAAGGCACCGGGCTCGGTCTCGCGATCGTTCGCAAGATCATCGAGGAACATGGCGGCAAGCTTGAACTCCATGACGCTCCGGCGGATTTTGCCGGGGGAAGGGGCGCGATGATCCGCGTGGAACTGCCGCATGTCCATGACGGCGAACGCGCGCGCGAGGAAACAGACAAGGAAGAACAAGATGGCCTCTGATATTCTCGTCGTCGACGACGAGGCGGATATCCGTGATATCGTCTCGGGCATCCTTTCCGACGAAGGGCATGAGGCGCGCGTCGCCCATGACAGCGACAGCGCGCTCGCCGCGATCGCCGACCGCGTGCCGCGCCTGATCTTTCTCGACATCTGGATGCAGGGCAGCCGGCTGGACGGGCTGGCGCTCCTGGAAGAGATCAAGCAGCGCTATCCCGACCTGCCCGTGGTGATGATCTCCGGCCACGGCAACATCGAGACCGCGGTCTCGTCGATCAAGCGCGGCGCCTTCGATTTTATCGAAAAGCCGTTCAAGGCCGACCGGCTGGTGCTGATTGCCGAGCGGGCACTGGAGAATTCGCGGCTGAAGTCGGAAGTCCAGGAGCTGAAGCGCAAGAGCGGCGATCCGGACGAGCTCGTCGGCTCTTCGCTGCTGATCTCGCAACTGCGCCAGACCGTCGACAAGGTTGGGCCGACCAACAGCCGCGTGATGATTTTCGGCGGTTCGGGCTCCGGCAAGGAGATCGTCGCGCGGCTGATGCACAGGAAGAGCCAGCGCGCCGAAGCGCCCTTCGTGGCGCTGAATGCCGCTGCGATCACGCCGGAGAACATGGAGACAGAACTGTTCGGCGTCGAGCCGGGCGGCGGGCGGAGCCGCAAGACCGGCGCACTCGAGCGCGCCCATCGCGGCACGCTCTACCTCGACGAGATCGGCGAAATGCCGCTCGAAACGCAGAAGAAGATCCTGCGCGTTCTGATCGACCAGCAGTTCGAGCGCGTCGGCGGAAGCCGGCGGGTTTCGGTCGATGTTCGGATCCTGTCATCGACCGCGCTCGATCTCAGGGCGCGCATCGACGATGGCCTGTTCCGCCAGGACCTTTTCCACCGCCTCGCCGTCGTGCCGGTGCGCATCCCCGCGCTTTCCGAGCGGCGGGAGGACATTCCCTTCCTCGTCGACTTCATCATGCGCCAGCTTTGCGAGCAGGCGGGCATCCGCCAGCGCCGGATCGGCGATGATGCCATGGCCATCCTCCAGGCGCATGACTGGCCCGGCAATATCCGCCAGTTGCGCAACAATCTGGAGCGCCTGCTGATCCTCTCGCGCGAGGAGGATGCCGCCCAGCCGATCGGCGCCGAACTGCTGCCTGCGGACCTTTCCGACGTGTTGCCGCAGATCCAGACCTCGGGCGACGCCCATATCATGACGCTGCCCCTCAGGGAGGCGCGCGAGCGCTTCGAACGCGACTACCTGATGGCCCAGATCAACCGTTTCGGCGGTAATATTTCCAGGACCGCCGAGTTCGTCGGCATGGAACGCTCGGCATTGCACCGCAAGCTGAAGTCCCTTGGCATTTGACGGAAAACCGGGCAGATTGCGGTCCGCTGAGCCACCGGAACTCCAAAACCCCAGAGGGGCCTGATGAAAATCATTATCTGCGGCGCGGGCCAGGTCGGATTCGGCATCGCCGAACGTCTTTCCCAGGAATATAACGATGTCTCCGTCATCGATACGTCAGCCTCGCTGATCGCCGCCATTACCGAATTGCTCGACGTGCGCGGCTATGTCGGCCACGGCGCCCATCCGGACGTGCTGGCCAAGGCCGGCGCAGACCAGGCGGATATGATCATCGCCGTGACGCTGCACGACGAGATCAACATGGTGGCCTGCCAGGTGGCCCATTCCCTGTTCAACGTGCCGACCAAGATTGCCCGCATCCGCTCGCAGAGCTATCTGCATTCGCACTATTCGGATCTTTTCTCGCGCGACCACATGCCGATCGACGTGACGATCTCGCCGGAAGTCGAGGTCGGCAAGATGGTGCTGCGGCGCATTTCCTTTCCGGGCGCGACCGATATCGTGCGTTTTGCCGATGAGAAGATCGCGATGCTGGCGGTCGAATGCAATGACGACTGCCCGGTTCTGAACACGCCGCTGATGCAGCTGAGCCAGCTGTTTCCCGATCTGAACGCAACCGTGACCGGGATCTACCGCGACGAGGAAGTGATCATTCCGCACTCGACGGACCAGATTCTCGCCGGCGATCTCGTCTATGTCGTCTGCGAGCAGGAGCATATCCGCCGCACTCTGGCGCTTTTCGGACATGAGGAGCAGGAGGCGCGGCGGATCGTGATCGCCGGCGGCGGCAATATCGGCTTCTTCGTGGCCAAGTCGATCGAGGAACTGCAGCCCAAGACGCGGCTGAAAATGATCGAGCTCGACCGCGAAAAGGCCATCACCGTCTCCGATGCGCTGCACCACGGCATCGTGCTGCAGGGATCGGCGCTCGATCAGAACATCATGATCCAGGCCGACGTACCCGACGCGCATCTGATGGTCGCCCTCACCAATAACGACCAGACCAATATCCTGGCCTCGGTGATCGCCAAACAGCTCGGCTGCAAGTCGAATCTGGCGCTGCTCAACAATCCGTCCTTCCACGAGGTGACCAAGTCGCTGGGGATCGATGCCTATATCAACCCGCGCGCCGTCACCATCTCGCGCGTGCTCCAGCATGTCCGCAAGGGGCGTATCCGCTCGGTCTATGCCGTGCAGAAGGGAGCGGCCGAGGTGATCGAGGCGGAAGCGCTGACGACGTCACCGCTGGTCGGAACGCCGTTCCGCGATCTCGATCTGCCGGAGGGCATCCGCATCGGCGCCGTCTATCGCGGCAATGCGATCCTGCGCCCGACCGGCGATCTGAAGATCAAGCCGCATGACCGTGTCATCCTGTTCGCCGTGGCCTCCGCCGTGCGTCATGTGGAACAGCTGTTCAGGGTCTCGATCCAGTATTTCTGACATTCCGGGTGCGTACGGCGTTGCGTCGCGGCGAGCGATCGGTTTTCGCCGTTGCGGAAGCCTTGTCAATTTGCTACCACCAAGGCCTGACTGGTTGTTTCCATGCTTTGGAAGCAACGCATATGAGGTGGGCACCGGCCGCTGGCCGGCAAGAGTAAGAAAGAAGCGGCGCCATGGCGGAACGTTCTCAGAATTTGCAGGATCTTTTTCTCAATACTGTCCGCAAGCAGAAGATCTCGCTCACGATTTTTCTCATCAACGGGGTAAAACTGACGGGTGTTGTCACGTCTTTTGACAATTTCTGCGTTTTGTTGCGTCGCGATGGGCATTCCCAGCTGGTCTACAAGCATGCGATCTCGACGATCATGCCTGGCCAGCCGGTGCAGATGTTCGAGAACGACGACAACGCCTCCTGATCTGGTGATCTTCCATTACCGATACATTCTTTCCTGAAAGCGAGTATGAGAACCGGGATTCATCCCGGGCGCTGGTTCTCGTTCCGGTCATCAAGGCGCAGCGCGGCAGCGAGGGCGAAGCGACGTCGCGCGCGCCCGAAAGCCGCCTGCAGGAGGCCGTCGGCCTTGCCCGCGCGATCGGGCTCGATGTCGTTGCCTCCGAGATCGTCACGGTCAACGAACCGCGTCCGGCGACGCTGATCGGGACCGGGAAGATCAAGGAAATCGACGAACTGCTCGATGCACGCAACATCGGCCTCGTCATCGTCGATCATCCGCTTTCCCCCGTTCAGCAGCGCAATCTCGAGAAGGAATGGGTGGCCAAGGTCATCGACCGAACCGGGCTCATTCTCGAAATCTTCGGCGAGCGCGCCTCCACCAAGGAGGGACGACTGCAGGTCGAGCTTGCGCATCTGAACTATCAGCGCGGCCGCCTTGTCAGAAGCTGGACGCACCTGGAGCGCCAGCGCGGCGGCGGCGGTTTCATGGGCGGTCCCGGCGAAACCCAGATCGAGGCCGACCGGAGGCTCTTGCGCGAACGGATCACCAAGCTGGAGCGCGAGCTTGAGCAGGTGGTGCGCACGCGAAAGCTCCATCGCTCCAAGCGCAAGAAGGTGCCGCATCCGATTGTGGCGCTCGTCGGCTATACCAACGCCGGAAAATCAACCCTGTTCAACCGGATCACCGGGGCAGGGGTGCTGGCCGAGGACATGCTGTTCGCCACGCTTGATCCGACGCTGAGGCGCATGAAGCTGCCGCATGGACGCACCGTCATCCTGTCCGACACTGTGGGTTTTATCTCCGACCTTCCGACCCATCTCGTCGCTGCCTTCCGCGCGACGCTGGAGGAGGTGCTGGAGGCCGACCTGATACTCCATGTGCGCGACATGGCCGATCCCGCGCGCGATGCGCAGTCCGACGACGTGCTGCGCATTCTCGGCGAACTCGGCATTGACGAAAAGGCGCAGAACGAGCGGATCATCGAGGTCTGGAACAAGCTTGACCTTCTTGAGAGCGAAGAGCACGACGCGCTGATGGCGCGGGCGGCTGCCAGCGATGCGGTGATGGGCGTTTCTGCCGTGACCGGCGAGGGCGTCGATGCGCTCGTGGAACAGATCGCGGCGCGGCTGGCGGGCGTTCTCACCGAAACGACCATCATGCTTTCGCCGGACAGGCTTCATCTTCTGCCGTGGATCTACGAACACGCGATCGTTGACGCGCGCCGCGACCTTGAGGATGGCTCCGTTACCCTTGACATCCGCGTGCCCGGCGCCGAGGCCCAGCGGCTGGAGAGCATGCTGGCCGAGTAGCCCTGCGGGGATCGAGCGCTTCCGCTTGGGAGCGCCTTTCCCCGCTCGGCCTCACCTCCGCCTTGCTTCCGTCGCTCCCGATCCCCGCCCAAAAAAGACGTTATCCGCTCGGAGCACGATACACAAAAGGCCGGTCACATGGACCGGCCTTCGACGTTTCTGCGCGTTCTCGAAGCGCGCTGTCAGCGATCGGCGATCGCCACAAAATCGCGTTCGGCGGCCCCCGTGTAGAGCTGGCGCGGACGGCCAATGCGCTGTTCCGGATCCTCGATCATCTCGTTCCACTGGGCGATCCAGCCGACCGTGCGGGCAAGGGCGAACAGCACGGTGAACATGGTGGTGGGGAAGCCGAGCGCCTTCAGCGTGATGCCGGAATAGAAGTCGATGTTCGGATAGAGCTTCTTCTCGATGAAGTACTCGTCCGTCAGCGCGATCTTTTCCAGTTCCATGGCCACATCGAGGAGCGGATCGTCCTTGATGCCGAGCTCGCCCAGAACCTCGTGGCAGGTCTTCTGCATGATCTTGGCGCGGGGATCATAGTTCTTGTAGACGCGGTGGCCGAAGCCCATCAGGCGGAAGGGGTCGTCGCGGTCCTTTGCGCGGGCGATGTATTCGGGAATGCGGTCAACGGAGCCGATTTCCTCGAGCATGTTGAGCGCAGCCTCGTTGGCGCCGCCATGCGCCGGGCCCCAGAGGCAGGCTATGCCGGCCGCGATGCAGGCGAACGGGTTCGCGCCCGAAGAACCGGCGAGGCGCACGGTCGAGGTCGAAGCGTTCTGCTCGTGGTCGGCATGCAGGATGAAGATGCGGTCAAGGGCGCGCGACAGGATCGGGTTGACCTTGTATTCCTCGCACGGCGTGGCGAAGCACATGTGCAGGAAATTCGCCGCATAGTCGAGGTCGTTGCGCGGGTAAACGAAGGGTTCGCCGACATGGTACTTGTAGGCCATCGCCGCGATCGTCGGGATCTTCGCGATCATCCGGATGCTGGCGATCTCGCGCTTGTAGGGGTCCGAGATGTCGATCGAGTCGTGGTAGAATGCCGACATGGCACCGACCGCGCCGCAGATGATAGCCATCGGATGGGCATCGCGGCGGAAGCCGGTGAAGAGCCGCGTCAACTGTTCATGGATCATCGTGTGGTGGGTGACGCGGAAGTCGAAATCCTTCTTCTGCGTTGCCGTCGGCAGCTCGCCGAACAGCAGCAGATAGCACACTTCCAGGAAGTCCGCATTTTCGGCCAGCTGGTCGATCGGATAGCCGCGATGCAGCAGCACGCCCTGGTCGCCGTCGATGTAGGTGATCGTGGACTTGCACGACGCGGTTGAGGTGAAGCCAGGGTCGTATGTGAACATGCCCGACTGTTTGTAGAGCGAGGCGATGTCGAGCACTTTTGGACCGAAGGTGCCTGCTTCGACGTTCAGTTCCAGTTCCTGTCCGTCCAAGATGAGTTTGCCAGTTTCCGTCATGCTATCCTCCAAATCTTCCAGCGCGACACGCGTGAGATACACGAGCAAAGGTATGAACTAGGTATAGGATCGATGCGCCGCTGCCAAGCCGCTGAACGGTTCATGTTGCGGTGCAATTGATGATTTATAATTGCGTTTAGCAAGTTTTTTCATGATCTGAAAAGGAAAATTTGCCGACCGTCTCCGCCTGCAACGTTGCATTTCATTGCGACCGGATACACGATACCGGACGTTGCACGCGGGCGGGCGGAATGGAAGAGGAACGGGAGCAATCTGAAGGCCTGGAACGCCGCCCCGGCGGAAGGGGCGGCCGCTGGAAGGGGCATGCCCGCCGCCGTTTGAGGCGGCCATTCCGTGCCTTGCCGTACAACCGGAGCGCTTATGCCGGTCCGCAACGACCGGTGGGGCGTTTTGTCGCGCTTGCTGGCGAGGAACTCGCCTTCGGCCGGGCCTTTCTGTTTGTCCCGCTGTTGATGGCATTCGGCGCGGCATGGTGGTTTTCGAGGCCTGTATCGCCTGCGTTCTGGGGCCTGCTGCTCTATTGGGCAATTGCCGTCCTTTCGTGGTCGATGCTGCGGCATGGGCGACCGGCGGGAAGGCTTGCGGCCGGCCTTGCCGCGGCATTCCTGACGGGCGCGGTGTTCGCGCAGTTCGAGGTCCTCAGACTTTCGACGGTCATGCTGGATTCGCCCGTAACCACGCGCCTCACCGGCCTCGTCGAGGCGCGCGAGCCGACCGACAGCGGATGGCGCTATGTCGTGCGGGTCCTTGCAACGGAAGAGCCGGCGATCCGCCGTGCGCCGGAGCGGGTCACGCTTGTGGCCCGCGGCAAGTCGCCGCCGGTCGGGATCGGCGGCGCGATGACCGGCGTCGCGCGTCTTTCCCCGCCGTCCGGCCCGGCGCTGCCCGGTCTGGTCGATTTCGGGTTTCTCTCCTATTTCGACGGTATCGGCGCGGTCGGTTTCCTCTACGGCGCCCCGCAGCCGTTGCCGGCACCCGCGTCGCTTCCGCAACAGGGGATCGCCCAATCCGCCGGAGATGCCGCCGGCCGCTGGATCGAAAGTCTGCGCGATTCGATCGCTTCAAGAATCCGCGCCGTGCTTCCGGGCGAGTCCGGCGCCTTCGCCAATGCGATCATCACCGGACAGCGGCGGGCGATGAGCGACGAGACGCTGGATGCCCTGCGCAATGCAGGCCTTGCCCATGTGATCGCCATTTCGGGCCTGCACATGGCGCTTGCCGCCGGCATCTTCTTTTCCGCGCTGCGGCTGGTCCTGTCCTTCTCGCCGAAAGCCGCCGAGGCGGTCGCCACGAAGAAACTGGCGGCGCTTACGGCGATTTTCGCCGCGGCCTTCTATCTCGCGATCTCCGGGATGCAGGTCTCGGCGCGGCGCGCCTTCATCATGCTCGCCATCATGCTGGCCGCGGCGGTGGCCGACCGACCGGCGATCAGCCTGCGCAATGTCGCGCTCGCCGCTCTTGCGATACTGGCCGTGTCGCCGTCGGAAGCCATCGGACCCGGCATGCAGATGTCCTTTGCCGCGACGCTGGCGCTGATCGCGGGCTACAGTCTCTGGCAGAAGCGGCATGCCGGGGAGGGCGGCTTCAAGCCGCATGCCCTGGCGCGGATCATCCTTCTGGCCGCATCCGGCATCGTGATGACCGCGCTGATCGGAGGGCTTTCGACCGCTCCGATCGCCATGGCCCATTTCCAGCGCGTGGCCGGCTACGGCCTCCTCGGCAATCTGCTGGCCATGCCGATCGTCACCTTCCTCGTCATGCCGGCGGGGCTTCTCGCCATGCTGGCCATGCCCCTCGGCCTGCATGCGCCGTTTCTCCTGGCCATGGGGCTCGGCCTGGACTGGGTGATCGGGATCGCGAAATGGGTGGACGGTCTCGGCGGCGCCTTCGAGACGGGCGCGATGCCGCCCGGCTTCCTGCTGTTGTTCCTTGCCGGATTCATGCTGCTGGTGCTGCTGCGCACGCGCCTCCGCTTGACGGGACTCGTGCCGATGACGCTCGCCCTCAGCCTTCTCATCCTTCCGCGCGAGGATGGCGCGCCGGTTCTGCTGGTGTCGGAGGACGGCGCACTGCTGGCGCTTCTGACGGGTAACGCAGCCGCCCTCAGCAAGAGCCGTCCGCCCGCCTTCATTTACGAGCAGTGGCGAAGCGCCTACGCGATAAAGGCGGCAGCGCTTCCCGTCGAAGGCGAACGGGTCGCGGTCCTGCTCGAAGGGGTCGATCGTTTCGAGCGCCTTGACAGGGAACGGATGCGCGCGGCGAACGCCGCTTTTGAAGCCGATAGCGCGGCCGCGGCCGCCCGGCCGGGTCGCTTCATCTGCGAGAAAGACGCATGGTGCGTGGCGGCGCTTTCAGGCGCGTCGGCGCAGGCCCGACCACTCCGCGTTGCCCAGGTTTTCCGGCCCGCGCTCACCGGCGCGGCCTGCGACCGCGCCGATATCGTCATCAGCGTCTACCGGCCGGGATTCGAGGCCTGCCGTTCCGGCAGTTTCCTGGTGACGCCGGCGATGCGCCGCCAGACCGGCGCCCTGCGGTTTACAATCGAACCACCGGATGACGGCGCAACGCCGGATGAGGCAAAGCCATCCAGCCCTGCCGCAACACTGGACATGAATGCACATGCGCGCGTCGGGCTATTCGGCGATTTTGACTATGTTATCGGCGACGACGCGCCAGGGACCGTCTGGGAGGACAGCCATCCGGAATTGACGGGCAATGCAGGCGCCGCCCCAACGGATAGCCCGCGCGCCGGCCCGAAACCGGACCTTGCGCAACGGGCAGAGGCCGACGAAGCCGCGCGGCCGACCAGCGCATCGGGCAGTCAGAGGGAATCACCTGACGTCCGCGAAAATGCATCACAACAGACAGATAAAGCGGTTCCGCGCGTCAATGAAAGGCAGAAACGCACTAGCTCAAACGGCGAAGCTGCGACCGTTCCTGCACCGGACGCCAGTGATCCCGAAATCTTTGCCCAAAACCGGCCCGCGGGTGCGCGCGGCGAAGCCATCGCGCCCGCCAACTGCAACGAGATAGCGGTTACGATCACTCCCGCAATCGCATCGGTGGCACGGCCCTGGAACCGGCATCGCCTCTATGACTGGCGCTCCGGGGCATATGCAGCGCCGATCACGCTGCCCGCGCGGCTCGCCTTCTTCAGTGGTAGCGGCGGATCAGGCCAACAAGCTTGCCCTGAACCTTGACCTGGTCGGAGGCGAAAATCCGAGTCTCATAGGCCGGGTTGGCCGCTTCCAGCGCGATCGAAGCGCCCTTGCGGCGGAACCGTTTCAGCGTCGCCTCCTCGTCATTGACGAGCGCGACGACGATATCGCCGGGGGAGGCAGTGTTGATGTTGCGGATGATCACCGTGTCGCCGTCGAAAATACCGGCATCGATCATCGAATCGCCCTGAACCTCGAGCGCATAGTGCTCGCCGGTGCCCAGCATCTCGGACGGGACGGCAATGGCGTGGGTGTTTTCCTGGATGGCCGAAATCGGGACGCCGGCCGCAATCCGTCCCATGACGGGAATATCGGATGATCCGCTATCGGAAGCGCCGGCGGCCGGCTTCGGCGGCGGCGTCTTGCCGAGACTGCCCTCGATCACGCTTGGCGAGAAACCGCGGCGCGGCGGCTGCGCGCCCATGCTCTCCGGCATGCGCAGGATTTCAAGCGCCCGGGCCCGGTTGGGAAGCCGGCGGATGAAGCCGCGCTCCTCGAGCGCCGTGATCAGGCGGTGGATGCCCGACTTCGAGGCAAGATCAAGCGCCTCCTTCATCTCATCGAAGGACGGGGGAATGCCTGTCTCCTTCATCCGTTCATGGATGAAATAAAGCAGTTCCTGTTGCTTGCGCGTCAGCATCGTCAACCCCTTGCCTTCGAAACAAATACAGAACGTTTATATCTGTTCTCACTGTGTTCCGCAAGGCGAAAGAGTCCATCTCTCAAAAACCGGCCGCCGACCAGCCGGATGGTCACGCGTCAAAATTCCGCGTTGCCGTCGCTCGCCGCGATTAATGGTTCATTGCTATCTGAATTTGGTGAGCGCGCAGGGGTTCGAACCCTGGACCTACTGATTAAAAGTTTACGTAGCCTATCCATAATAGATTGATATTAAACGGTAAAATCAAACAGTATTTTCAGTGTGTCCGATATTGTGTCCAGAAATGTGGCCGCTAGATAGTATTTTTGACCTACTCTGTCACCACATTCGATCTGCCAGTTCGATTTCCTCTCGGCCGATAGCGCTGGCGTAGATCGCGGTTGTGGTCATGGAGGCGTGCCCCATCCACTTGCGGAGCATGTGCAGGGGAATGCCTGAGCGGATCGCATGAATGCCATAGCCATGCCGCAAGCCTTTCGGGCTGGCATGCCGCCCGGCAATCCCGGCTTCCTGCATCACCTGTTTGACCCAGCGATAGGCCGTCGATCGATTGATCCGGCTGCCATGGGATGCCCACAGCCAGGGATTTTGCGTATCAGTCTTTTGACGCAGGCTGACCGAGTGTACCTGTTCCAGCCGGGCAATCAGGGCAGGAGGCACCGGTATCTCCCGGATGACATGCCGTTTACGCTTCTTGAGACAGCGCACCGAAATCAATCGCGATTCCGGCTGGACTGAGAAAACGGTCAGCTCCAGCGCTTCAGATATCCGACAGCCGGTATAGAGAAGGGTCAGACAGAGCGTGCCAGCCTGAAGATCAGCCGTTTGTTCTGCCGCCTCGATCAGCCGCTGCCGTTCGGCCGGGTTGATATAAAGCCGGTCGTTGCTCTCGTCATAGAGCCGCATTTCGCATGCGTTGTTCATTGTTATGTCGCGCACCTTTTGGGCAATGTTGTCGCACACAGCAAGGTCCGCAACCAGTCGTGGTTGTGAATGAATTCCCGGTCAATCCAAAATCGTGCCCATGCTGCAACAGTATTACCAATTGTGTTGCACGGCTAAAACACAAGCGACAACAGAATGTTAGAAGCGCTTTAATGGTTTCGTAATCATTGACGCTGTCATTATCAAGCACTAAAGGGCCCGGATTCCCTCAAGAAAAGCAGAATTGGTAATTCTGTTGCACTGATCGCCAAGGCATTTCTGCGGAAATGCGCGTTCAGGAGAGGGACTGTGAATATAGTCAATGGCATCTTCACGATATTCAATGGCTTTCTGGTCGTGGTCGTCGGCATCATATTCTGCTGCACGATCATCGGCCTGCTCTGGGGACCGGCCGTCGTCATGTTCGGCAGTGGTATGATCGTCAAGGGTTTCGCCCAGATCGGCATCGGTACCTATAACGCCGTCAAATCACGCGACCAGTAGGGCAAGCCGATGAAAAACAGACAGCTCATGGTGCTGACGCTCTGCGTCGGCACACTCGTTTCCTGCAGCACCGAAGCCTCCGACACATCTGAAATCATGTGCTGGGGCGGGAATCTTGCCCCTTCGGCGCAGCCTCCATCCGGCGTGAAGTTCAGGGATTATGAAATCCAGACCACCTTTGCCTGCGGGATCACGGATCAGGACAATCTCGCGTGCTGGGGAGAGGATGACTGGCACCGCTATGCGCCGGTCGGCATGAAGGTCAAGAAACTGTCCCTCGCCGGCGTCATCGGCTGCGTGCTCGACACGAAGGATCAGATTTTCTGCTGGGGTAACAACCAGTCCGGCCAACTCAATCCCCCGACACGTGTGGTTCAGGGCCGCGAGATCGATGACGTCTTCACCAACGGGCAGGAAGTGTGCGCACGGGAAAAGGGCGGCGGCATGTATTGCTGGGGTTGGTGGGGCAGCCCGGCTTCGTGGAGTTCCGAGGTCATGAACCTCAAAATTGACCAATTCGCCTCGCACCAAGATTTTGCTTGCTGGAGTGAGCTCGATAAAGACGGCTATACCTGCACCTTCGGTTTCAGCGGTGAGAAGCGCGTGCATTCGGATGAAGGGCGTGTCAAACGCCTGCATGTCGAAGCGTACGGCAAAACCCGTGTGCTGCTGGAGAGTGGCGAGCTGATTACCTACAACGGTGAAGGTGAGGTTGTCGGCAACGGTCACGGTATTCTTGATTTCGACGGCGGCATTGTCAGCAACTGCTGGCTCGATCAAAGTCACGAGGTGTCCTGCCATTACGGCGGGAAGCGCTTTGAATACGACATTCCAAACACGATGCCGCCGCCAAAGACGAGATTCGACCATATCGCGGTGACCAATCAGAACGTCTGCGGCGCTCTGCGGTAACGGTCAACATTGGAAAAAAAGTGTGGGCGACGGTTTGAAACCGTCGCCTTTTTTCGTGGCTCTAAACAGCACTATAGCAGGAAATATTACCATTTAATGCGATTGAAGTCCTTATACAACTTCTGTGCGTAATCTGGATCGACATGGTGGGCAAAAGCTATCAGTCCCCTTATGTGATGTCGCATTCCCGTTATAGAGCTGAAGCCCCGCTTGTCACGGTGAGCCTGAGCACCAATTTTCGCGTGATTTAGTGCATAAAGATGGGTTTCGATATTGTCCTTGAACTGACGAGTGAGTCGAGGTCTTTCGCGGTCGATAAGAAGCCCCAGCAAAACTTTTCGAGCTCCTGGTGGAGAAATTCTTGTCTTGCTTTGATTCACGGAAAGTCCAAATCGCGTTAGAGCAGTTTCCACTATAGCTTTTAGTTGAAGAGCCTCTTTTCTGGTTCTGACGCGATCTGTTGAAAATGCCATGTCATCGGCATAACGGGTGTACTTCCATCCCAGTTCTGCAGCGATTCTCTTCAATTTCATATCCAAAGGACGGACAGCCAGATTTGCTAGCATAGGGCTTGTTGGGGCTCCTTGCGGTAGATATCCCTCTACAGCTTCCGGATGCGGAAACTCTGATTCTTGTAAATGAAAGTAGTGCTTCTGATCGACCGACCGTGTGGAAAGCCGGGCGAGTTCAAATGACAGTAATGCTGTATACCCACAGCCTCTGTAGACTTGATAGGCTTGGCGTTCCGTTATTGACTCGAAGAAATTGCTGACATCCATTTTCAGAAGCCATGTGCAACCGCAGTGCTGTGTGGCAGCGTCGAGCATGTCGCTGTCAGGCGCGAAGGCAAAACTGGATGAATGAGGCTTTAGGACGTTCAGGATGTTTTGAGCGATCCACCTTTGTGTTCGCAACAGGTGTGGTTGTGGAGCATAGATATCGCGATATCTTCGACGTGGAGCTTTGCTACCCTTTCTTCCGCTTTTCTTTCGTAAACGGAAATGACGGTATGGGTCGCTCATCCGGTCGACAATTGGCCTCAAGTGCTTCGGGGAAACATCAACGAGATGCGCTAGATGAGACAATGAGAAGATAACAGGAAGATCTGGAGCGGTACTTTTAATAGCTTTCGCGATTGAAAGAGCAGCTTCGATCGAGACCGCGTCGAGACCATTTTCCCGCGCTCCGCGCCTGAAAGTTTGAGAGTCCCAAGGATGCTTCATCTACTTTCACCCGGTACGGGTGCTGTGGGCAAAGGAAGCAATGAAGGCAAACGACTGTGTCCCTCCGGGACTGCTTGCTTTGCCCAGAGACGTGCAATCATGCGCTCCATCGACGGCGCTGGGAAACCCCAGTGCCCTTGACGATTAGTGTAAGTAACCATCATGACCGCTCTTTCGAACGGTGAGTACTAGATGGCACCTTGGAAGCTCTCAGGGCTATAGGATAGTACGGTTTTTTGGTGGTGGGAACTACAATATCTCGCTCTCTGCTGATACTTTGAGCGCGCAATTCATCATATCCTTTGTCAGTAAGCCTCCCGTTAGCCTCAATTAGATTTTTCAGGTAGGCAACACTCAACGCTTCCACGATGTCGTTTGCCGGAAGGGACAATCTTTCTGAAAGCTCCCGTACTTTTTTATCCAATTGTTTTTTATGTGTGAAACGGCCCCTCAGTTCCTGGAGAACCAAGAGAATCATCTGCTCTTTGACGTCAATTGTGGAATCCAGCTCATGCCCCCTTTCTTGCGCTGCTCGTTCGACTTGCTCTCTTTTTGATCCTGACCAAAATAGGGGGCTTAGTTCAGCAGGGGCGTTGCCGATGTATAACGGCTTTATAGCGCCTATGGCTTTCCACAAAATAGAAGGAGCATTATTTGGAATGCCATAGTTGAACAAGACCATCGCTGCGGAGTGTTCATATCCCCAAACGTATTCATCATCGGGGTGGTCTTCTGCAAACTTCCCAAGAAGCTCTTCCCAGTCACTGCAGTGTCGATCGAACTTTGAGGAGCTAAGGGTCGGAACAGTCCTGCCGACGCGAACGTCGGGATGAGTAATGTGCGATCCGACCACCGCCGCGCCATCGCTCGTCGCTGCAGCTGCTATCACCACAAAGTCGATTAGCTTGGTGCTGTGCCACGATCGGATCGTTCGCAAATTCCATAATTTATCCAGCATTGAAAGGACACGATTTCCCGAACCTATGAAGTCGGTTACAATTGCGATAGTCGAAATGGGATTATGTTTGCTACGAAACCGGTCAGGTCCAGGAGTATTGATAAATATCCCTGAGTGCTTTTTTACCGCTTGAGAAATCAGTGAGCTAATAAGACCCTCGCTCCCGACTCGCCGCCCACCTCTGATGGGCTGCACGGAGGGAGGTCCTTTTTTGCCTATTGCACGCTCTCTAGTCAAACCGTTCGGCAGTTTGATTTGCTCTGTTGTGAATAATTGCTTTTCTTGGAACTCACGCTCGGCGTACAGTGCTACTGACTTCCGTTTGCCTGAGCGTTCCGAGGCAAGCGTCAACAGTTGCTCTTGAATCAGCTCAGAGACCTCATCCCGGTTGAGCAATAAAAGGCTGTCGAGCAACGACCGTGCCGCCACTCTGTCGGCAGTATCGAAGTTGCTCAACCAAGCCTTTCCGCAATCTGTTTTTGACAGTTGTAGTAGTTTCATTTTTTCAGTTTACCAAACAGTTGTATCCATGCGTAGCTCTCTTTTTCACGGGAATTTTTACGATCGGCACTGAGATGGTTCGTGCCATGTAACCTGTTGAAATAATTGGCCGGAACGACAGGATTTGAGCCTGCTACCCCCGCACCCCCAGGACAGGAGAACTCCATGCAGGTATTTTTCCTGTTAGTGGTAAGTGCTGTTGCATTTGTGCAAGTTAACCATCGTTAGCGCCGATCAATTGGTTACACCACGGTTACATAAACTTGATGAAATTTTATGGGTATTTGCTAAGCTATTGAAAAATATGGTGGCGGTTCAGGGACTCGAACCCCGGACACACGGATTATGATTGTGACAAATATGCAACACTGGTAAAATGGCAGGTTGCACAAGCATTTGAAAATCATCATTTTTCTAAAAATGATGCGTGCTTTAGTTGCACCAATACTCTATTAAATTGTATAATCCGGTTACATGAGCGTTACACGGCACCCGTTCTAATGGCTCAGATATTTCTTACAGACGAGCTGGTGAGGACTGCTACCTGCCCAGCTTCAAAACAGCAGGAGATCATCTGGGATTGCCCCATCGGAGGAAATGGGAAAGTTCGGCATGGCGCAATTGCCGGGCTCGGTCTGCGGGTCACCTGTAGCGGCAAAAAAGCCTTCGTTCATGCCTTCCGCTTTAACGGTAAACGCGTTCGCCATGTGCTGGGTGATGCGCGCATCCTGTCGGTCGCTTCCGCCCGTATGATGGTGCTGAAGCGCGAGCTGAATATCAACGACGGTCGCAACCCGGCAGCAGACTATACGGATTACCGGCAGGTCCACACCATGACTGTCCGGGAGCTCATCACCGAATACCATACCGGCAAGCTGCATCGGCTGAGCCCTGCGCATCAACGAAGCTTCCGGTCATTGGTTGCACCGTGGTTGATACTCGAAGGCGCACCAGCCAAAGGGGGGCCGCGCCGACGGCCACAGCAAGCGTTCGGCACTAAATACGCGGACTGCAGCGCCGAGCAGGTGACCCCGCGTATGGTGGCCGCCTTTGTGAATGCGATCACCAGCGACTATCAGGCAAACGCGGCACTTCGGCACGTCAAGTCGATGTACAACTGGGCACTGAAGATGCAGCTCATCGACATGCGCAATCCTGCCGACCCGATCGATCTGCGGCACACGGTGCGCCACCGGCGCGACTACACTCTCCCGCAAATCCGCAAACTGGTGCATGTGATTTTCAATCCACCGCAGGATGACCTGCCGATAATTGAGGAACAGACCGGCCTGGCCAAACGGGATGCGGTGCTCGTCCATAACAAAGCCGTGCAGATGAACCAGCAGATGGTGGAGTTCTGCGCCTATATGGGCATCCTGCTGCTGACAATGGCGCGCCCGAACGAGGTCCGCCAGGCCGAGTTCGACCATTTCGACCTGGAACAGCTGATCTGGCATAAACATAATACCAAAGGCCTGAAGCTGTCCCGCAGCGTGTCAGAATATGCCTATCGATCCGTCCCGATCCATCCGCGCGTGGCGGATCTGGTCATTGCCCAGCGCCAACGCTGGCCCGATGCCAAACACGTATTTCCATGCCACATCGACCACTCAAAGAGCCGCAATAATTTTCAGAAGATTTCCAAACGCTTTCGCGATCATCCTGATGTCCCGGATTACTTCCAGCTATACGATCTCAAACGGATCGCGATTTCCCTAATGCTGACCGGGCAGGGGGTATCAAGAGACGCTGTCTCCCACTACGTCGACCACAAAGGCAACATCGAGACCACCATGATCTACGACCTCGGCCTGGTCGACCCACTGCGCCCCGTCACCGAAAAACTCGGATCACTTCTCGGCATATAACGTTGACGTCATTTCCAGCCCGTGCGGCAATACCCTAGCGACCTCGCATCCTCCCAACCAACGAAAGCCACCACCATGGAAGCCCTGCAAGCGGTTGTCCTGACCAACGCCCAACTGCGCGATCTGCTGGAACAAGCCGGTCAACGCGCCGCCGAGCTCACCGTCTCTCAGCTCCGCCACGAGCTCACCCAGACCCCGGAAGACCTCACCCTCAAAGACCTGCGCAGCTACCTGACCGATCCCACCACGATCCTCAACCCGCGCGACCGCTGGGCGCATAACGGCATCATCCGCAACATCCAGCCCACGAACACCAACAAACCCAAATCCACCGCCTGGTTCATGAAGTTTCAGAGAGAGTCCGGCCTCGCCGACTGCACCTTCCGCCAAAGCCCCGTCAACGGCCGCCGCAAGGAATGGACCTTTGCGGACATCAGACTTGCCTGGAACGCCTACTACCGGCGCTGATGCGGCACCTTTGCCGCCACCTCACCATTTGCCCTTCCCAAGCCACCGACAGGCCGACTGGCAGGGTCAAGGCCTTGCCGCACAGCGGGCCGAAGGCGCCTTGACGCTGTCAGTCGGTCTGTCACAACGGAAGAAGGGGAAACTACCGCTATTTTTTGTAAATATCCTTTGGCTTTTTGTTCTGTTTTGTTTTGAATACATGCAAACGGAGGGGTAAGTTTCATGGCCGCTAATAATCTCGATAAATCAATCGTTTCTTTGCAAAGAGAGATGGAAGATATTGCAGCGGAAATGCGCGATTTGATCCGCTCGATGCCACCTCACGACCTCCTTGGTTATCTCTATTCCCGTTATCTATTCAAAGCTATGGCAGGGGGAGTCGAAGAGGGTGGTGACCAAGAATTCGATGGCCCATGTGATTTAATCAACGAAAATCAGTTCTTACTTGAATACGTTCACGCTGTACTTGCCTCAGACGTGGAGCCTGCAGATACAAAGTTCGATGAGGCGCTTTGTACCCAGTTGTTTCAACTCGCGAGAAAGCTGCTAGCCAGAGCAATGGATTTCGCGATAGCCACTTCCGTCGATAGTAAGAATGGAGCATTTGGCCCCGACACGAGGGAAATCGAATATCGAGCGAAAGCCAATTGGGTATTGCTGCGCGGAAATCGGTATCAAGTGCTGGAAGGAGAATTCTATCGCTATGTGCTGACACCTCATGAGGATGTTTTACACGAAGTCTATGGGGTAGGTGCCGCTGAGATCGCAGAAGGGTTTCAGGACATGGCCGATGCGATGCGTAGCGGTCATGTTGCAGCCATGGCGGAAATGATGAAGCAATTTGAGGCCGCGCAGGCTTTCTCTCAAGAGCAAAATAGGCCTTTGGAAGATGTCGTTGATGAATTGAAGGATTCTGGCGCTCTAAACCTCAAAGCCGCGAGTCATGCAATGGAGGATATGTTTAGAGGAGGAGTCTCGAACGTAAGTCGCCATACGGAATTGCCGGAATTACTCTTGTCCGACCTTGCATATCAACGAGGAGAAGAAACAGAGTTTTTTGCTGCTGGAGATCTTTCTGGAACTCCGTACCGGACGCTGCCAGCACGCAAAAAACCCTTAATCCAGTTGGAAAATGGCTACTATGCCATTGATCCGTGTTCGATGAGAGATGCGGGGTATCGCACTCTACTCTATAATCTCCTTCAACGAAAACCCGATTACAAAGAGCTCTTCAAAGAGCGTCAGAAGGCGATGAGTGAAGCTGCATTCGCCGATATTCTGGCTTTTCAACTCCCTGATGCAACTGTACTGAATGAAGTTTACTACAAAGATCCTAAAACGAAGCAATGGTGTGAGAATGACACCTTGATCCTATTGGATGATGTCTTGTTTTTGGTCGAAGCAAAAGCGGGCGCGGCGGCCACGATTGCATCACCGGCGCTTGATTTTGGCCGTCACGCCCAGTCGGTAAAGGATCTCGTAATCAAAGCGTATCAGCAATGCGAGAGATTCTTTAACTATCTGAACTCTGCAGACGAGGTGACGCTCTATCACTTGGTGGATGGGGAGTACAAAGAATGTGGTCGCGTCCGTCGTGCTGACTATCGGTTGATGATTCCGATCGGCCTGACGGTCGAGTCGTTCTCTCCATTTTCAGCCTTTTGCAAGGAGCTGCCAGATATTGAACCGTTGCTTGGGAAACATGCGTTCATCTCGCTTTCAATCGATGATTTGTTCGTACTGAAGCGATTTCTCAGCACACCAGGTCAATTTGTTCATTACATGGAGGTTCGACAAACAGTCGCTGGAACACGTCGCGCTCATTTGTTCGACGAGTTTGACCATTTGGGCGCCTACCTAACAAAGAACCGTTTTGATCAAGATTTGGTTGATCAATTGAAAGGCAATGACCTCGTTCTGTGGGATCGTATGAGCGAGGTCATCGACAAATGCTTTGAGGGGCCAGATTGGGAAGGTGAGCCGCTGCCTAGCCAAACATTCCCAGATGAACTGCTAAGATTACTTAAAGCTATAGGCACTACTCGCTCACCTGGCTGGCTTTCGGCTGAAGGTCGTATTCGCGATTTAGGTGAGGAGGGACGAGATGAATTTGCGCAGAGCCTTCATGAGCTTCGCTTAACATTGCCAGAGCGGTCTTTCCGATATTTTGTTCTTTCGAAAGACAACTTGCCGATTTTTTTGTGGCTTCAAAGACATGGAACTGACGTCGATTGGCAAACAGTTAATGACAAAGCAAGTGCAGCTTCTTTGGCATTCGACCTCGCCAATCCAATAGGGCTGCTGATCGATGTAAGTCCTGATGGACAGTATCACAGCGCTGAAACCTTTTCGGTGAGTGTTCCAGCCGCGCAAACCGCCGAAAACAAGCATGTTTACGAAGATGCAAGGCAAATGAAAGAACGCGGCCGACGGGTTGGCAACCAGAGGCCAACGAAAAGAGCTCGCCCGGTCAAGCGCAAGAAAATTGGGCGCAATGAGCTGTGTCCATGCGGCAGCGGCAAGAAGTACAAAAAATGCCATGGACGCTAACTGTGATAAAAGGGGATTTTTTACCGTATTATTTGTAATATAAAGTTTAGAACAATTATTTTTTACAGAAATATATTTTCGCGTAAATTTTGGCTTCAATTTTTAGGTCTGTGATAAGATTCTCTTATGAGGAAAGATGCATGAATCGCCTGCCTACGCCTTCAGAGCTGATGAGAAGCAAACGTCCCTATCTTTATTCAGATAGCGAATGCACGGATGCCTATAGGTTGAGCGAAACTGAGCTGAGCCATCATCTGGAAACGCTCACGGCGCGCAACCAGCATAAAGATTTTGAAGTGTTTTGCCGCAAATTAAGCGAGCGTGAACTTTGCCCGAACTTACGTCCTCAAACAGGGCCGGAAGGCGGTGGAGATGGTAAGGTCGACACTGAAACATACCCCGTTGATGAACAAATTTCAGAACGCTGGTATGTTGGTGATGGCAAGAGCGGGGCTGAGCGTTGGGGATTTGCGTTCAGCACAAAGAAAGTTTGGTCCGAAAAGGTGCGGTCTGACGTCAAAGGAATCGTCGATACAGAGCGCGATTATGGCCGGATCATATTTATCACGAGTCGTCCCACTCGGCAGCGTGACCGACTTCGAATCCAAGATGAACTGAAAGAGCAATACGGCATCAGTGTTACGATTCTCGACCGAGAATGGATCATTGATCGTGTATTTTCTCATAGTCATAAGGACTTAGTTCATGAGCACTTAAAAGCTGGGGAATATCAACCTGATAGGATCAAGTTGGGTCCGAGAGATTTTAAGCGTCAGCAAACGTTAGATGAGTTGGAAGCCCGGTTGGTAAAGCAGGGGTCAACCGTTCAAGAGCAGACGCAGGCAGTCACTGACACGTTTGAAGCTGCACGACTTTCAAGAGAACTTGAAAAGCCTAGGTTCGAGACCGAAGGTCGCTTTTCAAGGGCAATTACGTACGCGAAGAAATACGGTATGACCTATCAACATTTACGTGCAGTGTACGAATATGCCTGGACCGCGTTTTGGTGGTTCGACGATGTCGAGATTATGAATCAGCAATACGAGGAAGTGGAGAAAATAGCGTTTGCGAGCGAGCATGCGGTCCATATTGCGAAAGTGTGCAATCTCCATCAAATTTTAGCTGGTCGGGTGTCAAAAGGGTATGAAACTTCTGAAGAACTTTTTTTTGTTGAGAGGACAAAACGGCTCAAGGATAAGCTGGAAGATTTAGCCGCAGACGGGTCACGACCCAGTAACGCTTTGCATGCAGAGACGTTACTTGTTTTTCGGCGCATGAGCGAAAATACTCTTTTAGGAGAGCAACGAGATTTTGATTCTATCTGGTTGGATCTGATCGATATTATTCATCGAGCTGCGGGGTTGGCCGAATATCCAGCAGATCTAATTGAAGCAATGGTCAACGCTATTGCTGAATTCATGCCAGATAGCGAAGCCTTTGACCGCCTCGTGGAAACCCTAGCTGAATTCATGGCCGACCGCAGTAAGGAGGTCAAAGCTGGAACCTTCTACCTTCAGCAAGGGGAACGTAAGCTTAATGCGGAAAAACCCATCGACGGCATTAAATGGCTCGGTCGTGCCGTCCTCTACCTTTCAAAGGATGAAAGTAGAGAGGATCAGGCAAAAGCACTTTACTATCTGACAGTGGGTTATCGTGGGGCTGGCCTTTATTGGGCCGCCCGGGCCGCTGTTTTAGCTGCGATCATTCAGTATTTGGCTCTTTCCGAGATTGAAGGAAAATTGCGGGTTGAGACCATTCCCGCTCTTAACCTTTTCGCGTTGGTGTCTTTACAGTTGGGTCATGTTTTCGATTTCCTCAGTGCAGTTCGTTTTCTGCAAGCTATCGGTCGTAGCGCGCCGCTTGATGAGGACAGCGAAGCAATGTTGAATACCAAGCTCACCGAGCTTGATAGGTTGCTTTCATGCCTATTTATAGTTCAGCCGTCTGAGCAAGTCCGACGACTGCAGGGACTACCTGATGTGTTGGAAGGGCTGATGTTGTTTTCAGCGCGCTTAACACTACTCTATCGCCTTGGGCACATTGATGCATTGAGAGCAGATGGATCGATCCCCAAAGAGGAAAAAGACGAAGATTTCTATGAAATGATGACGTTGCTCGCGTCGCAGCCTGCATGCCGCAGCCTTCCGAAGAGCGTCGTTCTATTTGATGATATGTTCAGTGGTGTTCAAACCAAAATATTGGGCGTTGATATCGAAATTGAGACCTCAAGCATACTTGAAGGAGTGCTGCAAGCGGAGACATATGCAGCTGCGATTGAGGGGTTTTCTGCTACTTTGCTCAATACCGACGTTCTCCCTCATACGGAAAAGCTGAAAGTCCGAATTCGTCAACTCGACGATATCCAGGATGCATCAATTACAGTAGACGACAATCGTGTAATGGAAGTGAGTGTCCCAACCAATTGGCAACTTACTGATTTTTCCAACATCGGGAATTACAACGAACATATCATTTCATATTGCATCCATGCTTTAGTAAGTGTGGCAGTAATTGGAAATCCTGAAAAGACCATTGAAGAATTAGTTCAAGTCGAGAATGGTCTTGAACGAGCTACAATGTTTTGTCGCGCAGGTATCGCGAGGAATAGAGTTTTTGGTACACATGCGGGAAGCATTTCCGATTGGAGTGACTTCGTTGGACAGCCTTTCCCGATGACTTCAAATGCACCTGATTCTCCGGCGATCAACGAACTGCCTCCTCGCGCAGCGGGTGATGAAGAGGAACGGCCCCAAGGTTTTGATGAGATTCGCAGGCACGATGACATTGTGGTTCAAGCAATCATCAACCCTCGGCTTTGGGACGCAGCAGAATGGAAGGGTATGATGTACGGCGTGTCCGCGCTGGGAGAGCCTCCCGTTCTGGGCTTGATGTTCGCGAATTCTTCAAAAGGAGAAGCAATTTTTGGAGAATGGATAGAGCGTTTTGGGAAGGAAGACACCCACGATGCACTCCATATCTCTGTGATCAAGGGCATAGATCGCCAAAATCCATTCCATTACCGAGGGCACATTACCCAGAATCTATTTGCGTTAACAGGTCTATCTGGAAAGACACTTGTTAATACATCCCGAATGAATACCATGACAGTAGAAAATCATGCAAACCTTGATCGTTTCTGTGAGCACTTGGAAGCCTCTGGTGCATATTATCTTGTTCCCGTTGCTCTAGATGGTGTTGGCACTCCTAACTTGCTAATGGAACAGGCGATCTTGAAGAGACAATTCAATGTACGAGAGGCTTGGGAGATCGGCCCACATGATATTGATGCTGTTGCTGTCCGGTCCGACGACGACGTAGTAGTGCCTGTAGGAGAAGGCACCCCACCTTTCTTTGAGCTTGTCAGGCAGCGCGAAGGAAAGCAAAAGAAGTCGCCTTCTGATAAGTAATAGGTGGCCCGAATTGGGGTCTTTCGTGTGGCTAAAACTCTGATGCCGGCTTCACCGGGCAGGGGCGTTGCGGGCTCTCCCTCAGAAGGGGTGGCGTAAAACCGTTCTCCACGGGTTGCAGACAGGGGAAGGCGTTCCCCTCACGCACTTACGCGCCATCACCACGATCAGCGTTGCGGAGCCACCGACCGTGTTGTCCGACGTCCTATGTCGGACAGGGCGGGCGGCGGCGTGTTCCGTCACTACCGTGACATCAGGTAGTGACGGAACCCACCACACCCCATGATACCTGCGGTTTCAGCACAAATGCCCGCGCGTTACGCATCGATGACGCACCCGTCCCGATCATTTTCTGCATAAATTTGTGGCACATATCAGCGGCTTGCGCCAGCATGACTCCCGGATCAAGTGCCAAACGCGATCCATCTTACCCTACCGTTTCACCACTCACGAAAGGAGAGCACATGCCTGCTCACCACAGCCGCGCGCCACCTCGGCTGCGCTAAACCCGACACGTGTCGCCCGTCGGCGGAGCGTACCGGTGCCCAACAGGGCAAACCAGTATGGCCGGTCCCCAGACCGGTCAAGGGAGGCTTTTTACCGCACGAAAGGAGAACCTACGCATTCCGGCCAGTCCGCGAATGTAACGTCGCGGGGTGACCTGATCCAAGGACAGGCATCGGCCATCAACACTCAGCAACCACTCAATGGAAGCAAGGAAAGATGGACGATCTGACAATGGACCTGACACGGCTGTGCCGCCGTAATCGGGATGGCTCTTATGGCACACAGGCAAACAGACTGCGCGGTCTCACCGCCATGGCCAACGAGCTCCGGGAGCTCGGCTACCGGATGCCCGCCGCAAAATCACTCAAATCCAAACACGTTGACGCCCTTGTCGAGAAATGGCTCGACAACGAGCATACCGACGCCACGATCCGCAACCGGCTCACCTGGCTGCGCTGGTGGGCAGAGAAGGTCGACAAGTCCAACGTGATCCACCGCGACAACGCCCGCTACGGCGTCAACGACCGCACCAACGCAACCCGCAACCGCGCCAAACAGTTCAGCCAGGAGAAGTTCAACAAACTGACCTGCCCGTACATCAAGGGTGCGATCCTGCTGCAGGCCCATTTCGGCCTGCGCCGGGAGGAGGCGATGAAGTTCCGGCCACAGTACGCGATCGGCCGGGACCTAATCAGCCTTAAAGCCAGCTGGACCAAAGGCGGCCGCCCGCGCGTCATCCCCATAACCACCCTCCAGCAACGACAGGTCCTGCAACACCTGCAGAAGCTGGTGCCCGGCGATGGCTCCCTGATCCCACCGCAGCTGACCTATGTCGAACAGCTCAAACAGTACGAGTACCAGACGCTGAAAGCCGGGATGCGCAACACCCACGGGTTCCGGCATACCTATGCCCAGCAACGCTACAAGGTGCTGACCGGCCAGCCATGCCCCATCAACGGCGGCAAGCTCTGGCAGGACATGACTCCGGAAGAGAAGACCGCTGACCGCACAGCCCGCCAGACCATCGCCCTTGAGCTCGGCCACGGCCGCATCAGCATCACCGATACCTATCTGGGGAGTGCCGCCCGATGAAACGCGCCGAAAGTACGTACCTCATGGCCACCAGGGCCCGCGACACTTACGCCGCCACTCTGTTCGGCCTCGCCAACATCGCCACCGAGATCGACAACGCAGCCTCCCAGGGCTACCGCGAATACCGCATCGAACAACAGCTGCCGTTCGACCTCAAACAGACCGAAGCCGCCCAACAACTGGAAAAATGGCTGGAAGAGCAGGGGTTCCGGTACAGGTGGCGCAGCACCATCATGGTCATCGACCCGATCTGTCGCCCACCTTCCATCGAATACCCTGAACTGGTGATCGAGTGGTAACACTGATCCTCATTACCATCGTCATTCTGATACTGGCCACAGAGCTCGTGGGGCTCGTGGCCAGTATGGCATGGCTCTTAAATGCATTGCTGGTCATGTTTTGGCGACCTGTGTGGATTTATGGCAACAACCTCTCAAAAAAAACATAAAATGGAATAAATTCAGTGAAGAAAGCTAGGATACGCCTTGAAATTAAGAGCCTGCCTGCAAGTTAATGCAAAAAAGGAGATCGAAGTTCGATATCGCCATGACCGCAGTTGTTTTTTTGCTTATAGCTATTCCTTTAGCAGTTTTTGCGCTTGCGCCGATTAGGCATGCAAACATGGCAAGCTCATGGAAGAATGATAAGTTAGATTTTATTTTGAGCAAGCACAGAGTGCTTAGCTTGAAAAGCTTCTGGGTTGAGAGGAGCGATAGAAGATTTAGTATATCTGCGGTATTGGATGAATGGATTAATTCTATAAATTTTATAATTGCGTTTATTACAATCTGCCTATTTACGATTTACATCGGCTCATCCATTAGTGAATTGTCGAACATTAGTGATTTGTCGAATACGATTGGTTATAAATTTGAAAAATTATTTATTTATTCCCTTTTTGTGAATTTTTCTTTAACATTCTTACATATATTGTGGATCCTCTTCCAATTTAGGTGGAATTGGGTACCGACATCACGTTTAGTTCGAAAAAGAGCCGTTGCGGAAGCCGCAGCGGCGGGTTCCGAGTTGGCTCATCTTGAGGTGAACAAGGAGGGACCAATGAAAGATTCATTATTAGTGCAGCAGCCGTTGTCTGATGAAGAATACGATCGATACCTTGCTGATCCAGCTTTTCAGAAGGCCGTTGCGCAAATGGTAAATGATCGGCTAAAAAATGCTGCGGATGTCGATCCCTATGATCAGGGACCAACAGACGAAGAAGTGCTCGTGGAGTTTTTGGCGAGTAAAAGATTATATCAGCGGGGAAACTAGTCCCCGCTTTTTGCTGCGGCCGGCCATTATGTTGATTTTATGTTATCATGGAACTTCGTTATGTCGTGCACGACATATTATCGAACACGGATTCAGGCCGTCACCCGCTAGAAGAAATTGGTTAGGCACTGGGAACTATTTTTTTCAGGAAGCATATGACCTTAGCCAAGAGTGGTCTGAATCGGTTTGTAGACGATTGCGTATTAATCATAAAGAGGATGGTGAACCTGACGGATATACGAATGCTGTAATCAGGGCTACTATTGATATTAAATATGGCATTGATTTAATACAAAATACTCATTGGAAATTGCTTCGGAAAATTTACGAGGCGCATGAGCCAGCCTTGAGGTCCTTGCGGCAAAACGGAGTAGATACACTGGTTCGGCCTATGCGGTCAGATGAGCTTAAACTAGACTTAAGCCACCCACTAGACCACCGTCTTGTCGATTTACTAGTTGCAACTGAACGTAAGCTGCGAGAAATTCGAAATTTACCTGCCCCAACTTTAGTTAGGTCCGCATTTATTGAGGGAAGCCCATTACATCGTAGCTCTTGGATATTTGATAAATCAGCGGTAATTGTTTCAGTTGTAGATCAGAGTTGCATCAAGGATATGGAAATTATTTCTTCTGGATATCGGAGTTAGATTCTTATATCTCCGTTGAACTGCGCTTAGCTCACCCTCCGATGAGGATGAGCTCACGCTCGATTTCCACGATATCGCCATTCAGCACCATATCCCGTCCCATGCGCTCGTAATCGATGTAGTATTCGAGCTGCTGCGGCAGCTCGTAACAATCGGCCACCAGCTCGGCGGCATAGTCTGCCGCACTATCGCGATACAGCCAGTAGTCATCCCATTGCCCGGCGATCTCGCCAACGGCGACACCGAGCCCAGCCAGATGGCAGGCGATAACATACCGGTCATCCACGTCATCGATCTCGTCAACGAGCTCGAACCAGTCTGCCAGACTGGCCTGACTGACGCTCAACGCGTTGAACAGCTCGGCATAGTCACCATCAATGTACTGCAGCTCGAACTCTTCGACAGGGAAGCCAAAGCGATCGACGGCTTTGGCAGCCTTGTCCTGATAGTCAGCCAGATCGGTGAAGTAGAACCCGACGGCATCGATGTTGTAAGGCTGGGCGAAGTACACGGACTCCGCCCCCATTCCCAGGCTAACGGTGTTCATACGTCCGCCTCCTTGGCCTTGATCTTGCGCACAACCGTGCGGCCTTCAACCAGCGGCGTGTAGTTGATGATCAGGTTCATGCCGTCGCCGTCCTGATGCCGCCAGCCGATCCCGATCTTGGTCCAGCGTGCCTTGTCCTTTTCACCCACGACGTGGAAGACTTCGTGGGACGGGATTTTCGGTGTGTATTGTTTTGCCATTGGTGCATTTCCTCTGTTGGTTATGCCGGCCACCCATGCGGCCGGTCGCCAACGCAACGAGGATGATCTTCGAGGGCCAAGTGCATGGTCTTCTCGGGAGACCGCTTGCGGTGGAAGACCATTGCGCGCGAACCGGATCAGCCCAGCTTGGCGAATAAACCGGCCAAGGGAAGCCCGGCTCCACACCTGAGGAATGCACCGCAAACACCACACCGCCCGACCCACATATCCACCGTGGGCAGGGCAGCACCCCACCAATCGGACCGGCGCATCAAAGCAAGACAGAACCAAACATCCTACAACCGATGAAGGCCACGCGTGCGCAAGCGGGCAGGGAGGGGGCAGCACCGGTGTGGGGGGAAGGGGGAGAATGTGGGTTAGGTTGCAATCAATGTTTGCCGAGTGTTCTAATATAGGTCAAAATATCAAACACCTAGCAAGAAAATGACCATGCCTCGCGGCGGTGTAAATTGAGGCCTACAACATTGAGCTATATTGACGAACAGTTTGAAACCTATCTTTCGACGGCAGCCGAATTGCTCGCTGCTGAAGGTATGTCAGAGGCAGTGGATGTCTTACGGCGAGCGGTCCCGAAGGTTGATCAAACCGGATATGACAACTGGAACGGTGGAACGGATATTTGGACGATTTTTCTTCGGATCGAGCCGGCGCGATACGCGCAGTTGGGCACAAATCGTGAAGCACTGGAAGAGCAAGTCAGTCAGCGAATAGAATCGATCGTTAGGCAGTATACCGACGACTGGTTCAGTGTAAAAATCGTTCCTGAGGCCAGACCACGGCCGGATTGGCGTCAACAGAGTGATGATATATCGCGGTTAGCGAAACAAAATATCCTTGATGGGCTTAAAATCGAAAATGTGAAGTGGAGCGGATGCCTCGAAGAGGTGGAATTTCTGCAACGGCTTTATGATCTTAAATCCATGGCATCGTATGATAGCCGTTTTCCTGATGCTGCAGGCGACATATGGCAGCATCGCGTGAATAATCCGGAAGACTGGGATGACGACTGGATCTACAACGACGAAAGATTCAATCTGCTCAAAGGTCCTACGGACCAGTTTCTGAGATTTCTATGTGAGATCGTGCATCCGGTGGTGCGCCCGGATCGGAACGAGGCGCTGAAATTGGTTCAGCAATTCAACGATCAGCTAAGGCCTGTAGGGTGGCAGTTAGTCGAAGTTGAAAAGATCGCAGGGCGCCCCCGTTTCGTTGCTCAAAGGGTGGAAAATGCTGGTGGCCGTTCAATCTCACGCGCAAGAAATGTTGCGGACGCCTTGGATGCAGGCTGGATGCAAAAAGAGATCGAGCGCCTGGAAAACGCAGTCGATCGTGATCCGGCGCTGGCCATTGGAACCGCAAAAGATCTCGTCGAAACATGTTGCAAAAGCATCTTGGCAAAACGCGGTGTCAAAATTTCTCGTTCAGCTAGCCTGCCCGAGTTGACCAAAGCACTTTCCAAAGAGTTGAAGCTCGTTCCAGAAGGTATTCCAGATGAAGCAAAAGGAGCGGAAAAAGTTCGTCTCATTCTGCAAAATCTATCAGCATTGACAAAATATCTCGCGGAGTTGCGCGGTCTATACGGTACGGGACACGGACGTGATGGCAAACATCGCGGTCTTGAGCCTCGTCATGCACGGTTGGCAGTTGGCGCTGCCGTAACCTTTATTGATTTCGCTACAGAGACGTATCGAGAGCGCTACCCAGAAAAGAACAGCGGTCAGAAATAGAACCCCGCCGACTTCACTGCAGCGGCCACATCAGCATGGACCAGAACAATTCTGCCGCGCCTTCCGTGCTGAGTTTCGCCTTGTCTTGTCGATTATAAAAGCCAGCGCCCATCAGGGGTTTGAAGTAGAGGTCCTGGTCGTCGTTTTCGACAGACAGGTTCTCATTGACACTACCGTCTGAAGCGCTGTCGTTCGCGGAATAAGTGATACCCCTTCCAAACATGCCTCCCAACATGATCTTGCACCGTGAAATAGCCTTGCCATCAGCGTAAATCACACAGGTAAAGCGATTGGCATCTATTTGCCGAAAGCGTCCCTCAATACCGGGATTCCGATCTGCCAACTCCTTTAGCGAGTTCTCAAAGAAGCGGCTCATAAAGGCAAAGCTATCTTCCAGAAAACGTTCCCGGTCAGCATCCGAGAACGTTTTTTTGACACGCATATTGCTAGAGCGGGCCGAGGCATGGGGCGAGGAGACCGTTTCCGGCTCGGCAAAACCAAACTTGGCTGCAGATGGGGCCTGCTGCGTGGCTTCCTGTTGTTTTGGGCTTGCTCCCATTGCCGCAAGTGCCCGACGGATATGACCAACCACATCAGTGTAGGCTTCATCAATGTCCGCCCAAGATTTGATAGGCTTGCCATCAGTTGGCGCAGCCAACAGCTTGGCAAAGGGGGCGTTTTGCCAATCGCAGTGCCGGAGGATGACAGGAATGACCCGAGATGTCCGTTCATGATGCCGTTCAAGAGCCCGTTTCATCTCGATATCGTAGCAATAGCGCGACGCGATGAAATCAGAACTGACCAGCAGGAGAATGACATCGGCCTGCTCGAGGTTTTCGTCAATGGCAGTGTCAAGTTCGTCGCCCGCCGGAATCCGCCGGTCGTGCCATGTATCGATCAGCCCTTCGTGCTTCATCGCAGCCAGATGTTTTTCAAGGGTATCGCGAAATGTTTCGTCAGCGTGGGAGTATGAAAAAAAGAGTTTGGTCATGAATTCTGGGGCGCTTTCCATTCAAAGCTGGCAACGGTAATGGCTTTTTCATGCGGTTCCGAATTCGGAAGGGTTAGGCACCATTTACCGAAGAATACAGCGCTGCGCAGTTCTTCTACCAGATCGATGAGCCTGCCTGTCTCAAGATCAAAACTAGCCTGACGCGGTCTGAAGCTGCTGTGCTTTTCACGGACTCGCATCAGCCAGCGATTATGATGTCGGCTAATGCAGCCTGGCGCACTGAATATCCTGTCGGGTTGAGTTTCAAACCCGCAGAAAGGATCAATAACGAGGGACGGTTGGGCGACAAAGGCCAAAACCTGATAGCTCTCAGGGCTGTTGATAATCGAATAAGCGGGAATGGCTTCGTTCAGTACAATAATCGCGCGTGCTCCCTCATTGCCTTCAATATCCGCGACCAGGCCGAGTGCATCAGCGTCTCTGCCATACTCCACCACGCGTACGAGTTGGCGTGGCTCGCAATCAGCCAGATTTTTGATCGAACAACTTGGTAGAATATTCATGAAGTGCAAAACCTCCGTTGATCAGCCTTTGGACTTTCTGGGGTCTTTGGAGCGGGGGAATGTCCGTTCTTCCTGATATTTCCCATCCTGTTTCTGGATTTTTACTGACCCACCGGATTTGCCCAGAGCGTCCGAAAGAGCACCGCCTTTGGTCGCTTCGGACTTGCTTTCAAAGCGCTTCGTGGCTCGATCGGCACCATCCTGCTTCAGAACCCAATCCTTTTTTGCCTCATCATGCGACAGTGTATACTTTGGTAATTTCGACATGTTTTCCTCCCCTTGGAATACATGAAAAGTATAATTGGCAATGCAAATTTTAGCCAGAATTTTTGAACTAAAGAACAGGGTGCAGTTTTTTGGACCGTCAGGGACATCTTGCGCCGGGGCCCATAAATAGATAGGCATGAAGCCATAAAAGATGGTATTTTGAAAGCATGGCAAAGAGCACAAAAATCAGTCGTTCTGCAGTTTCCGGGAAATTTATCACCCGGCCTATCGGTGCGGGCAAAGCGGAGCGTTTTGCGGCGGTTGAGGGGCTGTCCCTCAAGCCTGCGTCAAGATCACTTTCCAAGAGTTTGGCGTCGTCCAATCTTAAAGGGGATGCCTATCGTACTGCGGTCACGAAGGCGTTCAAGAAGGGCTGAGTGTCGTGTCGCGCTATGATGCGATCGAAGACCCTTTGTGCTTTCCCGGCACTCAGGTTCTGCGCAACAAGGCTGATCTGCGGGATCAGGATGAGCTCGACGAGTTCGAACAGCTGATGTTCCATTCGCGGGCCGAAGAGGACCTGCCGGATGGTGATCTGAATTTTTCCCATTACTGCGCCGTCCATCGACACTTTTTCCAGGATGTTTATAGCTGGGCAGGGCAGGTGCGAACAATCCGCACCAGCAAAGGCGGCAGCATGTTCTGCTATCCCGAGCATATCGAAACGGAAGCGACAAAGCTGTTCTCCAAACTGGCCCGGAAGGGCTGTCTGGCCGAGGTAGGGGATGAAGATGAGTTCGCGACCGAAGCCGCATGGTTTCTGTCGGAGCTCAACGCAATTCATCCGTTCCGAGAGGGTAATGGTCGTTCACAGCTTGTCTATCTGACGATGCTGGCTCGAAACGCCGGATATGAGCTGCATGAAGATAACCTGCAGCCGGATGCGTTTCTGCAAGCCATGATCGATAGCTTTAACGGCACTCTTGATCCGCTGAGAACTCAGATACGCTCTTTATTGGATTGATATGCGGGCTCGCAAGGTCGGTCGTGTTCATGCCCGCCTACGGCACCCGCGCTGCGGCCGGTAACGGCCTTGCTGCGGGCACCGCAGCAGAGCCCGGCAGAGCCGGGCGCATCTTGCGAAGAGTGCGACGTTCGAAGGTAAAATACGGACACGGCGAGTCGCACGGAGGGGGTGCAGGGGGTATCCCCCGCCGCACTTCGGGGTTCGGGACGGTCGCTTCGCGCCGTTTCGAACGCCGCAATGTTGCATTTCGCCGGGTTCCCGGCTGAGGCAACATGTAAGTGCGCTTTTACTGCATTTGACGGGACCTGATGCCCGTCAAGAGAGCGGTCTTCATAAAAGCTACCGCAGGTATTTACAACCCTGCGTCAACCTGCTTCGATTACCTGCAATATCCAGCATATACTGGGGGGTTGATGCAGGATGAGCGGGGACGATCCGTTTGCGGACCTGACAAAAATGCCGGTCAAGCTTGGCGGGACCGAGCCATTGCGGCTGGGCGATACCATTCGCTCGTCACAGGCGATGGTGCAAACCGCGACCAAGATCGGCCGCAACCTCAAGGCCGCGTCACTGCGCCGCCAGCTCCTGCAGCAAGGCTATGATCCGATCACGGTCGATACCGTCGTCTCGGCGGTACTCAAGGGCGAGCCCTATGAGGGTATTATCGCCGCCGCCAACCGCACCCTGGCGCTTCTCCAACAGCAAGCCGAGCTTCTGCGCAACCCACCTAAAATTCATGGCTCCGCTGCATGGTCCAGCGGCAGCGATCTGGCAGATGCCGGACTGCTGAATGACGCCGATGAAACGCCTGACGGGATTTATTTCGGGCGGGACAAGGCAACCGGCAAACCAATCCACTGGAATGGCGAAAGCCACCTGCTGACCCTTGCGCCGACCCGCACGGGCAAGGGCGCGATGCAGATCATTCCGAACCTGCTGCGCTATCGCGGCTCTGCCGTGGTGTTGGACCCCAAGGGCGAGCTGGTCGAAGCCACAGGCAGGTGGCGCGACGAAAACGTCGGCCCGGTCTATATCCTCAATCCGTTCGAGGAAGGGAAACTGAAAACATTCACCGACGGGTTTAACCCGCTGGACACGATTAACAACGACCGTGACGCCACCAAACTGGCGGAAATGATCTACCCGCGCCAGCAGGATGACAAACAGCCGTTCTTCGCCAATGAGGCGATCGGCTTTCTGGCGGGTGCTTTGCTCTATTACGCCCACTATGCCGACCCCGCCGAACGCAATATCGGCGCCCTGCGGGACCGCGTGTCCGGCTATGACAGGGACTTCACCAGCCTGCTGAAGGATATGCGCGGCACAGATGACCCATTTATCCGCAACGCCGCCAAAGCCGTCGAGAGCAAGACACGCGACGTCGGTATTCCCCGGTTGATCGAAAGTATCGGCCAGCATATGAGTATCTGGGACACCAAGGGACTGCGCCGCGCCACCGCGCGTTCCGATTTTCTGTTTGAGGGCCTGAAAGAACGCAACATCACGGTCTATCTGGTGCTGCCGTTCGATGCGATTGGCCCGTACTCCACATTTGTGCAGATGGTCTTCGCCAACGCTCTGGACGCCATGCTGCGCAACAAGACCAAGCCGGATATCCCGGTCCTGTTCCTGCTGGATGAATTTCTGATGCTGGATGCCTCCGACCGGTTTGTCAGCGCATTGAGGACACATGCCGGGGCAGGGGTGCGGCTGTGGTTCTTCCTGCAGGATATGGCCACGCTCAAGCAGAAATACCCGACCAACTGGCAATCTTTCATGCAAGCCGAAGCCAAGTCATTCTTCGGCACGGATGACCACGAAACCAGCCAGTATATCTCCGACCATCTGGGCAAGGACACCAAGGCCCTGCTGATGCCGGGGTCGGTCGGGACATCGCTGGGCGGCGGCTCGGCGTCGTATTCCATCAACGAAGCCCTGTCACTGCACGGCCGCGAGCTGATGACGCCGCAGGAAGTCGAAACGTTCATGGCGTCGCATAACCCGGCCAAACCGCGCAACGCCTTGCATTTCTTCAGGGGAGGGCTGCGCGTGAAAGCAGACCTCATCCCCTGGCATCTCGACCCGATCGCCAGCAAAAGGTGTGGACTGACATGGAACAGGAAATAACGCAGCCCCCGACAATCGACGCCAGCCGACTTGCCAATCCGATGACCCGAACCGTGCTTTTCCTGATGGTGGGTGCCGCCATCGGGGGCATCATCGGTATTGTGGTGGAGTTTCTTGGCCTCTTGTTCGGCATGAGTGCCACCCCGTTGGCGGTGATCTTCCTGACCCTGCTGCCGCTCGCCATGGCGACCATGGCGGTTCAGTTGCTCTGGGTCTTTCTCGGCTTGCCCGTGTGGACCTATGTGGGCGGCAAGTTTTTTGCCAACCGGGTGGGCGGACAGTCCGGCAAAGTCGCCAAAGACCTCAAGATCACGTTCCTGCCGGAAGGGCATCCGATTTACGACAAGGTGCAGGCCATGGCGCAGTCGATGGGATTGCCACCGGTCCGCTACGTCGGCCATTTCGAGGACCACAGCATCAACGCGTTTGCCTGCGGCCAATCCCGCGAGAATGCCATGATTGCCTTCACGCGCGGCTGCATCGAAAAGACCACCGGCGACCAGTTCGAAGCCATCTTGGCGCACGAGCTCGGCCATATCGCCAGCAATGATATGCAGCGCATGACCTATGCCTATGGCGTGCGGGACTCGCTGACGTTCTTTCTGGTGTTCCGCAAACTCAAAATGCTGGCGCTGAAGCTGTTCACCTTCGTCTCCGAAATGGAGATCATGCGCTTTTCCCGTCAACGGGAGTTTTATGCGGATGCCATCGGAGCCAGCCTGACCAGTCCACAAGCCATGATTGGAGCGCTGGAAGCAATCAAAGCCGATGACGGCAAGCCACGCCACGCGCTGGCCGCCTATGAAAACCTGATGTTCAATGGCCTGCTACACAGCCATCCGCCGCTCGACAAGCGCATCGAGGCTATCCGCAACGAGACCTACATCAAGCAATTACCACATAAATAATCAGGTTTTTGTTCGCGCTTTGTTTCAGGCTGTTTTATCATAGGCAGCATGAAATTCAGTCCGTCGATCCGTTTCAACCTCGAATACATGCTGGCATGGTTCGTGGTTCGGGTGCTGCGGCTGAACATTCCGTGGTGCATGCGCACCTACAAGGAATTTCAGCTGCTGGTGCATGATGTCCGTTCAGCCGAGCCTAAAGGCCGTCGTGAAGCTCTCATGATGGAAGAGCTTGGCCGGGAGCTGGAGCGCTCGCGCCGCTAGCGCTTCCACTGCCTTTCTTCTTCGTGCCGTTCGGCCGCACGCCGGGCGTCGCGTTCTTTCTCAACGGCTTCCTTCGTCACTTGATAGGATTCAGTGACGTTGCGCCGCGCCTCGCGGGCTTCCTCTCGCTCCAGTGTTGAATGCTGGAAGGTTGCCCGCCACGAATCCTTGGTCGGGCTGATCCGGTTAGGCTCACGAACCAACACTTCCAGCGCTCGCTTTTCTCCCATATCCTTCAAGGCCAGATTGAAGCGCTTGATGGCATGCTCCGGGTCTTTGAAGATGCGGCGGAACTGCTCGTCCGTGTGGGCATACTTCAGCAAACGGTCAGCTTCAGCCTTGCCCAGCGTGTCGCGCAGGATCTCAGTCGTGTGATCCGATTTCAGATATTCTTCTTCGTACCGGCGTTCCATGCCTGCTGCATAATCATCCCAGTCTTTGCGCTCCAGATAGGCAAGGCGCTCTTCCAGTATCTGCTTTTCAACGCGTTGAACCTCGGCATCGCCATGTTTGCGGGCTTCTGCCAGGCGCTCGCTCTCGGACTGGGTAACGGGCAGGCGCGCAGCGTCATCGCGCCGCATGCCTTCTTCATCGCGCTGGCGCTCTTCTTCCTGACGCTGCCGTTCTTCCGGTGTCGGCTCGCTCCCTTCCTGTTCAGGTTCAAGCCTTATAACACGTGGCTGACGCGCTTCTTCCTGTTCCTGCCATTTACGCTTGATCCAGTCTTCAAAATGGCCATCGTCGTGCCGAAACTCCCGCTTGGGTTCGGGGTGGTCCGCGATGTAGCGCTTCAGCTCCTCGCGTTCTTCCCGTGAGAAGCTCCATTCCGGCGCGTTCGTGCGCGGCGGCCAGTCACTGAGCGCGGTCAGATGCGGGTAACGTTCAATATCTTCAGGGGTAGGGCGTTGACGCATGGATATCTCCCTCATCCAGCTGCGATCGGGACGGCGACGTCCCCGGTGAGTGCCTGCCACTTTGGCGATGCCGCGTGCCTTGTAGCTGCGATGGTCAAACCGCACGCCCGCTCCGGCTGCGGCCAGAAACAGATTGCAGGTGTCGGCCCACAGGGCGCGCGTGTCATCGACAAAGGACTTTTTGTTCAGTGCGGCCAACTTGGCTTTGGCAAAGCCGGTGCTTTCCAGCACACGGGTCGCCAACAGCAGGTGGCAGTGCGGATTGGTGCCATCGGCGTTGTTGTGAATGGCGTAGTGGACCGGCAGACCCATGGCGACAAACCGCGCAGCGAAGGTTTCCATCAGCGCGGGCCAATGCTGCGCATCAAGGTCGCGCGGAATGGCCACTTCCAGACTTTTGGCAAGACGGGCATCCTTGCGCCGCTCGGCAGCTTCCACCGCATTCCACAAGCCCGTGCGGTTACTGGCCCAGTCCGGTGCGTCGGACGGGTGCAGGATTGCTTCGTGGACAATATCGGTATCCTGCCGGGTATAGCGATGAATCCGCCCGGTGCGCTCATCCTTGATCCGCGTACGGGACAGGTAGGCCGCCGCCGCGACAACAGAATGGGGATTATCGGCAGGCCCGTTGCCGCGCGAAACATTCTTCACACGGCAGTGTATCGGCTCTATCCGGATAACCTGATCCACACCAGAAACCTTCGGTAGCAACGACTGACGTTACTTTGCCGTTATGAATCCTGGATTGCAACAAGATGATTCGACAACCGATCATGCTTTTCGTCGCACGTTGATGGCCCTGGCATCCAGTGTGTTCTTGAGATGCACGGCATAGTGCTTTTCGATCATCTCGACGCTGGTGCGGCAGTTCTTGGCGATCTGGTAGATATCGGCACCTTCCAGCAGGCGGAGGCAGATATAGGTATGCCGCAGGCTGTAAGCCGACCGGCGATTGCCTTCGCGATCGAATTTGAGGTCACAGTCGGTGAGCGCCCGGTTGAACTGCTTCTTGTGATCTTGCGGGAACACGAGATCAGTTGGTCGCGGACGATTGCGCTCGACCAGCCGTTTGAAGGGCTGAACCGCGCCGTGCGTACTCTTGCAATACCCGACACCCCGTTTGCCGCGCACTTCGATCAGCAAGATCGGGTCGTCACCCTCTTCGCCTTCATCAAGCGTCACATCACGGTACTCCAGACTATTGGCCTCATCCGGCCGCAGGCCAGTGTTGGCCATGAAGAGAATATAGTCATGCAGCTGTTCGGCGGCGTGCTGCCAGTTCAGCCCCACGGCTGACTTGGCGCGTTCACGTGTGTAGGTGTAGAGCTTCTTGTACTCTTCCCGCGAAAACCACGCCCGATGGCTGATTTTTCCTGAAGCCCGGTAGGGGGCTGAGAAGTCGGGCAGGTGGGCTAGCCAGCCGTGCCGCAGGGCGGTTTTCATAACTTGCCGCAGTGTGACGGTTTCATGGTGGAGGGTGCTGCGGGTCGGCACCTTGCCGGTGTCTGCGTTCGGCTGTAGGCGAATGATTCGGTAATCCTGCACCATGCCTGCGGTGATCTGGGACAGCGGCTTGTCGCCAAAGTAGGGGATCAGGTGATTCCTGAGGCGGGCGGCGTGATCCTTGACATAGCGCGGATTACGTTCACCGTTGGTGATCGCCTCGTATTCCAGTAGAAACTGTTTGGCGGCATCGGCAAAGGTGCGCTCGGCGGTCAATTGACCGACCCGGCTTTTGCCGCGTAGCTCAAAATACCAGTCTTCAGCGAACTCCTTGGCTTGCGCCAGGCTATCTGTTTTGGTGCTGACGCGCCACTTTTTGCCTTCCAGCCGGGCCTGTGCCTGCCAGACCGAACTGTTCTCGCGGCGGTAAATTCTGACCTTGTCACCCAGTATGTAATGCGAGCCCATGACACCCTCGAAACTGTGTCCACTGTGTGTCCGGGTATTTTAGGCTATTTCTGAGAGGATGTGTAGGCCTAAAGCCTTGATTTTGTTGGTGAGCGCGCAGGGGTTCGAACCCTGGACCTACTGATTAAAAGTCAGTTGCTCTACCGGCTGAGCTACGCGCTCCCTCGTCCGGCGCCTGTGCAAAGGGCCAGCGGAAAGTGGGCGGAACATAGAAAGGGTCTTTGCGAAGGTCAACCCGGAAATTCGGCTTGTAACGACAATTCGGCGTCACGGAAACTTTGCCGAAAGGTGATTGGAATTGATCGGCGCTCTGGTTTATGAAGCCGGCGGGTCCCGCGTCGCATGTGTTGCTGGTTGAACGATGCGCGCCGGCGCCGGCGCCCGCTTCCGCGCAGGTCAGGGACCGGTGGTGAGGCGGGAACACGGCAATAAGATAAAACAAGGCCTTAGGGGATTCTTCTGAATCTGTTTGTTAGAATTCCCTGGCTGGCAAACGGGAGAATACCTGGTGTCGATTGGTGATATCTCGCTGTGGACCGCGCTATTTGCCGGCGCGCTGTCCTTTCTGTCTCCCTGCGTGTTGCCGCTGGTGCCGCCTTATCTGTGCTACATGGCCGGGATCTCGATCGACCAGTTCAAGGGCGACACCAAGGTCCGGCCGGCAAGCGTTCTCCTGCCGGCGCTGTTCTTCACCCTCGGCTTCGCGACGGTTTTCGTGGCGCTCGGCGCAGGGGCATCGTCGATCGGCCAGTTGCTGCGGCAATATATGGATATCCTCGCCAAGGTCGGCGGCGTGATCATCATCATCATGGGGCTGAATTTCCTCGGCGTGTTGAGAATCCCGTTCCTGTCGCGCGAGGCGCGGTTTCACGGCGGCGGAAAGCCGGCAAGCATTTCCGGCGCCTATGTGATGGGGCTTGCCTTCGCCTTTGGCTGGACGCCGTGCATCGGTCCGGTTCTGGGGGCGATCCTCGCGGTGGCGGCGACCAAGGCGACCGTTGCCAACGGCGCTGTGCTGCTGGCGATCTATTCGCTCGGCCTTGCCGTGCCCTTCTGGATCGCGGCGCTGTTTTCGGGCGCCTTCATGCGCTTCCTCTCGCGCTTTCGAAGACATCTGGGCGCGGTGGAAAAAACTATGGGCGCGCTGCTGATTCTCACCGGGCTCGCCTTTCTTTTCGGCTTCATTGCGGATATGGCGATCTGGTTCCAGCAGACCTTCCCCGTTCTCTCGCAAATCGGCTAGGGCCTGCGAAACCCGGGGTTTCGCGCAATGTCAGGCATTTTCCAGCTTCTCTTTCCGTTCTTCGGGCTGATCGCCGTCGGCTTCATCGCCGCGAAGATCATCAGGCAGAAGGAGGAGGGGCTCGTCTGGCTCAATATCTTCATCGTCTATGCCGCCCTTCCGGCGCTGTTCTTCAAGCTCGTCTCGAACACGCCCTTCGACCAACTGACAAGGCTTGATTTCATATCGGTCGACCTGATGGCGACCTACAGCGTCTTTCTGGCCCTGTTTGCCGCCGGCTATTTCTGGAAGCGCAACGGCGTGCGCGAAAGCACGATCCAGGCCTTTGCCGGTTCCTACGGTAATATCGGCTATATGGGGCCGGGGCTTGCTCTTCTGGCTTTGGGAGAGGCGGCGGCCGTGCCGGTGGCGTTGATCGTCTGTTTCGAAAACGCCCTGCATTTCATCGTGGCGCCGACGGTGATGGCGGTGGCTGAAGGCGGGACCGTGCGCAAGAGCGCGCTTGCCCGCCAGGTGCTGGCAAAGGCGCTGCTGCATCCCTTCATCATTGCCACCGCGCTCGGCTTTGCGGTTGCGGCGACAGGCGCCCCCGTGCCGGAAGCCTTCGACAGACTGGTCGACTATCTGGCGCAGGCGGCCGCGCCCTGCGCGCTCTTCGCCATGGGCGTGACGCTTGCTCTCAGGCCGGTGAAACGCGTGCCGGCTGAGATCGGCTATATCGTGCCCGCCAAGCTCGTCCTTCACCCGCTTCTGGTCTATGCCTTCATGATGATCCATGGCGGCTTCGATCCGGTCTGGGTCGAGGCGGCGGTGCTGCTGGCGGCGCTGCCCACGGCCACCAATGTCTTCGTCATCGCCCAGCAATACGGCATCTGGTACGAGCGCGCCTCGGCGACGATCCTGATCACCACCGTCTGCTCGGCCGCCACGCTTGCCGTGCTCCTGGCGCTGATCGACGGGAGCGTGATCCCGCTCTAGCGCATCGGCTCGAAAATCGGAATCGATTTTCGAAAAGAACGATGCGCAGATTCAATAAGTTAGAGCGTCCTTTGTGCGTCCTAAAGGACGCAAGGCGCTCTAGCCCGCAAAGAGCGCCTTGACGCCTCTGAGCGGCTCCACGCCTTCGCGCATGGCGAACTGGCGCAGCGGCGGCACGGCCGACAGCATGTAAAGTCCGGCCGAACGGGCAAGCTGGGCGGGAATGAAATCGGCGAGCAGCGAACGGTTCAGCAAATCGACGCTCGCCGTCCTGCTCCAGACGTCCGAGCGACGCATGAAGTCATAGCGCTCGCCGGTCCGCGAAGAGATCTTAGAGCCGTCGATGCCGTCCAGCATACGGGCGAGGCGCATGATGTCGCGCAGCGAAAGATTGAGCCCCTGCGCGCCGATCGGCGGAAACGCATGGGCGGCCTCGCCGACGAGAACCATCCGGCCCTTGCCGAAGCGGTTCGCCACCATGGAGGAGAGCGGCCATTTCTGCACCGGCCCTTCGACCGAAACGCTACCGAGCAGCGATTGCATGCGCTCTTCGATGGCTTGAGCAATCTCTTCCTCGGGGCGGGCGGCCATGGCTTCCGCGGCCGGCGTGTCCATCACCCAGACGAGGCTGGAGCGGTGCCTGTCCGGCAGCGGCACCTGGGTGAAGGGGCCGCCGCGGGTGTGAAACTCCGTCGAGATATCGTCATGGGCGAGCGCATGAGCGAAATTGAGCACAACGGCGGACTGCTTGTAGGTCCATTGCCTGACGGAAATGCCGGCGCTTTCGCGCACCTTCGAACGCCGCCCGTCTGCGCCGACCGCGAGATCGGCCGAAATCGCTTCGCCGTCGGCAAGCGTCAGCGAAACCGCGTCCTTGCCTGCAAGGACCGTCTCGGCGCTGCTTTCGAGATGAGCAATGTTGGGTTCGCCCCGCACCGCATCCGCAAGTCTGGCGACGAGAACCCTGTTGGGAATATTGTAGCCGAAAGCCTCAAGATCGATCTCGGCGGATCGGAAGGCGACCGTTGGCGCCCGCACAAGCCGGCCCGTGCCGTCGATGATGCGCATGGTTTTCAGGGGCGCCGCCTCCGGCTTGATCGCCTGCCAGAGGCCGAGACGGGCGAGAAGCGCGATCGAGTGATCCATCAGCGCCGTGGTGCGGTGGTCGCTCACCCTCGGCGCAGGCGCGACAAGCGCGACCTTTCGTCCGGCGCGGGCAAGCGCCAGCGCGGAAATCATTCCGGCAGGTCCGCCGCCGACAACGGCAATCTCATAATCCGACATCTGAAAAACCTCGTCTCAACCGGGAACCGTCAGCATCCGATATAATGCGGCTTTCCCGGTTTTGCCGCGAAAAATTATGGAAAAACATGTTTTTTTTGTACCTCGGGCCGGTTCTGGTGCATTGTGGGGGTATCGAGGCCACAGGGCCGTTTCAGGCCGGAACGTGACGGAAATCGAATGGGTTTATTCAGTCGGCGCAGAGTACCTTACGCGGAGATCCGGGCGTTTTCCGTCCATATCCTGACGGCATCGGGCTCGTTTCTGGCTTTCCTCGGAGTGGTCGCCGCCGCGGAAGGGCGATTCGTCGCGATGTTCTGGTGGCTTGCCGCCGCACTTCTGGTCGATGGCATTGATGGACCGATTGCGCGCCGCCTCAAGGTCAGCGAAGTGCTGCCGACCTGGTCGGGCGTCATGCTCGACAACATCATCGACTATGTCACCTATGTGCTGCTGCCGGCCTTCGCGCTCTACCAGTCGCACATGATCGGCGAGCCGATGTCCTTCGTTGCAGCGGCGCTGATCGTTGTTTCCAGTGCCATTTATTATGCCGACAGCGGCATGAAGACCGATGAGAACTTCTTCTCCGGCTTTCCCGTCGTCTGGAACATGGTCGTCTTCTCCTTCTTCGTCATCCAGCCATCCTCGCTTCTGGCCATGGCCATCGTTCTCGTCTCGGTGGCGCTCACCTTCGCTCCGGTCAACTTCCTGCATCCGGTCCGGGTCAAACGGCTGCGGCCGCTCAATCTCGGCGTCTTCGCGGTCTGGTGTGTCACCGGCTTCATCGCGCTTCTCGCCCGGTTCGATGCGCCGGTCTTCATCGAGGCTCTGTTCGTCGCAAGCGGCGTGTATCTTTATCTCATCGGAATGGTGCTTCAGTTTCTGCCGAAGCTCGGCTCACGAGCGGCCGAGACCCGGGCCGAGTTTTGACGGGGCCGCCGCTTAGTTGAATAAAGTCTTTGGGAAACCGGCAAAAGTCATTGCGTTTCAATGAGGGTTCGTGCTTCATTTATACGCAATACGGGGGAAGTTCTATTTTTTAGTCAATTTCCGGGGCATGATGCGTGCGGCAGGACCCGGTATGCGTTTTCGGGTGAAGACCGGAGGGCAGTTTGAACCAAAACAATAATCAGGCGGGCGGATCGCTCCTGTCCGTCCGGGGTCTGACGAAATATTTCGGTACCTTTGCTGCCTGCGACGGCATCGATCTCAACGTCGACAAGGGCGAAATTCACGCTTTGCTCGGCGAAAACGGCGCCGGCAAATCCACACTGGTGAAGATGCTGTTCGGGGTGCTGGAGCCCTCCGAAGGCGAAATCCTGTGGGAGGGCAAGCCGCAGCGCATCGAGGCGCCGGCTTCCGCGCGCAAGATCGGCATCGGCATGGTGTTCCAGCATTTTTCGCTGTTCGAGGCGCTGACGGTCGCCGAAAACATCGCGCTGTCGCTCGATCCGGGCATTTCGCTTGCGAAGATCGCGGAAGAATCACGCAGGCTCTCGGTCGAGTACGGCCTGCCGCTCGACCCGCGCGCCCATGTGGCCGATCTCTCGGTCGGCGAGCGCCAGCGAATCGAGATCGTGCGCGCGCTGCTGCAGAACCCGAGCCTGATCATCCTCGACGAACCGACATCGGTGCTGACCCCGCAGGAGGCGGACCGGCTGTTCGAGACGCTCGCCAAGCTGAAGGCGGAGGGACGGTCGGTTCTCTACATCTCCCACCGGCTGGAGGAAGTGCAGCGCATCTGTGACAAGGCGACCGTGCTGCGCCACGGCAAGGTGACGGGCGACTGCAATCCGCGCAACGAGACGGCGTCCTCGCTGGCCCGCATGATGGTCGGCGGCGAAGTATCCGAGATCACCCGGCCGGAAGCGATGACGGCCGGCAGGGTCCTGCTTGAGGCAAAGGGGCTGACCGCGCCGGCGCGCACCCCGTTCTCAACGGCGTTGAAGAACATCTATCTCGAGGTCAAGGCCGGAGAGGTCCTGGCGATCGCGGGGGTGGCGGGCAACGGCCAGTCGGAACTGTTCGACGCGCTTTCGGGCGAATATCCGGTGGACGACAACATTTCCATCCAGATCGACGGCCAGCCTGTCGGCGCCAAGGGCATCAACGCCCGGCGAAAGCTCGGCGCGGGGTTCGTTCCCGAGGAGCGACACGGACATGCCGCGGTGACCGGCATGACGCTTTCGGAAAACCTTATCCTTGCGCGCAATCAGGCCGAATCGGAGACCTTTCTGGCCGGCGGTCCGCTGAGGGTCATCCGCCGCGCTGTCGCACGCGCAAGAACCGGCGAAATCGCCGGCTTCATGGATGTGCGCAAGAGCGGCGAGAACCCGGCGGCGGGCTCGCTTTCCGGCGGCAATCTGCAGAAATTCATCGTCGGGCGCGAGCTTGACCGCAAGCCCAAGGTCATCATCGTCAACCAGCCGACCTGGGGCGTGGATGCCGGCGCTGCGGCCCATATCCGCCAGTCGCTCGTCGATCTCGCGAAATCGGGCTCCGCCGTGCTGGTCATCTCGCAGGACCTTGACGAGATCTTCGAGATCGCGACAAGGATCGCCGTCATTTCCGAGGGGCGGCTTTCCGACAGCCATCCGGCCGAGACGATGACGCGCGAGCGGATCGGGTTGTTGATGGGCGGCATCCATGGCGAGGATGCGGGCAAGGATGTGGAGACCGCCGATGCGCATTGAACTTGAACGGCGCGCCGACAGTTCGCCGCTGTTTTCGCTGCTTTCGCCGCTGATCGCCTTCGGCCTGACCGTGTTTTTCGGCGCGATCATGTTCGCGCTTCTGGGCAAGGACCCGATCGAGGCGCTCTACAGCTTCTTCATCGAGCCGCTGTTTGACATCTGGTCGCTGCATGAACTGATGATCAAGGCTGCGCCGCTGATCATGATCGCGGTCGGGCTCACGGTCTGCTACCGCTCCAACATCTGGAACATCGGCGCGGAGGGCCAGTTCACCGTCGGCGCCATCGTCGGCTCCATCGTGCCGGTCTATTTCTACGAATGGTCGTCGCCGCTGCTGCTGCCGATCATGCTGGTGATGGGCGCCGTCGGCGGCGCGCTCTATGCCGGCATTCCAGCGCTGTTGAAGAACTATTTCAACACCAACGAGATCCTGACCTCGCTGATGCTCGTCTATGTCGCCCAGCTTTTCCTCGACTGGCTGGTGCGCGGCGCCTGGCGCAATCCGCAGGGCTTCAACTTTCCGCAGACGCGCGAATTCGTCGATGCCGCCATGCTGCCCGAAATGGTCTCGTCCGGACGCGCCCATTACGGCTTCGCTCTGGCCATCCTGGCCGCCTTCGTCGTCTGGTTCATGATGCGCTTCACGCTGAAGGGCTTCGAGGTCAACGTCATCGGCCAGTCTCAGCGGGCAGGGCGGTTCGCCGGCTTTTCGTCGCGAAAGATGGTCTGGTTCTGTTTCCTGCTCTCGGGCGGACTGGCAGGGCTTGCCGGCATCAGCGAGATTTCCGGCGCGCTCGGCTATCTCCAACCGCAGATTTCGCCCGGCTACGGTTTCACCGCCATCATCGTCGCCTTTCTCGGCCGCCTCAATCCGCTCGGCGCGATCGTTTCGGGCCTCGTGCTAGCGCTGACCTATATCGGCGGCGAGGGCGTGCAGTTCACGCTCGGCGTCTCCGACAAGGTCACCCGCGTGTTCCAGGGCATGTTGCTGTTTTTCGTTCTCTCCTGCGACACGCTGATCCTCTACAAGGTGCGGGTCATTTTCGCGGGCAAGTCGTCTGAGGGGAAAGCGTCATGATCGTCGAAGCCATTCTCCTGACCGTCATTACGGCGTCGACGCCGCTGGTTCTGGCCGCGATCGGCGAACTCGTGTGCGAACGCGCCGGCGTGCTGAACCTCGGCGTCGAAGGCATGATGGTGATGGGCGCCGTCGGCGCCTTTGCCGCCGCGCATGCCACCGGCTCGCCCTATCTCGGCATGCTGGCGGGTCTCGCCACAGGCGCGATCTTCTCGCTGCTGTTCGGCTTCCTGACGCTGACGCTGGTCGCCAACCAGGTCGCGACCGGCCTGGCGCTCACCATCCTGGGCCAGGGGCTTTCGGCAATGATCGGCGAAAGCCTTGTCGGCCGGGCGGGCGTGAAAATGCCGTCATTCGATATTCCGCTGCTTTCCGATATTCCCTTCATCGGGCCGCTTCTCTTCGATCAGGACCTGTTCTTTTACCTGTCGATCGCCATCGTCGCCGGAACCTCCTGGTTCCTGTTCAGGACGCGCAAGGGGCTTGTGCTGCGCGCCGTCGGAGACAGCCACGCCTCGGCTCACGCGCTGGGCATCAACGTCATCGGCATCCGCTATCTTGCCGTCATGTTCGGCGGCGCCTGCGCGGGCCTTGCCGGCGCGCAGCTCTCGCTGGTCTACACGCCGCAATGGACGGAGAACATGGCGGCGGGCCGGGGCTGGATCGCGCTGGCGCTGGTGGTCTTTGCCTCCTGGCGGCCCTGGGGCGTGCTGCTTGGCGGCTATCTCTTCGGCGCGGTCACCATCGGCCAGCTTCACGCCCAGGCCTTCGGCATCGCCATTCCCTCGCAGTTCCTCTCGGCGCTGCCCTATGTCGTGACCATTCTCGTCCTCGTCATCATCTCGCAGAACCGCAGGATGACGCTGATCAATACCCCGGCGGCGCTTGGCAAACCCTTTGTGCCGGACCGCTAGGCACGGTAAACTTGTCATATTCGATCAAACCGAAAGAGGTGAACGATGAAATCCCTGAAACTGACCCTCGCCGCATCCGCGGCTGCTATTGCCGGCTTCGCCGCCTCGGGTGCGAGCGCCCAGGAAGACGTGAAAGCCTGCTTCGTCTATGTCGGCTCGGCGACGGACGGCGGCTGGACCCAGGCTCACGACATTGCCCGCCAGGAGCTGGAAGACACGCTCGGCATCGAGACCGCCTATATCGAGAACGTGCCGGAAGGCCCGGACGCCGAGCGCGCGATCGAGCGCATGGCCCGCTCCGGCTGCACCATCGTCTTCACCACGTCGTTCGGCTTCATGGAGCCGACCCTGAAGGTCGCCGCCAAATATCCCGATGTCAAATTCGAACACGCGACCGGCTTCAAGACCGCCGACAATGTCGCGACCTACAATTCGCGTTTCTATGAAGGCCGCTACATCTCCGGCGTCATTGCCGGCTCGATCTCCGAGAGCGGCATCGGCGGCTATATCGGCTCCTTCCCGATCCCGGAAGTCGTCATGGGCATCGATGCCTTCCAGCTCGGCGCGCAGTCGGTCAACCCCGACTTCACGACCAAGGTCGTCTGGGCCAATACCTGGTTCGACCCGGGCCGCGAGGCCGACGCCGCCAAGGCGCTGATCGACCAGGGCGTCGACGTCCTGGCGCAGCACACCGACACGACCGCGCCGATGCAGATCGCCGCCGAGCGCGGCATCAAGGCTTTCGGCCAGGCTTCCGACATGATCGAGGCCGGTCCGGAAACCCAGCTGACGGCGATCCTCGATACCTGGGCGCCTTACTATATCAAGCGCGTCAAGGCGGTTCAGGACGGCAGCTGGACCTCGGAGCAGAGCTGGGACGGCCTGAAGGACGGGATCCTGTCCATGGCGCCCTATACCAACATGCCCGATGACGTGAAGGCTCTGGCCGAAGAGACCGAAGCCAAGATCATTTCCGGCGAACTGAAGCCGTTTACGGGCCCGGTCACGCTGCAGGACGGCACGCCGTGGCTTGCCGAAGGCGAGACCGCCGATGACGGCACGCTGCTCGGACTGAATGTTCTGGTCGAAGGTGTGGACGGCACCATTCCGAGTTCGGAGTAATCCAGGCACAACTGATACAGGAAAGGCGTCCGAAAGGGCGCCTTTTTTGTTGCAGCCCGCCTCATGCCCGAAACGGATAAACTTCATTCATAATTTTTGAATAGGTCTCGGGCACGAATCCGCTACAAGCGGTAACCGGTTCGCAGATGGAGGTTTCATGTCACGCAGCGCTCTGGCCATTGTTCTTGCCGCCGGCGACGGCACCAGGATGAAATCGGACAAGACCAAGATGCTGCATGAAGTGGCCGGCCGCGCCATGGCGGCCCATGTGGTCGACACCGTTGCACGGTCCGGCGTGGACGAGACCGTGCTCGTCGTCGGCCGCGACGGCGACAAGGTGGCGGCCGCCTGCGCTTCCGCGGACAAGACCCTGAGGACCTTCGAGCAGACTGAACGCCTCGGTACCGCCCATGCCGTGCTCGCCGCGCGCGAGGCGATTGCAGCAGGTTTTGACGACCTCATCGTGACCTATGGCGATACGCCCTTGATCACCGCCGAAACGCTCGGCCGGGCCCGCACGGCGCTGGCCGAACGCAGTGACGTGGTGGTCATCGGCTTCGAAGCCGCCGATCCGACGGGCTATGGCCGACTTCTGGTGCGCGACGGGGCGCTGACGGCAATCCGCGAGGAAAAGGATGCGAGCGCCGACGAGCGCGCGGTAACGCTCTGCAACAGCGGCCTGATGGCAATCAACGGTCGGCGCGCGCTCGAATTCCTCGATGCCATCGGCAATGACAACGCCAAGGGCGAATACTACCTGACCGACGTGGTGGAAGTGGCGCTTGCAAAGGGCGGCCGGGCGAGCGTGGTGATGGCCGACCCGCAAGAGGTGCTTGGCTGCAACAACCGCGCGGAGCTCGCGGAACTGGAACGCATCTGGCAGGCGCGCCGCCGCCGCGAACTGATGCTCTCCGGCGTCACCATGATCGCGCCGGAGACGGTGTTCCTGTCCTATGATACAGAGATCGGCCCCGACACGGTGATCGAACCCAATGTCTGGTTCGGACCGGGCGTGCGCATTGCCGCCAACGTCACCATCCATGCCTTCAGCCATATCGAAGGCGCTTCGGTCGCTTCCGGCAGCCAGGTGGGGCCGTTTGCGCGCCTCAGACCCGGCGCGGTACTGCATGACGATGCCAAGGTCGGCAATTTCTGCGAAGTGAAGAACGGCGATATCGGCGTCGGCGCCAAGGTCAACCATCTGAGCTATATCGGCGACGCCAGCATAGGCGCGAAGGCCAATATCGGCGCGGGGACGATCACCTGCAATTATGACGGCGTCAACAAGGCGCGGACCACGATCGGCGACAACGCCTTCATCGGCTCCAACTCGGCGCTGGTCGCGCCGGTTGCGATCGGCAACGGCGCTTATGTCGGTTCCGGCAGCGTGATCACCACCGATGTGCCGGACAATGCGCTGGCGATCGCGCGGGGTCGGCAGGAAAACAGGGAAGGGCGGGCCGAACTGATCCGCGCCCGCGCGCTCGCCATCAAGGCGGCGAAGCAATCAAAATCCTAGAATTTCAGCGGAGAGAACAGCGGAATGTGCGGAATTGTCGGAATTGTCGGCCGCGAGCCCGTCGCCGAGCGGCTTGTCGATGCTCTGAAACGGCTTGAATATCGCGGCTATGATTCCGCCGGCATCGCCGTCATCGAGGCTGACGGAGCGCTCTCTCGAAGGCGCGCGCCAGGCAAGCTGGAAAATCTGCGCGCCCGTCTTTCGCAAGATCCGGTCGACGGCGTGACCGGCATAGCCCACACCCGTTGGGCGACCCATGGCGTACCGAACGAGACCAATGCGCACCCGCACGTCGCCGGCGATGTCGCCGTGGTCCATAATGGCATCATCGAGAATTTCGCCGAACTGCGGGCCGAGCTTGCGGCGGACGGCGTGGTCTTCGAGACGGAGACCGACACGGAAGTCGTTGCTCGGCTGCTGGACAAGCACCGCCGTGATGGCCTTGCGCCGCGTGACGCGGTGCTCGCCATGCTGCAAAGGGTCACCGGCGCCTTCGCCCTGGTGATCCTGTTCCAGGACCGGCCGGAAACGCTCTATGTTGCCCGCTACGGTCCGCCGCTTGCCGTCGGCTACGGCGCCTCGGAAATGTATGTCGGTTCGGACGCGATCGCGCTTGCGCCCTTTGCCGCGGGAATTTCCTATCTCGAGGACGGCGACATGGCGATCGTCGATCGTGACGGCGTCGAGTTCTGCGATTTCTCCGGTGCGCCCGTTTCCCGCAAGCGTCAGCCGCTGCAGCTCGCCTCGATGCTGATCGACAAGGGCAATCACCGCCACTTCATGGAGAAGGAAATCTTCGACCAGCCGGAGGTGATCTCGCACACGCTCGGCCATTATTGCGACTTTGCCAATCAGCGCGCGCAAACGGGCGGCGACGGGATCGATTTCTCGAATGTCTCGAAGCTGGCGATCGCGGCCTGCGGCACCGCCTATCTGTCCGGCCTGATCGGCAAATACTGGATCGAGCGCTTCGCCAGGCTTCCCGTCGAGATCGACGTCGCCTCGGAATTCCGCTATCGCGAAATGCCGTTGGCGCAAGACCAACTGGCGCTGTTCATCTCCCAGTCCGGCGAGACCGCCGATACGCTCGCATCGCTGCGTTACTGCAAGGCAAACGGGGTGAAGACCGGCGCGCTTGTCAACGTCACCGGTTCGACGATTGCCCGCGAGGCCGATGCGGTCTTTCCGATTCTCGCCGGCCCGGAGATCTCGGTCGCCTCGACCAAGGCCTTTACCTGCCAGCTCGCGCTGATGGCATCGCTGGCGCTCAGGGCGGGGCACGAACGGGGAACCTTGTCGCCGGAGGAGGAGCAAACCCTCGTGCACCAGCTTTCCGAAGTGCCGCGCCTGATGAGCCGGGTGCTGCATGCGGTGCAGCCCCAGATCGAGCGCTTGGCGCGGGAACTGTCGCGCTTCCATCACGTGCTCTATCTCGGCCGCGGCACCAGCTATCCGCTGGCGCTGGAAGGCGCGCTGAAACTGAAGGAAATCACCTATATTCATGCCGAGGGCTATGCCGCGGGCGAGCTGAAGCACGGGCCGATCGCGCTGATCGACGAGAACATGCCGGTCATCGTCATCGCCCCGCATGACCGTTTCTTCGAAAAGACGGTCTCCAACATGCAGGAGGTCGCCGCCCGCGACGGCCGCATCGTCTTCATCACCGACGAGGCGGGCGCGGCGGCGTCCGACCTCAAGACCATGGAAACGATCGTGCTGCCGGACATGCCGGAATTCATCGCGCCCATGGTGTTCGCCCTGCCGATCCAGCTGCTCGCCTATCATACCGCAGTGTTCATGGGCACGGATGCCGACCAGCCGCGCAACCTCGCCAAGGCCGTGACGGTGGAGTGAGCCGGATCAAGCGACCGGGCTAGCAAATGTGATAATCTCCGCCACGAGGAGGATCACGAAGATGAAGATACGCCGTGAACAATTCAGCGATGTCCGTGCCGTGGATGCGCTTGTGCGCCGGGCCTTTTATGGGCATCCCCACAGCGACGGCAGCGAGCCGGATATCATTCGCCGCCTGAGAGGAGCAGGCGCGCTCTCGCTTGCGCTGGTGGCGGAGAAAGACGATCGGATCGTCGGTCACATCGCTTTTTCTCCGGTCGGCTTTTCCGGCGGTGCAAGGGACTGGTATGGCATTGGCCCCGTTGCCGTCGATCCGGACCATCAGAACAAGGGCATAGGCTCGGCGCTGATGCTCGGCGGGTTGGAACTCCTGAAGGATGACGGCGCGCGCGGCGCGGTTCTGGTCGGGGATCCCGGCTTCTACCATCGCTTCGGCTTCCGGGCGGAGCCCGGCATCTCGCACAAGGGCGTTCCCGCCGAAAATCTCCTCATTCTGCCGTTTGAGGACGAGATGCCGGAGGGCGAGGTGGCTTTCCACCGGGCCTTCTTCGGCGAGGTCTGACGTCGGGCTATCCGGCATTCAGGTAGCGAATCGCCTCGTCGCGACGGAAGAGATAGAGTAGCATGCGCAGGGCCTTGCCGCGTTCGCCCTGAAGCTCCGGATCCCTGTTGACCACATAGGCGGCGTCCTTGCGGGCAAGGGCCAGAATGTCGCCGTGGGCCTCCAGATGGGCGAAACGGAAACCGGGCATGCCGGACTGGCGCGTGCCGAGAAGCTCGCCCTCGCCACGCAGCCTAAGGTCCTCTTCGGCGATCCGGAACCCGTCATTGCTCTCGCGCAGGACGGAGAGCCGCGCCCGGCCGGTTTCCGACAGTGGCCCCTTGTAAAGCAGAATGCAGGACGAGGCCTCGTCGCCGCGACCGACCCGGCCGCGCAACTGGTGCAACTGGGCAAGGCCGAAGCGCTCGGCATGCTCGATGACGATGATTGTGGCGTCCGGCACATCAACGCCGACTTCCACCACCGTCGTCGCCACCAGAAGCCGGGTCTCGCCGCTCTTGAACGCCTCCATCGCCGCTTCCTTTTCGGCGGACGACATGCGGCCATGCACGAGCCCGACAGTCTCCGGCCCGAGCGCCTTTGCCAGGGTTTCCCGCCGCTCTTCCGCCGAAACCAGATCGACGGCCTCCGACTCCTCCACCAGGGGGCAGATCCAGTAGGCTTTTTTTCCTTCATTCAGCGCCTGCCGCAACCGGCCGACCACGTCGCCGATGCGCTCGGCCGGGATGGTGACCGTCTGGATCGGTTTTCGTCCCGCGGGTTTCTCCGTCAGGTTGGAGACATCCATGTCGCCGAAGGCCGCCAGCACCAGCGTGCGCGGGATCGGCGTTGCCGTCATCACCAGAAGATGCGGCGCCATGCCCTTGGCGGTGAGCTTCAGCCGCTGGTGAACGCCGAAGCGATGCTGTTCGTCGACGATCGCCAGCCTGAGGTCATGATAGCTGACATTGTCCTGAAACAATGCGTGGGTGCCGATGACGATCCGCGCCGTGCCGTCGGCGATCTCCGCCTCTATCACGCGTCGCTCGGCCGCCTTTGTCTTGCCGGTCAGAAGCTTGACCGTTACGCCCGCCTTTTCCGCCAGCGCGGCGATGCCTTCAAAATGCTGGCGCGCGAGGATCTCGGTCGGGGCCATCAGCACGGCCTGGCCGCCATCCTCCACCACCGCCAGCATCGCCAGAAGCCCGACGACCGTCTTGCCGGAGCCGACATCGCCCTGGAGCATGCGCAGCATGCGCGTTTCCTGGGCCATGTCCGCCAGGATCGCAGAGACGGCGTCTTCCTGGCCGGATGTCAGCGCGAAGGGCAGGGCGGCGCGAACCTTGCCCGAAAGCGCGTCTGTGGGATTAACCGGCCTTCCCCTGGCGCGCCGCATCCGGCTTCTCACAAGGGCGAGCGACAGCTGGCCGGCCAGAAGTTCGTCATAGGCAAGCCTGCGCCGTGCCGGGGCCTGCGGGTCAAGATCGGTCGCGTCGCGCGGGTTGTGAAGCGAAAGAAGCGCCTCCTTCAGCGCCGGAAAGCCCTGACGCCTGACGATCTCGCCATCGATCCATTCGGGAAAATCGGGGACCCGCTCATTGGCATTCTCGATTGCCCGCCGCAGAACCTTGGCCGAAAGTCCGGCCGTCATCGGGTAGACCGGCTCGCAGTCCGGCAGCGTGTCGGCCTTGTCGGCGCTCACCATGTAGTCGGGATGCACCATCGACGGCCGGCCGTTGAACCATTCGGCCCGGCCGCTGACCAGCACCGTCTCGCCGACGGGAAGCGCCTTTTCCAGCCAGTCGGCCTTGGCGCGGAAGAAGGTCAGCGTCAGTTCGCCCGTATCGTCATGGATGAACACCCTGTAAGGCGCGCTGGAGCGCGCCGGGGCCGGCTGGTGCCGGTCGACGCGGCCTTCCACCGTCACGATCGCGCCTTCGGGCAGGTGCGCGATGCCGGGTCTCAGCCGTCGGTCGATCAGCGACGTCGGCGCGTGGAACACCAGATCAATGACGCGCGCCTCGTCTTCGCGCCCTGTGAGGCGCGCGAGCAGTTTCTCAAGTTTCGGCCCGATCCCCGCAAGCGAGGTGACGGGCGCGAACAGGGGGTCGAGCAGAGCCGGGCGCATTATTCCCAATTGGACCGAAGGAAGCGCTTTGGCAAGGCTGACAAGCGCGAAACGAGCGGTTATAGAGACCAATCAACAAAGAAGGTTTTTGAAATGACCGGTCTGAAACGTTCGAGCGCCGACCTCGATCCCCGTCGCAGGCGGATCCTGTTTCGCTGCTGGCACCGCGGCATCCGCGAGATGGATCTGGTTCTCGGCCAGTTCGCCGAGGAAAATCTTGCCGACATGGATGACGAGACGCTCACTGCGCTCGAAACGATCATGGCCGAGGAAGACAATGACCTGATCAGATGGATCAACGGCGCCGAACCGGTGCCAGACCACTTGCGTATTCCGCTCTTCGAACGCATTTGCGCATACAGGCCGGATTTCGATCCGGTTGAAAAAGATATCTGAAGATTTTTGCGACAACATGATAGCCGGATTTAACCCGAAAAAGCTGGATGGCCTCAGCGGCGCCGTCACCATCGCCAATGCCGTGCCGGGCACCGAACCGCTGGTGCTGGCGGAGATGGCGCGCGCCGGCCAGTCGGTTGCCTATGTGCTCTCCGACGGCCAGCGGATTGGCGATTTCGAACAGATGCTCGGTTTTGCCGCGCCCGACATTCCGGTGCTGACGCTGCCCGCCTGGGACTGCCTGCCCTATGACCGCGTTTCGCCGGGGGCGGATACCTCCGCACGGCGGCTTTCGGCGCTCTCCGGCCTCATCGCCCATGCCGAAAAGCCGCATCCGGCGATCATCCTCGTCACCGTCAATGCCATGCTGCAGAAACTGCCGCCGCGCGAGATCGTCGCGACGCTCGGTTTTTCCGCCCGCGCCGGGCAGGTGATCGATATGGACGTCATCGTCCGTCGGCTGACCGATGCGGGGTTCGAGCGCGTGCCGACCGTGCGCGCCGTCGGCGAATATGCGGTGCGCGGCGGCATTCTCGACGTCTTCGTACCGGGAGAAGAGAACGGCCTGAGGCTCGATTTCTTCGGCGACACGCTGGAATCAATCCGCGCCTTCGATGCCGCGACCCAGCGCACCATCGGCTCGGTCAAGGCCTTCACGCTCAACGCCATGAGCGAGGTGACGCTGAACGACGAGAACATCGCCCGCTTCCGCAAGAACTACCTGTCGCTCTTCGGCGCCTCGACGCGCGACGATGCGCTCTACCAGGCCGTCTCGGAAGGCCGTCGCTATGCCGGCATGGAACACTGGCTGCCGCTGTTTTACGAGCGGCTGGAGACCATGTTCGACTATCTTTCCGGCTTCCGGATCGTGTTCGACCATACGGCGCGCGAGGCCGCGAGCGAGCGTGCTGACCTGATCGAGGACTATTACGAGGCCCGGCGCACCAATCTGGGCGCCGCCCATGCCGGGCAGGGCGCGCCCTACAAGCCCGTGCCGCCGGACATGCTCTATCTCGACGAGACGGCATTTGTCGCCGGTCTCGAAGCAAGCGAGGCCGTGCGGCTTTCGCCCTTCAACGAGGCATCCTCGCTCGGCAAGCCGGTGATCGCGCTTGAGGCCCATGCCGGCCCGCGCTGGGCCGTTGCCGCGCAGGCGCGCAGGCAAGAAGACGGCGAGCGGGCGAATGTGTTCGAGGAGGCCGTCCGGCATATTGCCGACACGCGCTCGAAGGGCGGCAAGGTGCTGATCACCGGCTGGTCGGAGGGCTCGCTCGATCGTCTGCTGCAGGTCCTGAAGGAACACGGGCTTTCGAAGATCAAGCCGGTCAAGGCGCTTGCGGACCTTCAGAGCCTTGCCAAGGGCGAGGCGGCGAGCGCGGTCCTCAGTCTTGAGGGCGGTTTCGAGACCGGCGACCTGCATGTGATCGGCGAGCAGGATATTCTCGGCGACCGGCTGATACGCAAGACCAGAAAGAACAGGAAAGCCAGTGACTTCATCACCGAGGTTTCCGGACTGGATGAAGGATCGCTGGTCGTTCACGCCGAACACGGCATCGGGCGGTTTACGGGACTGAGAACGATCGAGGCGGCGGGCGCGCCGCGTGATTGCCTGGAACTGCATTATGCAGACGATGCCAAGCTGTTCCTGCCGGTGGAGAACATCGAGCTTCTGTCGCGCTACGGCTCCGATGCCGCCGACGTGCCGCTCGACCGGCTTGGCGGCGGCGCATGGCAGGCGAAGAAGGCGCGGCTGAAGAAGCGGCTTCTCGACATGGCCGACGAACTGATCGCGATCGCCGCCAAACGGGCAACGCGCACGGCGCCGCCTCTGGTGGCGGCCGAGGGGCTTTATGACGAATTCGCCGCCCGCTTTCCCTATGAGGAGACGGAGGACCAGTATAACGCCATCGAGGCGGTGCGCGGCGATCTCGGCCTCGGACGGCCGATGGACCGCCTGATCTGCGGCGATGTCGGCTTCGGCAAGACCGAAGTGGCCCTGCGTGCGGCCTTCCTGGCCGCCATGAACGGCGTCCAGGTGGCCGTGGTGGTGCCGACGACGCTTCTCGCGCGCCAGCACTACAAGACCTTTATCGAACGTTTTCGCGGACTGCCGATCAAGGTCGCTCAGGCTTCGCGCCTCGTCAGCGCCAAGGAACTGGCCCAGACCAAGAAGGATCTTTCCGAGGGCAAGGTCGATGTCGTGGTCGGCACCCATGCGCTCCTCGGCACCTCGATCAAGTTCGCCAATCTCGGCCTCCTGATCATTGACGAGGAGCAGCATTTCGGCGTGCGCCACAAGGAGCGGCTGAAGGAGCTGAAGAGCGACGTGCATGTGCTGACGCTTTCGGCGACGCCCATTCCGCGCACGCTTCAGCTTGCCATGACCGGCGTGCGCGAACTCTCGCTGATCACCACGCCGCCCGTCGACCGCATGGCGGTCAGGACCTTCATCTCGCCCTTCGATCCACTGGTGATCCGCGAGAACCTGATGCGCGAGCACTATCGCGGCGGCCAGAGTTTTTACGTCTGCCCGCGGCTTTCCGATCTGGAAGAGGTGCAGGCCTTCCTGCAGGCGGAAGTGCCGGAGCTGAAGGTTGCCGTTGCCCACGGGCAGATGGCGGCGGGCCAGCTCGAGGACATCATGAACGCCTTCTACGACGGCAGCTATGATGTTCTGCTGTCAACGACGATCGTGGAATCCGGCCTCGACGTACCGACGGCCAACACGCTGATCGTCCACCGCGCCGACATGTTCGGTCTGGCCCAGCTCTACCAGTTGCGCGGCCGCGTCGGCCGTTCGAAGATTCGCGCCTTCGCGCTGTTCACGCTGCCGGCCAACAAGCGGCTGACCGATACCGCCGAGCGGCGGCTGAAAGTGCTGCAGTCGCTCGACACGCTCGGCGCCGGCTTCCAGCTTGCAAGCCACGATCTCGATATTCGCGGCGCCGGCAATCTTCTGGGCGAGGAACAGTCCGGCCACATCAAGGAGGTCGGCTTCGAGCTTTACCAGCAGATGCTGGAAGAAGCGGTCGCCGAGGCCAAGGGCGACGAGGACGCGGGCGGCAGCGACTGGTCGCCGCAGATCGGGCTCGGAACGTCGGTGATGATCCCGGAGAGCTATGTGCCGGACCTGAACCTTCGAATGGCGCTCTATCGCCGCCTTGGCGAACTGACCGATGCCGGCGATATCGACGCTTTCGGCGCGGAACTGATCGACCGCTTCGGGCCGATGCCGGAGGCTGTGCAGTCGCTTCTGAAGGTGGTGTTCATCAAATCGCTCTGCCGCACGGCCAATGTCGAGAAGCTCGATGCCGGACCGAAGGGCATCGTCGTGACTTTCCGCAACAAGGAATTTCCGAACCCGGCGGGACTGGTGCAGTTCATCGCCGAGCAGAGCGTCTCGGCGAAGATCAGGCCGGACCAGAGCGTGTTCTTCAACCGCGACCTGCCGACGCCGGACAAGCGCCTCGGCCAGGCCGCGATCATCATGAACAAGCTATCGAAGATTGCCGAAGCCGGTTAGGCGGCCCCGGCTTGCTGACAAACCTATCCTCACACTCGGCGTCTTCCTCGGACTTGATCCGAGGATCCAGGCAGCACGACAAGAGATCACAATAAGTTTTTCTAAATTAAATAACTGGAGTCGCCTGCATGCTCGGATCAAGTCCGAGCATGACTCCCGTAGGTAAGCCTGCGGGCGGTAGGAGCTCGCGCCTTATTGGTTTGTCAGCAGCCTAGGCGGCTCCGTCTCCATTGCCGATGTCGCCCGACACCAGCTGCTGCAGCGCGTTCTGCAGCACTTCGGCCGGCTGGGCGCCGCTCAGCGCGTATTTCTGGTTCAGGATGAAGAAGGGCACGCCGGTGACGCCCATCTTCTCGGCATTGGCGATCTCGTTGCGCACCACTTCGATGTCGGCGTCGCTGGCAAGAAGCCGCGCGACCATCTCGCGGTCCATGCCGCTTTCCGCGGCGATATCGGCAAGAACCGCGTGGTCGCCGAGATTGCGCCCCTCCTCGAAATTGGCCTTGTAGAGCCGATCGACCACCACATTCTGCATGGCGATGCTTTCGGTGTGGGCCCAGAGCAGCAGGCGGTGGGCATCGAGCGTGTTCGGCCGGATCAGGATACGGTCGAAATTGAAGGTGATGCCTTCCTCGCGGCCAAGATTTGTGAGTTGTTCATGCATCTCGTCGCGGCGGATCGGGCTGCCGAGCTTTTCGGCGAGCATCGCCTGGTTGTCGACGCCTTCCGGCGGAATGGTCGAATCGAGCTCGAAGGGACGCCACTGCACGATCACGTCGACATCCCCCTCGAGCGCGGAGATGGCGCGGTCGAGACGGGCCTTGCCGAGATAGCACCACGGGCAGACAACATCGATGACGGCGTCGACTGTTACGGTGTTCATGCCGTTCCTTTCCTTGAATACGAAGAATTGCCGCGCTCGGAGACCGCAGCCTTACATTCTGGAGTCATGCTCGGACTTGGTCCGGAGGCAGTTATCAGGCAACCGAAACCTCACTGCGCGGACGCATCCCACCAGGTGGGCAGCTGATAGCCGTAGATCGGTGTTTCGGCCGGATGTTCAATCGTCGCCCAGCGCGCCACCCACTGGCCTTCGCGGTGATAGAGCGGCAGCATGTAATGGCCGTTGACTAAAAGCCGGTCGAAGGCGCGCACCGAATCGGTGAAATGCTCGGTCGAGCGGGCTTCCAGCATGTCGTTGATCATCCGGTCGACATCGGCGCTGGCGACGCCGGCGAAGTTGAACGTGCCTTCGATGTCGCGCGAGCGCGATTCCCAGCGCCAGACCTGCTCGGCGCCCGGAGAGAGCGACGAGGTGAAATAGAAGCCCGGCGCCACCAGCACGATCATGTCATAATCGAAGGTGTTGAGCCGCTTCTGGTACTGAGCGTCATCGACGGTGCGGATCGTCATCGCAACGCCGATCAGGTTCAGCGAATGCTGGTAGGCGAGCGCCAGTTTCTCCTGGGCCGAATTGGTGGTCATCACCTCGAAGGAAAGCTGGTTGCCGTCCGGCCCGATCATCTTGCCGCCATCGATCTTGTAGCCGGCTTCGGCCAGAAGACGCACGGCAGCGCCCAGAACCTTGCGGTCGGAACCGGAACCGTCGGTGACCGGCATGGCGTAGTCGCCGGAGAGGATCGCCGGATCGATCACGTCGATCGCATCGCCCAGCAGCTCGCGTTCGGCTTCGCTCGCCGGATTGCCATAGGCGCCGAGCGTCGAGTTCTGCCAGTAGCTTTGCGTGCGCTGATAGGCATTGTTGAACAGGGTTTTGTTGACCCATTCGAAATCGAACACATCCGACAGCGCCTTGCGCACCCGCGCATCCTCGAATTTCGGCCGGCGGGTGTTGAACACGAAACCCTGCATGCCGGTCGGCGTCTTCGGGTGGAACACATCCTTCACCACCTTGCCGTCACTGGCCGCGGGAAAATCATAGGCGCGCGCCCAATGGCTGGGGTCATCGTCGAGATAGACATCGACTGCGCCCTTCTTGAAGGCCTCGAACAGGGTCGAATCCTGAAGGTAATAGTCGATCGTGACCGTGTCGTAATTGGCAAAGCCGACCATCGAAGGCGCGTCCTTGCCCCAGTAATCGTCGCGGCGCTCGTAGACGATGCGCTGGCCGGGCTCGACTTTGGCGATGGAATAGGGCCCGGAGCCGACCGGCGTCGTCATCGTATCGGTGTCGAAGGTTTCCGGATCAATCGCATGTTCCGGCAGCACCGGCATCAGCGCGAAGATCAGCGGCGTTTCCCGGTTGGCATCGGCGTTGAAGGTGAATTTCACGCTGTCGTCGCCGACCTTTTCCATCGACTCGACCAGCGCAAGCCGACGGTTATAGGGCGGGCGGCCCTTGTCCTTCAAAAGGTTGAAGGTGAAGATCACGTCGTCGGCGGTCACCGGTTCGCCGTCCGACCATTTGGCGTTGGGGTTCATGTTGAACTGGACATAGCTTCTGTCATCGTCCCATTCCACGCTTTCGGCAAGCAGGCCGTAGAGCGTGAACGGCTCGTCGCGCGAGCGCTGCATCAGCGGCTCGAAAACGAGATTGCCCAGCACCTCGTCCCACAGCCCCCTGGCCGACGAGCGCATGCCCTTCAGCACGAAGGGGTTGAGCGCATCGAAGGAGCCGACCACGCCGTAGGTGATCTCGCCGCCCTTCTTGACATCGGGATTGACGTAGCTGAAATGCTCGTAGTCCGGCGAAAGCGCCGGGTCGCCGTGCATGGCGATGCCATGGAGCGGATCGGCGACGGCCGCACCCGCCCATGCCACGGAAAAGAGGAGAGGAACAATGATGCGCATCGATTCGTCCTGTCTTGATCCTTTGATGCCCGAGACTAGCATGGGCGCCGCGCCTTGCGAAATACGGGCGGGTTTCTGCCGTCTCGCGGCAATTTAGACGTTTTCGGGGGTGGAACACGAACCAATGTGACGATATCAGGGGAAACACTGGCGGTTGAGGCCCGAATGAGGGATGGTCTGCCGCATTTCGGTAACATTAGGCATGCAGGTTCCAGCACCATTGACCTCATGCAGACGAACCAGGAGAGAAATTTCATGCTTTCACGCGCCAGATTTTTGAAGCATGTCGCGGTTTGCGCTTTCACGATTGCCGGCATCTCCGCCGGCGGCGCTTCGGCCCAGGACCAGCAGCCAGCCCAGCAGGCGGCCCAGCAGGGCAACGGATTGCCCACGCAGGGCTGGTTCAAGACCTGTAACGACAATGGTCAGGCCAATGTCTGCATCGTCCAGAACTATGCCCGCGCCGAAAACGGCCAGGTCCTGACCGCCGTCGGCCTGATCACGCCCCAGGGCGGCAACGGCCAGCCGATGCTGCAGATCACCGTGCCGACCTTCCGCGTGATCCCGGCCGGCGTGACCATGCAGATTGACAATGCCAACCCGCAGCGGGTCGACTATGCGCTGTGCACCAACGAGCAGTGCATCGCCCAGGCGCCGCTGACGGATACGCTGGTCAACGCCATGAAGCGCGGCGGCAAGGTGACCTTCACCTCGGTCAACGTTCGTCAGCAGCCGAACCCGGTCGACGTCACGCTCTCCGGTTTCACAGCCGCATATGACGGCGACCCGATCAGCCAGCCCGACCTCGTCGAGAGCCAGCGCAATCTTGATGAATCGATCAAGAAGATGGCCGTCGATCGCCGCAAGAAGATCGAGGAAGCCCAGCAGAGCGCCACCGGCGGCAACTGATCCGGCACATCCGTACAAAAAGAAAGGCCCGGTCGCCTCATGGCGGCCGGGCCTTTTCATGTCGGGGTCAGCGCCCGCGTCGCATCAGTGGGAGACTGCGTAACGCGGGGCAAGCTGTCCGTTGTCCGTCACGGTGAAAATCTCGCCGATCTGCGGGTTGCGCAGCGGTTCGCCGCTCAGATCATGTTCGAGATTGCCTTCGGAGACATAGGCCACATATCCCTTCTCGTCGTTTTCGGCGACGAGATGATAGAAAGGCTGATCCTTGTCAGGCCGGATTTCCGGCGGAATGGAATTATACCATTCATCGGTGCGGGAGAATTCCGCGTCCACATCGAATATGACGCCCCGAAAGGGAAGCGTACGATGACGGACGATGTCGCCGATATTGTATTTCGCTTCGCGTATCTTCATGAGCATTTCCTTTCGGATACTATATGGAAACGCACCACGGAGACTGCAAGAGGCGCATCGGATTTGCCGCAAAAGCTCTTGAAAGTAAAAAGAAAACCGGCCGCCCGAGGGCGACCGGTCCTGAGCTGTCCGAAAGACTGCCCGGGCTGCAATCAGACCGAGTAGTACATGTCGAATTCGACCGGGTGCGGCGACATTTCGAAACGCAGCACTTCTTCCATCTTCAGGTCGATATAGGCGTCGATCTGGTCGTCGTCGAACACGCCGCCGGCCGTCAGGAAGGCGCGGTCGGCATCCAGGCTCTCGAGCGCTTCGCGCAGCGAACCGGCAACCGTCGGGATTTCCTTCAGTTCTTCCTTGGGCAGGTCGTAGAGATCCTTGTCCATGGCGTCGCCGGGGTGGAGCTTGTTCTTGATGCCGTCGAGGCCAGCCATCATCAGGGCCGCGAAGGCGAGGTAGGGGTTGGCACCCGGATCGGGGAAGCGAACCTCAACGCGCTTGGCCTTCGGCGAGGAGCCGAACGGAATGCGGCAGGAGGCCGAACGGTTGCGGGCCGAATAGGCAAGCAGAACCGGCGCCTCGAAGCCCGGGACCAGACGCTTGTAGGAGTTGGTCAGCGGGTTGGTGAAGGCGTTGATGGCCTTGGCATGCTTGATGATGCCGCCGATGTAATAGAGGCAGGTTTCCGACAGGCCGGCATATTCGTCGCCGGCGAAGGTCGGCTTGCCGTCCTTCCAGATCGACTGGTGCACGTGCATGCCCGAGCCGTTGTCGCCATAGACCGGCTTCGGCATGAAGGTCGCGGTCTTGCCATAGGCATGGGCAACCTGGTGGACGCCGTACTTGTAGATCTGGGTCTTGTCGGCCATGCGGGTCAGCGTGTCGAAGACCATGCAGAGTTCGTGCTGGGCGGAAGCCACTTCGTGGTGATGCTTCTCGACGGTGATGCCCATTTCGGCGAGAACCGTCAGCATTTCCGAACGCATGTCCTGGACGCTGTCGACCGGCGGAACCGGAAAGTAGCCGCCCTTGGTGCGCGGACGGTGGCCCATATTGCCGGTTTCGTATTCGGTATAGGCGTTCGACGGCAGTTCGGTGCTGTCGAGCTGGAAGCCGGTGTTGTAGGGTTCGGCGGAGAAGCGGACGTCGTCGAAGACGAAGAATTCGGGCTCGGGGCCGAAGAAGGTGGTGTCGCCGATGCCGGTCGACTTCAGATAGGCTTCAGCCTTCTTGGCCGTGCCGCGCGGGTCGCGGTTATAGGCTTCGCCGGAAAGCGGCTCGAGAACGTCGCAGAAAACAGCCATGGTGGACTGTGCGAAGAAGGGGTCCATATGGGCCGTCTCGGTATCGGGCATGAGGACCATGTCCGACTCGTTGATGGCCTTCCAGCCGGCGATCGACGAACCGTCGAACATGATGCCGTCGGCGAACATGTCTTCATCGACAGCCGAAACGTCCATCGTCACGTGCTGCAGCTTGCCCTTGGGATCGGTAAAGCGCAGATCGACGAATTTGACGTCGTTGTCTTTGATTTGTTTCATAATTTCAGCAGCTGTCGTCATTTAACGTTTTCCTTGCATAAGAAGATGACGATAGGGATTCCCCGTCTTTCCGGATGGAAAGCGGAGGGATGGATCAGATGGCGTCAACGCCGGTTTCGCCGGTGCGGATGCGCACGACGCCCTCGACATTGGAAACGAAGATTTTTCCATCGCCGATGCGGCCGGTCTGCGCGGCATTGCGGATGGCATCGATGACGGCATCCACATTGTCGTCTGCCAGCACAACCTCGACCTTGACCTTGGGAAGAAAGTCGACGACGTACTCGGCGCCACGGTAAAGTTCCGTGTGACCCTTCTGGCGCCCGAAGCCTTTCGCTTCCGTGACAGTGATGCCCTGCAGGCCGACTTCCTGAAGGGCTTCCTTCACTTCGTCGAGCTTGAAAGGCTTGATGATCGCTTCGATCTTTTTCATGAGAAAATTGCTCTCCGCTTCTCCCGTTGAAGCAGGCACAGGCCCGCTCGGAACTTCATATGCACATTGCATGCCAGTTTGATCATATTGTCCCGCAATCACACCAAAAGGGAAGGGTGTTTTTACAGAAGCCGCAGCTTTGCTGATGTGCCACCGAAATAAGGCTCGTCAAAAGGCGGAGCTGCGTCAAGGGCAGGACTTTTTCACCGGGAAATATGGCTGTTGCCTGACGATTTGGCAGACATTCGTGTTTAAATAATAGGCAATTGATTATTGTATGAACAATATCGAAGCGGCGCTTGCGCTCCAGACGCATTTGCCGTTCTACTCGTCGGCACATCACGGAGGTCTCCGACATGCTTCTTCTGACACCGGCAGAGATGGGGCGCGCCGATCGGCTTGCGGCCGATAGCGGCATCGACAGCTACGGGCTGATGGTCAAGGCCGGCCGCGCGGTCGCCGCCGCCTTTCTGCGGCTTTATCCCGAGGCCCTGAGAGCAGATGTCCTTTGCGGCCCGGGCAATAACGGCGGAGACGGCTATGTCGCGGCAGAGGCGCTGAAACAGGCGGGCGTCGCGGTTGCGCTTTTTCATTTGGGCGATCCGGAAAATCTGAAGGGCGACGCCCGACGCGCCTTTCAGGCCTGCAGCGTGGACGGCAGGCCGCTGGAGCAGTACCGGCCAACCGCCGGCGCGGTGATCATCGATGCCCTGTTCGGAGCCGGGCTGCAGCGCCCGCTTTCCGGTGCGCTCTGCACAATGACCCGTCAGGTGAGCGAAGCCGCGGTACCCGTGATCGCCGTCGACCTGCCGTCCGGCATCAGCGGACTGACCGGCAAGGTTATGGGCGCCGCCTTCAGGGCTGACCACACGGTCACCTTCATGCGGGCGAAGCCGGGTCACTACCTGCTGCCGGGGCGGGAGCATTGCGGCAGACTGGAGGTTTTCGACATCGGCATACCGCAGCGCATTCTTGAAGAGGCGGGCGGGGCCCATCATCTCAACGGGCCGGATCTGTTCGCAGGCTCGCTGCCCGCGCCCGCGGCTTTCTCGCACAAGTTCAAACGCGGCCATCTCGGCGTCTTCAGCGGCGGGCCGTCGGCCACGGGCGCGGCGCGGCTTTCCGCGACGGCGGGGCTCAGGATCGGGGCAGGGCTGGTGACGCTCGCCGTGCCGGCGAATGCGGCGATGGTGGTTGCGACCCAGGTGACCGCGGTGATGGTGAAGACAATCGGCGATGCCGCGGAGCTTGCGCAATGGCTTGAAGACAGCCGCCTTTCCGCCTTCGTGCTCGGACCGGGTTTCGGCATTGGAGAAAAGGCGCGGGCTTTCGTCTCGGCCTTGGCTTCCCGGCCGCTGGTGCTGGACGCCGACGGGATATCATCCTTTGCCGAAGAGCCCGATGCCTTGTTCGCGCTGTTATCGGGCGCCGATCCGCATTGCGTGCTGACGCCGCATGAGGGCGAGTTCGCGCGGCTCTTTCCCGATATCGCCGCCGACGAAGATAGCGGCAAACCGGAAAAAGCCCGCCGTGCGGCCGAACGCGCCAATGCGATCGTGCTTTACAAGGGCGCGGATACCGTGATCGCGGCCCCGGACGGCCGTATCGCCATCAACGCGGACGCCCCGCCCTGGCTGGCAACGGCGGGTTCCGGCGACGTTCTGGCAGGGATCATCGGCGGCCTTCTGGCGCAGGGGATGCCGACCTTCGAGGCGGCCTGTGCAGGCGCCTGGCTTCACGGGCAAGCGGCAAGCCGCGCCGGCGAGGGGCTGACGGCGGAGGATTTGCCGAACCACCTGCCGCCCTTGAGCGCAATCAGCTGACCTTCTGCTGCAGCGCCATCGCGCCGGCGGGCGCGCGGACCTTGCCATTGGTGATGAAGAATGCGTAGGCGTTGCGCGGCGTTTTCTTCGGGCTCGTCTCGTCAAGCAGCGGCAGGTCATCCGGCGCGCCGCCCTCGGCCCATGTCTTCAGCCGTCCGGCCCAGCGGTCCATCTCGTCATCCGAATAGCAATGCGGATTGTCATCCGCGCCCTTCTGCAGCCGGCAATAGACGAAGTCGCCGGTGACATCGGCGATCATCGGATATTCGGGATGATCCGCACAGACCACCGTCGCGCCATAGCGGCGCACCAGCCCGACGAACTCCGGCGTGACAAACGACGGATGCCGGACTTCGATCGCGTGGGAAAGCTCAATTCCGTCAATTCTTTGCGGCAGAAGTTTCAGAAAATCCTCAAAGTCGTCCGCCTCGAATTTCTTTGTCGGCATGAACTGCCAGAGGATCGGTCCGAGCCTGTCACCCAGCTCGGTGATCCCCTGATTGAGGAATTTTTCGATCGAGCCTTCCGCTTCGGCCAGCTTCTTGCGGTTGGTGCAATAGCGGCTCGCCTTCAGCGAAAACACGAAACCATCCGGCACGCTCGCCGCCCATTTGGCGAAGGTGGCGGGCTTTTGCGACGAATAATAGGTGCCGTTGACCTCGATGATCCGCAACTTCTCCGAAGCATATTCCAGCTGCCGGGTTTTCGGCAGCTTGTCCGGATAGAAACTCTCGTTCCACGGATCGAAGGTCCAGCCGCCGATCCCGGCGCGGATTTCACCTGCCTCGGATGTCATCGCTTCAGCTCCCCTTCTATTCCGCCGCTTCCGTTTTCTTCTGTGGACGCCGCTCCAGCAGCTCCTGCATGTAGACGCCGGTATAGGAGCGCTTCTCCCTGACGATGTCCTCCGGCGTGCCGGTTGCGACGATCTCGCCGCCGCCGTCGCCGCCCTCGGGACCGATGTCGATCACCCAGTCGGCGGTCTTGATTACTTCCAGGTTGTGCTCGATCACCACTACGGAATTGCCCTGTTCGACCAGTTTGTGGAGCACATCGAGCAGCTTGGCGACATCGTGGAAATGCAGGCCAGTGGTCGGCTCGTCGAGAATATAGAGCGTCTTGCCGGTGGAGCGGCGCGACAGCTCCTTGGCAAGCTTGACGCGCTGGGCCTCGCCGCCCGACAGCGTGTTTGCCTGCTGGCCGACCTTGATATAGCCAAGCCCGACATCCTGCAGCGTCTGCAGCTTGTCGCGCACCGAGGGGACGGCTGAGAAGAACTCGACGCCTTCCTCGACCGTCAGCTCCAGAATGTCGGCGATCGACTTGCCCTTGAAATGCACCTCCAGCGTCTCGCGATTGTAGCGCTGGCCGTGGCAGACGTCGCAGGTGACGTAGACATCCGGCAGGAAGTGCATCTCGATCTTGATCAGGCCGTCGCCCTGGCAGGCCTCGCAGCGCCCGCCCTTGACGTTGAAGGAGAAACGGCCGGGCTGATAGCCGCGGGCCTTCGCCTCCGGCAGGCCGGCGAACCATTCGCGGATGGGGGTGAAGGCGCCGATATAGGTCGCCGGGTTGGAGCGCGGCGTGCGGCCGATGGGCGACTGGTCGATGTCGATCACCTTGTCGACGAATTCCAGCCCCTCGATGCGGTCATGCGGCGCCGGGTTTTCGCGTGCGCCCATGATCCGGCGCGCCGCCGCCTTGTAGAGCGTTTCGATCAGGAAGGTCGACTTGCCGCCTCCGGAGACGCCGGTCACGGCGGTGAACATGCCCAGCGGGATTTCGGCGGTGATGTTCTTCAGATTATTGCCGCGCGCGCCGACGACCTTCAACGCCTTGCCCTTTTTCGGCTTGCGCCGTTCGGCGGGCACGGCGACGGCCTGCACGCCGCTCAGATACTGTCCGGTCAGCGATTTCGGATTGGCCATGATCGCCGCGGGCGTCCCCTCGGCAATCACCTCGCCGCCGTGAATGCCGGCGGCGGGACCGATATCGAGCACATAGTCGGCGGCGAGGATCGCGTCCTCGTCATGCTCGACAACGATCACCGTATTGCCGATATCGCGCAGATGCTTGAGCGTGTCGAGAAGCCGCGTGTTGTCGCGCTGATGCAGGCCGATGGAGGGCTCGTCGAGCACGTAGAGCACGCCGGTGAGGCCCGAGCCGATCTGCGAGGCAAGACGGATGCGCTGGCTCTCGCCGCCCGAAAGCGTGCCGGAATTGCGCGACAGGGTCAGATATTCCAGCCCGACATCATTGAGGAAACGCAGCCGCTCGTTGATTTCCTTCAGGATGCGCACGGCGATATCGTTCTGCTTTTGCGAAAACCGCTCGGGCAACCCGTCGAACCAGTCGCGCGCGCCCTTGATCGACATTTCGCTGACATGGCCGATATGACGGCCATCGATCTTGACGGCAAGCGCCTCCGGCTTCAGCCGGTAGCCGTTGCAGGCCGGGCAGGGAGCCGCCGACATGTAGCGTTCGATCTCCTCGCGCGCCCAGGCAGAATCCGTTTCCTTCCAGCGCCGCTCGAGGTTCGGCATGATGCCTTCGAAGGTCTTCGTCGTCTTGTAGGAGCGGGCGCCGTCGGCATAGTGGAACTCGATCTTCTCCTCCGTGCCGTTCAGGATCGCGTCCGTCGCGGCCTTCGGCAGCTTGTCCCAGCGCTCGGTCATCTTGAAGCCGAAATGCCTGCCGAGCGCCTCCAGCGTCTGCCTGTAATAGGGCGAGGAGGACTTTGCCCAGGGCGCGATCGCGCCGTCGGAGAGCTTCTTGGCGCGGTCGGGAACGACCAGGCCTTCATCGATCTTCTGCTGGAAGCCGAGTCCGTCACAGGTCGGGCAGGCGCCGACGGGATTGTTGAAGGAGAACAGGCGCGGCTCGATCTCGGAAATCGTGAAACCCGAAACCGGACAGGCGAATTTCTCCGAGAAAACAAGCCTTTCATGCGTTTCGTTGAGCGACTTGTTCTTCGCGCCGCCGGCCGCCGTCTCGCCCTCGGGCAGCGGCTTGTCGGCAAATTCGGCAATCGCCAGACCCTCGGCAAGCTCCAGACAGGTCTCGAGACTGTCGGCAAGCCGGGTGGCAAGATCGGAACGCACGGCGACGCGATCGACCACGACATCGATGTCATGCTTGTATTTCTTGTCGAGTTTCGGCGCCTCCGCGATCTCGTAGAATGCGCCGTCGATCTTGACCCGTTGAAAGCCTTTCTTCTGCAGCTCCGCCAGCTCCTTGCGGAACTCGCCCTTGCGACCGCGCACGAGCGGCGCGAGCAGATAGAGCCGGGTGCGCTCCTCAAGGTCCAGAATGCGATCGACCATCTGCGTCACCGTCTGGCTTTCGATCGGAAGACCCGTTGCCGGCGAATAGGGCACGCCGGTGCGCGCGAACAGAAGGCGCATATAGTCGTAGATCTCAGTGACCGTGCCGACCGTGGAGCGCGGGTTCTTCGACGTCGTCTTCTGCTCGATCGAGATCGCCGGGGACAGACCGTCGATCCGGTCGACGTCAGGCTTTTCCATCATCTCCAGGAACTGACGCGCATAGGATGACAGGCTCTCCACATAGCGGCGCTGGCCTTCCGCGTAGATCGTGTCGAAGGCGAGCGACGACTTGCCGGAGCCCGAAAGCCCGGTCATCACGATCAGCGAATTGCGCGGAAGATCGACATCGATGCCTTTCAGATTGTGCTGGCGCGCGCCGCGAATGGAGATATTTTTGAGTTCGCTCATGGCTTTCGGCTTCTCGGCAAGAAAAAATCGGTTCTTATGTAGTTCGCAGGGACGGGCTGTCGAGGCTCTGCCTTAAATACGGCGCGAGAAATGAATCGGTTGACGGCATCATATCAGCGCATTAGAACAAATAAAGAACATTTTTATTGTGGATTTCACGCCCGCCATTGGTCGCCATGCGGCAGATCGTTTATGCTGGCGCGAAATTCTTCAAGAGGGCCGCGATTGCGGCCAAACAGGTGGTTTCATGGCAGGTAGTGTAAACAAGGTCATCCTCGTCGGCAATCTCGGAGCGGATCCGGAGATCCGGCGTACCCAGGACGGCCGGCCGATCGCCAATCTCAGGGTCGCAACCTCGGAAACCTGGCGTGACCGCAATTCCGGCGAACGCAAGGAGCGCACGGAGTGGCACCGCGTCGTCATCTTCAATGAGGGCCTGTGCAAGGTCGCCGAGCAATATCTGCGCAAAGGCGCCAAGGTCTATATCGAGGGCCAGCTGCAGACGCGCAAATGGACCGACCAGGGCGGCCAGGACCGGTATTCGACCGAAGTCGTTCTGCAGGGCTTCAATTCGACGCTGACCATGCTCGACGGTCGCGGCGAAGGCGGCGGCCAGGGCGGCGGCGGCTTTGGCGGCAGCCAGGGCGGCGGTTATGACGACTACGGCTCCCAGCCGGCCTCAGGCGGCGGCCGCAGCAGCGGTGGCGGCGGCGGTTTCTCGCAGGACCTCGACGACGACATTCCGTTTTGAGGCCTGCTGATTACTCACCTGGCATCCTCCCTCTTGCGATGTGATGACAGTTGCCCGATAAACCTAGCGTATGAAAATGCCGGGATTGGAGTCTCGTACATGAAACTGGTCCGTTAGCGACGATTGCACCAAACCAATGAAGGCGGCAGTGAGCTTGATCGTTCGAACTCGTCTGCCGGTTTTGGTGTCTGTCTGCCTATGCAGACGGCGATCGCTTTTCTATGGGATCATGACATGTCAGATGTTCTTTCCGCGGCCGCGCATGCGCGCGATTTTTCCGGCTCTGTGGAGCGTGGCGGCTTTCTACTTACATACAGGTGCGAGGGGCAGGGCGAGCCTGTTCTCGTCATTGGCAGCGCGGATTATTACGCGCGCTGCTTCCCCGCGTTCACGCGAGACCGATTCCGCTTCTACTTTCTTGACCATTGCGGTTTCGCTGCTCGCACCGATGGGCAAGCAGACGACGATTTCAGTCTGGATCGGATCGTCGACGATATTGAAGGCGTTCGCCGTCAGCTCGGCGTGAAACGCTTTGCTATACTGGGGCACTCCGGTCACGGCTATATGGCGCTTGCTTATGCCGCTCGTTTCCCGGACCGTGTCAGTCACGTTGTGATGGTCGCAACCGCGCCAAGCCAATCGGAACTGATGCTCAAAGCAGCGGAGCATCGGTTTGACGCTCACGCAGATGCAGAACGGAAAGCGATCCTTGCGAAGGATCTCGCTCAACTCGACGCAGATATCGCGGCAGAGCCCGGCGCCCGCTTTCGGCACTTGCTCGTGCGCCTCGGCGCGCGCAGCTGGCATGATCCTGGCTACGATGCCCGCCCCTTATGGCAGGGAATTCCGATCAACGATCGGGTCTTTGATCATCTGTGGGGCGAGGTATTTCGTGACATAGAAATTCGCGCGCTGGCGACGAAGATCGAGGTGCCGGTGCTGATCGCGCTTGGCGCAAGCGACTATTTGATAGCGCCGCCTGACAGCTGGGATGACATTCTACCGGTATTCAGGAAGGTTGACCGCGTGGTTTTTGCCAATAGCGGCCACACGCCGCCGCTGGAGGAACCGGAAGCCTTCGCCGAAACCCTGCTCGGCTTTATCGAAAACTAGCGCATTTCAGCCTGTAACAGTCGTCAGGTGAAATGCGGTCTGCATACCGTCGATGACGAACTGCACGGCAAGCGCCGTCAGCATCATGCCGAGTATGCGGGTGAGAATATTGCGACCGGTTTCGCCCAGGAACCGGTCGATCAGCCCAGCGGCTAGCATCGCCAGAAGCACCACCAAGGAAGCGATGAAGATCACCCCCACCAGTGCCAGCTTGTCGAGCACCGTTTCCATCTTCGAGCCCAGAAGAATCGTCGCCGAAATGGCGCCGGGGCCCGCGATCAGCGGCATGGCCAGCGGGAAGGCGGCGAGGTGGGCGATATTGTCCTTGGTGATCGCGGTCTCGGTGGTCCTTTCCTTGCGCTCCTGTCGCTTCTCGAAAATCATCTCGCAGCCGATCCAAAACAGAAGGATGCCGCCTGCGATGCGGAAGGCGCTCATGGAGATGCCGAGCGCGCCGAGAATGCGATCGCCGATAAGCGCAAAGGCGACGAGAAGACAGAAGGAGATGAGCGCGCCGCGCACGGCGACGAGCCGGCGCTCCGCCTGCGTCATGCCGACGGTCAGCGCCAGGAAGATCGGCACCATACCGGGCGGGTCCATCGTCACCATCAATGTGGTGAAGCCGCTCAGGAGCGTGCCCATGTCTGCCATTGAAATGTCCCGATCCCGTTGATCCCAAGGGTGCAGGCACTGGTCGTCCGGAGAAAACCCAGAGTGGCATTGCCCGCGCTTTCGACACCCTGCCACAACTCCGCCGTCAAATCCGAATTAAATCTGAGAAAAGCCGCTTCTGTCCACCGCGGAAGGCCCCGCCAAATTGGCGTTCGGCGTCGGATTCGGCTATAAACGCGCGATATGATTCTAGCTTGAGATCGTGATTCATTTTGACTGATCAAACGACACCATCGGGCGGGGGGCTCCCGCCGGGCATCGAGCCCATTTCCATCGTGGAAGAAATGCAGCGCTCCTATCTCGATTATGCCATGAGCGTAATCGTCAGCCGCGCGCTGCCGGACGTGCGCGACGGGCTGAAGCCGGTCCACCGCCGCATCCTCTACGGCATGTCGGAACTCGGCGTCGACTGGAACAAGAAATACATGAAGTGCGCCCGCATCACCGGCGACGTCATGGGTAAGTACCATCCGCACGGCAATGCCGCGATCTATGACGCGCTGGCGCGCATGGCGCAGGACTGGTCGCTCAGACTGCCGCTGATCGACGGGCAGGGCAATTTCGGCTCCGTTGACGGCGACCCGCCGGCGGCCGAGCGCTATACGGAGTGCCGGCTGCAGAAAGTCGCGCATACCATGCTCGACGATCTCGACAAGGAGACCGTCGATTTCCGCGAGAACTATGACGGCACACTCTCCGAGCCTGTGGTTCTGCCGGCGAAATTCCCGAACCTGCTGGTCAACGGCGCCGGCGGCATCGCCGTCGGCATGGCGACCAACATTCCGACCCACAATCTCGGAGAGGTTATCGACGGCGCCATCGCGGTGATGGAGAACCCGGCAATCGAACTGCCGGAGCTGATGCAGATCATTCCGGGTCCCGATTTTCCGACAGGGGCGCAGATCCTCGGCCGCGCCGGCATCAAGTCGGCCTATGAGACGGGCCGCGGTTCGGTCATCATGCGCGGGCGGGCGACGATCGAGCCGATGCGCGGCGACCGCGAGCAGATCATCATCACCGAGATTCCCTACCAGGTGAACAAGGCGACGATGATCGAGAAAATGGCCGATCTGGTGCGCGAGAAGCGCATCGAGGGCATTTCCGACCTTCGCGACGAGAGCGACCGCGAAGGCTACCGCGTCGTCGTCGAGCTGAAGCGCGACGCCAATGCCGACGTCATCCTGAACCAGCTTTACCGCTATACGCCGCTGCAGACCTCGTTCGGCTGCAACTTCGTTGCGCTGAACGGCGGCAAACCGGAGCAGATGAATCTGCTCGACATTCTGAAGGCCTTCGTCGCCTTCCGCGAAAACGTCGTCAGCCGCCGGACGAAATACCTGCTGCGCAAGGCGCGCGAACGCGCCCATGTTCTGGTGGGCCTGGCCATTGCCGTTGCCAATATCGACGAGATCATTAACCTGATCCGCCGTGCGCCCGATCCGCAGACGGCGCGCGAGCAGTTGATGGAACGCCACTGGCCGGCGCAGGATGTGGAGGCGCTGATCCGCCTCATCGACGATCCTCGCCACAAGATCAATGAGGACGGCACCTATCAGCTTTCCGAGGAACAGGCCCGCGCCATTCTGGAACTGCGCCTTTCGCGCCTGACGGCCCTTGGCCGCGACGAGATCGGCGACGAGCTGAACAAGATCGGCGATGAAATCAAGGATTACCTCGAGACCCTGTCATCACGCGTGAAGATCCAGGAGATCATCCGCGAGGAGCTGATCGCCGTTCGGGATGAATTCGGCACGCCGCGCCGCACCGAAATTCTCGAGGGCGGCCCCGACATGGACGATGAGGATCTCATCGCCCGCGAGGACATGGTCGTCACCGTGTCGCGCAACGGCTACATCAAGCGCGTGCCGCTCAATACCTACCGCGCCCAGCGGCGCGGCGGCAGGGGCCGCGCCGGTATGTCGATCCGCGACGAGGATTTCGTCACCCGCGTCTTCGTGGCCAATACCCACACGCCGGTGCTGTTCTTCTCCTCGCGCGGCATCGTCTACAAGGAAAAGGTCTGGCGTCTGCCGATCGGCACGCCACAATCGCGCGGCAAGGCGCTGATCAACATGCTCCCGCTGCAGCAGGGCGAGGCGATCACCTCCATTCTGGCGCTGCCGGAGGACGAGGAAAGCTGGGCCGAGCTCGACGTGATGTTCGCCACCACCCGCGGCACGGTCCGCCGCAACAAGCTGTCGGACTTCGTCCAGGTGAACCGCAACGGCAAGATCGCGATGAAGCTCGATGACGAGAATGATCGCATTCTTTCGGTCTGGACCTGTACGCCGGATGACGACGTGCTGCTGACGACGGCCATGGGGCAGGCGATCCGCTTCCCGGTTCCCACCATCCGCGTCTTCGCCGGACGTAACTCCATCGGTGTGCGCGGCATCGCGCTGGCTGAGGGCGACGAGGTGATCTCGATGACCATCGTCAGCCACAACGACGCCGAACCCTGGGAACGCGCCGCCTATCTGAAACGCGCCGCGCTCGAGCGCCGCACCGAGACCGGGGAGGGCGAGGACATCGCGCTAGTCGGCGAGGAAGTCGCGGAAGAGGGCACGCTCAGCGATGATCGCTACGAGGAACTGAAGTTCCGCGAGCAGTTCATCCTGACGGTGACGGAAAAGGGCTTCGGCAAGCGTTCGTCGTCCTATGACTTCCGCATCTCCGGCCGCGGCGGCAAGGGCATCCGCGCCACCGACACGTCGAAGACCGGCGAGATCGGACGCCTGGTCGCGGCCTTCCCGGTTCTCGACCGTGACCAGCTCATGCTGGTCACCAATGCGGGACAGCTGATCCGCGTGCCGGTCGACGATATCCGCATCGCCAGCCGCGCCACAAAGGGCGTGACGGTGTTCAAGACCGGGGCTGACGAAAAGGTCGTCTCCGTCGAGGTCATCTCAGAACCCGAAGAGGCCGAGCCCGTCGAGGACGAAGGCGCGGAAGAGGCTTCGGCCGACGGCGCACCCGCCGCCGAAACAGGCGAGGGCGACAGCGAGGCCTGAGCCTTGCGAGGATGACATGGAAAGCCGGGCCGTCGTGCCCGGCTTTTCCTTTTCAGAGCCTTGCTGGAATGCGGCTTGCGGCTTGCCACATTCCATGACAAAAGGCCGAGACTGAAACCGAGGCATGACGAATGGCAACGGCTTTTTACCCCGGCTCCTTCGACCCGATGACCAATGGCCACCTCGACGTGGTGCTGCAGGCGCTCAATATTGCCGACAGGCTGGTATTGGGCATCGGCATCAATGCGGGCAAGAAGCCGCTCTTCGAATTTGAGGAGCGCGCGGACTTCCTGCGCCGTGCGGTCGCCGAAAACCTGCCGCAAAGAGCGAATGATCTTTCCGTCGTGGCCTTTCAAGGCCTTGCTATTGACGCTGCGCGGAAAAATGGCGCGGGCATGATCATCCGCGGCCTGCGCGACAGCACCGATTTCGCCTACGAAATGCAGATGGCCGGCATGAACCAGACCATGGCGCCGGATATCCAGACCGTATTTTTGCCGGCAATGGCGCTATCCCGTCCGATATCGGCCACATTGGTGCGGCAGGTCGCTGCCATGGGCGGCGATGTGGAGCGCTTTGTGCCGGATTTTGTGGCAGCCGCGCTCAGGGCGAAATTCCAACGCTAAAGCCCGGTTAGAGGAAACGAATTTCAAGGAGAAAACCATGAGGAAGACGATTACGGGACTGGCTGCGGCCACGATGATGTCTGTGGTCTCGCTTACCGGGATGGCACAGGCAAAGGATGGCAAAGACCTTCTGACCCTCAACACGACCGATGGCCCGGTGGTCATCGAGCTGTTCGATGAGGAAGCGCCGCAGAACGTCGCCCGCGTCAAGGAACTGGCCGAGGAAGGCGCTTATGACAATGTGGTCTTTCACCGCGTGATCGGCGGCTTCATGGCGCAGACCGGCGATGTCCAGTTCGGTGATACCGAGGACGGCTTTGATCTCAACAAGGCTGGCATGGGCGGTTCCGATATGCCTGACCTGCCGGCCGAATTCTCCGACATTCCGTTCAAGCGCGGCGTGGTCGGCATGGCCCGTTCGCAGAACCCGGACTCCGCTAACTCGCAGTTCTTCATCATGTTTGACGATGCCCCGCATCTGAACGGCCAGTACACCGTCATCGGCGAGGTCGTGGACGGCATGGATAATGTCGACAAGATCAAGAAGGGCGACGCCGCGCAGAACGGCAAGGTCAGCAATCCGGACAAGATCCTGAGCGCGACCGTCAGCCAGTAAGCCGTTTCGACATAGGGCGCCTGTCGATCCGATTGCATCTGATGGGCGCTCTATCCCATTTGTTTCAGCCGCATAATCCCGTCCATCCTCGCTTCACTCGGATTATGCTCCCGCTCAGCCACAGGAGAACCAGATGGCCGAAATCAAAGACCCGGAAAACACCTTCATCATGGAGACGACCAAGGGAAAGGTCGTCATCGAGGCGTTTCCGAATGTCGCCCCCAAGCATGTCGACCGCATTCGCGAACTGACCCGCGAGGGCGCCTATGACGGCGTCGTCTTTCACCGCGTGATCGCCGATTTCATGGCGCAGGGCGGCGACGTCGAGCATGGCAAGAAGGGCGGCAATGCAGGCCGCGCCGGCACGGGCGGTTCGGACAAGCCGGACCTTCCGGCCGAGTTCTCCTCCGTGCGCCACGTACGCGGCACCTGCTCGATGGCCCGCTCGCAGAACCCGAACTCCGCCAATTCGCAGTTCTTCATCTGCTTCACCGATGCCCCCTGGCTCGACAAGCAGTACACCGTCTGGGGCCAGGTCGTCGAAGGCATGGACGCCGTTGATGCTTTCGAACGCGGCGAGCCCGTCCGCAACCCCGACCACATCATCTCGATGAAGGTGGCAGCGGACGCTTGATTGGGCGAGGGGACGCAGGATTTGCTCCTCCCGCTGCAGCGTCATCCTCGGGCTTGACCCGAGGATCCAAACACGGTTCGACACGACATGTTTTGGCGTTGATTTGCGGAGGCACAACGTCTTTCAAGAACCGCAACCGCCGCTCGCGGCTTATGGGATTGGATGCTCGGGTCAGGCCCGAGCATGACGCTGTGATTGAACAAGCAACAGACCCGTCCGGCGCCAGCCGGCGGGTTTTCGAATTTGAGAAATGTCCTGATACAATGCGCGTAGACCTCTTCGACTTCGATCTTCCGGACGAGAATATCGCCTTGCGGCCCGCAAATCCGCGCGACAGCGCGCGCATGCTGCTGGTGCGACCCGACGGCGCTCCGGCGCTCGAAGACCGCATTGTCAGTGAATTGCCGGCCTTTCTAAGACCCGGCGATGCGCTGGTGTTCAACGACACGAAGGTCATCCCGGCGCAGCTCGAGGGCGTTCGCCACCGCGAAGGCGGCGAGGAGGTGCCGGTCTCGGCCACGCTGCATCTCAGGAAGGCCGACAATGTCTGGCATGCCTTTGCCCGGCCGGGCAAGCGGATCAGGCCAGGCGACGTGCTGCGTTTCGTTTCTGCCGATCGTGCGATCTCGCTTTCTGCGACGGTCGAGGAAAAGCGGGAAGGGGGCGAGGTGGCACTGACATTCGATGCCCGCGGCGCTGCGCTTGACGAAGCGCTGATGCGGGTCGGCCACGTGCCGCTGCCGCCCTATATCGCCTCCAAACGGGCCGAAGACGGCAGGGACCGCGACGACTACCAGACGATATATGCCCGTGAAAACGGCGCGGTTGCCGCGCCGACGGCCGGCCTGCATTTCACGCCGCGGCTTCTGACCGCGCTGGAGGAGGCCGGCATCGAGAAACATTTCGTCACGCTCCATGTCGGGGCGGGGACATTCCTGCCGGTCAAGGCCGACGACACCGACGACCATGTGATGCATTTCGAGCGCGGCATCGTAACGCCGGAAACCGCCGAAGCCCTGAATGCGGTGAAGGCGCGCGGCGGGCGGATCATCTCCGTCGGCACCACCTCTCTCAGGCTGCTGGAAAGCGCCGCCGCGGAAGACGGGACAATCAACGCCTGGGAGGGCGAGACCGGCATTTTCATCACGCCCGGCTACCGGTTCCGTGCCGTTGACATGCTGATGACCAATTTCCACCTGCCGAAATCGACGCTGTTCATGCTGGTTTCGGCCTTTTGCGGGCTGGAGACGATGCGCGCGGCCTACGCCCATGCGATCGAAACCGGCTACCGTTTCTATTCCTACGGCGATTCCAGCCTGCTGTTCAGGAAAGACGTATGAGCCAAGAATTTCAGTTCACCCTGAAGACCACAGACGGCAATGCCCGTCTCGGCGCGATCACCATGCCGCGCGGCGAAATCCGCACGCCGGCCTTCATGCCGGTTGGAACCGCCGGCACGGTCAAGGCGATGTATCTTGACCAGGTGCGCGACCTCGGCGCCGACATCATTCTCGGCAACACCTACCATCTGATGCTGCGGCCGGGGGCCGAGCGCGTGGCGCGACTTGGCGGTCTGCATTCGCTGATCCGCTGGAAATACCCGATCCTGACGGATTCCGGCGGCTTTCAGGTGATGTCGCTCGCGGCGCTGCGCCAGATCGACGAGAAGAAGGGCGTCACCTTCAAGTCGCATATCGACGGCAGCGTGCATCACATGAGCCCCGAGCGTTCGATCGAGATCCAGGGGCTTCTGGGTTCCGATATCCAGATGCAGCTTGACGAGTGCGTCAGGCTGCCGGCGGAGCGGGCGGAGATCGAAAAATCGACCGAGATGTCGCTGCGCTGGGCCGAGCGCTGCCGCGAGGCCTTCGGCGACCAGCCGGGCAAGGCGATGTTCGGCATCGTCCAGGGCGGCGACATTCCGGACCTGCGCATCCGTTCGGCGCGCGGCCTGGCCGATCTCGACCTGAAAGGCTATGCCGTCGGCGGCCTTGCGGTCGGCGAGCCGCAGGAGGTCATGCTGGCGATGCTGGAGACGACGCTGCCCGAGCTTCCGACGACGAAGCCGCGTTACCTGATGGGCGTCGGTACGCCCGACGATATTCTGAAATCGGTGGCGCGCGGGATCGACATGTTCGACTGCGTGATGCCGACCAGGGCAGGGCGTCACGGTCTCGCCTTCACGCGCCGCGGCAAGGTGAACCTCAGGAACGCCCGCCATGCAGAGGACCTCAGGCCGCTGGATGCGGAAAGCAATTGCCCGGCTGCGCGCGATTACTCCCGTGCCTATCTGCACCATCTCGTGCGCGCCAATGAATCGCTCGCCGGCATGTTGCTGACCTGGAACAACCTGCATTACTACCAGTCCCTGATGCAGGGCATCCGCACCGCGATCCCCGAGGGGCGATATGCCGACTTCATGGCAGAGACGCAGGAAGGCTGGGCGCGGGGCGATCTGCCGGCGAACTGAGGACGCAACGCTTGTCCGGGGGCGACCCCAGTTCCGGCAATGCAAAAATCGCATAAGGTAGATTATGGAACTCACGCGTTGCCGAAGACAGAAACGGCTCCGGACGGTCTGTTCGCGGAGCCGTTTGCATACGGGAAATAGCGCAGCGATTTAACGCAACGCATTCAAGCGGTTAAAGGCAGCGGTGAACCCTTTGAGGGAGATCGTGTAGTCGACCATCTCATTGCCATTGATCGGCATGCCCTTGATGTGAAGCGTGCCGCCGCTCTTCAGGCGATCAAGCATGTTCGCATCGATCGACACCGGAACAAAGCAGCCCTGCGGCAGACAAGTCGAAAACCCGAATTTCGGGCCGTCGGTCTCCGCATCGATCGAAAGCGTGACGCCCTGGGCCAGGGCAAAGCCGAACGGCATCACGACGACGCCCTGGGCCTGATCGGCGGCCGGCGCATTGAGCTCGACGGAAATGACGCGCTGCCCGCCTTCCTGCGCAACCTGAACCTGAACCATCACGCAGCGGTCAGTCTCTCCGTTCGAGACGCATTCGACGCGCCAGTCCTGATAGGTTTCGCTGAGAGAGCTTGCGCCGTCCGGCAATGTCGCAGAGGCCGGGCTGAACGACGCGACGCTCAGGAACGCCGTGGTGACAATGGCTGCAAGACGACGATGGCTCAAGGGATTTCCTCCACGGATGTGCGTTCTGTTCTTCCCGGCGTCCGGCGCCGCGTTCGAACTTTCATTGACTTTACGATAACACGATTCGTTTCCGAGGCTATCGCGTGAGACGGCAGGCGGCCAGGCCGAATGCGGGCGTTGGCTTCGGGGCCTGAACGGATCGTCCGCGCACCGGCCTCATTTTCGCTTCGGCAACGGCTTGCATGCGCGCCGCTTCGTGGCCATAGTCGCGGCAAATCGTCAAATGCGCAGCCCCAGACAGGAGCTATTCGACAATGTCCTCCGACATGGACAGAACCGGCCGGCGCGGCGGCGCGGATGCCAATGAGCGCCCTCGCCCGCAAGTGCCTGATATTCATGCCATCCTTGGCGATGACAAGCCCCGGCGCGGTTTTCGTATGCCCTGGGGGGCGATCATCCTCGTCGTCCTGCTGGCTGCCGGCGGCTATGCCGGCTACCGCTATCTGACATCCGGCGATCTGCAGATCGTCGCGGCAAAGCCAACCTATGTCACAGAGGAGATCGAGCGCGGGCCAATGACGGTGACGGTCGCGGCCACCGGCGCGATTGAGCCGACGGTCAGGGTCGACATATCGAGCGAACTGTCGGGCACGGTGAAGGCCGTGCGCGCCGACTTCAATGACGCGGTCAAGGCAGGCGACACGCTCCTTGAACTGGAGACCGACGAGCTGAGGGCCGATATCCTGAGCGCCAAGGCGAAGCTTGCTGCCGCCGAGGCCGATGTCGCGGCGGCTAAATCCGATCTCGAATCCGCCAAGGCGACGATGGAGCGCACGCGCACGCTCGCCGAGCGCGACGTTGCGCCGCGCCAGGAACTGGAGGACGCGCAGTTCGCCCATGCCGCGGCCCTTGCCGACCAGCAGAGCGCCGAGGCGCGGCTTGCGGTGGCGAACGCCGAGCTCGAGCTTGCCGAACTGCGCCTCAGCAAGGCCACCATCCGCTCGCCGATCGATGGCGTCGTGCTCTACCGCAATGTCGATGTCGGCCAGACCGTCGCCGCCTCGCTCGAAGCCCCGACACTGTTCGTGATCGCCGGCAATCTGACGGAGATGGAGCTCCGGGTGAATGTCGACGAAGCCGATGTCGGCCAGGTCGAGCCGGGCCAGAAGGCGTCGTTCGCGGTCGAGGCCTTTCCCGGCCGACGCTTTCCGGCCGAGATCCGGTCGATCCGCTATGCCTCCGAACTCAACAGCGATGTCGTGACCTACAAGGCCGTGCTTGCCGTCGACAATTCGGACCTGCTCCTGCGCCAGGGCATGACGGCAACGGCCGATATTCTCGTGGACGAGACGCCGGACGCCGTTCTGGTCCCGAATGCGGCGCTGCGCTTCACCCCGCCCGGCGAGGCGGCCGGCTCCGCAGAGGGCGACGCGCGCACGGTCTGGATCCTGCGCAACGGCGAACCCATGGCGGTTGAGATCACGGTCGGCGCCAGCGACGGCCGGTTTTCCGCCGTGACCGGCGGCGATCTGCGCGCCGGTGACAAGGTCATCACCGCAACCGGCAGAAACGGGCAGTGAGGTAGGATCATGACGACGGCGCCGCTCATCGAATTCCGCAATGTCTACAAGACCTATGGCACCGGCGAGGCCGAGATCGTCGCCCTCAACGGCGTCGATTTCGCGATCGAGGCCGGCGAGTTCGTGTCGATCATGGGACCTTCCGGGTCAGGAAAGTCGACGGCGATGAACATCCTCGGCTGGCTCGACCGGCCAACCAGCGGGCAGTTCTATTTTCAGGGGGTCGACACGACCGAACTGAAGACGACGAAGCTGACCCTGCTGCGCCGCCACCTCCTGGCCTTCGTCTTCCAGCGCTACAATCTTCTGCCGCGCTCCTCGGCGCTCGAGAATGTGGAACTGCCCCTGCTCTATCGTGGCGTCAACCGTCGGGAGCGGCGCGAGCGGGCCGAGTTCGCGCTTTCCCAGGTCGGTCTCGCCGATCGTCTCGACCAGCGCACGCAGGAGCTTTCCGGCGGCCAGCAGCAGCGCGTGGCGATCGCTCGCGCGCTGATCACGGAGCCCGCCGTCCTGCTCGCCGACGAGCCGACCGGCAGCCTTGATACCCGCACCAGCAACGAGATCATGGAACTGATCACCGGCCTCAACACCGAGATCGGCATCACCGTCGTCATGGTGACGCATGAGGAGAACGTGGCGCGCTATGCCAGCCGCCGCATGCAGTTCCTCGATGGCGCGCTCGAGCGCGGCTACCGGCCGGGACGCGGTGACAGACAGGAGAACGGCCATGTTTCTTGAGATGATCAAGCTTGCGCTTCGCGCCGTCCGCCGTAACCTGCTGCGCTCCTTCCTGACCGTCCTCGGCGTTGTCATCGGCGTTTCGGCGGTGATCGCCATGGTCACGATCGGCAACGGCACGGCCGAACAGGTGCGCAGCGAGGTCGCCCGCCTTGGAACCGATATCCTGTTCGTCAGGCCCGGCCAGCGGGCGCCCGGCGCGCCGGCGGAGGCTGCAAAGGGCTTCAGCGAGCGCGATATCGCCGCATTGCGCAACCAGGTGCCGGATCTGCGCGCCGTCGCGCCGCAGAATATCTCGACGGTGACGGTCGTTGCCGAGGGCGAGAACCGCAGGACGACAGTGATCGGCACCAATGACGATTTTCTCGCCGCCCAGGACTGGTCTATCGAGACCGGTAGCGATTTCTCCCGCGCGGCGGCGTCCGGCGGCGGCGACACCGCCTGCATTCTCGGCGCAACCGTGCGGCGCGAACTGTTTGGCGAGAATGACCCTGTCGGCAGCAATGTGCGCGTCGGCAATGTTTCCTGCGCGGTGATCGGCACGCTCGGGGAAAAGGGCGAGAGCAGCATGGGCCGCGACCAGGACGACATCGTGCTGATGCCGATCAGCGCCTTCCAGCGCCGCGTCGGCGGCGACAGCTATATCGAGAGCATCCTTCTGGCCGCGCGCGATGGCGTTTCGACCGAAAATCTCGAGGCCGACGTCACCGCCCTCCTCCGCCAGCGCCGCAACATCCAGCCCGGACGGGCCAATGATTTCGAAGTCAACGACATGACCGAGATCGCCAATGCCGTGACCGGCACGAAAAGCCATCTCACCGGCATGCTGACCGCCGTAGCGGCCGTCAGCCTGCTTGTGGGCGGCATCGGCATCATGAACATCATGCTCGTATCGGTGACCGAGCGTACCCGCGAGATCGGGCTGCGGTTGACCGTCGGGGCACTGGAACGCCAGGTGCTGCTTCAGTTCATGGTCGAGGCGGTCGTGCTGTCGCTGCTTGGCGGCATTGTCGGCGTGGTGGCGGGTCTTGCCGTCGCCTATGCGGTGGTTCAGTATCTCTCCGTGCCTTTCGTCATCGCCCCCTGGATGATCCTCGGTGCGTTTGCCTTCTCGGCGTTGATCGGCATCATCTTCGGCTTCTTCCCCGCCCGCCGCGCGGCCCGTATGAACCCGATCGAGGCTCTGCGCCACGAATAGAAAGGCGGGGGCTCCGATCGGCCCCGCCTCTACACCCATCCAAGAAAAATGCCCGCGGCACAGGCCACGGGCATCTCAGACCAAATCAAACAGCAAACCTTCAGGCCGATCAGGCCTTCAGGATCGACTTTCCGGCAAAGACGGCCTGGGCGCCGAGTTCTTCCTCGATGCGGATCAGCTGGTTGTATTTCGCCAGACGGTCGGAGCGCGACAGAGAACCGGTCTTGATCTGACCGCAATTGGTGGCAACGGCGAGGTCGGCGATCGTGGCGTCCTCGGTTTCGCCCGAACGGTGTGACATGACCGAGGTGTAGCCGGCCTTGTGGGCGGTCTCGACGGCGTCGAGCGTTTCCGTCAGCGAGCCGATCTGGTTGACCTTGACGAGCAGCGAGTTGCCGACGCCCATCTTGATCCCGTCCTTCAGGCGCTTGGTGTTGGTGACGAACAGGTCGTCGCCGACGAGCTGGCACTTGCCGCCGATCATCGACGTCAGTTCCTTCCAGCCATCCCAGTCGTCTTCGGCCAGGCCGTCCTCGATCGAGAAGATCGGGTACTTGCCGATGAGGTCGGCGAGATAGGCGGCCATTTCTCCGGAAGAGAAGGTCTTGCCCTCGCCTTCCATCTCGTACTTGCCGTCCTTGTAGAATTCGGTCGAGGCGGCATCCATGGCGAGATAGACGTCATCGCCCGGCTTGTAGCCGGCCTTTTCGATCGACTTCATGATGAAGTCGAGCGCGGAGATGGTGCTGGGAAGCGCCGGAGCGAAACCGCCCTCGTCGCCGATCGCGGTGTTGAAGCCGCCGGCGGAGAGTTCCTTCTTCAGCGTGTGGAAGATCTCCGAGCCCATCCGCACGGCGTCGCGCAGCGTGTCGGCGCCGACGGGCATGATCATGAATTCCTGGAAGTCGATCGGGTTGTCGGCGTGTTCGCCGCCATTGATGATGTTCATCATCGGAACCGGCAGGAGATGGGCGAAGGTGCCGCCGACATAACGGTAGAGCGGCAGGCCGCAGGCCGTCGCCGCGGCCTTGGCGGAAGCGAGCGAAACGCCGAGGATGGCGTTGGCGCCGAGACGGCCCTTGTTCGACGTGCCATCGAGCTCGATCATCGTCTGGTCGATTTCCATCTGGTTCTCGACATCCAGGCCGACGATGGCTTCGAGGATTTCCGTATTGACGGCATTGACGGCCTTCTCGACGCCCTTGCCCAGATAGCGCTCGCCGCCGTCACGCAGCTCAACGGCCTCATGCGCGCCGGTCGATGCGCCCGAAGGCACGGCGGCGCGCCCGATGGTGCCGTCTTCCAGATACACATCCACCTCGACCGTGGGATTGCCACGGCTGTCGAGGATTTCACGGGCGAGAATGTCGGTGATTGTCGTCATGTCTGTCTACCTGTCGACCTTGCTGTTCGAATTTGTAACGGGCGCGCCGAGGCGCTGGGATTTTTCTTAATGCGTCCGGCGTCTTGGGTCACCTGAGCATTGCAGCAAAACTGCATAAAGCAGTTCATTCGCCAGAACTATGACGAATGAAAAATTTTCCGGGCGGACGCCATGAAAATGCGGACGCCCGCCTCAGCCGAGACTATCTTTCCTTCGCGATTGCGTCAAAAGCGAGAAGTTTTTCAAGAAGTCGCGGCATCTGATCAAGCGGAACCATGTTCGGCCCGTCGGATGGCGCGTTGTCGGGGTCCTGATGGGTTTCGATAAAGACGCCGGCAACGCCCGTTGCAACGGCCGCGCGCGCCAGGGTTTCCACGAATTCGCGTTGGCCGCCGGTCGCGCCGCCCTGCCCGCCCGGCTGCTGCACCGAATGGGTGGCATCGAAGATCACCGGCGCGCCGGTTTCGGCCATGATCGGCAGAGCGCGCATGTCGGAGACCAGCGTGTTGTAGCCGAAGGAGACGCCGCGCTCGCAGAGAAGCACGTTGTCATTGCCGCTGTCGACGATCTTGGCGAGCACGTTCTTCATGTCCCAGGGCGCCAGGAACTGACCCTTTTTGACATTGATGACACGTCCGGTCTTTGCGGCGGCGATCAAAAGGTCGGTTTGCCGGCACAGGAACGCGGGGATCTGCAGCACATCGACGACGTTCGCCACCTCTGCGCATTGCGCTTCCGTATGAATGTCGGTCAGCACCGGGAAGCCGAACTCCTGCTTCAGATCGGAAAAGACTTCCAGCGATTTCTCCAGACCCATGCCGCGCTCGGCATTGAGCGAGGTGCGGTTGGCCTTGTCGAAGGAGGATTTGTAGACGAGGCCGATCCCGGCATCGCGGCAGATCTCGACCAGTCGCCCCGCCATCATGAAGGCGTGGTCGCGGCTTTCCATCTGGCAGGGTCCGGCAATCAGCGACAGTTTTCCGTCGTTGGAAAAGGCAACCTTCGCCGCGCCCTCACCGGCCGAAACGGTCCGATTGTTCATGTCATGCTTCCTTGAATATGAATGTCACGCCCTGTCCGGGCGCAGGCGGAACGCAGATCATTCCGTCCGCCGCTATGTGCTGAACCGCGTTCTTGGCGAGAATATCAGCGGTATTGCCGATATCCGCTGCCTCGAAGGCAATCGCCCTGCCGACAAGACCGCGTCCTGTGTCAGGCGGGGAAATCCCGAAGCGATCGCTCAGATGCGCATGGGTAAAGATGGAGATGTCTGCGCCGATCCCCTCCACCGTCACGCCGTGTGGATGGATCTCCGTTTCATGGCAATGGCCGAGCTGCTGCAGCAGGGGCTCGAATTCCATCGGGTTATCCTCGCCGATCAGCACTTCGGCAATGCCCGTCACGCCGTTCTGGTGCGCCATCAGCGCTTCCGGCGGGCTCAACGGCAACAGCCGCTCGCAAGTGAAGAAGAAGAGGTCCGGCGCGCGCGGATCCGCCGCGAAGGCCAGCCGGAAACCGGCTTCCGCCTCGCTGCCGTCCTCGCGCTGGAACCGGCGCGTAAAGCGGAAGAGACCGCCCGCGGCGATGCCTTCCGCCGCAAAAGCCTCGTGGTCGGCGGACGCGTCCTCGCTCTTGAACACGATTGCTGACAGCCCATCCTCGCCAACGCGGAAGCGGAAGGCGCGGTCGCGCGCCACGAATTCGAGGCCGTCGCGAATGTGATTCCCGTAGATCTGCAGATCGGCGATCCCGAGTGGTTCGAGATAGGTGCCGTCGGTGAAATAGACGCAGGCGTTTTCAGTGCCGAACGGGTGGCGAGCCTCCGGCGCGACGCTGAAGCCGAGCGCGCTCAGCCGAAGCCTTGCCGTCGCCAGGTCGACGACGGGCAGCACGAGGTGATCAAGCGGACGCGTGGCTCGGTGCGAAAGAGACATCAGGCTCCTCCTTTGAGAGGCACCCTTGATGGCATGAAAGCAGACGAGCTTCAAGCGATTGTCGAAACCCGCCCGCAAGGGCCTGTCAGAGCGGCGCTACCAGATGTAGCGCAGCTTGGCCGAGGCGATCAGCGCCGAATATTCCGCGCCCCATTCGCCGTAGGCGCCGAGCGAAAGATCGGCCTGCGGCGTCAGCTGGATGCGCGCGCCGATATTGGCCGTGACGGCGCTGCCCGTCGGCGCATTGCTGGAGATGGAGAAACCGTAGCCGGGCAAGGCCAGGAAGCTGGCGTTCGCATTGCCGCCGCCGCCATAGCGGTAGAGATAGGAGACGCGCGAATTGAACGAGAAGCGCTGCGCATAGTCCCCGGCCGCCGTGTCAAAGCCGAGGCCGGCCTCGACGGTTCCCCGGAAAAGACTGGAATCGGAATAGGCAAGCGCCGAACTGCCAAGCCCGGCGGCAACCTCCTCTTGATAGGACGGCGCGCTGGTGTAGACAGCGCTTGCCGCTGCAAACGGTATGAAGGCCATGCCGCCGTTGACGATGCGGCCCCCCGCCTCGAACCGACCGCCGAACGTGGTCGCGGAATAGCTGCCGCGCAGCCGGTCGCTCGTCGTTCCGAAGGCAACGGTGCGCTCGGTGTCGATACTGTCGACGCCGAGACCGACGGTTGCCAGGCCGTAAAGCCCCTGCGCGGTCTGCCCGGCCGCCGTGACGGCGGCATGAAGAGATTGGCTATCGGCCGAGCCGTTCTGTTCGGTCTGGTCGTAGCGCGTCTGCCCGCCGCCGAAGACAAAACCGATCGCGGTCGTATCGTCCAGCTGGGCGAGATAGCCACCCTCGACGATATTGCCCGTGATGTCGGCGCCGGAATTGCCGGCGCCTGAATCGCCGTCCACGCTCGCCGTCTCGCCGTTATACTCCAGCCAGATCGAATTGGCCGGCGTCAGGGAGCGATATGGCGCGTAGGGCGCGCCGTAGGAACTTCCGTAAGCTCCTCCATAGGTCGCGCCGCGACCGGCCGAGGCCCAGTCCCATTGCGGTTGGCGGCTCGACGGCGTGCCGAGGTTCCAGTAGGCAAGCGCTGATGTTTCGCCTGCCGAAGGAAGCGTGTCCTCGTCCTTTTCCTCGATCGGCCGCCATCCGGCGAACAACCGGCTTGGATTGGACGAGCGGCGCAGGAAATCCTGCATGCCGAGATTGGCCGTCATCGTCGCGTTGATGCCCAGTTCGCCGCCAAGGGTCGTCATCGCCGCCTCATAGGCGCTGCCCGATTGCAGCATGCCGGCAGACAAGGTTCCCGTCAGCGGCACGCCGTCGTTAAAGGCCTTGACCAGCTGATCGTTGACGCCCCTGCCGAGGGCGGAGAAATTGAAATTGCCGCCGACATAGGCGAGCGACATGTTGAGCCTGTTCGCATCCTGCGAGATCGTTCCGCGGAACTGCGAGGGCAGCGAGGCAAGCGGCGCCTCATAGGTGCCGGTGATTTCGCCGGCCTCCAGCAGCGTATATTGCTGCTTCAACTCGCCGCCATCGACAAAGTCGACATCGAGCTCGGTTTCATCGAAGGCAACCGTGCCGGTGACCTTGGCCGGAACCTGGCTGGTCTGGATCACGGCCGCATAGGTCGCGTCCGGTTCGAAGTCGAGGTCGCCATTGACCGTGATCGACCCCTTCTCGTCGCCGGAAAGGAAGGTGCCGCCGGTGCGCACCGTGGTCGAGCCGATCTCGCCCGAGCCGCCGAAGGATGCGCCGGCCTTGATATCCGCTTTCGTGCCGCGAAGCGAACCGTCCACCAGGAAGGTGCCGCTTTCCGCCTCGAGCGTGCCTGCGAACTGGTCGTTGTCGGCCGTCAGCCGCAGCGTGCCCGGCCCTTTCTGCGAGACCGTGCCGGTGCCGCGCAGGAGGCCGGCGAATTCGATGTCGTCGGAGCGGGCAAAGCTCAGCTTGCCGCCGGTTTCGATTGCCGCATTGCCCTGCAGCGTGCCGGTCATACCGCCATTGCCGACCTGGATTTCAGCGCCCGTGTCGATATAGGTGTTGCCTTCATTGGTGTTGTCGGCCGTCAGAATGGTCGTGCCGGCATAGGCTTCGATATCGACCGTGCCGCTGATCGGGCTCGAAAACTCATAGTCCGAGGAGGTGTGGTTGAAGATGAGATAGCCCTGTCCGTCGCCGAAGGACAGCTCGTTGACGTCAAGCGCTCCGGGAGCCGCAGGATCCTCGTCGGGGATCGAGCCGATGACAAGGATGCCGACCGAGCCGGAATTTTCTGCCAGCACAAGGTTGTCGGCCGAAAGCGTTCCCTCGTCTGACAGAACCAGCGCACCATTGCCGTCCTCGCCGACTGTCAGGTCGCCTTCGATCGCCCATGACGACCCGGCGCCGTCGATCATCGCGATGCCGATCGAATCGGCGGCGGATCCAAGCGTGCTCGCCGTGGAGGTGACGGTGCCGCCATCGGTCACGAGCAAGAGGCCTTCGCCCTCGACGCCGACGGTGATGCCGCCATCCACGGCCCAGGACGAACCCGCGCCGCTTACAACGACAACACCTTGTCCCGTGGCGTTCGTCCCGATCCTGGCCGTGCCGTTGGTCACCGTGCCACCGTCGAAAATATCGAGAAGACCTGTGCCTTCGGAACCGACATCCAGGGTAGAGGTATTGTTCCACGCAGCGCCGCCCAGAACGCCGACGACGCCGACGCTGCCGGCGTCGCGCCCGATTATGCCGCCGTTCGAGTTCAGCGTGCCCCCGTTTTCCAGATCCAGCAGGCCTTCGCCCGTGGCACCGACCGTCATGCGATTTGTGAGCGTCATTTCGCTGCCGGCATCGGTGATGACGAGAAGACCGGTGCTGTTTTCATTGGCCCCGACCAGCGCGAAATCCGCCGAAACGGAACCGCCGCTGGAAACCGCCAGGCGGCCATCGCCATTGCGCCCGACCCTGAGCGAGGCGGAAAGCTGAAGCTTCGAACCCGCGCCGTCGACATAGGCGGTTCCTTCGCCGCCCGAAACATTGCCGATATAGGCATTGCTTGCGGTCATGGTCGCGCCATTGAGGACCGAAAGCGTGCCTTCGCCGCCCGTGCCGCCGGTGTTCACATTGCCGCCGAGCGAAATGTCGTTATAGACGTTCCACAGTGAACCGCTGCCGGTGACCGTCGCTTCATTGTCGAGAGAAGAAGCATTCTCGCCAATCGTCAGGGATCCGCTGATCGCATGCGCGCCGCTTTCAACCAGAACCGTACCCGTGCCACTGCTACCGATCGTCGTTGCCCCATAGCCGTTCCATTCCGTTCCGGTGCCCGAAAGCGTGATGCTCCCCTCACCACCGGCATGGCGGCCGATGATCGCCTGATCCGATTCCAGATAGGCGCCATTGGAAACCGTCAGTGTGCCGGTACCGCTGTTTGCCACTGACAGACCGTTGTCGCCGCTGCCGTAGGTCCTCAGGCTGGTTCCGCTGCCGGAAAGCGTGACTGTACCCGAACTGCCTGCTGAATTGCCGAGAATGATCGACGCGGTCTGCCCGGTGGCGCCGTCCGTCATGCCGATCCTGCCAGTACCGAAATCACCGACGATGATCGACTTATCCATCTGAATCGCGCCGCCTGCACCGAGCGTCAGCGTGCCGTTGCCGCCGGCCAACGAACCAAGGCGGGTGTTCTCGCCGTTGATCGTCGCATTCGATGTCATCTGACCGGTCGCGGTTCTTCCGATAATGATCGTGTTGATATATTCCGTGCCGCCATCGGTGGGCAGAACGGGCGCATTGGTCGTGGTATCGATGGTAACGTTGTCACCGGCCTTGGGCGTATTGGTCGTGGCCGCGCCGTTTTCGAGCCAGTTGTTGGCCGTGTACCAGTCGGTCGATTCGGCGCCGGTCCACAGGAAGTCGGCTGCAACGCCCGGCGTGCCCCAGAGGAGGAAAAGCGCGGACGAACTCAGGAAGACCGAACGGGCCGCCTTCAGCCGCAAACTCACATTACGCATGTCACCTCCAGCAAAGAAACGCTCGAACCTCTTATCGCCGGCCCTGTCCGGCGGCCGGTCTCGCATGCCTGCAATTCTGGACTGCAGTAAATTAAGAACTTCTTGCGACGGGAGAATTGGCCGTCATGCTTAATGTTTATGGTTAGCGCTTGGTTAATTCGCTTGGGCTCCCTGTTTTAGCCGCGCATGCAGCTATGGCTTCAATTCCGCTCAATCTTCGTCTAAGAAGCGTCACAAACCCTTATGACCGGAAAACAGGGACCGCTCGAGAATGCTTGAAACAATGCGCAAAGGCGCCCAGACCTGGGTCGCGAAACTCCTGCTGATCCTGCTGATCATTTCGTTCGGCGTCTGGGGCGCCTCGAGCGCGCTGTTTTCTGGCAATTCGGATGTGGTCGTACAGGTCGGCGACAAGACCGTCTCGGCAAATGAATACCGCCTTGCCTACCAACGCCAGATGAACAGCCTGAGCAACCAGTTCGGCCGCCGGCTGACCGGCGAGGAAGCCCGCATGATCGGCGTCGACCAGCAGGTCTATGCCCAGCTCGTTGCGGGTGCTGCCCTCGACCAGCTTGCCGACGACATGAATCTCGGCCTCTCCGAAGACCGGCTTGCCGAGATCATCGCCCAGGATCCCGCCTTCCAGAACGCCGACGGGCGATTCGACCGCCAGCGCTTTAGCGCGCTCCTGCGCAATGTCGGCCTCAACGAGGATGACTATGTGGCCGAGCGCAGCAAAGTCGCCGTGCGTTCCCAGATCGTCGACGGCATGGCTGACGGTTTCGTGCCGCCGAAAACGCTCGTGGATGCCATCCGCGAATACCGCTCCCAGAGCCGCGTGGTCGACTATATCGTTCTCAACAACGCCTTTGTCGCGCCGATCAAGTCGCCGGGCGACGAGGTTCTTCAGCCCTGGTTCGAACAGCGCCAGGCCGCCTACCGCGCGCCCGAATATCGCAAGATCTCCTATGTCGCGCTCCGCCCTTCCGACATCGCCGATCCCGGCGCGGTCTCCGATGCCGCCGTCAGGGCCGATTACGAGGCTCGGATCGCCAATTACACGACGCCCGAAGAGCGCCGGATCCAGCAGATGACCTTCGCCGACCAGGCTACCGCCGAACAGGCCGCCCAGGCGCTTGAGGACGGCACCAAGACCTTCGACCAGCTTGTCTCCGAAGCCGGTCGCACGCCGGCCGACGTGACGCTCGGCATCTACGAGAAGGGCCGGTTCCCCGACCAGGCGATCGACGAGGCAGCCTTTGCCATTCCCGAGGAAGGCGGCGTCAGCGGCGTCGTCCAGGGCAATTTCGGTCCGGTGATCGTGCGCGTGACGGATATCCAGCCGGAAAGCACGACGCCGCTTGCCGACGTGGAGGACCAGATCCGCACGGAGCTTGCCGAACAGCAGGCCGCCGACGACATCCTGAACGTCGAGAACCAGTACGAGGACCAGCGCGCCGGCGGCGCCAGCATGGCCGAGGCGGCACAGAGCCTCGGCCTCGAAGCGGTCACGATCGACGCCATCGACGCCAATGGCCGCGATCCGGACGGCAACCCGATCGATGACATTCCGCTGGGTACCGAGCTTGTCGGCGCCGCCTTCGAAAGCGATACCGGCCTTGAGAACCTGCCGTTGAACCTCAATGACGGGGGCGTGGTCTGGTATGAGGTCGAAGATATTACCCCGCCGCGCGATCGTACCTTCGATGAGGTCCGCAGCCAGGTCGAGGCCGACTGGGCGGCCGAACAGCAGCGCGACGCGCTCGCGGCCAGGGCCGACCAGATGAAACAGCGCGTGGAGAACGGCGAGAGCCTGCAGCAGGTGGCCGACGATCTTGCCATCGACGTTCAGCAGAGCCCGTCGATCACGCGCAATTCGCAGAACAGCGACCTCGGCCCCGAGGCCATCGCCGCGGCCTTCAGCGGCCCGCTCGGAACCGTGGCGACCGCCCCGCGCGATGGCGGGACCGAGCAGATCGTCCTGTCGGTGGCGACCGTGGTCAATCCTTCCGATACGCTGGAGACCAGCGGTGACAACCAGGTCATTACCGCCATTGCGTCTTCGGCCGGAGACGATATCCTCGATGAAATGATCAACAAGCTGCAGAGCGAGTACGGCGTCTCGATCAACCAGACGCTCGCACAGCAGGCGGTGAACCTGCAGTAAGCGAGAAAAGCCATGTCCGAACTGAAACCCTTCATCGCCAAGGTCGCCGACGGCCAGTCGCTTTCGAGCGAGGAATCCCGCCAGGCCTTCGATATCCTGATGTCGGGCGAGGCCACGCCCTCGCAGATCGGCGGTTTCCTGATGGCGCTGAGGGTCAAGGGCGAGACGGTCGACGAGATCGTCGGCGCCGTCACGACGATGCGCGCGAAGATGCTGCCGGTCAATGCGCCGGACCACGCGATCGATATCGTTGGCACCGGAGGCGATGGCGCGGGCACCTACAATATCTCGACGCTGGCCGCCATCGTGACGGCCGGCGCCGGAGTGACGGTGGCAAAGCATGGCAACCGGGCTCTGAGTTCGCGTTCGGGCACGGCCGACAGCCTGTCGGAACTCGGCGTGGAACTGGATACCGGTCCGGAGATCATCGAGGCCTGCCTTGAGGAAGCCGGCATCGGCTTCATGTTCGCGCAGAAGCATCATGCGGCCATGCGCCACGTCGGCCCGTCGCGGGTCGAACTCGGCACGCGGACGATCTTCAATCTTCTCGGCCCGCTTTCGAACCCGGCCGGCGTAAAGAGCCAGTTGCTTGGCGTGTTCGCACCGCAATGGCTGGTGCCGCTCGCCGAGGTGCTGCGCGATCTCGGGTCCGAGACCGTCTGGGTCGTGCACGGCGAAGGGCTCGACGAAATCACCACGACAGGGACCACGCAGATCGCTGAACTCTCTGACGGCAAGATCCGCGAATATTCGCTGACGCCAAAGGATTTCGGCGTCGAGGCAGTGACGCTCGACGCGCTTCGCGGCGGCGACGGCAAGGTCAACGCCGCGGCGCTGCGCAAGGTGCTTTCCGGCGAGCGCAATGCCTATCGCGACATTGCGCTCTGCAATGCCGCCGCCGCCCTGATGATCGCCGGCAAGGGCGAGACGCTCGCCGACGCGATGTCGATCGCCGCCCAATCACTGGAAAGCGGCAACGCGGCGCTCGCGCTCGATCGGCTCGTTGCCGTCTCCAACCAGAAAAGCGAAGGCTGAGGACCGGCCATGACCGACATCCTGCGAAAGATCGAAGCCTACAAACGCGAGGAAATCGCCGCCGCCAAGGCGAAGGTTTCGCTCGATGAGCTGAAGGCGCGCGCAGCCGACCAGGAAAAGCCGCGCGGCTTTCTGGAAGCGCTCCGTCGCAAACAGGACGAGGGCTGTTTCGGCCTGATCGCCGAGATCAAGAAGGCGAGTCCCTCCAAGGGTCTGATCCGCACGGATTTCGATCCGCCAGCCTTTGCCAGGGCCTACGAGGCGGGCGGCGCGGCCTGCCTTTCGGTGCTCACCGATACGCCGAGCTTCCAGGGCGCGCCCGAGTTCCTCGCCGCCGCCCGCAATGCCTGCGCCCTGCCCGCGCTGCGCAAGGATTTCATGTTCGAGCCCTATCAGGTGCACGAGGCCCGCGCCTGGGGCGCCGACTGCATCCTGATCATCATGGCAAGCCTTTCCGATGACGAGGCCTGCGCGCTGGAAGAGACCGCCTTCGAACTCGGCATGGATGCGCTGCTTGAGGTCCATAACGAGGAAGAATGCGAGCGCGCGCTTAAGCTTTCCTCTCAAATGATCGGTATAAATAACCGTAATCTCAGGAATTTTGAGGTTACGCTCGAGACCAGCGAACGCCTGGTGAAGATGGTGCCGGACGACCGGCTGCTCGTCGGAGAAAGCGGCATCTTCGTCCATGACGATTGTCTACGTCTGAAAAAGAGCGGCATCACCACCTTCCTCGTCGGCGAGAGCCTGATGCGCAAGGACGATATTGCTGGCGCGACACGCGCGCTTCTGACTGGCGTTGACGCCGGGCTTCCGGCGCAATGAGCGACAGGCCCGCAAATCTGACCCATATCGCGGCCGACGGCTCGGCCAATATGGTCGATGTCGGCGGCAAGGACGAGACCGTTCGCACGGCCACGGCAGAAGGTTTCGTGCGCATGAAGCCCGAGACGCTGGCGCTGATCGAAAGCGGCAATGCGAAGAAGGGTGACGTGATCGCCACCGCGCGCCTTGCCGGGATCATGGGCGCCAAGCAGACCGCCAATCTCATTCCGCTCTGCCACCCGCTGATGCTCACCAGGATCGCGGTCGATATCGTTGCCGATGCCGCCCTGCCCGGCCTGCGCGTTACGGCCACGACCCGGCTTACCGGAAAGACCGGCGTAGAGATGGAGGCGTTGACGGCCGTTTCCGTCGCCTGCCTGACGATCTACGACATGGCCAAGGCGGCCGACAGGGAGATGGAAATCGGCGCGATCCGCCTCGTGGAGAAGTCCGGCGGCGCGAGCGGCGACTACAAACGATCGGAGGCATAGATCATGGCCGGCTCGCTTCTGCCCGTTGACGAAGCGCTCGCTATCCTGCTGGACGGCGTATTGCCGATCCCGGATAGGGAAACCTGCGATCTGGTCGAGGCCGACGGTCGCGTGCTGGCCGAAGATCTGCTCTCGCGCATCACCCAGCCGCCCTTCAGCGCCTCTGCCATGGACGGCTATGCGGTCAGGTCCGACGATGCAACGACCGGCGCGACACTCTCGGTGATCGGCACGGTTGCCGCCGGCGAGACGCCGGAAATGTCCGTCGCCCCCGGTACCGCGATTCGGATCTTCACCGGCGCGCCGCTGCCGCCAGGCGCCGACAGCGTCGTGATTCAGGAGAATACGGAAGTCATGGGCGACCGTATCCGCATCACGGAGTCTGTGGCGAAAAACGCGAATATCCGCGCCGCCGGGCAGGATTTTCGCGAAGGGCAGGTTCTGCTCGCTGAAGGCCGTCTGCTTGACGCGCGCAACCTCTCTCTCGCCGCCGCCGGCGGCCACGGGACGCTGCCCGTCCATCGCCGTCCGAAAATCGCCGTGCTGGCCACCGGGGACGAGCTTGTGCCGCCGGGAGAAATGCCCGGCCCGGGCCAGATTTCAGCTTCGGCGGGGATTGCGCTGCAATCCCTTGCCCGCGAAAACGGCGGCGAGACCCGCGACCTCGGCATCGCCCGTGATAACGTGGCCGCGATCGAGGCTGCGGTCCAGCGCGCCCGCCGATGGGGCGCGGATGTCCTGATCACCATCGGCGGTGCGTCCGTCGGCGACCGCGATCTCGTCGGCCCGACATTGCAGTCTTTGGGCATGTCGCTCGATTTCTGGAAGATCGCCATGCGGCCGGGCAAACCGCTCATGGTCGGCAATCTCGGCGACATGAAGGTGCTCGGCCTGCCCGGCAATCCCGTCTCGGCTTATGTCTGCGCGCTGATCTTCGCCGAACCGCTCATCCGTCGTCTCGCTGCGCTTCCCGCCAGCAATCGCCTTCGCCGGGCCTTCGCCGCGGAGGCGATCGGACCCAACGGGCCGCGTCGCCACTATATGCGCGCCCGTTTCACCGATCGGGGCGAGAAACGGGTCGCTGCCTGCGAGAGCCAGGATTCGTCACTGATCGCCGCCCTGGCCGACGCCGATTGCCTGATCGTCCGTCCGCCCGGAGACGATGCGGTGCGGCCCGGCGCCCCGCTTGACGTGATGCTGCTGGGCGGGGATATCTCCTGAAACTCAGATCTGCTCGCTCTGCCGGCTGGCAGCCTGAAGAAAGGCCTGCATCTTCGTCCGCACGGTCTCCTCGTCAATATTGACGCCCGCCTCGGCGAAATCGCGCATCAGCTTCTTCAAAACGTCGTCATGGCCGGCATGGGTGAAATCAGCGGCGATCACTTCGCTTGCGTATATTTCGAGATCATCGCGGCCAAGAAGGTCCGCTGCCCAGGCAGCAAGCATCCGGTTGCGTCGCGCAATCACGCGAAAGCGCGCGGCTTCCTGCTGCACATAGGCTGCCTCGAAGGCACGCTCGCGATCGGTGAAGATCGATCCGGACATGTCCACCTCCTTGTTGCCGCGCCGCGGCGGCTCGTTTCCTCTGAAGACGAGAATGGCTTCAAAACTGACATTTGAAAAGCAGTCAGATTTAACTATTTTAATAAGATCGTTTAAAATCCAAGATAAAATCGGCTCCGAGGGTGCCGCCCCGTCAACCCTTGGAAGCAAATGCCTTGAAAAACGCTTGGTTTTGATTGAGAAAGCCGCACGACTTCGCTATTCCAGCGAGAGAGACTGAAATAACGCGTGGGCCAATGCCACGCCAACGATACGAGACAAAAAATGAATCGTCGCCGCCGGGTTTTTGAAGGCAAGGGCAAGATACTCTATGAAGGCCCCGAGCCCGGAACGCTGATCCAGTTCTTCAAGGACGATGCCGAGCCGGGCATCTCCGGTGAGGTCATAGACGGCAAGGGCGTGCTCAACAACCGCATCTCCGAATATGTCTTCAGCCATTTGAACGCGATCGGCATTCCCACCCATTTCATCCGCCGCCTCAACATGCGCGAGCAGCTCGTGCGCGAGGTGGAGATGATCCCGCTCATCCTGACCGTCCGCAATATCGCGGCCGGGTCGCTTTCGCGCCGGCTCGGCATCGAGGAGGGCACGCCCCTTCCCCGCTCCATTGTCGAGTTCTCGCTGAAATCGGACGAACTCGACAACCCGCTGGTGACAGAAGAGCACATTACCGCCTTCGGCTGGGCCGTACCGCCGGAGCTCGACGACATGGTGGCGCTGGCGATCCGCATCAACGATTTTCTGTCCGGCCTGTTTCTCGGCGCCGGCATGCAGCTTGTCGATTTCAAGATCGAATGCGGCCGCCTGTTCGAAGGCGACATGATGCGCATCATCCTGGCCGACGAGATCTCGCCGGATTCCTGCCGCCTCATCGACCTGCAGACGCGCCAGCGGATGGACCGCGACGCGCGCGGTGGCGCAGCACCCAATGCCCACTCCGAAATTGCCCGCCGGCTGGGCATCATGAACGAGAACGAACCCGCCCGCGCCGCCGGCCCGGTGCTTGTCAAATAGCAGATTGAGGATTGAACCAGTGATCAATGCACGCGTCATCGTTACCTTGAAGAACGGCGTTCTCGATCCGCAGGGAAAGGCGATCGAGGGCGCCCTGCACGGTCTTGGATTTGACGGCCTGTCCGCCGCGCGCCAGGGCAAGGTCTTCGACCTTGCGCTTGACACAGACGACCGCGCCAAGGCCGAGGCCGATGTCGCCGCCATGTGCGAGAAGCTTCTGGCCAATATGGTGATCGAAAATTACGCGATCGAACTGACCCAGGCCTGAGCGAAGGCAAGAAAGCGAACGCCATGAAAACCGCATTGATCCAGCTTCCCGGCCTCAACCGCGACCGCGACATGTTCGCCGCGATCCGCACCATATCCGGCCATGACCCGGTGACCGTCTGGCAGACCGAGACCGAACTGCCGGAAGCCGACCTGATCATCATTCCCGGCGGCTTTTCCTATGGCGACTATCTGCGCTGCGGGGCGATCGCAGCCCGCATGCCGGTCATGCGCGCGGTCGCGGAAAAGGCCCGTTCCGGGGTACGCGTCATCGGCGTGTGCAACGGCTTCCAGATCCTGCTCGAGGCCGGCCTTTTGCCCGGCGCGCTGATGCGCAACGCCTCGCTCAAATTCGTCTGCCGCCAGGTCCGGCTTCAGGTCGCCAACAACCGCACCGCCTTCACCTCGGCCTACCAAGCCGGCGAAATCATCAACTGCCCGGTCGCCCACCACGACGGCAACTACTTTGCCGAGGCCGACGAGCTCGCCCGCATCGAGGACAACAATCAGGTTGTGTTCCGTTATGCGGAGAACACCAATCCAAACGGTTCGATCAACGACATCGCCGGATTGGTCAATGAACAGGGCAATGTGCTGGGCATGATGCCGCATCCGGAAAACCTGATCGAACCGGCTCACGGCGGAACGGACGGAAGGCGGTTGTTCGAATCCGCCCTCGACATGATCGCCACAGCCTGAAACTCTTCGCTTCCTGACCCGTCAATCAGTCGTACTTAAGCTTGACGTTGAGAATGGAATCGTCAGTAATGCAGTCTGAAATCCGGTCGGTCTTCCAGGCGATCGGGGATTGCTTGCCGATTGGAAAGACGCATGACTTCAGTATCGTTTCTCAGGCCCTCCGCCCTGATGGCCTGTCTGGCCTTGGGCGCGGGATCTGCTTTCGCGGCGGATGCCGGATCTCCCGCAGGCCCGTCCCCGGTTGTCGAAGAGAGCATTTTCGACGAGGCCCGGTTTGAAGTCGCCGCCTCGCTCGGTTCGAACTCCGATTTCGAGAAGGGCGTCTTTCTCATTCCCAGCCTGTTCTTCGACCCGCTCCACAGCGAAGGCCGGGAAGGCTTCGACAAGTTCCTGCATCCCCGTTTCTTTCTGAGCGCCAGCATCTCGACGGCGGACGAATCGTCGCAGATCATGGCCGGCGCAAGCTGGAAGTTCCCGGTTGCCGGCCCAACCTTCATCGATATCGGTTTCGGCGGCGCCCTTTCCAATGGCAGCCTTGATGAATATGGCGGCCGCGGCCCGGGCATCGGCTCCCACCTTCTGTTTCACGAGTATATCGCCTTCGGCGTTGACCTCGACGACAGCTGGAGCATCACGGCCACCGTGCGCCATTCCTCCAATGCGGAACTCGCAAGCCCCAACAGCGGGCTGACCTATGGCGGCCTCGGCATCGCGAAAAACTTCTAGATCTGTTCCGCCTTTCACCCTGTTGGCGCCCGCCCACACCGGCTGACAGGGCTGACTGGCGCGCGTGGTTGCCCATCTCCCCCTGACGCCAACGTGCTTGTGTCGTGATTTTTCAAGACCGGGGCAGCCGCACGGCGCAGAATGGTCTTCGGAACCACCCAACCGGAGAACCATCATGATCCTGAGATACACGATCCTTTACGTCGACAATGTCGCCGAAACGCTCGACTTTTACGAGCGCGCCTTTGACATGAAGCGGAGCTTCCTGCATGAATCGGGAGATTATGGCGAGCTCGCCACCGGCGAGACGAAGCTCGCCTTTTCCTCCACCCGGCTGATGCGCGAACTCGGCAAGGCGCCGGGCAAGCCCCGCCCCGAATCTCCGGTTTTCGAAATCGCTTTCGAGACCGATGACGTCCGATCCGGCTTCGATCGCGCGCTCGCCGCCGGCGCAAGACCCGTGCAGGAGGTGCGTCACGAACCCTGGGGCCAGACGACATCCTATGTCTGCGATCCGAATGGCTATCTCGTTGAAATCTGCTCGCCGGTCCAGTTGCCAAGCGCCGGCTGACAGAGCAGTGCGAGCATAGGCTGATGCCGGCGCAACCCCGCCGGCGTCACGCCGAACCATCGCGTCAGGTCGCGCGTCATATGCGCCTGGTCGCTGAAGCCACAGGCGTCGGCGATTTCGGCAAGTGGCATCTCCGACCGCAGCATTCCGACGGCGCGTCTGGCACGGGCCAGCAGTCGCCAGAAATCGGGCGGAGGCAGGGCGCGGCCGAGAAAAGACCGTTGCAGCGTGCGCACCGATACGCCGAGGCGTTTGGACGCCGACAGGACGGTGGCGCCCGGCTCGCTCAACGCCATGATCACGTCGTCCAGGCTGTCGCGCCACTGGCATTCCTCTCCGAGGATCGTCTCGACGCATTCGGGCGACGCGGCAATCGCCTCCAACGCCATGGGCGAGATCGTGGCGCCCGGACGAAGACGAAACCCTTCGATTTCGACGCCGGAATCGAGGGCGGCCCGGCGCGGCAGGAAATCAATCTCGGTCACGAGAACCCGAACAGGCGCGCAAGGCGGGCGAAGGACCAGCAGATCACGGCAACCGTCGGGAAAGACGATGTGCGTTTCAGCTTTCGGCGCGCTGTGCCGCCAGCGTTGAAATCCGGGTGTCTCAATCATGGGCGGAACTGTACCACTACAGCGGCGGGCGCCAAACCGAAAGTCGAGGCCAGCCTTCGCGCTCCAAGCGCGCGGGCCGCCGTCGCGCCCCTTCTTTTCAGAGCGACCTTCAAAAGAAAACGCCGGGCAACGGGCCCGGCGCTTCCACAGTTCGTCATGTGCACGCCGCTCAGCTGTCGGCGGCGGACTTGCTGGACTTGGAGCCTTTCTTGCCGGCCTTGCCCTTCGGCCCGTCCGACTTCAGTTCGGACGGCTTGACCGGCGTCGAGTCCGGAATGGCATCGAGCGTCAGTTCTTGCCCGCCGTTCTCGTCCGTCTTCACGTCAACGCGGACGACGCCGCCCTTCTTCAGCTTGCCGAACAGGATCTCGTTGGCGAGCGGCTTCTTGATGTGCTCCTGGATGACGCGCGAGAGCGGGCGGGCGCCCATCTTCTCGTCATAACCGCGCGAGGCCAGCCATTCGACCGCCTTGTCCTCCAGTTCGAAGGTGACGTTGCGCTCCGAAAGCTGCGATTCGAGCTGCATAACGAACTTCTGGACGACCTGATGGATAACCTCCGTCGGCAGCGGCGCAAACGGAATGATCGCATCGAGACGGTTGCGGAATTCCGGCGTGAAGATGCGGTTCAGCGCCTCTTCGTCATCGCCGGTGCGCCGCGACGAACCGAACCCGATCGCCGATTTCGACATTTCGGCAGCGCCCGCATTGGTCGTCATGATCAGGATCACGTTGCGGAAGTCAATCTTCTTGCCGTTATGGTCGGTAAGCGAACCGTGGTCCATCACCTGCAGCAGGATATTGTAGATATCCGGATGCGCCTTCTCGATCTCGTCCAGAAGCACGACGCAATGCGGGTGCTGGTCGACGCCATCGGTCAGAAGGCCGCCCTGGTCGAAGCCGACATAGCCGGGAGGCGCGCCCAGAAGGCGGGACACCGTGTGCCGCTCCATATACTCCGACATGTCGAAGCGCAGAAGCTCGACGCCGAGCGAGGAGGCAAGCTGCTTCGATACCTCGGTCTTGCCGACGCCCGTGGGGCCGGAGAAGATATAGGAGCCGATCGGCTTGTTGGGTTCGCGCAGACCCGCGCGGGCAAGCTTGATCGAGGTCGCAAGCGCGTCGATCGCCTTGTCCTGGCCATAGACCACCGAGCGCAGTTCCTGCTCGAGATTGGCAAGCACCTGCTCGTCGTCCTTGGACACCGACTTCGGCGGGATCCGGGCCATGGTGGCAACGGTCGCCTCGATCTCCTTCTCGGTGATCATCTTGCGCCGGCGCGAGACCGGAAGCAGCATCTGCGCCGCGCCGCTCTCGTCGATCACGTCAATGGCCTTGTCCGGCAGCTTGCGATCGGAGATATAGCGCGCCGACAGTTCCACCGCCGCCTTGATGGCGTCGTTGGTATAGCGCAGATTGTGGTATTCCTCGAAATAGGGTTTCAGTCCCTTCATGATCTCGATGGCATCGTCCACGGAGGGCTCGTTGACATCGATCTTCTGGAACCGACGCACCAGCGCGCGGTCCTTTTCGAAGAACTGGCGGTACTCCTTGTAGGTGGTCGACCCAATGCAGCGGATAGCACCCGAGGAGAGCGCCGGCTTCAGCAGGTTCGACGCATCCATCGCGCCGCCGGAGGTCGCTCCCGCGCCGATCACCGTATGGATCTCGTCGATGAAGAGGACAGCCCCCTCATACTCTTCGAGTTCCTTGACCACCTGCTTCAGCCGCTCCTCGAAGTCACCGCGATAGCGCGTGCCGGCGAGCAGCGTGCCCATGTCGAGCGAGAATATCGTCGCATCGATGAGTGCTTCCGGCACCTTGCCTTCGACGATCCGCTTCGCCAGACCCTCGGCAATCGCCGTCTTGCCCACGCCGGGGTCGCCGACATAGAGCGGATTGTTCTTCGAGCGGCGGCACAGGACCTGGATGGTCCTGTTGACCTCGGCATCGCGACCGATCAGCGGGTCGATCTTGCCGCTCATCGCCTTCTCGTTGAGATTGACGCAATAGGCCTTTAGCGCGTCGGGCTGCTTGCGCCCGTTTTCATCGGCCTGCTGAGCCGCACCGTCGGTATCCTCGTTTTCGGAATTGGCGCCGCGCGGCGTGCGGATTTCCGACGAGCCCGGCCGCTTGCCGATCCCGTGCGAGATATAGTTGACCGCGTCGTAACGCGTCATTTCCTGCTGCTGCAGGAAATAGGCCGCATGGCTTTCGCGCTCGGCAAAGATGGCGACGAGCACATTGGCACCTGTCACCTCCTCGCGACCGGAGGACTGGACGTGGATCACCGCGCGCTGGATGACGCGCTGGAAGCCGGAGGTCGGCTTGGAATCCTCGTCGTAACCGGTCACCAGATTGGCAAGCTCGGTGTCGACATATTCGGTGACCGTCTTGCGCAGGGCGTCGAGGTCGACATTGCAGGCACCCATGACGGCGGCGGCATCTCCATCATCGATCAGCGCCAGGAGCAGGTGCTCCAGCGTCGCGTATTCATGGTGCCGGTCATTTGCATAGGTTAGAGCCTGATGCAGCGCCTTTTCGAGACTGGGAGAGAATGTTGGCACGATCAGATCCTCACTTCTTTTCCATGACACATTGCAATGGGTGTTGGTGCTGGCGCGCAAAATCCATGACCTGGCTGACCTTGGTCTCCGCCACTTCATAGGTAAAGACTCCGCATTCGCCGACGCCGTTATTGTGGACGTTCAGCATGATGCGGGTCGCCGCCTCGCGATCCTTCTGGAAGAAACGCTCCAGAATATGGATTACAAACTCCATTGGTGTGTAGTCATCATTCAACAGGAGAACCCGGTAGAGGCTGGGTTTCTTCGTCTTGGGCTTGGTGCGCGCGATCACCGCCGTTCCGCGGTTCGGATTGCCCCCGTTCTTGGAAGGGTCGTTCTGCATCCGGATCGACATCGCGATCATTCCTATTAACTCCGTCCGTCCTTCAAATTCTGGGCCGCGTACACCGGTCTTCGTTGACGTTCATATCTGTATGTACCGCAACCGTTTCAAGCTCCCTGAGACTGATCCGATCTTAATGCCGATCTTCAGGCCTTGTCATTAAGAAAAAATTCCGCGCCGCCGCGCGCTCCGGTCTGCATTCCCCGACGGCCCTGCTCGCAAGCAATCCCAAGCAAGATGAGGCGCAACCTAAGGGCGAGAAATCGAACATTCTCGAACATCACGCCTTGTGCGCAGGGCACGCTGCCGCCTGTCGGCACGGCACGTAACGTTACGCATTCTTGCGCGAAACGTTACGTCTCTGGAGCTTGCGATGAAACGCAGGGTGATTGCGGTGGAAAGACGCGCCTGCCCGGCCTTCGGACCGTTACCGGCCCGCCTGCGGCAGCGAGGCGATCAGTTGCAGTAGGTCCTGCCGGACGAGCGCTGCTTCAAATCAAAGTGAAAGTGGTCATCATGCTTGGGATAGCCTGGTCCGAGCACAGTGCTGAAATACGCGCAGCCGCTGGCGCGGACGGATTTCAAAAGACCCTTCTCCCGGAAGGCGAAGAACCCCTTGGGAGAAACGTCGATCGCCTTGCCGGTATTGAGCGTGAAGCCGCCGACATCGATGGCATTGCCCTTCGAATGCTCGGACATGGTGCGCGAATTGGTGCCGTTGTTCACACGGCGACAGGAATAGCCGCCCATTGTTTCGATCGATTTCAGGCCGGTGAGATAACGCACGCGCACCGCAGGCGCCACGTCGTTCTGGACCCACTGGGCAAAGGCGAGCGCGGTCTCGCAATTGACGGTGACATCCGGCGAGATCGCGATATTGCCCGGCAGTTTCTGTAGCTTGACCGGATAGGCAATGCCGCACTGGCTGCCCGATGCGATCGCCTCGACTTCTGAAAAGGTGACGCCCATGGCGTTGAGTTCGCTGCGGCATTGCCGCTCGGCCAGCGGCATCAGGCCCGGTATGCGGTTCTGTTTCGGCTCGGCCGCGCCCCCCTGCCCTGCGTCCGTCCCCGCACCGGGATCAACATGGGGCAGAAGCGATGCCGTGTTGATCGGGTCGATGCCCGGATCCGTGGCCGCCGCCGTCTGCGCCTCGGCGGCTTTCGCCTCCGCGTCCGCAATCGCGGCGACGTCGGCGCTGTCTTCGGTTTCGTTGAAGCCGAGATAGCTGTCGATCGGCAGGCCGGCCGAGGTCTCCGTCTCGGCGATCAGCTGCTCGATGCTCTCAGGCGGCGGATCATCCTGCGCAAGCGCGGCGGCGGAAGGCCGCGGGGCAGTGGCGGAAGCCACGGCGGCAGCCTGCCCCCTGGCCGCCTGGCTGCGGGTGACCACCTGGGTATCCTTGGGGCTGGTATCGACCGAAAACGACGTCATCAATCCGCCGATCGAGCAACCCGCAAGGAGAAGGGAGACAGCCGTCAGGGAAGCCGCGTTTCGCAGATGAGAAAAAGACGCCATACCGTTCATCGTGCCCAGGGTTGAAACCTGTGAGCGAGTAAAACAGACATATGTAAACAAAAGCTTTGCCGCGCCGCGCTTCTCATTAGAGCGCTTTAATCTATTGAATCTACGCATCGTGCTTTCCGAAAATCAGACCCGATTTTCGGGCCGATGGGCTAGCCGGCTCTTGCGCGGGCCCGGCCGGAGGGTAGATTGCTGCATGCGCCGTCAGAGGAGAAGAATCAGTGGACGAAAGACCGAAGGGCGATCTGACGCTCAGAACCGTGGCGATGCCGGCGAATACCAACCCGGCGGGAGACATTTTCGGCGGATGGGTGATGTCGCAGATGGACCTCGGCGCCTTCGTCGCCGCCTCGGAACATGCCGGCATGCGCACGGTCACCGTCGCGGTCAACTCGATCACCTTCGAAAAGCCGGTCAAGATCGGCGATACGCTTTGCGTCTATACGCAGTTCAAGAAGATTGGCCGCACCTCGATGACGGTGAACGTCGAGGCCTGGGTTCATCGCCATGACCGGCCGCGGCGCGAGAAGGTGACGGCCGCCGAGTTCGTGATGGTGGCGATGGACGACAGCGGCAGGCCTGCTCCCGTGCCGAAAACGAAGCAGCCATCCATCAGCGAAGCGGACAGTGAAGCATGACCGACCAGACCGCAGCTCCCCAGCGCCCGCCGCGTCTGTTCCTGCGCCGGCTGGCGGCGCTGCTCGTCGACTTCCTCATCTTCGGCATTCTCGCCACATTCGCGGTCGGCGCGCTGGCATTGGCGAGCCCTGGGCTGAGGGACGGCGTCGCCAGTTCCTTCTTCCACACCCGCGTCTGCCAGCCGGCGGACAGAAGCCTGCCGGTCTTTGCCGAGATCGAGCAGAACTGGCCGGGCACGGAAGGCGACGGCACGACCATGAGCGCGCAGTCTTGCACGGTCGACAGTTTCTTCCTGCCGCAAAAGCGCCTGGCCATGGTTACCGAGAGCCGCACCGGCGAGAACGGTGGCACCTTCACCCGCTCCGTTTCCATCCAGCTTGACGGGAATGGCGATCCCGTCTTTCCCTCGCCGCTGATCGAGCGCGCCGTCTCCTCGCTTCAGCTCCTCGCCTTCCCGCTGGCGCTCGCGCTGTCGACGATCTTCCTCGGCTGGACGCCCGGCAAGCGGCTGATGGCGCTCCGCGTAACCACGGACGCGCTCGCCAGGGACCCGCCGCCGCTCTCGCCGGGCAAGACCGTCACGCGGGAATACCTCAAGTTCTGGCCCTTGATCGCCAACAATCTTTTCCAGTTCGTCATTGCCGCCAACGCGCCGAAGCCCGCCTCCGTTTCCGAGGCCGTCGCCATGCTCGAGACCGTGGGAACCGACCAGCGCGCCATTGCCGACATCCTCGTGCTCAACGCCGCGACGCTTCTGGTTCTGTTCGTCTGGTGGGTCTGGCCGTTTGCCCTCTGGCGCGGCCGCATGCTCTATGACGGCTTCATCCGCGCCTATGTCGTGCTCAGGAACTGAAGCGTCCGGGCCAGCACAACCGGCTCACCCGGACGTTGCGGCGTCACAGATGGTCAGGCCCGGAATATGAAGGCCGCGCCGGCAGCGATCAGAGCAAAACCGATCAGATGGTTGAAGGTCAGGGACTCCTTGAGCCAGAACACGGAAAAACCGGTAAACACGGTGAGCGTGATCACTTCCTGAATCGTCTTGAGCTGGGCGGTGGAATAAACAGCCGCGCCGATGCGGTTGGCGGGAACGGCGAGGCAGTATTCGAAAAAGGCAATGCCCCAGCTGATCATGACAACGACCAATAACGACGCCCCGCGGAACTTCAGGTGGCCATACCACGCGAAGGTCATGAACACATTGGAACATACGAGCATGACCACCGGCCAGAAAGCCGCCGGGGAAAAAGAAAAAGGCATTTAGCGACTCCCGTGAGATCGACCGACCCAAACGCTTGTCTTGTACGTCAGATTCGGGCGAACGCATCCTGAAAAATCGCTTCGCGCGAGCAAAATTCAGTTCTGTTTTTGTTCTGAATTGAACCCTCCATCTCTTTTCTTTTTGCAGGACTCTCTCCATATTCATCTCATGGCAAACAGACTCAGCAAACAAAACAGGAACTCCGGCTTCGAGGAAGCGCCGCAGGCGTCCTTCGAGGGCAAAGCCGGCGAAGGTTCGATGGCGGACTGGCTCGCCGGACTCGAGGCCGAAGCCGAGTCCGAGGCGGTCGAATCGCAGCGATCGCTCGCCTCCAAGGCGGGCAAGCACCGCAAGAAAGCCTCCGAGCGCAAGGACAGCGCGGGAGAACAGAGCAAAGCCGGCCGAACGTCGCGCGGCGTCTCGATCGGCGCGTCATCCGACCCGAAAACGCGCGCGGCCGCCGGCCTCAATCCGGTCTCCGGCGTCGACGTCTCTCTGGAAGACGCGAAGAACCTCGCGCCTGGCGCGGTTACCGCGACAGTCGATGCGCTCTCCAAGCTGATCGAGAGCGGCAATCCGCTGTTCAAGGACGGCAAGATCTGGACGCCGCACCGGCCGGACCGTCCGGAGAAGTCCGAGGGCGGCATCCCGATCCGCATGGAAACGGAATACAAGCCCTCCGGCGACCAGCCGACGGCGATCCGCGACCTCGTCGGCGGTCTGAACGACGGTGAGCGCAGCCAGGTCCTTCTCGGCGTCACCGGCTCGGGCAAGACCTTCACCATGGCCAAGGTGATCGAGGAGACGCAGCGCCCGGCGGTCATCCTGGCACCCAACAAGACGCTTGCTGCTCAGCTCTATTCCGAGTTCAAGAACTTCTTCCCGGACAATGCGGTCGAGTATTTCGTCTCCTATTACGACTACTACCAGCCGGAAGCCTATGTGCCGCGCTCGGACACCTATATCGAGAAGGAATCCTCGATCAACGAACAGATCGACCGGATGCGCCACGCCGCGACCCGCGCCATTCTCGAGCGTGACGACTGCATCATCATCGCCTCGGTCTCCTGCATCTACGGTATCGGCTCGGTCGAGACCTATACCGCGATGACCTTCCAGATGTCCGTCGGCGACACGCTCGACCAGCGACAACTGCTCGCCGATCTGGTGGCCCAGCAATACAAGCGCCGCGACATGGATTTCCAGCGCGGTTCATTCCGCGTGCGCGGCGATACGATCGAGATCTTCCCCGCCCACCTTGAGGATGCCGCCTGGCGCATCTCCATGTTCGGCGACGAGATCGACCAGATCACCGAATTCGATCCTCTGACGGGGCAGAAGACAGGCGACCTGCAATCGGTGAAAATCTACGCCAATTCGCACTATGTCACGCCGCGCCCGACGCTGAACGCGGCCATCAAGGCGATCAAGGAGGAGTTGAAGGGACGCCTGCAGGAGCTTGAAAAGGCTGGACGCCTTCTGGAAGCGCAACGGCTTGAACAGCGCACCCGTTTCGATATCGAGATGATGGAGGCGACAGGCTCCTGTCCCGGGATCGAGAACTATTCGCGCTATCTGACCGGACGCAGACCGGGCGAGCCCCCGCCGACCCTCTTCGAATACATCCCGGACAACGCGCTGATCTTCATCGACGAGAGCCACGTCACCATTCCGCAGATCGGCGGCATGTATCGCGGCGACTTCCGGCGCAAGGCGACGCTCGCCGAATACGGCTTCCGCCTGCCCTCCTGCATGGACAACCGGCCGCTGCGCTTTGAGGAATGGGACGCGATGCGCCCCGATACGATCGCCGTTTCGGCCACGCCCGGCGGCTGGGAGATGGAACAGTCCGGCGGCGTTTTCGCCGAGCAGGTGATCCGTCCGACCGGGCTGATCGATCCGCCGGTCGAGGTGCGTCCGGCGAAGACGCAGGTCGACGACGTGTTGAGCGAGATCCGCGACGTTGCCGCCAGGGGCTACCGCACGCTGGTGACGGTGCTGACCAAGCGCATGGCCGAGGACCTCACCGAATATCTGCATGAACAGGGCATCCGCGTGCGCTACATGCATTCCGACATCGACACGCTGGAGCGAATCGAGATCATTCGTGACCTCCGGCTCGGCGCCTTCGACGTGCTGGTCGGCATCAACCTTCTGCGCGAGGGTCTCGACATTCCCGAATGCGGCTTCGTCGCCATCCTCGATGCCGACAAGGAGGGGTTCCTGCGTTCGGAGACCTCGCTGATCCAGACGATCGGCCGCGCGGCCCGCAATGTCGATGGCCGGGTGATCCTCTATGCCGATCAGGTGACCGGCTCGATGCAGCGCGCCATGGACGAGACCAGCCGCCGCCGCGAGAAGCAGCTCGTCTACAACCAAGAGCACGGCATCACGCCGGAATCGGTCAAGGCGCGAATCTCCGACATTCTCGATTCGGTCTACGAGAAGGACCATGTCCGCGCCGATATCGGCGCCAAGGGCGGCAAGGGCTTTGCCAAGGACGGACATCTTGTCGGCAACAATCTGCAGGCCCATCTGGAAGCGCTGGAAAAACAGATGCGCGACGCCGCCGCCGATCTCGATTTCGAAACCGCCGCACGGCTGCGCGACGAGATCAAGCGGCTGAAGGCCGCCGAACTCGAGGGCATGGACGACAAGCTGGAGAAAGCCGAATCGCGCCAGGCCGAGGCAGCGCCGAAATCATCGGGCGACGACAGCGGCTCTTATTTCGCCCGCCCGTCGCTCGATGACATGGGCCCGGGCACCGACACGGCGCGGCCGCTTTTCCGCAAGAACACGCTGGACGAGATGACGGTAGGGCGCACCGAAAAGCCGCGCGGCGGCGATGACAATCCGGTCAAGCGCGGCAAGATCGGTGCCGGCTCCTATGAGGATCCCGCCGAGCAGAAACAGCGCGGCCGGCGCAGGAGCAAGACCGGCAAACCCGGCAAATAGCCGGTCTGGCGCTTGATCGCCCGGGCAGTTGTGCGGCATCGGCGATGCATGTAGGGTTGCGCCAGTTCAAACGCAGAATGGTTTCCAATATGACTGAAGCGAAATACGGCAATGTCGGCGAACACGTGAAAACGGCGTTTGCGAATGCCGAGGCAAACCCGACCCCCTATCGGCACTGGCTGGTCAAGGACCTGTTTCCCGGCGCCCTGCTTGCCGACCTTCAGGCCCTTGATTTTCCGCGGCCGGATCTCGGCGGCGTCTCCGGCACGCGCGAGGTCCACAACAAGAGCCGGCACTATTTCGACCAGGAGAACAAGGCGAAGTATGACAGCTGCGCCGCCGTCGCCGCCGCCTTCCAGTCGCCGGACGTGTCCGGTTTCATCGCGAAGACCTTCGGCACGCGCCTCGAAGGCTCAAGCCTCAGGATCGAATATGCCCAGGACACGGACGGATTCTGGTTGGAGCCGCATACCGATATCGGCGTCAAGCTGTTCACGCTGCTGGTCTATCTTTCCGACGAACCCGGCCACGAGACTCTCGGGACCGACATCTATGCCTCCAAGGAAGAGCATATCGGCCGCTCGCCCTTCGGCCCGAATCTGGCGATGATCTTCGTGCCGGCGGACAACACCTGGCACGGCTTCGAGAAACGGCCGATCGCGGGCGTGCGCAAGTCGCTGATCATCAATTACGTGAAGCCGGAATGGCGCGCGCGCGAACAGCTCGCCTTCCCCGAGGATCCGATCCGCACGGCCTGACGCCGCCTGACGATCAGCCCTTGCGGCCGTGCGCCGCAAGGCCGCGCCTGATCGCCGCGGCGATCTCCTCGGTCGCGTCCACACGGTCATAACTGTATGGGCGAAGCGGGCCGTCGAAGGGGCGCGTCTGCCCGGCTTCCTCCAGCCGTTTCAGGAAACCCGCCAGCTTCGGGTTGAGCGCGTAGGGGGCGAGCGGAAACACCGGCCTGCCGGTGGAAAGCGCCTCGCTCACCATGTTGTGGGAATCCCCCGTCACCGCCAGCATGTCGCAGAAGCCGAGCAGCGCCCGGTAGGGATTGGCCTCGTCCGGCGACCAGATCCAGTGCGGAAAACCGGCAAGGCGCGCGCGGAGCGCCGTCATCACCGTCTCCGGCGTGCGGCGCGACTGGGTGACGATAATGCTGCCGACTTCCGATTTCGCGTGATCGATCTGCGCCATGAAATGCCGCAGCGCGGCGGCCTCGTCACGCGTGCCGGAGACCGGGTTGCCGATCAGCAGGCCAAGACGGGGAGACGGCAGCCGTTCCCAGGCCTCTGGCCGCTCGGCGACAGCTTCGGCAATCGCTTCCTCAGTCAGCGGATGCGGGCCGGTGTCGGTCACCAGCACATTGTCGGCGCGAAACCGGTCGTGGCGCGGCATCCAGATCAGGTCCGCCGCCGATGCGCCGATGCGCGGATCCTTGAGGAAGACGGTGAAGGTCTTGCCGCCGGAGGCCTTCTTCACCGCCTTCAGATAGGGCACCATCCGCCTGCCGCTGGCGATCGCGACATCGGGAAAGGGCGGCGAAATCGGGCTGTCGGGCCGGCCGGGCCGATGCTTCGGCGGGACCGGCCCGCGCGGCATCCACCATTCCCAGGGCTTGCCCGGAACGATCACCTTCTCCTCGGCTTGCGCGCCGAGGCGCGAGACGACGCCCAGGCACTGCACCCGGTCGCCGATCTTCCCGTCCGTCAAAACCCAGATCTTCAAAGCTTGTCCCCTGCGTCTCGGGATACGGGGCCACACGCCCTCCCCGCTTGCGGCGCGAAGGGCGGACGGCCGTCACGGCGCGTCCGCCGCGCATGCGGGACGTTCCAGCAGCGGGGTTATGCCCTCCGCAGGCAGAATTCAAGCCAGAAGCCGGTCAAAAATGGACCGCGCGAAATTATCCGCCGTATGTTCGGCGACGAAGGCGCCGGCATCCTCGCGCGAAATCGCCGGCTCGCCCTCGATCGCCCGCGCCAGCGCTTGCGGGTCGGTCGTGTCGGTGGTCGTGCCGAGCCGGTGCAGGCGCGCCTGATATCCCATCAGGCCGGTCTCCTGGGCAATCACCGGCTTTCCGGCGGCAGCGGCCCAGAACAGCACCCCGGACGAGCCCACATGGTTCTGGTAGGGGGCAAGCACCACATCGCAATTGACGACTTCCTGCGCCAGTTCCGCGTCGGTCACGAAGCGGTCCACCAGCTCGATTGCCATGTCGGGGTTTGCGGACCTGCATTCGGAAAGCGCCGCCTCGATCTCCGCCCTGTCCTCCCCGGCGATGCGTCCGACCATGCGCAGGGCAAGCCCGCGCTGCCTCTCGGGCGCGATATGGCGTATTGAACGCAGCAGCGTCACCACGCCCTTGCGGCGGGAGAGCGCACCGAAGATCAGCAGGCCCCGGCGGCCGTCATCGCGGGGCTTGCGGCCAGGCACCGCCAGCAGCGAGAGGTCGGGCGCGGGATCGGGCGAAAACAGCAGCCGACCGGCGGTCATCCTGTCGCGGGCCGCCGTCTCGTCGAGCGTGAACAGGAAGGGCGTGGCGCGGCGCCGGGAGGCGAAATACATGGCGCGGCGGCGCGCCGTATCCACCCTGCTCTTCAGGGACGGCGTGAGGCCGAAATGGTTCGGCGGACGGAAGATGATGCCGGTGATGATGCCGTCGACGGGCCGCCGGTCGACGCAGGCGCCGAGCAGCGCGTGGTCGAAGGCCGGAATGAAACAGACGCCCGGTCGCTCGGCAAGCAGCCGCCGCGCCTTGCCCCATTGCGCAAGACCCCGTGCGACAAGGCTTCCCTCCATCAGGGCGCGCATCTCGCCGTCCGGCAGCGGATCGATCGACAGCGCCGGATCGTCCCTGAGGGCCGCCGGCAAACGCTCGATCAGCGCCGCGCCCGCCGCCAGCCGCACCGGCATGCCCGCCTCGTGGCGCAGCAGCCGCTCGAGCAGCCAAGTGGCCCAGATGGCGCTGTGCCCCTCGGTCTTGGGTTCAAAATAGGTGAAGGTTTTCATCGCAATGATCCACGCAAAGGGCCGCCCGAGGCTCTGGAACGACCCGAAATCGCGACCGCAGACAGGAAATAGAGTTTTCTGGCTATTCGAATAGCACTTCCTTCAACTCGCCTAGACACTTTCCAGATCTCTACGAAATCGTTCGCTTGAAAATAGAGACAACTGAGTAACCAAAACCATAAACAAAATACCTTGCATTGCAGTCTGATAAAACAAAACGTTAGCGGCGCTGGATACAATATAAACAATAAAAAACGACTTGAAAATTACGCCGTTTTTGTACCCTTTAGGCCGACGAGCACTGGCAGCGCGAACAAAAATATACAATAATATAAAAAAACCAATGATACCGTACTTATAGATTGTCTCAACCCAGAGGTTATGCGAATGCGGAATGGCAAAGGCACCTGTTGGGAAATACTGCTGCATCATATACTTCCATCCGGGCGTTTCGCTGACATAAGCCGTGCCGTGACCAAATATGGCCCAAAACCCCTGCGAATGTTCCAGCGTGTATCGCCAGAGATACACACGACCAGTAAGCGTAACGTCCTTCCCTATCAATTGAAAAAAAGAAGAAAAAACTTCGAAAAAGAAAGGTAGAGTAACCGCGAGAAAAAGAAAGGCGTAACCAACAAGCTTGAACCGGCCAATAGCAAATATCGCCACCAATGTTGCAAAATAATATGTAACAGTTGTAGAAAGAATCAAATTAATTAAAGAAACTACAAGACAGAAAAGGTAAAAATATTTATTCTGCTTCTGTGTGTATTTTATGAAGGAGTAAATCGTCGTTGTTGAGGCATAAAAAGCCAGAAGACCCTTCTGTTCCGTAAGCGCCGTATATTGAAAATCATAACCATTGTAAAAATATACTAACTTTGAGCCAACTACCATCAACAAAAGACTGAAAGTGAGCATTCCGATAGTAACAACAAAATAGGAATGAAGAAAACGGTCTCCACGACCTGGAAGACTTACATATATAACGACGGCAACAATTACTGCAACAAAGTTTACATAGCGAAAAATCGTCTGAAAATCATGCCGCCACAGCAAGGTAAATGTAATATAACAAAGAAAAGGAAGCCAAATTTTCAGTGCCCTTGATATTCTGCGAGTGTCCGTTCTGGCCGCTGCGGAAACCAAAACAAGCCCGAGTATAACAATGATGGTTGATATTCTGGAGATCATCACCGTGCGGTAGTCGGTATCGACGATCTCTCCGCGACCGACCTCGATCCAATTGTTGCCGAATATAAACTTCGAATATGGCTGGGTGATCAGAACTATGAGAAAACAAATAACCGCATACTCACCCCACGCCACGCGCTTACGGCGTTCACTGGTTGATGGGAGTGTTGAAGCAAATGACTTTGACATTATTCTGAAGACTTGCTCAGCGAGTAAATGAAATTGGCCTGTGGTTCCGCGCGGGTCGAAGTGCTTGTGATCCGGTAGATCAAACTCGGGACAGGGACCGGTGAAAGAGCTTCTTGCGATACATCAGCAGAAGCCCGGCTGCGTAGACAGTCAAGAATGTGCCTGCCCCCGTTATCAACCTGATCAGCGGCGTTTCCCCTAAAGCCAGAGTGTGACACAGCCAACCCGCCACCGCAACGAACGCCAGAAACGCAACTGTCGGAAGAAACGCGATAAGTTTCAGGCTAGAGAAGACAACATCCCATCTAGTTTGACACCACCGCATCATGAGGCCGACATTAAATATACGGGTCGCCAGAAAAACATATGAAAAATATACAAGATTTCCGTCAGAAAGATACAGGGCGGCCCCTCCCAGCAAAATCATTGCGGCCAGGCTGATGGACGTTGAAACTGAAATTTTCTGCGCATCACCGAAGGACTGGAGAGCCCAGAAATAAGGAACGCCAATACTCTGAATCGCAATTCCGATTGTGATGATACGCGTGCTTTCGAGCAGCAGCGGGTTTGCTTCACCTAACCAGATTATGAAAAAATCGCTATTGAAGGTCAGGAAACAAAAGCACAGCGGAACGACAACCAATATTTGCAAGAGCGTAGCATCACGAATCAAACGCAACAGCGAATCTTTCTCACCGTCTTTTTGAAGTCGGCTCAAACCCGGCAGCAGAACACGAAGCGCCTCGCTGATCGATGAGTTAATGATCATGGGGATTCGCATTGCAATCGTAAAAACGCCGAGCGCCGCAGTGCCTCCGAAGACCATAACGACGGTCTGCCAGGCAGGTTGTTGAACCCGCTGAAGGACACTGGTGAGACCGAAACCCCGTGACAGGCCTTTCAGCGCGGCAAAGTCGGTCGGATGCTCGCGACGCCGACGCCAACTCGATGCGAATTTCAGAGACAGCAAAAGAGCGAGAAGCGCTTCCACCAAGCTTCCCAAAAGCAGCCCTGTTCCGAAAATCAACGCCGGACTGTTGCTTTCCGGCTCGTACAACAGGAAGACGGCCAAAGCCTGCGTAAGCACGCGTAAGATCGTTTTTACATTGAACCAGAACTGTTCATGATTGCCCAGCCTCACGCTGATCAACCAGTTGCTTGCCAACTGAAACAAGCCGGACGCAATGGCAAGCGCGCCGCCGGCGATAAAGTGCGACCCGTATGGGACAAAGAAAGCCACCGCAAATATTCCCGAGACGAGCAATATCGCGGGCAGCAGCAATCGGGAGAACAGCCAGACGATGCAGGACATCGCTGCAGCCGTTCCGTCAAGCGCCGTCTTTCGGGTAAGAGAGTCCGTGAACCCGAAATCGATGATCAGCGTGTATAGGAGCAACGCATTCACGAAGCCCCATGTACCCACGACTTCCAAACCACCGTACTTAGCGAGCCAACCTAATAAAACAACGTTGGTGATCGCAGTCGTGAGGAAGGCGGCGATAATAATGCCGCTTGAGCGTACAAAGTTGCCTCGAACAAAGCGCTCGGTAACACTAGACATTGTCGCTGTCGAAATTCTTCGCCAGAATATGATCCTGCGTGCCTGCAATAAAACTATCCGGGAGCGCCCCAAAGAACTCGTCCAATTGACCATATGTAGATTGCGCCTGCGCAACAAGATCAGGACGGTAGGACTTAGCTACTCGCTCACGTTTTGCGGGCAGAACGACTGGAAAACCGCAAAAGTCGCTAATGACATTTTGGTTTTCCCAAAGTCTGTCATACCGAAGGCACAAGACAGGGTGCTCTCTATACGTTCCCCATCGACGCATTTGGTCCTCAAAACGAAGCACATCAAAGTCAAGAATGCTCTCATGCGAATCGTCAGACTTAAGATGCTTAAAATGCAATTTTGTCCAATCCTCCCCGAACCTCTCAACACTTGAATGAACCGAGAGCGCCGCGTCGGCCAGCGAGCCGAACAAAAAAATGCACTTTACGTCAGAGGTGGAACTAAGGCCTTCTGGGTAATCATGTGTCTTATAGACACAACCGCGCATAAGTTCGGATTCAGAAAGTGCCCACGATTGGTTTGCGGCCAGGCGTTTAGTCAGCGGACGCAGCACTCTCGGCATATCGCGGACTAAGCCATCTATCACTCCGTCATAAATAAGCGTGCTACCTGAACGCCCGAAACTTGCGATAACAAAAGATGGTCTTGTGCCCATCAAGGCACGTTGAAGAAATTTCTTCGTCCGCCCTTTAAAATCAGACAAAATCTAAACTCCAGTTATTAATTAAACAAAAGGGGTATATTTATTTCCAGGTGAATAATCAAAAACTACGTCTTGCGACCTTTCGCCAATTCTCTTCGCCGGTATGCCGCCATAGAGACCGAATGGCTCTGTATCTTTTGTGACGACAGCTCCTCCGGCAATGACGCACCCCTTAGCCACCGTCACGCCCGGCAGAACAATCACACGTGGACCTAGCCAAACCCAATCTTCTATTGTGATTTTCTTATAGTACGTCTTGAAATGGGGATCATTGTAGTCATGCTGTGCCGTCCAGAGCATAACTTCACTCGAGATATTGACGTTCTTGCCGATCTCGAGTCCGCCACGGCCATCCAACGTAACGCGGTGGCCAATTGAAGAGCCCGCCCCGATAGCGACCCACCAGGGTTTGCGGATTTCGGCTCCGCCGTATATCGCGCATGACTTGCCAAGCTTCATCCCAAACAGCTTCGAATATAGAAACTTCCGAAATTGCTGCGAAGGGAAGCGGGAAACAATCGCCAGAGCAATCCAGATCAACGCGGCGACATATCTCTTAATCATCTCTGCTCACCGGACAGAAAAGCCTCATACGCGTCCGCAACGCCGTCCTTCAGCGAGCGGGCGCGGTTCCAGCCCATGGCGTGCAGCCGGCTGCTGTCCATGAGCTTGCGCGGCGTGCCGTCGGGCTTCGTGCTGTCGAAGGTGAGCCGGGCTTCGTAGCCGACGACCGCGGCGATCGTCTCGGCGAGTTCGCGGATCGTCACCTCCACGCCCGAGCCGACATTGACGTGGTCGTAGCCGGAATACTCCTTCAGCAGGAACACCAGCGCGTCGGCGAGGTCGTCGCAGTGGAGGAATTCGCGCAGCGGCGTGCCCGTGCCCCACACGACCACCTCCGCGGCGCCCGCCTGCTTCGCTTCGTGGAACTTGCGGATCAGCGCCGGCAGCACGTGGGAGGACTGCAGGTCGTAATTGTCGCCCGGCCCGTAGAGGTTCGTCGGCATCGCCGAAATCCAGTCGCGGCCATATTGCTTGCGATAGGCCTGGCACAGCTTGATGCCGGCGATCTTGGCGATCGCATACCACTCGTTCGTCGGCTCCAGTGGTCCGGTCAGCAGGGCGTCTTCCGGAATTGGCTGCGGGGCCATCTTCGGATAGATGCAGGACGAGCCGAGGAACAGCAGCCGCTCCACGTCCGATTCATGGGCCGCGTGGATGATGTTGCTCTCGATCATCAGATTGTCGTAGAGGAAATCGACCGGATGCGTGTCATTGGCCAGAATCCCGCCGACCTTGGCGGCGGCGACCACGACCACATCAAGCTTCGCCTCCGCCATGAAGGCGTGCACCGCCTTCTGGTCCACCAGATCGACCACGTCGCGTCCCGCGGTAACGATCTCGCATCCCTCGCCTTCAAGACGGCGCACCAAGGCGCCGCCCACCATGCCGCGATGTCCGGCAACCCAGACCCGCTTTCCCGAAAGGTCGTAGCTCATCCTCAACCCTCCAGACTGACGGGCAGATCCAGCCCGTGCGCCTTCAGGAGCGCGTAGCGCCGGGCGGCCTTGTGATCGGAGGCGACCATCTCGCGGCACATCTCGCGGGCCGTGATCTCCGGCACCCAGCCGAGCTTTTCCTTCGCCTTGGTCGGATCGCCGAGCAGCGTGTCCACCTCGGCGGGGCGGAAATAGCGCGGATCGATCCTGACGATCACATCGCCGACCTTCACATTCGGCGCGAGGTCGCCCTCGACATGGGAGACCGTGCCGATCTCGTCGACGCCCTCGCCGGAGAATTCAAGGCTGATCCCGAGGTCCGAGGCCGCCCAGGTGATGAACTCCCTGACCGAATACTGAACCCCGGTGGCGATGACGAAGTCTTCCGGCGCATCCTGCTGCAGCATCATCCACTGCATGCGGACATAGTCCTTGGCGTGTCCCCAGTCGCGCAGGCTGTCGATATTGCCCATGTAAAGGCAGGGCTCCAGGCCGAGCGCGATGTTCGACAGGCCGCGGGTGATCTTGCGCGTGACGAAGGTCTCGCCGCGGCGCGGGCTTTCATGGTTGAACAGAATGCCGTTGCAGGCATACATGCCATAGGCTTCGCGATAGTTCACCGTGATCCAGTAGGCATAGAGCTTGGCGACCGCATAGGGGCTGCGGGGATGAAACGGCGTCGTCTCGCGCTGCGGTATTTCCTGCACCAGCCCGTAAAGCTCCGAGGTCGAGGCCTGGTAGAAGCGCGTCTTCTTTTCCAGCCCGAGGAAGCGAACGGCCTCAAGCAGCCGCAGCGCGCCGGTTCCGTCCACGTCGGCGGTGTATTCCGGCGCCTCGAACGAAACGGCGACATGCGACTGGGCGCCGAGATTGTAGATCTCGTCGGGCTCGATGTCGCGAACGAGCCTGGTCAGGTTCGAGGTGTCCGAAAGATCGCCGTAATGCAGCCGCATGCGCGCATGGTCGAAATGCGGATCCTCGTAAAGGTGATCGACGCGCTGCGTGTTGAAAAGCGATGCGCGGCGCTTGATGCCGTGTACCTCATAGCCTTTTTCAAGCAGAAATTCGGTGAGATATGAACCGTCTTGTCCCGTTATGCCCGTAATAAGTGCTTTTTTCATTTTACCATTGATTTCCAATATTGAACGCTCAACCCGAATCCGGTTCCCCATGCTGGATACAGGGAATAGCCGAAGAATGCGATCAGGATTAAAGGCGTGTTTCCCGAAAAGGATTTAGTATGAAAACGCGAGGCCTGCCGCCAGAAACCATTGCTCTTGAAACTACTGAGAATACCGTCTTTGTCCCATATTTTCGAAACACTAGCCGTTGTCCGGCCGTTTGTAAAATCAATTTGCCGCTTCGCACGCCGCGCCGCGCCCGCCCCGAGGGCCGCCCGGCGGAAAACTCCGGCGATGAAACGCCGGAGCTGAACGCTCTGCGACAATCTGCCGAACAAAGTTGTCGGGCAAACGTTTGAAACCTCTGAAAGGAGCAAACAAATGACCGACCAGCCAAAAGACGACCCAAAAGGCGGCCCAAAAGACGGTAAGGCCGACCCTCTTGATTCCCCTGTCGGCGGCGAAGGCGACGTCGAAAGCGTCGCCGAGGAAATCACCACGCGCCAGATCTCTGCACAGACCTTCGGAGGCGATCCCGTGGAGGATCGCAGACAGCGCCTCGAGGACATCATCACGGAACTGGAAAGCCGCACGAAGGCCAGCGAGCGCGGCGAGGACCTGGAGCCGCTGCTTCAGGAGGCCCGCTCCTCCCTCGCGATCGTCGAGCGACAGGCCGAGCGCGGCGAGGAGTAGTCTCCGTCGCGTCTGGCAGGGCGCGGCCGGTCGCGCCGCAGATGCGATGGGGGTTTTGAACAGGCGCGCGGGCGCGCCCTCTATTGCACGCCGTAGATGCGGGCGATATCCGCAAGCATCAGCCGCGCGGCGATGATGCCGCCCGCAGTGTTCCAGACTGCATCCGAAACGGCGTGAGCCCTGCCTGCCCGGACGGCCGAAAGCGACTGCCAGAGCGGATCGCCGAGCACGTCCTTCTCCATCGCCTCGCCCTCGCCGTTTCCGGTCTCCCAGGTGAAATAGAAGATGCGGTCGCCATCCATGTCGGGAATGCTTTCCTTTCCGGTGCGGATGGCGAAGGCATCGACATTCTGGTTCTCGGGCCGGTCAAAACCGATATCCTTCAGCAGCACGCCGGAAAAACTGTCGAGCTGATAGATGCGGATCTGGCCGGGCAGGAAGCGTATGACCGATACCTTCTCGTCAACGGCATCACCAAGCCTGTCCCTGAGATCGGCGGCCGCCTCGTCATAAGCAGCGATTTCCGCGGCGCCCTTGTCCGCAAGTCCCAGCGCATCGGCATAGAGCCTGAAATTCACCTTCCAGTCACCGCGCAATTCCCCGGACATCACCGTCGGCGCGATGGCGCTGAGCTGCGGATAGACCTCCTCCTGGCGCTGGCGATTGGCAAGGATGAGGTCCGGCTCGAGTGCCGCGATCATCTCAAGGTTCACCGCGCTTTCCGTACCGACGGGAACAGCCGCGCCCATCTGGTCATCGATATGATTCCACCACGGATCGCCGCGCCAGGAGTTGACGGCGCCGACGGGCCGAACGCCAAGGGCAAGCGCGGCTTCGGTGCCCTCGTTTGTGAGAACCACCACACGCTGCGGATCGTCGGGCACGGTCACGGTCCCCATCGCATCCTTCACATCGCGCGCGGAAAGAGGCGTAGAGCAGAGCCCTATCGCGAAAGCCGCAAGCGCGGCGAGTTTGGTCAAGGACGGCATCGGATTCCTCAAGTTGACTATTACTTTCATATTTTGTTTTAAAGTTGACCGTCGCACTCCGCAATGTCAAATCGTCCCCGGAAGGATGGAACGTCGTGATACGCACCTTGCTGCTGCTCCTGCTGACATTGCTGATCGCCGTGATTGCCAGCCTGCATCTCGGCGTCCACGTCTATGGGCCGGCAACGGTATGGCAGGCGCTTTTTGGCGGCGCGGAAAGTTCTTCCGAAATCATAGTCCGGACATTGCGGCTTCCGCGCACGCTCAACGCGGTCCTGACCGGCGCCGCGCTCTCGCTCTCAGGTCTTTTCATGCAGGCCGTTACGCGTAATCCCCTGGCCGAGCCCGGCCTTCTTGGCGTCAATGCGGGAGCCGCTTTCGCGGTTGCCTTTGGCCTCGTGCTTCTGGGCGCCGTTTCGATCGCCGGAATCGGGCTTCTGGCAATTGGCGGGGCGCTTGCGGCGGCAGCCCTGGTATTCGGGCTTTCGGGCGCGCTCGGACCAGCCGCAGGGCCGACGGGAATACTTCTTGTCGGGGTCACGGTCACGGCAATGCTGGCCTCGCTTACGCAGCTTGTCCTGCTCATCGACGAGACAGCGCTCGAGACCCTGCTGTTCTGGCTTTCCGGCGGCTTCGCCGACCGGCCCCTGCCGCTCCTTTCTATCGGAGTCGGCGCGCTGGCGATCGCCTTCACCGGCGCAGCCGCCCTTTCGACCTCCATCGACGCGCTGCAGCTCGACGATCAGAGCGCCAGCGGTATCGGCGTCGATGTGGCCCGCACGCGCCTTTCGGCGCTGACGCTGGCAGCCCTGCTGTCCGCCGGCGCCGTCGCCATGTCCGGTCCGGTGGCCTTTCTCGGCCTGATCGCGCCGCATATCACCCGCCGGCTGATGGCGGCCCGCCCGGGTTTCCTGGCCCTGTCGCTGCTGGCCATGCTGACCGGCGCGATCATTGCCGTCCTTGCCGATATTCTGGCGCGGCTGATCGTGGCGCCGGGCGAAGCGCCCATCGGCGCGGTGCTGGCCTTTGTCGGCGTGCCGTTCCTGATCCATCTTCTGAGAGCAAAACGGCTGCGCGGGGTCGGCGTGTGAAGACCGGTCCGCTCCCCATAGCCGCACTGCTCGTGATCCTGGCCGGCGGCCTGGTTGTCGCGACCGGGCTCGGCTCGAGCTTCATCGGGCCTTCAAGGGTTGCCGCCGCGCTTCTCGGCAATGGCAGCCGGACCGATGAGATCATCGTGTGGACGCTCCGCTTGCCACGCGTTGCGCTGGCCACGCTCGCCGGCATGGCGCTCGGTCTGTCCGGCGCGATCCTGCAGCGGGCGTTGCGCAACCCCATGGCCGCCCCCTCCATTCTCGGCGTGACCGATGGCGCCGCACTCGGCGTGGTTACCTTCCTGTGGTTTTTCTCCGACGACGCCAACGTGCTGACGGTTTCGATCCACTGGCAGCCGCTGGCGGCCGTCGCCGGCGCGTTTGCCTTCGCGTTTCTCGTCGGCCTGCTGACGGTGGCCGACCGGGCCCGCAACGATCCGGTCCGTCTCATTCTCTATGGCATTGCCCTTGCCGCGCTCGCCAAGGCCTGCGTCACGCTGATGATGATCGTCGGTCCGGTCTATCGCGCAAGCCAGGCTCTGCAATGGATCACCGGGTCGGTCAACGCCGCGCACTGGATGGATGTCGGCGTCGTGGCCGCGGGGCTCGCGCTCAGCGTTCCGGTCCTCATTCTCATGCGCCTGCCGTTGCGGCAGATCGTCCTTGATCGGCAAACGGCGATCACGACGGGATTGCAGGTCAACCGTCACCGGATCGGGCTTCTGGTGCTCTCGGTGATGCTGACCGCCCTTGCGATCTCGCAGGTCGGAGCCATCAGCTTCGTCGGGCTGATTGCGCCGCACGCCGCGCGGCTGTTCCATGGCCAGTTCAGGTCGGGTTACCTTCTGGGCAGCGCACTCATCGGCGGCATCCTGGTGCTTGCCGCGGACACGTTTGCCCGAACGATCGCCAGCCCGCTGGAGCTTCCGGCAGGCGCCGTGACCGCGCTGATCGGCGCGCCGCTGTTCCTCTTACTCATCTTACGGAGGCAAGTCCGCAATGGCTGATACGCTCGCAACCCTTTCGGCGCTCTCAGCCAGTTATGACGGGTTCAGCGCGCTCGACAACATCGACCTCACCTTGCCCGAGGAAGAGATCATCGCCTTCTGCGGGCCGAATGGCAGCGGAAAATCCACCGCGCTGAAGGTCCTGCGGGCGCTCCATATGCCGCAATCCGGCAATGTCAGCGTGGCCGGGCGCCCGCTTTCCCACTGGACGTCGCGGGAGCTTGCCCGGGAGATCGCCATGCTCAGCCAATCACCCGAGGCGCCGCCGGACATGACGGTCGAAGATCTCGTCATGCTTGGCCGCTATGCCCGGCGCAGCCGTTTTTCCGCGCCGTCTGCCGAAGACGGCCGGGCCATTGACGGCGCGCTGGAGACGACGGGAATGACGGCCTTGCGCGCGCGCAGTCTCGGCCAGCTTTCCGGCGGACAGCTGCAACGGGCGTGGATCGCGATGACGCTTGCGCAGGATGCGCCCCGCATCTTCCTCGACGAGCCGACCAATCACCTCGATATCGCGCATGCGCTGGAAATTCTTGATCTCCTGCGGATGCTGAACCGCCGGGAAAAACGCAGTTTCGTCATCGTTCTGCACGACCTCAACCACGCACTGCGCTATGCCGACCATGTCGTCCTGTTCAAAGACGGCAGGATCGCTGCCCAGGGGCGGACAGGCGAGGTACTGACCGAATCACTGATCAGCCGCGTTTTCAGCATCGACTGCCGCATTCTGTCGCTGCCGGGCGAGGAAATGCCCGTGATCGTACCCTTCACCCGTCGCGGAACGGCGAAATAGGGCCGCGGTCAGTGGCTTCGGCGCTGCAAGTGTTAAGGCTTGCTGCCTTCGCCTGATATCGGCGGCAGCGACACGGCGTAGATATCGGCAAGGTCATCCAGCATGGCCTGCGCCGCAAACCAACCGCCCGCCGTCGCCCAGACGCCGTCATCCACCTCGCTTACCCGGCCGTCCCGGACTGCCGGCAGGCGTGCCCACAAGGGGTCGGAGAGAAACGCGGCAGCCGCCTCCTCGCCCTTGCCGTCGCCTCTGTCATAGGTCAGCCAGAATATCCGATCGCCATCCATATCAGGGATGCTTTCACGCCCGACCGCGATGGAAAGTCCGTCACCCTGCTGCTGCACGGGGCGGGAGAAGCCGACATCGGCCAGCACATGACCCAGAAAGCTTCCCCGCAGATAGAGATAGGTCTGGCCGGGCACGAAACGGACCACGGAAACGCGCTCCCCGGCGTGTTCTCCAAGCCCGCCGCGCAGAGCTTTCACGCGGTCCTCATAGGACGCGAGCGCCGCCTCGCCTTCCGTCTGCCGATTGAGCGCGCGCGCCACAAAGGCGAGATTGTCCTTCCAGGCGCCAAGGCCTTCCACGAAGACCGTCGGCGCAATGGCCGAGAGCTGACCGTAGATTTCCTCATCCCGCTTGCGGCTGCCGATGATGAGATCGGGCTCAAGCGCCGCGACCAGCTCAACATTCACGGCAAGCTCCGTACCAAGGTCTGCCGTGTCGGAAAGCCTGTCGCCAAGATGCGGGTACCAGGGATCGCCATACCAGGAGCGCGTCGCGCCGACCGGCCTGACGCCAACGGCAAGGGCGGCCTCGGTGGTTTCATTGGTCAATGTGACCACCCGCCGGGGCTCCGACGGCACCTCGGTTATGCCCATCGCGTGTTCGATCGTGTTTTCGGCCCGTGCAAGTCCGCCTGCGGCAAGACAAAGGACGAAGAGCGCGGCAGCAAGAAGTCTGAAAGGCATCAGGAGAATCCGGGAGCTGGGGAACACAGTCTCTTTTCTTGAGTATAATAATCATATTTGTCAATGATCATCGACCGCGGCATTCCCTGCGGTCTTCGCCCCCGACCGCCTCAACGCCCGCATCGAGAGGCACGGTTTGCGAAGCCGGCCGGATGCCGCGCCCGCCATTGCGTCTGGCCCCGTTCATGCACGGCGCTGATGGCAGGCTCCCCCGCTTTCGCCGCTTTCATTCGCCGTCTGGATTGAAAACGCGCGAAAATTAACCATATCGGGGAACAAGAATGACATCGCCGTCGTTAAGGCGGTATATCTTCCAAACGACCTCCAACAGGCACCCCGGCATTCCCCTGCGCCGGGGTGTTTGCTTTTGATCAGTCCCCGCTCGCTTCGGCGTCGAAACGCCTCCTTGCCGCGTGAACGCGGTCGCGGTTTTCCCTAGCCCAGACGACGACGCCCTGCCAGGCGGCAAGAAACGAGGTCCCCTCCTCCGTCAATGCATATTCCACCTGCGGCGGCTGCGTCGGATAAACCTTGCGGGTGATGTATCCGTCCCGCCGGAGATCGGTCAGGGACTTCGTCAGCATGCGCTGTGAAATATCGGGGGCAAAACGCTTCAGTTCGGAAAACCGCCGCGGGCCGTCGCTGAGCGCCAGAAGCAGAAGCGTGCTCCACTTGCCGGAAACACGGGCGAGCACGTCCCGCACGGGACAGGACTCTAATTCTCCCGCTCCCAGAAGAGCCTCCGTCCGCTCGCCGACACTCTTGTCCATCGATCAAAACTCCCGTCTGCAGGCACAGGGATGTAACCCCGGCACAAAATGATGCCTTCTTTACAATCGCCGGACGATCCATACATGAAGTTCAGTCTCGTTTCGAGACCATATCTCTATCGGGCATGATGAAAGGACAGATCATGACGGACAACACGATTCTGGTGACGGGCGCCTCGGGCAAGCTTGGACGCGAGACGCTGGATATTCTGCTGGCCTCGGGAAAGGCGGCCGACCAGATTATCGCCACAACGCGCACGGTCGAAAAGCTGGCAGACTATGCGAAAAAGGGCGTGGATGTGCGCCGGGCGGATTTCAATGACCCCGCCTCGCTGGCAGAGGCCTTTGCCGGCGCGACACGGATCGCGATCATCTCCACAGACGCGATCGATCCGGGCTCTGACCGAGTCGTCCAGCACGCCGCCGCCGTCGAGGCGGCCAAGAAGGCGGGGGCCGAACACCTCGTCTACACATCGCTGCCGGATCCCGAACACTCGAAAATCAGTTTCGCGCCCGACCATCTGGGCTCCGAAAAAGCCGTCATCGCAAGCGGCCTCTCCTACACCATCCTGCGCAACAGCTGGTATCAGGAAAACCTGCTGATGAGCCTGCCGCATGCCTTTTCGCAAGGGGTATGGGCGAGTGCTGCCGGCGACGGCAAGCAATCCTTCATCGGCCACGAGGATTGCGCCCGCGCCATCGCGGCGGCGCTTCTGTCCGACAGCGACGAGAACAGCATTCTGACGCTGAACGACGGTGATAGCCGCACGGTTGAGGACATAGCCGTGCTTGCAAGCGAGATCACCGGCAAGCCGCTGAAGGTCGACCACATCAGCAGCGAGACCCTGCGCGAAGGCCTCGCCGCGGCAGGTCTGCCGCCCTTCGTCATCGACCTTTCCGTCAGCGCCGACGAAAACATCCGCGCCGGCGGCTTCAATATCGTCAATGACGACTTCGAACGGCTTACCGGCAGGAAGCCGCGTTCGTTGCGCGCCTTCTTCGAGGAAAACAAGGCCGCTTTCTAGGGCGTTTGGCAAACCCATCAGCATGCCCGGTTTCGGCCGGGCATGCAGCCGTCGCGCGTTTCAGACGTGTTCCCCGCAGGCGCGGCGGAACCGGCGGACCGTTTCGGCCATGCCGTATTCCAGTGCGTCGGCGGTCAGCCCATGGCCGATCGACACTTCGGCGAGATGCGGAATATGGTTCGCCAGCAGCGGCAGGTTGCCGACCGTCAGGTCGTGTCCCGCATTGACGCCGAGGCCGAGTTCAAGAGCGATAGCAGCGGTTTCGCCGAGCTGCGCGGCAATCGCTTTCTGCTGTTCCGGCCGGTCATAGGCGCCGCCATAAGGCCCTGTATAGAGCTCGATCCGGTCTGCGCCGCTGTCGCGCGCGGCCTCAAGCTGCGCCCTGCCCGAATCGCCATCGGCAAACAGCGAAACGCGGATTCTCTTCTTCTTCAGCCGCGCGACGGTGCGCTTCAGAAGATCGCGACCGGCGATGAAGTCCCAGCCGTGATCGGAGGTCGACTGGGCAGGGTCGTCCGGCACCAGGGTCACCTGCTCCGGCTGGCTTTCCAGACAAAGACCGATGAAATGATCGCTCGGAAAGCCTTCGATATTGAACTCCGCCTGCGGAAACTCGTCATCGATCAGGGCGCGGATAACCGGAAGATCTGAAAAACGGATATGGCGCTGATCGGGCCGGGGATGAACCGTCAGTCCATAGGCGCCGGCGTCAAGCGCGATCCTGCCGAGATGGCGCACGCTCGGCCAGGGCAAATCCCGGCGGTTTCGCAGCTGGGCGATCGCATTGAGGTTGACGGACAGTCTCGCGGCCATTTTCTCCTCCGTTTGTCAGAGGCGCCATTCATATATCCAGCGACGGATTTGCCGAAATGTTTTTTTCGCGATCTTCACCGACCGGCCTGACCCCAGCGACGAAATGTGCTGGACGCAAGCACCACATGCGAAATACATTAGGATTTATTTTCATATAGATATGGAGACTTTCTAACCTGATTTGTGATAATTGCCCCGGATCAGGACGGCCATAAATCCATCCCATGCCGCAGCCGCTCCGGGCGCACGCCCGAAAGACGAACCGGCGCGACCTCTTGCGGCAAGCATTCACGAGACCCGCGAGCGTTCCGTTTCCGCCGACAGCGCCAGCGCGTCAACCAGCATCAGCATGGTCAGCGCCTGGCCATAGGGCGCAGGGATATCGGGAATACGGCGATAGAAGTCGAGCGTGTGGCCCATCGGCGTGCCGTCGGAGACATGAGCCACGATGCCGTCATCGCCGATGCAGCCGAGAACGGCGCGAAACGCCTTGTCGGCAACTGGGCGGAAAGTCCGCGGCAGGATGCCGAGCGAAATGCCTCGGGAGATGCCATAGGCGATGCCGGCAGTCGCCGATGCCTCGATCGGCGCCGAGGGGTCGTCGAGAAGGGTGTAGAAAAAGCCCTCCTCATTCTGCAATTCGGCGAGCGCCGATACCTGAGACGACAGAACATTCGTCAGATAGCGATGCGTTGCCGGCGGCAGGGTCTCCACGATCGAAAACAGTTCGGGAATGGCGATCGTGATCCAGGAATTGCCGCGCGCCCAAAGCGCGTTCGCGAAATTGTGGCGTCCCTTGAAGGTCCAGCCGTGATACCAGAGGCCGCTCTTCGCGTCGCCGAGATAGCGGGTGTGGATCATGAACTGATACACCGCCTCCTCCACCCAGTCGGGCCGGTCGAAGCGCTTGCCGGCGCGCGCCAGGAACAGGCATGTCATGAACAGCGTGTCATCCCACAATTCGCCGTCATTCATCCGCTCCTTGACCACGTGCTGGAAGCCGCCGTCCTCGGTGCGGGCAAGCCCCGTCATCAGCCATTCGGCCCAGTCCTTGACCAGCGCCTCCCATTCGGGCCGGTCGACATCGTCGATCAGGAAGGAGAGCGCCAGCATCGGCGCCGTGGAATTGACCTGGCGCGGCGGCAGGCCGCGCGAAATCTGCCACTCATACCAGTCGGCAAGCGCGCCGATCAGGTCCAGATCGCCGGTCTGGCAGGCATGGCGGTAAAGCCCGTAGACGCCGACTCCGATTTCCCAGTCCCACTCGTCAAACTGGATCGAGAATGTGCCTTCGGTGATCGGCGCTGTTTCGTTGATGCCTCTGATCCGCGAAAGGCCGGTGGCAACGTTTTGAAGATAGCCGAGAAGTTCCTGTCTGTCGTGGTGCATTGTTCTTGTCTTTTCAGTTCGGAGCCGGCACGGCGAAAGCTGTGAGCCAGGCGATTTCAGGCGTTTGCGACTCGGTCGGAAAAGGCGCGTGCCGCCCCTCGACGAAAAGGCCGTCGCGATAATCGAGACGAAGCGCGGGCGTGAGCGGCCCCTCGCAGAAGAGGTTCGGAGAATCATCCGAGAGGCGGAGGCTCGTTTCTTCGGCCATCGCGGCAAGCTCGGCCAGTTCCCGGCCGCCAAGGGCGCCGACCATGATCGCCCAGCCGCTGCGCTTTCCCCGGACGCGATGCTCGATGCCCGCCCCCGGTCCTTCGCCGACCGGCTCGATCGGTCCCGTCGCCTTCAACGCGACGAAGCTTTCCCCCGAGCGCAGCACCAGGAAATCTTCTCCCGCGATATGGTCGTCGAAGACGGAGAGCGGCGCATAGGCATGGGTGAAGGCAAGGCGCGGGTTTTCGCCGAGGTCGCTCAGGAACAGGCAGCAGTTCCGGTGCTGGCCGACGCGCGGCATGACGCCGTTGCCCGCCCAGTAGGACGGCCTGTCCGTGCCCCAGGGGTCGTCCGCGCCCGGGTGATTGACCCAGACGCGGGCCATGGGATGACCTGCAGCCTGCACGTCGATGAGGTGCTGCTGGTGGCCTTTTGCACCGGGCGCCGCATCGATGCTCGCGGAAAGCTGCACGCCTGCGGTCTTGTAAAGCGCAAGCCGGGCCGCCCGTCCGTAGCCCTGCACGTAATGGGCGGAAATTGCCCGGCCTTCGGGCGGGTCGACGAACTGGCCAACATCTTCAGGTGGAACATAATCGCCGGCACAGAACATCGGCAGCGCCGCCACACCGCGATTGAGCCAGCCGGTTCCGAAGGCGATGGTTGCAAAGGGCGCGAGTTCCGACAGCGGCCCGGCGCGCAGCTCCTTGTCATAGGCCCTGCCCATCGACCCGGCGGAGACGCCGTTGATTGTGTGCAGCGCGATCATGGAAAACAGCCGGTCGAGAATCGTCTCGGCCCGCGCCCTGAGCCCCTCACCGGCAAAGCGCTGCAGCGCCAGAAGGCCGATGAAATCGATCGGGTAATAGGCCGCCGAGTTCCATTCGGCGAGACCGTGATCCTCGACCGCATCGAACCAGCGCGCGAGACGCTTTTCCGCGAGGGCAGCATGCGCGCGCCCGTTCATGCCGGAATTGGCAAAGACGTTCTCCGCGAACAATCCGCCGGCGATCAGTTCAGCGACATGGAAGCAGAGGACGTGGTTCTCGCTCCAGAACCACATCGTGTCATTGCCCGGCTCGTCCATCCAGTAACGATAGCCGAGAATGGCCGCCTCGATGCGCGTACGAAGTGAAGGCGGCAGCGCTTCGCGATGATCGGCATAGATCCACAACAGCGGAACGATGACGAAGTCCGAGCAGTCCCGCCGCGTGTCGATCGCATCGAGCGTGTCCTCGAGCGCCGCGCGGTCGCCCTCGTCGAGATCGCGGCCGAGCGCAAGGCGGGCCAGAACGCGCCCGATCCTGAGTTCGCCGTGCTCCGCGAGCCAGGAAAGCCCCGCCCGCTTGCGCGCGTCGAGATCGCCGGTCAGACGCTGCGGCCTCTCATCCCGCAGAAGCGCGAAGGCAATCGTGCGGTTGATGCGGCTTTCGCCGAGCGAAAACGCGATATTCAGTTCGTGATAGCCATCGGGAAGACCCTCAGGCAGGGCGAATGCCACCTCCTTATCGCCAACCGCAAGCGTCGATACCGCCTCGAACAGCGGCGGCAGATGGCGCATGTGGACGCTCTGATGCACTTTCGCCTCGATTGTGACGGCCGATGCCGCGGGCTGGTCGACGACAAGACGCAGATCCTCGCCTTCGCCGAAGACGACGTGGGCCGGCCGGATGGCGCGGGCAAGCGCCATCAGCATTTCAAGCGTCTTGCCATCGGCGTTACCAGGCACTTCCGCCGCAAGCGGCCCCTCGCCGAGCCAGGTCAGCTCGACGAAATAATTGGTGTCGCGCTCGGCGATTTCCTCGACCAGCATGACCAGATCGGAACCGCCTTGTGCCAGCGGCAGGACGATTTCCGTCTCCTGCGCCGCGTTGCGGGTATAGGGCTCGAAGGCTGCGATCTTCTTGCCATCAACGAAGATGTGGACGCCGCCGCAGGTGGTAAGGCGGAAGGGGTAACTGCCGCCTGCCGGCGGGATGAGCCGGGTGCGGACCCAGCGGGAAAGCCGCGTCGGGCGGTGCCAGAAACCGGAGAATTCCAGCCTGCGATTGAAGCCCGGAAGATTGGTCGAGACGATCTCGAAATCATCATCGAGCGCAACCGTGCGGCCGGCGATTTCGGCGCGAACCGCGGTCCGGCAGGGCAATTCGCCGACATCGACAAAGCCGTTGATGAACTTGTAGTCGACATTGTCCACACCGCGCGTCACCGCTCCGGGATAATAGCTGGCTTCCAGCCGCCCCAGGGCGAACGCGGTCACGGTCTCGCCCGTGTGCGTAACAAAGCATGCGCGTTCAGACATGTTCATTCTCCCGGACAGGCAGGCAAAGTTCGATGGCCTCGATCCTCGAAACCAGTTGGTCGAGCCGGTCGATGCGGAAATGCGGCTCCTCCGAGGCATCCGCCGGCACATGGGTCCGCCGTTTCGACCAGCCGACGAAGAGGCTGATCAGGCCGAAATCATTCGCGCCGCGAATGTCGCGGGCAAGATTGTTGCCGACCATGATGATGCGGGACCGGTCGCCGTCGCCGAGGCCAAGGCCGGCAAGGGCTGCGGAAAACATCTTCGGCGATGGCTTGTTCTCGCCGACATCGCCCGAAATCGCGTGGCATTCCATCAGGTCCCAGATGCCGCGGGGCTTCAGCATGTTCTCGAAGGTCTCGCGCGGTCCGTCGGCAACCAGCGCCAGCCTGTAGCCGAGTCCGTGGAGCGTGCGAACCGCGTCCATGGCGAAGGGAATCTCCTCTGCCTGAACCACCACTTCGCTGCCGGGCTTCTTCACCTCGGTCGCCTCGTCGATCAGCGTGTCGCCGCAATCGAGGAACACAGCGGCGAGATGCGGCACCCTCCCGGGAAGCGCCGCGATCAGCGCTTTCATCCGCTCGGGTATCCAGGCCTCAAGCGTTTTCCACGGCATGAGGACCGGTTCTTCGGCCGTCACGAATGCGAAGCGCGGAACAAAGGCGGCCCGTTTCATGGCGAGCCTTGCCAAACGGTGTTCCCCGACTGACGCGCTCCAGGCACCGGCCTCGGCAAATGCGTTGCCGGCATGAATGCCGCCCGCGCCTGCCTCACGGCCGCACATTTCGGCAATCTTCGAACCGCTCATGGACTGCATGATCCGGGAAACGCCCCAGAGCGCGTGTTTTCCCGGTTCGACATAGAGCACCGGCCGTCCGTTGCGCATTTCCGGCAACCCGCTGCCATCATCGATCGAGACGCGCATGCCATGCATCGATCCCTCGACCCGAATGACATCGCCTCGCCGGTCGAGATGGACCCAGACGTGCTCGAGGTCGTAGAGGTGCTGGATATCCCAGTCATGCCAGATCGCGTATTCGATCACCGCGCCGCGGTCAGGCGGCGTCAGCCGGAATTTCGACGAAGGAGACTTTTGAGCCTCCCGGACCACGCTGTAGCCCATCGCCAGCGGCGGCGCGGGCTCGGCCTGATCGAGCATCAGCACCGGGCGATGCCTCTCGGCCAGCGCGAAGTCCGCGTCGCGCACGTCCGCGGGCGGCGCGGGATCGGCAACGGAAAACAGCGTCATGCCTCGGCCCCGTCTGCGACGCCTCGAAGCGTCAGCGTTTCGGCGTAATGGCAGCGCACCGCACGGCCATCGACCTCACGAAGCTCCGGCTTCTCGGCGGCGCAGCGCTCCGTCGCATAGGCGCAGCGCGGGTGAAAGGCGCATCCCGAGGGCGGGTCGGAGGCATCCGGCACCTCGCCCTTCAGCACGCCGCGCCTCTCCGACGAACGCTTGCGCGGATCGGGCTGCGGCACAGCCCCCAGAAGCGCTTCCGTATAGGGATGGCGCGGACGGGAGAACAGTCGGTCGGTCTCCCCGAGTTCGACGATCTCGCCGAGATACATGACCGCGATCCGGTCGGAGATGTGCTCGACCATGCCGAGGTCATGGGTGATGAACAGATAGGTGAGATTGAACTGCTCCTGCAAATCCTGCAGGAGATTGATGTTCTGGGCCGCGACCGACACATCGAGCGCGGAGACGGCCTCGTCGGCCGCGATGAAGGCCGGCGAAAGCGCCAGCGCGCGGGCAATGCCGATCCTTTGGCGCTGGCCGCCGGAGAAGGCATGCGGGTAGCGCGTCGCGTATTCGGGTCTCAGGCCGACGAAGGACAGAAGCTCGCCCACCCGCTTGGCGATTTCGTCCTTGGAATAGCCATGCACCACCATCGGCTCGCCGATGAGGTCGAGCAATGTCATGCGCGGATTGAGCGAGGAATAGGGATCCTGGAAGATCATCTGCATCTCGCGCCGCACCGGCCGCAGTTCCTTGTCGCTCATCGCCGAGATGTCGATCACCTTGCCGTCTTGCTCGCGGAAGAGGATCTGACCGCCGGTCAGCGTGTAGGCCCTGAGAATCAATCGGGCGACGGTGGATTTGCCCGAGCCGCTTTCGCCGACGAGGCCGAAGGTCTCGCCCTTGCGGATGTCGAAGCTGACGTCATTCACGGCGCGCAGCACCTTCAACTCGCGCCCCTTCTTCCCGCCCTTGACGGTGAAGTGCTTTTTCAGGCCGCGCACGGCGATCAGGACGTCGTCGGGCATGGAAAGGGTCTTGTTGGTGGCGTCGCTCATTGTCCGGCCTCCGGCAGTTTTCCGGCAAAGTGGCACAGCGCCTCCTGTCCACGCTCGAAAGGCACGCGCGGCGGCGTTCTGACGGAACAGACCGATGGATCGGCGTAATTACAGCGCGTGTGAAACACGCAGCCGGAGGGAATGTTGTAGGGGTCGGGCACCGAGCCCTTGATAACGCTCAGCCGTCTCTGTTTCTTCTGGCCGAGACGCGGAATGGAGCCGAGCAGCGCCCGCGTGTAAGGGTGCTGCGGATTGTAGAAGATGTCGTCGACAAGCCCCGTCTCCACCACGCGGCCGAGATACATCACCGCCACCCGGTCGGCGATGTCGGCGACCACCCCGAAATTGTGGGTGATGAAGACGATCGCCATGCCGAGTTCCTGCTGCAGCGATTTCAGCAGTTCGAGGATCTGCGCCTCCGTGGTGACGTCAAGCGCCGTGGTCGGCTCGTCGGCGATCAGAAGTGCGGGATCGCAGGCAAGCGCGAGCGCGATCATGGCGCGCTGACGCATGCCGCCGGAAAGCTGGTGCGGATAGCTGTCGACAAGGCGTTCCGGCTGGGGAAGCTGCACGCGCGCCAGGAGATCGATCGCGCGGGCGCGCGCCTCCTCCTTGCCGACGCGACGATGCAGCATGACGGTGCGCATGATCTGGGTGCCGATCGAATGCACGGGCGAAAGCGCCGTCATCGGTTCCTGAAAGACCATGCCGATCCGTCCGCCCCGCAACTGCCGCATCAGCCGGCTGTCGCGCCTCAGCCCGTCAAGCCGGTACTCCGTGTCTCCGTCCGGATTGAAGCGGATCTCCCCCTTCCCTTCCTCGGCATTCCTGGCCAGCAACCGCATGATCGCCCTGACCGTGACCGACTTGCCGGAACCGCTCTCGCCGACGATGCCCAGCACCTCGCCGCGATCGACATGATAGTTGACGCCGTCGACCGCTTTCACCAGCCCGTCGCGGGTCTTGAAGGCGACCTCGACTCCGTCGAGTTGCAGGAGCCGCTCCGGAGGCATTTTGTTGTTCGTCTTGTCCAGCATGGAAAAACCTATTGTCCGTAGGGGTCGGCCGCGTCACGCAGGCCGTCGCCGAGGAAATTGAAGGCCAGCACGACCGCGACCACGGCAAGTCCGGGCGCAAGCAGCCAGGGGGCGAGCGAGATGGAACGGAGGTTCTGTGCATCCTGCAGAAGCACGCCCCAGGAGACGACGGGAGGCCTGAGGCCGAGACCGAGGAAGGACAGCGCCGTCTCGCCGAGAATCATCTCCGGCACGGCAAGCGTCATCGCCGCGATGATGTACGAGGTCATGGCCGGCAGCATGTGTTTGGTGATCACCCGGTATTCCGAGGCGCCGGCAAGGCGGGCGGCCATCACGTAGTCCTCGGATTTCAGCGAGAGGAAACGGCCGCGCACGACGCGGGCGAGATGCGTCCAGCCGATCAGCGCCAGAATGAGGGTGATCAGCACATAGACGAAGAGCGGGTTCCAGGCGATCGGCAGGGCCGCCGCAAGCCCCATCCAGAGCGGAATGGTCGGCACTGAGCGGATGAACTCCATCATGCGCTGGATCGCCGTGTCGATGAAGCCGCCGTAATAGCCTGAGATGGAGCCGAAGAAGAGGCCGAGCACGAAGGCGAAGAACACGCCGATCAAGCCGGCCGACAGGGTCACGCGCGCGCCGTAGACGAGGCGCGAAAACAGATCCCTCCCAAGGGAGTCCGTGCCCAGAAGATTGACCTTCTGGCGGCGGGCGTCGATGCCGAAGAGATGCAGGTCGGCCTTCCAGATGCCCCAGAACCTGTATTTCTCGCCATGCACGAAGAACTTGATCGGCAGTGGCTTGGACTTGTCGACGACATAGGTAACGCGTGCCGTCTCCGGATCGCGCGTGCGCTTCAGTTCATAGACAAAGGGCCGCGTCAGCTCGCCCTCATGGACGAAGCGCACCATCTGCGGCGGCACGAAGGTTTCCAGCCGTTCGATGGAATCAGGGGCATAGGGCGCGACGATTTCTGCGAAGATCGCAACGAGATAGGCCAGAACCAGGAAGATCAGCGAAACCAGCGCGAGCCGGTGCTGGCGGAAGCGCCACCACATCAGCTTCCAGGAATTGGCGGTGTAGATGCCCTGTTCGGCCGTCGCCAGTTCGTTTTCCTCTGCGTAAACGGAAGTCTCGTAGGTCATGAAGGCCTCACGCGTAACGGATGCGCGGGTCGGACCACGCAAGAAGAATGTCGGAGAGCAGCGTGCCGATGACGGTGAAGACGCTGAGGATGAGGATAAAGGCGCCGGCGAGATACATGTCCTGCATCTTCAGCGCCTGCAGCATCAGCGGTCCCGTGGTCGGCAGGTTGAGCACGACGGCGGTGATCACGTCGCCGGAAAAGAGCGCCGGCAGCGCCCAGCCGACCGTCGAGATGAACGGATTGAGCGCGACGCGCACCGGATAGCCCCAGACCACCTGGCGCTCGGAAAGCCCCTGCGCATAGGCCGTTTCCACGTATGGCTTGCCGAGTTCGTCCAGCATATTGGCCCGCATCACCCGGATGAGGCCGGCCGCGCCGCCCGTCGCCAGCACCACGATCGGGATCCAGACATGTTCAAGGATGTTGCCGATCTTCGCCAGCGACAGCGGCGCGCCTTCGAAACGCGGCGAGATCAGGCCGCCGACATCGATGTTGAGCCAGGCAAATCCGATCCACATCAGGATCAGCGCCAGCAGGAAATCGGGAATGCCCTTGCCGAGAAAACCGAACACGGTGAAGACATAGTCCAGGATCGAATACTGCCGCTGGGCCGAATAGACGCCGATCGGGATGGCGATGATCCAGGTGAACACCAGGGACAGCGACGACAGCAGCAGCGTCAGCGCCAGGCGTCCCCAGATCAGTTCGGAAACCGGCGCGTTCCAGTGGAAGGACTGGCCGAAATCCCCGTGGAGAAGGATGTTGCCGATCCAGCGCACATATTGCACGAGTATCGGATCGTTCAGTCCGAGTTGCGTGCGGATCGCATCTTCCTGGGCGGCGGTGATGTATTCACCGCTGTTGCGAAGCTCGGCAGCATAGGCGGTGACATAATCGCCCGGCGGAAGCTGAATGATGATGAAGGATATGAAGGAAACGACGATCAGGGTCGGAATCGCCCATAGAAGCCGTCGCCAGAGGAAGTTTGCCATCGTCTGCTCTCCGCATTGCCACCCACCGGCCGCCCGCGGACAAACGGGCGGCCGGCCGGCTCCGCATTCTCGCGGAACCCTTGCTCGGGAGGGAGCTTTGCCTGTCGGTTACTGCTTGTTCTGGTCGATCCAGAACTGCTGGGTCTGACCGAGGCCCACGCCGCGCGTGATGTCGTCTTCGACAAGCCCGTTGCGGACATTCATGAAGTCGTTCTTCACGATCACCGGGATGGAAACCTCGCCAACCAGACCGATGACATAGCCTTCGTCGACGAAGGCGCCGATCATGCTGTTGAGCGCGGCATCGGCTTCTTCCATGGATCCGGCGACGGAGGCCTTCTCCCAATCCGCCCAGATCTGGCGGATCACGGCATCCTGCGGCGGCTCGATACCGGCTTCGCCGTCGGTCTCGTACCAGGCGTAATATTGCTGGGCGTAGCTGTCATTGCCCATGATGTTGCGCGGGTCGGCGGAGACGACCGAGAGGCGGTCGACGGGCGTATACTGGATCTGGAAGTTGTTGTTGTCGCGATTGTCGTCCCACTGGGTGCGGTCGATGATGCGCGGCAACAGCTCGATGCCGATATCGCGATAATAGTCGGCGGCGATCTCCAGTATCGGCGCTGCAAAATCCTGGTAGGCCTCGACCACGATCTGCAGCCGCTTGCCATTCGGAAGCAGGCGGAAATCGTCGTCGTCGCGCTCGCTCAGGCCGATCTTGTCCAGAAGCTCGTTGGCAAGGTCGGGGTCATATTCCGTCCAGTGCGTTTCCCATTCGGGGTTGAAATAGGGCGAGCCGGAGATCGGGGACACCGAGCGGGCCTCTCCGAGACCGGCAAAGCCGAGCTCGTTGATCGTTTCGCGATCGATCCCGACGGAGAGCGCGTGGCGGAAGTCCTTGTTGGAGAAAAGCTTGTTCAGCTGTTCGTCCTGAACGTTGAGGTTGGGAACGAACGACCAGACATTGGCCGATTTCCACGTGCCGACGTGGTAACCGCCCTTCTCCTCGTTCTCCTTGTAGAAGGTGAAGTCGCTCGAATTGACGTAGCGCATCTGCATGTCGATCTGGCCCTGAACGATCATCAGATTGAATGAGTCCGCCGCCTCGAAAAGACGATGCTCGATGCGATCGATATAGGGAAGCTGGTTGCCCTCCTGGTCGACGGCCCAGTAATAGGGGTTGCGTACCATGGTGACGACATTGCCCGGCGCGGGCGTCTCGATCTTCCAGGCGGTGATCACCGGCAGGTCCGGATTCTGCCACCATGAGGTGACCGGCCCCTTGGAGCCCCAGAGATCGCTCCAGCGCTGGACGCCGAACTCCTCTGCCGCCTTCGAGAGCTCCTCAGCGCTGGCGTAATGATCGTTATACTGGCTCAGATAATGGCTGGGGAACAGGAAGGACGGGCGGTCCAGGCTTGGCTCGCCGGTCGAATCCTTCGCCAGGATATTCAGGAAATAGACATAAGGCTGCGCGAAGCTGACGGTGAAGGTGCGGTCATCCTTGACCTCGAGCTTCATCGGCTCGCCGCCCGGCGAGAAGGTCGGGTCGATCGTCGGCGTCAGCGCCTTGTTGAGGAAGACGTCCTTGTACCAGAACTCGACATCTTCGGTGGTCACCGGCGCGCCGTCGGACCATTTCAGCCCCTCGAGCAGCGTGAAGGTGAACTCCGTCGAATCCTCATTGACCGCGTAGCTCTCGATATAGGCGGGCACGAGCGTGATGTTGCCGTCCGCGTCGGGCACATATTTCAGGACGCGCTCTTCCAGCAGCTTGGTCGGCCCCCAGCGATCGCCGGGACCGCGATAGGCGCGGTGCCAGACACCGCCATATTCGCCAACCTCAACGGCATCGACCACGGTCGGGTTCGCCGGCAGACGCTCATCGACCGGCGGAAGCTCGCCCGCCTCAACCATGGCTTTCAGCATCGGCGATTCCTGAAAGGCATTGGCGGCCTGCGGAATGGCGACGCTTGCCAGAAGGGCAAGCGTAAGCGTGCCGGATCGTAAAAATTTTTGCATTGATATCCTCCCATCGAAACATGAAATGGCACAGCAAACCCTCGACTTGCCGGCCTCACCCCAATTTCTGAACCTTTTTAACAAGGAAATGCGGCATTTATCAATAAAAAAATTCCATGAAAGCGAAATGCGTTCCATTTCAATTCATGAAATTTTTTTTATTCAATGTTCTGAGACGGTTGGGCTGTCGGCGGCGATATGCTTTCGCGCAATACCAGATCGCAGCCGAGTTCCAGGCGGTGGGCGGCGCGCGGCCCCTGCCCGCTCTTCGCGCGCGCTTCCAGAAGATCGAGTGCAGCGCGCCCGAACTGCTCGAGCGGCACGCTGACGGTCGTGAGCGGCGGACTGTGGAGTTCGCCGAGCGCCACGCCGTCGAACCCCATGACGGACAGATCCTCCGGCACGCGGAGCCCGGCCTGTTTCAACGCGCGCATGGCGCCGAAAGCGAGATTGTCGGCGGCGCAGAACAGAGCGGTCGCGCCCTCGCGGTCGGGATGGGCTTCAAGCCAGGCTTTCACCGCCGCCTCGCCATGCCGCGGCTCGAACCCCTCCGCCCTGATGACGAGCGCGTCGGAAAGCGGCAGACCGCGGTCGCGGAATGCGTCTAGAAATCCGTCCACGCGGCGCTCCACCGTCTTGCGCCCGGACCATGTCAGATGAACGACCCTGCGATGGCCTCTGTCGAGGAGCAGCCGGGTCGCCTTCAGCGCGGCAAAGCGATTGCCCGGCGTCACGCTGTCGATGTGCATGTTCGGGTCTTCGCCGTTGATCAGCACGGAGGGAATGCCCGAACGCCCGATCGCGTCGAGAAGCGCGCTGCGATCATCATTGATGACGATGATCCCGTCCGCCCTGGCGGCGCGCGCCTCCGCGCCGACACGGCCCACGGGGTCGTCGCGGCGCAGCGTGTGCGGCACCAGGCGCACCCCGCGCGCCTCGCAGTCGCGCGTCAGGGCATTGAGGATCGTCCACGAGACGAGATTGACGTCGCTGTCCGGCAGGGCGTCCTCAGGCACGGCGAGAAGCGCCCTGTTGACCGCATTGATTGAAGCCCTGGCGGAGCGCCGCGCCAGATAACCGAGGTCCCGGGCGGCGTCCAGCACGCGTTCGCGCACTTCCTCCGAAATCGGCGCCGTGCCGTTCATCACATGCGAAACGGTCGAAATCGCCACGCCGGCGCGCTCGGAGACCTCGCGCATGCCGACCTTATCGCCTTTGGCCATATCAGTTCCCCTCGGCGTGCTCTCTCATTCCCGCTCCAGCTTCAGAGTCTTGATCTCGAACGGAGCAAAACCAAGCGTCAGAATACCCGCTTCCGGACAGAGGTCGACAACAGCTTCCTCCAGCAGATCGACTTCCCTCGCTTTTTTGACGGCTGCGTCAAGCGTCAGCCTTGCGTTCTGACGCGCGCCGCGCCGCTCCCAGAGCCGCACCACCAGTCCGCGGCTATCCTCGGCGCGCTTGACCGATTCGACGGCGATCGCGTCGTTGTCGACGGAGAACGGCGGCGTAAGCTTTGCTGTGGAACCATCGCCGCTGCCTGCAACCGGCATCAAAGGGTGATTGAAGGCCTCGGCCGCGAGAGAAACGGAGCCGAGCCCGTCATGCGGCATGATGGCATAGCGGAACCGGTGCTCGCCCTGATCCGCCTCGGGCCAGGGATAGGTCGGCGACCGCAGCAGCGTCAGCCGGATCGTCGTGTCGCGGGCGTCGTAGCCATATTTGCAGTCATTGAGCAGCGCAACGCCGAAGCCGTCTTCGCAAAGCGAGACCCAGCGATGCATCGGGCTCTCGAATCGCGCCTGGTCCCAGCTCGTGTTGGCATGGGTGGGCCGGGTAACATGACCGAACTGGATCTCGGCATCGCAATCCGCGGTGCGAACGGCCAGCGGAAAGGCGGCCTTCACCATCGTATTGTGCTCGCGCCAGTCGATGAAACTGTCGAACTCCAACGCCCGGCTCTCCGCTTCGAGTGAAACGACCTCGACGATGCGCGAGGCCTCGTAGCGCCATTCGAAGCGCAGGGCCGCGCGATACGGACCTGTCTCGACGACCTCGGCCTTCACCAGCCCGTCGATCTCGAAGACCTGATCCTCGAAGGTGCGGTCGATATCCCACGCATCGAACTGTTCCGGAAAGTCCCGGTAGGCCTGCAACCGGTTGGCAACGCCTGTCAGGCACTCGCGCCCGCTCTTCTTGTCGACCAGCGAAACGAGACGTCCGCCGGCGTCGAATTCGGCGCGCAGGAACGCGTTCTCGAGCCGGTTCGGCGTGACCGCAAGCCCGCCATCGCCCGCCGCCGGTTCGGGTGATGCGGCCAGCGTCAGGCGCACGGCGCCAAGCCCCGGAATGGCATCGACGGGAACCGCCTGCGAAAGCGTGCCGTCTGCCGCCACCAGGACCTGCGAGCCGCGATCGCCAAGCCGGAGGGGGGCCTCGGAGGCAATCCTGACCAGACCGCCTCTCGGCCTTCCAAGCGCGTTGACCAGGAGCGTCTCGCCCTCGCTCGCGACGCAGGACGCAAGGCGCCGTCGCAACGCTTCCGCACGGGCGAAAAAGGTCGCGTAGTCCTCATCGCTGTCGTCAAACACAAGCCCGATCGAGGAGCCGGGGAGAATATCGTGAAACTGGTTAAGCAGCGCGATGTCCCAGAGCGCCCTGATCTCAGCCTCCGGATAATCGATGCCGGCGGAGAACCACGCCAGACTCGCAAGCGCTTCCAGCTCCCGGAGCATGGCCTCGGCCCGCCGGTTGTTGCGCTTCACCTTGGCAACGGAGGTGAAGGTGCCGCGGTGGAATTCGAGATAAAGCTCCCCGACCCAGACCGGATACTCCTTCGGGCTTTCATGCATTCGTCCGACGATCCGTTCGAGCACCGGCCCCATGAAGCCCTGCGACACGCGCGGGCAGCCCGGGATACCGCGTTCCATCCGCCGGATATGCTCCAGCATTTCCCGCGTCGGCCCGCCGCCGCCGTCGCCGAAGCCGTAGACGAGAAACAATTCGTCATTGGTCTCCTTCTGGGCGTAGCGCCGCCAGGCGCCCATCACATGGCTCGCCTTCAGGTCCGGACAATAAGTGGTGCCGATCGAGGTGCTGTCGGCCGGTTGGGTGGTCAGGAAATATGTCGGCGCGCGGGTGCCGTCGATCCCCTGCCAGAAGAACACCTCGCCCGGCATGCGGTTGGTATCGTTCCAGGAAAGCTTGTGGGTAACAAAGACCGTCAGCCCGGCGAGTTTCATGATCTGCGGGATGGCGGCGGAGTAGCCGAACGTATCCGGCAGCCACAGGATACGCGGCCGCACGCCGAATTTCTCGACGTGATAGCGGACCCCGCGCAACACATGCCGGACAAGCGATTCGCCGGAGGTGATATTGGCGTCGGGCTCGAGCCACAGAGCCCCCTCGATCTCGAACCTGCCCTCGCCGTGCTGTTCCCTGATGCCGGCGAAAAGCGCCGGATAGTCCTGTTCCAGATAATCGAGCAGCAGGCCCTGATTATACATGAAACGGTATTCGGGATATTCCCGCATCAAAGAGAGCGCCGTCGCCATGGACCGCGCCATCTTCTGCCGCGTCTCGCGAATGCGCCACAACCACGCGACATCGATATGGGTGTGACCGGTGACGGTGATGTGCGGGGCGATCTCGGTATCGCCGGCCATGTATATCCCTTCCGCGATCGCGCTCGCCGTCTCGAGGCTCTCGGCAAACCGCGCGGGATTTCCGGGCCTGAAATCCACCGCATTGATGGCCTGATAGACGGTCTTCAGGATAAAATCCCGGCGATGGTCGTTGATATCGAGATGCTTGGCGACGTCGAGCGGCGCGCGCAGATCGTAATAGAGCGCCTCCGCCTCAAGGTCATGCACCAGCAACCGCCCGGCAAAGCCAAGCTGGCGGCGATCCTCGATCGTGCCGGCCTCGATCATGATGTCGAAACGCTCGCCGCCGCACGCCCTGGCAGTCAGAAGGATCTCGCGGTGGTTATAGTCCGCGCCCTGGACGATCTCGCCGTTGACGCGCACGAGGCATTGCGGATCGGAGCGCCCCATCACCCGCCCGAACATCGCCTCGATGCCGAGGCAGATCCTTTTTCCTTCAAGAGTATCGGGTATCCGCACACTGCCGGCAAACCAGAAATAGCTCTGCGGCTCGCCCCAGACGGTGTCCGGCGTCACCGGCGACCAGTCCTCATGAGGACCTTGCAGCATGAGCGCCCGCTCCGAAGGCGGCGCCTGGCGGTAGCGGAGATCAACGGTGGTTTCCGTCGGCGTGAAGATCCGCTCCGAAAGCAGTTCCACGAGATGAAAGATCTTCGAATAATTGGCCAGAATGTCCTCCATCCCTGCAAGGCAGTGAAATTTTTTACACTGCCATCGCTTTTCTTTTTTCATTTTCGGTAGAAATTTCGGTTGAAAATTGCAAATAATTTCGCTCTTGTCCAGTTCTGACTCCCTGAATGCGTTGAGAGTCATGAAATTTTTTTTGGGAGTAGTCAGTGCAGGAAATTCGTATTCCCGCGGCCGGCGGCGACGCCACGACCCGCATCCAGGGCGCCATTCGCACCGCCGCAAGCACACAGCTTGTCGTTATCCTGGAGGCCGGAACCCATATTTGCGGTGGCCTGGAGCTGATTTCGAACGTCGAACTGCGACTTGAGGATGGCGCCGTGCTGCAGTTTCTGCCGGACTATGACGCCTATGCCGCCCATCCTGTGCGCGTCATCGCCGAGGACAGCGACCGGGCGATGATCTCCGCCGCGCACGCCCGCAACATCGCGATCACCGGCAAGGGACGCATCGTCTGCGGCGGGAAGCATTTTGCAACGGGCGAGGATGCCGAAATGGGAACGCTCACGCCCGCAACGCATCGCCCCCGCCTGCTGGTCCTCGACAGCTGCACGCAGGTGACCCTGTCCGAATTCAGCGTGACCGACTCGCCGATGTGGACGCTTCACTTCGTCAACTGCGAGGGCCTTTCGATCAACGACGTCCGGGTCGAAAACGCCCTCACCATGCCGAACACGGACGGGATCGTGATCGACGGCTGCCGCGACGTAACAGTCTCTCGCTGCGACATCTCCACCGCCGACGACGGCATTGTGCTGAAGACCTCCTGCCGGCCTGACGGAACCGTCGTCGGCGCATGCGAAGGGATCGAAGTCGCCGACTGCCGCGTGCGCTCGCATTCCTGCGCGCTGAAAATCGGGACCGAATCTTTCGGTGACTTTCGCGATATCACCTTCCGGAATTGCCAAGTGATCGCCTCCAATCGGGGCCTCGGCATCTTCTCGCGCGACGGCGGAGTGGTCGAAAACGTCCGCTTCTCGGATATCAGCCTGGATTGCCGCGAGACGCCGCCCGGGTTCTGGGGCTCGGGCGAAGCACTGACGATCAATCTTGTCGACCGCCGTCCGGAAACAACGCCCGCAGGCAGGATCAGCGGCGTCATCATCGAAAACATTTCGGGGTCTATGGAGGGCGCGATCAATCTCTATAGCGAACGCAGAGGCGGCATCGAGAACATCGAGATGCGCACTGTAGCGCTCCACCAGAGGCCGGGCGCCTACGGCACGGCACTCTGCTACGACCTTCGGCCGACGCCTGCCGACCTTGCGGAAGCGCCGGCGTCGGAAGGCCGCGCCAATGCCTGGCGCAAGGGTGCTGACGGCCGGGTAATCGGCCTTGTCGATTACCCCGGCGGCATGCCGGCGGTCTTTGCATGCAACGCCGAGGACCTGCGCCTGGAAAACATCGCAATCGAACGACCGGAACCGTTGCCGCCCGGCTTCAACCCGGAAGCGATAGTGTCCGTTTGACGAAAACGGTCCTGTTTCTTCGGGTCAGAAACCCGGGTCGTAGTTAAAATAGAGCGGGTTCGAAAGCGCGACCTTGTCGGCGGACAGCGCCATGGAGCCCGGTACATCGGCATAGGCGGCCTGCGGTCCGTCCACCTCCGCGCGGTAGTAGCTCCGTTCGCCGGCCGCAGGCCTATCGGTAAAGCGCGCGGTGCGGGTCTTGGGGTCGACGGGAAGGGTCGCGAAGGTCTCGCGGTTCTTGATGATCCTGACCGAATAGGCCGTGCCTTCCGGTCCGCCCCCGGACAGACGAACCTCGAACGAGACCGGCTGGCCTTCGGCTTTGGCATTGTCGCCCATCATCATCTCGGCGTCGCCGCCTGCATCGGCGACAAGTTCGACGCGCGGATTGAACGGGTTGGCGCAGACGCATGCCCGGCCGGCCACAAGCGCCTCAAGCAGAGCGTCGCTGCTGCGCTCGCGGGCAAAAACCCAGGTCGTCGGCGTTCCCACATAGTTCATCGTGGCTTCCGGCGTCCACTGGCTGGCAAGTTCCGGCCGGTCGGGAACGCCGTGATGGGCATCCGAGCCGCCGCGTGCGCCGATCATCCGCCCGGACAGGAGCATATTGTCCCAGACGCGGACATTGGCCGCGTTCTTCGGCCACATCGGCCCGTTCCAGACCTCGATGGAATCGGCAAGATCGAAGGAAAAACCGTAATGGTTGCTTGTGACGGGATGGTTCGCCGACCAGTGGACGGCGCTTTCCCGCTTCAGGGCCGCGAGGTCCCAGTCCCGCACGTTGCGATGGTCGAAGAAGCGCTGGTGGTCATAGGGCTGCGTGCCGTAAAGGTTGACGTGTCCGCGCGGCGCGGTGAGCTCGGCGCCATAGAGCAGAAGCAGCCGGTCGGAGCGATAGGCCGGGTCGGACCAGGTATGACCGGCGACATCGCCGCCCACATGCACATCATGATCCGTGATCGTCAGATAGTCGAATCCGTGGCGCTCGGCAAAACCGATGATCTTCTCGACCGGATTGTTGGTCGAATCGCTGCTGTGCCGGGAGTGAAGGTGCCAGTCCCCCTTCAGCCAGATGCCGGTGCGATCAATCCCTGAACTGCTCGAAACCACTGCGCGAATCCCCTCCTCTTCACCGGTCGCGGATTCCGCCCGAACCGGCGTGCGACCATTTCAACGACGATGATAGCCGCTGTCCGGAGCGTTTTTCCATCCCGGACAGCCGATACGGCGAAACGACCTGTGGACGACAGCGCGCGGCGCTTCGGACCGGCACGCCGCATCGGCGCGGCGGCGACCGGGACAGGCGTTCGGCTTGACATCCGCGCAGCCGGACCGCAATATCCGCACTCGGAAACGGGCCGCAATTTGGCCCGCTGAATTTGTGCAAAAATATTACTTTAAAACTATTTCAGACATATTTCGTGGAGTCGACCAAGGGCATGAATATTGCTTTCGTAGGTTGTGGATTCGTGTTCGATATTTACATGAAGACCATCCGAGCGCATCCCGAACTGCAGATTGCGGGGGTTTTCGATGTCAAGTCCGAGCGGATGCGCAAAGTCTCGGATTATTACGGTTTCAGGACTTATGACAGCTACGAAGCCCTGCTTGACGACACTGACATTGATGCCGTCGTCAATCTGACCAATATCGGTTCGCATTTCGAAGTCTCCAAAAAAGCCCTGATGCGGGGCAAGCATGTCTACTCCGAAAAGCCGCTGACCACTGACCTGGCGCAATCGCGGGAACTGTTTGAGCTGGCTGCCGCCCACGGGGTCCGGCTTTACGCGGCGCCGAGCAATATTTTCAGCGATTCCGTGCGCACCATCTTCGATGCGGTCGAAAAAGGGCGGATCGGCTCGCCGCGGCTGATCTATGCGGAACTGGACGACAACCCCATCCATCTGATGGAGTTCGAGAAGGTACGCAGCGCGACTGACGCGCCGTGGCCGGTGGTCGAGGAAATCAACGAAGGCTGCACCTTCGAGCATGTCGGATATCACCTCGTATGGATATGCGGCCTGCTCGGCCCGGCTGTTTCCGTGACCGCCTTTTCAAGCGAACTGCTTCCCGCCAAATCGCCGCTTGTTGCCGGTTTTTCGGGAACTCCCGACTACTCCGTCGCCAACCTTTCCTTTGCCAACGGCGCCGCCGCGCGCATTACCTGCAGCGTCGTCGCGCCGCGCGACCACAGGATGCGGGTCATCGGCGATGCCGGCGAGGTGAGCGCCGACAGCTACCGCCACTACCAGTCGCCGGTCTATCTCGAGAGATTTTCCAAGCGAAGCCTGAGCGCGCGGAAGCTGCATACGCTGCGGGCGCATCCCCTTCTCGGAAAGCTCTTCGGCATCGGCGGGAAGCGCCAGAAACTGGTAAAGAACTGGAAGTCTGCGGCCGTTGAAAAGGACCAGCAGATGCGCTCGTCGCTACGCCAGCGGCTGATCGAGTTCGTGCGCCGGCGCGAGGTTTACGCCCAGGACAAGCTGGTTGGCGTGGCGGAAATGGCGCGGGAGATCGAGGCCGACGAGAAACAGTTCCTTTCGCCGGACTTTCTTCTGCACCTCAACGAGCTGACCCTGCTCATACAAGGCGCCGGGCCGGATGGCGTGGCGGTCAAGCCCACGACAAGTTTCGAACCGATCGGATCCATTCCGGGCTCAATCCGACTGTGATCAGGAAGCCGGCAGAAATGCGGCGGCAGCTGTCAGCCCCCACTTACACCTCCTTGAAAAGGACTGGCCAATGATCAGCCTTTCGACCTTTCAGGCCGTTTCCCGCCTGTCGCCCCGGATGATCGGTTACCATCTGAAACGGCTTGCCCGCAACAAGCTGGCGCCGCGCAGGCCCGAGCACTACGCCCGCAGGATCGATCGGCTGGCAGCCGGCGTGCCGAAGCTCGCACCCGGCAGTCTGAGCGCGCAATCACCGGCCGCCTCGATGGCCCAGGCCGTGGCCGCGTTTTACCGGGAGGAGTACCGCGACCATATCGACGATGCCGCCCGGGGTCGTTTTTCCTTTTTCGGGCAGGAAGTCGATTTCGGCGGGCCAGCCAGCATCGACTGGCACCACACCGTTGCGGCCGAGAATGATTTTCATCTTTGGCGCATGAAGCTCGCCCACATGGGGTTCATCTGCCCGATGCTGATCGACGGAGAGACCCTTCACCACGAAGCCGTCGCCGAAATGCTCGCCGGATATCGCGCCGAGGCGCGTTTCGACCGTCCGGGCTGTTTTTCGTCCTACTGGTTTCCCTACAGCGTGTCACACCGGATCCTTGCCGTACTCAGCGGCTATCTCATCGCCCGGCGGCAGGATACCTTGCCCGCGGCGCTTTGCGATGACATCGAGCAGTTCCTGCGCTGGAACGTCGCTTTCGTGGAAGAAAACATCGAACATGAGCTCAAGAACAACCACGTCGAGCGCAATCTCGCGGCGCTCTGCTTCTACTACACCCATGCCGAGGATGTGCCCCCCGGTCTGAAGCGGAAGCTGGATCGTGACGTTGCCGGCATCATCCACGCCTGCATTCTGCCCGACGGCCTCCTTGCCGAACGGTCCGCCATGTATCAGGGGCTTTCCGTGATGGCCCTGCAGGTCTTCTCGCAAACGCCCTTTCTGTCCGAGAAGACCCGAGGGCTTGCCGCCGAACGCCTCGAGCGCGCCAAACGGGCGTGGTCGTTCATGACCCATCCCGACGGCGAGATCGCGCTCTTCAACGATTCGTGGTTCGGCGAAGTGCCGCCGGCCCATAGCGTCATCGAACCGGCGCGCTTCAATGCCAGCGAACTTCTGCCCCAGGCGGGATATGCGAGACTGGCCGACGGCGGCATCTTCGCTCTTCTTGACGCCGGACCGATCGGACCGCGATGGAACCCGGGACACGGCCATGCCGATTTCCTCTCCGCCGAGATCGATGTGGCGGGCCTTCGCTTTGTTGCGGATCCTGGGACGTATCAATACTCCACCGGTCCGCGGCGGATGTACGAACGCTCGGCGCAAAGCCATAACGGGCCGAGCTGCAAGGGACTGGAACCGGTCAGCTATTACGGCTGCTTCCGCGTCGGGCGGCTGGCCGAGGCGCGGCTGGTCGAGGCCGAAGCGACAGACGGACGCGCGGTCGCGGGAGAGCTTCAGCTTCCCGACGGTCTTAAGCTCCGGCGCGAACTGCAGCTCATTCCGAATGGGCTCGCCGCCACGGATCGCTGGCAAGGGGCGTGCACAGGCCCGCGCGTGCGGCTGACCATACCGCGTGAGTGGGAGGTGAGCGATCGCGACCAGCGGGAGGTCGTCTTTCTCCGCGAGGACGTTCGCGTGCGCCTCGAGGTTCTGCGCGGCAGGATCGCGGATCTGTCGACCGGGCAATGGGCGTTTCGCTATCTCAAGAGCAGCGATGCCCATATTCTGGTTCTCGAACCCGAAGAGACTCCTGGCGGCGCAGACCTGTCCTGGCGCATCACGCACCAGATCAATGTCGCCGCCTCAACCGAAAGCGCATCCGTTTCCGCCTCATGAACCAGGTCACCTCCGATATGACATCATATGCCCAGACCGAGGAGCACGAAGCGCCTCCGCCCAACACGCCCAGAATTCTCTTTCTGTCGAAGGTCCTGCCCTACCCGCCGGCGGTTGCCGGCGACGCCGTCTATTCACGCGGCGTGATCGAAGCGATAGCGGGCGTCGCGCCGTTGACGGTGCTGTGCGCCGAAAGCGGCGCCGCGCGGCGCGCGGTCAAGGGCGTCGACTGGCACGTGGCTGGCCCGCAGCGCGAGGGTCGGGCCAAATCGGTGCTCTCGCGCTGGCCGCTGATCGCATGGAAGGGCGCGACGCCTCAATGGCATGCCGAACTGGACTCCCTGCTGACGAAAGACTGGGACGTTATCATTCTCGACAATATCGGCACGGCACATGCCCTGCCGAAGCTCGAGGCCTATCGCAGATCCCGCCCCGCCGTGCGCCTCGTCTACCTGTCGCACGAGCAGGAGTATGAAGTGCGGCGTTCGAAATACGGAGCCTACGGCCTCAGCCCTGTTGCACGTTTCGCAGCCGCTCTCGACCTGAACAAGGTCCGCCGCCAGGAAGAGAGATTGCTCAAGCGAAGCGATCTCGTGACCGTGATCAACGAGAATGATGCGTCGGCATTCCGCAAAATAGCGCCGCGGCAAAACTACTTTTTGCTGACGCCGGGATATGACGGGCCGGTGGCGGAAGAGCGCCGCATCGATTCCGCCGTGCCGCGCCGCGTGCTTCTCCTCGGCGGTCGCAGGGCACAGCAGAAACGGCAGATATTGCTGGACTGGATGAAGGTGGGCTATCGCCCGCTCACGGAAGCCGGCGTCGAAATCGTCATCGTCGGCGATATGGACGAGGCGCTCAGCGCGACGCTGAAGGCGGACTATCCCAAGGCCCGCGCGCTGGGCTTTGTCGATGACCTCGACGCGCTGATCGCATCCGCGCGCGCCGGCATCATTGCCGATACCGTGGGCGGCGGGTTCAAGCTGCGCCTGCTGTCACACATCTTCCAGCGCCTGCCGATCATCGGCCTCGACGAAGCAATCAGCGGGCTGCCGACGGCGCGCGGCGAAGGCTATCTCAGCGCGCCGGACCTTGCGTCCCTGAGCGACCTCATCTGCGATACGATCGACGACACGGAACGCCTCGACGCGCTTCAAAAGACCGCCTTCGAAGATTGCGCCCAGAGGTTTTCCTGGGAACAGCGCGCACGGGACCTGCTGAAGACTTTGTCCTGAGCCGACCGAACCTTGAAGCTGCGCCAGAGCATCGGGTGATGCTGAGGAACCGCCCGATCCTTTGGAGCGCCGTGCGTCCATTCGGACGCATAAAGGGCGCTCTAACCTATTGAAATTGACGCATCGCGCTTTCCGAAAATCGATTCCGATTTTCGGGCTAGCGCGCGTAGCCGGCGGCTGCACGCAAATGTTCCGTTTTCGTCGTGCCGACGAGGGTGACGGCCACATCGCTGCGGGCGACCATTTCGGGAATGCGTTCGGCCGCGAATGCGGCGACGGAAACGCTGCCGGAGATCACCTTCGGTCCGCCCAGAACCTCGCGCGCCACAATCGCGATGCCCTGTTCCGCTGCGCGCAGCATCGCCGCATCGAAGCTGGCGTCGCCGGGATGGAGCGGCACCTGCAGCACCTCGACGCGCGGATCCGCGAGGGCGGCCATCATGGCGTCCGGATCATCGACCGACGCGCCGATCCATCGGGTCTTGCCGGCATCGCGCGCCTTCTCAAGCGCCTGCATCGCCTCACCTGCCTTCAGAACCTCGGCAGACGGACTGTGCAGCATGTAGATGTCGAGTCGTTCGCGCCTCAGGCGCCGCAGGCTTTGTTCGAGGCTGGATGTCAGGAAAGGACCGTCCCAGCGCGTGGGCATCGGGTTCGAACGGATGCGCGCGACCCCTTCGCGGGCGCTGCCGGAGCGCCGCGCCACCTTGCGCAGCATCCCCTTGAACGGCACCAGGGCCCGCTTCGTCAGCGACAGGTATTTACCGCCCTTGGAACAGATCACGCAATCTGTCCGGTCACCGAGAACTTCCCCGAGATAACGCTCGCTGTCGCCCTGGGCATAGATGTTTGACGTGTCGAAGAAACGGACGCCCTCATCGAGCGCGGCACGCAACAAGGCCCGCGCTTCATCGCCCGTGCTGCCGTTCACCGAGCCGAGCCGGCTGCATCCAAGGCCGAGCCGCAGGGCGTCATCAGGAATAATCGTGACCATGTCGTGCTCTCTCCTCTTTCTTGCCTGTCGGTGCTTTGCGCGCCATGTCCGCTTTGCGGCGAAACAAAGGCCGGCTACCGCGATTTGGCGGGATTCCAGACGGCGAATGTCTTGCCGCGCATGGCGCGAAAAACGCCCTGCAATGTGGCGAGCAATGCCAGAATGATCTCCATCAGCGAGGCCACGGGGCCATGCTGGGCCTTCAGCCCCAGAACCACGAAAGCGCCAAGGACGACCACGCCGGCAAGGAACAGGTACCAGGAAATCATTGCGGCCAGAACGGCGGCGATCGCCACGCCCAGCAGCAGGAAGAAGCCGCCGAACCAGCGAACCATTTTCCGCGATGCGTATTTGAACTTGTCCAGGCGCCGCATTTTCTTCAGTTGCGGAGAAAGGAACAGATGGGTGTGATACGCACGGGCGGCGATGCGGACCTTCCGGGCATATTCCTCGCTCCGCAGGGCCACCAGGCGTTCATAGGCGATAACGTCTTCCACCTTGATCAGCCTCTTGCCGCTGAAGACCGCGGCCATGGATACGGTGAGGTCATCCAGAACCGTATCCGGAAAGCTGGGATAAAGCGCCCGGCGCAACGAAAAGATGGAGCCGTCTCCGCCCATCACATTGCCGGTGCGCGACTCCTCCTTTTTCAGATACTCCTCGAGCCGCCAGTATAGCGATCCGACGTTGGCCGTGGTCGAATCCGCACCGCCGAGATAATGCAGAGATCCGCAAATGCCGCCCACGTCCGGATCGGCATACCAGGCCATCAGTCTGTCGATGGCATCTTCCTTCAGCAGAACGTTGGCGTCGGTGAAGATCATGATGTCGCCGGTCGCCATCGCAGCGAGCCTTTTCATGCCGTGCGCCTTGCCGTTCCGCCCGCCGCCGCGAACAACCGTCAGCAGGTCCTTGCGCGCATCGAGCTGCTCGAAGGTCGAATCGGACGACCCGTCGTCAAAGGCGAGAACCTCCAGATCCGGGTGGCGTTCCTTCAGCTTCTCGATGTTGGCGATCTTCTCGCCGATAACCTGCGCTTCGTTATAGGCGCAAAATACCAGGGTCGCAGACAGGCTGTTTCCCTCTTCCCGCAAGATCGCGCGTGAAGGCAGGCGCCGCAGGATGAGCGGATAGATCGCATAAGGATAAACCACGAGGAATATGCATACCAGAAGCAAGATTGAAAGGATGGCAACAATCACTGATGTAAATCCTTATGAAACCTGTCCGAAAAAAGAAGATCGATAATCGTATATTTACTCAAATGAACCGCGCGAATCCGACTTCCACCGCTGAAGAGCGGAAGCCAGCATGTCCGGCTTGGCCTGTCCCTGCGCTTCGAGCCAACCGGGAATGATATCGGTCGAGCGGACGAGTTTCGTCACCCTGTCGGGATGGACGCCGAGCCCCATTGTGGAGAAAGGCTTCAAACCCATCGCCACCATGCTGACAACGAACCGCGGCAAAAGGAAAGTCCGCGCATCGTGGAACTCCACAGTCTTGAAGGTCTCTACGATTTGTTCAAGGGTGTAGCGGTCCGGATAGCAGCCGTTGAACAGAACATAACGTTCGTTGAGGGAGAGCGCATAGTTGACGGACGACAACAGGTCCTCGACGTAATAGCACGCCTTGATCGTGTCTTTCCGGCCCGGATAGACAAAAAAGCCTTTCTTCAGCAGTTTCGCAAGGCGCGTGAAATTGCCGCCCTCCCGATGACCGAAAATGACGGCCGGCCTGACGATCACCAGCCGGTGCTGTTCATTCTCCTCGAGCCAGGCCCGATGAATGCCTTCGGACAGCCATTTCGACCAGCCATAGGCCGATTCAGGCGCCGGAGCGGACTCCTCCGTCTTTGCCTCTTCACTGGGTCCGTAGACGGAGATCGAACTCGTGAAGACGATCGTCCGGCAGTTCTTTCGCCGGGCGAATGCCGTTACTTCCGTCGCTCCCCGGATATTGGTCTCGTAATATTCGTGGGTTTCGTGCCCCGGCGTGGTGTGCACGGCGGCAAAATTGTAGATGACATCCGCATCCTGGTCGAATTCAAAGCCTGACAGATCGCGTACATCGCCGGTGATGTAGGTCACGCCCTCTGTCCTGACCTTGGGCTGCCGGATATCCACGCTATAGATATTGGAGTCTGCCTGCTCTGAAAGGGCCCTTATGAGATGGGAGCCAATGAAGCCAGAACCACCAAATACCAACACGTTTTTCTTATTCATTTCGGCTCTCCGGACGCCTCGTATCAATCACTGTTGAATATGTCTCTCGTGAAGACCTTGTCACGAACATCGTAGATCTCATCCTTCAGCCGGTTGGCGACGATGACATCGGAGATCGACTTGAACTCGTCGATATCGCTGACGACCTTCGAGTTGAAAAAACTGTCGTCGAGCAGGGACGGCTCGTAGACGACGACTTCTATGCCTTTGGCCTTTATTCTTTTCATGATGCCCTGGATCGAGGACTGGCGAAAATTGTCGGAACCGGTCTTCATCACGAGCCTGTAGATGCCGACGACCTTCGGCTTGCGGGAAAGAATCCGCTCCGCGATGAAGTCCTTGCGGGTACGGTTCGCGTCGACAATGGCCTTGATAAGGTTCTGGGGCACCTCGGAGTAATTCGCAAGAAGCTGCTTGGTGTCCTTCGGCAGGCAATAACCCCCGTAGCCGAAGGACGGGTTGTTGTAGTGGCTGCCGATGCGCGGATCGAGTCCGACTCCTTCGATGATCTGCCGCGTGTTCATGTCATGGGCCATCGCATAGCTGTCCAATTCGTTGAAAAACGCGACGCGCATGGCAAGGTAGGTATTGGCGAACAGCTTTATCGCTTCGGCTTCCGAAGGATTGGTGAAAAGGACCGGCACATCCTTGGTGACAGCCCCCTCCTTCAGCAGATCGGCAAATGTCCGCGCGCGTTCCGAATGCTCGCCGACAATGATCCGGGAAGGGTGGAGGTTGTCGTAAAGGGCGCGCCCTTCCCGCAGGAATTCCGGCGAAAAGATGACCTGGTCCGTGGCAAGGTCGGCACGAACCCGATTGACGAAACCGACCGGAACCGTCGATTTGATGACGATCGTCGCCTGACGGTTGACCTCGATGACAGACTTGATGACGCTGATCACCGAAGACGTGTCGAAATGATCATTGCCGGGGTCGTAGTTCGTCGGCGTCGCCACGATCACGAAATCGGCATCCCGGTAGGCGGAAGCGCCGTCCGTGGTGGCGACGAGATCGAGTTGCCTGTTCTTGAAGAAATCCTCGATGTCATGGTCTATGATCGGGCATCGCCGCTCGTTTACGGCAGCCACCCGCCCCGGATCCAGATCAACGGCCACGACCTGATGCTTCTGGGCAAGCAAAGCGGCATTCGAGAGACCCACATAGCCGATCCCGGACACTACGATTTTCATAGTCAAATCTCTTTAGCTCAAAATGTCATATTGCAGCGTAGTCGAAAATACGAACCCGATCCGGGATCGGCATCAAAACTCAACCCTTCCCGGAAAGGGAAGGAAAAATAAAAAACGCGCCGGCTGATGAACGCCTAGCCGGCCCGAGAGCTACCCCAGCCGACAAAGAACGGATTTGCGAAATCGCTGTCGGAAGCCTGGTTTGTCTTTCCATAAGGCAGGCTGGCGTTGTCCAGGCCAACCGTGATGCCGCCGGCCGCACGCAGAACCGCGTCGCCGGCAGCCGTATCCCATTCCATCGTCCGGCCGAAACGCGGATAGACATCGGCCAGCCCCTCGGCGACGATGCAGAACTTCAGGGAGGACCCCACCGAGGTGAAATCGGAGACCCCGATCTCCTTCATGAAGGCTTCGGTTTCCGGGCTGTTGTGAGAGCGGCTGGCAACGGCGACCAGTTCGCCGCCTTTTTCGCGCACCCTGATCGGCGCCGCCGCGGTGACCGCGCCGTCCGCGATCACGAGCTTTTCAGCTCCGCCCGCAACCGTGCGATAGGCGACACCCTTGGCTGGAGCATAAACGATCCCGGCTGTAGGCACGCCACCTTCGATCAGCGCGATGTTGACAGTAAAATCCTCACGCTTGTTGATGAACTCCTTCGTCCCGTCGAGCGGATCGACAAGGAAGAATGACTTGCCGGCGATATCGGGCACCCGGCCGGCGGCGACCGATTCCTCGGCAACCACCGGAATATCCGGAAAAGCCCCTTCGAGATGGCCGAGGATAATTTCCTCGGCCTTTTCATCGGCAATCGTCACCGGAGAGGCATCGTCCTTGTAGGAAACATCAATGCCGTTCTCGTAGACATTCATGATCGCCCTGCCGGCCTCGAGCGCGGCGTCCAGAAAGACCTGGTCCATTCCTGCCATTGCCCTCAGTCCTTCCGCTCGAGCTTCGACAGGTATTCCTCGATCCGGCCCGCCAGCTCGAACGGCTCGTGGCCGACGGTGTGCAGGTGGATCTCGGGATTTTCCGGCGTCTCATACGGCGAGGTAATGCCCGTGAAGTTATCGATTTCGCCGGCCTGCGCCTTCTTGTACAGGCCCTTGGGATCGCGCTCGGCGCATACTTCCAGAGGCGTGTCGACGAAAATCTCGACAAACTCGTCGTCATCCATCATCTCGCGCGCCAGCCGTCGCTCGGAGCGGAAGGGCGAAATGAACGAGACCAGCACGATCAGGCCGGCGTCGGCCATCAGCCGCGCGACCTCGGCGACGCGGCGGATGTTTTCCACGCGGTCTTCGGCGGTAAAGCCCAGGTCACGGTTGAGACCGTGGCGGATGTTGTCGCCGTCAAGCATGTAGGTGTGCTTGCCCTTGGCATGCAGAATCTTCTCCAGCGCATTGGCGACCGTCGACTTACCGGAGCCGGAAAGGCCGGTGAACCAGAGGACGGCGGGTTTCTGCGCCTTGAGCTCGGCATGCGCCTTCTTGTTGACCTCGACGGCCTGCCAGTGGACGTTCTGCGCGCGGCGCAACGGAAAGTCGATCATGCCGGCCCCAACGGTCTTGTTGGAGAGCCGGTCGATGATGACGAAATTGCCCGTCGTGCGGTTGTCCTTGTAGGCATCGAAGACGATCGGCGCCTGGGTCGAGATGTTGCAGACGCCCACCTCGTTCATGTGCAGGGCCTTGGCCGCTTCATGCGCGAACGTGTTCACGTTGACGTGGTATTTCAGCGCCGTCACCGTTGCGGGCGTCGAGTCCGCCTCGGTGCGCAGGATGTAGGAACGGCCGGGAATCATCGCGTCGGCATCGAACCAGATTATCTTGGCCTGGAACTGGTCGGCCACATTCGGACGCTCTTCCGGCGCAACCAGGATGTTGCCGCGCGAAACCTCGATCTCGTCATCGAGCACAAGCGTGACGGCCTGCCCCGCTTCCGCGCGCGCGAGATCCCCATCCATGGTCGATATCTGCCGGACCTTCGAGGCCTGGCCCGATTTGGCCACGGTGACCGTATCGCCGACTGCGACCTGGCCCGAGGCGATTTCGCCGGAGAAACCGCGGAAGTTCAGGTTGGGACGGGTGACGAGCTGGACCGGCATGCGGAACGGCTTCTCGATCAGGTCGGATTCCACCGGAACGGTTTCGAGATGGTCCAGCAATACCGGCCCCTGATACCAGGGCATGTTTTCCGACGGCATGGTGACGTTGTCGCCGTAGCGGGCGGACATCGGGATCGGGACAATCGTCTCGAAGCCAAGATCCTTGGCAAATTCCAGATAGTCGGCGACGATCTTGTCATACACCTCCTGGGAATAGTCCATCAGGTCGATCTTGTTGATCGCGACCACGATGTGGCGGATGCCAAGCAGAGAGGCGATGTAGGAGTGACGGCGCGTCTGGCGCAGAATGCCCTGGCGGCTGTCGACCAGCACGATCGCAAGATCCGCCGTCGAGGCGCCGGTGGCCATGTTGCGGGTATATTCTTCGTGGCCGGGCGTGTCCGCGACGATGAACTTGCGCTTGGCGGTGGCGAAGAAGCGATAGGCCACATCGATCGTGATGCCCTGTTCGCGCTCGGATTCAAGCCCGTCGACCAGAAGCGCGAAATCGATGTCCGCGCCCGTGGTGCCATGCTTGGCGCTGTCGCTCTCGAGCGAGGCGAGCTGGTCTTCGAAGATCAGCTTGGTGTCGTAAAGCAGGCGTCCGATCAGCGTCGACTTGCCGTCGTCAACGGACCCGCACGTCAGGAAGCGCAGCAGCGACTTCTTCTCCTGCTCGGCGAGGTATTCGATCATGTCGCCGGAAAAATCGGTCAACTCGTTCATCAGAAATACCCCTCGCGCTTCTTCTTCTCCATCGACCCGGCTTCATCCTTGTCGATCATGCGTCCCTGGCGCTCGGATGTGCGCGCCGTCAGCATCTCGCGGACGATCCCCTGAAGGTCATCGGCCTCGGATTCGACCGCGCCTGTCAGCGGATAGCATCCGAGCGTGCGGAAGCGCACCATCTTCTCCTCGACCTTCTCGTCCGGTCCGATGGGCATGCGCTCGTCATCGACCATGATCAGCGCGCCGTCCCTTTCGACGACCGGCCTTTTCGCCGCGAAGTAGAGCGGCACGATCGGGATATTCTCCTTCATGATGTACTGCCAGATGTCGAGCTCGGTCCAGTTCGACAGCGGGAACACGCGGATCGATTCGCCCTTGCCGACGCGGGTATTGTAGGTCTTCCACATTTCCGGACGCTGGCTCTTCGGGTCCCAGGCATGCTGGGCATTGCGGAAGGAGAAGATGCGTTCCTTGGCGCGGGATTTCTCCTCGTCGCGCCGGGCGCCGCCGAAAGCCGCATCAAAGCCATACTTGTCGAGCGCCTGGCGCAGACCGACCGTCTTCCAGATATGGGTGTGGGTATTCGAACCATGATCGAACGGATTGATCTTGCCTTCCACGCCCTCCGGATTGACATGCACGAGGAGATCGATCCCGAGATCCTTGGCCATCTTCGTGCGAAAATCATACATCGCCCGGAACTTCCAGGTCGTGTCGACATGAAGGAAAGGAAACGGCGGCTTGGCCGGGTAGAAGGCCTTCATCGCCAGATGCATCATCACCGACGAATCCTTGCCGATCGAATAGAGCATGACCGGACGAGAGAATGTCGCAGCGACTTCACGGAAAATATGGATGGATTCTGCTTCCAACCGTTGCAGATGCGTAAGGGACATTTCTATTCCTGAAATTGAAATTCAAAACCGTCTTAGGGATAGACCTTTAGAAATATGCAAAAACTCTTAAGTCAACAAAATACACTGCAATTATTATAACAATGCGGGACAAGAACGTCCGGATCGAAACTTCATACAAAATAGAGCGGCGTGACGCGGACAGCAAGCCAGACCGCTTTGAAAATCCGCAGAGTAAAAATTGCCTTCAAAAGAATTTGCCGTTCTGCGCGGATATTTTCACATAAGCCGGGCAAACGCAAGCCGACAGGTGTCCGGCTGTCAGGGACGCGAGGCCGAAGGCGGCGGGTTTGCCCACAAACTTCCTTCCGCCTGTCGCGCAACGCTACCGGCCATGGCTTTTGTGGAGGAATTTTGATAATCCTGTGCGACGTACAGCGATAATTTATTTCAGTATTCAATTTCAGGCTGCAATACAGTGGATCATTTCTATCTGATTTCGACGTTCATCGTCGTGCTCGGGGCGATCGTCATGTTCGCTCTCGACAGGTTTTCCATCGAAGCGATATCGCTGAGCGTGCTTGCGGCGCTGCTTCTCATCTACGGCATCGTCCCTTACGAAGGCCCGAACGGCGCGACGCTGAGCCTGACGGAGCTTCTGTCCGGCTTCTCATCGCCCGCGCTCGTCACGGTCCTGGCGCTTCTGATTGTGGGCAAGGGACTGTTTGCCACAGACGCGATGGAGGGAATCACGAGCCACGTCGGCAGACTTTGCGGCAGTCGACCGCGCATGGGCGTGGCGCTGATTCTCGTCGTGGCGGGATCGATCTCGGCCTTCCTGAACAACACGCCGGTGGTGGTCATCTTCATTCCCGTGCTCACCTCGCTTGCCGCGACATTCCGCCTGCCCGCCTACCAGATATTCATGCCGCTCTCGTTCATCACGATCCTTGGCGGCATGACAACCGTCATCGGCTCATCGACCAACATGATCGCCGCCGGCATAGCGGCCGAGAGCGGACTTGAAATCGGCTTTTTTGATATCACCGGCATGGGCGTCATCCTGGCGGTGATCGGATATGTCTACGTGCTCTTCTTCCTGCCGCGGCTCTTGAGCGCGAGACAGACCGAACTGCGCACGAGCAATGACGGCGACGGAGCCCAGTTCATCGGTGAAATCGCCATTACGGCAGGAAGCCGGTTTGCCGGGCTTTTGCCGATTTCGGGCTTTTTCCCGCAGCTCAGACCATTTTCCCTGCACTCGATCGTTCGCGCTTCGGACGGCGAGGACAAGGTGCTTTTCCCGCCCTTCAGCGAAGAACTGAGGCTTCAGCCCGGCGATCTTCTGCAGATATCGGCCAATCGCAAGGCCTTCATGGATCTGATTGCCGGCGGCGAAGCGGTCACCTTCGGCGAAACGGAAGAGGAAGCGCATATGCACGCTTCCCGCCGGCAGGGTCCGAATTATCATCTGGCCGAAGCAGTCATCGCGCCCGGTTCGCGCTTCGAGGGACGGACGGTCCGGTTTTGCGGCATTCAGCCGCGTTTTCACGTCACGATCGTCGGCATCAGGCGCAAGAGCCGCATGGGACGCGGCGCCTTTGGCTTCCTCCGGCTCGAGGCCGGCGATACGCTTCTGCTGGCCGGCGCGGAGGACGACATCATGTCGATGCGCGGCAACCACGATATCCTTCTGCTCGAGCATTCGGCGCAGTCCGTTCCGCCCCGCAGCCGCGCCCTGATATCCTTCATCATCTTTGCCGCCGTCGTCGGGCTTTCCGCCGTCGGCGTTTCGCCGATCGCGGTCAACGCCGTGCTCGGCGCGCTGGCGATGATCGCAACCGGCTGCCTCTCCCTGCAGCAGGCCGCCCGCGCCTTCGATCGACAGATCTTCCTCCTGATCGGATCCTCTATCGCGATGGCGACGGCTCTGGAGGTCTCGGGAGGCGCGGCCCTGATAGCCCAGGGCGCCATCGCGCTGGCCGGCGGCTCCTCGGCGGTGATCGCGATCACAATCCTGTTCGTCACGGTCGCGATCATGACCAACATCCTGTCGAACAATGCGGCGGCCGCGCTGTTCATGCCGATCGCCCTCAACATGGCCCACCAGATCGGCGCGCCGCCGCTGGCATTTGCCGCCGCGGTGATCTATGCGGCAAACTGTTCGTTCGCCACGCCGATCAGCTACCAGACCAACCTTATGGTCATGGGCCCGGGGCATTACAGCTTCGCGGATTTTGTGCGCGGCGGCCTTCCGCTCGTGGTCATCATCGCCGTCGCGTTCGCCCTTCTGGCGCCGTTCTACTACAATCTCTGACCGGCCGCAGCCGCAACAGTGCAGGACCCATTCCACGCCGGGACAGCCTGCCTGACAGAACAGGCAAACTTCAGTTTCAGGTGAATTGCGATGTGTTTGTCGTCACTTAACCTTGACCAACCCGCTCGCGAGCATCCAAGCTGGTTCGGCCGGTTGCCTCCCTGAGATTCAAAGGGTGACCGCTGTACAAAACCGGAGGGATGATTTTGAAAGCAAACAGATCGCTTTGGCGTAGTCTGACACTGGCAGTTACTCTGTCCGTCGCTGCGGCCCCAATCGCTGACGCCTGCACGCGCGTTGTCTATCATGGTCCGGAAGACCGCATTCTGACGGCGCGTTCCATGGACTGGAGCCTGCCGATGCTTTCCAACCTGTGGGTGTTTCCGCGCGGCATGGAGCGAAATGGCGAGGCGGGCGAGAATTCGCTGACCTGGACGTCGAAATACGGAAGCATGATTGTCTCTGGCTATGACTTCTCCACCGTGGACGGCATGAACGAAGCCGGTCTGGTGGCCAACATGCTCTGGCTGGTGGCGTCCGAATACCCCGAGAATGACGGGTCAAGGCCCGAGATATCGCTGTCGATCTGGGCACAGTATTTCCTGGACAATTACGGCAGCGTTGCCGAGGCGGTCGCCGATATGGAAGCCAATCCTTTCGACGTGGTGACTGCCGACGTTCCCGATCAGCCCGGCCGCCTGGCGAAGGTGCATCTTTCCCTCTCGGACGCCAGCGGTGACAGCGCCATTCTGGAATGGCTGGACGGCGAACTGGTCATCCATCACGGCCCGCAATACCGCACCATGACGAACGATCCGCCATACGACCAGCAACTGGCGATCAAAAGGTACTGGCAGGACGTCAATCCGCGTGAGTCGCTGCCCGGCACGACCCGTTCTCCCGATCGTTTTACCCGTGCCGACACCTATATCGACATGGTGGTTCAGTCGGATGAACCGCGTATCGCGGCAGCCGCCGCCATGAGCGTGATCCGCAATGCGTCTGTTCCCTATGGCATCAACACGCCGGACGCGCCGAACCTTTCCACCACGCGCTGGAGAGTGGTCGCGGACCACAAGGACAAGCTTTTTTATGTTGAATCAGCCATTTCGCCGAACCTGTTCTGGGTCGACCTGAACAATCTGGATTTCGCGGCTGAGGCCGGGGTGCGGATGCTGGATCTGGGCGTCGACATGGTCAAACTCAAGTCAGGCGAGGTCTCGGCAGAATTCAAACCCGCCGAACCCTTCCAGTTCGAACCGGTCAACTGAGACATGCCGGCCACCGCATTTCCCTGTGGTGGCCGAACCAACCGCAACGCAAAGAGGCCCGCGAGATAAACTCGACGGGCCTTTTCATTCAAAGCGCGGCTGCCTACTGATCCCGTTCAGAAGCGGTAGGTAAGCCCCACAACCGGCCCGCTCAGTCTCGTGTCATAGACATGACCGTCTTTTTCGTAGTCGGTGTCGACGATCTTGTAGCCTGCGGAAAATGACAGGTGCTCGGTGAAGGTATAGTTCACCGTCGAAAGGAAGGACCAGGTCAAATCGGAGTTGACGTCAAAGCCGCCGATATCGGCCTGAGCCTGAACCGACAACCTGTCCGTCACATTGAAAAACGCACGAGCGCCGACAACGGGATCGACCCAACCGAAGCTTTCGTCATAACTGATCGATCTGCCAAGTCCACTGGCCGTGATTTCGCTCGAAACATGCCACAGACGTATGCCGGCCAAGGCATCGAACGTAAAAGCGGGCGTATCGACAACGCGGTATCCGCCCTGCACGGTGGCCATGAACTGCCTGGTATTGAGTTTGCCGGTCGCTTCAAAGGGCGGCAGTTGCGATGTGCCCGGAAACCAGTACGTGTTTTCGTCACTCGTATCCGTATACATCATGTCCGCGGAGAGAACGAAACGGTCGTAGCGCCCCCAGACATTGACAAATCCGGCTATATTCAGCCCGTCCCGACCCTCGGAAAAAGAGCGGTCGACGTTCACGGTCGGCCCGACGCCGAAGGGAGAAACCTTCCCCTTGACGCCGGTTGCCCACAGATAGGGGGTGATCTGAAGCGCCCAGTCAGACGCACGCGCCGCAGGGGCTTCCGGGGGCGCAGTGACACTGTCGGCCGCATGGAGCACTTGCGGAACACATAGAGACAAAGCGCATGCAAGGATATATTTCTTCAATGTGTTTCCCCCGGTCCGGCAACCTGAAAACCGATTTTACTTCCATCATCGCCTTTTGTAAGCAGTTGCCTTCATAGAAGCCAGCTGCATCTCTGCGGTTCCACAGAAACAGCGATGGGCGTGCGGTTTGTTGCCGGCAGGCGAGCGTTTCAGTAACCAGATCTTTAACCGGGCAATTCTATTTTCAGGAAAGCGTATTCCGAATTTTCCCTGAAATGGATTTCAATGTCGTATTTCCTGAACCTGGCACTGGTCCCCTCAATCCTGCTGTTTCTGGTCTTCGGTCTTGCCTTGTTCGCCGTGACCTATTGGGTTCTGCGCCTGTTTGCCCGATTTGCGCGCACCGATGCTCTCGTCATTCCGCTGGGCGCCTTCATTGGAACGATTGCGACATCCTGGGCTCTGTCTCTCGGCTTCGTTGCTGCCGATATCTGGACGCTGCATGCAAAGGCCGACCAGGAGCTCACCTCGGAACGTTCCGCGATCAATCGACTGATCGGGAACGCAGACGCCGAGGTCCTGAACAGGCCTGACCTTGAAGCAGCGATGGAGTTCTATCGTGAAACGGTGATCTCGGACGAATGGGGCGCCAACGGAAACCTTCATCCGGCGGCTTCGGTCGAGCAGGCTCTTCAGAAAATACGTATCATCATCATGGATATCGCCGAGGGCGACGCGCCCGCGCCGATCATCAATCAGACCGTTGCCATTTTCAATGACCTGCAGGAAACGCGCGATGTGCGCCTCGCCATCGCCAGCACGACCGTCAATCAGTATAAATGGTATATGCTGCTGACTCTGACCATCTTGACATCGCTTACGATCGCCGTGACGCACGCAGACAGGACGCGCGCGGGGAGTATAGCGATATTCCTCTATGTGCTTGCAGCAACAACAAGCCTCTGGCTGCTGACGGTGCACGCAAGCCCGTATGCCGGCATCGAGACGATAGAGCCAAGCGGGCTGTATCTGAATTTGACCTGACGGCGGACCGTACCGGGGGGTGTTTGCCAGGTTGAGGAACACAAATCTTTCTCCTTCATTTCTGCTTTCCGGGGCTCCCGCCGGTTTTCCGAACGCAGCAACGCAAAGCGGCCGACCGCGTCGGAGATTTCAGACCGGATCATCGGCAACGAAGTGACTGTGTCTCGTTCACCGGCTCGGAACCGGGCAGTCAGCACAAAGCCTCGATGCGAACGTTTCCGGCACGGTCTTGGTTCGCGGTGCGCGCCCGAAAAGCAAATCTTCATAAAACCGAAAACGCACTGAAACAGAACTGTCACATGCCCGGTGCATTGATGGCGGCGAAGATTGCACAGCAGTGCAAAACGCCTCTCCCATGGTCATTGGCCGGATTTCCGGCCTGCGACCGACACGTCGGGTCAACACGCATGAGCGCCATCGAAATCGAGACAGTCGACAAGTCTTTCGGCAAGACCAGCGTATTGCGCGGGATCTCGCTTTCCATCCGCTCGGGCGAGTTCGTGGCGGTGCTCGGCCCGTCCGGTTGCGGCAAGACCACGCTGCTGCGCGCGCTTGCCGGCTTCGAGCCGATCGACCGCGGCACAATCCGGGTCGGCGATGCGCTGCTTTCCGGCGAGGGACGTCATGTCCCGCCCGAGGAGCGCGGCATCGGCGTCGTCTTTCAGAACTATGCGCTGTGGCCGCACATGACGGTCTCCGGCAACGTCGCCTATGGCCTCAGGATCAAGGGGCTGGGGCGCGGCGAACGCGCGGCGCGCACGGCACGCGTTCTCGAGACGGTCGGGTTGACGGAATTCGCAGACCGCCGGCCGGCCGCGCTTTCGGGAGGGCAGCGTCAGCGCGTGGCGCTTGCCCGCTGCCTTGCCATGGATGCCGGGCTCGTGCTGCTCGATGAACCGCTTGCCAATCTGGATGTCCATCTGCGCGGCGAGATGGAGGAAGAGTTTGCCCGCTTCCACAAGGCCTCGGGCGCGACGATGTTCTACATCACCCATGACCAGTCCGAGGCCCTTGCGCTTGCCGACCGCGTCGCCGTGATGGACAATGGCAGGATCAGCCAGTTCGCCAGCCCTTCCGATCTCTACAGTCAACCGGCGAATGACATGGTCGCGACCTTTATCGGAGAGGGCCAGATTGCGGAGATTGCTGATTTCCGGCCCGACCGCAGCGGCTATGGCTTCGCCCGCTTCTTCGGCGAGCAGGTGCGGGTGCGAAACCGCCCTTCGGCCCTGCCCCGCGAGGAAGCGCGCATTGCCTTTCACCCCGGCGACCTGAAGCTGACCGAGACCGGCGGCCTCGGCGCCACCATCCGCCGCGTCACCTATCGCGGCGACATATTGCGGGTCGAGCTTTCGATCGGTCCGGACGACCAAACCCTTTTCATGAACGTCCCTGCCCCGGCGCGCATCGAAGCCGGGCAGCGCGTAGCCGTCACGCTTGCAGACGGCTGGGTCCTTCCGGACCTGCAAACCGAACATGCCTAGCACCCAACAATCGAGGAAATCCCCGATGAAACTCTCCCTGCTTGCCCTTGCAACCATCAGCACGCTTGCCTTCTCGGCGGCACACGCCGAGGAAACCATCACGCTTTACACCAGCCAGCCGCCGGAACAGGCCCAGGAGACGGTCGACGCTTTTGAGGCCGCCAACCCGGATATCAAGGTCAACTGGACCCGCAACGGCACCTCCGCGCTGATGAATGTGATGCGTGCGGAAATCGAAGCCGGCAACATCCAGCCCGATGTCCTGCTTGTTGCCGATCCGATCAACCTCGGAACGTTGAAGGCCGACGGTCACCTGATGGCCTATCCCGAAGCGCCCGTCGAAGGCTATGACAAGGCTGCCTACGACAAGGACATGACCTTCTTCGGCACCAAGGCGATCACCACAGGCATCGCCTACAACACCGAGATCGCCGAGCCGGTCGAAAGCTGGAACGACCTCCTGGTCGAAGACAATCGCGGCATGATCGCGGTTCCGAGCCCGCTCTATTCGGGCGCCGCCCTCAACCACCTGCATGCGCTGATCAACACGCCGGAAATCGGCTGGGACTTCTATGAAGGCCTGAACGATCTCGACATCGTGCCCGAGGGCGGCAACGGTCCGGCAACCAAGGCCGTCGCCTCCGGCATGGCCAAATATGCCATCATCGTCGATGCCAACACGCTGCGCGCCAAGGCTGACGGTTCGCCCGTCGACTACATCGCGCCCAAGGAAGGCGTGTCCTTCATCGGCGAGCCGGTCGCTATCATGAGCACGACCGAACACGCGGAAGCCGCGAAGAAATTCGTCGATTTCCTGCTCTCGAAGGAAGGCCAGGAACTGGTCTCCGCCCAGGGCAATATCCCGCTTCTGCCGGGGGTCGCCGCGCCGGAAGGCTATCCCGATCTCTCCTCAATGAAGCTGATCGGCTATGATGTCGATGAAGCCGTCGAAAGCAACGAACAGGTGCGCGAGCAGTTCGCCGAGATCTTCGGCCTGTAACCGCAATGTCCGTATCAACCGCAACGACGGGAGAGCGTCCGATATGGACGCTCTCCACCCTCGGCAGCCTGCTGCGCAACGAGCGCACGCTGATGCTGGTGCTGGCGCTGTTTGTCGGCATCCTGTCAATTCTGCCGCTCGGACGGCTCGTTTACGCCGCATTCGTCACGGGCACGGGGTTCGAGCTCGACCGCTTGGCCGATGTTCTGGGCGGGCGCCGCGTGTTCGAAGCGACCTTCAACACGATCTGGATTTCGCTTTCAGCCACCGCGCTTGCCACGGTCGCCGGAACGATCGCAGCACTTCTCGTCGGCGCCAGCGACATGCGCGGGCGGACTGCCTGGGTGTTCGGATTCGTGCTGCCGCTGATGATCCCCCCGCAAGTCATCGCGCTCGCCTGGGTTCAGGCATTTTCGCCGGCAAGCCCGGTGATGAACCTGTTGGGTTTCTCGCTTCAGCCCGGCATGCGCCATCCGCTCTATTCTGCCGGCGGCATCGTCCTCCTGCTCGGTCTCTACAATGCCCCGCTGGTTTTTCTGGCCGTTCGGGCCAACCTGCGCCGCGTTCCCGCCGATCTGGTGGAAGCGGCCCGCGCGGTCGGCGCCACACCCTTTAGAGCGACGCTTGGCATCATCCTGCCACTGATCCGCGGCGGCATCTTCGCCGGAGCAGCGCTTGCCTTCGTCTCATCGATCGGCAATTTCGGTATCCAGGCCATGCTCGGCATACCAGCCCGCGTTCCGACCCTGATCACGCTCATCTATCGGCAGCTGAATTCCTATGGTCCGTCGGCGCTCAACGACATGGCGCTTCTGGCCCTGCTGCTTGCCGTGCTGACCATTCTCGGCATGGGCACCGCCGGTTTCCTGAGCCGCATGGGCGACCAGCGCGTCGATGGCGTTTCCAGGCCGTTCAAGTTCCCGCTCGGGCATTTCCGCCTTCCGGTCACGGCTCTGGCGTGGGGTTATCTCGTATTCGCGCTGGCGCTGCCGCTTTCGGCGCTAGCCGGCTCGGCCCTGGTGCGCGGCTACGGACAGCCGCTCAATCTGGAGACGCTGACCTTCGAGAATTTCTCCAATGCGCTCTTTCATCACGAAGGCATTCGGGAGGCGTTTTTCACCAGTCTTTGGCTGACGGGGCTCGCTGTCGCGATCCTCATTCCCGTTTCGCTCGCGCTCGGCTATTTTCTGAGCTGGCGTCGGGGCGTCGCCCCGCGCCTGCTCTACCTCTCCTCCCAGCTTGCCTATGCGCTTCCCGGCATCATCATCGGCGTCGCCATGATCCTGTTTTTCCTGAAGCCTCTGCCGGTTCTCGGAACCGGCCTCTACGGCACGGTCTGGGTCGTCCTCGCGGCCTATCTCTCCAACTTTCTGGCATTGGCATTGCAGCCGGTCCTGGGCGGCTTCGAACAGATCGAGCGCTCGCTGGACGAGGCCGCGCAAGTGGTCGGCGCCGGGATTTTCCGCAGGCTCAAGGATATCATATTGCCGGTTCTCGCCCCGGCCGCTGCGGCCTCCGCCATCCTTGTCTTCATGACGGCGATCAACGAGATCCAGACGTCGGTGCTGCTGGTTTCCTCACGCGCCCAGACCATCGGTCCGATGATCATATTCCTCGAGGAAGCCGGATCTTCGACGCTGGCCGCCGCTGTCGGCTGCCTGATGGTGCTGGTCATCCTCACGCTGATGCTTGTCAGTCTCACCTTCGCGAGAAGGCTTCCGCAAGGAGTGTTGCCTTGGCACGACTGAACGTGATCAGCGGCCTGAACCGCAAGAGCGCCGCCATCGCTCTGGTCGAGGCGGGCGGCAAACGTATCCTGTTCGATTTCGGCGATGGCCTGGATGCCGGCGAACATCCCGACATCGATGTGATCGGCGCCGTGGATGCCGTCTTCCTCAGCCATGCGCACAAGGATCACGCCGGTTCTCTCGAGCGTCTCGGCGAGATCGGAAACCCAGCGGTATTCGCGACCGCAAGAACCCTCGATTTCCTTCGCGGCAGCCTTTGTCCGGAAACGGCGCACGCCATTCCCGAGCGGGGCGCTTTCGATGTCGACGGGCTGAAGCTTTCGACCGGCCGCTGCGGCCATGCGCCTGGCGGCGTCTGGTTCCACCTGGAGACGGAAAAAGGCGGTTTCATCTACACCGGGGATATCAGCCTCGAATCGCAAGGCATGCCTTTCGACTATCCTCCTCAGGCAGCCACGCTTCTGGTCGATGCATCCTACGGTGACCGCGAACAGGATCTCGGCGACCAGATTTCGGCAATGGCCGACTATGCCGGAGGAGGCGCCGTGCTGTGCTGTCCCGCTGCCGGTCGTGGCACGGATATGGTGCTGGCGATGGCCTCGCACGGTCTTTCCGTGCACGTCAGCGCGGTGGTCGGCGAGGAAGTCGAAGCGGCCACGGGCGAGCGATTTCCGGTCGTGAATGGCGAAACCGCGCAACCCCACCAGGTGATTGTGGCGACGGAATCCAACGCCGAGGCCGGTCTTTCGGCCGAACTCCTGAAACGCGGCGGATTCCGCTTCGTTTTTTCAAGCCATGTCCCGAACGGCACGCCGGCAGCGGCCCTGATCGGGCGCGAAGAGGCGGTCTGGCTTCCCTGGAACGTCCATCCGCGCAAGCGTGATATCCTCGCGCTCGCCGAGCATTGCGGTTCCCGGCAGGTTCTGCCCGCCTTTGTCGACATGGCCATGGCCCCGGAACTTGCCCGTGCCCTCGGCGCGCGGCTAAGACTGGAAACCGAGACGGAGATATAGACCATGACGGAAAAACGCCTCGGCATCCCCGACCATGTTCCCGAAGCCGAAGCGCGCGAGGATGTCCGCCCGCTTCTATATCCGGTGATCGAAGGTTTCGGCCCGCACGAGAAAACGCTCTATCTCGGCAATCTCGCCGCGGCCGAAGACGCTGCCTGCCTGCTTGAAGCCGGGATTACCGAAACGCTCAACGTTTCGATCAACATGTTTCCGGGCCCGCTGAGGCTGGCCGATGGCACGCATGTCCGCCGCTACCAGCTCGGCATGATCGACGGCGCGGGCAACAGCCCGCATCTTCTCGCCGCAGCCGTCCACACCATCGAGGGCCTGATGCGCGGCTATGTTCCGGCCAAGCCGCATTACCCGAAACATCGCAAGGGCCATGTTCTGGTCCATTGCCGCGGCGGGCGCTCGCGCTCGGTCGCGTTGATCGCGCTCTGGCTGTCCGCCTTCGCGGGCGAGAGTTTCGACGGCTTCGATGCCGCACTCGCTCACCTGCGCGCCTTGCGCGGCCTGGACGAGAGCTACCCCCTGCCGCCGATGCTCGACCTTGCCGAAGAGGTCAGGCTGCGCAATCTGCTTGTCGCCGCGCGCTGGACATAGCTACGCCATGGTCGAGAAATTTGTCTCCGCATCCGATGTCGCCCGTCTGGCCGGGGTTTCCCGCTCGGCCGTCTCGCGCACCTTCACCGAGGGGGCCAGCGTTGCGCCGAAGACCCGAGCCCGGGTGATGAAGGCGGCAGAAGAGCTTGGCTACCGGGTCAACCTCCTCGCCCGCACGCTGCACAAGGAACGCTCCGATCTTGTGGGCCTTGTCGGGGCGAATCTCTCCAACCCCTATATCTCGGCGCAGGTCGATGCGCTGACCGCGGCGCTTTACGAATACGGGCTGCAATGCATGCTGCTCAATCTGGCGGGCGCGCGGGACGATGTGGAAAACGCACTCGCAAAACTGCTTGAATACCGGGTGCGAACGGTGGTCTTGCTGTCGGGGGCCGTGCCGGACACGCTGATGCGGCTCGCCGCGGCCAATGGCACGCGTCTCGTTCTCATCAACCGGCCGCTGCCGGAGAATATTGGTCTTGTCGACCAGATCGAGGCCGATTCGGCTGCCGGCGGCGCGCTTGCCGCACAGCGGCTGATTGCGGCCGGCTGCCGCAACGTGGCCGTTGTCGTGTCGGAATCCCGCACCTCCGCCAAGCTGGCGCGCGCAGAGGCCTTTATCGCCGTGATGGAGGCAAACCGGGTGCCGGTCAGCCAGTGGAGCCAGGGTCGCAACAATTATGAGACAGGTATCGAAGCAGCGCGCAGCCTGCTCGCGAAGCCCGGCATTGACGGGATTTTCGGCGTGACCGACGAGATCGCGCTCGGTGTGATGAATACGGCGCGCCATGAGCTTGGCCTGTCCGTTCCGGGCGATGTCTCGGTGATCGGATTCGACGATGCTCCGATTTCCGACTGGTCCTCGCACCGGCTGACCACCGTCCGCCAGTCGCTCTCCTCGCTGACCAGCGCCACGCTGAAGGCAATCACCGGCCCGGCGCGCGCCCCCTCCTCCCACCATTTCATCCCCGTCAGCCTGGTCGAACGTCAGTCGGTGCGGCCCGCCAGATCGGCAGTTCAAGACTGAGGAGGCCGAAAGCCGAGCGAAACGCCGCAACGGAAATCGGCATGCACACGGTCGCCGCCGGCCAGACATTGTCGTTCAAGGCGTTATGTCAGCGTCTTCTTGGATACCGCTTCGCCTGGGCCTCGGAAAGGTTTCACCTGCCAGGAGAAACAGGCGCGGCCGGGTCCGACTGTCGAGATCGGCAGGACGCTTCGGTAGCGGGTGCTCGTAGGCATAGATGCCTGCAAACGGTCAGATCCCCCTCCTCATCGCCAAAACAGCATGCTCATGGACAGGAGGCAGCACAACAAAAGAGCGCCTCTGGCAATCGCGCTCCGACATGGTGATATCGATAGGATAAGCAGCAAAACCGAGCCTGACTGGCTGGCTGATGGTGCGGTCGAGAAGACTCGAACTTCCACGGGTTGCCCCACAGCGACCTCAACGCTGCGCGTCTACCAATTCCGCCACGACCGCATCGTGGTAGGGCCGGTTTGTGCCGGCGCCGCTGCATGTAGCAAAAGCCTTCTCGGCGCACAAGCGTCTGTGACGGTTTTTTTTCATTTCGGCGGGACAAACTTTCAAGCGCCTCCGGACCGGCCTTTTGCTCCCGCCCTTTCGCCTTGCCGCCGGCCGTGAAATCTGCAAGGAGAAAGTCGAAGGACAGAGCCATGGAACGACGCGAAATCGATTTTCTGATGCATGCCGAACCCGGCGCGCCGCCGGTAAGATGGCGGGTTTCGGAGGGGCTTGTCCCCTATCCGCAAGCACTTGCCGCCATGGAACGGGAGGTCGACCTGATCGCGCGCGGCGAGGCGGACGAGCTTGTCTGGCTGGTCGAGCACCCGCCGCTCTACACCGCCGGCACAAGCGCGGTTCGCCAGGACCTCCTGACGCCCGACCGCTTTCCCGTCTTCGAGACCGGACGCGGCGGCGAATACACCTATCACGGCCCCGGACAGCGGGTCGCCTATCTGATGCTCGATCTGAAGCGGCGGCGGCGCGATGTCCGCGCCTTCGTCGCGGCGATCGAGGAGACCATCATCAAGACGCTCGACAGGATGAATGTGCGCGGCGAGCGGCGCGAGGACCGGGTCGGCGTCTGGGTGAAACGGCCGGAGCGCCCGCCCCTGCCGGATGGCTCCCCGGCCGAAGACAAGATCGCGGCCATCGGCATCAGGCTGCGCCGCTGGGTCAGCTTTCACGGCCTGTCGATCAATGTGGAGCCGGATCTCGAGCATTTCGCCGGCATTGTTCCCTGCGGCATTTCGGGATACGGGGTCACCAGCCTTGTCGACCTCGGCCTGCCGGTGACGACGGAGGATGTCGATATCTGTCTGCGGCAGGCCTTTGAGGAGGTCTTCGGCGAAACAGCGGCAGAGGCGCGCTGAAACCTTAGTGCAGCGTCCGTCCGCCGGTTACGGTAAAGCCGAACGGCCCGGGCCGGCGCGGCCGCTTGATGGCATCGGGATAGCGCCCCGCATGGCCGACATGATTGACTTCGATGACGACGTCCTTGAGGTTGAGGCTTTTCTGCCGGTGGCCCGGAAGGGATTTCTCGACATCGCCGGAAATCAGCCACAGCGGGCGGACATTCAGATGGCCGGCGATCCGGACAAGCCTTTCCAGCGACGGCTCCGAGCGGTCGCATTCCCAGTTCCTCACCGTCTCGCGCGTTACCCCCAAGTGCCCGGCAAGTTCCGCCAGGCTTAGTCCGGCGCTTTCGCGGGCCGCGAGCAGGCGCCCGCCCAGCGTATCGTCGCCGTAAAGTTCCTCTTCCATCATAGTCGGCCTTTCCGTCCCGTTGGGCATGCCGGATTTTCCGGTTCTGGTCGCCCTTCATAGCCAAAACCGGGCAAAAGTGCCAGTCCGCCCGGCCAGGGAGCGGGAAGACGGGAGAAATGCGCGATCACGCAGACTTGAGCTTGCGGATCAAGGAGCGACCATGCCAAAGATTGACGGACAACAAAGGCGATAGTGGAGAGACACCGATGGATGTGCGCGCAGCCGTAGCGGTCGAAGCAGGAAAACCGCTCGAAGTCATGACCGTTCAACTTGAAGGCCCGAAGGAAGGCGAAGTCCTGATCGAGGTGAAGGCGACGGGCCTTTGCCACACGGACGACTTCACGCTCTCCGGCGCCGATCCGGAAGGCATCTTCCCGGCGATCCTCGGCCATGAGGGCGCGGGCGTCGTGGTCGACGTCGGGCCGGGCGTCACCTCGGTGAAGAAAGGCGACCATGTCATCCCGCTCTATACGCCGGAATGCCGCGAATGCCCGTCCTGCCTGTCGCGCAAGACCAATCTCTGCACCGCGATCCGCTCGACACAGGGCCAGGGGCTGATGCCGGACGGCACCTCGCGCTTCTCGCTCGACGGCAAGCCGATCCATCACTATATGGGCTGCTCGACGTTTGCGAACTTCACGGTCCTTCCGGAAATCGCGGTCGCAAAGATCAACCCCGAAGCGCCTTTCGACAAGGTCTGCTACATCGGCTGCGGCGTCACGACCGGCGTCGGCGCGGTCATCAACACGGCCAAGGTGGAAGTCGGCGCGACCGCCGTCGTCTTCGGTCTCGGCGGCATCGGCCTCAACGTGATCCAGGGCCTGCGCCTTGCCGGCGCCGACATGATCATCGGCGTCGACCTCAACAATGACAAGAAGGAATGGGGCGAGCGATTCGGCATGACCCATTTCGTCAATCCTAAGGAAATCGGCGAGGACATCGTCCCCTATCTGATCAACCTGACCAAGCGCGGCAATGACACGATCGGCGGCGCCGACTACACGTTCGATTGCACCGGCAACACCACCGTCATGCGCCAGGCGCTCGAATGCTCGCATCGCGGCTGGGGCAAGTCCGTCGTCATCGGCGTTGCCGGCGCCGGCCAGGAAATCTCCACCCGGCCGTTCCAGCTTGTGACGGGTCGCTCCTGGATGGGCACGGCCTTCGGCGGCGCGCGCGGACGCACGGATGTGCCGAAAATCGTCGACTGGTACATGGACGGCAAGATCGAGATCGACCCGATGATCACGCACCTCCTGAAGCTCGAGGACATCAACAAGGGCTTCGACATGATGCACAGGGGCGAAAGCATCCGCTCGGTCGTCGTCTACTGATGGGTTCGCTTACCGTCGATATCGCCCGCATGGATGCGCTCACTGCGGGCGAACTTTATGACGTGCTCAGATTGCGAGTCGATGTCTTCGTGGTGGAGCAGAACTGCCCCTATCCCGAGCTCGACGGCAAGGACGCGGATGCGCTTCACCTGCGGCTTCTCGAGGACGGAAAGCCGGTCGCTTACGGTCGCATCTTCGCGCCCGGAGCGGACAAGAAGGCGCGTATCGGCCGTATCGTCGTCGCGCCCTCCCATCGGGGACAAAAGCTTGGCGAACGGCTGATGGGCGAAGCGGTCGCCGCCTGCGAAAGACTTGCGCCCGGCGCCCCGATCGCGATTTCCGCCCAGGCGCATCTCGAGCGATTTTATGCGGGCTTCGGTTTCGAGACCGTGTCGAAAGAATATCTGGAGGACGGCATCCCGCATATCGACATGGTGCGTGATGCCGCCGGAGTGCAAACGGAAGTCGCCGGATGATCTATGTCGATGCCGATGCCTGCCCGGTAAAGCCCGAGGTGATCAAGGTCGCCGAGCGCCACGGCCTGCCGGTCACCTTCGTGGCCAATTCCGGTCTCAGGCCCTCGCGCGATCCGATGATCCGCAATGTCATCGTCTCCGGCGCCTTTGACGCTGCCGATGACTGGATCGCCGAACGCGCCGGCGCCGGCGACATCGTCGTCACCGCCGATGTGCCGCTTGCCGAGCAGTGCGTGGCAGGCGGCGCGCTGGTGACCGGGCCGACCGGCCGGCTGTTCGATCAGGCCAATATCGGTATGGCGCGGGCCATGCGCGACCTTGGCCAGCATCTGCGTGAGACCGGCGAGAGCAAGGGCTATAACGCCGCCTTTTCGCCGAGGGACCGTTCGGCCTTCCTGCAGACCATGGAACGGCTCTGCCGGCAGGCGAAATCCATTCAAGCCAAGCCTGATGACGAAACGAAGGGAAGATCATGAACATCCTGTCCGAAAACACGGCCTTTGGCGGCATGCAGGCCGTCTTTTCCCATGATTCGGAAGCCTGTAACTGCGAGATGACATTCGCGGTTTTCGTGCCGCCGCAGGCGACCGAACGCCCCTGCCCTGTGCTCTGGTATCTCTCAGGGCTCACCTGCACCCATGCCAATGTGATGGAAAAGGGCGAGTATCGCCGCATGGCGGCCGAACTGGGCCTGATCATCGTCTGCCCGGACACGAGCCCGCGCGGCAAGGACGTTCCCGATTCGCTGACCAACTGGCAACTCGGCCAGGGCGCGGGCTTCTATGTCGACGCCACCGAAAGCCCCTATGCGCTGAACTACCGGATGGAAACCTATATCACCAAGGAACTGCCCGCGCTGATCGCCGGCAGCTTCCGCGCCGACATGGATCGTCAGGGGATTTTCGGCCATTCCATGGGCGGCCACGGCGCCATGACCTTCGCACTCAAATATCCCGATCGCTACAGAAGCTGCTCGGCCTTCGCCCCGATCGTCTCGCCATCAACGTCGCCCTGGGCGCAGGGCGCGTTCGAGAAATATCTCGGAACCGACACGGATGCATGGCGCAAGCATGATGCCTGCGCGCTGGTTGCCGCCGGCGCCCGCTTCCCGGAATTTCTGATCGACCAGGGCACGGCAGACGGCTTTCTCGAGGAGGGCCTGAAGCCCTGGCTGTTCGAGGCGGCGGTCGAGGATACGGACATCGCGCTGACGCTGAGAATGCACGAGCGCTATGACCACTCCTACTACTTCATCTCCACCTTCATGGACGATCACCTGCGCTGGCACGCCGAGCGGGTGTGAGGGGCTCGGCAGGTATTCGCCATGAAATGTGGTGACCGCGTTTCTTGAGTGTTTCGCAGCAATCAATCTCCCCCTTGAGGGGGAGATTACGGGGCCAGACCGACGCGTCGCCTACCCCAGCGCAACGAACAAATCATGCGCGGCTTTCATGTCCTCGAACCGCTTGGCGCGGCGGCGGGCGGCTTCCTCGTCATGGCCCCAGAGTTCGATCGTCCAGTCTTCCTCGAGATTGCCGAGCGCCCAGGCTTCGTCAAGCGTCAGGCGGCCGCGCGCCAGGGCCAGCGTCACCAGCGCCGAACCGGTCAGCGTCGTCATCACATGCAAGGCGCCAAGCTCGAAGGGCGCCCGGTGATGCTCCAGTTCCCTACGGAAGGCCTCAAGGCTTTCCGCAGGCTGTTCGGCAAACATAACGCCTTCGACCAGCACGAAGCGCGCGCCATATTCCTCGGCCATCCAGTCAAGCACCGCCCCCCAGCGCTCGGCCTGCCGGGCAACGAGTTCCTCCGGACTTTCCGCGCGATAGAACAGCATGTCGTTGCCGGCATAGCTGACGATTTCCTCGAACACCGCGTTGGCATTCACGGCCACGCCGTCGATGATGGTGTTGGCAAGCCGCGTCATCGGCATTTTCGCCGGATCGATGACCTTCTCCTGCGCCTGCCATTCGGCCCGTACATGCTCGGCAGCGGCCGCCGTCGGCAGGATCAGCGGCTTTCGCGACGGGGTCTTGACCGGCCGGCCGTCGAGCTTCACCGCAAAGCCCCCGTCTTCCGCGGCGATGGTTGCCTCGGCGTAGAATTTCTTCGGCAATTCGGCGCGCATCAGTTCCTGCGACCGGCGGATGGGATCATTGGTCATCATGCACCCTTCAGAACGAATTTCAGAATGTCATCCGGCGTCTCGGCGATCGCCGCCGCGCCGGCGAGCTTCAGCGCATCCGGCGTGCCATAGCCCCAGGAAACGCCGACGGCCGCGGAGCCGGCGGAACGGGCCATCTGGATATCGAACACCGTGTCGCCGATCACCACCGCCTGCTCCGGCCGCATGCCCGTTTCATCGCAGCATTCCAGCACCATGGCCGGATGCGGCTTGGAGGGACAGTCATCGGCCGTGCGCGTGGTAATGAATTTTTCGCTGTAGCCATGGGTTTTCAGCATGTGGTCGAGCCCGCGCCGCGACTTGCCGGTGACCGCGCCGACGAGAATATCGTCCTGCAGGAAGAGATGCGCCAGCATGGCGGCGACGCCGTCATAGAGTTTTTCCTGCATGGCGGGATCACGCCGCACCTCGGCGAAAAGCGAGCGGTAATAGCCCATCATGTCCCGGCATTCATGATCGACATCTTCACGCCCCAGTAGCCCGGCGATCGCCACGTCCAGCGTCAGGCCCACCGTGCCGCGTGTTGCCTGCTCATCCGGCGCCTCGTGTCCGAAGGCGCGGAAGGTGCGGGCCATGGTCTCCTGAATGATCGCCAGGCTGTCGACCAGCGTACCGTCACAATCAAAAAGCACCAGCTTCATGAGGAGCACTCCCGGCTCAGACAAGTTTCAGGATCTCTTCCGGATGCCAGACGATCGCGCCCGCTCCGGCATCCTGCAGATCGGCGATCTCGCCGTAGCCCCAGGCCACCCCGATCGCATGGGACCCGGCCTTCGCCGCCATTTCCATGTCGAAGACCGCGTCGCCGATGATCACGGCATCGGCCGGATTGAAGCCCGCTTCCGCGCAGCATTCAAGCACCATGGCAGGATGCGGCTTGGAGGGGCAGTCATCCGCGGTGCGTGAAACGGTAAATCGCGGCGCCAGTCCGTGCAGATCCAGAACATGGCTGAGGCCCCGGCGCGAATTGCCGGTGACGGCGCCGATGGTCACATCGCCGCGCGCGGCAAGGCCGCCAATCAGTTCGGCAATGCCCGGAAACAGCTGTTCCATCATGTTGGGATCGGAATGGACCTCGGCAAAGAGCGACTTGAACTTCACCCGGATCGCCAGAACCTCGTCGTCGATCCGGTGCCGGCCGAGCAGCCGGGCAATCGCGTAGTCGAGCGACAGGCCGATGATCGTCTTGGTCTCGGCAAGGGTCGGTTCCGGATGACCGAAGGCGACAAAGGCGCGGCGCATGGTCTCATGGATGCGCACGGCGCTGTCGACCAGCGTGCCGTCGCAGTCAAACAATACGAGCTTCATGTCAATCCTTGTCGAGATCTTCGCGATCGGCATCGAAGCCGAGCAGATTCCAGCTCTGCACCATATGCGGAGGCATGGGTGCCGTGACCTTCAGCCTGCCGCCGTCGGGATGGGGCACATCGATATGGCGGGCATGCAGATGCAACCGCTTCTGGATACCGCCCGGGAATTCCCAGTTCGGATCGTCGTCGAAATATTTCGGATCGCCGATGATCGGGTGGCCGATATGAAGCGCATGGACGCGCAGCTGGTGGGTCCGCCCCGTATAGGGCTCCATCTCCAGCCAGGAAAGCGTGTGGGCTGCCGTATCGATGACCCGGTAATAGGAAACAGCGTGGTCGGAATCGGGCTCGCCGTGCCTGGCGATCCGCATCCTGTCGCCGTCCGGCGTCTGCTCCTTCACCAGCCAGGTGGAGACCTTGTCTTCCCGTTTGCGCGGCACGCCCTTGACCAGCGACCAGTAGGTTTTCTTCGTGGTGCGCTGTCGGAAGGCGTCGGTGAGCGACTGCGCGGCGCGGCGCGAGCGGGCGACGACCAGAACGCCGGAGGTGTCGCGGTCAAGGCGATGGACGAGGCGCGGCTTCTCGCCCTTCTTGTTGGTCCAGGCCTCCAGCATCTTGTCGATATGACGGACCACGCCCGAGCCGCCCTGCACCGCCAGACCGGCCGGCTTGTTCAGCACGAAAACGCGCTCGTCCTCATGCAACAGCATGCGCGACAGAAGCTCGCCGTCGGGCGAGTGCTTGAGGTCCCTGCCCGGTATGGGGCCGGACGTCTTCGGATCGACATTCATTGGCGGGATGCGGACCATCTGACCCGGCTCGACACGCGTGTCGCTCTTCACCCGTCCGCCGTCGACGCGGATCTGGCCTGAGCGCAGCAGCTTCTGCAGCGCGCCGAAGCCGAGCCCCGGATAATGCAGCTTGAACCAGCGATCGAGACGCATGCCCGCCTCGTCCTGATCCACCTTGATATGTTCAATGCCCGCCATCGTGCGAAAAACCCTTCTTTCAAGCCGTGGCTTCTATCGCATGACGCGCCGGAATGAAATGGTCTTAGAACACCATACGCCCGATCGCGAGGCCCGCGAATACGGCAGCCAGGCCGAGCGCGACGCTGGCGCCGACATAGACGAGCGCAGGCATGTAGTCGCCGCGCTCGATCATATTCATCGCATCGAGCGAGAAAGACGAGAATGTGGTGAAGCCCCCGAGAAAGCCGGTCACCAGGAACATGCGCATTTCCGCGGACTGGTTCAAAAGGCGGGCCACGGCTTCGACCAGAAGTCCGATCAAAAGCGAGCCGAGAACATTGACGATAAATGTTCCCCAGGGGAAACCGTGGCCGATAACGCGAATGGCGAGGACACCGACAAGGTAGCGGCACGCTGCGCCAAGCCCGCCGCCGATGGCGGCGATCAGGGCATGAGAGACGATCTGAGGCATTGCATTTCCTTCTAGTCCCGACCGCAGCGGTTCCCGCATTAAACCGAATGCGCGCGGCGCATGAACGCCTCCCATGCGCTCTGCCTGGATAATGGAAACGCCAGCCAGAGTGCCCTAATATCCTAGCTTGGCTTTGCTTCAATTCACAAGCCTCTACGCGCGTTATGCGGGGCTTGCGCCAATTTCGGTGCACCGGCATGCCGTGCCCTCTTGCAAATCCCGCCACAACTTGGATAATCCGTTTGAAAATTCGCGTTGGGAGAACCCGCTTTTTCGTGAAGCGGTGCCGAAGGAGCAACTGCCCCGGAAACTCTCAGGCCAAAGGACCAGCGCGTGTTTCTGAACTCTGGAGACAAGGTCCGGCATCCGCCGGGACCGGCCGAAGGGATAATAATCTCAGGCAAACGGGACAGAGGGGGCTCATTCGAAACGGGCGTGTCACACGCGCCCACCCCTTTGAGCCGGCGTTTTCGTCAAACGCAATCCGGAGGCAAGTCTTGGTCTCGCAAGAACCGCTAGAAAAAACCCCGCTTCACGCGCTTCATCTGGAGCTCGGCGCCCGCATGGTGCCGTTCGCAGGCTATGACATGCCTGTGCAATATCCGATGGGCGTTCTCAAGGAACACCTGCATACCCGTGAAAAGGCAGGCCTTTTCGATGTCTCGCATATGGGTCAGGTCTGGCTGAAACCGCGCTCCGGCAACCTCGCCGATGCGGCGATCGCGCTGGAAAAACTGGCGCCGGTCGACCTCCTCGGGCTGAAGCCCGGCCGCCAGCGCTATGCCTTCTTCACTAATCAGGAAGGCGGCATTCTGGACGACCTGATGGTCGCCAATCGCGGCGATCACCTGCTCGTCATCGTCAACGCCGCCTGCAAGGATGCCGACCTTGCCCATATGAAGGCCTACCTCTCGGACCTTTGCGAGGTCGAGACGCATTTCGAAGACAAGGCGCTTCTGGCGCTGCAGGGTCCCAAGGCCGAAGACGTGCTGGCCCCGCTCTGCCCGGCCGTTGCCGAGATGAAATTCATGGATGTGCGCGCCTGCGAAATCCTGGGCGTGACCTGCGTGATTTCGCGCTCCGGCTATACCGGCGAGGACGGTTTCGAGATTTCGGTCCCCGCCGAACATGCCGAGGCGCTCGCCCGCGCGCTGCTGGCGCATGAGGACTGCGAGCCGATCGGCCTTGGCGCACGTGATTCGCTGAGGCTCGAAGCCGGGCTCTGCCTTTACGGCAACGACATCGACACGACCACGACGCCGGTGGAGGCTTCGCTCGTCTGGGGCATGCAGAAGGCCCGCAGGCCCGGCGGCGATCGCGAAGGCGGCTTTCCCGGCGCTGATATCGTCCTGCAGCAGCTTGCCGAAGGTGCAAAGCGCCTGCGCGTCGGGCTGAAGGCGGAAGGCCGCGCGCCGATCCGCCCGCCGGCGAAACTCTTTGCCGATGACAAGGGCGCAACCGAGATTGGCCACGTCACCTCCGGCGGTTTCGGCCCCTCCGTCGGCGTGCCTGTCGCCATGGGCTATGTGGCAGCAGACCACGCCGAGACCGGCACGACCCTCTATGCCGAGGTGCGCGGGAAATTCCTGCCCGTCACCATTACCGACACCCCCTTTATCAAACCCACCTACAAACGCTGAGCGGGAACCTTATTGCCATGACCATCAAATTTACCGAAGAACACGAGTGGCTGAAGATCGAGGACGGCATCGCGACCGTCGGCATCACGGCGCATGCCGCCGAACAGCTCGGCGACCTCGTTTTCGTCGAACTGCCGGAAGTCGGCGCGACCTTCGAGAAGAATGACGATGCCGCGACCGTTGAATCCGTCAAGGCCGCATCGGACGTGTTCTGCCCGCTTGCCGGCGAGATCACCGAAGTCAACGAAGCGATCACCGACAATCCCGAGCTCGTCAACGCCGAGCCCATGGAGGGCGGCTGGTTCTTCAAGCTGAAGCTCGCCAACCCCGCCGATGCCGATGCGCTGATGGACGAAGCGGCCTACAAGGAGTTCATCGCCTGATGACGACGCCTGCCGAATTCCAGTTCACCGATTACCAGCCCTACGACTTCGCCAACCGCCGCCATATCGGCCCCTCGCCCGTCGAGATGGCGAAAATGCTGGAGACGATCGGCTATGACAGTCTCGACGCGCTGATCGATGACACCGTGCCCCCCGAAATCCGCCAGGAGCAGCCGCTTGCCTGGGGCCCGGCGATGACCGAGCGCGAGGCGCTCGACAAGCTGCGCGAGACCGCCAACAAGAACAAGCCGATGATCTCGATGATCGGCCAGGGCTATAACCCGACCATCGTGCCGCCGGTGATCCAGCGCAACATTCTGGAAAACCCGGCCTGGTACACGGCCTATACGCCCTATCAGCCGGAAATCAGCCAGGGTCGCCTTGAAGCGCTCCTGAACTTCCAGACGATGATGGCGGACCTCACCGGCCTCGACATCGCCAATGCCTCGCTTCTGGACGAGGCAACGGCGGCGGCAGAAGCCATGGCCATGGCCAACCGCGTGGCGAAATCGAAGGCAACCGCCTTCTTCGTCGACGAGAACTGCCACCCGCAGACGATCGCGCTCCTGAAAACCCGGTCCGAACCGCTCGGCTGGCAGATCATCATCGGCAATCCGTTTACCGACCTGAAGGCCGAGGACGTCTTCGGCGCGCTGTTCCAGTATCCCGGCACCTACGGCCATGTGAGCGACTTCACCGACGTGATCGCCGCACTGCATGAGGCGAAGGCGATCGCGACCGTCGCCGCCGATCCGCTGGCGCTGACGCTCCTGAAATCGCCGGGCGAGATGGATGCGGATATCGCCATCGGCTCGTCCCAGCGCTTCGGCGTGCCGCTCGGTTATGGCGGCCCGCATGCGGCCTATATGGCGGTGAAAGATGCCTACAAGCGCTCCATGCCCGGCCGCCTTGTCGGCGTCTCGGTCGACAGCCGCGGCAACCGCGCCTATCGTCTGGCGCTGCAGACGCGCGAACAGCATATCCGCCGCGAAAAGGCGACATCGAACATCTGCACCGCCCAGGTGCTGCTCGCCGTCATGGCCGCCATGTACGGCGTCTTCCACGGTCCCGACGGGCTGAAGGCCATTGCCCAGCAGGTCCACAGGAAGGGCGTGCTGCTGGCCAAGGGGCTGGAAGCGCTCGGCTTCACCGTCGAGCCCGAAACCTTCTTCGACACGATCACGGTCGAGGTCGGCGCGTTTCAGGGCCTGATCCTCAGGAACGCGGTGGAAAACAACGTCAATCTGAGGAAGGTCGGCGAAACGAAGATCGGTATCTCGGTCAACGAGCGCACCCGTCCCGCCCATGTGGAAGCGGTGTGGGAGGCGTTCGGCGGAAAATTCTCGATCGCCGAGTTCGAGGCGGATTATCGCCTGCCGAAAAGCCTATTGCGCACAAGCGTTTACATGACGCATCCGATCTTCCACATGAACCGCGCCGAAAGCGAGATGACCCGCTATATGCGCCGCCTCGCCGACCGCGATCTGGCGCTCGACCGGGCGATGATCCCGCTCGGCTCCTGCACGATGAAGCTCAATGCCACGGTGGAAATGCTGCCGATCACCTGGCCGGAATTCGCCGATATCCATCCCTTCGCGCCGGAAAACCAGGCGCTCGGCTATCGCGAGATGATCGAGGATCTGTCGCAAAAACTCTGCGCCATCACCGGCTATGACGCCTTCTCCATGCAGCCGAATTCGGGCGCGCAAGGCGAATATGCGGGGCTTCTGACGATCCGCCGCTTCCACCGCGCCAATGGCGAGGCGCATCGCGACATCTGCCTGATCCCGACCTCGGCGCACGGCACCAATCCGGCCTCCGCCCAGATGGCGGGCATGAAGGTGGTGCCGGTCAAATCGCGCGACAATGGCGATATCGACCTCGATGACTTCGCCGCAAAGGCCGCGCGACATGCCGACAATCTCGCCGCCTGCATGATCACCTATCCCTCGACCCATGGCGTGTTCGAGGCGACGGTGAAGGCGGTTTGCGAGATCACGCACACATATGGCGGTCAGGTCTATCTCGACGGCGCCAACATGAACGCGATGGTGGGGCTTTCGCGGCCGGGCGATATCGGCTCGGATGTCAGCCACCTGAACCTGCACAAGACCTTCTGCATTCCCCATGGCGGCGGCGGTCCGGGCATGGGGCCGATCGGCGTCAAGGCGCATCTGGCGCCGCATCTGCCCGGCAATCCGGCGACGGATGCGGATGGCGGCGCGGTCTCGGCCGCCCCGTTCGGCTCGCCCTCGATCCTGCCGATCTCCTGGAGCTACTGCCTGATGATGGGCGGCGAAGGGCTGACGCAGGCAACCCGCGTGGCGATCCTCAACGCCAACTACATTGCCGCACGGCTCAAAGGTTCCTACGCGGTGCTCTACAAGTCGGACAAGGGCCGCGTCGCGCATGAATGCATCATCGACACGCGCCCGCTGAAGGACAGCGCCGACGTCTCCGTCGACGATATCGCCAAGCGCCTGATCGATTGCGGCTTCCACGCGCCGACGATGAGCTTCCCCGTCCCCGGCACGCTGATGATCGAGCCGACGGAATCGGAGACCAAGGCCGAGCTTGACCGCTTCTGCGACGCCCTGATCGCGATCCGCGCCGAGATCACCGATATCGAGGAAGGCCGCGCCGACCGGGAGGACAACCCGCTGAAGAACGCCCCGCACACGGTGGAAGATCTCGTCGGCGAATGGAACCATCCCTATTCCCGCGAACAAGCCTGCTTCCCCCCCGGCGCCTTCCGCGTCGACAAATACTGGCCACCGGTCAACCGCGTGGACAATGTCTATGGGGATCGGAACCTGGCCTGCGCCTGCCCGCCGATGAGTACGTATGCGGAGGCTGCGGAGTAAGCGCGAACCATAACGCTAAATGTAATTTGAGGCCGGCGGAAACGCCGGCCTCCTTGCTTTCAGTCAGTATTCGTCGCCCTCACTCAGCACCGGTACTGACAACAAGCCAACCTTCTTCCAGATTGGAAACGTAGACTTTCTCGCCACGCCTCAGGCAGCGGTTGACGGCCATGCGGTGGTTATTGACGGCCATTAGCGTGCTGCCATCGGAGAAGCGGATCACGTTTTCGCAATGGTTGATATTGTCGGCATCCGGTGCACAATTGCTGTCGCTAAGCACCTCGCCAACGACAGAAGCTTCACCTTCCGGCAAACCGCCCTCACGCAACTCGAGAAGGTAGACGCCACCCTCCCCGTTTTCGACCCATGAGGTCATGCCCGTGCCCTCGGGAATGGCCGGACCGGCCGCGAAAGCGGCGGAGACGCCGACGAGCATGACGGAAACCCCGACCGTGGTGACAAGGCGCGCGGCTCTGGCAAGAGTATGGTGCATGGGTCTCACTCCTGATCCGCGTCGGGGGTAAAGCCGTCGTGATGCGCAGCCAGTTCGGAGGCGTCAAGCTGACCGTCGCCATTGGTATCGAGATAACGGAACATCCGCTCGTGCATGGCCTGGAATTCAGCGAGCGCAATCGCGCCGTCGCCGTTGGTGTCCAGCATGACGACCATCATGTCGGAATTCATCATTCCCCTGCCCATTACATTCCCCGGCATCATGCCTTCGCCCATCATCATGCCGTTTTGGCCATCCGAATGGTGAGCCGGGTTCGCTACGGCAGCCGCAGCGCCGAGGGTGAGAACAATCGCAGATGCGATAAGAAACTTGCTCATGGATATCTCCCTTCTGAGCGTATTGTCATCAGGATCAGCCGCACGGGCGGGATTGCCCATGTTTGCGACTGGATCGCGCCGGCACGTCGTTGGACGCACCGAGGGACTCGTTCGTTCTGCCATGGCGCCGCCAGTTTCGGCTCGAGAAGGCCGAAGTGGCCGGCAGCGGCTTGATGCAGAACAGCTCAGAGAACGATAATGGGAGGTGGGGTATCCGGCGGCAGCGACAGACCAGTTATAAAATTTACCAGCCCGACCGAGCCGCCAGTGCCTATGGGAGCAAACCAACCGGAAGAAATATCAGGCTCGATATAGAGCACACAACTGGCATGACCAAGGCAGCTGTCGTGAGGCACGGTCTTGTCGCAGCCGGACGAGATATCCCCCGGCGCTTCATGCGACAGAGCCAACACGACACAGAGGTTTTCGGACGGTTTCTCAAACGCATGGCCTGCTCCCGCTGCTGCCATAAAGCCCAGCAGAACTAAAAAAGCCACCATTTTTATCTGAAGCCGTCCGAGCATCGTCCATCACGCAAATGGTAAAGGAAAACCCAAGTTATAAAAAGATTTAGCCGTTTTTATGGGCAAGGCATTTGATTGAGGTCAGGTCCCAGGAAAATGCAGAATCGGCATCTGGATCCGACTCCGCAAGTTCGGCGTTGCACAGCAGAGTGCGATCGACCCAGTTGGTTGGGCAGAAAACGTCTTTGAGAAGATCAAGCCTTTGGACCTCTCTGCTCACGGCACCAGAAACTCAAACGGCGCCGCCTCTTTCATCAGCCCCGCAACATCCCCGCCCGGCAGTGCCGGATCGTTCAGCCCCAGCGTCTTTGCCGGAGCGCCCTCGGAGAGATCGAAATCCGCGAGATCGACCCAGAACACCGACGGGTTGATGACGGAGTCGAAATAGTAGCGGCGGTGTTCGTGTTCGGCGACGGTGCGCCAGAGGGTGGAGGCAATGTTGGGTTTTTCGGGGTCGGACATGCCGAGCGGGGTCGAGATCGCGCGCACCTGCGAGAACACGGAGGCGAGTGCCGCGCGGCGGTCCTTGAGCGGCGTTGCGGATTTCAGGTTGTAGCTGGCGCGGGCGAAGCGGTCGGCGGCGTTCACCGTGCCGGGCAGAAAGCTCTTGCCGCCGACAAGGTTCCAGTAGCCGTTGATCGCAAGCTGCTGGTCATAGGTCGGCGAATTGGTCATCACCTTGTAGTCGCGGCTATGATGGATGGTGAGCTTTCCGCCGACGAATTCGAAGATCGCGCTGTCGCCGGAGGCATCGGAAAGCGCCAGATGCACGGTCGCCGGCGCTCCGTTCGGCGCCTCGCCGGTGATCACCGTCAGCGGGTCGTCGGCCATGGCCTCGGCCGCTTCCGCGACGGTCGCGAAATTGTCGAGCATGTATTGCAGCCAGGCGCCGACCGAGATCAGCGGCTTGTTGCGCTCGGCCGGATCGCCATAGGACGATTCCACCAGATAGAGCATGTTGCCGGCAAGGCCCGCCTCGTTCATGCCGTCGGAAGTGGCGAGATTGTAGATCGCGACGATCACCGATCCGTATTTGGAGGTCCAGGTGGCCGAGCCCTCGCCGACGCCGCCATTGCGGGCCATCCCGCGCGGAAACACCCAGAGGTCCGATTCCATCGTCACATCGCGCCAGTCCATCGAGCGGCCGGTGATATAGGTTGACGTTCCGGTTTCATAGAAGATGCGCGTGCACATGGGATTTCCTCCGCCTGACCCTGATTTTGTGGTTGGCTGAGGCTAACCCGATCGTCTTCGACCGACAACGCTATTTGCGCTTTATCCTAAAAATGGCTCCGCCTGGCGACAAAGCGCGCCAGCATCGGCCCGAGCGCCATGACGAAGAAGAAGCGGGCGATCTGCATCGACATGACGAAGGCGACGTTGACATCGGTCGAGGCGGAGATGATGGCAACCGCATCCGCGCCGCCGGGACTGGTGGCGAGATAGGCGGACAGCGGATCGATGCCGGCGAATTCCACCAGCAGAAAGGCAAACACCGCGCAGATCGCCACGAGCGCCAGAATGGAAGCGAGCACGCGCGGCAGCGCCCGGCTGGCATGGCGGATGACGTCGCGGTCAAAGCGCGCGCCGATCGCCCAGCCGACCAGCGCATAGGAGGCGGCCAGCAGCGGCTGCGGCAGTTCGATTGTCACGAGGCCCGCAACATTGAGCGCCGATCCGATGATCACCGGCACGATCATCGCGCCCGCCGGAAGGCCCGAGCGGCGGCCGATGACGACGCCGATGACGACGAGGAGGAGCGTCTGCAGCAGCGCCTGCCAGTCCGGCATCGCCAGCCAGAGGATGGGCTCGGGCGCGCCCCCGCCGCCGGTTCCGGTCCAGAGCCGGGCAATGGTGGCGGCAACGATGGTGACGATGACGACGCGGGTATATTGCATGAAGGCAACGAGCCGCATATCCGCGCCGAATGCGCCGGACATCAGCGTCATCACCGTGGCGGCGCCCGGAAAGGCGCCCCAGATCGCCGTCGTTCCCGGAAGCACCCGGAACCGCGCCAGAAGCCAGCCAAGGGCGACGGCGGCAAAGACCACGGACAGCACCCCGGCGGCGAAAATCGCCCAGTCATGGCCGATCTCCTGCACCACCGGCCATGTCATGGTCCGCGCGATCAGCAGCCCGACAAGGCCCTGGGCCAGGCTGAAGGGCGCGCGCGGCACGGCGATGCGAAAACCGAAAAAGGAGAAGGCAATGGCCGAGAGCATCGGCCCGAGCAGCAGAGCGGCCGGAAGGCCGGCAAGGGAAAGCAGCACGACAAGGGCGGCGGAGGCGGCGACCAGCCCGGGCCAGAGCCAGGGGGCCGCCCCGCGCGCCTTTCCGGAAGAGGCCTCAGCCTCGGGGCGTTCCCCCTCCGGTTCGCCTGCCGATGTCATGCAATTCTCTGCCTTTTCCGCTGCGTCGCCCTCTTCTACACACAAGGATGCGATCCGCCAAGGCAGACCGCCCGGCGCATCGCATCATCGCGCGCCGGGCGCGATGCTCACATCGCGCAGCCCTTGCGGCGCATGGCGATGTCGATCGCGTTGACCTTGCCCTTGGCATAGGCGATCGCGTTTTCCTGGTTGCCCGCGCCCTCGGCCGCCACCGCGCCCAGATTTGCGCCCATCACCCGGAAATCGCCGACGATTTCCTCGTCCTGCAGGCGCGAGAGCTCTTCCAGCCTGTCCTTCTCCGAGACCATCAGCGAAGAGAGCTGCGCGCAGCTCGCGCCCTCGTATTCGCCCGGAGAGACGGGCATGGCGCCGATCGTTTCGGAGCGCTGGGTGCAGCCGGCGGCAAGCACGGCGAGAGCGAGAATGGGGGCAGTCATGCGCATGAAGGTCACCTCTGTCGGAAAAGAGAAATCGATCGGTCAAAACGCCGCGCAAACCACACCGGTTCCCGCAGCGCCTCATCACCATAGGCTAAATAGGCCCGGCGCTCGCGGAAGAAAGCGGCGGAGCCACGTTTTTTTAGGTGGAAAAGGCGGGATCAGCCAGAATGTCCGGATCGATCACAGCGCGGCCGTTCGTGAGGTCACGCAGCAATTCGGCGAGCGGCACAAGCCTCGCATCAGGCACCACAAGGCGGAACACCGCACCCTGAGCGTCGAAATCCCGCGCGGCCGTGACGATGTCGTCAAAGGCCTCCAGCCGTGATTCCACCAGCGCCAGATCGGTAAAGGCGATCGCGACGGAGAGCATGATGGTCGGGATAATCTCTTCTTTCTCGGCCTCGCGCAGGCACTCCGCGGCACTGCCGCCATAGGCACGCGCCAACCCGCCCGTGCCGAGTTTCACCCCGCCGAACCAACGGGAGACGACCACGACGACATTGTCGACCTCCTGGCCCTCGATTGCCTGCAGGATCGGCTTGCCGGCCGTCCCGCCCGGCTCCCCGTCATCGGAGAAACGATAGTCGGCGCCGATCCGCCAGGCCCAGCAATTGTGGCTCGCATCGGCGAAGGAATTTTCCGCGATGAAGGCCTTCGCAGCCGCCTCGTCGGCGATCGGCGCGGCGATGGTCGCAAACCGGCTTCTCTTGATTTCGCGCTCGGCTGTTGCGGGACGGGTGAGCTTGAACATGGCAATCCGCGTGGTGGACGATCAGCCGTTTGAATGCCACATGCGCGGTGAAGTCAAGCGCGGGCCCGGCGGGCCATGATCCGCCCGGTCGCAAAGGTGCTGAGGAAGCCGGTCAGTCCGGTCGCGAAGGTGCCCCAGGCCATGTCCACGCCGACGACGGCCCAGGACCAGTCCTTCAGCGTTGCCATGTTGGTCAGGTCATAGGTGCCGTAGGCGATGAAGCCGAACGCCGCGCCATTGACGAGGCTCTTCAGCCAGGAGCGCGCCTTCACCCCGGGATAAACAACGAAATAATATATGCCGATCAAGTACATAAAGTAGAAACTTAAACCGGCGGTCCAATTCGGAGAAGGCAGCAGCAACTGGCCGATATGCGCCTCGTAGAAGCTGAAAGCGACCGTGCCGAGCCAGATGAAGTCGAGAACCGAGAAACAGGCGGCCATGACGGCGAAGGCGATCAGGTAGCGGGTCATCGACGCCTCCTCATATGCCCAGGAACGGCTGGACGGCGCGCATCATGCGGCTCTTGAACCTCAGCGGCGCGTCGGTCACGATCAGACAAATGCATTCGCCATCCGGCGTCACCACCGGCTCGTGCACCGTCTCCTCGTCCTCCTCGTCGAAGTCGCCGGGACCGAAGGCCTCGCCATCGCAGCGATAGCAGCCCTTCAGGATCAGCGTCAGCTCGCGGCCGCCATGGCCGTGTTCGGGCAGGGGCCGGCCGGGCCCGACGCGCAGCAGCTTGACGTTGAGGTCGCCATCAACGGGAACCTGATACTGTGCAGCACCAATGCCGAGGCGACGCCATTCGACCGCCTCCAGCGAACCGCCGATATAGGAGCGCAACGGTTCCGGGATCGCCCGGTCCACGTCGTCGATTGTCCGGGGCGCCGGCTTCGTCTCGCTTTCGGGCGCTTCGGCCGGCTCTGCCTTCAGCCGCTGCAGCATGGCCTCCCAGCTCTCGCGCTCGCGCTCGGGCGTCGTCTCAGGCGCGATGCTTTCCATCAGCGCGCCGCCCGCGGCCTCCATCAGCGCAAGGCGCTTGCGGCAATCGGGGCAGAGCGCGAGATGGGTGGCAACTGCAAGGCTCCAGCCTTCCTCCAGCGTTCCGGCGGCATATTCAAGCAACAGGGCATCAGAGATGTGGTGGGTGATCGGGGTCATCGGTCTTCTCCAAGCGCCGCTTTCAGTCTGGAAAACGCGGCCCGGATCCGGGACTTCACGGTCCCGAGAGGCAAATTGGTCTTTTCAGCGATCATGCTGTGTGAAATATCCTCGAAAAACGACATGCGCAGCAACTCTGCCTGTTCCTCCGGCAAGGTGGCCAGCGCCTGCCGGATCCGTACGGCAGTTTCATCCTGTTCGTAATTGATGTCCGGCGTCTCCGGGGCATCCGGCACGAAAGCAGGATCGGTCGGATCGAATTCAGGACGTTTCGCCTTGCGCAGGTTGTCGATCATCACATTGCGGGCAAGGGTGAAGACCCAGGCCGACGCATTGCCGCGCTGCGGATCGAACAGCGCGGCCTTGCGCCAGACCATCATCATGGTCTCCTGCATCAGTTCCTCGGCCAGTTGTCCGTCGAGCGCGCGTTTCAGCATGAAGCTGCGGATGCGCGGACCGAAATGGACGAACAGGCGCTCGAAGGAGGCGACATCGCGCGACCGTCCGGTCCGCACCAGACAGAGCGTCATTTCTTCGGCCGTCATTTCCGGCAAGGCTGGGCCTTTCGACTTTGGCATCCGCAGTCCCACGATCATGGGTGCCGCCCTGGAGCGGGCGGCGCTGGAAACCGTGCCGGCGGCCGGCATATGATGAGCAAGGTCTGTCATGCCAGCTATAACGGCGCGGTTTTCCAACCGGATTGAAGGTTCCAACAAATTTCTTCCGATTTCAATCCGTCCGGCTGTCGGAGACGTTATTCAGGGCAAAGAACAGAGGAAAACCGCGCATGCATCACACGCTGGACAAGGCCCACCGGAAGTTCCGCGCCGACAGGAAGATTGCCGTCATCGGCTCGGGCATTTCCGGCCTCTCGGCGGCATGGCTCCTGAGCAAATCCGCCCATGTCACGCTGTTCGAGGCCGACAGCCGCCCCGGCGGCCATTCGAACACTACCGATGCGGTCATTGACGGCCGGCACATCCCCGTCGACACAGGCTTCATCGTCTACAACGAACGCAACTATCCGAACCTCACCGCCCTGTTCTCCCATCTCGGCGTGGCCACGGAGGATTCGGACATGTCGTTCTCGGCCTCGCTCAACAACGGCGCATTCGAATATGGAGGCACAAACATCGCCACCATGCTGGCGCAGAAGTCCAATATCCTGCGCTTCAGCTTCTGGCGGATGGTCTATGATATCTTCCGCTTCTATCGGGAGGCGCCGGCAGCGGCGAAGGAGACGTCCGGACTTCAGCTGACGCTTGGCGACTATCTCGACGCCAAGGGCTATTCCAGACGCTTTGTCGAAGATCACATCCTGCCGATGGGCGCGGCGATATGGTCGACCACGGCCGATCAGATGCGCGCCTACCCTCTGGCCGCCTTCACCCGTTTCTTTGAAAGTCACGGGCTTCTGACGCTCGTCGACAGGCCCCAGTGGCGCACGGTGTCCGGCGGCAGCCGGAGTTACGTCACGCGCATGCTGGAGCAGATCAACGGCGATATCCGCCTTTCGACGCCGGTCCGGCAGATCCATCGTATCGACACTGGCGTGCGCCTGACGCTCGATCATGGCGAGGAACAGGGATTCGACGCCGTCGTCGTCGCAACGCATGGCGACCAGGCGCTTGCCATGCTGGCGGATGCCGGCGAAACCGAGAAAAAGCTTCTCTCGGCCTTTCGCTACACCGTCAACGATGCTTATCTGCACAGTGATGAGCGGCAGATGCCGAGACGTCGCAAGGTCTGGTCGAGCTGGAACTATCTCGAGCGAAAGAGGGCCGACGACATCTCGCTGTGCGTGACCTACTGGATGAACCGGCTGCAGAATATCGATGAGGACTATCCGCTGTTCGTGACGCTCAATCCGGCCGAGCCCATCCGTGAGGATGCAATCCATGCCAGCTACACCTACACCCATCCCCTCTTCGACCGCGGCGCGATCGAGGCCCAGCACGACCTCTGGCGGATCCAGGGACGCGGCAATGTCTGGTATTGCGGCGCGCATTTCGGCAGCGGCTTTCACGAGGACGGGTTGCAGTCGGGCCTCGCTGTGGCGGAAGCGCTCGGCGGCGTCCGGCGCCCCTGGTCGGTGGAAAACGAGTCCGGCCGCATCCACCTTCAACCGAACCTGGTTGCCGCCGAATGAGCTGGAACTCCGCCCTCTTCAAAGGCGATGTCATTCACCGGCGTCACCGGCCGAAGACGCATCGGCTGCACTACCGCGTGTTCTCGCTGCTGATCGACCTTGACGAGCTGCCGAAGCTTGATCGCGCAATGCGGCTCTTCGGTCACAACCGCTTCGCCCTCTTCAGCGTCCATGACCGCGATCACGGCGCTCTTGACGGCGGCGGGTTGAAATCCTGGGCGCTGGGCGAAGTCGAGCGAGCCGGCATTTCCGAGCCGGTCGCCCGTGTGGAGATGCTCTGCTATCCGCGCATTCTCGGCTATGTCTTCAACCCGCTCACGGTCTACTTCTGCTACCGCGAAAACGGCGGCCTCGTCGCGATCCTCTACGAGGTCTGCAACACGTTCAAAGAGCGGATGACCTACGTCATCCCCGTCGCCGATGACAGCCGGCCCGTGCGGCAGACGGCGGAAAAGCAGCTTTACGTCTCCCCCTTCATCCCGATGGAGTGCACCTATCACTTTTCCATCGCGCCGCCCGGCGAAACGGTGTCGGTACGGATCAACGAGAAGGATGGCGAAGGTCCGCTTCTGTTCGCGGCCTTCAACGGCAAGCGCGGGGCGCTCTCCGACCGTGCGCTTCTTTCCGCCTTTGCGGCCTATCCGCTGATGACCATCAAAATCATTGCGGGGATCCACCTCGAAGCTTTACGTCTGTTGATGAAGGGAATACCGGTATTCAAACACCGGCCATCCGCATTGCGCGTTCAAAGCGTTGTCGCGGGCGGCCCGTCGCGAACGGACAGAGCCGATGACCGAGATGAATGATCAAGACGCACCGCAAAAGAGCCTGAAACTTTGGCAGAAGCCGATCGCCGGCATGGCGGCCAGGATCAACACCGGCTCGCTGACGCTTCGTTTCCCCCATGGCCGCAGCACCCGCGTCTCCGGAGCCAAGGCTGGCCCTGCCGCGGAAATCCGTCTTAATAACCCCCGCCCGCTCTTCCGCCTTTTGAGCGAGGGCGACCTCGGCTTTGCGCGCTCCTATATTGACGGCGACTGGGATACGCCGGATCTCGGCGCGGTGATCGATCTGGCGATCGCCAATGAGGAGGAATTGTCGAAGACGCTCTCCTCCTCCTATCTGTTCACCCAGATGAGCCGCCTGCGCCACCGCCTGCGCGCCAACACCAAGACGGGCAGCAAGCGCAACATCGCTTTCCACTACGATCTCGGCAACGCCTTCTACAAGCTGTGGCTCGACGAGACGATGACCTATTCGAGCGCGCTCTACGAGGGCCGCGAGCGATCCCTGCCGGAGGCGCAGACGGCGAAATACGATCGCATCCTCGCCTGCCTCCAGGTGGGCCCGCAAGACCGGATCCTGGAGATCGGCTGCGGCTGGGGCGGCTTTGCCGAGCATGCGGCCAGAACCACCGGCTGCCACGTCACCGGCCTGACGCTTTCCGAGGAGCAGGCAAAATTCGCCCGCAAGCGGCTTGCCGACAATGGCCTTGCCGCGCAGACCGACATTCGGCTCGAGGATTACCGGGATTGCCGGGGCACCTTTGACAAAATCGTCTCGATCGAGATGTTCGAGGCCGTGGGCGAGGAAAACTGGCCGGTCTTCTTCGACACGGTCAACCAGCGGCTGGCGCCCGGCGGCACGGCCGTCATCCAGTCGATCGCGATCGAGCATCACCGCCTCGACGATTACCGGAACAATCCGGATTTCATCCAGCACTTCATCTTTCCCGGCGGCATGCTTCCCTCTATTGAAACCTTCCGCAAGGGCGCATCGAGCGCCGGTCTGGCGGTGAAGGACCTGTTCTCTTTCGGCAACGACTATGCGCGCACGCTGCTGGAATGGGAAAAGCGGTTCCTATCGGAATGGGAGGCAATCCACCCGCTCGGCTTCGACGAGCGCTTCCGCCGGATGTGGCGCTATTACCTCAATTACTGCGCCTCCGGCTTCAGCGCCGGACGGATCGACGTCGCGCAATTCCACCTGATGAAGCCGGCGCTCTGAAGTTCACTCAGGCCGCTCCGCCCTCGGGAGGCGCAGCATGATGAAGGCGGCAAGCGCAGCCGCTCCGGTGACGTTGAGAAAGGCAAGGTTTCGCATGTCGTTTGCCGCAACCGGCATCAACGGCGCTCCGATGCGCCCCTCAAGGGCGACAAACAGGACAAAGATCGCCGCGACAAGTCCGCGCGAGAGCCAGACCTCCGTGCGGTAGAAGCAAAGTCCGGCGAGCATCAGGCAGGCGAACAGGAAGGCAAGCGTCTCACTCTCCCCGCCGAGAACAAAGGCGATCGCCAACGTGTCGACCACGCCGACAATCACCATGCCGAGACGGGCCGCACGCCCCTTGCCGATACGCGACAGATGCCAGACGACGAGATAGAGCGGCATGGTCAGCGCGGTCAGCAGGGAGAGATGAAACGCGCTTTCGGCCAGGAACCAGACATAGAGCGGGTAGACCGGCTTGTTGAGCGCCAGCACCAGAGCCGTGGCGCCGGCCGCCCCGCCAAGCGGGTCGGCGCGGCAAACGCCCTCATGTCCGGATTTGTTATTGAACATCATATACTCGGCTCAAAGCGCTGAAGACGTTGACTTTTTACCGTCCGGAAACCAGGGAAAGAAGGCGTTGACGCGTTTCTGGTAGGCCTTGAACGCCTCCCCGCGCGAACGCTCCATATGCTGTTCCAGATAGGGGATGCCCGACACATGGTTGAGCAGCCAATACATCATCAGAGGCGCGAGGAGAGACAGGACAAAGGGAAGGAACGACTGGAAACCGGCAAGCGCCAGCAGCGGCCAGGCGCACCACCAGGTCCATTCGAAGAAATAGTTCGGATGACGCGAATAGCCCCACAGACCGATATCGCAGACCGTCTTGCCCTCCGGGCTTTTGCGCTTGAACTGCGAAAGTTGCCAGTCGGCTGTCCCCTCGCCCGCGATCGCGATCAGGGCGACAACGAGGGCCAGTCCGTCGAGAACGCCGGGAAACGGCGCCGGATTGAGAATTGCGCCATAGATCGACAGCGCCAGGACAAAGGCGGCAAACGCCTGGATCTGCAGGAACCACAGCAGCCGCGGCCCGGCTCTATCACCCCATTCCTCAATCAGCGCGGCATAGCGCGGGTCATCCTTCTTGCCGGCGCTGCGCGTGGCGATATGGCCGGCGAGCCGCAGGGCCCAGAGCCCGACGAGAATGCCGGCGAGCCACTTGCGCGCCGGGTTTCCGGCTTCCGAGAAGACGATGACGGAGAGCCCGCCAAGCCCTGTGAGAGCGGCCCAGATCGTATCGATCCAGCCGCTGTTGCCGGTGAGCCTCTGAACGGCCCAAGCGCCGGCCATGCCAAGGCAAAGCCCGATGAAAACGGAAATCAGCAGTGATAAAGACACGTCGCCCTCCGGAAAAATGCGGTTCACACATCTCTACGGAGGGCGCGACGGTGCGGATCGAAATAGGACCCGTCAGCCCGGCGAAAGGCCGCGCTGTCTTTCCGAACGGCGGCGCAACAGCTCCAGCACCGTCAGCAAAACGATCGAGATCGTCACCAGGATGGAGGCGACGGCCAGGATCGTCGGCGAAATCTGCTCGCGCAGCCCTGTGAACATCTGCCAGGGCAGCGTCTTCTGCGAGGCAGAGCCGACGAACAGTACCACGACCACCTCGTCAAACGAGGTGATGAAGGCAAACAGCGCGCCCGAGATCACGCCAGGCAGGATCAGCGGCATCTGCACCTTGAAGAAGGTGGTGACCGGGTTTGCGCCGAGGCTCGCCGCCGCCCGTTCCAGTGACCGGTCGAAACCGACCAGCGTCGCCGTCACGGTGATGATGACGAAGGGCGTGCCGAGCACGGCATGCGCCAGAACGACGCCCCAATAGGTGCCCTGAATACCGAGGCGGGAATAGAAGAAATACATGCCGGCGGCCGAGATGATCAGCGGCACGATCATCGGCGAGATCAGGATTGCCATGATGGCGCCGCGATAGGGCACATGACTCTGCGACAGGCCGATGGCGGCCAGCGTGCCGAAGCCGGTCGCCAGAAGCGTCGCGGCCGGCGCGATCATCACCGAGTTCCTGAGCGCCTGCTGCCAGTCGGGATTGGTGAAGAAGTCCTGGTAATGCTTGAAGGAATAGCCGGCTGGATCGAAGGACAGCATTTCAGGCGTGAAGGTGAAGAAGTCCGTCGCGTTGAAGCTGAGCGGAATGATCACCAGGATCGGAAAGATCAGGAAGAAGAAGATCAGTCCGCAGATCACCCGGAAGCCGTAGTGCCAGACGCGCTGGCCGGTGGTCATGTATGGGGGCAGTTTGGCCATGGTCCCTCTCCTATCCGAGCTTCACATTGTCGATGCCGACGAGCTTGTCATAGATGACGAAGCAGAGCAGAACCACGACCAGAAGCAGCGTGCCGAGCGCAGCCGCGAGGCCCCAGTTCAGTGAACTCGAGATATGGTAGGCGATCCGGTTGGAGATGAAGATACCGGAAGTGCCGCCGACGAGCTCGGGGGTGATGTAGTAGCCGATCGACAGGATGAAGACGAGAACGGCGCCGGCGCCGATGCCGGGCACGGTTTGCGGAAAATAGATCCGCCAGAAGGCCGTCCAGTCCGTCGCGCCCAGGCTTTTCGCCGCGCGCACATAGGTCGGCGATATCGTCTTCATCACCGAATAGAGCGGCAGGATCATGAAGGGCAGCAGAATATGGGTCATGGCGATGACCGTGCCCGTCGCATTGTTGATCAGCGCAAGCCGTCCGTCATCGGAGACAAGGCCGATGAACACCAGAATATCGTTGATGACGCCCTGTTGCTGCAACAGCACCTTCCACGCAGAGGTTCTGACCAGAAGCGATGTCCAGAACGGCAGAAGCACCAGGATCATCAGGAGATTGGCGGAGCGGAGCGGCAGATGCGAGAGCAGGAAGGCGATCGGGTAGCCGAGAATGAGGCAGGAAAAGGTGATGACCACGCTCAGGACCAGCGTGCGCATGAACAGGAGCAGATAGATGCGCTGGTCTTCCGGCACCATTTCGATCCCGTCGGCCGTCATCTGGGCGTCGAGCGCGGCGAGATAATAGCCGGCCGTATAGGGCCCCTTGAAGCGATAGAGCGTCTGCCAGACGTCGAGTGAGCCCCAGTCCTCGTCGGCGTCGATGAATTCCTCACGCGCCGTGGTCGCCTCGAAATCTGGAACAGCGGCGGCAGCGGTCGCCAGGAGTTCAGCCGTTGCGCCCGAATAATTGGCAGCCGCATCGGGATTGGCGATCAGGTCGCCGTAAAGCGCTGCATAGACAGGGTTCCACGGCTCTTCTTCCGTCGGGCTGTCTTCGTCTTCGGTCTGGATGACATTGGCAAATCCGGCATAGATCTCTGCAGTACGCGGCAACGCTTCCTTCGCCGCTTCGGAGACCTCGAAGGCAGGTTCGGCAACCGTATCATCGTCTGCAGAGGCCCATTCGGTCTGCGCCGCGATCCAGTCTTCGGAGGCCATCAGGGACACCCATGTGGCGGGCTCGACCCAGGCCCCGTTCAGGTCTTCAAACTGCTCGGTAAAGATCTCGCCGAAATCGTCAACGCGGCGCCCGGTCTTGCGGAAAAGGCTCGACATGCCGGTCATTTCATAGTTGAGACGCGAGCCAAGTCTTGTGTGCTGCTTGCGCTCGGCAGCAATGATCAGGTCATCGCGCTGCGCGGCAAACACGAATTCATCGGGCAGTTCGCCTGAAGCCGGATCCCAGCTTTCAAGCGCGGTTACCGTGCGCGGCAGCGTTTCGGGGACAATCTCGTTCTGCACCGAGCGGAACAGCATATCGACGATCGGCGCTGCGAAGGAAATCAGCACGAACAGCAGGAGCGGCGCGATGAGGATGAGGGCGCGCATCTTCTGCCGGCGCAGCGCCTTTGCAAAGCTCGCCTTCAGCGGCTTGCCGTCGGAAGTCGTCAACTTCTCCGCCGTGTTGGAGGTCGTGTCGCTCATGGTCCCCGCTTCTTTTGCTGGTTCGGCCTTCGGCCATCATGCTCGACCGTCTGATGCGGCCTTGGTCCGTTGTCGGTGCGGAAGGGCCGGAGCCGGCCCTTCCACGATATCGTCAGAGCAAATGGCTCTTACTGTACCAGCCAGGACTGGAACTTGGCGTCCAGGTCATCGCGGTAGTCAGCCCACCATTCGTAGTTGTAGACGAAGACGTTCTCGGAGTTCTCCGGAGCGGTCGGCATGTGCGGACCCATTTCGACGCCGAGTTCGGCATGCTTGCCGACGAGCGGAGCCGAAGAGTTGCGGGCCGGGCCGTAGGAGATGTAGGCCGCCTGGTCGGCAAGACGCTGGGTGTCGGTCGCGAACTTGACGAAGTCCTTGACCATGGCGAGGCGATCTTCCGGCAGACCGGCCGGAATGATCCAACCGTCGAGGTCGAACACCTGCGCATCCCAGAGCATCTTGAAGGGCTGGTCTTCTTCAACGATCGCGGAGAACCAGCGACCGTTATAGGAGGAACCCATGACGATCTCGCCGTCGGCCAGAAGCTGCGGCGGCTCGGCGGCGGCCGACCACCAGATCACGTCGTCCTTGATGGTGTCGAGCTTGGCGAAGGCGCGATCCTGGCCCTCTTCCGTCTCGAGCACGTCATAGACGTCTTCCTTGGCAACGCCGTCGCAGATCAGAGCCCATTCCATGTTGTTGATCGGCCGCTTCTCGAGCGAACGCTTGCCGGGATAGGTCTCCGTGTCGAACATGGCGCAGATTGATTCCGGCTCTGGCGCGCCTTCCGGCAGCAGGTCCGGACGGTAGGCGGCGGTCGTCGAATAGACGATCTGCGGAATGAAGCAATCGGAGACGATCAGATCGCCGAAGTCTTCCGAAGCCGGCGTGCCGTCCGGGGCAGGCGCCAGAAGTTCGTCCGGATCGTACTCCATGGCGAGCCCTTCGTCGCAAAGACGCATGGCGTCGGCGGCAACGACGTCCACCAGATCCCACGTCACATTGCCGGCCTCGTTCATGGCGCGCAGCTTGGCAACGGCCTCATTCGAGGATTCGTCCCAGACAACTTCAATATCCGGATTCATTTCCATGTAGGGATCCGTGTAGGCATTCTTCTGCGAAGCCTGATAGGCGCCGCCCCACGAAACGATGGTCATCTGTTCGGCATAAGCGGCCGTCGACGTGGCGAGCGTAGCCGCCAGTGCAAGAATAATAGACTTGGATTTCATAGTCTTTCTTCCCCTTCTTCGAGATGATTGGTCGGACCTTCAAAGCCCGGATTTTCGAGAACCGCCGGTCAAGAGGACCGGCAGTTGCTGTTACGCGACGGGATCGAGAGCCTTGCAGTCGCCGGCGGCAAAGCCGATGGTCTGCTGCTTGCCTTCATGGAGATCCCAGCGTTCGCCGCGATTTCGAACCTTGACGACGAATTCGTCGTTTCCGCACACATTCATGCGCACGCGGATATGGTCGCCAAGATAGATCAGTTCCTCGATCGTGCCGGTAATGGTGTTGGCATGATCATCGGTGGGAACGATTTCGACACGCTCCGGCCGGAGCGAAATGGTTGTGCGATCGCCGACATTGTCGACATTCACCTTGTCGGCAACGATCACCGTGCCGTCGTCGAGCTTGACCGCGCATTCGTCGCCGCGGATCTCGGTCACCGTCCCGCTCAGCTTGTTGTTCTCGCCGATGAACTGGGCGACGAACGAATTCTGCGGGTTTTCGTAGAGCATCGACGGCTCGGACAGTTGCTGCACCACGCCGTCATTGAAGACCGCCACGCGGTCCGACATGGTCAGCGCCTCGGTCTGGTCATGCGTCACATAGACGACGGTCACGCCGAGGTTGTCATGAATATGCTTGATCTCGTACTGCATCTGCTCGCGCAGCTGCTTGTCGAGCGCGCCGAGCGGCTCGTCCATCAGCACCAGTTCGGGATCGAACACCAGGGCGCGCGCGACGGCCACGCGCTGCTGCTGGCCGCCGGAAAGCTGCGCCGGGCGGCGTCCGCCGAAACTGCCGAGCTGCACCATGTCGAGCGCGCGCTTGACCTTCTCCTCCTGCTCGGCCTTGCCCATGTTGCGAAGCTGCAGCGGAAAGGCGAGGTTTTCGGCGACCGACATATGGGGAAACAGAGCGTAGTTCTGGAACACCATGCCAATGCCGCGCTTGTGCGGCGGCACGTTGTTGATGGGCTTTTCGTTGAGATAGATCTCGCCGTAGGTGGCGGGCTCGAAACCGGCCAGCATCATCAGGCAGGTCGTCTTGCCCGAGCCGGAGGGACCGAGCATGGTCAAAAACTCGCCCGGCGGAATATCCAGATTTAATTTCTTAACAACGAGGCTTTCGCCGTCATAACTCTTTTGAACACTATCGTACTTAACCGAAGCACCCCGGTTTTCAGCCATTTTGTCCCCTTGTCATTGTGGACCTCGCGGGCCCAATTCTTGTACGGGCCTTCTCAAGCAATCCGGCTTCATACTGCAATTCGCGCTGCCTAAATCAACCTCAAATTTCCAGAACGGACAAAGAATGGGCAGAAATCGCTCCCGATTTCAACAGGGATTTGCTGTTTTCTGGGGTTGACAGACTTTCGTCGTAGTCAGTTTAACCTGAGGGATCACGCATTTAGCGCCGAAATACGCGAGCGCGGAGATGCCGCGCAATCGCAATACGCAAACTGAACTGAAGGGTAAAATTTTAATTCAGACCGTTTCGTCCGCGACCGAGAACTCGACGCTCAACCCGTCAAAGGCGGGTTCGACATGGGCTGGGGTTTCGGACGCCACGATGTCGTAGTCGAGCGGAATGTGCATATGCGTCAGTATCGCGCGCTTCGCGCCGAGGCGCTCCACCCAGGAAAGCGCCTGCCCGAGCGAAAGATGGCTCGGATGCGGATGATATTGCAGCGCGTCAATCACCAGAAGGTCGAGATCGCGCAGTTTCGCAACGGATTCGGCGGGAAAATCGCTGACATCCGTACAGTAGGCAACGCCGCCCAGTCGGTATCCGAGCGAGATGATGTCGCCATGCTGCTGGCGGTGCGGCATGAACCGCATCACGCCGCCCGGGCCGTCGACTTCGACCGGGCTGCCGATATCCGTGATGATATTGGCACGGGCGATCGGCGGATAGGCGCTGCCTTTCGGGGTCTCAAGGCAATAGGCAAAGCCTTCCAGAATACGCGCCATCGTCGCCTCGTCGGCATAGACGGGGATGCGCTGGCGCTGGGCATGGAAATAGCCGCGGATGTCGTCAATGCCGTGGATATGATCGGCATGGGCGTGGGTAAACAACACGGCATCGATGCGTTTCACGCCTGCGCGCACCATCTGCTCGCGAAAATCGGGCCCCGTGTCGATCACAACCGTCGTCACCCCGCCGTCAGGTGCAATCTGCTCGACGAGAAAAGCCGTACGGGTGCGCCGGTTCTTCGGGTTATCGGGATCGCAAGCGCCCCAGTCGCCGGTGATGCGCGGCACGCCCGGCGAGGAAGAACAGCCCAGAATGGTGAAGCGGCGGCGGTAGACCAAGGTCAGACCCGCGTCATCTTCGAGAAGCAGCGAAAGGCATTCTCCGTGGTGATATCGGCCATCTCCGCCTCGCTCACGCCCTTGACCTCGGCCAGAACCCGCGCGGTGTTGACAACGTAAGACGGTTCGTTGCGCTTGCCGCGAAAAGGCGTCGGCGCCAGATAGGGCGCGTCGGTTTCCACCAGAAGGCGCTCCATCGGCACATCGGCGGCGATGGCGCGCAGCTCATCGGACTTCTTGAAAGTCAGGATGCCGGAGAAGGACACGTAGCCGCCAAGCTCAACCCCCGTGCGGGCCAGCGCCGCCCCGGAAGAAAAGCAATGCAGGATGAAAGGGAACGCGCCCTCGCCCGTTTCCTGCCGCAGGATCGCGTCCATGTCGTCATCGGCATCGCGGCTGTGGATCACAAGCGGCAGGCCGGTTTTCCGCGCGGCGGCGATGTGCCGTTTCAGCCCGGTTTTCTGCGCGTCGGCCTTTTCCGGCTGATAGTGATAGTCGAGCCCCGCCTCGCCGATCGCCACCACTTTCGGATGGCCGCTCAGACGGACGAGTTCGTCCGTGCCGATATCGAGTTCCTCATCGGCATTGGCCGGATGGGTTCCCACAGAGCAGAAGACATTCTCGTACTTTTCAGCGATTTCAACGATCTGATTGAATTTCTTCACCCGCGTTGAGATCGTCACCATCTGCGCGACACCCGCCTCCTTCGCGCGCGCCACGAGGTCGTCGCGTTCGGCGTCAAAGTCGGGAAAATCGAGATGGCAATGGCTATCGATCAGCATGAATTCCTATTCCTCGGGCGCAACGTAACGCGGGAAGACCGGCGAAGGCTTTTCAAGCGGCGTGCCCGATTTCAGCCGGCCCGTCTTTCCCAAATGCGCGAAATCGCGTTCTGTTTCCGGAATTGACACCAGGTCGAGCAATTTCGCCGCCGAGGCCGGCATGGCCGGCTGGAGCAGAATCGAGACCTGGCGCACGACTTCCGCCGTGACGTAAAGGACGGTGGCCATGCGGTCCGGATCGGTCTTGCGCAGCGCCCAGGGCTCCTGCCCGGCAAAATAGCGATCGGCCTCCGAGACGAGACCGATGATCGCCGCCATCGCCCTGTGGATCGCAAACTTTTCCATCGCCTCGCGCACCGTCTCGATGACGCCGTCGGCAGAGGCCAGCATCGCCTCGTCCTCAGCCGTCAGCGGCCCGCATTCCGGGATCTTGCCGTCGCAGTTCTTGGCGATCATCGACAGCGAGCGACTGGCGAGATTGCCGATGCCATTGGCGAGATCAGAATTGATGCGCGTGCCGATCGCCTCGTCGCTGTAACTGCCGTCCTGGCCGAAGGAGACCTCGCGCAGCATGAAATAGCGGATCTGGTCGAGCCCGAAATGGTCGACGAGATTGAAGGGATCGATGACATTGCCGACGGATTTCGACATCTTCTCGCCCTTGTTGAGAAGAAAGCCGTGGGCGTAGACCCGTTCCGGCAGGGCCACGCCCGCCGACATCAGGAAGGCCGGCCAGTAGACCGCGTGGAAGCGGATGATGTCCTTGCCGATGATGTGAATGCCGGGCCAGTAGGACCACAGCGGCCCGTTTTCGTCCGGAAAGCCGAGCGCTGTGATATAGTTGGTCAGCGCATCGACCCAGACATACATGACATGGTCCGGATCGCCGGGAACCGGCACGCCCCAGTCGAAGGTCGTGCGCGAGATCGACAGATCCTTCAGGCCCGACTTGACGAAGGAGATCACCTCGTTGCGCCGCTCCGCCGGGCCGATGAAATCGGGGTGGTCGTCGTAATATTCGAGCAGCCGCTCGCCATAGGCCGACAGTTTGAAGAAATAGCTCTCCTCCTCGACCCATTCGACCGGGGAGCCGAGCGGCTCACGACGCACGCCGTCTTCGCCGAGCGTGGTCTCGCCCTCGTCGAAATAGGCCTCCTGGCGCACCGAATACCAGCCGCCATACTTGCCGAGATAGATGTCGCCATTCTCCTGCATGCGCTTCCACAGCGCCTGCACGGCCTTGCGATGGCGTTCTTCCGTGGTGCGGATGAAATCGTCATTGGAACAGTTGAGCGTGGCGAGAAGACCGCGGAAGACCGCCGAGTTGCGATCCGCCAGCTCGATCGGGGCGACGCCTTCCTTTTCGGCGGTCTGCTGCATCTTCTGCCCGTGCTCGTCCGTGCCGGAGAGGAAGCGCACATCCATGCCGTCCAGCCTGCGGAAACGCGCAAGCGCGTCGGTGGCGATCATGGTGTAGGCATGACCGATATGCGGCGCGCCGTTGGGATAGAAGATCGGCGTTGTGATGAAATACCTGTTGTTGTCGCTCATTCCGCTGTCCGTGTGCATGGCTGTCTGGGAGCCGGTTCGCTCCGGGACGTTTCTGATATTGCGGGCAAGCCGGCGTCCGCTGAAATCCGGAACCGGTGCTGAAATCTGACCGGTCTTACCGCCCCTCAATCAGCGCATCAAGTCAAACCTGCTTCAGGCGTCGGCGCCCGGGGGCTCAAGCGTGGTTCGCAGCCGCGACAGCAGATCGAGCGCCAGCTGCCTGCGGTCGAGATTGTAGGCATCGGCTTCCGCCACGTCGGCCGCGATCCTGGAGGACAGACCGGCCAGCCTTTCGGCAAGCGGGAGATCGCCGGAAAGTGCCGCCTCGCGCGCCCGCGTCTTGATGTCCCCGTCGATATGGCCGAGCAGAAAATCGAAAATGGTCTCGTTCTCGCGCTTTGCAACCGTATCCGCGAGCTTGTGCATGACGAGACGCGCCTTGGCGACCGTTCCCTCCAGCACGGCGTCATAGGCATCGATGATCTCCAGCCCGCCATAGTTGACCAGCTTCAGGGCTTCGGCGACGCTGCCGTTTGCGAGCGCCGCCATGCGCTCTTCGTCCTGCCCCCCCGCAGAAAGGCCGAGCGCGCCGAGCGCCGCAGCCAGGTCCTGCGCGGCCAGCGGGCGCAGGCGCAGCGGCAGGCAGCGCGAGCGGATCGTCGGCAGGAGCCTTCCCGGCGCATGCGAAATCAACAGGAACATAGCGTTTTTCGGCGGCTCCTCGAGGATTTTCAGAATTGCGTTGGCGGCATTGCGATTAAGGTCGTCGGCCGCATCCACGATCACGATGCGCCAATTGCCGGTTCCCGAGGTCTGGGACAGGAAGTGGCCAGCCCGGCGCACTTCCTCCACGGTGATCGCGGTCTTCAGCTTGCCGCTCTTCGCATCAACCGGGCGCTTCAGATGCAAAAGGTCATGCGATGCGCCGGCGATGATCTGGCGCGTCAGCGGCGATGTCTGGTCCGGCTCGATCAGGTGATCCGGCGCATCGGCGGGATGGGGAAAATGCAGCACGTGGTTGGCAAAGCGAAAGGCGAGCGTCGCCTTGCCGATGCCGGCCGCCCCTTCCAGAAGCAGCGCATGATGTCCCTTGCCGCCGCGATAGGACTGGGCGAGATAGGCTTCGGCCTCGCCGTGACCAAAGAGATGGCGGTTGCGCGAAGGCTCGACAGCGCCCTCCAGGAGCAGTTCGTCAGCCATCGGCGCCACTCCCGAGATTGCGGGAGGCAAGGACTTCCGACACGACCTGCCAGACCGCCCCGGCAACCGTTTCGGGCGCGGCCGCGGCATCGATGACCCGACAACGCTCGGGCTCGGCCTCGGCAATGCTTAAAAATGCCTGCCGCCGCGCCGCGTGAATGGCGATGTCGTCCTTCTCGAAACGGTCGGGCGCGCCGGCAAGCGCGGTTTCCGGCAGCCGCCCGCGCACCCGCTTCAATCCTTCCAGTGCATCGAGATCGAAGATCAGCGTCAGGTCCGGGCGAACGCCGTTCACGGCGACCCGCTCCACCGTGGCGACGAATGCCGGCGCCAGCGGGCCGGTCGCCCCCTGGTAGGCCCTTGAGGAATCCATGAACCGGTCGCAGAGCACGATTTGTCCCGCCGCGAGCGCGGGCCGGATGATCTCCTCGACATGATCGTTGCGCGCGGCGGCGAACAGCAGCACCTCCATGCCGACGCCGAAGGGTTCGGCAGCGCCGGAGAGCAGAACATGGCGCACGGCCTCCGCGCCGGCCGAACCGCCGGGCTCCCGGGTAACGCGAACCTTGTGTCCCAGCATGCCGAGGCGTTCGGCGAGCAGCCGGATCTGCGTCGATTTGCCGACGCCTTCCCCGCCCTCGAAACTGATGAAAATGCCCTGTTCAGCCATGTCGTCCGTCGCCTTTTGTCCCGACAGACGCCGGTTTAGAGGATTTCGGCGGCGGGAAAAAGCCCCGGGGGCGCGGGGCCCTATTTTTTAAACGGAATGGGCGCGACGACGGGCAGGCTCGCATCGTCGGTCAGGATGGACTCCGCCGCCTTTCCGGCTGCGCTTGTCGGCGCTTCGGGCGCGCTGTCGACGAGCGCCAGCGCCTCCTGCGGCGCCTTTGCGGAGGCGACTGCCGCGACCTTCATGTTGGCGGCCGTCGCCGCCGGCTTCTTCTCGGCCTTGTTCTCGACGAGGGCCAACAGCGTGTTGGAAGGCTCGGCCGAAGGCTTCGCTTCCGCCTGCGCAACCTGAACGCCTGCTTCGCCGAAACGGCCGGGATCGACGCCTTCCGGCACGGCCTTCTTTTCATAGGACGCGAGAAGATAATCCATGTCATCGGGCGACTGCGGCGCGGGACCGATATAGTCGACGCGCACATCGGCAACGCCCTCATGGGTCATGTCGAGCATCTCGGCCGCCTTTTTCGACAGGTCGATGATCCGGCCGGAAACGAAGGGACCACGATCGTTGACGCGCACGATGACGGAGCTGTCGTTCTTCTTGTTGGTGACGCGGACATAGCTCGGCAGCGGCAGCGTCTTGTGGGCCGCCGAAAGATGGTTCATGTCGTAGGTCTCGCCGTTGGCGGTGCGCCCGCCGTTGAAGTTCGGCCCGTACCAGGAGGCGAGCCCCTCCTTCGAATATTCCTCGACATGTTTGGGCGTATACCACTTGCCCCTCACCTGATAGGGCTTGCCGATCTTCTGGTAACCGAGACTCGTGGCAGTTGCCGTCTGCTCTCCAGCAGTCTCCGTGGCGTCCTTGGCCTCATCCCCGGCCTTTTCGGATGTATCTCCGGTGGTCGTGCAAGCACTCAGCATGGCTGTCACGGCCAAGATTGCGACCGAAGCGGATAACCGGAACTCTCTCATGCCAGCAATTCTTCCATTTGTCTTGACCGGCCGGCGGGAAAACCTCGCCTGAAACCGCCATCTTGAAATTTGGATATCGTCCCCTATGCGGAGACTTAGTGGCCGCTTTAAGGCGCGTAGCAAATTCGAGAGCCGTGTTCAACCCGCAATTGCCGGAAGCACAGCAACCACAGGCGTGGGAGGAGCATACCGGCGCAGGCGGGCTAGCGCATCGGCCCGATAATCGGAATCGATTCTCGGGCCGATGCGAAGATTCAATAGGTTAGAACGTCCTTTGTGCGTCCGAAGGAACGCACGGCGTTCCAATACGGCATTGACCGCTGCAAGAAAGCGGTGATAAAGCGCGGAACGCTGCATGGACGACGGTCGCAACAACGCCGACCTGCAGCGCAGCCCTCACGGAGGAGTGGCCGAGCGGTTTAAGGCACCGGTCTTGAAAACCGGCGTGCGTGAAAGCGTACCGTGGGTTCGAATCCCACCTCCTCCGCCATCCCGGCATCATCCAGAGCGAAGCGACGTGTTCACCGACATGTTTCGGTCTTCAGGTCTCGCACCTCTTGCTTCCTGCCTTTTATCCGGAAAGCAACCGCAGGGGCCGCGTCTGGACAGGCAGGCGGCAGCCCCTCTCTTGGCATCGGGTAACGGGGGAAGTCCTTCGGCAGAGCCCGCCATTGACTGACGCTGCCCGCAATATAAAGGATCGCGTTCACCACTTCCCTTATATTCGTTTTCCGTGGCCACCCACCGGGCTTGGCCGGCGGTATCAGTGAGGCAATTACAGCCCATTCACGATCCGTCAAAAGGTATCGACGGTATTTACGTCATCTCCCGACCGGTCGATTTGCGCAATTGTGCAGCTATGTGGATCCAGCGGCGACAATTGCACTTATCGGCGAGAGACGGGACCCGTCCATCAATAACAGTCGTATCGAGATCGATTCCAATACCGTCGAGCGTTCCATCCGGCCGATTGCCCTGAATCGGAAAAGTGCCTGTTCGCAGGCACGGGCACCAAGGTCGAACCCCGGGCGACCATCGCCTCGCTTATCGAAAAGGCCAAGCTCGATGAGGTTGAGCCACTTTCCTATCTGTCCGCCGCCGTCGACAAGATCGTCAGTTGCCATCTGAACAACCAACTCGATGACCTGATTCCTCGGGCCCACGCCGAAAAAGCTGAAAACCAAGCCTCTGGCCTGAGAACACTACTTGCGGGTGTTCTAACATAGGCAAAGTACACCGAGACGGTATTCTCTCTTCGGCAGGAGACTTTCCGCAAATTCCAATCGATCATGACTCATCATCTATCAGGCGGGCGTTGCGCTGCCCCGTGAGGAAGGTCCAGAGCCACTGAACGCTGACGAGCAGTCGTTTTTCGAAGTTCACCAGCAGGTAGACGTGGATGATCGCCCAGAGCCACCACGCGAGGCGGCCTGTCAGCTTGAACCGGCCGGACTGGAACACCGCCGCATTGCGGCCGATGACGGCGGTGATGCCGCGATTGCGGAAGCGGAACGGTGTATCATCATCACGGCCTTCGGCTTTTCGTCGCAGCTTCCTGCCGAGATATTTCCCCTGCTGCTTGGCGACCTGCGCCAGCGCCGGGAACGGCCCGTCTTCGCTCTGAACCGAAGCCGCATCGCCGAGAATGTAAATATCCTCGAAGCCGATGGCGCTGAGATCGGCCGCCACCGCCACCCGGCCGCCACGCTGCGGCTCCACGCCCAGCCACTCCGCCACCGGCGTCGCCCTGACGCCCGCACCCCATATGACGCAGCCGGTCGGGATTGTTTCACCGCCCGCGGCGACCTCTTCAGCAGCGATCGCCTCGACCGGTGTGTTGACGCGGACATCTACGCCCCTAGCCTCAAGCCGTTTCAGCGTATACTGCGAAAGCTTCTCGTCAAAGCCCGAAAGAATGCCCGGCCCGGCCTCCAGCAGGATGATGTTCAGCTCTTCGGGGGCTATGTTCCTGAAATCGCGCCGAAGCAGAAAAACGCCCAGTTCGGCGATGGCGCCGGCGAGTTCGACCCCGGTCGGCCCGCCGCCGACGATCACGAAGGTCAAAAGCTTGCGGCGCTCGTCCGGGTCGAGCGTCAGTTCGGCACGTTCAAAGGCGAGAAGCAGGGTCTCGCGCACCTGCCGGGCATCGCGATTGGTCTTGAGGCCGGGGGCGTGTGGCTTCCACTCGTCATGGCCCAGATAATTGTCGACGGAGCCGGTTGCGATCACCAGCGTATCGTATTCCACCGGTGCGCCGTCCCGCGTCAGCACGGCCTTGCGCTGCGCATCGATGCCGACGACTTCGGCCATCACCACGTCGACATTGCGCTTTTTCCCGAGCGTGCGCCGGAGCGGCTCGGAAATATCGGCGGGCGAAAGGATGGCCGTCGCGATCTGGTAGAGCAGCGGCTGGAACAGATTGTGGTTGCGTTTGTCGATCAGCGTCACATCGACCGGCGCGCCGCCGAGTTTTGATGCACAGGCAAGCCCGCCAAAGCCACCGCCGACGATGACGATGCGATGTCTCCCGACCTGCGGCGAGCCTGGACCCTCGCTCTCGGCTGACGCTGCAATGCTTGTGTCTTCGCTGATTGCAGTCATGGGCAATGCTCCTTGTCTGTCGGGGAAAACGATCTCGGCTGCCCATCGAACCTGATCGGGCAGCAAATGTTCCGCGCCGGGAAAAGTTCAGGAACAAATCCCAAGCCTGGATGTTCGACTTCAACGAAGACCTGCTGGATTTGCGTGACCAGCGCCAGGAACCGGAACCGAACGAGAGTGCCGGTGTTAATCAGAAAGTTGCTCCCATGGGGCGACGCCGATCAAGGGGGCCGGCGTGGCACAGATTTTTAGCGCTTCAGCGGATGCGAAGCTTCGGCTTTTCGCCGGAGCGGTCGCGCTTGCCGTGGTGGTGGGCGGCGCGCTGTGGTGGTCGGCGGCGAGCTCCAGCTATCGCACCGACGTCGATTGGGTCAGCGAACAGCCCGTCCCCTTCAGCCATCAGCACCATGCCGGCGAACTCGGCATCGACTGTCGCTATTGCCACGACACGGTCGAAACCAGCGCGCAAGCCGGCCTGCCGCCGACCGAGACCTGCATGACCTGCCATTCGCAGATCTGGACAGATGCGGAGATGCTGGCGCCGGTGCGCAAGAGCCTCGCCACGGGAGAGCCGCTTGAGTGGAACCGCGTCGCGCGGGTTCCCGACTACGTCTATTTCGATCACTCGATCCATGTGGCCACCGGCGTGCCCTGCGAGACCTGCCACGGACGCGTCGACCAGATGCCGCTGATGAAACAGGCAAAGCCGTTCGAGATGGGCTGGTGCCTCGATTGCCATCGCGATCCCGCCCCCGAACTGCGCCCCCCGAGCGAAGTCACCCGCATGGACTGGTCGAGCCTTGATGACGATCTCGCGGCGCATCGCGATTACGGCGCGCTCGTCGTCGAGGCGCGCGGCATCGAGCCGGACCGTCTCGACGACTGCAATGTCTGTCACCGATGAAGGAGGGCACGTGACGCAAGAATCCGACATCTTCCGCAAGCATCTCGACGGCCGCTCGGGCAAGGCGCTCTGGCGCGGACTGGAGCAATTGTCAGCCACGGAGGAGTTCAACGCTTTCCTGACGTCGGAATTTCCGGCGCTTCAGGCCATCGGCGACGGCATCACCCGGCGCGGGCTGTTGAAGACCATGGCCGCTTCCTTCGCGCTTGCCGGGCTCACGGGCTGCGAGGCGCGCTCTGACGAGAACGCGCTGCCCTATGTGCGCGCCGCCGCAAGCCGCGAAAAGCCGGTGCTCTATGCGACCGCCACGCGGCTTTCCGGCTATGCGCTCCCCGTTCTCGGTCAGACGGTCGCGGGCCGACCGGTGAAGCTCGAGGGCAATCCCGATCATCCGGCCACCGGCGGCGCCACCGATGTCTTTCTGCAGGCAGCCCTCCTCGGCCTCTACGACCCCGACCGGTCGCAGGCGCCCAGGGAATTCGGCGACCCGGCAAGCTGGGCAGCCTTCGACGCCTTTCTGGCGGAAAAACGCGCGACCCTGGACGCGACCGCCGGCGCGGGGCTCAGCATTCTCACCGGTCAGATCACCTCCCCCACAATGATCCGCCAGCTTGAAGCGCTGCTTGCCCGCTGGCCGCTGGCGCGCTGGCACGTCACTGAACCGGTCAACGAGGACAATCGCATTCTCGGCGCCGAGGCCGCCTTCGGCCGGGCGCTGATGCCGCAGCCGGATTTCAGCCGCGCCGAAACCATCCTCTCGTTCTCCGATGATTTTCTGGGCCCCGGCCCGCGCCAGTCGGTCAACGCCCGGCAATGGAGCCAACGACGCAAGGCTTTTCGCGATGGCGACGGCGAGAGCCGCATCCTTGTGGCCGAGGCCAGCCCGAGCCTTACCGGAGCCCGCGCCGACGAGCGGCTGATCGCCGCCGAACAGCGAATGCCGGCCCTGCTGTCGGCGCTTGCGGCACGGCTTGGCATCATCGACGAGGCGCCGGAACTGAGCGAAAGCGACAGCCGCTGGGTAGACCGCGCCGCAACGGCGATCGAGGCCCGGCCGGACCGGGCGCTGGTGACGGTCGGGGCGCATCACGCGCCGGCGCTGCATGCGCTTGCCTGCAGGATCAACCAGCGTCTCGGCGCGATCGGCGAGACGCTCGCCTTCACCGAACCCGTCGCCGCAACGCCGGCCGGCCAGCGCGATCTCGACAGCCTGATCGATGACATGGATGCGGGCGCGGTTTCGACGCTGTTCGTCCTCGACTGCAACCCCGCCTATGCCGGACCGCCCGCTTTCGCCGGAGCGATGGCCAAGGTCGAAACGTCGCTGCATGCCGGGCTTTATTTCGACGAGACGGCCGCGCTCTGTCACTGGCACCTGCCGATCCCTCACGACCTTGAAAGCTGGAGCGATGCGCGTGCGGTCGACGGCACGGCGACCGTCCTCCAGCCGCTGGTGCGGCCCTTCTATGCGGTCCGCTCGCCACATACGCTCATCGCCAACCTGATGGGCCAAGCCGAGACGGATGCCCGCGCGATCGTGATGGCGACGTGGCGCGCGCGGCTTACGGGCGATTTTGACGCGCAATGGAATGAAGCCCTGTTTGCGGGCTTCGTTGACGGCACGGCGGCCGCGACGGTTGCCCCACCTGAAGCCGCCGGCGGGCCATTGGCGATGCCGACCCCGGAAGACGCCGCGCTCACCCTGCTCATCCAGCCGGATCCGTCGGTCTGGGATGGCCGCTTCGGCAATAATGGCTGGCTTCAGGAAACGCCGAAGCCGATGACCAAGCTGACATGGGGCAATCCGATCCTCATCAGCCCGGCGCTTGCCGAGCATGAAGGCCTCGCCGCCGGCGACGTCATCCGGCTCCGCCATGGCGACAGAACGGCGGAAGGCCCGGTCTGGATCCTGCCCGGCCAGCAGGCCGAGACACTCACCCTCACCCTCGGCTATGGCCACCGAAGCTTCGGTACGCTCGCCGATGGTCTGGGCACCAATGCCTATTCGCTGGTGGCGGGCCGCACCAGGCTAAGCGGGGTCACGCTGAAGAAATCGGGCGCGCGCGAAAAGCTCGCCTCGACCCAACTTCACCAGGCGATGGAGGGGCATGATTTCGTCAGGACCGTCACCGCCGAGGCATCGCGTCAGGCGGCCGCAAAGCACGAAGAAAAGCCGGGAAGCTTCTATCCGGAAAAGCCAAAGACCAGCCCGGCCTGGGGCATGTCGATCGATCTCGACGCCTGCATCGGCTGCAATGCCTGCGTCGTGGGCTGCAATGCGGAGAACAATATTCCGGTGGTCGGCAAGGACCTTGTGGCCGAGGGGCGCGAGATGCACTGGCTGCGCATCGACCGCTATTACGAAGGCCCGCCGGAGGCGCCGCTTTCCTATTTCCAACCCGTGCCCTGCATGCATTGCGAGGACGCGCCCTGCGAGATGGGCTGTCCGGTCAATGCCACCGTCCACAGTTCCGACGGGCTCAACGTACAGGTCTATAACCGCTGCATCGGCACCCGCACCTGCGCCTCCTACTGCCCCTACAAGGTGCGCCGCTTCAACTGGTTCGACTATACCGGCGACGACCCCGAGCAGCTTCGCGCCATGCGCAATCCGGAGGTCACCGTCCGCTCGCGCGGCGTCATGGAGAAGTGCACCTACTGCGTCCAGCGGATCGAGACCGCGCGCATCGACGCCGACCGCGAAAACCGGCCGCTCCGCGATGGCGAGGTGGTGACGGCCTGCCAGCAGGCCTGTCCGACACAGGCGATCAGCTTCGGCGATGTCGCCGATCCTGACACCGAGGTCAGCCGGCGGAAGGCGGAGCCGCGCGACTACCTGCTGCTGGAAGAGGTCAACACCAAGCCGCGCACATCCTATCTCGCACGGGTGGAGGGGTGATGGCGGAGGCAAGACCACTTTCTGCCGAACGGATCGACGCCGTCACCGATCTGCCGCTCGGTTTTCCGGCACCACGGGCGTGGGCGCTCTCGTTCGCCTTCGCCCTGCTGCTGCTCCTCTGCTTCGCCGTCGCCGTCACGGTACTCTTCTGGCGCGGCGTCGGCGTGTTCGGCAACAATATCCCGGTCGCCTGGGGCTTTCCGATCGTCAACTACATCTGGTTCCTCGGCATCGGCCATGCCGGAACGCTGATCTCCGCGCTGCTGCTCCTGACCGGCGTCGGACAGCGCAATGCACTCAACCGCTTTGCCGAGACGATGACGCTTTTCGCCGTCATCTGCGCCGGGCTCTATCCGATCCTCCATCTCGGCCGGCCATGGCTGTTTTACTGGACGGCGCCCTATCCGAACACGATGGGCATCTGGCCGCAGTTCAAGAGCCCGCTCTCCTGGGATTTCTTTGCCGTGCTGACCTATCTCGTGGCCTCCGCCGCCTTCTGGTATGTCGGCGCGATCCCCGATTTCGCCCGTCTGCGCGACCGCGCAAAGGGCCGCCTCGGGCAGGTCTGCTACGGGCTCGCCGCCCTTGGCTGGCGCGGCTCGATGCGGCACTGGAGGCGCTGGGAGCAGGCCTATCGGCTCTGCGCCGGACTTGCCGTCACGATGGTGTTCATCATCACCGCGGCCTATTCGCTGCTGCTCGGCGGCGGCCCGATCTCCGGCTGGAACTCGTCGATCTTTCCGCCCTATTTCCTCTGCGGCGCGGTGTTTTCCGGCTTTGCCGTGGTGGCGGTGATCATGGCGGTGCTGCGGCGCGCCTTCCGGCTCGATGACATTCTGACCGATGCCCATAGCGACCTGATCGGCAAGCTCCTGCTCGCGGTCGGGCTGATGACGGCCTACGGCTACCTCGCCGATATCTTCAACGCGCTCTATTCCGGCGAACAATCGGAGCTCGAAACGCTGCATGACCGGCTTTCCGGCGCCTATGCCTGGAGCTTCTGGGGCGCGGTCATCAGCAATTTCGTGCCGTTGCAACTGCTCTGGCTGCGGCGCGTGCGGCGAAACAGCCTGCTGCTTGCCGCCATCGGCGTTTCGGTCGCCGCCGGCATGTGGATGGAGCGCTACATGCTGATCGTTACCGGGCTTTACCGCGATCATCTCGTCTCCTCCTGGGGCACGTTTCAGGCAAGCCTCTGGGACTGGGCGCTGTTTGCCGGCATGATCGGCGTCTTCCTGGCGCCGTTCCTGCTGTTCGTCCGCCTGCTGCCGATCGTCTCCGGCTTCGAGCTGAAAAAGGCGTCAGAGGAGGCCCGCCATGCCCGCTGACCGCTCCGAGACGCATTATCACGCCGCAGCCGCCGGCTTCGCCGGGCCGGAAGGTCTGGCAAGCCATCTCGCAACATTGCGGCAGCGCGGCTATAGCAAGCTGGACGTTCTCGGCCCCTATTTCTCCGAGGAGATCGCCGACGCGCTCGACGCCGGCGATCATCGCGTTGCCTGGATCACGCTTGCCGGCGGGCTTTTCGGCGCGTTTGCCGGGCTCGGCGTGCAGCTTTACGCCAATTACGCCTATCCGCTGAATATCGGCGGGCGGCCCGTATTCGCCTGGCAGCCGTTGCCGATCATCACGCTCGAAGTCGCGGTGATGTCTGCCATCGTCTTCGCGGTGATCGGCACGCTTCTGTCCTGCCGGCTGCCGAAGCTGCATCACCCAGATTTCGAGATCCCGGATTTTTCCGCCGGCGACCGCTTCTACATCCTCGTCCACGCCACCGACGAGCACTTCGACACCGCGCGAACCCCGGATGACCTGAAGAACCTCGGCGCAGAAACCGTCGCACTGGTGCCGCTGCCGGAGGCGCCGTCATGACCCTGCAGCCCTTGCCCCTACTCGCCTGTCTTCTCATCCTTGCCGCCTGTGACGGCATGGACCACCAGCCGCGCTATGACGATTATGAGGAAAGCTCACTGTTTCCCGATGGCAAGGCGCTCCAGCATCCGCCGGAGGGCACGGTCTCGCGCAGCGCCCCGGCCGAGATCGCCGCGCGTCAGACCCGCCCGCCGATGGACCGCGCGCTGCTGGAGCGGGGGCAGGAGCGTTACGCGATCTTCTGCGTGCCGTGTCATGATCCCGCCGGCTACGGCAATGGCCGCATCCCCTCGCGCGGCTTTCCCGCCCCGCCGAGCTTCCATTCCGAGCGTCTGCGCAACGTCGATCCGCGCCATATCGTCGACGTCATCACCGATGGCTATGGCGTGATGTATTCCTATGCCGGCCGCGTTCCGCCACGCGACCGCTGGGCGATCGCGGCCTATGTCAAGGCGCTGCAGCTCAGCCAGGACGCGCCGGAGCGGCTGCTATCGGAGGAAGACCGGCAAAAGCTTGCGGAGCCGCGGCCATGACCCTTCGACCGACCGTCCCGTTGATCCGCCTGGTTGTCGGCCTGCTGCTGTTGGCGGTCGCCGGACTGCTGATCGTCGACCGGCCGGAACCGGGCCTCGCCGGCCTGCTCGCGGCCAGCGTTTTCGCGAGCGCCATCCCGATCGGCGCTGCCTTCCTGCTGCTCGTCATGGCGCTTACCGGCGGACGCTGGCAGCATGAACTCGCCGGGGCGACGGCGGGTCTCGTCCGGCTTGCGCCGATCTTCGTGGCCTTTCTGCCGCTGCTTCTGCTCTCGCCGACACTTTACGGCTGGCAGGGGATGGAGCGTGACACCACCTTCCGTGCTCTGTTTCTCAACGAGTGGTCCTACGCGCTTGTAACGATCGGCTTCCTGCTGGCATTGCTGCTCGCGCCATGGTGCGCGGCGCGCTCCCGCGCCACAGCGGCCGTGGCCCTCATCCTGTTCGTCATCCTGCAGGGGCTGGCGGCAAGCCTGTGGCTGATGCCGCTTGCGCCGGGCTATTTTTCCTCCGGCCTCGCGCTCTATGTGCTGTCGCTCCAGGTCGGTATCGCATTCTGCCTGCTCGTGCTTTCAGCCCCTGCATCGCGCCTGCCGCTCTCCGGCACGCTGCTGCTCGTCGCCGTGCTGTTCTGGCTCTATTTCGCCTACATCCAGTATTTCGTGTCCTGGAACGTCAATTCCGCCGCCGGGCTCGAATGGTTCGCGCCGCGCAGCGCGGGGCTCTGGCGCTATGTCGAATACCTGCTGGCGGCAAGCGGCGCGTTGCCTGCAGCGCTCCTGCTCTTCCCCCCGATCCGCCAGTCGCGACGCTGGACGGTGGCGCTCGCCGCCATCCTCCTCGGCGGCAAGGCGATCGAATGCCTCTGGCTTGCGCTTCCCGGCCGCGGCGGCCTTGCCGTGGCACTCCTTTCCGGCGCGGGCCTGATGCTCGCCGCAAGCGCCGGGTTTCGCCCGCCACGGGAGGCCCGGTCATGAACGAGAACAATAAAGGCGCCAAGTATGAACAGCGCGACGTCTCCGTCCGCATGGTCCTTTATGCCGGCGCCCTCCTCGTGGTCTTCGTGGCCGTGTCGCTGGCCTTCGTCGCTTTCCTCACCGGCCTTTTCAGCGTGCCGGATCGCGAACCGACGCCCGTCCGGACCGCCGAAAGGCCCGTCGCCGGCCCACGGCTGGAAGTCTATCCGAAGGCCGATCTTGACGCGCTGAACGCAAGCAACCGACGCCTTGTCGAAACCTACGGCCGCAGCGAGGACGGCCGCATCCGCATTCCCGCCGCTCGCGCCATCGACATCCTCGCCGACCGCGGCTGGCCGAACGATACCAATGGAGATGGCCGATGACGAAGCTCCCGTTCCTGGCATTGCTCCTCGCGCTTCTCGCCGTTCCAGCACTCGCCGCCCGCGACGCCAATTTCGACCCGTTCGGGCTTGCGGGCATTGACGAGCGGCCGGACGCCGAGATCCCCCTCGATCTGCCCTTTCGGAACGCCGATGGCGAGACGGTGACGCTCGCCGAATTTGCTGACGGAAAGCCGATCGTGCTGGTCCCGGTTCTGCACGACTGCCCGAACATCTGCGGGGTGACGCTTTCGGGCGTCATGCAGGCAATCCGGGCGCAGGAATTTGAGCCGGGCGAGGATTTCACCATGATCGCCTTCGGCATTGATCCGGCCGAAGGGCCGGAGGTTGCCCGTGCCGACCTCGCAGTGCTGCAAAAATCCTTCCCGGACATCGACATGAGCGGCATTCACGCGACGACCGGCACGAAGGAAAACATCCGCGCGGTGACCGACGCACTCGGCTATCGCTATGCCTATGACGAGCGCATCAGCCAGTACGCCCATGTCGCCGCCACCGCCTTCCTGACCCGCGACGGCCATTTGAGCCGCTGGATCTATGGCCTGACGCCGCAGCCGACTGACATGAAGCTGGCGCTGACGGAGGCCGGCGAAGGCAGGATCGGCGACTGGGGCGACCAGATCCTGCTGCTCTGCTACCACTATGACCCGGTCACCGGCCGCTATGGCTCGCTGGTGCAATCCATGCTGAGGATCGGCGGCGGGTTGACGGCGCTTGCCGGCGGCGGGCTGATCGCGGTGGCGCTTATGCGCGAACGCCGGAAGCGGAAGGAGGCGGCGGAATGAGCGATTTCATCGCGCTCTGGCCAGAATCTGCCTCCGCCTATAGCGGCCGGATCGACCTTTTGATGTGGGTGTTCACCGCACTGGTCGTGGCGCTTTCGGCGCCGGTCTTCATCCTGATCGCCTATTATGCCTGGAAATACCGCGCCGGCCGCAAGGCGGACCGCAGCGACCGGGTCAACCGCAACACCCTGATCGAGATTTCCTGGGCGCTGATCCCCTTCATCCTGATCGTGGCGCTGTTCGTCTGGTCGACACGGATGTTCTTCACCGTCCATCAGCCGCCGCCGGATGCGATGGAGATCAACGTCGTCGCCAAACAGTGGATGTGGAAATTCGAGCATGCCGGCGGCCAGCGCGAGATCGACGAACTGCATGTGCCGGTCGGCGAGCCCGTCAGACTATCGATGGCCTCGCAGGATGTGATCCACAGCCTCTATATTCCGGCGCTCAGGCTGAAGCAGGATGTGGTTCCCGGCCGCTATACCTCGCTCTGGTTCGAGGCCGACAAGCCCGGCATCTATGCACTCGCCTGCGCGGAATTCTGCGGGGCCGACCATTCGGAAATGACCGGCCGTTTCATCGTCATGGAAAAACCCGCCTTCGCCGCCTGGCTGGAGCAGTCCGGCACCGATGTTTCGCTGGCGGCGGAGGGTGAAAAACTCTTCCGCAGCAATGGCTGCAGCGGTTGCCACGGGCCCGCCGCCACCGTGAAAGCGCCCGATCTCGAAGGGCTTTACGGCAGCCCGGTTCCGCTTGCCGACGGCAGCATGGTGACGGCCGATGACCAGTATATCCGCGACAGCATCCTGCTGCCGCAGTCCGAGATCGCCGCCGGCTATCCGCCGATCATGCCGACATTCAAGAACGTGCTCAGCGAGGACGAGGTCATGAAGCTCGTCGCCTATATCAAGTCGCTCGCCACGACGGAGGACACGCCGTGACCGAAAACCCGCCAAGCTATCTCGATGCCGGCCATACCATCCGCTCCTGGCTGCTGACCACCGATCACAAGCGCATCGCCGTCCTTTACCTGATTTCGGTGACCTTCTTCTTCCTGGTCGGCGGGGCAGCCGCCGGGCTGGTGCGCGCCGACCTTCTGACGCCCGAAGGCGATCTGCTGACCAATGAGGGCTATAACCGCGCCTTCACGCTGCACGGCGTCATCATGGTCTGGTTCTTCCTGATCCCGTCCATCCCCAATGTCTTCGGCAATTTCCTGATCCCGCTGATGATCGGCGCGCGCGATCTCGCCTTTCCCCGGCTGAACCTCCTGAGCTGGTACATCTATATGCTGGGCGGCCTGTTCACGCTGATCGTGCTGCTTGTCGGCGGCGTCGATACCGGCTGGACCTTCTACACGCCGCTGTCATCGATGTTCTCGAACGGCCATGTCGTGCTGGTTGCCGCCGCCGTGTTCATCGTCGGCTTCTCGTCGATCCTGACCGGCCTCAACTTCATCGTCACCATCCACAAGCTGCGCGCGCCCGGCATGGGGTGGGGGCGGATGCCGCTCTTCGTCTGGTCGCACTACGCCACGTCGATCATCCTGGTGCTGGCAACCCCGGTGCTGTCGATCACGCTGGTGCTGATTGCAGCCGAGCGGCTGTTCGGCCTCGGCATCTTCGATCCGTCACTCGGCGGCGATCCCCTGCTGTTCCAGCATCTCTTCTGGTTTTACAGCCACCCGGCGGTCTACATCATGGTGCTGCCGGCGCTCGGCGTGATCAGCGAGCTCGTAGCCGCCGCCGCCCGCAAGCCGGTCTTCGGCTACAGCTTCGTCGCCGGCTCGTCGATCGCGATCGCGATCATCGGCTTCTTCGTCTGGGGCCACCACATGTTCGTCTCCGGTCAGTCGATGTATGCAAGCGCGGTGTTTTCGTTCCTCAGCCTCGCCGTCGCCGTCCCTTCCGGTATCAAGGTCTACAACTGGACGGCGACGCTCTACAAAGGCAATATCCTGCTCGATCCGCCCTTCCTGTTCGCCATGTCCTTCATCGGGCTCTTCGTCGTCGGCGGGCTGACGGGGCTGGCACTGGCGATGCTCTCCATCGACGTGCATGTCCACGACACCTATTTCGTGGTCGCCCACTTCCACTACATCATGGTCGGCGGCACGATCTCGGCTTATTTCGGCGCGCTGCATTTCTGGTGGCCGAAGATGTTCGGGCGGATGTACCCGCTCACCTGGGGCCGGATCACCGCAGCCACGATCTTCTTCGGCTTCAACCTGACATTTTTTCCGCAGTTCATCCTCGGCTTTCTCGGCATGCCGCGGCGCTACCACGTCTATGCACCGGAGTTCCAGACGCTGCATGTCCTCTCGTCCGCAGGCTCGACCCTGCTCGGCTTCGCCTACCTGCTGCCCTTCGTCTATCTCGGCTATTCGCTCGTCGCCAGCAAGCGCGCGAGCGCCAATCCCTGGGGCGCGACCGGGCTCGAATGGACGGTGCCATCACCGCCGCCGAAGCACAACTTCGTCGAGATACCGACCGTCACCGGCAGGCCCTACGATTATCCGGTCGACAAGGAGGACAGCCGATGACCGAGGATCTGCCGCGCCTGAAGGAGCCCTACAGCACGCGCGGGCAGCAGCGCGAGGCCGACATGCTCGGCGTCTACCTGTTTCTCGCAAGCGAGATCATGCTGTTCGGCGGCCTGTTCGCCGTGATCTTCGTTGCCCATTACCTGCACCCGGAAGAATTCATCGCCGCCTCGAAGAAGATGCATGTGGCGATCGGCGCCGCTAACACGATGATCCTGCTGACATCGAGCGCACTTGTGGCGATCGCGGTGAAGGCGGCGCGCGCCGGCCAAACGAGGCCGGTCTCGCTCTGCCTTGCGCTTGCGGCCGTGCTCGGCGCCGCCTTCCTCGGCCTCAAGGCCTATGAATACTGGAGCGAGTATCAGGAGGGCCTGCTGCCCCTGCCCGGCGCCCGAACCGATTTCACTTCGCCCGGCGAGCATCTGTTCATGAACATCTACCTGATCGCAACTTCACTCCATGCCCTGCATCTGACGATCGGCATCGTGGTGCTGAGCCTGTTCGCATGGCTCATCCATTCCCGACGCGTGAAGCTCCCGGCAGGCGCCACGGCCACCGAGACGGCGGCCACCTACTGGCATCTGGTCGACATCATCTGGATCTTCCTGTTTCCCGTCCTCTATCTCGCGCGGTGATCGCTATGCGCCAATATCTGCAGACATCCGTCATCTGGCTGTTTCTTGCCCTCCTGCTGGGCCTGACGGTGCTGGCAAGCCATGTGCTCACCGGCCCCGTCAGCCTGTTCACAGGCCTGTTCATTGCGGCGTTGAAGGCGGGACTGGTCCTCTGGTTCTTCATGGGCATGCGCCACGAGACGCCGATGATCCGCCTGTTCGGCACCGGCGCGCTGTTCTGGCTCGCAGCGCTGCTGCTGCTGACATTCGTGGATTATCTGTCGCGGGGCGCGGTGTGAGCGGAGAATGGAAGCATGAAACAGGGCGGATCGCTAACCGTCCACGGGATGAGCAGCATGACCTTCTCGCATGCTGCCATTTACCGGTATCGCGCGATCAAGCCGTCGCCCAGCCTGTCTCCTTTGCCAGGGATCAAGGTGAAGATGTCGGCTTTTTTGCACGATCACGATTGGCGCGATATGAATGGCCAATGGCCCTGACGAATCTCCGGCTCATCCATGAAGATCCACGACAGGAACCCGCACGATGCCCACTCCAAATTCCTTCCTGACAGTCGGTGTAAGCGCCTCGGCGCGGGACATCGGGTCCGTCGAGCGCTTGTTCCGGGGTCTGCCGCACGACCATGACATGGCGTTCGTGCTTCTGGTCCACCACGACGGAGACACCGAAGAGCTTGTCGAAACCCTGAGGAGCCTGACGTCGATGCCGGTGGTAACGGCGACGGACGGCCGGCGGCTGGAGAAGCGCAACGTCTATCTCGCCACGGAAGGCGCATCGCTTTCGATCCGTGACGGCGCCTTTTGCATGCTGACGTCCTCGGAAACATCCGCGCTTCGCCCCGCCGATGCACTGTTGAGCGCGATTGCCAGGGATAAGGGCGACCATGCCGCAGCGGTGATCCTCTCCGTCCCTGATGGGATGCTTGGCGCAAAGGCGATCAAGGAACAAGGCGGCCTCACGCTGGCGCAGGCGAGCGATGCCTCTTCGTCAGAATCCGGTGAGTTCCGCAATACGCTCAGCGAAAGCGTGATCGACATCACAGATGAAGCCGGGCACATGGGCCAGCGGCTCGCCGACTATGCTCGCGGGTTCGTTTTGCTTGCTGACCTGGAACGCGATGACGATCACGTTGACCGCATCCTCGATGCCGCTCGCCTGTCGATCTGCTCGGTTCTGAAGGAGCATACCGGCCACGACTTTTCCGGCTACAAGACCAAGACCTTCCTGCGCCGGGTCCGCCGCCGCATGCAGTTGAAGAGTATCGAACGCATCGAGGACTATCTCGACCTGTTCGAGAAGGACGAGGAAGAGGTCGACGCCTTCTATCGCGACCTGCTGATCAATGTGACAAGCTTCTTCCGCGATGCCAGAGCGTTCGAGACCCTCGCCAACGACATCCTGCCCCGCATCTTCAAGGACAAGCGGGCTGCCGACAGCGTCCGCATCTGGGTGCCCGGCTGCGCGACCGGCGAGGAGGTCTACTCGATCGCCATCCTGGTGCGGGAATATCTGAACGCGCATGAGGGGCCAAAGCCCCGCGTCCAGATCTTCGCGACAGACATCGACGAGGACGCGCTGACCGTGGCGCGGGCTGGCCGCTACCCGGACATCCTGCTGGAGGGCGTGTCCGCAGAGCGGCGGCGCCGGTTCTTCACCCGCGAAGGCACCGGCTATGTGGTCAAGAACGATATCCGCGAACTCTGCATCTTTTCCCCGCACAGCGTCATCCAGGACCCGCCCTATTCCCGCATGGAGCTTGTCTCCTGCCGCAACCTGCTGATCTATTTCGGCCCGGATCTTCAGAACCGGGTGATCCCGACCTTCCACTATGCGCTCAAGCCCACGGGCTATCTGTTCCTCGGCACATCCGAGAGCATCGGCCGCCATACCGATCTGTTCACGCCTGTCGACAAGCGCAACCGCATCTATCAGGCGAGCCCCTACGCCAACCCGACCAGCCATCTGCGCCATTTCTTCGGCGAAGGGCCTTCCGTGCCGCGCAATGCGGGCGGGCGCGGCGAAGGCCGCGGGTCGTCGGGCTTTGCGCTGACGACGAATGTCGAAAAACAGGTGCTCGAACACTTCTCGCCGCCACATGTCGTCACCGACAAGGATGGCGATATCGTCTACTATTCCGCCCGCACCGGGCAGTTTCTCGAAGCCCAGCAGGGCCTGCCCAACCGGCAATTGCTGGCGATGGCGAAATACGGTCTGCGGCTCGAGCTGAGGGCCGCCTTTGCCGAAGCGATGTCCCGCGGTGAGAGGGTGGTAAAGGAAAACATCGCATTCGAGCAGGCTGGCGAACGTCCACAACTCGTGCGCATCACCATCGACCCCCTGCGCCACGGCAAGGACGACGCCAATCCGCTTTATCTGGTGCTGTTCGAGACGACCGGCACGAGGCCCGAGCTTTCCGACCGTCAGGTGCCCTCGCCCGGCGCGGACGCAGTCGCGGGCCTTGAGCAAGAACTCCAGGAAACGCGCGAGCGCATGCACTCGACCATCGAGGAATACGAGACCGCGCTTGAGGAGCTCAAGTCCTCCTATGAAGAACTCATGTCGGTGAACGAGGAGGCGCAGTCGACGAACGAGGAGCTTGAAGCCTCCAAGGAGGAAATGCAGTCGCTCAACGAGGAACTGGGCACCATCAACGCGGAGCTCAACAGCAAGATCGAGGAGCTCGGCCGGGTCCACAACGACCTGAAGCATCTGTTCGCCAGCACCGAAATCGCCACGATCTTTCTCGACCGAAGTCTCGTCGTGCGCAATTTCACCCCGGCGGCGAGCGCCCACTTCAACCTCAGAAGCCATGACATCGGCCGGCCCCTCACCGAGCTCTCAAACACGCTTGACTATCCGGACCTGGCAGACGACCTCGCAACGGTTCTCGCGACGGAAACAGGGCTCGAAAAACACATCCGGCAGGATGGCGGCGCACGGACCTTTCTGGCGCGTATCCTGCCTTACCGCACCGCCGGCGGAAAAACCGACGGCGCGGTGTTCACGCTCACCGACATCACCAATCTCAAGGAAGCGGAAGCGCATCAGAAGGTACTGATCTCCGAGCTCAATCACCGGGTCAAGAACATGCTGGCGGTGGTCTCCGCCGTGGCCGATCAGATGCTCGATTCCTCTTCCTCCGTCGAGCAATACCACAGCGCGCTCGTCGGCCGGCTCAATGCCATGTCGCGCGCCTATGTGCTCCTGTCGCGCGAACAATGGCGGCAGACTTCGATCCGGCAGATCCTGACGACCGGGCTGGAGCCCTTCAGCCTTCCCCGCATCACCCTTGACGGCCCGGAACTGAAGGTGGCACCCGAAAGCAGCCTGGCGCTCGGCATGGTGGTTCATGAACTGGCGACGAATGCCGCGAAATACGGCGCGCTCAGCACCAGCGGCGGCAAGGTGGAGGTCACCTGGCTCGTCAGCGACGGTCATTTCCAGATGAACTGGCAGGAAAAATGCGAGGCTCCGATCGAGCCTCCCGAGAACCATGGCTTCGGCAGCACTCTGATCAAGGGCGAGATCTCCTATCGCCTGGGCGGAACGATCGAAACGGAATATACGCCCTCGGGGTTGACCGCCACAATCAGCGTGCCCTTCGACAAGCTGAATGCCGCCGAGGAATAGGGCCTCCGTGCCGATTTCGCATGGAGGGGTATCATTCGGGGGATGATGAGCGTATGGTCCTCGCCAAGGTTGCAACGTCTATCCATGCCGGACAAGCACTTGCGAAACCCGCGAGCATGCATCCAAGGGAACAGCAACCGTTCCCGCGCGTGCTGTTCAGGAAGCCGGCCACTCCATCGGGATACCTGCTTTTTAGGTAAGTTCAGTCGCGAATGCGTTTGGAACACCGACCGTCTTCGGCCGGTGATCCCTGCGTCGTGCATACTGAAATTCACCGAATAGGAGGCCTCAGATGCAATACCAACCGGAAATGCCGGACAAGGATATCCGGGACCGCGATGACAACGCCCTTCAGGGAAACCTCGACAGGCTGCGCGGATCGCGGATCCTGATCGTGGAGGACGAATATCTGATCGCCCGAAACCTTTCCCGCACCTTTGAAAAGATCGGCGCCCGCGTGCTGGGGCCCGTCTCGTCCATCGCGCAGGCCATCCCCCATCTCGGCAAGGCCGATGCCGCCGTCCTCGATATCAATCTCGACGGCACGCCGGTGTTCCCGCTGGCGGATATCCTGCACCAGAACCACACACCATTCGTGTTCTTTTCCGGATGCGCCGAGATTATCATCCCCGACCGGTTCCGCTTCGTCAGCACGCTGCCGAAGCCGAACGGTATCCGCGAAATCATCGCTTCCCTCGTTTCGACCTATGATCGCCCCGAAACGGACCGCGCCAAGGAAGACGGCGAGGACATTGTCGCACTCGTGCCGAGCCTCCGGCTCGCTGCGCGTCTGCTGATCACCGATGATGCAGCCGCCGACAGGCTGGTCGAACGGACGCTCGAGCACGCGATCACCCATGTGGAGGAAAAGCCCGCCGATGCCTCGCGCCTCGAATGGCTGCTGTCGACGCTTGATGAGATGCGCCTGAAGGATGGCCGGAGCGTGCTGAACTAGGCCTCGCCCCGCCTGGCCGATGCCCCGGTGACGGGCACATGGCGTTCGACCCAAATCTTCCGGACGAGCACGAAAGCGACGACCGTGAGCGGCGCGCTCATGAGAAGACCTCCGACGCCGAGCAATCCGCCGAATCCCAGAACGGCGAAGATCATCAATCCCGGCGGAATATGCACCGACCGTTTCTGGATCAGCGGCGCGATCAGCACGCCTTCGGCCTGCTGGATGACGAGATAAAGCAGGACCACCCAGACGGCGTCCCAGATGCCGCCGGTCAGCGCCACGGCGATGGCCGGCACGGCACTGACAATCGGCCCGATATAGGGCACGATCTCGAGAACGCCGGCAATCAGCCCGAGAGCGAAAGCAGACGAGATGCCCAGGCTCGCGAGCCCCGCCGTGGTCAACACGCCGATGATGACCATCGCCACGAGCTGGCCGGCAAACCAGTGGAAGAGCGCGTCGGAAAGCGCCGAGAGCAGTTCATCGAACCTCGCGCGCGCACGGGCCGGCGCCAGAGCCAGCAGGCCGCGACGGTAGACGGCCGGATCGGCTGCGAAATAAATCCCGCCTGCGACCATCAGCAGGGCTCCCGCCGCCGCGGAGACAAGCCCCGTCGAGAAGCCGGTGATGTTGCCGAGCATTGCGCTGTCCCCGATAAGGGATTGCGCGTGGGCGCCGAGCCAGTCTTCCACTTCGCCGAGTTCGATATAGTCGCCAACCGCCGACATGGTCTGCGGCAACTCGCCGGCAAGCCGCGTCATTTCGGAAGCGATGCGCGCGCCGAGAAAGAAGAAGAAGCCGGACAGCGACAGGGCGAACAGCAACACCGTTGCAATCAGGCAGAGCCGATAGCCGATGCCGGAAAGCTTGCTCAGCATCGCGGCGGAGCGAACAAGCACGAGCGCAATCAGGCTCGCGCCCAGAACCAGGAGGAGAAGATTGGCGAGCTTCCAGGCGGCAAGCGCGATGAGCGCAAGAACTGCGACGGCGATGATCTGCGGCCACGGCCAGCCGGGCCTGGCGTTATCGTCTTTGGCTGATGTCGAGATACCGACCTCCTTGACACTCGGTTCGCCCGCCTAATCCGATCCCGCGCAATATGTTCCGGAACCGTTTTCGCCAATTGGCAGGAACAAAGCAGCCATGATCGCGATTAGGCGGGACATGTCGCCACGGAGATTGAAACCATGACATCACAAGCTGTCCACGCAACGCCGGATCACCGCACGGTGGTCTTCAAAACGGTGAACAACGCTGACGTAACCGTCGTCTTCCCCGAGCCGGTCGAAAATCCGGAATACGCCGCCCGTGCGGTGATCAGTGGGCTGGCGCGCTCCATTTCCGCGCGGGACGAAGAAGCTGCTCGGGAGCGTGCGCTTGAAGAGGGGCTGGAAGACAGTTTCCCGGCCAGCGATCCCGTCGCCGCCAGCGTCACCGCGGTCCTGCCCAAGGGGCATACCGGCAATAACTGATCAAGCGCCCGCAGCCGGGTGCAAATATGACACGTTGAAGCCCGCCGCTTGCAAGCGGCGGGCCTTTTTGGGTGTGCAAGGTTGATGTCTTTTCGGGGGAACGCGGCGAACGAAGGACCGGACGGCATTGCAGCCGTCTGGCCCAACGCCGTCTACCGCTCGTCGTTGTTCTGCTGCGAGGCCGGGGAGTCGAAACTGCCTTGCGGCTTCACCCTCAAATTGTTCTGAACATGGGTAACTCCGGAGACGCTGTCGACGCAATCCTCAGCCCGGCGCTTCTGCCGCCGGCCGATGACATAGCCGTCAAGCGTCACCTCGCTGTTATCGACCGAGACCGTGATGTCGCTCGCATCCAGCGTCGGCTCGTCGGTCAGGCGGTCATGAACATCCTCGTTGATGCGTGCGTCGGAGCGCTTGTAGCCGCGCGGCCCCTTGCCGCGATGGTCGGCCTCACGACGCCGCTCGGCATCATCATCGCCGAACCAGGACTGAACTTCATCGCTGGCCTTGTCCCAGAAGTCGCGGTCATTTCGTCCTCTGCCGCGCCCGCGCGCATCGTCCCATCCGTAATAATGGTCAGGATGGCTGCGGGCCGGCGGATAGAGGCCGGGAAACAACGGAAAGCCCAATTCGTCATAATCTGAATAATAGCGTTCCTCTTCATAGCGCGGATTGCCCTGGCGGGCACGGCGATCGGCATATCCGAGATCGTCCGTCTGCCAGTCCTCCTGCGCCGGACGGCCCCGCCCCGGGCGCGACGGGATGTTCCGTTCGCGATCGCGTATATGTCTCAATCTTTCGTCTGCCATTTTGCTACTCCCTGTTTCCTCATTGTCGAGGCAGTGTCCCAACAGGGAGAACGGCGCAATGTTCCTGCATTGTCATGACGATTATCGCGGGCGCTAATAGAACAACCATGCGCCCTCACAATTAAAGTGCCTCCCGGCCCGGAAAGGGTCATCACGAAGGAGCTGAAACCATGAGCGAGGAGGTCAGATACTGCAGGAAGGCATTGCCGGACACGGGGGAAAGTCCCTGCAATTCGATGCTCACCTGAACAAGATGGCCGGGTGAATTCTCTCCCCCTCCATCGGGTCGCCTGAAACGCGGCGGCCCGACACATGGTCTGCGAGCCGCTTTTAGCCGCCGCCCGTCACCGGCAAAACCTCACCGGTAATGTAGCTCGATGTATGAGCCGATGCGAGGAACACGTAGGCCGGAGCCAGTTCCTCCGGCTGGGCTGGCCGCTTCATCGGCACGGATCCGCCAAACTGGGCGACATCCTCGGCTTCCCGATCCGACGGATTGAGCGGCGTCCAGACCGGCCCCGGGGCAACGGCGTTCACCCTGATGCCGCGCGGGATCAGGCTGGAAGCAAGCGAGCGGGTGAAGGCGTGTATGCCGCCCTTGGTGATCGAATAATCGAGCAGTTGCGCCTTGCCGTGAAGCCCGACGACGGAACCGCTGTTCACGATCGCGCCACCCTTTCCCATCCTGGGGACCGCAACTTTGCACATGTTGTAGAGACCGTAGAGGTTGGTCTTCATCGTCTGGTCGAAATGCTCTGCCGAAAGATCCTCGATCTCATTGGCGTGGACCTGAAAGCCCGCATTGTTCACCAGGATATCAAGCTTGCCGAGCTCGCTCACCGCCTCGTCGACGAGGCTTTGGCAATAGGCAAGGTCTGCGACATCGCCGCGACTCAGAATGCACCTGCGTCCTTCCGCCTCCACGGCGCGCTTCGTTTCCTCGGCATCGGTATCTTCCGACAGATACGAGACGACGATATCCGCGCCTTCACGGGCATAGAAGATTGCGACGGCCCGGCCAATGCCGGAATCACCGCCGGTGATGATCGCCACCTTGTCCTTGAGCTTTTCCGAGCCCTTGTAGAAAGGCGCATCATACATCGGGCGCGGTTCGAGTTCGTGCTCCTCACCGGGCTTTGAAAGACGCTGCTCGGGCATTGGCGGCACGGGATAATGCCGGGCACCCGCCTGCATCGCGCCGTCCTCGCCCGCCGACGCCTCGCGCCGGTCTCGTTCGTGGATTTCATCCTGAATGTCGCGCTGGCGATCTGCAGTTCGCTCACTCGTCTGCCGTGAACTCTGATCGGTTGTCATGAATTGACCTTTCTATGGTGTCGATCTGGTTCGGGACTTGCGCTTTCCGGCTCGTCCCCTTTTTCCTGATAGAGGCGCTCGACCGAGGCGCGGCTTTCCGCCTGTTCCCGGCTCGAATAACGGCGCTCCCGGTACTTGCCATAGGCAATGGCACCTCCAAGCAGCACCGGTCCGATAGCAACCGCGAAAAACCAGAGGATTGCGGATAGAGACATCGGGTTTCCTTTCGGTCCTGTTCGTCCCCAACAGCAAGAAGGCGGGGATGTTCCCGTCGGCGCCGGACAAAAACCCGGGAACAACGCTCGGGCGCTTCAGTTCTGAGGCCTCCAGATGAAAGAAAGGAAAGAAAATGGCACCCGCATTCCGTCGCTATTCGAAGGAAGCCGCGACCCGCGACACCGTTCTCCTTAGGGTCGTCCAGCGCGGCGAGCGCTCCTACGGTTTTGTCGACTCGATCGACTTCGGCAATGAGGACACGCCCTATTATCCGACCGAGGAACTCCCCATGCCAGAAGCCATTCGCCTTGCGGAAAACCGCAACGACACCGGGGGACCGGTCATGGTGGAACTGGAAGAAGACGCCGAATGGAATCCGGAGTGGGGCAAGCTGGAATGAACACGTGTCACGCTTTCCGCTCCCCGTACTCGATTGGTCGCCCATAGCGATGGCGGCGGCCTTGAAGGTTACTCAACCGCAAATTCCATGGTCCGGCAAACGCGGTCAGACGAAGAGCCTTGAAAGCGCTGTCCATCGAGGCCCCTATGAGATAAGGCTAGTCCGCATTGGCGAATGCGCTCAGCATCGAGGCGTTTTGATTGAATCAGCGGTCCTTGCGAAGAAATCAAACCGTTCGGGCTTCAGCACCGTAACGATATGAAGAGATGAAGACACAGGAAAACGGGACCAAACAGCAATGGCAAAAGACAATGACAAGGACGCGGAGGTAGCACGGAGCACAGATGCATATCTGGATCGCAAGACCGCCGAGTTACTGTCTGAAATCAAACAGGAGCCAATCCCTGACCGCCTGCTGGAACTGGCCCTGAAGTTGCAGCAATCCCTGAAGGAGCGGGAAGACAAAGCCTCCTGAGCCGGGCGCCTCTCACCATCCTCTTGTCAGAAAAAATGCCGTGCGGACCGCACGGCATTTCTGCTTTCGTCGTGGCTGCAGTTCAGCGCATCATGAATTCACCCGGATTTTCGTTGAAGGCATCGGCATCATATTCGGGTTGGCCTTCCAGCTGAGACACCGTGAACCGGGTGAAGACCGCGAAATCTCCGTTATTGCTCCGCACGTCGAGATTCTCGGCTGACATCGCCACTTCTTTCTCGCCGATACCGAGAAAGCCACCGACATCAACGATGAAGGCCTGCACTCCGCCTTCCGGCTTGAGGATGACATCCCCGATATCGCCAACCTGATCGCCATTACCGCCGAAGACATCGGCGCCAAGCAGCTCCTCGGCCCGCAAACTCGCGTTCGAAACACTTTCGGCATCTCGCCAGATCGTGCCGGCAGGAGAGCCGCTGAGTTCGCTTTCGCTCATGTCGCCGTCGACGTCCGGCGCCCTGCTGCTTCCCTCGCCCGCCATTCGATCCATCGGCCTTGTGGGGGCGGTTTCCGCATCAGGCGAGCGGTCGCCCCGCTCACTTGCCATGTCAGAGCTGCCGGAGATGCCCGTCTGCAATTCCGGCGTGGGCGTAACCGCGCGATAGTCGAATTCCGGGGCGCCTTCGAGCTGTTCACGGCTCGTGGCGAGCGTCAGATGGAGCATATATTGATCGTCGCGATACTGCTCCACCTGCGTGAAGGGAACAGCGACATTCTTCTCGGCAAGTCCGAGAAAACCGCCGACGCCGATGACCAGACCGGCAATCATCCCGTCCTGTCCGACGAGCAGATCTTCGACGTCGCCAACGGCTTCGCCATCAGGTCCCCCAGTCGTATAGACGGTGGCTCCCAGCAGTTCCGACCCGAGTATCTGCGACTGCGTGACGTCGACGGACAGTGTCTCGCCTGATCGCAGCGCGTCCGTTTCGTTCACCGTATCGCCAACAGGCTGATCCTGGGCGCAGACGCCGCTCGCAAACAGCGCACAAATCGCCACCGTGGACGTGTATTTGGTCAAAGACATTTCGGGTCCCTCCCTGGTGTTCAGCAATGATCCGCGAAAGGGAATGACAGCCTGAACTGGCTCGTTCGCATTCGCCGCCCTGCCAACTGTGAAACCGCCCCGATGTTCCCGCCCACCGCTGAAAAACGCCGCGCATGGGTCACGAAATCGACCGATAGAACGGCGTCCTCGGCGTTCTGGAACAAAAGCGGGGGGATAAGGTTCGGCACGCAACCAGGTATCACCGATGGAGAATGCTTCATGGCACCAGAGAGAGAACCAACAGATCAGGACAGGACGATCACGTCAGAAGAGAACGCAAAGCAAGGGACGACGGTCCTGCGTACGCGTTTCGCCCGGCTCGTCTTCATAGGCGGCCTCGTCCTGATCATTCTGCTCGCGCTGTCGACGATGTTCTATCCCTGGCGGGAGGACACCGACCAGCAGCAGGCCAGCCCGGCCATCACCGCGCCGGAATAACCAGCATCGCCGCGTTGGAACAATCGTCGCAAGGGATTGTTGGGTGCCCGTCCAGAAGACAGACACTTTTAGGAGGGCACGCCCATGCATTCGCAACTGAAACCTGATCACGGCTATCCGCTTCGGGCCGTTTTCGTGCCGTTTCCCTTGGTGGCTTTCACCTTCGCGCTGTTCACAGATATCCTATACTGGCGAACGTCCATGCTGATGTGGCAGAATTTTTCCGCATGGCTGCTCTTCGGCGGGCTCGTCTTCGGCGCGATTGCCGTCATTGCCGGCCTCGTTGACGCCTTCCGCTCGGAGGCCACCAGGCCTGCCATTCCGGAGACGATCGGCTTTGCCGTCGTTCTCGTCCTCGGCATTTTCAATAGCTTTGTCCACGCCGGCGACGGCTGGAAAGCGGTCGTCCCGAACGGACTGATCCTGTCCACCATCACCTTTGTCGTGATCCTGATCACGCTATGGCTAGCGGCGGTCCGTCCGCTCGCACAGGAATGGAGGCTCAATCATGACTGAGACAAACCACAAGAGCCGTATCGCCGGCCTACTGGCCACCGTTACCCTCCTCGTCCCGCTTGCCGCCTGCGGCAATGGCGACGAGGTTCAACCTTCCGAGCAGATCGGCGCCAATCCGGTCCTGCCCGAGCCGACCTCTGCGCTCCTGCCCAGCATGAAAGTCGCCGAAGTCACCGGCTGGCAGGAGGGCGAGACGCCCGACGTCCCCGAAGGCCTGACAATTTCCGCCTACGCGCAGGATCTGGCAAACCCCCGTACCGTCCACACATTGCCCAATGGCGATGTGCTGGTCGTGCAGGGTCGTGGTCCGGCTGGCGAGCCGCCGAACAGGCCCAAGGACCTGATCCGCGGCTGGATCATGTCGATGGCCCACGGCGGCGGCGGCGAGCAGAAGGAGAGCAATCTCATCACGCTCCTGCGTGACAGCGACCGCGACGGCACGGTGGACGAACGCCATGATCTCCTGACCGGCCTCAACTCCCCCTTCGGCGTCGCCTGGGCGGATGACACGCTCTATGTGGCAGCGACCGACGCGATCCTGACCTACCCTTACGAACTCGGCCAGAACGAGATCACCGCAGAACCCGAAGTCCTTACGCCGCTTCCGGGCGGACCGATCGACCACCACTGGACCAAGGATCTGGCGCTGAGCCCTGATGGCGAGACGCTTTACGCTTCCGTCGGTTCGAATTCCAATGTCGCTGAAAATGGTCTTGAGGCCGAAAAGGGACGCGCCGCGATCTGGCAGGTCGATCGCGAAACAGGAGCATCCAAGGTTTACGCCTCGGGGCTGCGCAATCCGAACGGCCTGAAATTCAACCCCGACACCGGCGAACTCTGGACCGTCGTCAACGAACGCGACGAACTCGGTCCGAACCTGGTGCCCGACTACATGACTTCTGTCGAGGAAGGCGCGTTCTACGGCTGGCCCTGGAGCTATTACGGCGACCATGTCGACGAACGCGTCCACCCCAGGAGACCGGACATGGTCGAAAAGGCCATTGCACCCGACTATGCACTTTCGAGCCATGTGGCCTCGCTCGGCCTGACCTTCTCGCACGGCTCCGCCCTGCCGGAGGACTATGCGAGCGGTGCATTCATCGGCGAGCACGGCAGCTGGAACCGCACCGTTTTCAACGGCTACAGGGTCGTCTACGTGCCGTTCGTCAACGGCGAGCCGGCTGCAAGCACGCAGGATGTCGTCACGGGTTTCCTCGATGGTGACGAGGCCCGTGGCCGACCGGTGGGCGTCGGGATCGACGGCACCGGTGCGCTCCTCGTGGCTGATGATGCCGGCAACACCGTCTGGAGGGTGGCCGCAGCCGATGGCACGACCATCGATGAACCGATCGGCACCGACCGGATGCCGCCAGGCTCCGCGGCGGCTGCAGAGGCCGCCGAAACCGACACGACGGCCCCGCAGGGCAGCGCTGCCGGAGCGGCGGATACCGCAGCGACGCCGGAGGGAGAAGAACCGCCGGCCGCGGCCCAGCAGGATGGCACGCCCTCACCCACTGTCGATGAACAACTGACCGGCCAGCAACCGTCCTCGGCGGGCGAAGCCTCGCCGTCGCAGACGGAAATCGCCCCGGCTGTGGAGCCGCCGGGCTCGGTGGAAGACAACAGCCAGTAGGCCTGCGGTTTCCCGCAAATCGCGGCGGCCTTTCCGGCCGCCGCTCGTCCCTTCTCGGGCCGCTTGAAGGAAAACAATCATGACCATCTGGATGCTTATTGCCACCGCCGCCATCATCGCCGCAATCGCAGCTGTCGTTATCTTTGGCCTCACCAATGAAGACAATGCGGCTGAGGCCAATCGGGCGCCGCAGCACGCACTTGAACCGCAGTGACACCCTGAACTGAAAGGGAGGAGACCCCCAGTCACAGGTGGCGATCGGACGCATCTTGAAATTCGAGGCCATGATAGCCCAGCCGAAAGGACGACGGCCCGCGCAACAGTTTTGCGCGGGCCGTTCTTGTGGCCGGCGTTCTCACCCGAGAGAGATCGGGCGTCCTACAGCACCTCACGCACGACATCAGAACCTACGGTCAGCGCGATCTTGCTGCGCTCGGGCGTGCCGCGCGCCAGCGAACGGGCGAAATGAGCAGCCTGCTTGGCACTTACCTTCGGCGGCTGCGGCGGCTCGTGCGGATCGACAACGGCCTCGACGACGGCCGGTCGGGGTGCGGAGAGCGCCTGTTCCAGAAGCGGACCGCAATCCTTCGGCTTCTCGATGCGATAGCCGTCGACACCGAAACCCCGCGCAATCATCTCGAAATCGACGGGCTGCAGGTCGCACTCATATTCCGGGTTGCCGAGGAAGACCATCTGTTCCCACTTGATCTGCCCGAGCGCGTTGTTCTTGATCACGATGACCTTTAGGTTGTTCAGTCCGTAGCGCGCGCAGGTGGCAAGCTCGCCGATCAGCATCGTCATGGCGCCGTCGCCGACAAAGGCGACAACCTGTCTTTCGGGATAGGCGACGGCCGCCGCAATGGCGTAGGGCAGCCCGCAGGCCATGGAGGCAAGCGTGCCCGAGCAGGAAAACATCCTCTCGCCGCTCATGGTGAGGTAGCGCGCCGCCCAGGTCGTCACGGTGCCCGAATCCGTCGCGATGATGGCGTCCGGCGCAAGTAGCCGGTCAAGTTCATGCGCCACGACCTGCGGCTTCATCGGCTCCTCGTCCAGCGTGCCGCGTTCCGCCAGAAGATCGCGCCATTCCGCCATGTTCTCCTGCGCCTTCTCAAGGAAGGAGTAGTCCGTACGCGATTCCAGCAGCGGCTCGAGCTGGTCGAGAACCGCGCCCGCCTCGCCCACCAGCCCGCATTCGACGGGATAGCGCAGGCCGATACGAGAGAAATCGAGATCGATCTGCACCGCCCGCGCCTGATCGGGCTCGGGATAGTATTCGATATAGGGGAAGCTCGACCCGACGATCAGCAGCGTGTCGCAGTTTTCCATCACCTCCTGGGACGGCCACGTGCCCAGCATGCCGATGCCGCCGGTCGTATAGGGGCTGTCATCGGCGACCGCACCCTTGCCGAGCAGCGCCTTGACGATGGGCGCACCGAGCTTTTCGGCAATCCGCTCCAGCGCTTCGCCGGCATCGAGCGCGCCCTGCCCCGCCAGTATGGCAGTGCGCTTGCCGGAATTCAGCACCGCGGCGGCCTTCTCAAGCTCTTGCCTTGCCGGCACTGCAGCGCTGCGGCCGAAATCCGCGCCGAGCGCATGCCCGGCAACATTACGTGCCGAGCGGCGCTTCGAGGACACCGGCTGGGACTGCACGTCGACGGGAATGGTGATATGGGCAACCCCGCGCTGGCCGAGCGCCGTGTGGCAGGCGCGTTCAACGACATTCTCCATATGGGCGGGGCCCATGACGCGGGTGTTGTAGACGGCGACGTCCATGAAGAGCTTGTCGAGCTCGACATCCTGCTGGGTATGGGTATTGAGCAGGTCATGGAACTGCAGCCCGGTAATGGCGAGCACGGGCTGGCCGTCAAGTTTGGCGTCGTAAAGCCCGTTCAGCAGATGAATGCCGCCTGGACCCGACGTCGCGAGGCAGACGCCGAGTTTGCCGGTCCACTTCGCGTAACCGCAGGCCGCGAACGCGGCCGCCTCCTCATGACGCACCTGAATGAAGCGGATCTCGTCCTTGCGCTTGCGCAGCGCCTCCATCACGCCGTTGATGCCGTCGCCGGGAATGCCGAAGATCGTATCGACGCCCCAGTCGATCAGGCATTCGATGAGAATATCACCTGCTGTCGGTTTTGCCATTATCTCACTCCTTGCTGTCGTGCCGGCGAAAGTGCCGACGTTCTCCTCCGAACAACAAGGGTGCCGCTGTGTTCCCGCTTAAATACCGTCCGGGCCGGAAAGCCCCTACCGGCTCTCGCCGAGCTCTTCCAGCAGCAATTGCCTGGCACGATTGACCCGGCTTTTGACCGTGCCCATCGCGCATCCGCAGATTTCGGCCGTGTCTTCGTAGCTCTCGCCCAGCACAAGGACCAGCACCAGCACTTCGCCATAATGCTGTGGAAGGCGCGAGATCGCATCCTGCAACTCCCGCCCCCTGACGGACCAGTCCTGCGTGGCATCGGTCTGCGGCGTAGAGGCCACGCAATCCTCCTCGCCGGGCGTCTCCCTGTTGCGGACCCTGATCTGGGTGTAAAAGGTGTTGCGCATGATGGTGAAAAGCCAGGATTTGAGACGCGTACCCGGCTTGAACTTGTCGAGATTGGCAATGCCCTTCAGCATTGTCTCCTGAACCAGATCGTCGGCATCGTTGGGATTTTTGCAGAAGGTGCGGGCAAACGCCCGCAAGGCCGGCAAGAGCGCGACGACATCCGCGCGCTGCTGTTTCTCCATCTGCTTCGGGGTCTCCGTCTGCTTCTGGTGAAGGTACATCTGCGCTTCCCGGATTGGATTGAGGGCGTCTGGATGAAACGGGACCGTGGCACAGATGTTCCGTCACGTTCGGCGGAACACGAAATCACCTTATTTGAGACAGGAAACGCCAGCAGCGGGCCGGGATGTCCGGTCCGCTCCGAATGGACAACCTCCTGAAAGCCCACATCTAGGCGCGCAATCGCCGTGCGTCGGTCAGGTCCGAGCGGTTCGCGAAGTTCTGATTTGTTTTCGAGGAAAGGCCGAAGAGGCTTCGGGATCACGATCCGGGCGAAATAGCGTCCGTCGCGATTGAGAAGATAGCGGTGCTTTGAAGACATTCCCAACTTCCATTTTGTTACGTGTTTTGTAACAGAAAGTTGGCCGAAAAACCAATGAAATCAGTATCTCTAGCGATTTCAGTGCGTTCAAATGGTCGGAGTGGAGAGATTCGAACTCCCGACCCTCTGGTCCCAAACCAGATGCGCTACCAGGCTGCGCTACACTCCGACTGCGGCCCGGATACACCGAAGGCACCGTCGCCGCAACAGGAAAATGGCTTTTGCCAAAGCTCCGCCGGGATCATCCTGCGCCTGGCGTGAAGCGCAGGATCAGCTTGTTTCTTCCCTTGGTCGCGTCGGGCTGTCGAAAAACCGGTTTCCACTTTTCGCCCGATGCTCTAATATGAAAGCGCCGGGCCGCTGACGCGGTCGCCCGGCTTGAGGCCGTAGCTTTCCGCTTTGCCGCCGCCGATCTCCAGCACGTAGCGCACGGGCTCCGATGAGCTGATGACCGCCTTCGACCCTGGCACGGCGTTTTCGTGAAAGCCCGAGACCGTGCCGTCGGCCCGGATGAAGACCATATCGAGCGGGATCAGCGTGTTGGCCATCCACATCGAGGCCGGACGCGTCTGGCCGAAATCGAAGATCATGCCGCGATCCGCGGCAAGCTCGGTGCGATACATCAGCCCGCGCTGCCGCTGCCGCGGGTCCCTGGCGACCTCGACGACAAGCGGAAAATCCCCGGTTTCCGTGTGGAGCGTCAACTGCGAGACAGGAAACAGGACGACGTCGTCCTCTGCCGACGCCATGCCCGCCGCCAGTATTGCGACAAGCCCGATCAGGACGGCGAGCGCCCTGTTGCCGAGACCGCGTTTCATCCCATATCCTTTCCGATAGAGCGTCGATACAGCCGGGTTCGAGGACTCGTGCTGTCCTTGCGCGAGGGCAATATCGGCACGGGCGGAAGGCCGGACTGCGAGGCGTTCGTTTCGATGCCGCCGGCAGCCGGCGCCGAGAGCGGCCGGCGCGGCCTCAATGCGTGCGCCGGTTGGCCGTCGGCATGTCGGGGTGGACTTCGGCCGCCATCAGGCCCTTCGGCCCCTCGCCGAAACGCACCAGCACGCTCTGGCCGGGCACAAGCTCGGTAATGCCGTAGCGCCTCAGCGTTTCCATATGCACGAAAATATCCTGCGTCCCCTCGCCGCGGGTCAGGAAACCAAACCCTTTCTCGCGATTGAACCACTTGACCAGGACCCGCTCGAGCCCGCTCGACGGCTCGACCTGAACATGGGTCTTGACCGGCGGCAGCTGCGAGGGGTGAACCGCGGTCGACTGGTCCATGGACAGGATGCGGAAAGCCTGCAGGCCGCGTTCGCGCTTCTGCACCAGCGCCACGACGCGGGTGCCTTCAAGGATTGTCTGGTAGCCGTCCCGCCTCAGGCAGGTCACGTGCAGGAGAATATCCTCCATGCCGTTGTCGGGCACGACGAAGCCGAAGCCCTTGCCGACGTCGAACCATTTCACGAACCCGGTAACCTCCAGCAGTTCGCCCGTTTCCGTGCCCGCCTCTTCTCCGGCCGAGTATCGTTCTGCCTCAGACCTTCCGGCCATACCGCCCCGCTCCTTGAAAAAACCCGGCTGCGAATTAACTGATTCTTGTCACAAGAATAACATTCATACCGAGGGTTCCCGCAAGTTCTAAACGCAAGACCCCGCCAAGCGGGTCCCGCTATCGTGCGAAAGCCTTCTGCCGAACAAACAACAGGGAAGAGAATATGCATTACCTCCACACCATGGTCCGCATTACGGATATCGATGCCTCGCTGCGCTTCTACCGGGACCTGATGGGCCTCAAGGAAGTGCGCCGGATCGACAACGACAAGGGCCGATTCACGCTGATCTTCCTCGCCGCGCCGAAGGACATCGAAAACGGCGACGGCGAACACGTGCCGAAGCTGGAGCTGACCTACAACTGGGATCCGGAAGAATATGACGGCGGCCGCAATTTCGGTCACCTCGCCTATCGCGTCGAAAACATCTACGATTTCTGCCAGAAGCTGTCGGATGCCGGCGTGATCATCAATCGGCCGCCGCGCGACGGCAACATGGCCTTCGTCCGCTCGCCCGACGGCATCTCGATCGAGATTCTTCAGGAGGGCGATCCGCTGGAGCCGAAAGAGCCCTGGGCGTCGATGCCAAACACGGGAAGCTGGTGACGGGCCTTCATGCCGCGCCGTAGGGCGCGGCATCTTGCCATTAAAATCAATCGGTTACACCAAAGCCCGAACGATCTGTCTGAACATGTCGTTTTTTTGAAGAAATCGCTGTTTTACGCTTGCAGCAATTCTGTTGCCTGATTATAAGGGCGCCCAGCGAACGCACGCGCCCTTCGTCTATCGGTTAGGACGCCAGATTTTCATTCTGGAAAGAGGGGTTCGATTCCCCTAGGGCGTGCCATTCGCGCGCGGTTGAAAGCCGCGTCGCCGTGGGTCCGGGGCGAGCCTCGGATCACGTGTTTTCGCTGACCGGCGGGAGAGCCTCGGGCAATTCCGTAAAACATGAGATGCGCGCCCTTCGTCTATCGGTTAGGACGCCAGATTTTCATTCTGGAAAGAGGGGTTCGATTCCCCTAGGGCGTGCCACTCATTGTCTGCCTGACGGCAACCACCCCTGTTTTACAGAGATGGCGACCGCCAATATATGCCGCCTGCGGCCAACGCATGCGCCCTTCGTCTATCGGTTAGGACGCCAGATTCTCATTCTGGAAAGAGGGGTTCGATTCCCCTAGGGCGTACCAGTTATCCACAGTCTCCGGTCGCCGCGGTCCCGCGGCCCTGCCGCGATCGCCCGATGCAGCCTTCTTGACCGTCCTCGCCGCCCGCCCTTTATTAACAAGGCAAAATATGTTGCCTTCGGCTTTCGCAGGCATCGAAAACCGGCGGAACCAGACCGAAGCACAGCGGCACGAGGAGCGGACATGCATCTCATCCACGAATCGATCGCGCTGATCGAACCCTATCTGCGCCATTACGGCGTCGCGGCGCTGTTCCTCATCGTCTATCTGGAATCGCTCGGCGCGCCGCTGCCGGGCGAAAGCGCGGTCATCGGCGCATCGCTGCTCGCCTCCGGCGGCCAGCTGCCGATCGAGGGCGTGTTCCTGGCCGTCTTCATCGGCGCCGTGCTCGGCGACAATACGGGCTATGCGATCGGCCGTTATGGCGGGCGGACCGTCATTGAACGCTATGGCCGCTACATCGGCCTCAACGACCAGAGGCGCGAGTGGATCGAGGGGCTCTATGCCAGGCGCGGCACGGTCGTCGTCGTCGGCGCGCGGTTCGTCGTCATCCTCAGACAGCTGAACGGCATTGTCGCCGGCATGATGGCAATGGGCTGGCGGCCCTTCCTGCTGGCAAACATGGTCGGCGCGCTGCTGTGGACAAGCGTCTGGACCGCGGCGCCCTTCATCTTCGGCGATTTTTTCGCCGAACACTTTCACGACGCATCGCTGCACAGATAGGCCGCACAACGGACGCGGGCCGCCGCCGGTCACCGGCCTTGGTCGGCCGTCTCCTTTCTGAGCAGATCAACCACCCGATCATACGACATCGGCCTGCTGAACAGGTAGCCCTGCGCCTGATCACAGCCGACGGCCTGAAGGCATTCCTTCTGCCCGATGGTTTCGACGCCTTCGGCGACAACGGTCAGGCCGAGAGCGCCCGCAATCGTCACGATCCCGCTGACGATGGCGCGGCCCTTCGCGTCATCGCAGATATCATCGACAAAGCTCTTGTCGATCTTGATGGTATCGACCCTGAAGGTCTGGAGATGCGAAAGCGACGCATTGCCAGTGCCGAAGTCGTCCAGCGAAATGCGGATCCCGTTGCGGCGCAGATGATTGATCTTACGGCGCGCGACGATTTCGTTGCGGTTCAACAGGACATTTTCCGTGACCTCGATCTCGAAGCTCTCGGCGGGTATATCGAATGTCTCGAGCGCCGCAACAATGCGCCTGACAATCTTGGGATGACCGAAGGCGGCGTTGGACAGGTTGAATGAAATGGTCCCGGGATCCAGGCCGATCCGGCGGAGATTGACCAGGTCCACCAGCACCCGGCGAAAGAGGTAGGTGGTGATCCGAAGGCTGAGATGCGGATCCTCGAAGGCGGCCTGGAATGAAACCGGCGTGAGGATGCCGCGCTCGGGGTGAAACCAGCGCGCCAGCGCCTCGAAACCGGTGATCCTGCCGGTGCGCAGATCGATCTTCGGCTGGTAGAACGGCTGCACCTGGCCGTAGCGCAGCGCCCCGCGGAGTTCGGAGAGCAGGCGCTGCCGCTCCTCGACCACATGCCCCATCTCAGGCTTGAACGCGACCGTCCGGCTGCGGCCGCTGTTCTTGGCGCGGTAAAGCGCGATGTCGGCGGCTTTCACCAGGCCGTCGGCCGTCTCCGCGTCGTCGGGGTAGCGCGAGAGGCCGATGCTCACGCCCGCCCACAGCGTTTGCGACCGATATTCGACCGGCTGCCCCACCCGGCGGGCGAGCTTGCGGGCAAACGCCATGGCCTCCTGCCGGTCGAGCCCCGGCGCGATCACCAGGAATTCGTCGCCGCTGAGTCGGGCCGCGGTCACGCCCTTCCCGCTCAGGGCCCTGAGCCGTCCGGCGATGGTCTTCAGGAAGAAATCGCCGGCCTCGTGCCCGAAACTGTCGTTGATTTCCTTGAAATAATCAAAGTCGAGCGCCATCAGGGCGACGCCGTCGGGATGAGCGCCGCCGATCGCGCGTTCCAGATGCTCGGCGCAACAGGTCCGGTTCGGAAGACCTGTAAGGTCGTCGTGGAGGGCCATCTCGCGGATGCGATCCTGGGCGGTCTTCGCCTCCGTGACATCGAAGCTGATGCCGATCAGGCGCTCGGGCGAGACCCGGCGCACCCGGGTTGCGAGCCATATCTGTCCGCCCTCGGCTGTCATGAACCGGAAGACGACTTCCTCCTCCTGCCTGCCGGACCGCCCGAGGCCCGCGCGCAAATGCCGGTCATCAGGGTGGATCCGCTCGAGAATGCCGGAAAGGGGTCCCGATCCTATGCCGATGAGATCAACCGAACTGTCCGAACGGCTGACATGATCGGTGACGAGATCCTGCTCCCAGGCCACCATGCGGCCCGCCCGCAAGGCGAGTTCGAACCAACCGTCGTGGTGTTGCGCGATACCTTCAGGCATGCCGGAGACACTTCAACGGAATAACACAAGCCATAAACATCTCCCTGCGGGCATCATGATCGAAGAGTCAACGATTTCTGAATTTTCAGCAAGAGCGGAATGACGTGTAGATCCTTTTCCTGAGGTTTTGTCGCATTGCTTTGCTGGCAAAGACCGAATAAACGCATGACATGCAATGCAGAGTTGCCAAAGAACATGCCAATCTATTGAGTATTTCCGAAGCGCGCTACTTGGCTCGTCAACCGGAAATGATCCGGTCAATCTTGACGGCATAGCGATCCGTCATCCCCGATACATAGTCGGCAAGCGTATGCAGCGCGGAATAAGGGTCGCGCGCCCGGCGCAGATCGATGCCGAGCGCGCGCTGCAACTGGCGGGGATAGCCTTCGATCCGTTCCTCAGTGAAATCCGCCTCGGCGAGCGCCTCCAGCACCGGCAGCACCCCGTCCAGAATGCGATGAACGAGATTGCGACCCATCACCTCAAGCTCCGTCTTGCGCGGCGAGGTGAAGATGCGTTCGCTGGCAAGCCGGCCGATCTCGGCAAACCGATCCGCCTGGGCCGATGCCTCGACGAGACCGGAGGCGAAAGTCCCGCTCATGATCGCGTCATAATGCGCGCCGAAGGCGGCGCTGCAATCTTCAAACGCCTTGTGAATGGCGACGGCGCGCAGAAAGGCCATCTTCTCGGACGGCGTATCGCCACGGTCGTCGCGCGGAGTCGTTCCGGCGACGGCGGACAGCATCCCGGCTGCCTCGCGATAGGACAGGTCGCCTGCGGTGAAGGCGTCCTCGAGATCGAGGATGTTGTAGCAGATATCGTCCGCCGCCTCGACCAGATAGACCAGCGGGTGCCGCCGCCACCAGCTTGCCGATATGTCGCCGGCGATGAGCCCCGTCCGGGTTGCCACGGCTTCGAGAGCCTCCCGCTCGGTTTCGAACACGCCGAACTTCTTCAGGCCGCCATCGCGCGCGGCGACGGATTTTCGGGTCCGCGCCGTGACCGGATATTTGAGGAAGGCGCCGAGCGTGCCATGCGTCAGGCGCATGCCGCCGCGCCGGTGCATTTCCAGTCCGGCAATGATGCGGAAACCCTGGGCGTTGCCTTCGAACGCCTCGAATTCCTCGGCAAAGCAGGCCTCGCGATCGGCAAAAAGCCCCTCGCCCCGCTCAAACCTCTCCGCAAACCATGCGCCGATCGCCGCCTCGCCGGAATGGCCGAAGGGCGGGTTGCCGATATCATGGGCAAGGCACGCCGCATGGACGAGACCGGCGACCGTCGCCTGTCCGCCCTTTTCGATCTTGCCTTCCTGTTCAAGCCACCAGCCGACCTCGAGCCCGAGCGAACGGCCGACGCTCGCCGTCTCCACGGAATGGATCAGGCGGTGGTGGATATGGTCGTTGTCATAGAGCGGGTGAACCTGGGTCTTGTTGGCAAGCCGCCGGAAGGGCGCCGAGAAGGTGATGCGGTCGGCATCCTGATCATAGGCGGGACGGCGCGGCCTCTCCTGAGACGATGTCAGAAACAGCCGTTCGAGATCGAGCAGTTTCGACCATTCCATCGTCGTCATGAGATATCCCCCGCTTCACGGCCTCGGCCGGCCGGCGCTACTCGGCCGCCTTGCCGTCGGCATCGGTCTGTTCGTCGACGCTCTCGTCGTTCTCAAGCTCGTAGGCATAACCCTCGAGCATGGTATAGGCCTGCTCGATCGCCTCGATCTGGTCCTCGGCATTGCGGATCGCCTCGCCGATCGACTCGCTTCTGGCCCGCAGCATGGATCCGAGCACATCGGTCGTCGAACTGTCGCGCTTGCGCCGCCCGAGCCGGTCCATATGCTTGCGAACCCGGGCGCGATGGCGCTCCAGCTCCAGGATATGAAAGCGGCTTTTGAGAATGTCGTCGGAAAGCTTGCGCCGCATCGCCGCAACCGGATCGAAACTGCCCGGCTCGCGATCGTCCAGGATCATCTCGTTGACGAGCGGCTCCAGCAGCATCAGGCCCTTGAGATCCTTCGGATCGGCGAGTTCGGGATCATAGCCGGTATCATCGAAAACCCTGCGCCGCACCGGATCCTTCAGAAGATCATAGGACGCCTGCAGACGGGCGAAACGCTCCTCGTCGCCGCCGCTGTCCGGATGGGCTTCCTTGGCCAGCCGCCGATAGGCCGCCCGCACGGTCTTCTCGTCGCAATCATGGTCTACGCCAAGCACTTCATAGGGATCGATCAAGATTTTACCCGTCTCGCCGTGTCGATCAAATTCCCTCTGGACTACTCTGCCCGCGCCGGCGGTTCAAGCCGAAAGCCCGCCAGTTGCCCGTCCCTTCCCCTTGAAACGGCGAAAATCACCCTATTTCCATTCCATGACCAGATACGTGACACTTGGGCGCCGGAAATTTGACATTCCAGCGCCATAATTCTACACAGCGGGGGCCGCTCAATCGTTGAACTGACAATAGACAAGGCGGCCTTGTCGGGCTCTTTTGAGCTCCGGGGTATCGCGGACATTCGCCGGGCCGGTTTTGCCGATCCTGCGCTTTCGCTCGGATGCGAGAGACATGTCCGGATGGATGCGAACGTCGCATCCCCGGCCCCTTGCATTGCCCGCGCGGGCAATGCGCAGGCTCAACCGTCGAACGGACGCCTCAGGGACCCTCATCCCCTGTTGCCGAATAAGGAAGAGGTATGACTGTCAAACTGACCGCTAAGAACGTTTCCAAGCTTTTCAACGATGACAGCGGCGAAGGGGCACGTCGCCTCGCAGCCGGCGAGAGCAAGGAAGAAATCTTCAAGGCCACCGGTGTTACCGTTGGCATCGACAATGTGAGCTTTGATGTCCATGAAGGCGAGATTTTCGTCATCATGGGCCTGTCGGGCTCCGGCAAATCCACCATCGTGCGCACGCTGAACGGCCTGATCCCGCCGACATCCGGCTCGATCATCATCGACGATGTCGATGTTGCCAACTGCAGCAAGGAAGCCCTGAGGGAAGTTCGCAGACAGAAAATCACCATGGTTTTCCAGCACTTCGCTCTTTTTCCTCACAAAACGATTATTGATAACGTCGCCTTTGGCCTGAAGCTGAAGGGCGTTGACAAGGAGGAGCGCCACAAACAGGCGCTGGCCTCGCTCGCCAAGGTCGGGCTCGACGCCTATGCCAGCAGCTATCCGAGCCAGCTATCCGGCGGCATGCAGCAGCGCGTCGGCCTTGCCCGCGGTCTGGCGAACGATCCGGAAATCCTGCTGATGGACGAACCGTTCGGCGCGCTCGACCCGCTCATCCGTCGCGAGATGCAGGACGAATTGATCGTTCTTCAAAAAGAATTGAAGAAGACCATCGTCTTCATCACCCACGACCTCAACGAGGCGATGATCCTCGGCGACCGCATCGCCATCATGAAGGACGGCGCCTTTGTCCAGGTGGGCACCGCGCAGGAAATCGTCTCGCAGCCGGCCGACGACTATGTGCGCGCCTTCGTCTCGGACATCGACCGCAGCCGCGTCTTCAAGGTATCCGACATATCCAACGATGCCGCATGGGTAAAGGTCGATGCGACTGCGCGCGACGCGCTGGCCGTCATGGACAAGGCCAAGTCGGATTTGGCCTATGTGGTGGAACGCGGCGTGCCCGTTGGCCTTCTCATGCGCTCCGACACGCTCCAGTGCCCGCGTGACACGCCGGTGCGCGAGGTGATGTTCGCCGAACCGCCGACCGTGCCGGAAGAGGCCTATCTCAACGAGGTCTACGGCGCCGCCCAGGCCGGCGTGCCGATGGCCGTGACGGATGATGACGGCAAGCTCGTCGGCGTTGTCTCGCAGGACCAGATCTTCGAGCAGCTCGCCGCCGATCCGGAGGAGCCTGAAACGGAGACCGAAGAACCCGAGGCAGAGAAGAACAAACCGGCTGCAGGCCAGCCGGCTTCGGAATAAGCCGACAGGAGACCAGAGATTTGCTAGATCCATCGCAGTATTTCACGATCCCGTTCGACACGTGGGTCAATGACTTCGTCCGGGGCTTCCTCGTTCCCAATTTCCGGCCGTTCTTTCGTGCCCTTCAGGTGCCCGTCAACCAGGTGCTGATGGCGCTCGATACATTCCTCGCATGGGTGCCGATGCTGGCGATGACCGCGATCTTCGCGCTTCTCGCCTGGCGGATCGTCGGCAGGACCATGGCGCTGGTGACGATATTCGGGTTTCTTTTCGTCGACCTGATCGGCCTGTGGCCCGAGACCATGACGACGCTCGCCATGATCCTCACCTCGGTGTTCTTCTGCACCATCATCGGCGTCCCGGTCGGCATTCTGGTTGCCCGCAGCGACATGTTGTGGCGCGTCGTACGGCCGATTCTCGACGTGATGCAGACCGTGCCGAGCTTCGTCTATCTTGTGCCGATCGTGATGCTTTTCGGCGTCGGCATGGCGCCGGGCATCATCGCCACCATCATCTTCGCCCTGCCGCCGATCATCCGTATGACCAATCTCGGCATCCGCAACGTGCGCACGGACCTGATCGAGGCCTCGGAGGCCTTCGGCGCGAATTACACGCAGACGCTGATCGAGGTTCAGCTGCCGCTTGCCATGCGCACCATCATGGCGGGGTTGAATCAGACCCTGATGCTCGCCATGTCGATGGTTGTCATCGCAGCGCTCATCGGCGCCGGCGGCCTCGGACAGGTCGTCAATACCGGCCTCGGCCGGCTGGATGTCGGCGGCGCGACCGCCGGCGGCGTCGGCATCGTGGTCCTGGCAATCGTGCTCGACCGCATCACCCAGGGTCTCGTCGAGCCTTCCGATCCCAACCGGATGACCTTCCGTCAGGCGTTGGGAACACTCTTCAGCGGCCAGAAAAAGGCCGCCGAATAAGCACGAGGGCGGCCCGAGGGCCGCTTTCAAGGGATCTCCGATCCCGTAGCCAAGGCGAAGCGCCCGCCTCCCCGCTGGCGCGACGCCGCAACACGTAGAAACGGAGAAACACTCATGAACAACAATCTCAGCAAGCTCACCGCTGCCCTGATGATCGGCGCGGCCAGCCTTGTGCCGGCCACCGCCGCATTCGCGCAGGAGCCCGGCGACGGCAAGACCATCCGCATGGCCCAGGCCGACTGGGACACCGGCTGGTTCCAGGCTGAAATCTACAAGCAGATGTTCGAGGACCTCGGCTACACCGTGACCGGCCCGATGACCCTTGGCGCCTCGGCCTTCTATCAGGCCGTCTCGCAGGGCGACGTCGACCTCTGGGTCAACGGCTGGTTCCCGCTGCACAGGACCTATGAATCGACCTTCGAAGGCAAGGCCAGCGTCGACGGCGCGGTTGCCAAGGGCGGCGCGCTTCAGGGTTACCTCGTCGACAAGGCGGCCATCGAAGAGTTCGACATCAAGACGCTTGACGATTTCAAGCGCGATGAAGTCAAGGAAGCCTTCGACCGCAATGGCGACGGCAAGGCCGATCTGGTCGCCTGCCCGCCGGGCTGGGGCTGCGAGCTGACGATTTCGCAGCACATGGAAGACTTTGATCTCGGCGACTCGATCAACCCGATCAAGGCCGGCTACTCCGCCTCCATGGCCGATGCGATCGCCGCCTACCAGAACGGCGAGCACATCCTGTTCTACACCTGGACGCCGAACTGGACCGTTGACCAGCTCGCACCCGGCAAGGACGTGATGTGGATCGAAGTGCCGCAGAAGGAAGGCGTCGAACTGCCGGCTCCGGCCAAGGGCCTCGACACCTGCGTCGCCGATCCCTGCTACATGGGCTTTGTCGCCAACGACATCGTTCCGGTCGTCAATGACGCGTTCCTCGCCGACAACCCGGCCGTCGATGCGCTTCTGAAGGAAGTATCGATCCCGCTGCCGGATATCTTCGCGCAGAACTCCGCCATGAACAACGGCGATGATGATGTTCAGGCCCAGGCCGCCAAGTGGATCGAGGACAATCAGGACCAGGTCAACACCTGGCTTGAAGCCGCCCGCTCCGCTGCCAACTGATAGCGGTTCGCGGAAAAGAAGAGAGCCCGGTCTCGGCAACGAGGCCGGGCTTTTACTATGGTCTCAATGGTGGCCGTCAAGACTGATGCCGCGCGTCTCGATGCGGAAGAAGAAGGTTACCGCCGCGCCGAGCAGCGAAGTCGCGACCAGACCGTAGAGCAGCGCCGTCGTGCCGATATCGGCCAGCAGGACCGGGAACAGGAAGGCCGTCATGCAGGCGCCGATCTTGGCGAAGGAGGCGGCAAATCCCGCGCCCGTGCCGCGGATATGGGTTGGAAACACCTCGCCCGCGATCAGGTATGTCTGGGCGTTCGGGCCGAGATTGGTCATGAAGTTGAACAGCATGAAACCGGTGAAGATCAGAGCCGTCTGCGTCGGGCCCGAGTAGCTTCCGGCCTGCGCGGCGATGAACAGGCCGACGGCGCAGCCGATGAAGCCGAAGACCTGCAGGCGGATGCGGCCGATGCGATCGGCAAGCAGAACGGCGCCGATGATGCCGACCAGAAGCAGAAGGTCGAGCAGCGCCGTTCCCTTGGCGGCGATCAGGTCGTTGTTCACCAGATCGGCGACATTGCGGACATGTTCGGTCTTGTGGCCAACGGTCGCGGCCAGAATGGTGGGCGTGAAGATGCCGATGCCATAGGTACCGAGATCCTGAAGGAACCACGGCACGGAGGACAGGATCAGCGGCCGCAGATTGTGCCTCTGGAACAGCGCGCGATAGCCGGTCCTCTTCTTGTGCGCGAGTTGCGGCGGCTCGGAGACGCTGACCTTGGTCGGATAGGCCGGCACCCGTTTCAGAAGCTTCTGCAGCTCCGACTCGGCCTCCTTGCCGCGGCCATGGACGGCAAGCCAATGCGGGCTTTCGGGGATGAAGAACCGGCCGATGAACACGGCGAGCGCCGGAATGATCGCCACGCCGTACATCCAGCGCCATGCCCCGATCGAGGGATCGAGGGTCAGGATGACATAGCCGAGCAGCGTGCCGAAGATCGCGCCGACGGCCTGAAAACCGAAGGCCGACAGCACCAGCCCGCCCCGTGTCTTCGACGGCGTGCTTTCGGAAATCACCAGATGCGCGGTCGGGTAGTCGCATCCGAGCGCCAGCCCCATGCCGAACAGGCAGACGATCAGCCAGGAGAAGCTCTGGGTGAAGATGATCGCCGTAAGGAAGGCGATGAAGAGGCCGAGTTCCATGATGAAGACACGCTTGCGGCCGAACCGGTCCGCAAGCCCGCCAAGCGCGCTGGCGCCGATGAGAATGCCGAACAGAGAAGCCGAACCGACCATGCCGTGCTGCGTCGCGTTCAGGCTGAATTCCGATGCGATCAGCGGCATGGCGACGCCCGTCATGAACACCACCAGACCTTCGAAAAACTTGCCGGCGACCGACAGCCACCAGATGCGCCACTGGGTTCCCGTCATTTTCGGAGGCGGCGCTTCCGTGCCGTCAACCCAGTAGGGACGTTCGTCGATATAGAACTGAACGCTTCTGGCCCGGTCCAGGCGACCGTGGTCAGTCGACATCTCATTCATGGCATTTCCTCTCGGTCTGCTCATATACCTTTTACGGGAATGTCTTATCCGTCGCACTTGTGAGTTTCATGACATTTGCAGGCCTTCCGGGCATCAGCAATGCACAGCGTTCACGCGCGGGGAAGCGGCAACATCGCCATTCTTGACCTAAGTCAATGAAGGCGGAGCGCATTTGACCGCAAATGGCGCATGAACGGTCGAGTCAGCAGGGAGGAACGCATGACGGCCGAAACCCTCGCGACTGATTGCCTGGACACGCAATTGACCCAGCAGATACCCGAAACGAACAACCCGGCAAGCGTGGCGATGGGCGAGGCCCACGCCGCGATCCGGCGCCTGTGCGAAGCACTGGAAGACGTTGCCGACTCGCTTCCCGCCAATGTCAATCGCGGCGACTGTCGGCGACTGGCCGAAGAACTGGTGCCGGCGCTGCGCACGGCGCAGGAAACGGAAGAAATGCAGGTTTTTCCGGCGATCCGCCGCGCGGCCGGCGCACGCGCCGTCGCCGAGGCGCTCGACCGACTGACCTATGAACACTTCGAAGACCTTTGCTTTGCCGAAGAGGTCACCGACGTCCTGCGCCGGCTTGCAAACGGCAGCACGGTCAATACCGAAGCGGTCGGCTACATGCTGCGCGGCCTTTTCGGCGCGTTGAGGCGCCACCTGTCTTTCGAACAGGAGCTCGTTGCCGGACGCCTGAGATAATCGGGCGTCGTCCGCTCCGCTATCGTTTGCGGCGCGCCCAGCGGTCGTGGTACCAGAGCCATTGCTCCGGGTATTCGCGCACCCAGCTTTCCACCTTGTCGTTCAGCGCCTGGGCCGTGGCGGCCACGTCCACCGCGCCCTTCTCCGTCCGGGGAAGCGGCATTTCCTCTTCGAGCTCGAGGCGGAAGCGGTTGTCCGGCAGCCTGATGCAGCGCGCGGGAAATATCTTGCAATCGAACTGGCGCGCAAGTTTGGCGAGAAGCGGGTTGGTGCGCACCTCCTGGCCGAAATAGGACGACGGCGAACCGCGCTTGAACTTCTGGTCGACAAGGACGCCAACCCCCCTGCCCGCATCGAGCGCGCTGGCGAGCGCAAAGGCGGAGCCCGCATGGGAGGGCACGAGTTCGCCCATGCGCTTGCGGCGAAAGCGGAAGACCTTCTCGGCGATATAGGGATTGTTCGGCGGGCGGAAGAGGACCGAGACGTTGAGCCCGAAAGATGCGGCAGCGACCGGAAGCAGCTCGAAATTCGCCGTATGGGCCGTGAACACGATGAACGGCTTGTCGAGTGCCAAAAGATCCATGAAACGTTCCACGCCCGCCACTTCGATGCGGCCCGCGTCCGGCCTTTCCGGATCGAAATCGAAAAGCTCGTCGAGAAATACGTATTCCGCCGCGAGCCGGCCGATATGGCCCCAGCTGGCAAGCGCGATCCGCTCGACTTCCGCCTCCTCCATCTCGGGAAAGGCGCAGCGCAGGTTTTCAAGCACCAGCTTGTGCCGGCCGGTATAGGGTCCGATCTTGCGCATCGCCCAGTCGGCAAACCTGATCGAACCGTCCGCCGGAAACAGTTTCATCACGGAGAGAAGTCCGAATACCAGATAGGCTATCAGCCATTGCTGGAACTGTCGGGCCTTGAGCACGATGCGGGTGATGGAGGATTTCACGAATCAGGATCCCAGAATTGACTGCGGGCAGCGCGAATAAACCGCGCTGCCCGCCTTTTAACGACGATTCTTGTTTACGCCAAGCTTAACAACACCGGACGCCTGAAGTGTCCCTTGTGCCTCCATTCGGATGCAAGAAGCACGACGCGCTCAGTCGCCGATCTGAAGCACGATCTTGCCGAAGACCTGGCGGCTTTCCATCCGCTCCAGCGCCTTGTCGATGCCGTCGAAATCGACAAGCGTATCGATGACCGGGTGGATGATGCCCTGCGCCATCTTCTGCATGGCGTCCGCCATGTTCTCCATCCGGCAGCCGAAGGAGCCGAAGAATTTCAGTTGCTGCTGGAAAAGCATCATCAGATTGACGTTGGTGGAAACGCCCGAGGTCGACCCGCAGGTCACAAGGCGACCGCCGCGCTTCATCGACAGCATGGATCCGGCCCAGGTTTCCGCGCCGACATGCTCGAAAACGACGTCGACGCCCTTCTTCTTCGTCAGCTTGCGGACCACGCCCTCGAACCGGTCTTCGCGGTAATTGATCACATGATCCGCGCCAAGCGCGCGCGCCTTTTCCATCTTGTCTTCGGAGCCCACTGTGGTGATCACCGTGCAGCCCATCTTCTTTGCAAGCTGGATCGCCGCCGAGCCGATGCCCGAACCGCCGGCGTGCACCAGGATGGTCTCGCCCGGCTGGAGCTTCGCATTGTCGAACAGCATGTGCTCCACCGTGCCGAAGGTCACCGGCGCCAGCGCTGCGGCAATCGCGTCAACGCCGGGCGGCGCGACAACGAGCTGGCGGGCGGGAATGTTGATCCTGTCTCGGGCGAAGCCGTCGAGATGGAAACCATGGACGCCGCCCACATGTTCGCACAGATTGTCCCGGCCCTCACGACAGGCCTTGCAACGCCCGCAGACCCGCGCGCCATAGATCGAGACGAGATCACCCGGCAGAACATTGGAAACACCGGGGCCGATCGCTTCGACAATGGCGGAGGCTTCCGCACCGATGGTGAGCGGCAGCTTGCGCTTGGCAAAGGCCATGCCGCGCCAGCCCCAGACATCGATATGGTTGAGCGCCACCGCCTTCGGTCGCAGCGTCACCTCGCCCGGACCGGGCGCTTCCGGCTCGGAAACATCCATAAGCTCGATCTTGCGGTCGTCTGTCAGCTGCAATGCGCGCATGGGTCATTCCTTCAACATTTCGAAAAGACGGCCTTAGGCCGACTCGCAAACTTACGGCGCGATCCTCCCTCAGGAGGGTTCGCGCGTCATCACCAGGCAGGCATTCTGCCCGCCGAATCCGAACGAGTTGGAAAGCACGGAGGAGACGCTTGCCTCTCGCTTCACATTCGGCACGACGTCGAGCTCGATCGTCGGGTCCGGCGTGTTGTAGTTGATCGTCGGCGGCAGCACGCCCGTCAGCATGGTCTGCAACGAGAACACCGCCTCGACTGCGCCGGCCGCCGTCAGCGTGTGGCCGATCATCGACTTGTTCGACGACAGCGGGATGGACGGCATCATCTCCTCGCCGAAGACGGCCTTGAGCGATGAATATTCCATCTTGTCGTTTTCCGGCGTCGACGTGCCATGGGCGTTGATATAGTCGAGCCTGTCAATGCCGAGGCCGGCATCCTCAAGCGCCGCGCGGATGGTGGCGATCGCCGGTCCGCCATCGGGCGAGGACCGCGTGCGGTGGAAATGGTCCGCCTTCTCGCCGCAGCCGCGGATGATGCCGTAAACGGTCGCGCCGCGGGCATGGGCGGCTTCCAGCGATTCGAGAATGAGCGTTGCCGCCCCTTCCGCAATCACAAAGCCGTCGCGATCCTTGCTGAACGGCTTGGAGGCCTTTTCCGGCGGATCGTTCTGGGTCGAAAGCGCGGACAGAAGCGAGAAGCGCACCAGCGCTTCGGCCGTCACCGAACCATCGGTGGCAACGGTCATCGCCCTGTCGGTGCGGCCCTGGCGGATAGCCTCGACGCCGAGCTGGATCGCGGTGGCGCCGGAAGCACAGGCTGTCGACAGCGTCACCGGCAGGCCGCGCGTGCCGAATCGCTCGGCAATCCGCTCCGAGATCGAACCGAACATCACGGCCTCGTGGAAGGCCGGATCGGCCTTTTCGCGCATGGCGGCCAGAAAGCGGATATAGGCGTCGTTGTCTTCGCTGGGCGGCGGCGCGCGGTCGGCAAGGTCGAAACGCATCGACCATTCCGGCTCGACCGGCGGAGCGGCAAGAAACAGCGGCGCATCGAAATCGCCGGAAAGCCCGGCCATCTCCAGCGCTTCCTCGATCGTCGCCTCGGCAAAGGCGTAGGAACGGGCGACAGGGTTTGCCTCCGACGGGATGAAGTCCACCGTGCCGGCAATGCGCGTGGACAGGTGGTCGGTCGGAAAGCGCGAGATCGCGTGTATGCCGGAAACGCCGCCGGTCAGCTTCTTCCAGTTGTCCGCAAGACCGCGCCCGAGCGAGGTGACGACGCCCATGCCGGTGACGGCAACCAGCGGACGGCCAAGGTGATCGGTAAATTTGCTCATCTGCCCGTCCTCTCTCACTTCTCGCCGACAAGCACGGCAACACCTTCGCCGCGCTGCAGGCCGACGGTGGTCACGGCGATCTTCTCGGCCCGCGCCGACATCGATGCCTCTCCGTCATTGAAGACGGGCACCGGCGCCTTGGCATCGAGCGAAAGTGCGGCCAGCGCAATGCCGAGGGGGAAATTGGCCTCCATGGCGTGGCCGGTGATGCCGGTATAGCCGCGCAGCGGCGTTGCCGGGAAACTTGTCCTCAGGAAGTCGGCTTCCTGCTTCGTCAGCGAGCTCAGACCGGTGGCGCCGGAGAAGACGGCCTCGCCCTCTCCGCCCGCAAAGCCCGCATCGGCAAAGAGCCGGCCCAGCCGCTTTTCAAACCTGCCGTCATCCCGTTTGCCGCGATCGCCCTCGACGCCGGCAAGCGTTGCGTAGACATGCGCGCCGCGCGCCTCGGCATAGGCGCGGGATTCGAGTACCAGGAACGCGCCTGCCGAACCCATGACCATACCGCCATCGTCCTCGGCGGCCCTGTCCCAGAGCGGCGCCCATTTGCCGCGCGACAGCGCATGAACCGCCTCGAACATCAACAGGATGTCGCGCCGCTCGGCCACGAAGGAGGCGCCGACGAGCGTATGCGTCGACTGGCCGGCGAGTATGCGGGCATATGCCGTGGCAACAGCCGAAATGCCAGCGGCTTCCTCGCCCATGAAGGTGCGCGACGAACCGGTGACCTTGTGGACGATCGAGATATTGCCGGCAACCAGATTGGCGAGCTGCGCGAGAAAAAGCGTCGGGCGCAGTTCGGTCGTCAGCTTTTCATTCAGCAGGATTTCGCGGTCGGTGCGCTCGCGCGCCTCGTTGACGATCATCGTGTCGACGGCAATGTCGCGCTCGCCGCCGCCGGCGGCCACGATCATGTCCATGGTCGAGCAGATGTCTTCATTGCCCTTCACGCCGGCGTCATCGAGTGCCAGACCGGCGGCATAGACGCCGAGGCGCTGCCAGTTCTCCATCTGGCGCTGGTCGCCGCGCTTCGGGATCTGGTCTTTCCAGTCGATCTCGGGCAGCGGATGCACCGGATAGGGCGCGCAGATTTCGTCATCGACGCGCATATCGGGCGCCGCGCCGCCGGTCAGCATGGCGACATGCGGCGCCTGGCCGACGCCGAAACTGGTCACAAGCCCGATACCGGTGACAACGACATCATTGTCCGATTTCGTCATTTCAGGACCTTTCCACGGTCTGGCCGTTCTCGATCGCGGCGAAGAGGCCGACTTCCTCGGCCCGTCGCCTGACGATCGGCGCCAGATCATTGTCTTCAAAAGAAAGCGTGCGGAATTTCAGCTGCGCACTGGCGATCGGCTTGCCCGCGGAGGCGATCTTCGCCTTGGTCACGGCAAAGCCCGAGCCTTCGTGCTCCAGCGCCGCCTCGATATCGAGCACGGCATGCGGCTCGACGAAGCTGCGCAGCTTGGCGCTGTCGACCATCATCAGGAAGGGCATGGCCGAACAGTTGTTCACGCCCAGAAGCAGCATGCCGGAGGCCTGCGCCATGGTCTCGATCAACAGCACACCCGGCACAAGCGGCATGCCGGGAAAATGCCCTTCGAACACGGGGCTCTTCTCCGGCACCGTCGAACGCGCGACGATCCGGCCCGCGGAAATGTCCACGGACACGATCTCGTCGATCATCTGGAAGTATTCGAGCAGCATGAATGCCTTCAGCCTCTCCCGCCTGCATCGTTCACGGCCAGGAAACGGAAGCCACGGCAGGCCCCGAAGCTTGTCCGCAGAAGAGGGCTGCCTGACGAAATCAGGCGTTCTTGGCCGCTCTCAGCTCGTCGATCTTGGCGCAGAGATTCTTCAGGATGAAGTATTCATCTGCATCGACCTTGCCCTCATTGACTTCCTGAGTCCATTTTTCGAGCGGAATCTTGATACCGAATTCCTTGTCGATGGCAAAGACGATATCGAGGAAATCAAGACTGTCGATGCCCAGATCGTCAATCGTGTTGCTTTCCGGCGTAATCTTGTCGCGGTCGATTTCGCTCGTTTCAGCGATGATATCGGCAACTTTATCGAATGTAGCGCTCACGCCTGTACCTCTTCAAACTATCAATTCAGCCCTTCTCATAGGCAAAGATTGGCGAAAAGCCAATGGCCACGGGGCATCGGATGCTCATTTTTCGACATTTGATCAGACCGCCGAGGAATGTCGTCCCCGGCCGCCTTCCAGATAGGTATCAAAAGTCGCGGCAACAGAGCGGGCGAAGGGAAATGCCGCATTTTCCAGACGAAAACCGAAGGCGTCGAAGCGACAGATCTCGGGATTGTGACGCGCATAGGCCCTTGCCTCGGCCATCACGTGCTCGGCCGCCTCGCCGAAACGGGCACGCAGCTCGCAGGCGGAAAAGCCATAGGCGCACATGACCCTCTCGATGACGAAGCGGCGCAGCCGGTCCTCGTCATCAAGCGCAATGCCGCGCACGACCGGCAGTTCGCCGGCCTCCGCCAGACGGCGATATTCGCCGATCGCCGGAATATTCTGCCAGTAGCCCTCCTTCACCTCGCTGATCGAAGAGGCTCCGAGCCCGATCAATGCATCCGCGCCGTCATCTGTATAACCCTGGAAGTTGCGATGCAGCCTTCCTGTTCTCGCCGCAGCCGCCAGGCTGTCGCCGGGAAGCGCGAAATGGTCGATACCGATCGGCTGATAGCCGGCCGCCGCCAGCATATCGCCGGCAAGGGTCATCTGCTCGAACCGGGCCTCTGCATCCGGCAACGCGTCCTCGGGAATCAGCGTCTGGTGCTTCTTCATCCACGGAACATGCGCATAACCGAAAAGCGCGATCCGGTCCGGGCGAAGTGAAATGATCTGCTTGACGGTGCGCGACAGCGTCTCAAGGTTCTGGTGCGGCAGGCCGTAGAGCAGGTCGCAATTGACCGAGCGCACGCCGCGCGCGCGCATGGCGGCAATCACGGCGGCCGTCTGCTCGAAGCTCTGCAGACGGTTTATGGTCTTTTGCACACGCTCGTCGAAATCCTGAACGCCGAGGCTTGCGCGGGTCACGCCGATCCCGGCAAGCGCATCGTAGCGCGCCTCGTCGAGATCGTTCGGATCCATCTCGACGCTGATCTCCGCGTCATCGGCGAAGTCGAATGCGTTCCGCAACCACCCCATCAGCCGGCGCATGTCGTCCGGTGTCAGCATCGTTGGCGATCCGCCGCCCCAATGCAGGGCGGTAACCCTGACGCCGGACGGGACCATTGCGCCGACGCTCTTGATTTCGTCGCGGAGACTTTCCAGATAGGCAGTGATCGGCTCGTAGCGCAGCGTATGCTTCGTGTGACAGGCACAGAACCAACAGAGCCGGTCGCAATAGGGAATATGGACGTAGAGCGAAAGCTTGTCTTCCCGGGAAAGCGCCCTCACCCAGGAACTGACGTCCGCTCCCGAAATCCCGCCGTGAAAATGCGGCGCCGTCGGATAGCTCGTATAGCGCGGAACGGGGCGCGAAAACGTCTTCAGCAACTGCCGGCTGGATGTCATGGCGAAAAACCCTTGCTCATGCGGAACCAGATTGTCGTTATCGCCTTGCGCTCACCCCGGCTTTGACTTTAATCAAGGAATGAAGATGTCATCCGTCCGCGCCGGCCGCTAAACGGTTGCGCGCCGGGCAAAGGGCGTCTAGACGGGTCGAAAGATTGAAGGCAGCCTCGAAAACGGGCTGCGATTTGGTGAAACCATGGATGAGAAGCCGCATTTCGCAACCGATGATGACGTCATACCCCAGGTCTGCCGGGCCTGCGAGGCGCGCCATGGCGGCATTTGCTCGGTCCTCAACGGTTCACAGCTGGCTGCACTCAACAAGCAGTCCTCGAAGCGGACGATCGATCCCGGCACGGAGGTCGTCGGCCAGGGCGAGAACGTCAACAGCTACTCCAATATCCTGCGCGGGGTGGTCAAGCTCTCCAAGATGATGGCGGACGGCCGCCAGCAGATTGTCGGCCTGCAGTTCGCGCCCGATTTTCTCGGCCGGCCGTTCTCCCGCGAAAGCTCGCTTACGGCGGAAGCGGCGACGGCGACGGAAATCTGCGCCTTTCCCCGCGCCGCAATCGAGCGGATGATCGCCGACACGCCCGGCCTGGAACACAAGCTCTACGACCAGTCGCTGAAGGAGCTCGACGAGGCGCGCGACTGGATGCTGACGCTCGGCCGCAAGACCGCGCGCGAGAAGGTCGCCTCGTTCCTGCATCTGATCGCCACCCATATCGACCCGGAGGCCGACGACGGCTGCACCTTCGACCTGCCGCTGTCGCGCGCCGACATCGCCGACTTTCTCGGCCTGACCATCGAGACGGTCAGCCGCCAGATGACAAAGCTGCGCAAGGAAAAGGTGATTCTCGTGGAAAACAACCGGCATGTCACCGTGCCGGATATCGACCGCCTGAACGCCGCCGCCGGCAACGACTGAGCGTCAAGCCGCGCGCACGACGCGACGGCTGACCGAATCAGAGACGGCTGATGATATGGCTCTCGCCCTCGTCATCGGCATCCTGTTCGGCCCACAGCGCCTCGATCGTCGGCAGGATGTCGCCAACGTCATCGATCATGCGCGGCCGAACCTGATGACTGGTATGAAGGAATCCCTCGCCGCTCATATGTTCGAGCAGCTGGATCATCGGGTTCCAGAAACCGTCGACATTGCCGAAGATCATAGGCTTCGAATGCCGACCGAGCTGCGCCCAGGTCATGATCTCGACAATTTCCTCCAGCGTGCCTATACCGCCCGGCAGCGCGACGAAGGCATCGGCGCGTTCGAACATGGTGTGCTTGCGAACGTGCATGTCCGGCGTGATCAGCAATTCGTCAAGCGCCTCGAGCTGATGGCGGGTCGCCTCCATGTCCACCAGAAACTCCGGGATAATGCCGACCACATGGCCGTCATTTTCCAGCACGCCCTCGGCGACGGCGCCCATGATACCCTTCGTGCCGCCGCCATAGACGAGGCGGTAGCCGGCCTTGGCGATGGCCGTTCCGAGCGCCTTGCCGGCGGCCATATAGGTCGCGGATGTTCCGGGTCTCGAGCCGCAATATACGCATACGGATCGAATCGTGTCGTGTTCGCTTGTCATGGTTTTAATGAACCCCATTTGGCTGTTCCCGGTCAAGCGCATTGCAAATCGACCACAATCAGGCGTTTACCTTGTTCACGCTTTCCCGCAGGCGCGAATGAACACTTGTGTATAAACCGCACTATCGCTAGCGTTTTCAGCGAATTGACGTCGTCTGCGTGACGCCGTGTCTGGAGTGACGAATGAAGAACAACAACACACGTGTCATCATTGCCGTGCTTGTCCTGCTGCTGGTTGCGGCGGGCGCCTATTTTGCGCTGCGCGACCGGGGCGAGGATGTTTCCGCCGACCGGCAACCTGCTCCGAGCACGCAGACTGCTGCACCGCAAACGGAGCCCCCCAGTCCCGACATGCAGGAAGAGGTCTCGCGCAAGGAACCGAAGGACGAGGCCGCAACCGCCGAACCGGATGCCGGAGTGACCGAGGATACGGAAGAGCAAACGGTTGAGCAGCAGCAGGCGACGCTACGGATTCCCACATTCGACCTCCTGCGCGTCGAACCTGATGGCACCGCCGTGATCGCCGGCGGCGCCGAGCCGCTCGGTGTTCTGGACGTAAAGGAGGAGGAAAACGTCCTCGCCTCCTCCGATGTCACCGAATCCGGCGATTTCGTCGCCATCGTCGAGACCCCGCTTTCACCCGGCGATCATCTGCTCTATCTGAGCGTCACCATGCCGGACGGACGGACGGTGCGCTCCGAGCAAACGGCTACGGTTTCCATACCCGACGGCAATAATGGCGAGCTTCTTGCGTTGATCACCGAGCCCGGCAAGGCCTCGGAAATCATTTCCGCGCCGGAACTGCAGACGACAACAACGCCCGAGAATACTGTCGTAGCGACCCGCGAGACCGACGGAAACGATCAAAAGGCCGGCGCGCCGGACAATGGTCAGGATCGCGACATGCTCACCGGCGAGACGTCCGGCGACCGCGACACGGAAACCAACCTTCCCGCCGTCAACGTCGAGACGCGCGGCGGCGACCGCGACACGGCCGAGGCGGTCACGGCGGCGCAGGAACCCCTATCCGACCAGAAGCCCGTCGCCGTCACCGTCAGCATCAAGGCGGTGGAGATCGAGGACGACACGCTGTTCGTCGCCGGCGAAGGCGAGATCGGCGCGACCATTCGCGGCTATGTCGACGATGCGCTCGTGGCCGAGGGCTCGGTCAATGTCGAGGGCAATTACGTGCTCGAGGCGAAGACCGATGTTTCCGTCGGGCTCCACACCATCCGCGTCGACATGCTCGATGCCGACAACCGGGTGGTCGCCCGCGCCGTGGTGCCCTTCGACCGGCCGCCCGGCAACCAGATTGCCGCGATCTCGACCAATGCCGACGGCACCAGCGCCGAGCAGACCGACGGCACCCGGACCTTCGTCCAGCCGCAGCTTCAGGGCAGCGACAATGCCGTCATCATTCGCCGCGGCGACAATCTGTGGCGGATCTCGCGCCGGGTCTACGGTCGCGGCGTCCGCTACACCACGATTTACCTCGCCAACGAAACCCAGATCGTCAATCCGGACCTCATTCTTCCCGGACAGGTGTTCTCCGTGCCCGTCGAGCCACTGCCGGACAGCGAGGCGGAAACCATCCACCGCCGCCTGCTGGAAGGCATGCCGGTGGGCCCGGAATACCAGCTTCCGCCGGCCGATCAATAAGGCGCAATTGCGGCAAACACGCCGTGCCGGCATTGCAATCGGTCGCAGACGACCCTATCTCGCATGACAAAACGACGCCCTGTGCGTCGTTTTCCCGTCTTTGAACCTTATTTGTTTTGGCTCGGCAAACCCGCCTTGAGCCGGGGGATTAACATGGCAGACCGCCAGAAAACCGTTTCAGCGGATTCAGCCAATCCGCTTCAGACCATCATCAATCTCTGGCCCTATATCTGGCCGTCCACCCGCCCGGACCTGAAACGCCGCGTCGTCTATGCGACGATCGCCCTGGTGATCGCCAAGCTGATCCTGCTCATGGTCCCCTACTCCTTCAAATGGGCGACCAATGCGCTGACCGGCGAACTGGAGATCAACACCATCCTGCCGGCCTTCCTGTTCGGCGCGATCACGCTGGTGCTGTTCTACAACCTCGCCCGCATCGGCCAGCTCGGCTTCAACCAGCTGCGCGACGCGCTCTTTGCCAGCGTCGGCCAATATGCCGTGCGCCAGCTCGCCCACCGCGTCTTCGTGCACATGCACAGGCTGGCGCTGCGCTTCCACCTGTCGCGCAAGACCGGTGGACTTTCGCGTATCATCGAGCGCGGCACCAAGGGCATCGAAACCATCGTCCGGTTCACCATCCTTGCCACGCTGCCGACCGTGCTGGAATTCGTCCTGGTCGCGATCATCTTCTGGTGGGGCTACGGCTTCGACTATCTGGCGATCACCGCCGTTACCGTCGTGCTCTATGTCTGGTTCACCATCAAGGCCAGCGACTGGCGCATCGCCATCCGCCGGCAGATGAACGACAGCGACACCGACGCCAACACCAAGGCAATCGACTCGCTCCTGAATTATGAAACCGTCAAATATTTCGGCAATGAGGACATGGAAGCCAGCCGCTATGACGCCTCCATGGCCCGTTACGAAACGGCGGCGACCCGCATCTGGACCTCGCTCGGCTGGCTGAACTTCGGCCAGGGCGTCATCTTCGGCGCCGGCATGACGGTGATGATGGTTCTTTCGGCAATCGCGGTGAAGAACGGCACGCAGACGATCGGCGACTTTGTCTTCGTCAATGCGATGCTGATCCAGCTGGCCATACCGCTCAACTTCATCGGCTCGGTCTACCGCGAAATCCGCCAGGGACTGACCGATATCGAGGAGATGTTCCATATCCTCGAGGTCGACCCGGAAATCACCGACAAGCCCGATGCCGAGGACTTGCAGATCCGCCAGGGCGCGATCGCCTTCAAGGATGTGCACTTCGCCTATGATCCTGCGCGACCGATCCTCAAGGGCGTCTCCTTCGAGGTGCCGGCCGGCAAGACGGTGGCGATCGTCGGGCCGACAGGCGCGGGCAAATCAACGATTTCCCGGCTTCTGTTCCGCTTCTACGACGTCAACGAGGGCGCGATCACGATCGACGGGCAGGACCTGCGCGAGGTGCGCCAGCATTCGCTCAGGGAAGCGATAGGCATGGTGCCCCAGGACACCGTGCTGTTCAACGACACGATCGCCTACAATATCCGCTACGGCCGGACGTCGGCGACCGACGAGGAAGTGAATGCGGCGGCCGAACTTGCCCAGGTGGGCGATTTCATCCGGCAACTGCCGGAAGGTTTCGACACCCAGGTCGGCGAGCGGGGGCTGAAGCTTTCGGGCGGCGAGAAGCAGCGCGTCGCCATCGCCCGCACGATCCTCAAGGCCCCGCCGATCCTCGTGCTCGACGAGGCGACCTCGGCGCTCGATACCCATACGGAGCGCGAAATCCAGGCCGCTCTCGATGTCGTCTCGAAGAACCGCACGACGCTCGTCATCGCCCACCGGCTTTCCACCGTCATCGGCGCCGACGAGATCATCGTTCTGAAGCGCGGCGAGATCGCCGAGCGCGGCACCCATGACGACCTGATCGCCATGAACGGCCTTTATGCGCAGATGTGGGAACGCCAGCGGGAAGCGACGCTTGCCGAGGAACACCTGCGCGAAGTGCGGGAAAGCGACGATATGGGCGTGATCATGCGGCTCGATCCGGCCAATTGACCGCCCGCGCCCGCCGTCGCGGAGAACCATTTTCAAGACACGGGGGAACCTGTAAGCTTCCCGCGCGTCAACCACAGGAACGGCGCAAAACAGCGCCCCGGAGCCAAGGATTAAGATGACCGTTTTCGATTCGATCAGGAAGGCGATCGTACCCATCCACAAGGAGGGTTACCCCTTCATCGCGATCTTTCTCGTCGCGACGCTCATTCTCGGCTGGATCGCCGATCCGCTGTTCTGGATCGGTCTGTTCGCCACGCTCTGGTGCGCCTATTTCTTCCGCGATCCCGAGCGCGTCGTGCCGCAGGATGACGACATCGTGATCAGCCCTGCCGACGGTCTCGTCTCCTCCGTCAGCGAGGAGATCCCGCCGCAGGAAATGGGTCTCGGAAGCGAGCCGATGCTCAGGATCTGCGTGTTCATGAACGTGTTCAACTGCCATGTGAACCGCGCCCCCATGGCCGGCACGGTGCGCGGCATTCACTATCGCCCGGGCAAGTTCCTCAATGCCGAACTCGACAAGGCGAGCGAGGACAATGAGCGCAACGGCGTGGTGCTGGAAACGGCCCATGGGTCCATCGGCGTCGTCCAGATCGCCGGTCTCGTCGCCCGCCGCATCGTCTGCTTCGTCGAAAACGGCGATGTGGTCGACGCCGGCGAGCGTTTCGGCCTCATCCGTTTCGGCTCCAGGCTTGACGTTTACCTTCCCGCCGGCGCCACGCCGCGCGTCGCGGTCGGTCAGACGGCGACCGCGGGCGAAACGGTTCTCGCCGTTTTCGGTGACTTTGAACTGCCTGTGGCCGGACGGCGGATCTGATGAGTCGGAATGAGACCGACGGCCCCCTCGCGACGCGGAAGACATCCGGCTCGGACCTGTCCGGCCGGGGTCCGCGTCTGCGCGAAATTCCGCTGCGCCTGATCCTCCCCAATCTCGTCACCGTCCTTGCCATCTGTGCCGGACTTTCCGGCATCAGGCAGGCGATCGAGGGGAAGTTCCCCGAAGCCGTGATGATGCTGCTGATCGCAGCCTTTCTCGACGGCATCGACGGCCGGCTGGCGCGGCTTCTGAAAGCATCTTCGAAATTCGGCGAGCAGATGGATTCGCTTGCCGACATCGTCAATTTCGGCATCGCTCCGGCGCTGGTCTCCTATATCTATCTGCTTGACAATGCCGGAACGCCGGGCTGGATCGCCGCGCTGCTCTATGCGATTGCCGCCGCGCTGCGCCTTGCGCGCTTCAACGTGATGGCCGACCGCAAGCGCAAGGCCAGCTGGCAGGGCGAGTATTTCGTCGGCGTGCCTGCGCCTGCGGGCGCGATCATCGTGCTTCTGCCGGTCTATCTCGGCTTTCTCGGCATGGAGCCGAGCCGCGGCATCGCGCTTGCCGCGTCGCTCTATACGGTGCTCATCGGCTTCCTCCTGATCAGCCGCCTGCCTGTCTGGTCGGGCAAGAGCCTCGGCCTCAATGTCCGTCGCGAATTCGCGCTGCCGATGATGCTGCTGGCCGTTCTCTCGGTCGCGCTTCTCGTGGCCTATACCTGGCATATGATGATTGCCGGCTCCGCGCTCTACCTTGCGGCCCTGCCGCTCGGCGCCCGCGCCTGGCACTCGAAATACGGCACGCTGGTGATGGAGGAGGACGGCGATGACGATGACGAGGACGATCCGGACCACCCGCGCAAGAACCGGCTCGATCTCGATATCTGACCCGACCTTCCGGATGCGGGCGCCTCAGAAGAGGTCCATCTGTTCGCCGGACCGCGGCTCCGGCGCGTCCGGCAGAAGCGCGGGTCCGATGGGCTCGATCAGATCCGCGCCCAGATTGCGGGCATTGCTGACAGCCTTTGAAACTGGAAAGGCCTCGAAGAAGTCATCCGGCGCCGGCTTCATCAGGTCGGCCACATGGCGCGGCTCGAGATCGCGGCAATCAAGCCAGCGTTCGAAATCCTCCGGCATGATGATCACCGGCGAGCGGTCGTGCAGTTTCGCCACCACGCCGCTTGCCTGCGTGGTCAGGATCGTGCCGGTATCAAGCTCCGTGCCGTCCGCGCCCTGCCAGGGCGACATCAGGCCGGCGAAGGCGATGAGTCCGCCATGGCGCGGGCGGATCCAGTAGGGCTGGGCCGTGCCCTTGCCGCCCGCCTTGCGCCACTCGAAGAAGCCGCTTGCCGGCACCAGCGTGCGGAAATGGCGCAGGGCGCCGCGAAAGGCCGGCTTTTCCGCAGCGCTTTCCGCGCGCGCATTGAAAAGAAGCGGGAAGTCCCGGCCATCCTTCACCCAGGCCGGAATAAGCCCCCAGCGCACCAGAAGCGCCGTCCGTCCTTGACCGCCGCCGGTCAGTTCCGAGGCGTTGACAACCATCAGGATCGGTTGCGAGGGGGCGATATTGTAGCGTGGCGGAAACGGGTCGATCCCGGTCAGATCGAAGGCTTCCGCTGTCGCCTCTGGGCTTGTTATCAATCCGAAACGTCCGCACATTCTGAATAGATTTCATCTTGCGCGGCGGAAGACAAGGTCCGTCAACGCATGCCGGAAGGACTATCATGACCGTTTCACCCAAACCCGCCTCCTCCGTGATCGTCAGACGCGGCGAGAAATTCCTGCTCGTGCGCAGGGCCAATCCGCCGGCGCAGGCGATGTATGCCTTTCCCGGCGGCAAGGCAGAGGAAGGCGAGACGGCCGAACAGGCCGCAATCCGCGAACTGGCCGAGGAAACGGGGCTTATTGCCGCGTCCGCCCGAAGATATGCCGTCTACGACCTGATCGACCGCGACGACGATGGGCGCATCACGAGCTTCTACCGGCTGAGCGTCTTTCTCGCGGATGTCGATGGGGCAGCCGTCGCGGCCGCTGCCGACGATGCCGATGACCTCGGCTGGTACGCGCTTGAGGAAATCCGCGTCCTGAACGTGCCGACCAGCGTGCTCGAATGCGCCGAAAGGCTCGCATCGCCGGATTGAACTGTGGCGCGGGCGTCACAGCAACGCGGGAACAATCGCGGCGATGCCGTCGCGTTAACCGGCTGTTCACTTTTTATGGCAGCGCCGCTGACAGAACGACCAAAATGTTGATACGGTAGTGACCGAACGACCAAGAACGAGAAGCCAGCAAGGAACAGAGATGAAGCCGAATGCCAATGAAATCGACGACATGATCGTGCGCGAAAAGATGCAGGCGGCTCTCGAATACCAGAACGAAGCTTGGGCCGACGGCGTTGCCGACGGCATCGAACCCGAGATCATCGCCGATGCGGCGCTGGCGCTCGCCATGCGTGAAACCGTCCGCATGATCGGCGAGGAAGGCGCGGAGGCGATGCTGGAATCGCTGCGCGAGCGCATGCTGGCCGGTGAGTTCTCGCCCGATCGCATCCTTCAGTAATCCCGGCCTGGCTGCCGAGCCGCCCTCCTCCCCGCATTGACGAATGCCGCTTCGCGCGTGACAAATCGGATCGCGATTCGATCCGCGCCGCGCATGAAAGGGACGACAATGGCATTGATCCATCTTCCGGACAGAGCCTTCATCACGCTTGAGGGCGAAGACGCCGAAGCGTTTCTGCAGAACCTGATCACCACCAACATCGATGGGCTTGCCCCCGGCGAGGCCTGGCCCGGCGCGCTGTTGACGCCACAGGGCAAGATCATGTTCGATTTCCTGATTTCGCGCGGTCCGGCGGGTTTTCTGATCGAGACCCATGCCGGGGACCAGGCCGCGCTCGCCAAGCGGCTGATGCTTTACAAGCTACGCGCCAAGGTGACGATCGGCACGCCGGCTCATGACGGCGTCACGGCGATCGTCGGCGAGGACACTATTCCGGACAGCGCTGTTGCGGACAGGCGCTTTTCGCTCTCCGATGTCGCGCTCTTCCGCCTGCCCGATCGACTGGACGGCGCAGCGGATGACCCCGAGACTTATACTGCCTTACGGATCGAAGCCGGCGCGGCGGAGATGCACGCGGATTTCGCCGCCGAAGACGCCTTTCCCCATGACGTGCTGTTCGACAGGAATGGCGGTCTCAACTTCCGCAAGGGCTGCTATGTCGGCCAGGAAGTGGTCTCGCGCATGCAGCATCGCGGCACGGCGCGGCGAAGGCTGGTGCGGCTGGAGGCCTCCGAACCCTTCAACACGGATCAGGGCACTGTCGAGGCCGGCGGCAAGTATGCCGGCAGCCTCGGTTCGGTCAGCGGACATGCCGCCATGGCGATCGTGCGCATCGACCGGATCGCGGCGGCCGCCGGCGATGTCAGCGTCGGCGGCTTACCGGTCAGCGTCACGCCCTATGCCTGGAGCGGCGTATCGCTCGAGCCGACCGGCGCGGAGCCCGAGTAACCATGGCCAAGACTGATGCCCGAGCCTGGCAGCGCATGCTTTCCGGCCGCCGGCTGGACCTGCTCGATCCCTCCCCGCTTGATGTCGAGATCTCCGACATCGCCCACGGGCTGGCCCGCGTTGCCCGCTGGAACGGCCAGACGGTCGGCGCCCACGCCTATTCCGTTGCCCAGCACAGCCTTGTTGTCGAGACGATCTTCGTCCATTGCCACAAGGCAAGCCCCGAAGACTGCCAGATGGCGCTTCTGCACGATGCGCCCGAATATGTGATCGGCGACATGATCTCTCCGTTCAAGGCAGTCGTCGGCGGCGGATACAAGAGTGTCGAGAAGCGGCTGGAATCGGCCGTTCACCTGCGCTTCGGCCTGCCGCCGCATCCCTCGCGCACGCTGAAGGCGCGAATCAAGGCTGCCGACCGCATCGCCGCCTATTTCGAGGCGATCACCCTTGCCGGCTTTTCGCGTGCCGAGGCAAAGCGCTTTTTCGGCGAGCCCAACGGGGTGTCGATCGAGATGCTCGCGATCGAGCCGATGGCGACAACCGACGCCCAGACGCGGTTCTTGGCCCGGTTCTCCGAGATCGAGGCCGAGCGCGCCAGCCGGGAGGCGACGGCGAAGGGGAGCGTCGGATGAGTTCAGCCATCGTCGTCAGCCCGCTGGCGCGCATCGGCGAGATGGCTGCCCGTCACAAGTGCCGGTCCATGCTGTCGCTGATGGCGAACGGCCATGACTTTTCTCGGCCTGGGGTGATCGATCCGGCCCGGCACCTGACGTTGCGGATGAACGATATCGCCTTTGCCGGCAGCGGCAAGCTGGTTGCGCCGGAGGCTTCTCACGTCGAAGAGATCATCCGCTTTGCACGGGTCTCCGATGGTCCCCTGCTTGTCCACTGCTGGATGGGCGTATCCCGCTCTCCGGCCGCAGCGCTGATCGCGGCGCTGGCGCGCGCGCCTCTGCTCGATGATCTTGCGCTGGCAAAGGCGCTGAGGGCGGCATCGCCCTTTGCCACGCCGAATGCGCGTCTCATTGCCCTTGGCGACGAGGCGCTCGATCGGAAGGGGCGCCTTGCCGAAGCGGTCAGCGCGATCGGGCGCGGGCGCGACTGCCAGCTGAACCTGCCCTTCGTGCTGGAACCGCAGCGGCTTTTCGATGACGGTGGCGAAGTTGCAGCGATGCGCGAGTTTTCGTAGCATGGACTTACGCTGAAAACGCCCTAGCTAGGCAATAACTCAACTCGAACTTCCCAAGACAAGGCATTTTCAATGGATGGTATAGAGCAACAGGTCGGCGACATGTTCAAGGCGTCTGGCGATTTCGCCAACGCCATGTGGGCGCTGGTCATCACCTACACATTTTCGGTTCTGGGCGCCGTCATCCTGCTGATCGTCGGATGGATCGTGGCCGCGCTGGTGCAGCGATCGATCAAGAACGCATTCCTCAAATTCGAGAATGTCGACCGCACGCTTGCCGGTTTCTTCGGCAACATAGCGCGCTACGGCATACTGACCATCGTCATCATCATGGTGCTCGGCCAGTTCGGCGTGCAGACGGCCTCCATCCTTGCCGCTCTCGGCGCCGCCGGCCTGGCCATCGGTCTCGCCCTGCAGGGAACGCTGCAGAATATCGCGGCGGGCATCATGCTTCTCGTGTTGCGCCCCTTCCGCGTCGGCGAATATATCAGCACCGGCTCGATCGACGGCACGGTGCAGGAAGTCGGTCTTTTCGCCACCGAACTGAAGACGTTTGACGGCCTCTTCCGCCTGGCCCCGAACTCGACGCTCTGGAACGTCTCGATCACCAATTATTCGCGCGTCACCCAGCGCATGCACGAGCTTGCCATCGGTATCGGCTATGACGATGACCTGAAGAAGGCGATCGAGATCCTGCTCGATCTCGCCCGGAACAATGAGAACGTTCTCGCCGATCCCGAGCCCTACGCCTTCGTCAAGGAGCTCGGCGACAGCGCCGTTGTCGTCGCGATGCGCTACTGGGCACCGGGCCCCGTGTGGTGGAAGACGACGCATATCATGACCCGCGATGCCAAGCTCGCCTTCGACGAGGCCGGCATTTCCATTCCCTTCCCGCAGGTCACGCTGTCGACTCTGGACGGCGACGAACAGCTCCTCGAAAAAGGGGACGAGGCCGGAGACAAACCGGCGGAGAAGAGCTAGGATCAGGAACAAAGTTGCCGGCCTCGCGCCGGCTTCTTTTTTGATCCTTTACGCCGGAGCCTGTCATGAAGATTGCCGCCCTCAACATCTACCCGCTGAAAAGCGCGCGCGGGATCGCGCTTGAGGAAAGCCAGTGCGGCCCTTCGGGACTTGTCGGCGACAGGACCGCGGTGATCACGGACGCGGCCGGTCGGTTCATTACCCAGCGCGACATGCCGGCGCTGGCCCGGCTTTCCGCTGTCCGTCAGGACGACGGGCTGGTGCTCGCGATGGACGGTTCAAAACCGATTTTTGCTGCTCCGCGCCATGCCGACAGGCTTGATGTCACAGTGTGGAGAGACACGGTCAATGCCGCAACCGCCTCGAAAGACGTCGATGAGACGCTCTCGGAATGGCTCGATCGCCCGGTTCGCCTTGCCTTCTTTGACGATTCTGCCCGCCGCGTCGCAAGTCGCGACTGGGTTGAAACGGACACGCCGGTGTCCTTCGCCGACGGCTTCCAGCTTCTGGTGACCACAACGGGTTCGCTCGCCGCGCTCAATGCCGATCTTAGGGCCCACGGGGCCGAAACGGTCGGCATGGAGCGGTTCCGGCCGAATATCGTGCTCGACTGCGCGGAACCCTGGGCGGAGGACGGCTGGACCGGTATCGAGATTGCCGGAATCCGGTTCGACTTCGTCAAACCCTGCGCCCGCTGTATCATGACCACGCAGGACCAGGCGACCGGATCGCGCGACGGCGCCAATCCGCTACCGGCGATGGGGCGCATCCGCATGTCGGCGGACAGGCGGGTGCCCGGTCCGCTGTTCGGCTGGAACGCCGTGCCGCGCGGCGAAGGTCTGCTGCGGGTCGGCGACGCGGTGAAAGTCTCCGGAACGCGGGACGAGCGCTGGCCGCTGAGGCGGCGGGGCTGAAGTTCAGGTCGTTTCCTGTCTCTCCAGCGCCTTCAGCGTTGCCGCAATGAAACTGTCGCGGGCGCCGTCCGGCTTGATCCCGCGCGGCTCGTAGACGTGACGATCGAGAAAGAAACCGGTCAAGCGAAAGCCAGCGGAAAGACCATTCGGATCGGCGGCCGCGTTGAGATCGGTCCTCAGAAAATCCGGAAGCGCCAGCATCCGGTCGGCATAGGGCGCGCCGGCATCCCGCGACACCGCCCTGCCCGATTTCGGCGACACATAGACAAGATCGACCACGGAACCGTTGGCGGCGCAGCGCGCCAGATCAAGCCCGAAACCGAGTTCGTTCAGAAGCGCCAGTTCGAAGCGAACGAAAAGCTCGCCCGCCGATGCCGGGTCATCGAGATGGGCGATGATCACCTCGACGGCCTCGCACAGGTGCCGGTGCGGATCGCGTTCCGGAAGCAGGCGCAGCAGCGCCGCCATGGCCCGCATGCCGTGCAGCGCGGTTGCCGACTGCATCAGGAGCCCAGCACGCTGGCTGAGCGGCTCCACCCGGAACTCGCCGAGATGCTCGGAAAGCCTGGCCCGCCAGATGAGCGAGACCCGGTTACCGGGTTGCAGAACCGGCCGCATGGCGCGCGAGCGTCCGCCGCGCACCAGCCCCAGATGCCGGCCATGGGCAAGCGTCATCACCTCGGCAATGGCGCTGGTCTCGCCGTGGCGGCGCACGCCCAGAACAATGCCTTCGTCCTGCCACTCCATTGCTTACACCGCCCGGCTTTCACTGCGAATAGTCGAGCCCCATCTCGCGGTAGCGCTCAGGATCGTCGCCCCAGTTCTCGCGCACCTTGACGAACAGGAACAGGTGGACCTTCTGTTCGAGGATCTCGGACAGCTCCTTGCGGGCGGCCATGGAAATCGACTTGATCGCCTCGCCGCCCTTGCCAAGCGCGATCTTCTTCTGGCTGTGGCGTTCCAGATAGACCACCTGCTCGATGCGCACCGAACCGTCCTTGCGCTCCTCCCACTTCTCGGTTTCGACATGGGCAGAGTAAGGCAGTTCCTGGTGAAGCCTAAGGAACAGTTTTTCGCGGGTGATTTCGGCGGCAAGCTGGCGCATCGGCAGATCGGAGATCTGATCCTCGGGATAGTACCACGGGCCCTCCGGCAGGGCCTTCGCCAGATAGTCCATCAGGTCGTCACAGCCCGAGCCATTGGTGGCCGAGATCATGAAGGTCTGCTCGAAGCCGATCGCCTCGTTGGCGGCCGCCGCAAGCTTCAGCAGGTCTTCATGACGCACGCGGTCGATCTTGTTGAGCACCAGGATCTTCGGCTGGCGGACCTCTTTCAGACCTTCGAGAATGGCTTCCGCGTCGCCCTTAAGCCCGCGCTCGGCATCGATCAGCATCATGATGAGATCGGCATCGCGCGCGCCGCTCCAGGCCGCCAGCACCATGGCGCGGTCCAGCCTGCGGCGCGGCTTGAAGATGCCGGGCGTATCCATGAACACGATCTGGGCATTGTCATGAATGGCGATGCCGCGCAGCGTGGCGCGCGTGGTCTGCACCTTATGGCTGACGATCGAGACCTTGGCGCCGACGAGCCGGTTGACCAATGTCGATTTGCCGGCATTGGTCGGGCCTATCAGCGCGACGAAGCCGGAGCGGGTCGCGGCTATCTCTGCACCAGTTTCTTCGTCTGTCATTTGTTTCTCCTGCGGCTCACGCCAGAAAGCGAAAGACGATAAAACATTTTGAATTCAGTAAATTACTACGCCAAACTAAACGCACTCATGAATGCGAGAAGCATCAGCTCCCGGCTGTCCAGACGCCTTCGCGCTCCAGGAGCTTTGTAGCGGCAACCTGCTCGGCCGCGCGCTTGGAGCGGTCAACGCCGACCTCCGGCGCGACGCCCTTTACAGTGACCTTGACAGTAAACCGCGGTTCATGATCCGGCCCCGACCTGTCCTCGACGTGATAGGCCGGTGTTTCGCCGTGTTTGGCATGCGCCCATTCCTGCAGTTCCGTCTTGGCGTCGCGTCGCAGTTTGACGCCATCGGCAAAGAGCGGCTTCCAGTGCGTCTCGATGAAGCGGCGCGCCGGCTCCAGTCCGCCTTCCAGGTAGATCGCCGCGATCACGCTCTCGACCACGTCGGCGCGGATGGAGAGAACGCGTTTGCCCGTCAGCTTCTTCACGTCCTGGCCGGTCTTGATGAAGCGGTGCAGGCCGAGATCGTCGGCGACCCGGGCGCAGGCCTCCGCACTCACCAACTGGTTGAGGCGCACGGAAAGCTCGCCCTCGCTCGCCGTCGGAAAAAGCTTGAACAGGTTCTCCGCAATCACCAGCCCCAGCACGCGGTCGCCGAGAAACTCCAGCCGCTCGTAATTGCCGTCCTTGCCGTTGCGCGCGCTCGAATGGGTCAGCGCCCGCGCGATGCGCTCGCGATCGGCAAACGCGAAGCCGATCAGACTCGCCAGCGCATCGACGTCTTCCTCTCTTGCGTCCCGTGCCGCCATTCAGCCACCGATGACCTTAAACAGGCGATCCCAGCGCATGTTGAACGGCCACTTCCAGATTTCAGCGAAGGACGTGTCGTTGCCGAGCGAGAAGAAAATCAGGCTGGCGCGGCCGATCAGGTTCTCCGCCGGCACGAAGCCGACATCGAAACGGCTGTCGAGCGAATTGTCGCGGTTGTCGCCCATCATGAAGTAGTGCCCCTCGGGCACGATGAATTCGCGGGTGTTGTCGCCGGGCGAATTGCGGATCTCGTCAAGCGTGTCATAGCTCACGCCATCGGGAAGGGTCTCGCGGAAGACCGGAATGTCGCGGCCCGGATCCCGGCGATAGTCGGAGGTGAAGGTGCCGTCAGCGGTACGCGGAACCGGCTCGCCGTTCAGGTAGAGAATGCCGTTCTGCACCTGCACCCGGTCGCCTGGAAGACCGATCACGCGCTTGATGTAGTCGACACTCGGATTCGGCGGATAGCGAAACACCACAACGTCGCCGCGATCGGGATCGGAGCCGAAAATGCGGCCCTCGAAAAGGTTGGGCGAGAACGGCAGAGAATAGCGCGAATAGCCGTAGGAGAACTTGTTGACGAACAGATAGTCGCCCACCAGCAGCGTCGGCATCATCGAACCGGAAGGAATGGTGAAGGGCTGAAACAAAAATGTCTTGATGACAAGAGCGAGAAGCAGCGCCTGAACAATGACTTTGACATTGCTCCAGAGCGAGCTCTCCTTTTTTTCTTCTTCTTCGGCCACGCTTTGTTTCCTTCTTACACCCAGGTAGTCCGTTTGCCTGAGCTTTAGCCCCTCCATGCGGCACGGGCAATGTTTTTAAACGAAATTGCCGCCTCTACACAGCTTCGATGATGACGAAGGCCTGGGCGAGCGGGTAGTCATCGGTGATCGTCAGGTGGATGCGCGCCGTCATCCCATCCGGCGTCAACCCGGCAAGGTGCTCGGCGGCCCGGCCGGTCAGTTCCATGGTCGGCTTTCCGCCGTCAAGATTGACCACGCCCATCTCCCGCCAGAACACGCCGCGGGCGATACCCGTGCCGAGCGCCTTGGCGCAGGCCTCCTTGGCGGCGAAGCGCTTGGCGTAGGATGCGGCGCGATTGCGGCGCGCGTCAGACCGTTGCTGCTCGATCTGCGTGAAACAGCGCGCGGTGAAGCGATCGCCGTGGCGCTCGATCGATTTCTCGATCCGCCTGATATCGATGAGATCACTGCCCATTCCGAGGATCATCGTCTTGTTCTCCGCATCGGATCAGCTCTTGCTGCCCTCGGCGGCCCGGTTTTCCTGCGGCTTGTTGCCGCGCGCCTCGAGCATGGCCTGGCGTCGCTGCTGGAAGGACTGCACGGCAAAATAGGTCAGCCCGTAGAACAAGGCGCCGCTCAAGAGCGCCGGCAGCACCGCGCCGACGACCATCGGCTCCAGCAGGGGGCGCCAGAGATCGGAGAGCTCGAAGCGATGGACCATGTCGACAAGGTCGATATGATCGCGTCCGCCGACATCACGCCCGAGCAGCGCGCTGCCGAACCGCCAGGTGGAGAGCCAGATGAAGGGAAAGGTGAGCGGATTGCCAAAAGCCGTGCCGAGGGCCGCCGCTGCGTAATTGCCGCCGAAGAGGAAGGCCAGCAGAAAGGCCGAGAGAAAATGACCGCCGATGAAAGGCGTCCATGAGACGGCGACGCCGGCCGCAATGCCCATGGCAATCGCATGCGGCGTCGCCCTCAGCCGCACTGTGCGGTGATAAAGATAGACCGGCACGCGCCAGAAGCCCTTCCTGGGCCAGATCGCGGCGCGAAACCGTTGCCAATAGTTTGCCTGGGAACGTCTCTTAAAAAGCATCGCCTACTTTTGACATCTGGCGGGGGGATTGCAAGGGCGTAGACGGTTTCTTCGCCCGCTGCAACACCGATCGCCGGGCACGGCGACGGCGGGGCCGAGACAAGGCGCAATCAAGCGCATATCTGTCCGCCGGCTTCACACGCCAGATGTCGCCTGTCGGGGACCGGCCGGTCAATTTTCCTTCTGTTCGCCGGAACGGTGTTGCGGCGTCGGCCGGTTGGGGTCGAAGCTGTGGTCGATATTGTCGATCACATGCTTCACGCCGTCGACCTCCTTGTCGGTGACCTTGGGACTGGTAAAGCGCTTGAAGAAGCGCGTCAGACGATCCAGCATCTCATACCTTCCTTTCCTCGTTCGCTATGTCCGAGAGACACAACAAGCGTTAACAGAAAGACGCGGCGAAATCGTGGAAAGTTCCATATTTTCGCGGTTGCCGCGCTATTCGAAAAGACGGTTTACCGTTGCAACGCAATCGAGCGCCTTGAGCTGGTTCAATGTCTGCGTCAACTGGCGCAGGTCCCAGACTTCCATATCCATCGTCACCTCGGCGAAATCCTCGGCGACGACCTTCATCTGGATCGCGCGGATATTGACGCCGAGCGTCGCGATCGTCTCCGTGATACGGGCGAGCGTGCCCGGCTCGTTCAGGACGCTGATGCCGACGCGGGCGCGGAAGCGCTTGTCATTGGTGGAATCGATGTCCCAGCGGATGTCGATCCAGCGATCGGGCTCATCGTCGAAATGCTGCAGGTCCGGGGACTGGATCGGGTAGACGGTGATGCTGCCGTCATCGCCCGCAATGCCGACGATCCGGTCCCCCGGCACGGCGCCCGACGGCGCGAAGCGCACGGTTGCCCCGGCATCCAGACCGCGCAGTGGAAAGCCTGCCCCGGCCTCGCCGCCGTCTGCAGGTTCGGGAAGCTTGAAGGCCATGCCCTCGCCCTTCGGCAGGTTGACCCAACCCTCCTCGATGCTCGGCTTGATGGTGACGCGCTCATCCTTGTGATCGGGAAAGACAGCGCGCAGCACATCGCTCGACGACATTTCGTTGCGGCCAACCGCGGCGATCACGTCCTCGACATCGCTCTGCCCGAGACGATGCAGCACGGTCGACAGCACCTCGCGCGAAAAGGTCTTTCCGGAGCGGGCGAAGGTGCGCTCCAGGATGCGGTAGCCGAGGCCGCTGTACTGTTTGCGGATTGCCGCCCGCGTGGCGCGGCGAATGGCCGCGCGCGCCTTGCCGGTGACCACGATGCCTTCCCAGGCGGGCGGGGGAACCTGAACACCCGAGCGGATGATCTCGACCTCGTCGCCATTGTTGAGCCTGGTGACGAGCGGCATCATCCGTCCGTTCACCTTGGCGCCCACGCAGGTGTCGCCCACATTGGTGTGCACCGCATAGGCAAAGTCGATCGGCGTCGCGTCCTTCGGCAGGGCGATCAGCTTGCCCTTCGGCGTGAAGCAGAACACCTGATCCTGGAAGAGTTCCAGCTTGGTATGCTCGAGGAATTCCTCCGGACTGTCGCCCTCCGCCAACGCCTCGATCGTCTTGCGGAACCATGAGAAGACGCTGGTCTCCTCGTCCCCGACCTGCCCCTTGACGGTCTTGCCGTCCTTGTAGAGCGAATGCGCGGCAATACCGTATTCGGCGATCTCGTGCATGTGCTTGGTGCGGATCTGCAGTTCGATGCGCTGGCGCATCGGCCCGACGATGGTCGTATGCAGGGACTGGTAGCCGTTCTGCTTGGGGTTGGAGATATAGTCCTTGAACCGCTCCGGCACCATCCGCCAGGTGGTGTGCACGAGGCCGAGCGCCCGGTAGCAGGTCTCCACCTCGTCGACAATGATGCGGAATCCGTAGAGGTCCGACATCTGCTCGAAGGAGAGCGATTTCGACTGCATCTTGTTGAATATCGAAAAAGGCTTCTTCTGCCGGCCCTTGACCTTGACGTCCTCCAGTCCGTTCTTCTGCAGAAGCGCCTTCAGTTCGTCCTCGATGCTCTTGACCAGGGCCTCGTTCTGGCCGGAGAGGTCCTGCAGCTTGCCCTTGATGGTCTGGTAGGCATCCGGATTGATATACTGGAAGGAAAGGTCCTCCAGTTCCTCGCGCATGTCCTGCATGCCCATGCGGCCGGCGAGCGGCGCATAGATTTCCATCGTTTCCTCGGAAATACGCCGGCGCTTGTCCGGGCGCATGTAATAGAGCGTGCGCATATTGTGCAGCCGGTCGGCAAGCTTGACCAGCAACACGCGCACGTCATCGGCAACGGACAGGAGCAGCTTGCGCAGGTTCTCCGCCTGCTGGGCCTTGCGGGAGACGAGGTCGAGCCGCTTGATCTTGGTCAGCCCCTCGACCAGCGCGCCGATCTCGTCGCCGAAAAACGCGTCGATCTCGGCCCTCGTCGCCGACGTGTCCTCGATCGTGTCATGCAAAAGCGCGACCGCGATCGTGGACTCGTCCATATGCAGCTCGGTCAGGATCGCCGCGACTTCCAGCGGATGCGAGATGTAGGGGTCGCCGCTCGCGCGCCTCTGTCGGCCATGCTTCTGCATGGCGTAGACATAGGCTTTGTTGAGCAGTGCTATGTCGGCGTCAGGCTTGTATTTCTGTACCCGCTCAACAAGTTCGTATTGCCGCATCATGGCTGAAAGACCAGGCCCGGTCGGGCGAAATACGGGTCAGGCGCGGCCCGTTCTGACAGGAAAGGGAAATGCGGTGCGGGGCGCATGGACCCCGCATCACGGGCAATCAGTAGTCGTCGCCCTTTTCCGGCGGAACCAGACCCTCGATCCCGGCGCGCAGCTCTTCCTCCGACATCTGGTCGAAGGGGATGGCTTCGGGCTGGTCGGGGCGGTCTGCGGTCTCTGCGCCGACATCGTCCTCGGAAGCGGCGCTCTGCGTCTGTTCGGCTTCCGGCTCGTCCACCTCGACGTGACGCTGCAGGGAGTGAATCAGGTCTTCCTTGAGGTCGTCGGGCGAAAGTGTCTCGTCAGCGATTTCACGCAGCGCGACAACGGGGTTCTTGTCGTTATCGCGGTCGACAGTGATCGGAGCGCCCTGGGAGATGAGACGCGCACGATGTCCGGCGAGCAGAACCAGGTCGAACCGGTTGTCAACTTTGTCGATACAGTCTTCAACTGTGACACGTGCCATTGACTGTCCTTTTAGGTGATTTCTGTGGAAATGCCTCTCATAGAGACTCACATATCGGAATTCAAGAGCGCATTTTCAATCCCGCCAGGGGGTTTCGGAACAAACGGAGCTTTTGTCCGTTCACGGGATATAACTATGGGTTGAATGTTTCCGCATACGTGATTACATCACGTAAAAGTGCGACTGGCATTTTCGAGCTGCTGCCTTTATTTTGAAGGTTCTTTATTTATCGCAATTCGGGCCCGGCCCACGCAAAACTGGTTTTAGTGAAGGGTATTTTGCATGTTTGATCCGCGCGAAAAGATTGCGCTTTTTATTGATGGAGCGAACCTCTATGCCGCTTCGAAAAGCCTGGGATTCGACATCGATTATCGGAAGCTGCTGAAAACGTTCAACAACAAGGCTTATCTCCTGCGTGCCTACTATTATACCGCGCTGATCGAGGATCAGGAATACTCCTCGATCAGGCCGTTGATCGACTGGCTCGACTACAATGGCTACAAGGTGGTGACCAAGCCGGCCAAGGAGTTCACCGATTCCATGGGACGCCGGAAGATCAAGGGCAACATGGACATAGAGCTGGCGATCGACGCGATGGAACAGTCCGCCACGGTGGACCATCTCGTCATCTTCTCCGGCGACGGCGACTTCACCACCCTTGTCGAGGCGCTGCAACGCAAGGGGCGCAAGGTTTCCGTCGTTTCCACCATGTCGACCCAGCCGCCGATGATCGCCGATGACCTGCGCCGCCAGGCGGACCATTTCATCGATCTGGTCTCGCTGCGCAGCGAAGTCGGACGTGAACCTTCAGAGCGTCCGCAGCGGCAGGCGGAAGTCGTCTCATCGGATTTCGACGACTGACGACCAGACCCGCGCAACCGCGCGGCTCTGCCGCGCTCCGACTGACAGCGTTAACAGAGACCGCCTTAAAACAACCTTAAGGCGAAGAAATTATCAGCCAAGCTGCTTCAGAAGCCTGCTCTTTTCGCGATTCCAGTCGCGCTTCTTGACCGTCTCGCGCTTGTCGTGCGCCTTCTTGCCCTTGCCCAGCGCTAACTGCAGCTTCGCCAGTCCCCGTTCATTGAAATAGAGCTTCAACGGAATAAGCGTCATGCCCTCGCGGTTGACCGCCGAGCGCAACCGGTTGATCTCCCGTCGGCCGAGAAGCAGTTTCCGGCGGCGGCGGGGTTGGTGGTTGAAGCGATTGCCCTGCAGATATTCAGGCAGATAGGAGTTGATCAGCCACATCTCGCCATCCTCGTCGGAGGCATAGGATTCGGCGATATTGGCCTTGCCTTCGCGCAACGACTTGACCTCGGTTCCGGTCAGAACCAGGCCTGCCTCGAGCGTGTCGAGGATTTCGTAATTGAACCGCGCCTTGCGGTTTTCGGCGACCGTCTTGAAAGCGTCGCCCTTGCTGCCCTTCGGAGCCATGGTCTTTTCCGTATGCCTGAGCGGCGCTTGCCTGCGGCTGGACCATTGGGCGCTCATTATGAAGCGCCCGATGATCTCGTTTCTTTCCCTTGTCGCGCCGGTCGAAAAAAAACGGGTTCCGCTTTTACGACCGACGTTCTAACTTATTGAATTCAATCCGACTTCCGGAGCGATACGCTAGTCGATCAACCCGGCGTGGCGCAGGGCGGCATCGATGGCGCCGGCCGTGCGTTCCTCCACGCCGAGAAGCGGCAGACGCACGGCGTCGCTCATCCGTCCGATTCTCTTGAGCGCATATTTAGTGCCGCTGACGCCGGGTTCAAGAAACAGCGCCTTGTGCAGCGGCATCAGCCGGTCCTGATAGGAAAGCGCGGTCTTGAAATCCCCCTTCATCAAGGCCGTCTGGAACGCGCAGCAAAGCTTCGGCGCCACATTGGCCGTCACCGAGATGCAGCCGACGCCGCCGTGGGCGACAAAGCCGAGCGCGGTGGCGTCCTCGCCGGATATCTGGATGAAATCCGGGCCGCAGGAGATGCGCTGTTCGGAAACGCGCTCGATCTTGCCGGTGGCGTCCTTCACGCCGACGATATTCGGACAGTCCCTGGCAAGCTGGCCCATCGTTTCCGGCAGCATGTCGATAACCGAGCGCGGCGGGATGTTGTAAATGATGATCGGCAGCGTGATGGCCTCGGCAACAGCGGCAAAATGGGCATAAAGGCCCTTCTGGGTCGGCTTGTTGTAATAGGGCGTCACCACCAGAACGGCGTCCGCGCCGGCCTTCTCCGCATGCTGCGCGAGCTCGATCGCCTCGCGCGTATTGTTGGATCCCGCGCCGGCAATGACGGGCACGCGGCCCGCAGCAGCCTCGACGCACAGATCGACGACGCGCCGATGCTCGTCGTGGCTGAGCGTCGGCGATTCGCCGGTGGTCCCGACCGGCACGAGCCCGTGGCTGCCTTCGTCGATCATCCAGTTGACGTGATCGACAAAGCCCGCCTCGTCCAACGCTCCGTTCTCGGCAAACGGGGTGACAAGGGCGGGAATGGACCCCTTGAACATGCGGCTTCTCCTGGCGGCATTCATTTTAAAGCCGCATTCCTGTTTCAAAATCGATCGCACCATAATGCCGGACATGGGGCACTGCAAGCATTGCGTTCGGCATTGGAGGGGTCTTCCGCAGCCCTTGAAATTCGTCAGGGTTAAGCCGATTTTAACCGAGGAGACCGATAGTTTCAGGCGCTGTTGAATTCGTTCCCGGGACGCTCGAATGAAGAAAACCCTGTTGATGCTCTCGCTCGCCGCTTCCGTGGCCGTGACCGACTTTGCGCTTGCCGCCGCGCAGGAGTTTCCCTCCGTCGCCCCCATTCCCTATGCCAGACCCGATGGCTTGGCCGGAACACCCTCCATGGAGATCACCGGCGCAATCACCCAGCCCGTGGCGAACCCCGCCTCAAGCTCGATCCTGAAGCACGGACTCGACGCGCTGAAGGAATCCGACGTCTCGACCGCTCTGCGCGACCGCAACCGTCTTCCCGAAAACTCGCTCGACCACCAGATCCTCAGCTGGGCGATCGCGCTTTCAGGCGACAAGGGCGTCCCCTCCTCCGAGATCGCCGAGGCGCAGCAGGAACTGAAGGGATGGCCCGGACTTTCTGCCTTGAGGGCCCATTCCGAGCGCGCCTTCGCCGATGAGAACCCTTCCCCCAGCGCCGTCATCGCCGCCTTCGGCAATTCCCTGCCGGAGACGTCGGAAGGCACGCTGCTGCTCGGCAAAGCCCTGCTCGCGAGCGGCCAGCGCCAGAAGGCGCATGACATCGTCAACCGCGCCTGGAGCGGGTGGGCGCTCGACACGGCGACGGAAAACCAGTTCATCAACGCCTTCGGTTCGATCCTTTCGCAGGAGGATCACAAGAACCGCATGATCTACCTGCTCTACCGCGACCGCGCGACGCAGGCCAAGCGCTTCTCCGAATACGGCAACGCGCAGTCCTTCTACAATGCCTGGGCGGCCGTGATCCGCCGCCAGTCCAATGCCGACAGCCTGATCAACGCCGTCCATTCCTCCTGGCGCAGCGATCCGGGCTTTCTCTATATCCAGATCCGCAATGCCCGGCAGAACAACCGTTTCGACACGGCCGCCGCACTGCTGAAGAAGATGCCGCGCAACCAGGCGGCGCTCGTCAACCCGGACCAGTGGTGGGATGAAAGCCGCATTGTCGGCCGCCACTTCTATGAGGAGGGCAATCCGCGCCAGGCCTACCAGATCGTAGCAGCGGCCATGCCCGACGGGCGTCTGGACCAGCTGGACGAGGCCTTCCACGCCGGCTGGATCGCGCTGCGCGGCCTCAATGACGGTCGCACCGCCGCCGGTCATTTCGCCAAGATCGTCGAGATTTCGCCGACGCCGATCTCGGCCGCACGCTCCTATTACTGGCAGGGCCGCGCGGCCGAAGCCGGAGGGCCGGGCAATGCGCGCGATTTCTATCGCCGCGCCGGACAGTACCCGACAACCTTCTACGGCCAGCTTGCCCTGCAGAAGCTCGGCCAGACGCAGTTTGACGTCGACTATCCGAGCCCGACGCCGGCCGACCGCGCCAGTTTCCAGAAGAACCCCGCCGTGCAGGCCATCAACCGGCTGCAATCGGTCGGCCACGGCTGGCGCGCCGACCGGCTTTACCTTGCACTTGCCGACGAACTGACCAGTCCCGGCGAACTGGCGATCCTCGCCTATCAGGCCGAGCAGGACCGCACCCACTCGCTTTCGCTGCAGATCGGCAAGATTGCCTACGGGCGCGGGATCGATGTGGCGGCGCTTGCCTTCCCCATCGGCGTCATTCCGACGGATGCCAATATTTCCGGCTCCGGCATGGCGCTTGCCTATGCGATCGCGCGTCAGGAAAGCGCCTTCAATCCGGGCGCCGTTTCACCTGCCGATGCGCGCGGCCTGCTGCAGCTTCTGCCGACGACGGCCCAGCGCGTGGCAAGCCGTCACGGCCTTGCCTATTCCGCAAGCCGCCTGACGACCGATCCCGCCTATAACGCGACGCTCGGCGCCCATTATCTCGGCGAGCAGATCGACCGTTTCGACGGTTCCTACATCCTCACCTTCGTCGCCTACAATGCCGGCCCCGCGCGCGTGCCGCAATGGATCGAACGCTTCGGCGACCCGCGCGGCAAGAACCTCGATTTCGTCATCGACTGGATCGAATCGATCCCCTATCCGGAAACGCGCAACTACGTTCAACGCATCATGGAGAACTACGAAATCTACAAGGCCCGCCTCGGCCAACCGACGGACATCGCACGGGATTTGATCTACGGGCGGACGTGAGGTCTTTGCGGATGAAGGCTTGGCTGTTGGGTGACCATTCGCCAGACCAGCCGCAGAAATGACGTGCCTTGGGGCCTGGATCCTCGGGCTTGACCCGAGGATCCAGGCGGCATTTCAAGGCCTTTGAGGCAGTCGTCCCGCGAACGTTGCGCTCAGCCCCGCAAACACGTCACGCTGGTCAAGGCAGTGGCGATGAAAGCTCGGGCCAGCCTCACAGCGGGTGAGCGTTGTTTCAATAAACCAGCGGCGAGCCTGAGGCCCGCCACCTGTTTGTTCCGGCCTCGGTTACCGCGTCAGCCGCTTGTACGTCACCCGCTTCGGGTTGACGCTGTCCGGGCCGAGCCTTCTGATCTTGTCGGCTTCATAGTCGGCGAAGTTGCCCTCGAACCATTCCACATGGCTGTCGCCCTCGAAGGCGAGGATGTGGGTGGCGAGGCGGTCGAGGAACATGCGGTCGTGGCTGATGACCACGGCGCAGCCGGCGAAGTTTTCCAGCGCGTCTTCCAGCGCCGCCAGCGTCTCGGTGTCGAGGTCGTTGGTGGGCTCGTCGAGGAGCAGCACGTTGGAACCGGATTTCAGCATCTTGGCAAGGTGCACGCGGTTGCGCTGGCCGCCTGAAAGCGTGCCGACCTTCTGCTGCTGGTCGCCGCCCTTGAAGTTGAACGAGCCACAATAGGCGCGGCTGTTGACCTCGTGGCTGCCGAGCTTGATCACGTCATTGCCGCCGGAAATCTCTTCCCAGACCGTCTTGCTGCCGTCGAGCGTATCGCGGCTCTGGTCGACATAGCCGAGATCGACCGTCTCGCCGACGCGGATTTCGCCGGCGTCCGGCGTTTCCTGGCCGGTGATCATGCGGAACAGCGTCGATTTGCCGGCGCCGTTCGGGCCGATAATGCCGACAATGCCGCCGGGCGGCAGCTTGAAGGACAGATCGTCGATCAGCAGGCGGTCGCCATAACCCTTGGAAAGCCCCTCGGCCTCGATGACAACCTGGCCGAGACGCTCGCCCATCGGGATGACGATCTGGGCGTCGCCCGGACGGCGATCGGCCGCCGACTTGACGAGATCGTCATAGGCGCGGATACGGGCTTTCGACTTGGTCTGGCGGGCCTTGGGATTGGAGGAAATCCATTCCTGCTCGCGCGAAATCGCCTTCTGGCGGGCGGCATCCTCGCGGCCCTCCTGGGCCATGCGCTTGGCCTTGGCCTGCAGGTAGGCGGTGTAGTTGCCCTCATAGGGAATGCCGCGGCCGCGGTCGAGTTCGAGGATCCAGCCGGTGACATTGTCGAGGAAGTAGCGGTCATGGGTGATCATCAGGACGGCGCCCGGATATTCGCGCAGATGCTTTTCCAGCCAGGCGATGGTCTCGGCGTCGAGATGGTTGGTCGGCTCGTCGAGGAGCAGGAGGTCGGGCTGCGACAGCAGCAGGCGGCAGAGCGCCACGCGGCGTTTCTCGCCGCCGGAGAGGTTGACGACATTGGCGTCGCCCGGCGGGCAGCGCAGCGCGTCCATGGCCATTTCGACCTGGCTTTCAAGGTCCCAGAGGTTCTGGCTGTCGATGACATCCTGCAGCTTGGCGGCCTCGTCGGCCGTCTCGTCGGAATAGTTCATCATCAGTTCGTTGTAGCGGTCGAGGACGGCCTGTTTCTCGGCAACGCCTTCCATGGCGTTTTCCAGCACCGTCTTTTCCGCATCAAGCTCCGGCTCCTGCGGCAGGTAGCCAACGGTCGCGCCGTCCGCCACCCAGGCCTCGCCGGTATACTCCTTGTCGAGGCCGGCCATGATGCGCAGAACCGTCGACTTACCGGCGCCGTTCGGGCCCAGAATGCCGATCTTGGCATCCGGATAGAAGGACAGGTGAATGTTCTCCAGAACCTTCTTGTTGCCATAGGCCTTGTTGAGGCCTGCCATGTGATAGATGAACTGACGTGCCATATGCCGCGTGATCCTGATTTGAGATTCTTCGGGTTCTCGGGCCGCTATTTAGGCGAAACGCGCCTCATTAACAATGCGCCTTGAGAGAATTGACCGATTTGTCCATGCCCCATGGAGGCCTTGCTCAGGTCACGAATTGAACAATCGCCGCCGTCATACGTTTTGTTCTTACGCGAAAACGAGAAGAGGAAGGACGCGACGATGGTGCAGAAGAAAGCAGCTTTCTTCGGTAAACCGGTTGAAAACACCGGGGAGTGGAAGGACAGCGCCCAAAAGGAAGACGCAATCGCCACCGAGCTGGCTGCCTCCGGCCTTGTGGACGCGACCGAGGTGCAGGTTGCCGTCGAAGGCGACGAGGCACGGCTGACCGGCGACGTCTACCTGCGCGAGGAGATCGCCACTGCCGGCAATATCGCACTTGGCGTCGAGGGCATCAGCCGCGTCAGGAACGCGCTGAGAGCGCGCGAGCACTCGATCCAGAGCAAGGGCAAGGAAGCCGACGCCCGCGCCCAGACACGCACGCTCTGACGAAACTATTGCAGACCGGCGGGGTCGACGATCCCGCCGTCGCATCCGATCGCAGTCCTGCCGGCGCCCTGTATCAAATCTTCCAGAGACGTCCCCGGCGCATACTTGTCGGATAGACCTATCGTGATCTCGTCTATCAACTGGCGATCTCCATCAGTAACGCAGCTGATCTTGATGCGATCCTTGGCACCGCGCCCGAATGCGCTATCAAACGCCTTGGCAATCTCGTCGGCCGAGAGTTCCCTGCCGATATTCGACTGAAACAGCCTGGCGACCTCCGAACCGTTCAATTGCTCAAGCAGGTCCACAGACGTCTGGAAGTAGTTTCCCGGCGTGAATCTGGTGCACGCGCCGTGCTTTATCCATTCGTGGCGCTGTAGATTGGATTGTGTCCCCGGCATGACCTTCTCCAGCGTTTGACGAAGGTCATCGCTCAGCGACAGCGCCGGCAAGGCGTTCCAATTCCCGTTTTCATCTTCGGCGCGGACATCCGCCGCAACGCCGCAATAGTTCTCGCCGAGCGGCCAGAGCCCATGCAGCGCGAAATGACCGGCATCAAAGCGGCTTTCCGTCTGGCTCTGGCACTCGGGCTTGTCCTGATGGCCTTCGCAGAAGGCCGGCTGCCAGCTAACGGCCAGGATCGCCACGGTTTCCCGCGCCATCGCCGGCATCGCCGCAGTCGCCATCATCGATATTCCGATCAAAGCTGCCTTGATTTTCATTTCTCCCCCCGATCACCCAAAGTTGAAACCGACGCAGGATACCTGCCGGCTGCAGAGTTTTTAATACAAGTCGCGGGAAAATGGCCTGGTTGAGCGCCAGGCCATTCCAGTCCAAACGGCGTCGCGGATCAGTCGAGCGCCGCCGTCACGGTAAACTCGACGAGAATCTCGGGCTTGGCGAGTTCGGCCTGGCTGGTGGCGCGCGCCGGCGGGTTTTCCGGATCGATCCAGTCCTTCCACACGGCGTTCATCTCGGCGAAATCGCCCATGTCCTTCAGGTAGATCAGCGTCTGCAGAAGCTTCGACTTGTCGCTGCCGGCGGCGGCAAGCAGCCGGTCAACCTTGGCAAGGCAATCCTTCGCCTGCTCAGTCACGGTCGCGCCCGAACCGGTCTGGCCGGACAGATAGACGGTGTTGCCATGAACCACGGCGCCGGTCATCAAAGGGCCAGTTTCGATACGTTTTACAGTCATTTATGCGATCTTTCCAAAGTTGTTTGTAAACTGTCGTCAGCCGCGGAACCGCTTCGCCTCTTCGTAGATGCGGGTGGAGCGGGCACCGGACCGGCAATAGCCGAGCACCGGCTTTTCGAGATCATCCAGCGCGTCGACCATGCCGGTCACCGCGTCCGGGGTCAGTCCCATGCCGCCGACCGGCACATGGGCGACGTAAAGGCCTTCCTTCTCGGCGGCAGCCGCGACCTCAGCAAAGGCGGGTTGGCCGGGCTCCTCCTCGTCGGGCCTGTGGCAGACGATGGACCTGTAGCCGGCCGCCTTGATCTCGGCGACGTCTTCCGGGGTGATCTGCTCGCTTACGGCATAAAAATCATCGATCGGACGGATATTCATTCCGGCACTCCTTGCGTTTTGTCAGGAAATTAAGACAAAAGCGCATCAATGCAAGGGCGTAGGGCTCAAGAGAAACGGATGCGCAGGCGAAACGTCCGGGATTCGTCCGGCGAAAGCGGCGCCAGGGCGCCCTCCTCCGCCAGTTTCCGCCGGCTGGTCCAGCGATGCGAGGCAGGCTCGATGCCGACGATATGGGCCGGCGCTTCCTGGTTACGCCAGACCTGCAGGAAAGGCAGCGTCGCCGTATCCACCTCGAGATGGAACGACAACCCGCCAAGGGCGGCGATCGGGCCGAAACGCGTCGCCGACCAGCCGTCTTCGCCGGCGACCGCCGGCACGCAGAAAATGCCGTGGTCACCCTCGCCGAAGCGCCAGGGCAGCGATTTTTCCGGCAGCGAGCGGCTCTCCAGCCGCACGCCGTCATCGAGGTGCCTGGCTCCGAAATTGATATGATACATCATCATCGCCGGCAGCGGGCGATCCGACTTGTTGATCACGACGTCGGTGAGTTCCAGAACGCCTGAGGTCCCGTTCAGCGTCCACTGACGCTCGATTAGCATCTCGCCGCCATTGGCGGTAGCGACCGGGATATGGCAGACGCATTCCGCGCCCATATCGCTGATCTCCAACGATTTCACCGCCGCCGCGTTGCCTGAGGCGGAGCCATGCAGCGGAAAGAAACGGCCCTCGTCCCCCTCCACCGGTTCGGGATGACGGATATGGTCCGGACCGCAGGTGAACAGAAAGCCTTCGAGCGAATGATCGATCCGGGCATCGCCGTCATCGGGAATCGCCCGCTTCGGCGCGATGTCGATGCCGGCGACGACACAGCCGGCGATATCCATGACGGAGGTGGGATCAAGAAAGACGCGGGGACCGTTACCGGCGGCAAATTCGATCATCTTTTTAACCAAGTCTCGAGATAACGGAAACAAGCGCGTTCAGCGAGCGTTCACCTGACAAGCGCCTGAATAGGCAGAGGCCACGCTAGGCGAAACACCGCGCCAATAACAGCGACAAAATGCATCGAGACCATGAAAAAAGCGACGTTTTACACTATTCCCTTGATGATCGCCGCGCTCGCCCTGCCGGCAACCGCCGCCCATGCGCATGAACCGCTCTACAAGAACGGGCGGCAGATCTTCCTTGTCGCGCCGGACGGAAGCCTGCTCGACTACATCCCCGAATATGGAAGCGTGGTGATGGGGCGGGACGGCCGGGGACGGCCGATCCTGCTTGATCGAAACGGCAATCTGGTTGCAACCGAGATGTCTGCCGGCGATTACCGCGCTATTCGCGACAGCTATGGCGGCGCGCCGGCCCCGGCGGCCAACGGCTGGGGCCGCAGGGACTGGCGGCAGAACGACGACCGCTTCGCCGAAACGCCGCCGCCGCGCTGGAATGACGGCCCGCGTGCAGCTTTCCCCCAGGCGCCCGCGATCCCGGCGCCGGCCAATCCCGATACCTCGGGGGAGCGCCCAGCCGCGAGAACGAGCAGCGCGAAGGCCGACATGAATGTTGTCGCGCTTCAGGTGTTTCTCGACCGCAACGGCACATCGCCCGGCGTTATCGACGGGCTGATGGGCGACAATGTCCGCAAGGCGCTTGAGGCCTATGCCGAGAAGAGCGGTCGCGCGATCGACCCGGAGGCCGACAAGGAGACCATCCTGCAATCGCTGTCGCTGGAGGGCGGCCTGCCGGTGCGGACCTATACGATCACCGCCGAAGACGCGGCCGGCCCCTATGTCGCGAGCATCCCCTCGGACTATGGCGAGAAGGCGCAACTACCCGCGCTTTCCTATACTTCTGTTTCCGAGATGCTGGCCGAGAAATTCCATATGGATGAAGCTCTCCTCAAGACGCTCAACCCCGATGCCGATTTCTCCCGACCGGGCACCGTCATCAAGGTGGTCACCCCCGGCGGAAAGCAGAAGGGCGCCGTAGCCCGCATCATCGCCGACAAGGGCCGCAAGCAGCTGTTCGCCTATGATGCGGAGGGCGGGCTCGTCGCCGCTTATCCGGCCACCATCGGCTCCAACGACACGCCCTCGCCCTCCGGCACCGTCACCGTCGAGCGGATCGCGATCGATCCGAACTATACCTATGACCCGAAAAAGAACTTCAAGCAGGGCGACAATGACCGGGTTCTGACCATCAATCCGGGTCCGAACGGGCCGGTCGGCAATGTCTGGATCGCGCTGTCGAAGCCGAGCTACGGCATCCACGGCACGCCCGACCCCGACAGGATCGGCAAGACCTCCAGCCACGGTTGCGTGCGCTTGACAAACTGGGACGCGCAGGAACTGGCCGGCATGGTCAGCCCGGGCGTCACGGTCGAGTTCATCGACTGAGCCGTCCTCAAACGAACGACCGCCGCCGCCATTCAGCCGGGGTGACGTTGACCGTTTACAAAAACAGGCGCGCCCCGTCTTCGCAAATGCGAAATCTTCGTTTATGTTCGGACCTATAGTTTAGCAAATTCCGATATTTCAAAACTCATTGCGGCTTCCGCTGCAGCGGCGGTCAGATTTAGCGGCTGGTTCCGGACATGAACGATATTACCTCCTTCGAGATCATAGGCATGTTTTCCGAAATCGCGGCGGCTGTGTCGTGCAACAGCCACTGGCTGAGCCGGCTCGACGCGGTGGCCGGGGACGGCGACCATGGCGAGGTCATGGCAGCCGCCTTCACGGCGATGGAACAGCAACTTGCGGCACTCGACCCCTCCTCCGTCACGCCGGCGCGCGTGTTCGACATGGCGGCGGAAACCTTCCTGACCATCGATTCGGCCTCGGCCCGGCTTTACGCCTCAGCTTTCCGCCGCGCGGGCAGCACGCTTCCAGGCCGGCATGTGATCACCGAGGCGGAGTTCGACCGCGCCTTCGAGGCAATGGCGAACGGGATCATCGCGCATGGTCAGGCGAATGCACCGCACAAGAACATGGTCGATGCCTGGCAGCCGGCCCTCTCGGCCTATCTTTCGGCAAGAAACAATGGCGGCGACCTCGGCGCCTGTCTGACGGAGGCCGCCGACGCAGCGCTTGCTGGCGCTGATCCGGATCCGCTGAGGCCAGACCCCCTGCCCTTTGCCCACCCGGACAGGGTGATGGACCCGGGCTGCGCCTCTGCCGTGCTTATCATCCGTTCGATTCGCTACGCCCTGCAGGACTGACGCCGGACACGATCAAAAGCTTCGGGTCTTTTCTCGCGCGACGCCGGCCCTACATCATGGCCATTCATCGCCGTGACGGGACGCCATGCCAGACAAGACACCTGCCATCTACTGGATCCGCAAGGACCTCCGCCTCACCGACAATCGCGCGCTTCTTGCTGCCTGCGAAGACGCGCGGCCGGTTATCCCGGTCTTCATCCGCGAAGACGACAGCGCCGGCGCGCTTGGCGGCGCGCAGGCCTGGTGGCTGGAACGCTCGCTCGCCCGCCTTGCAGAAGCTTACGAGAAGAGCGGCTCCAGGCTGATCCTGAAAAGCGGCGATCCGGCAGACGTCATCTTCGCGCTGATCGCGGAAACCGGCGCGCAATCCGTCTTCTGGAACCGGCGCTATACGCCGGACGGCATCGAGACCGACACGGCGCTGAAGAAGAAACTCAAGGATGCGGGTCTTCACGTCGAAAGCTTTGCCGGCCACATTCTGCATGAACCCTCGAAATTCAAGACCAAGTCTGGCGGGCCCTACAAGGTCTATACGCCCTTCTGGAAGGCATTTTCCGCAGAATCTAGCGTGCCGGATCCGCTCGACGCGCCGGAAAAACTGACGGCAGCGAAGACGATGCCGGAAAGCGAGAAACTCTCCGACTGGGGACTTTATCCCGGAAAGCCCGACTGGGCGGCAGACTTCGATGCGCTCTGGACGCCGGGGGAAGCCGGGGCCCGCGACAGGTTGGAGCGCTTCATTGACGAAATCGCCGAACACTATGCCGCTTCGCGCGACCGGCCGGATATCGAGGCGACCTCCATGCTCTCTCCGCATCTGGCGCTCGGCGAGATTTCGCCGGCGACCATCTGGCATCGGATCGACAGCGCCAAAAATCTCTCGGCGGAAAACAGGAAGAAATTCCTGCAGGAACTGGTCTGGCGGGATTTCTGCCACCACCTTCTGTTCCACGCCCCCGCGCTCGCGACCAAGAACTGGAACGACCGCTTCGACGGCTTTGAATGGGTCGAGGACGACAACGCCCTTGCGGCCTGGAGGAAGGGCGAGACCGGCTATCCGATCGTCGATGCCGGCCTGCGCCAGCTCTGGCGCGAAGGCACGATGCACAACCGGGTGCGGATGATCGCCGCCTCCTTCCTGGTCAAGGACCTGATGATCGACTGGCGCAAGGGGGAAGAATGGTTCCGCGACACGCTGGTCGATGCCGATCCCGCTTCCAATCCGGCCAACTGGCAGTGGGTGGCCGGCTCCGGCGCGGATGCCTCGCCCTTCTTCCGTATTTTCAATCCGGTGCTGCAGGGCGAGAAATTCGATCCCGACGGCGCCTATGTCCGCCGGTACGTGCCGGAGCTTGCGGCATTGCCGGCAAAACACATCCACGCGCCCTTCGATGCGCCGAAAGCCGTACTGGAGGAAGCCGGCGTCACGCTCGGCGAGACCTATCCGGAGCCGATCGTCGATCACAAGGCGGCCCGCAAACGCGCGCTTGCGGCCTTCGAAAAGATCAAGGACTGAAATCAGTTTGCGCCGACACGGACAATCGCGCAATGGTTTTCCTTGGCAGGGCCCGCCCGTCCGGTCCATAGCAGGCCAAACATCAAGGATTTTACGACCATGACGACACACAACACGGTCATCGATCTCATCGGCAACACGCCGCTGGTCAAGCTGAAGGCGGCTTCGGAGGCGACGGGCTGCGCCATCTACGGCAAGGCCGAGTTTTTGAACCCCGGCCAGTCGGTCAAGGACCGCGCTGCGCTCTATATCATCCGCGATGCCGAGCGGCGGGGCCTGATCGCGCCCGGCGGCACCATTGTCGAAGGAACGGCCGGCAATACCGGCATCGGCTTTGCCATGGTCGCCAACGCGCTCGGCTACAAGACTGTGATCGTTATTCCCGAAACCCAGGCCGAGGAGAAGAAGGACGCGCTGCGCCTCCTCGGCGCGAAGCTCGTCGAGGTGCCGGCGAAACCCTATCGCGACCCGAACAACTACGTGAAGCTTTCCGGCCGTCTCGCCGAGCAGTTGGCGAAGAGCGAGCCGAACGGCGCAATCTGGGCCAACCAGTTTGACAATACCGCCAACCGCAATGCCCATATCGAGACGACGGCGGAGGAGATCTGGCGCGATACGGACGGCAAGATCGACGGGTTCATCTGCGCCGTCGGCTCGGGCGGCACGCTTGCCGGCACCGCCATGGGGCTGAAGGCGAAGAACAGGGATATCAAGATCGGCATTGCCGACCCCGAGGGCGCCGCGCTTTTCGAATATTACACGAATGGCGAACTGAAGAGCGAGGGCGGCTCCATCACCGAGGGCATCGGCCAGGGCCGCATCACCGCCAATCTCGAGGGCTTTGCGCCCGACTTCGCCTTCCGCATCGCCGACAGCGAGGCCCTGCCGCTGATATTCGATCTGGTCGCCCATGAGGGCTTGTGCCTTGGCGGTTCATCGGGCATCAATATAGCCGGCGCCATCCGGCTTGCGCGCGAGCTCGGCCCCGGCCACACCATCGTCACCGTGCTCTGTGACTATGGTAACCGGTACCAGTCGAAGCTCTACAACCCTTCCTTCCTCAAGGAAAAGGGCCTGCCCGTGCCGGAATGGCTGACGGCGCAAACGGAGATCGCCGTACCGTTCGAATAGAGCGTTTCCGGGAAAAACGGATACCGGTTTTCCGTCCGGAAACGCGCTAAAACAAAGAGGTAGAGCGCTTTCGCAATCCGGTGAAAGCGGAAGCGCTCCAGAAAGTGACCCATGCCTGTTGATGCCCTCTTCCGCGACGATTTCTACCTTCAACGGTGCGATGCGGTGGTCACGACGGTGCATGAGGACGGTACGTTCGAAACCGACCGGACCTGTTTCTACGCAACCTCCGGTGGCCAGCCGGGCGATACGGGCACGGCCGTTCGTGCCGACGGTTCGACGCTTCGCCTCGACGTGACCCGCAACGGCGACGGCAAGGACGTCATCCTCCATGTTCCCGCGGAAGGCGAAGCCCCGCCATCCCCCGGCGAAAACCTGTCGCTTGCGATCGACTGGCCGCGCCGGTTGAAGCTGATGCGCATGCACACCGCCTGTCACCTTCTCTCGGTCGTCTGTCCCTTTCCGATCACCGGCGCAGCCGTCGGCGAGGACGAATCGCGCGTCGATTTCGACATGAGCGAGACCGTCGACAAGCAGGCGGTGACCGAAGCGATGATGAGGCTCGTCGATGAGAATCATCCGGTCTACGTGCAGTGGATCAGCGACGAAGAGCTTGTCGCCAGTCCCGAAATCGTCAAATCGAAGAATGTCCGCCCGCCCATGGGCATGGGACGGATTTCGCTTGTGTGCATCGGCGAGGGTTCGTCGGTTGACAGCCAGCCCTGCGGCGGTACCCATGTGGCCTCGACGGGAGAGGTCGGCGCCATCCACATCGGCAAGATCGAAAAGAAGGGCCGCGAGAACCGTCGCTTCCGCATCCGCTTCGGCGCGTGAGCCCATATTGTTTCAAGGAGTATGATCGAATGAGTGCTGAAAGCCGGTTTGTCGTTTCGCCGGATTGGGTGACCGAGCGCCTGAACAGGCCCGGATTTTCCGTCATCGACGCCTCCTGGTATCTGCCCGCCCACAACCGCGACGGCAAGGCCGAATACGCCGAGGGTCATATTCCCGGCGCCGTCTTCTTCGATCACGACGAAATCGCTGACACCACGACGGGCCTGCCGCACTCCCTGCCCGCGCCGGAATTCTTCGCCGCCGAAATGGGAAAGCGCGGCATCAGCGAACGCCATACCGTCGTCGTCTATGACGGGCCCGGCTTCTTCTCCGCGCCGCGCCTGTGGTGGCTGCTGCGGGTCATGGGCGCAAGCGACGTCTATGTGCTGAACGGCGGCTTTGATGGCTGGAAGGCGAAAGGTCACCCGGTCGAAACCGGACTGCCGGAGCCGCAGCCAGCGACCTTCACGCCGCGCCTTGCCGCCGAAAGGATCACGTCGTTTTCCGCAATGCGCGATATCGTCGCTTCCGGCAGCCGCCAGATCGCCGATGCGCGCGGCCCCGGCCGGTTTGCCGCCGAAGACCCCGAACCCCGGCCGGGCATGCGCGCGGGCCATATGCCCGGCGCGAAAAACCTGCCCGCCGCCGCCTTTTCGAAGGACGGCCGGTTTCTCGCCAATGACGAGTTGAAGGCGCTTTTCGATGATGCCGGGATCGATCTTGATCGCCCGGTGGTGACCAGTTGCGGCTCCGGCGTGACGGCGGCGATCATCACGCTGGCGCTTGAAAGCCTCGGCCACGAGGACAACAGTCTCTATGACGGCTCCTGGTCGGAATGGGGTGGTCGCGACGACACCGCCATTGTTACCGGAAAGGCATAAGGCATGAGCAAGAGCAAGGCGCAGAAGCCGATCCGGATCCATGTCACGGAGCTGGAGATGACGGCCCCGCCGAAAACGCATATGATCGCGCCCTCCAACCTGCATATCGCGCTGATGCGTGTGCCGGAAATTCCGCTTCCCTTCTACCGCTTCCTGTATCGCCAGGTCGGCACGCGCTGGGAATGGGTGGACCGGGTGCGGATGGACGACGACGAGCTTTCGGCCAACATCCACAATCAGCGCACCACGATCACGGTCTTCTATCTCGAGGGCGCGCCTGCCGGTTTCTACGAATATCAGCAGCAGGATGACGGGGTTACGGAACTCGTTCATTTCGGCCTGTTCGAGCGCGCGCTCGGCCTCGGCGTCGGCAAGTGGTTCCTGCTGCAAGGGCTGAAGGCGATGTGGGCCGACAAGCCGGAAAAGATCATCACCGCAACCAACAGCCTCGACCATCCGCGCGCCCTGCAGCTTTACCAGCAGTTCGGCTTCTCCCCGGTCGCCACGTACGAAAGCGAGATCACCCCGCTTTCGGATGCCGAACTGCTCGCCTTCGCCAGGAAGCTCTGAACCAATACAAGCCACCCGCCGCGAGAGTGAGACCGCAGCGGGTGGATATTGTTTTTACGCGTCGGGCGTTTCGTCCGATGGCATCGCCGTGCCGGCGTCCTCGATACGCTCGGCCATCGCCAGAAGTTCCGCGACAATCGCGCTCGCGGCGCCGGCATCGCGTTCAAGGCGCCGGTCAATCACCTCGCGCAGGTTCAGGAAGGCCGCCTCGACGCTGCGCGGCAGGTTGTCGCCGCCGCGGGCGCGCTCGCGTTTGCGCTCGCGTGCGCCAAGGCGTTCAGCGACCGCCTTCAGCGCCTTCACCGCCATTTCGGCTTCCGGCGCTTCAGCTTCGAGATAGGCCCGGCCTGCTTCCGTGATCGCATAGGACTTCTTGTTGCCGTCGGCCGAGACCGCGACATAGCCGCCGTCCTCGAGAAAGGAGAGCGTCGGATAGATCACGCCGGGGCTCGGCGAATAGAAGCCCCCGCTCAGTTCCTCGATCGCCTTGATGATATCGTAGCCGTGACGCGGTTCGTCGGCGATCAGCTGCAGCACGAGAAAGCGGATGCGACCCTGGCCGAGAAATCGGCCGATCCGGCCGCCGCCATCCTCCCCGCCGAAACCGTGACCGCCGCCGCGGCCCCCGCGTCCCGCTCCGTGGTCGGGCCCGCGCCCCATGGCAAAGCGCATGGCGTGGCCGTGCTGATGAAAATGAGAATGCATGAGGGAACCCTTTCCGATATTATTTCGATATATCTAAATATAGATCGGAGTCGCAAAACCGCAAGAATTTCGTTATATCGAAAACATATTTTTAGCCGATCAGATCAAGACCACCAGCGGAAAGCCTGCCGGCCGCAGGTTCCGGGCAATCCGGCCTGAGTAGGATTTCCTTGCGGATAACGGCTTGTCTCACCGCCAAATCAGACTATTATTCGAACAAGAACAACAAAATTCGCAGGGAGTTCGAAAATTGGACCTGGATGATATCGATCGTGCGATCCTGAAGACGCTTCAGAACAATGGCCGCATCACCAATGCCGAGCTGGCCGAGACCGTGGGCCTGTCGCCCTCGGCCTGTTCGCGGCGGCTTGATCTTCTGGAAAAAAGCGGCGTGATCGCGGGCTATACCGCCAGGATCTCCCCCGATGCGCTTGGATACAAGATGACGGCGCTGGTCCATATCTCGCTTTCCGGCCAGTTCGCCCGCACGCTTGCCGAATTCGAGGAGGCCGTCAGGCGCTGCCCGAACATCATTGTCTGCTACATGGTCTCGGGCCAGTACGACTATATCCTGCGCGTGGCGGCAAAGGACCTGAAGGATTACGAGCGCATCCACCGCGACTGGCTCTCGGCGCTGCCCCATGTGGTGCAGATCAATTCCTCATTCGCGCTCCGTCCCATCATCGAACGTCTCAACGTCGATGTCGACGAGGCGTTCACCGCGCCAACGGCTTCTTGATCATCAGCAGCCAGTCGTCACCGTCGGCATGCCAGTCGGGCGCCGTCACCAGGGCCTGCCGCGCCCTTTCCTCAAAACCGAGGCGTTCATAGAACCGCCTGGCAGGCGCGTTGGCATCCGAGACGATCAGGCTGATATCGCTGTCTCCAGAGATACGATCCGCCTTGTCGAGGAGAAAGGAGCCGAGTCCGCGCCCCCGATATTCCGCATAGGCCGCCAGAACATGAATGTGGAAGGTGCCCTCGGCCTGACGTTTCAGATCGCGGAGCGGCGTCACCACGGGATGATCGATCTCGCAGCCATAGCCCGGCGCCTGGCCCTCGAGCGGGTAGGCAAGCATCAGCGCGGCGACGTCCGAACCGAGCGTGGCGACCGTGCCATTGGTCCAGGAAATCGCCCCTTCATCCCGCGCGGCAAGCGTGCGGCCGACCTGCCACGGATCGTCCCGCCCGCCCTCAAGCTGGCCCCAGCACCACAGCGGCAGGCGATGACCGGCGATATTGATCAGCCGCACCATGTCCGGCACATCCTCGCGGGCCGCATTTCGGATCGTGAAACTGGTTACCAAACTTCCCTCCCGTATTGACGGCCGGCACGCCCTCCACATAGCGTACCATGATCGTTTCAAAATCGACCCAAGGTTGGTGCTTAATCCCGCCGGATGTCAACCGCCTGTCACATGACGGTGCGAAGCGATGATGGCGTTCCATAAATTTCCGCGCAAGCGATGAACCCCGGAGCTCTCATGTCCACGACCCTTCTCTTGCCATCGATCTCGCGCCGCGCCCTTCTGAAGGGCATGACGGCCGCCTCCGCGCTGATCGCGCTCCACCCTTTCGCCGCCAATGCGGCAGAAAACCAGGCGCATCTTCGGCTGATGGAAACCACGGACATCCACGTCAACGTGTTTCCCTACGACTACTATGCCGACAGGCCCAACGACACGATGGGACTGGCGCGCACCGCCTCGATCATCGATGCGATCCGCGCCGAATCGGCCAATTCCATGCTGATCGACAATGGCGACTTCCTCCAGGGCAACCCGATGGGCGACTATATCGCCTATGAGCGGGGCATGAACGAGGGCGACGTCCATCCGGTGATCAAGGCGATGAACGTGCTTGGCTATGATGTCGGCACGCTCGGCAATCACGAGTTCAACTACGGCCTCGACTTCATGTTCAAGGTCGTCGGCGGCGCGAACTTCCCCTTCGTCTGCGCCAATCTGACCAAGGGGCAGCTTGCCAGCGACCCGCGCAATGACGACCTGATGTTCAAGCCCTTTCTGATCAAGGAGAAGATGATCACCGACGGCGCCGGCAACACAAGCCCGGTGAAAATCGGCTTCATCGGCTTCGTGCCGCCGCAGATCATGGTTTGGGACGAGAAGAACCTTTCCGGCAAGGCCAATACCCGCGACATCGTCGAAGCGGCCCAAGCCTGGATACCGGTGATGAAGGAAGAGGGAGCGGATATCGTCATCGCGCTTTCCCATTCCGGCATCGACGGAACCGGCCCTTCCGAACTGATGGAAAACGCCTCGCTCTATCTTGCCGGCGTTGACGGTATCGATGCGGTCTTCACCGGCCACCAGCATCTGGTCTTCCCCGGCCCGACCGATTTTCAGGGCATTGCCGGCGTCGACCCTCAAAAGGGCACGCTGCAGGGCAAGCCCGCCGCCATGGCCGGCTTCTGGGGTTCGCATATGGGCCTGATCGACCTGCTTCTGGAAAAGGACGGCAATAGCTGGAAGATCGTCGACTTCACCACCGAGGCGCGGCCGATCTATCACCGCACCGAGGACCGCAAGGTCGTCGCCGATGTCGCCTCCGACACCGCCGTCGTCGCCGCCGCCAAGGCCGATCACGAGGCGACGCTCGAATATGTCCGCACGCCCGTCGGCAAGACCTCGGCGCCGCTGCAGTCCTATTTCGCGCTCGTTGCCGATGATCCCTCCGTCCAGATCGTCTCCAGGGCGCAGACGTGGTATACGAAGGAGATGCTGAAGGACAGCGAATACAAGGACTTCCCCGTCCTGTCCGCGGCAGCGCCCTTCAAGGCCGGCGGTCGCGGCGGTCCGGACTATTATACGGAAGTGCCGGCGGGCGACATCGCCATCAAGAACGTCGCCGACCTCTACCTCTACCCGAACACCACCCGCGCCGTGCTGATCAATGGCGCGCAGGTGCGCGAGTGGCTGGAAATGTCGGCGGGCATGTTCAACCAGGTGGAACCGGGCGCCACGGATGCCGCCCTGCTGAACCCGGATTTCCCGTCCTACAATTTCGACATCATCGATGGCGTTTCCTACAAGATCGACATCGCGAAGCCGGCGCGCTACGCCAAGGACGGCAGCCTCGCCAATCCCGACAGCCACCGCATCATCGACCTTTCCTTTGACGGCAAGCCGATCGATCCGGAGCAGAAATTCATCGTCGCCACCAATAATTACCGCGCCGGCGGCGGCGGCAATTTCCCGGACATCAATGGCGACGTCATCGTCTTCGTCGGCCCGGACACCAACCGCGACGTCATCGTCCGCTACATCGTCGATCAGGGCACGATCAATCCGTCCGCCGACTTCAACTGGACCTTCGCCCCCATGCCCGGCACCACCGCCACCTTCGAAACCGGCCCGCGCGCCAAGGCCTATATCGACGACGTGAAGGGCGCCAAAATCGAAACCGCCGGCGACGGCGAGAACGGCTTTGCGCTTTATCGGGTGGTTCTGTGATCGTTTGATTTTTTGGCAAAGCGGAATAGCAGAGGCCGGCCTGAGGGCTGGCCTTTGTTTTGTCTCCCGATTCCGACTCGGTGTCATCGTCGGTCTTGTTACACGGAAGGCGCAAAGAGGAGTCACCGTTCTCGTCTGGCAGAAAGACGTACGAAGGGCGGGCAGCGATCTTTTGCGGCAGATTCTATGCACGACCAAGTTGGGGCCGGTTGCGGACTGGCGGACTCGAAGCGTCTATAGTAGAAAAACTGCTATTCATTGAGTTGCGTCAATACAAGGATCGGAAGGATATGGCGTATGACGAAGGGGAGCATGTCAAAGAAGTATTCGCCTATTTCGGTCGGGAATATTACGAAGCGGGCGTGTTAGAAACGGGACTAGCGATTGCTCTCATGCAGATTAATTTCCTGTGCCGCGTCCACGATCAATATTCGGCTGATCGGGGAAAATCCTTTGATCGGACACAGTACGAAGCTGAATTCGATCGGTTTATGCAGAACCAACACGCACAGACATTAGGCAATCTCATCAAGCGCGTTTCGGCATTGCCCGAGCTCAGTGATATCCTAAAAGAAAGGCTTAGGGACGCTAAGAAGCGCAGGGATTTTCTGGGCCATCACTACTTTAGGGAAAGGGCAGTCGAGTTCAGCAATCGCGCCGGCCGCGACAAGATGATAGCGGAACTTCACAATGACGGTGATATATTTGAAGCGATCGATCGTGATCTTTACGCTGAATTGGCACCAATCCGTGAGAAGCTTGGAATGGCCGGTGAAAAGTTCAAAAAGTATCTCGCGCAGTTTTATGCTACACATGGCGTGGGGCCTTTGACCGACTAACCGTTGCAGTCAATGTGTGCACAAGAATCTTTTTTTTTGGGGGGGGTGAAATGGCTTGGTCTGAGGGGTTAGCACTAGGAAGTCCTGCCTATCAAATTGCAGCGTCAAATAATCTCCGTGTGCGCGTTGTGGCAGGTCCCGGCACGGGTAAATCGTTCGCGATGAAACGTCGGGTGGCACGGCTCTTGGAACAAGGAATCCCGCCAGCGTCAATCCTGCCGGTTACGTTTACTCGTGTCGCCGCAGAAGACCTCCATCGTGAGTTAATCAGTATGGACGTGGTAGGTAGCGACAGATTGACGGGCGTTACACTCCATAGTCTTGCCATGCGGATGCTGATGCGAAATCACGTGCTAGGCGCAACTGGCAGAGTGCCACGGCCACTCAACGACTTTGAACTGGAACCGCTCATTTGCGACTTGATGGGCGCACATGGAGGAAAAAAGACGGTAAAGAAGTTCAAGCAAGCGTATGAGGCGGCTTGGGCTCGACTACAACATGAGCAGCCGGGATATGTCCTCGATCCTGCAGACGCGGCATTTCAACAGGACCTACTAAATTGGCTCCACTTTCATCGCGCTATGCTAATCGGCGAGGTGATCCCTCAGTTATATCAGTACCTCCGAAACAACCCGGCAGCGCAGGAGCGCACGGAGTTCCAGCACATATTAGTTGATGAGTATCAGGACCTCAACCGTGCGGAACAATCGGTCATCGAGCTTCTTTCTGATGAGGCTCACGTCTGCATTGTCGGCGACGATGACCAGTCGATCTACAGCTTCAAGCATGCTCATCCAGACGGTATTCGCGAATGGCTCGTTGCAAATTCCGACGCGGATGATCTTGGGCTAGATGATTGTCGCCGTTGCCCGACTTGCGTCGTAGAGATGGCCAACAACCTAATCGGCCACAACCAAATCAGACCAGTCCCTCGAGCGCTGGTCTCGCTGCCCGCCAATGGGCCGGGCGATGTCCGGATTATTCAATACCAGTCGCTCGCAAATGAGGTGAACGGCGTTGCGAACATCATCGCGGGGATGGTTACGAACGGTACGCCACCCGGCGACATACTGGTGCTTGCGCAGCGTGGCGTGATCGGAACGCCGATCTATGAGGCGCTTGTCGCCCTACAGATCCCAGTGCGGTCTTACTATGCGGAAGCGGAACTTGACGCATTAGAAGCTCGCCGCGCGTTCGCGAAGCTGAAACTGCTTATCGACAGAGACGACCGTGTCGCCCTGCGATGGCTGGTCGGAATTGATGGCAATAATTGGCACGCGGCAGGCTACCGTCGTGTGCGCGACCATTGCGAGGCTTCCGGTCTGACGCCGTGGTATGTGCTAGAGCAGATCGCAGCGGGAAACCTTTCTTTGCCTCATACTGGCGGCATCGTCGTCGCTTTCAATGACCTCGTAATGGAACTGACGGCGTTGGAGGCGCTTCCGGACTTAGCTTCTATCGTCGATGAGCTATTCCCGGATGGGCAAACCACAACACGTGACATCCGGCAACTGTCGATCGACATTCTTGCCGAAATGGATATGGAAGAAGGCGCTGAAGGTGAGGAAATCAATGGCGAGTTCCTGGCACGGCTTCAAGAAGCGATAAACCAGCCCGACATCCCTTCGGAAATCCAAGACGTGCGGATCATGAGCCTTCACAAGAGCAAAGGGCTTAGCGCGCCTGTCACGATCATCGCGGGCTGCATTCAAGGCTTACTCCCAAAGCAGCCCGACAACGCACTTCCCGCTGCCCAGCAAGTCCTAGCAATGGAAGAGCAACGGCGGCTGTTCTATGTTGGCATCACGCGGGTAAAAGCAGCGCCAAATGCTGGCAAGCCGGGCACGCTGATTCTGAGCTACTCACAGACAATGCCGGTGGCATCTGCCCTTGGGGCAGGCATCACGCCTGCGCAGACGCAGTATGGCATCGCGTCTCTTCACGCGAGCCAATTTATCGCCGAGTTAGGTCCGGCAGCGCCGCAGCCAATCGCAGGCTAGGACATTGGCGACACGTGATGAACTCTACGCAAAGTTCGGCATAACGGCGGAAGCCGCACAGCTATTCGAGGTTGAACTAGGCTCTCTGCTTCTCTGCGCCCGCGCGATCGAACAAGACTGGAGTTTTAAAGCTGACCCCGATAAGGCGCGAAAGCTTCTTCGCGACATCGACCGGAGCACGCTAGGCCACCTGCTTCGCAGCTTGGAAAAATGCGTAGTGCTTGACGATGGATTGGCTGACCGCTTCGCGTCCGCGCTGCACACGCGGAACAGGTTGTTTCATCGCTTCTATGAATCCCACAACTTCAAAATCCAGACCGACGCAGGGCGTGATGGTATGATGTCTGACCTTGAGGCGATGCATGTCGAGCTTTTCAACGCTTGGCAGATCGCCAGCAGCATGACCGCTACTGCGACAGCATTCTTGCTTAGACTAAGACGCAAGGGAGATTAGTCGCTGCGTCGATCTACTGTGTAATTCACCCACGACGTCCGCATTTCGCCGAGAGAAAAGTCTGCTGGAACGTCCGAAATGAGGGCACAAAGCAGTCGCAAATATTCGCCTCTCTACGACAAGGCTTCAGCCGCCCTCGTGGCTGGAAGCCCCCCCAAAAAAACCTCACCCCTCCCGCAGCATCTCCCACACGGCCGCCACCAACTGCTTCAGATTATACGGCTTCGGGAGAAACCCGAACTTGGCGTCATCCGGCAGGTTTTTCGCAAAGGCGTCGTCGGCATAGCCGGAGACGAAGATGAATTTCAGTTCCGGATATTCCTTGCGCGCCTCGCGCAGCAGCGTCGGGCCGTCCATTTCCGGCATGACCACGTCGGAGACGACGATGTCGACCGCGCCTTCGAGCTTTTCCAGGATCTTCAGCGCATGCACGCCGGTATCGGCCTCGTGCACGGTGAAGCCGCGCATTTCCAGCATGCGCTTGCCCGAGCGGCGCACGGCGTCCTCGTCTTCCACCAAGAGCACCACGGCCGACTGGCCGGTGAGGTCCATATCCTCCTCGCGCGGGGCTTCGTTGTCGCTCTCATTGCCCTCGGAGAAGGCCGAGGCGATCGGCTGGCCCTTGTGGTCTTTCGGCGCTTCGACCGTTTCCTCTGTTCCGACGCGCACATGGCGCGGCAGGAGGATGATGAAGCGGGTGCCCTTGCCGACCTCGGAGACGGCGTTGAGGAACCCGCCCGACTGGGTGACGATGCCATAGACCATGGCAAGGCCGAGCCCGGTGCCCTTGCCCACATCCTTGGTGGTGAAGAAGGGCTCGAAGATCTTGTCCAGCACTTCCGGCGGAATGCCCGTGCCGGTGTCGGCGACTTCGATTTCCACGTAATCGCGTTCCGGCACCTCGCGCAGGCCAAGGCTCACGACCTCGCCGGCTGCGATATTGCGGGTGCTGATCGTCAGCGTGCCGCCGTCCGGCATGGCGTCGCGCGCATTGACGCAGAGATTGGTGATCACCTGGCCGAACTGGCCCGGATCGGTGCGCACCGGCCAGAGATCGCGGGCAAAATCGGTCGTCAGCCGGATATCAGATCCGCCGGTCAGCCGCTCGATCATCATCCGGTTGTCGCCGATGACGTCGTTGAGATCGACCACTTCCGGCCGCATGGTCTGCTGGCGCGAGAAGGCCAGCAACTGCCGCACCAGGCCCGAGGCGCGGTTGGCATTGCGCTTGATCTCGACCAGATCGGCGAATTCCGGGTCGGAGGCGCGCGACTGCAGCAGAAGATGATCGGCCGACAGGAGAATGGCCGTCAGCACATTGTTGAAGTCATGGGCGATGCCGCCGGCAAGAGTGGCGACGGCATTGAGCTTCTGCGTGCGCGCCATCTGCGCCTCGAGCGCCTTCTGCTCGCTGATCTCGATGACATAGACGAGCGCCACGGCATCCGGCCCGCAATCGCGCGCGGCATGGACGAAAACCCGGAAATGGCGGGCGTCATCGCGCGCATGGCGCACCTCGAAGGGGGCGATCTCGCCCTGCCCGTCGGCGGCAGCCGCCAGCGCGTCACGCGCCTTCTGCCGGTCGCCCTCCTCGATCAGCCCGCCGATTCCCGCGCCCCGGCCCACTTCCTCGCGCTTCAGGAGGTCGCTGAACATGGCCAGGAAACGCGCATTGGTGGTCAACAGGCGACCGTCGCGATCAAGCGTGGCAATCGCCATCGGCGTGTCGTCGAAGAAGCGGCCCTGTCCGGCAAGGCCCGTCTCGGCGTCCCTGCCTTCCTCGCGCTTCAGCACCACGGTGCGGCTTTCGGCCGGGTGGCCGTCGCGGCCTCCGGTCATGTCATGCAGCAAGGTCACCGGCATGTGACGCCCGGACGGCAGACGCAGCGAGGCCTCGACCGTCTCGCTCAACCGCTGCCCCGGCTCGGCCTCAAGCGTGTCGAGAAGGGTCATGCCCTCGCCGCCGATCACATCGGCAAGACGCACCGTCCCGGCGACGAAACCCGCCAGGTCGATGCCGAGCCAGCCGGCGAGCGTGGCGTTCAGATAGCGGATCTTGCCTTCGCCATCTGAGGTCAGAAAGCCGACCGGCGCATGATCCAGATAATCAATTACCTTCTGCAACTCCTTGAAATAGCGCTCCTGTTCCTGCCTCTCCTCGGTAATGTCGGAGATCTGCCAGATGTTGAAATTGCGGGTGTGGGCGCGGCTGTCGGTCACCGGAAAGAAACGGGCGCCGAGGCGGTACCAGCGCGCCTCCCCCTTGCCCGAAAGCGGGTGCGCCAGGCGGAACTCCTCCTGGTCGTCGTCGCCGCCGCGCACAGACTGCGTCAGCCTGTAGAGCACTTCGGAGCTCTCCGGCTCCTCCGACAGCAGGGCCTCTAGACTGGGCGGCAGGCCGCCATCCGTCGCGCCTGTCAGCCGGCCATAGGCCGCATTGGCGTAGACCATGCGGTCACGGTGGTCGGTAATGACAACGGCCTGGGGGAACTGATCCAGAAACGGACCGGCAAAGCTGTTCTGCCGGGCGCCGGGAAAGAGCTGGGCCAGGCCGGTCAGCACGGCAAGGCCGAAAAACACGCCGAGAACCGCGAAAAGCCCGAGGATCGCGAGCAGGATATCCTCCGGCAGATAGCCGCGATACTGATAGCCGATGGTGACGATCACCGCCAGAATGAGCAGAACCAGCGCAAGCTTGGCGACAACGCCGGAGCCGGGCCCTCGCCTGATGACGGGCTTGGCAGCCTTTTCGCTCTGTCGATCCATTGCAACCTCATCATCTGCGCTTTCCGGCGGTAAGTCACGGAAGCGCATATTCTCTGCATCTCTTCTTCTGCGGAAAAGGCGACCGACGCCCCTCCGCCCGGCATGCGCCAGGCCGCCCGCGAGGGGCAAGCTTTAGTCATTCTGACGCGTCAAGATAGGCTGAAATGCTTAAAATTGGGTATTGGACGGGCGAATCTCTACAGAGGACGGCGATGCCCTGCAGTTCTGCCTTGAAGGCGCCCGCCAAAAAGTTGATATTCCGGTCACAACGCGCTTGAAACCCTGGCGCGAAATACGAAACCGGCCACAATTGATTCCGGCTCCTTGAAGAAGACTGCCGAGCGAAAGACATATGATGGGAAACATGACCTTCAGCAACGCCATTTTCGATTTCCCGCTTCTGTCGCTGGGCGTCATCGTGCTGGCCGTTCTGGCGATCTGGTTCCTGCTGCGCCACAGGCCGCCATCCCCCTTCATCAAGGGCGGAAAGAACAGAAGGCCGCGGCTCTATGTCGTCGACGCTGCTGCCGTCGACGCGCGCAGGCGCGTCGTGCTTGTGCGGCGCGACAATGTCGAGCATCTGGTGATGATCGGCGGACCGAACGACATCCTGCTCGAAACCCGGATCCCGGCCCCCATCGGCACGCGCCACAGACCCGAAACGGCTCAGCCGCCGGCAAAGAGCGAGCAGCAGGCTCCGGCCAAGGCGCAGCCAGAAGCCGAGTGATTCGCCAACAGGACGAACACCGCAGGCGATCGCGGGAGACCCCGATCGCAATGGGCATCGCTGCGACAGCCGCAATATCAAACCAAAAGGCCGCGTCCTGATCGGGCGCGGCCTTTTGGTGTGTTCTGCTATTCGTCGCGGTAGACTTTCTCGCGTCGCTCGTGGCGTTCCTGCGCCTCGATCGACAAGGTCGCGATCGGCCGCGCATCCAACCGCTTCAGGCCAATCGGCTCGCCGGTCTCCTCGCAATAGCCGTAGGTCCCGTCGTCGATCCGCCGCAATGCCGCATCGATCTTGGAAATCAGCTTGCGCTGACGGTCTCTCGCCCGCAATTCGATGGATCGGTCGGTTTCGGAAGAGGCCCGGTCTGCGAGGTCCGGATGATTGGCGCTTTCGGCGGCCAGGTTATCGAGCGTTTCGCGGGCTTCCCGCAAAATGTCATTTTTCCAGGCGATCAGTTTCGCCCGAAAATAGGCCCGCTGGTTGGGATTCATGAACTCTTCGTTATCGGAGAGAACATAGCTACTAAGATCAATGTTCTTGTTCAAAGCCATTCTCCTGAACAACACCCCACGGGCGCTGTATATCCCAAACAAACCTGATAATTCAAGTCTCTGCTGTAAATTTGAGCAGCCCAATAAATGTTGAAAAAATAGGCCTGTTTTCCGGTTTTTCTGCGCGAAAAGAGGGCAACTGCCATAAAACATTCATCGAAGGCCGGCAACGCCCGGTTTTATGCGGCACACGGTCGATTCGTGTGTTCTCCGGCGCCTGCCTTGCCCGGATTGTGGCCGGGCGACGTGCCGCGCCGTTGCGGAATGGGCTGCGTCCGGCAATAAAAAAAGCAGGCGGGCTTGCCGAAATTTCGTGATAAGGACATGTTCGAACCCGCTGATCCGCCGGAAACGGCGGATTCCGCACCGCCGAAACCGCTTCATGCCGCTTCGAGATGAGCAATGTCGACGATCAGCCCTCACCCTGAACGGATCTATCTTTTCCGGCACGCGCAGGCCGTCTGGCCGGAACCGACCATGCGCGACTTCGAGCGCCCGCTGTCAAAGCGCGGCGTCGATGATGCCGCCGAAATCGCCCGCCGGATGAAGGCTGCGGGTTATGTGCCGGAGGTCATCCTTTCGTCCTCCGCGATGCGCTGCCGCCAGACCGCCGATGCGGCCTATCGCGCGCTTGATCGCATTCCCTCCTGCCGGTTCATCGACGATTTCTATCAGGCCGCGCCGGTCACCTATATCGAGGCGATTTCCGACCACGCCGACCGCCAGTCCGTGCTGATCTGCGGCCACAATCCCGGGATCGAGGAAACGCTCCTGATGCTCGTGGGCTACGAGGCCTTCAACGCCACCTGCCCCTATGGCTTTCCCACCGCCGGCATCGCCGTGCTCGACCATGCCGGCGCGCAGCAACAGGCCGGCGACGGAGCGCCCGAATGGAAGGTCACGGCTTTCCTGGCGCCGTGAACCAGCCGGCGGCATCCTGCCTTTCAACCCGGCCCGGCCCTGCCTATATTGCGGTCAGAACCGGAAAAGGAAGCCGATCTTCATGCCGATCCACACGTCGCTTGGCGACAATGCCCGCATAACGCTCGACACGATTTCCGATCGCGCATCCGATCTCATCCAGCCGACGCTGCGCCTGGGCGTCACCGGGCTTTCGCGCGCGGGCAAGACCGTGTTCATCGCCTCGCTCGTCCACAATCTTCTCCATCGCGGACGGCTGCCGATGTTCGAGGCCATGCGTTCGGGCCGGCTTTCAAATGTCAGCCTCGACGAGCAGCCGGACGACCAGATTCCGCGCTTCGACTATGAGAGCCATATCGACCGGCTGGTGGATGACAGGATCTGGCCGGAATCAACCCGTGCGATCTCCGAATTGCGGCTGACCATCGAATTTGAAAGCGCCAGCCGCTGGAACCGGATGTTCTCGCGCGGCAGAATCGCAATCGACATTGTCGACTATCCGGGCGAATGGCTGCTCGACCTGCCGCTTCTCGGCCAGGATTTTCGTACTTTCTCGGCTGAAACCGAGGCGCGCGCGCAAAGCGGCGCACGCGCGGCGCTTGCCCGAGGCTGGCTGGAGACCTGCAACGGTCTCGACTATGACGCGCCGGCAGACGAAAAGACGGTCAGGGCCCTGCATGAGACCTTCACGACCTATCTGACGGCCTGCCGGGCCGACGAGCACTCTCTTTCCACGCTGCCACCCGGCCGGTTCCTGATGCCGGGAGACCTTGAGGGGTCGCCGGCGCTGACCTTCGCGCCGCTTGCCGGTCTTGGCGAGGGCACGCCGAAACGCGGCTCGCTCGCCGCCCTGATGGAGCGCCGTTACGAGGCCTACAAGTCCGTGGTCGTCAAGCCCTTCTTCCGCAATCACTTCGCCCGTCTCGACCGTCAGATCGTTCTGGTCGACACGCTTCAGGCGCTGAGTCGCGGCCCTGAAGCGGTCGCCGACCTGGAACGCGCGCTCTGCGAGGTCCTCGCCTGTTTCCGGCCGGGCCGCAATAGCTGGCTCTCGTCGCTGGTGCGGCGGCGCATCGACCGGGTTCTGATCGCCGCGACCAAGGCCGATCACCTGCATCACGAAAGCCATGACCGGCTTGAAAAGCTGACGCGTCGCCTCGTCGACGATGCGGCAAAGACGATCGGCGCCTCGGGCGCCGGCATCGAGGTGATGGCGCTCGCCTCCGTCCGGGCCACCCGCGAGGCAACGGTCGAAAGCGGCGAAAGCCTGTTGCCGGTGATCGTCGGGACGCCGATGGAAGGTGAGAAGATCGGCTCGGAAACCTTTGACGGAAAACGGAAAACGGCGATCTTTCCCGGTGACCTTCCGGCCAATCCGGATGCCTTTTTCCGGCTGTTGCGGCGCGGCGGCAAGGCGCCGGACAATCTGGCGGATATCAATGCCGTGCGATTCCGTCCGCCGGAGATCGACATCGAGGGCCAGGAGGGGCGGCTTTCGATCCCGCATATCCGCCTCGACCGCGCCCTGCAGTTCCTTCTGGGAGACCGGCTGGCATGACACCCAATGATCCGCGCAAACCCGGCGCCTTCGACATCGAGGAAGAAAAGCGCGAAGCAGAGAGCGTCCAAAGGCGAAAGCCGCGTCATTTTGACGATCCGGACGTCAGGATGACGCCGGATGAGGAGGACCCCTTCCTGCGGGAAGCGGAAACCATCGCCGCCGAAGAAGACGAGCCGCCGGTCGCGACCATGAAGAAGCGCGGCTTCTCCTTCTCGAAACTGGCTGCCGCCGCCTTCGCCATCGTCCTGTCGCTGGCAATCGGGCTCTGGATCGACGATCTGGTGCGCAGCCTGTTCGCTCGCGCCCCATGGCTCGGCTGGCTTGCGCTCGGCGCGGTCATCGTCGGCGTCCTGGCCGCGATCGTGGTCGCGACGCGGGAGGCGATTGCGATCCTGAGGCTCGGCGCGATCCAGACCATCAAGCTGCGTATCGCCGAGGCCCACGCCGGCCGCGACGCGGAGGCCGCCCGCAAGGCCGTGGGCGAGCTGGCATCGCTTGTCGCCGGCAAGGCCGAAACCGCCCGCGGACGCAAGCGCCTCGGCGAACTCGAGGAGTCGATCATCGATGCCCCGCAATTGGTGGAATTTGCCGAGCGCGAAATGATGGCGCCGCTCGATATCAAGGCGCGCGCGCTGATCCTCAACGCCTCCAAACGCGTCTCCGTGGTCACCGCCATCAGTCCGCGCGCGGCGGTCGATATCCTCTATGTCTTCTACGAATCGATCCGCCTGATCCGCAACATGGCCGAGCTATACGGCGGGCGACCGGGTTCGATCGGTCTCTTCCGGCTGATCCGCGACGTGCTCGCACATCTTGCCGTCACCGGTTCGATCGCCGTCGGCGACAGCCTCGTGCAGCAAGTGCTCGGCCACGGGCTCGCCTCCAGGCTTTCGGCCCGGTTTGGCGAAGGCATGATCAACGGGCTGATGACGGCGCGCATCGGCATCGCCGCCATGGATCTCTGCCGCCCGATGCCGTTCACCGCCCTCAAGCGGCCGGGAATCGGCGATTTCATCAACGATCTCGGCCCGGGCGAGAAGCGCGATCTCTCAACTCCCTGACCGCCCATCCACCCGCGATGCGCGCAGACAAACCAAAGCTTAACGTTTCCTCTTCATTCTTGCCGCTCAACCGAAACCAGACCTGCCACGCGCAGTTGCCCGGAAACGCCAAGATGAAACGACGGCCAGCACCCCTGTTCAGTTCCGCGATGATCGCCGTAGCCTTCGTCGCGGCCCTGCCCGCAAACGCCGCCGCGGAAAGCGCCGACAGCGCCTTCTTCCGCAAGGTGGCGGGCAAATGGTCGGGCCCCGGCAAGATCGTCGAGGGTAAGATGAAGGGCACCCGCTTCCGCTGCGAACTCGACGGGCTTCCCATCGAGGGGGAGAAGGACGGGTTCAAGCTCGACGGCAAATGTCGCGCGGGCCTGTTTTCCCACCCGATGACCGCCGTGTTCATTCGCGAGGAAGACGGTTACCGCGGTCGCTTTCTCGACGGCGAGGACGGCGACGGCCTGGAGGTGACCGGCGGCTCGGTCGAAGACGGCAAGGCGGTGATCGAACTCAGACGCGAGGATGTCGAGGGCGCGCTGGTCACCAGCCTGAAAGGCCCGGAAGACCTCAACATCACCCTCCTGATCAAGGGCGGCACCCGCTACGTCCCGGTCATCGGGCTCTCGCTGAAGCGCCAGACGGACCCGCTTTCGGTCGGATCGATCGACTGATACGGCCTAGCTTTTCCACCAGTCCCCATCGTCGCTGACGGGATCGATGCCGCCCCTTTCCGCCTCATCACGCCATTCGACGACCGTGCGGCCCGCCACGACGAGGTCCGGAGCGATCTCGGAAAGCGGCACGAGCACGAAGCCGCGCTCGGTCATGCGCGGGTGCGGGACGGTGAGAAGATCGCTTTCCTGTCTGATGTCGCCGAAGGTCAGGATGTCGATATCGATGAGGCGCGGTCCCCAGCGCCTGTCGCGCACCCGTTTCAACCGTTTCTCGATATCGAGGCAGAAGCGCATCAATTCTTCGGGCGCCCGTTGCGTCTCGATCAGGGCACAGCAATTGATGAATGGCGGCTGTTCGACCGGCCCCCAGGGCGGCGTGCGATAAAGGCGCGAGACCGCGATGACCCGGGTCTGAGGGTCTGCGTCGAGAAGAGCCAGCGCCCGGGCCATGGCTTCGGCCGGTTCCCCCAGATTGCCGCCGAGGCCGAGCGCGGCGCGGATCGTCTCATTCGACATCGTAGGCGACCTTGGCCTCGGCATGGTCGAGAAGGCCGGGAACGGGGGCGGCGGGCTTGCGCACCGTCACTTCGATCCGCCTGATCGCATCGTAGTGGCGCGAAACCGAAACGGCGATCGCATGCGCCAGCGCCTCGATCAGCTTGAAGCGGCGGCCGGTGACAACGTCCTTGGTGATGCGGTAGACCTCGCCGTAATCGACGGCCTCGGAGAAATCGTCATGCAACACCGCCGCCTCGTCCTCGATATGCATGATGATATCGACATAGAAGCGCTGGCCGAGCCGCTCCTCCTCCTCCATCACCCCGTGGGTGGAAAAGAAGGCGCAGTTTTTCAGGGTGATCACATAGCGGCCGTTCATGATGGGTCTCCGGTGTGTCGCGCAATCATGGCATCGGCGAATGCGAGCGCCGCGCGGTTGGCGCCGACATTGTGGACACGAAAGATCGCGCCGCCGGCAAGGCGGGTGATCGCGGTGGTCGATGCGGTTGCGAAATCGCGGGTCAGGTTGTCGTCGGCGCCGCCGATTGCGGCAACGAAGCGCTTGCGCGATGTGCCGATCAGGAGCGGCAGGTCGAGCGCATGAAGCGCGTCGAGATGCGCCATGATCGCCAGGTTGTCCTCGACATCCTTGCCGAAACCGAATCCCGGATCGATGACCAGCTGGCTGTCGTCAATGCCCGCTGCGCGCGCCGCTGCGAGCGCCTTGTCGAGGAAAAAGAGCTGGTCGGCGACAGGGTTGGCAAGCGTTTCGCGGTTCCGGCTCGTATGCATCAGACAGTAACCTGCCCCGGTCTCCGCCGCGATCCGCAAGATTTTCGGCTCGGCCGTGCCGCCGCTCACGTCGTTGATGATATGGGCGCCGGATGAAACCGCAAGCCGCGCGGTCTCGGCGCGATAGGTGTCAACGGAAATCAGCGCTCCGGTCTTTTCCGCCAGCGCCTCTACCACGGGAAGAACCCGCGCCTGCTCTTCCTCGGCTGATATCGGAGCCGCGCCCGGCCTGGTCGATTCTCCGCCGATATCAAGGATGGCCGCTCCCTCCTCGACAGCCTGCAGCGCATGATCGACGGCAGCCTCTGTATCGACAAACTGTCCGCCGTCGGAGAAGGAATCCGGCGTCACGTTGACGATCGCCATCAGCACGCCGACGGGTCCAAGCGCAAGCGTACGGCCCTTAGCGCAGGACAGCGTGCGCGGCCTGAAACAGGGCGTCGGAGCTTGCATCATGGCCCTACCCTCTTTGCGTGCTGACGGATTGGTCTTTTCGGCGGCGCGAGCGGCCACCCGGCCACCCGTATCAGCCCTGTTCGTCGGGCACGCGCACCGTCAGTCCATCAAACTCCGGACGCATGTTGATCTGACAGGACAACCGGGAATTGGCGCGAAGGTCGACCGCGAAATCCAGCATGTCCTCTTCCATCGGCTCGGGCTCGCCGACCTTTTCGAACCATTCCTCATCGACATAGACGTGGCACGTCGCGCAGGCGCAGGCGCCGCCGCATTCCGCCACGATGCCCGGCACGCCGTTGCGCACCGCGTTTTCCATCACCGTCGAGCCTTCCTCCACCTCGAGATCGTAAACGGTGTCATCATTGCCGATGATTTTCAGTTTAAGCATGTCATGGACCTTAATGTTCAAAGCGCCGGGCGGCATCGAGGATTGATCGGTTCTTCCCTCATTCCGCGCGAACAGTCAATATTTGCGTCCGACGTGACGATCCGGATCGCAAAAGGCGCCCTGGAAAGAAAAGTTCAATATGTGGAAAGCCTCAGAAAAGGCGCATTATGGTTAATATTTGCTAAATGACGGAATTTGATCGCTTTTTGCAGCTCCTTCCGGCCGCATTTCAGCACCGGAACGCGTTGCGGCCGGATCCGGTACGCCGGATGATGTTGTGCGGCTTTTGTGAATATGCGATTGAAAACGGGGGTAATCCCTTGAAATAGAAGACATTTGCCTGTCTTCCACCGCCCGTCGCCTCAAGCGGGGGCCGCAGCGACAAGGCAAATGAAGACTGTTTCGAACCTGTGTGCCGGCCATCTGCCCAGTTCGGGCCAGACTGAACCGGTTTTGAAGTTTCAGGGCTTTTCGGACCCGTCGACTCAAGACGGACGTCCGGAACGGCCCGCGTGTCACGAGGCGTATCCATGGCGAAACAATCAGGCGGCACTTCGCTCGACGATCAGGCACTTCACGCGCTGGAGGATGCCCTGTCATCCGATCCGTCCGAACAGAACGCCGACGGCGAAACGCCGCGCGAACAGGAAGCGCCACCGCGCAAGGAAAGCGTTTTCGGGAGCCGGGCCGCCAAGAGCGCGCGCGCCGAGGAAGAGCGCGCCAACGCCCCCCGGCCAAAATCGCCCGCCTTCCGTCCCGCCAATGATCCGGGCATGCTGTCGACGCAGCGCGTGCTCAAGGCCTTCGAACGCCGCTCCACCATCAGGGCCCTGCGCACGTCCACGATCATGTCAGCCGGCTGGCTGGCGCTTGGCGTCACGGGAACGCTGGTGGCCTTCGGCAGCCGCATCTTCAACGCCTCCTCCTTCGCCGACATTCTGAGCATTGACGGCATCGGCCTCGCCGCGGCGCTGACTGTCGCACCGATCTTCGTCTTTTACGCCTTCAACATCATGCTGGCGCGCGCGCGCGACATGCAGGAGGCCGCCCGCTCGATGGCCGAGGTGGCGCTGCGCCTCTCCGATCCGGACGAGAACGCTGCCCAGCAGGTGCGCAGCGTCAGCCAGGCCGTTCGCCGCGAAGTCTATGCCATGAACGAAGGCATCGAGCGCACCATCGCCCGCGCTTCGGAACTTGAGAACCTCGTTCATTCCGAGGTCAATGCGCTGGAGCGCAGCTATGCCGACAACGAAATGCGCATCCGCAACCTGGTGCAGGAACTGACGGCCGAGCGCGAAGCCGTGGTCAGCCACGCCGCCCGCCTCAGGACCTCGATCCTCGGCACCAACGATCAGCTCAAGGACCAGATCGGCACGGTCATGGATGACCTCACCCGCAAGGTGAGCACGGCCGGCGACGGGGTTGCCGAAATGCTCGAGACCCGGGCCGCCGTGATCAACGAGAATACCGCCCGCGCCGTCGCCTCGATCGGCGACCTGCTTGAGGACCGCTCGAGCGCGCTCAGGAGCGAGTTCGATCGAAACTATGGCGCGCTTTCCGATCTGTTTGACCAACGCTTCACCGATCTTTCGCAGCGCTTCGACGAACGCGGCCGTACCCTGATCGGCGATTTCACCGCAAGCGCCACCGCGCTCAACGCGGAGACCGAACAGTTGACTTCCGCGCTTTCCGAACGCGGCGGTCAGCTGGAAACGCTTCTCGGCGAACGCACGCAGACCCTGCGCGCCGTTGCCGAAGAGAGCGAGACCGCGATGAACGCCGCGCTGGAGCGGGTTGTCGGCGGCCTGTCGACGACGCTCACCGAAAGCCAGGCCCGTTTCAACCGGCAGATCAGCGAGACCGATGCCGAGATCGCCCGTCAGGTCGAGGAACGCGCGCAGTATGTCGACCAGCGCCTCGAGGCCACGATCTCCCGCCTCGGGACCGATCTCGACAGCCGGCTCGATGCCTTCACCAGCGCTTTCGAGGAAAGCGGCGGCGCCATGGAAGGCCGGATCGACACGACGCTCGGACGTTTCAACCAGATCGTCTCCGAAGGCCGCTCGAGCATCGATACGATGCTGTCCCATGCCTCCGACAGGCTTCAGGAGCAGATGACCGATCACACGCTGTCGCTGGCGACGACGCTGTCGACCAGCACCGAAATGCTCGACCAGACGCTCAAGACCAACGTCAAGGAGATCAGCGAAACCATCGGAGCCGATCACGGCAGACTCGAGCAGGTCTTCTCCGACGCTTCGCAACGGCTGGAAGAAAAGCTCACCCGCTTCAGCCAGCAGATCACCGGCGGCGAGGCCAATATCAGCGCAACGCTCGACGATGCCGGCGAAAGGCTCGGCGAGCGCCTGAACGACCAGGCGATCATGCTCGCCACCACGCTTTCGACCAGCGAGGAAGCGTTTGCGATGTCGCTCGAAGGCCATACCGCCCGTATCGAGGAGCGGATGCGCGAGGGCAACGAGCGCCTGAGCGGCACGCTGACGGGGGCATCGGACCGAATCGACGACCAGCTTGCCCGGTTCAACGAGCGCATCGGCAACGGCGAAAACGGGATTGCCGCCGTTCTGGACAATGCCTCGGAACGCCTGCAGGAGCGCATGAACGACCATGCGGCCGGTCTGGCCACGACGCTGTCGATCAGCGAGGATACCTTCGGCGAAAGCCTCGGCGCGCATACGGAAAGGCTGCAGATAGCCCTGCGCGAGGGCCAGGAGCGGCTCGACGGCTCGCTCTCCGGCGCTTCCGAACGGCTTCAGTCGCAGCTTGCGAATTTCAACGCCACGGTCAGCGCGGGCGAGACGGGGATCGCCTCGGCGATGTCCTCGGCGACGGAGCGCCTCAACGAACAGATGAACGATCAGGCGATCATGCTCGCCAACACGCTCTCGACAGCCGAGGAGACCTTCGGCCAGACGTTGAGCGCGCATTCCGAAAGGCTTCAGGAAACGCTGAACGAAGGCCATGGCCGCATCGACGGCTCCCTTTCCGGCGCGTCCGAACGTCTCGAAGCTGAGCTTGAGCGGTTCAACGCCCAGATCAATGACGGCGCGACCGGCATCGGCGCGACGCTTTCCGCGGCCACGGCACAGCTCGGGGAGCAGATGAGCGAGCAGTCCATCATGCTCGCCACCACGCTTTCGGCGGCTGAGGAGACTTTCGCCCAGACGATCGACGCCAGGACCGCAAGGCTCGGGGAAACGCTCGAAGGTGGCCAGGGTCGGCTCGATCGCGCGCTTGGCGAAGCGACAGGTCACATCGACCGCCAGCTGGGACAGTTCACCGAGCGCCTCGGCAGCGGCGAGGCCGGCATCACCGCCGCCCTTTCCGGCGCGACCGAACGGATCGAGGCGCAGATTTCCGAGAAATCCGATCTGCTTTCCCTCAGGCTCTCTTCCGCGCAGGCAGCCCTTGAGGAAACCTTCGACGCGCATGAGCGCCGCATGAGCGACACGAGCGAGAAGAGCCGCCAGCGGATCGCGGAAACACTCGACAATACCGGCGAGCGCTTCGAGACCACGATCGGCGGCGCCGCCGACAGGCTCGAGGCCGGTCTGAGCCGCCGCGAGGAGAGCATCACGGCCGCCCTCTCCGGCGCCGGCGAACGCCTGGACGAGCGCCTTTCCGACCATGCCATGATGCTGGCTGCGACGCTGTCTACCAGCGAGGAAAGCCTTAGCCAGACAATCGATTCCTCGACCACGCGTCTCGCCGAAACGCTCTTAGAAGGCCAGACGCGCCTGACGGGCGTCTATCGCGATGTCGCAACCAGCCTTCAGGAAACGGTCGACACCCAGGCCAGGGCGTTCGACGGCCGGATTTCCGAGATCGACGACCGCATCACGAAAACCTTCGCCGAGCGCGAAACCGGCATTCGCAGCGCCTATGAAGACGGCCAGACGCGGCTCGAAGACAGCCTTCGTTCGGGAACGGGCGCGCTCGAAAAAGCGCTCGAGCGGGCGAGCACGGACATTTCCGAGACGCTCGCCGACAGCACGACCAGCATTTCCGCCACGATTGCCGCCTCCTCCAGCCTGCTCGAAATGTCGCTGGAGGGCCGCGAGACCGCGCTTCGCGAAACCATCGACAAGGCCGGCATGGCGCTTGAGGACAGGCTGCGCGGTTCCGCCGGCGCGATTGCCGAGAAGGTCTCAACCGCGGCAGGCCTGATCACCCGCTCGGCCGAGACCATGACAGGCCGGGTCGAATCCTCCTTCGGCGCGCTAGGGGAAAGTCTCGACAAGCACGGCCAGAGCGTGGAGGCCGGCGCCATCCGCATCGAAGGCCTCGTTGACGAGGCCGGACGCCGGCTCGACAGGGCGCTGAACGACCATGCAAGCGCCATTGAGAATACCGGCAGCGCGGTGGAGAGCCGCCTCACCGCCTCGCTCTCCGGCCATGTCGAACGGCTGGCCGAGACCGGCGAGACCACCCGCAACCGGCTGGAGGCGACCTTTGGGGAGCAGAACTCCGGCTTCGAACGCGCCTCGCGGGAAGCTGCAGACCGGCTCACCGCTTCCGCCGATGCCGCGCATACCCGCATCAGCGATACGCTTGCCGAGAACGCAACGCGGCTTGAACAGGCGGGCGAAACCGTCGCCAACAGCCTGAACGAGACATTGCTGACCCACGAAAACGCCTTCATGCTGACCGGCGCCCAGCTCGACGAACGTCTCGGCGGCACGCTGGACGAAAAGGCGCGCATGATTGAGACCGCGAGCGGCGCCGCCGTCGAGCGGCTGGGCGAGACCCTCGACGCCCGCCGCAGCGCAATTGCTTCGACGCTCGAGCACGGCCAGGCAAACATCGAGAGCCGCTTCTCCGGCCTTGAAAGCGCCCTCGACCAGGGCCTCGTCAGGATCAGCGACACAATGGACCGCCGCTCCGGCGAGCTTGCCGGACGCATCCGCGACACGGTTTCCGAAACCTCCGCCGATATGGAGCGCAGCGCCGAGGACGCCCGCCTCAAGCTGGAACAGGCCGGCCAGAGCTTCACCGAACAGGTTTCCGGCGCCGTCGCCTCCGCGCGGCAGAGCATGGAAGGCTCGGCCCACGAAATCTTCGACCGCGCCCGTCAGATGCAGGCGGAACTCGCCAGTCAGGCAGCCCTTGCCGGCGAGCATGCGTCGGAAAACAGCACGCGGATTTCCGAGATCCTGTCTGCCACCAGCAGCCGGATCGACAACCAGATCGAGACGATCCGCCGGACGATGGGCGAGGCCGAGCAATTGCTGGCCGAACGCGGCGAACGGCTGAACAGCGGCATTGCCGGCACGGCCGACATGCTGTCCGGTCAACTCGAGGCATCCGAGAAATCGATGACCGAACGGGCGCAGGCGCTGCGCGATAACCTCGGCGCCCAGATGAAGGCGCTGGAGGAAACGCTCGGCACGGTCGATCGCGTGCTGGCTGCGCGCGGCGATGCCGTCGGCAATGCGCTCGACGAACGCGCCCGCGACATGAATTCGATGCTTTCCGGGCACACGAGCACGCTCAGCAGCCTGATCGAGGAGAAGGCCCGCCCGTTGATCGAGAGCTATGGCGAGACCGGCCGTCTCGCCGCCGAGCGGATCCACCAGGCTTCGCAGGAAGGCAGCCGCCAACTGCGCGCCGACGGGAACGCGCTTGCCGGCAATGTCGAGGCGCTCGTCAGCCACCTCTCCCAGAGCCACCAGATGCTCGCCGGTCTGGTGGATGAAGCCGCCGCCCGCCTCTCTTCCGCCGACGAGCAACTGGCTTCGACCGCCAACCGCATCAACGAGACCGCGGAACGTTCGTCCGCCTCGCTCGAGCAGTCCAGCAGCCTGCTTGGCGCCAAGGTCGACGCGCTCGACGGCAGCGCCGCCGGCGCTCTTGAAACAGTGCAGAGCCTGGTCGCGCAGATCGAAAGCCATGCCGGCGTGCTCGACCGCGCCTCGAACCTGATCGAGAGCGCGCAGTCGAACCTCGCCAGCACGCTTTCCGAACGCCAGGAGGCGCTTGGCCTCCTTTCACAGGGCCTCGCCGAGCGTTCGCAGGAGATCGAGAAGGGACTGAAGGGTGTCGCCGCAGCCGTGGCCGCCACGATGGAAAAGACGGGGCAGGATGCCGAGAGCATGTCGCAGCGGGTTGCCGAAACCATGCGCGGCTCGGTGGACGACGCCGCCCGCCGGTTCTCCGGCGCCACGCAGGAAATCGAGCGGATATCCGCCGAGATCCGCGCCGAACTCGACAACACCCGCGAGGCGGTCAAGCGCGGCATTCACGACATGCCCGAAGAGGCGCGCGAGAGCGCCAAGGCCATGCGCAAGGCCGTGGAGGACCAGATCCGCGCCCTTGAGGATATCTCGTCAATGATCGCGACATCGCGCTCGCAGGTTTCCGCGCCCGAAGCGCCGCGCCCGCAGCAGAAGACGGAAGAGCCCGTCGCCCGGCGGCCCTTCGCCAGCCCGCCCGCCGGTTCGCTGAGCGCGCCCAGCCTTTCGGCGGTAATGCCGAAACAGCAGCCTGGGCACGCGCCGCGACAGCAGGCGGTGACACGTACCGCCGGCAATGCGCCGGGCGGAGAAGGCTGGATCAGCGATCTTCTGAGGGCAGCCGCCCGCGAGGAAGCCGGCCAGCGCGACAGCCAGCAGGCGCGCCCCGCGCAGTCAACGGCCAGCGAGCGCAAGCCCAACCAGGTTGTCGATTCGCTGAACTCACTGTCCGTCGATATCGCCCGCGCCATCGACCACGATGCCTCGGTCGAACTCTGGGGCCGCTACCAGCAGGGTGAAAGGGACGTCTTCACACGCAGGCTCTACACGCTCAAGGGCCAGCGCACCTTTGACGAGATCAAGGCGAAATATGAGGGCGACCGCGAATTCAAGACGGCCGTTGACCGCTATATCGCCGATTTCGAGAAGCTGCTTTCGGACGTGATGCGCAAGAACCGCGACCGCGGCGCCGTCCAGTCCTACCTGACGTCGGACACCGGCAAGGTCTACACCATGCTTGCCCATGCGGCGGGTCGGCTGAAGTAGGGCAAGCGTCAAGCGCATCCCAATCAGAAAGGGGCGGTTCCGACGGGACCGCCCCTTATTTTTCGACAAAGCTTGCGCCACCCTCATCCGTCATGCTCGGGCCTGTCCCGAGCATCTAGACACACATCAACGCGACAAGCGTTTCGGCCAATCAAAATGCATTTAAATACAATATATTACAAAACACCAACACCGCTCGTGCGAAACGGTGGTTAGATCCTCGGGACAAGCCCGAGGATGACGTCCATACAGAAGGATGGCTTTGTCGGTAGCCTGAGAGGCAGCCCCAGCAGCCTTCCCCGAACCCGACCTCCCTAAAGCCTTCGCGAAACCGGCAGGACCGAGAGCGTACCGAAGGTCGACCGAAGCGCGCCCCAGACCCCGCGCCGGTTGACGACCATCACCGCAATCGCGATCGCGCCCATGGCCATCAGGTACCAGGCGCCCCAGTCGGCGGCGATCCAGCGCAAGAGGAAAAACAGCACCGTGCCGATGATCGGCCCCTCGATGGAGCCAAGCCCGCCGATGACGACGATGAAGATGACGAAGGCCGTCCATTCATTGACGCTGAAGGCGGCATCGGGCGTGATTCTCAGCTTCTGCAGGAAGATGAAGGCGCCGGTCAGGCCCGTGTAAAAGGCGGCGAAGACATAGACCATGAATTTGACCGCCTCGACGCGCACGCCGACGCTTTCCGCTGCCGGCGCGCTGTCGCGGATCGCCGTCAGCGCCAGACCCCAGCGCGAGCGCAGAAGGCCCCACACGGCGGCGATGGAAACGACGCCGAGGCCAAAGGCGATGTAGTACATGATCATTTCGCGGGCAAAGCGGTCGGCCGAAAGCGAGCGGACAATTGCAACCGGCAGCGATATCCCCGATCCCCCGCCGAGCGCGCCGATCTGCGCCATGGAAAGCCGGAAGACCTCGGCTATCACCCAGGTGCCGATGGCGAAATAGGCGCCTTTCAGACGGAAGGCGACCCATCCCGTGGGCACCGCGATGACGGCGGTGGCGACGGCTGCCGCCGGAATGGCCACGAGCAACGGCACGTTCAGGAACATGGCGAGCGCGAAGAACAGATAGCCGCCGAGCCCGACGAAAGCCTGCTGACCGACGGAGATCAGCCCGGTGTAACCGGCAAGCAGGTTCCACATCTGGGCAAGCGCCAGAAGGCTGAAGGCCTCCATCAGAAGCCGCAACCCCGAAGGCCCGGCCCAAAGCGGCGCGACGGCAAAGAGGACGAGCGCTGCGGCGAGAACCACGCGCAGGCCGGGCGAGACGAAATCGCGCGGGACGGGCGGCGCGGTCGGAAGGGAAAGGGTCATCGGCTCACCTCACATTTTCGGAAACAGGCCGCGCGGCCGCACGACGAGAAGGGCGAGGAAGACGAGATGCCCCGCCAGGATCTGGTAGCCCGCGTCGATCTGCGCGCCCACGGTCTGGGCGATGCCGAGAATGATGCCGCCGGCAAGCGTGCCCCAGAGGCTGCCGAGCCCGCCGATGATCACCGCCTCGAAGGCGAAGATCAGACGGACAGGACCGGCCGACGGATCGAAATTGGTCTTCATCGCCAGGAAGATGCCGGCAACGCCGACGACGACGCTCGCCATCATCGTCGCAAGCGCAAAGATGTGGGCGTTCTTCGCCCCCATCAGCGGCACGATTTCCGGGTCGTCGGAAGTGGCGCGCAGGAGCCTTCCGAGCGATGTGCGATAGAAGATGAACTGCAGGATGGCAATCACCGCCACGGCCGTCGCGAACATCAGGAGCGGCAGGTAACCGACGGCAAGCCCGCCGCCGAGCGAAAGGCTGCCGGTGTCGAGCCCGCCTGCGACAAGGCGTTGGCTGTCGGCGGAAAAGATCTCCAGCAGCGCGTTCTGGATGATGATCGACATCCCGAAGGTCACCAGGATCGGGAGAAGAATGTCCTTGCCCAGCATGCGGTTCAGGAGGACGCGCTGATTGAGGTAACCGGCAGCCCCCAGAATGGCGAGAACGGCGACGGCGGCGATCGCCGGATGAATGGCCCAGCCAGCGACGAAGGCGACCATGAGATAGGCCGCCGTGACGATGAAATCGCCATGGGCGATGTTGATGAAGCGCATGACGCCGAACATCAGGCTGAGGCCAGCGGCAAAGAGCGCATAAAGGCCGCCGAGCAGGACGCCCTGCAGAACCGCGTTGACGAAAACCATCACGAAGCCTCCTTCAGATCGGACGCGCCGAAATAGGCGGCGGCGATTTCCTTGCGGGTGAGCGAGGCGGGCGTGCCCGTCAGCGTCACCCTGCCCTCCATCAGGCAATAGACCCGGTCGGCGACGGCAAGCGCCTGCCCGACATCCTGCTCGACGACGAGCACCGACGCCCCCGAGGCGCGGATTTTCGGAAGGGCCCGGTAGATGTCGCGGATGATCTTCGGCGACAGGCCGAGGCTGATCTCGTCGCAGAGCAGCAGCACCGGGTTCGACATCAGCGTCCGGCCGATCGCCACCATCTGCTGCTGCCCGCCGGAGAGCGCCGTGCCGGGATTTTTCCGTTTCTCAACGAGATCGGGAAACAGATCATAGACCGCCTCGAGGTTCCAGGCGCCCTTGCGCCCGCCGGCGGCCCCGATCAAGAGGTTTTCCTCGACGGAAAGCGAGGGGAAAAGCCGCCTGCCCTCGGGCACCAGCGCAATGCCGGCGCGATGGATGCGATCGGCCGGCCACCCCGCTATGGCCTCGCCGCTGAAGGAGAGCGTTTTTGCGCGCGACGGCACCAGGCCGGTCAGCGCCTTGAGGAAGGTGGATTTCCCCGCGCCATTGGCGCCGATCAGCGCCACGGCCTCGCCTTCGCCGACCGCGATATCGACGCCGAACAGCGCCTGGAAATCGCCGTAGAAAGCTTCGAGGCCTTCGGTTTCAAGCAGTTTCGTCATCGACGGCGATCCCCATGTAGATTTCCTGAACCAGCGGATCGGCCATGACGGCGGTGGGCTTGCCATCGGCGACGATGCGGCCGAAGTCGATGACGATCAGCCGCTCGACCACCGCCGTCAGCGCATGCACGACATGCTCGATCCAGATGATGGACACGCCCGCATCGCGGATGCCGCGGACCGTTTCGACAAGGTCATAGCACTCCGCCTCCGTCAGCCCGCCGGCGATCTCGTCGAGCAGCAGAAGCTTCGGCCCGGAGGCGAGCGCGCGAGCAAGCTCCAGCCGCTTGCGCTCCAGCAGCGTCAGGCTGCCGGCCGGCCGGTTGGCCTTGCCCATCAGCCCGGTGCGCTGAAGGATTTCGGCGCATACCTCCTTGCCGCCGCCGCCGCCCGGCGCTCCGAAAGCGGCGGCCACCAGCAGGTTTTCGTAGACGCTCATGCCGGTGAAGGGGTGCGGGATCTGGAACGAGCGGGCAATGCCCATACGGCAGCGCTCGGCGGCGCTCTTGCGGGTGACGTCGCGGCCCTCAAAGAAGATGGCGCCCGATGACGGCGACAGCGCGCCGCCGATCAGGTTGAAGAGCGTCGACTTGCCGGCGCCGTTCGGGCCGATGATGCCGAGGGCCTGGCCCTCCGGAAGGTCGAAGGTGACATTGTCGGCAACCGTCAGCGCGCCGAAACTCTTGTTGACGCCCGAAAGCGAAAGGATCGTCGTCATGAAAACTCTCCCGGCGGGATCCGGGAAGGGCGCGCCCTCCCCGGACCGCACGCTTTGGAGCGCCGTGCGTCCATTCGGCCGCACAAAGGGCGCTCTATCGTGTTGAAACGACGCATCGTGCTTTCCGAAAACCGGTTCCGATTTTCGGGCCGATGCGCTAGCCGATCGGCTTCATTGTGCCCGTGAGCGGGATTTCCGGATGGTCCTTGTTCTCGACGATCTCGAGAACCGGACTGTCGCCGTCCATGTGCCACTGGCCGCCGACCAGCGGCGTCTTGGCGACATTGGGAACCGGACCCTTGGAGAAATCGATCGGACCGACGATGGAGTTGTAATTCGTCGCTGCGATCGCTCTCGCGATCGAGTCCGGATCGGAGATGTCCTCGGTGCGCTTCAGCGAATCGACGACGACCTCGAACAAAGCATGCTTGAAGCCGAGCGGCATGGTCCAGGGATTGCCGGTCGCCTCCTCATAGGCTTTGGCAAGCTCGGCCGAGGACTGGCCGGTGAAACCGGAGGAGAAGGGATGATAGGGCGACCACCAGACCTCCACGGAAAGACCGTCGGCGCGCTGGCCGAGACCGGCGACGGCCTGGGGAAACTCGGTGGCCTTGGCCACATTGACGACCTTCGGGGCAAAGCCCTGCTGGGCGGCCTGGGTCCAGAAACTGGTGAAGTCCGGCGGCACGACAACGCCGGTGACGATTTCGACGCCGGCATTCTTGAAGGCGGAAATCTGCGCCGAGAAATCGTCGGAACCAGACTGGAAGCGGCCGGGATCGACAAGCGAATAGCCGCGCTTTTCCATGACCGGCGGGAAGCCCACCATCTTGTCGCTCCAGCCGTTGCCGTCCGGATCGTTCGGCCACAGCGCGCCGACAACCTTGTTGGTCGGCACCTCGTCCCACATGTTGATGAAGGTCGAGATCACGTCCTCGAGGCCCCAGAAGAAGTGGTAGGTGTACTGGAAGCCAACCTTGGGATCGCCCTGCCGGCCGAAGAAATGCGGCTGCCAGGGCGTGTCATTGGTCACGCAGGGCACGCCGTTCAGTTCGGCCTGATCGGCCACCGGGTTGGTGGTGTCGGGCGTCGAGGCGGCGCAGAGAATGTCCACCTGGTCGCCGAAGATGAGGTCCTGGGCAACCGACGAGGCGCGGTTCGAGCTCGACTGGCTGTCCTTGACGATGATCTCGACGGGGTGCTTCGTGCCGTTGATCATCAACCCGTCGGCAAGCCCCCTGGAGAACTGCTCGATCGTGAAGCGATCCGGCTCGGCGAAGATGGCGAGCGGCCCCGTTTCCGGCGATACGAAGCCGATCTTGATCGTCTTCGGCGCCGCGATCGCCGGCATGGCGAGCCCGCCGGTCGCGGCGAGCGTTCCGGCCACGCCTGTGGTCTTGATGAATGTCCTGCGCGTGATGAATTTTCTGGACATGGGGTTTCCTCCTCCTGAACGTCCGATCCTGCATGAACCCGCTTTTCGGCACGGCTTCGCCCATCCCGCGCGCGCCGGGCGTGCGCGGATCAATCGAAACCGGCTCGGAAAAGGTGTTTCTTCAAATGCGGCCGGCGACCTCCCGCTCGCCGGCGCGCTCTTTTTTTTCGGGCGGACTGCTCCCCGTCGCCCGGAGGCTCCGGCTTGTTCTTGTCCGCGCTGCCCCGGCAAGGCCGGGTCCGTCCCCTCAGGCTGCTGTTTCGCCTGCCCCCCGTTCGGGGAATTTCTTCATCGTATTCTCGATGCCGCGCAGCGTGTTCGTCACGTCTGCCCAGAGATTGGGCCCGCTCTGGATCGCAACCGCGCCGATCCTGTTGTCCTGCCGCACCCAGATCTGCGCCGGCTCGAAATTGAGCGCCGGGGCCTCCGGCTCGCCGCTGTCGCGCGTGACATAGAGCCCGAAGGCTTCAGCAATCGCCGCGACATCCAGAGAATGGGCAAGCGGCAGGCGAATGAGCTGCATCTCCTCCTTCAGCCGCTCGGTCTCCGCCCGTCCGTCGGCCGATGCGGCGATGAGCCGAATGCCGCGAATGGCGAAATCGCCGATCCGGTCGTCAAGCTCCTTCAGTGCGTTGCGCGTCCACTTGCAGTGGCGGCCGCGATGAAAGGCGACGAAGGTGCCGCCTTCCGGCGCATCTGCGGCAAGATCGAACAGGCCGTGTGAAACGGTCTCGCACCGCAATGAGGGAGCCTCGATACCCGGAACAAGCCGCGCGACCATGGCCGGGCCTCACGCGGAAAGCTTCATCTCCGCAAGCCGCGCCTCGATTTCGGGAACGGTGCGGAAAATGTGGTCGGCGGTCAGCTTCTCGGCGCGTGCCGCGTCGCGGGCGATCACCGCCTCGAAGATCGCCTGGTGTTCGCCGCGCACGTCCCGCGGGATGCACCGTTTCTGCGCGAAAGAGATCTGCAGATAGCGGACCGAATGGCTGTAAAGCATGGACCGGCAGTTCAGGAGCCAGACATTGGTGCAGGCCGCCGTCATCGCGTCATGAAAGGCGCGGTTGCGCTTTTCCCAGTCACCGACCAGTTCATCCTCACGCCCCACGGCTTCGGTTTCGAGCTTTGCCAGGCGGTGATGGGCGGCGACGAAGGCGCTTTCCCAGTCGTCATCACCCGTCTCGATCGAATGGCGCACCGCGCGGGCCTCAAGCAGCGCGCGCATCTCGACGATCGACTTGAAATCCTCGATCGAGATCGTCGCGGCGCGAAAGCCGCGCTGACCCTCGGTGGTCACCAGGTTCTCGGCCAGGAGCCGCGACAGCGCCTCGCGCACGGTCGAAGAGCCGACGCCGAAGGTCGCGCGCAAATCCTCCACCCGCATCCGGCTTTCCGGCGGGATCTCACCGCACAGGATAGCCCGCCGCAACGCCTCATAGACGAGCTCGATCGTCGTCCGGCTGCCCGATGTGGCGCTGATTTCCTCGACCTTCTTCAGATGCGTCACGACCTCTCCAATCCATGCGGCATGCTTGTCTTCCGCAATGATTAACATATCAACCGTCAAAAACAACGATAAAATTATAAAATATCGTTTTTAAGTTTGATTATTCAAAAATATCGTTTTTCTGTTTGACAAACGAGATTGCCGGGCGCAGTCTCCGATCATCGGTTTCGACTGCGGGAGGAGAGATGACCGAGAGCAACGCCACGAAAGAACACGCGATCCGTATCGCCGGCCGCTCAAAGGTCTTTTCCTGCAGGGACGGCGAACCGGTTCTGTTTTCCATCGAACGGGCGACATCGTCGCATGAGCGTCCGCCGGTCAGGATCGGCTGCCGTCGCGGCGGCTGCGGCGCCTGCCGGGTTCGGGTCATCTCCGGAAGCTACGAAACCCTGAAAATGAGCCGTTATCACGTCTCCGAGCAGGAGCAGGAGGAAGGCTATGCCCTCTCCTGCCGGCTCATTGCCCGGAGCGATCTCGTGATTGAACCCGCCTATCGTCCGCCGCGTGCGCCGGACGAGACGCGAAACGAGAGACAACGGGAAGAAGTCTGAGAACAGGTAAGGAGGAACGCCAAAATGTCTCAGGAAGGTCTGCTGCGCCCGGGCATCGCCCAGTTGCGCGTTCTCGACATGGATGAGTCGATCACCCACTATGTAGATCGGCTCGGTCTCGAACTCGTCAGCAAGGAGGCCGACGGCCGCGTCTACCTGAAGGGGTATGACGAATTCCACCGTCATTCGGTGGTGCTGCGCGAAGCCGATCGCGCCGGCATCGATTACTTCGCCTTCAAGGCCGACAGCCAGGACAGCGTCGACAATTTCCGCCGCCGCATCGAGGAATGGGGCCTGGCCGTGGACGACGTGCCTGCCGGCGAACAGCCCGGCGTCGGTCCGCGCATCGGCTTCACCATCCCCTCCGGTCACCGCATCGAGCTCTTTGCCGACATGGAGCTCTCGGACGACGGCCCGGACACCCGCAACCCCTACACCTGGAAGACCGAACCGCGCGGCATGCGCGCTCAACGCATGGACCATTGCCTGCTCTACGGCCCGAATATCGACCAGGTCGAGGAATTCTTCACCAAGGTGCTCGACTTCCACCTGCCCGAGCGCGTCGACCTGCCCGACGGCACGCTGGCGATCTGGATGACGGTGTCAAACAAGGCGCACGACATTGCCTTCGTCAAGCATGACGAACCCGGCAAGCTGCACCACCTGGCCTTCTTCCTGGAAGACTGGAACGCGATCGGCAACGCCGCCGACATCATGACGCGCTACGACATGAGCCGCGACCTCGGCCCGACCCGCCACGGCATTACCCGCGGCCAGACGATCTATTTCTTCGATCCGTCCGGCAATCGCAACGAGGTCTTCTCCGGCGGCTACACCGCCTACAAGGACCACCCGACGCGCATCTGGGATCACAACAATGTCGGTCGCGGCATCTTCTACTACGAGCGCCAGCTCAACGAAGCCTTCCTGTCGGTCGTGACCTGATGGAGGTGACCCGCGCTTCGCTGCGGCTGACCGCCGCCGCCGCCCACAAGGCCGTGGGCGCGGCGGTGGAAAAGGCCATCGAACTCGGCGTCGCGGTCAATGCCTGCGTCGTCGATGCCGGCGGCAATCCCCTCGCCTTCCTGCGGGGAGACGACGCCTTCCTCCCGTCCGGCAAGATCGCCCGCGACAAGGCCTATACGGCGGCGGGCTTCAACGCGGCGACAGGCGCCTTTTACGAGGCGCTTGCGGGGGAGCCGGCGGTTCTCGCCGGCATCACCGGCCAGCCGGGCGTTGCCGCCTTTCCCGGCGGCCTGCCGATCCGGGCGGACGGCGAACTTATCGGCGGCATCGGCGTTTCCGGCGCTTCGGCCGAGGAAGACGAGATTTGCGCCCGGTCCGGGCTCCAGGCGATCGGCCTCTCGGAGCAGTAGAATTTACCAAGGGCTTGAAAAGCATAAAGGATCACGATCGTGCTCAAGATCAACCTGCGCGAGGCAATGCACTTCATCGACGGCGAATATACCGCGGGCAGCTCCGGCAAGACCTTCGACAACGTCTCGCCGGTGACCGGACGCAAGATCGGCATCGTGCATGAGGGATTGAGACCGGAAGTGGATGCAGCCGTTTCCGCCGCCCGGGCGGCGCTTTCCGGCCCCTGGGGCTATCTGCCGCTTGCCGAGCGCGCGGCCCTTCTGCACGCCGTGGCCGACGGCATCACCAGGCGTTTCGATGAGTTTCTCGAGGCCGAGATCCTCGACACCGGCAAGCCGAAAAACCTTGCCTCCCATGTCGACATTCCGCGCGGCGCGGCCAATTTCAAGGTCTTTGCCGACCTGGTGAAGAACGTCCCGACGGAAAGCTTCATGCTGGATACGCCGGATGGCGCCGGCGCGCTGAACTACGGCGTGCGCAAGCCCAAGGGCGTCATCGCCGTGATCTCGCCCTGGAACCTGCCGCTTCTTCTGATGACCTGGAAGGTCGGCCCTGCGCTGGCGAGCGGCAACACGGTCGTCGTCAAGCCGTCCGAGGAAACGCCGCTGACGGCGACGCTCCTCGGCGAGGTCATGAACGAGGCGGGCATTCCGAAGGGCGTCTTCAATGTCGTCCACGGCTTCGGGCCGGATTCGGCCGGCGCCTATCTCACCGAGCATCCGGGCGTCGACGCCATCACCTTTACCGGCGAGACCCGCACCGGCGAGGTCATCATGCGCTCGGCCGCCAAGGGCCTGCGCCAGGTCTCGATGGAATGCGGCGGCAAGAATGCCGGCATCGTCTTCGCCGACTGCGACATGGACAAGGCGATCGAGGGAACCATGCGTTCGGTCTTCGCCAATTGCGGCCAGGTCTGTCTCGGGACCGAGCGCCTCTATGTCGAACGGCCGATCTTCGATGAGTTCGTCGCGCGGCTGAAGAAAGAGGCCGAGGGCCTGAAGCTCGGCGCGCCCGACGAGGCCGGCACCAGTCTCGGCCCGCTGATCTCGCAGGAACACCGCGAAAAGGTGCTCTCCTATTTCGACCTTGCAAAGAAGGACGGCGCGACGGTCGTCACCGGCGGCGGCGTGCCCGACATGGGCGATGAGCTTTCCGGCGGCGCTTGGGTCGAGCCGACCATCTTCACCGGTCTGCCCGAGAGCGCCCGCGTCATCCGCGAGGAGATCTTCGGCCCGGTCTGTCATATCGCGCCCTTCGATACGGAAGAAGAGGCGATCCGCCTTGCCAATGACACCGAATACGGGCTCGCCAGCGCCGTCTGGACCGAGGATCTGAGCCGCGCCCACCGGGTCGGACGCAAGATCGAGGCCGGCATCGTCTGGGTCAATTCCTGGTTCCTGCGCGATCTCAGGACCGCCTTCGGCGGCTCCAAACAGTCGGGCATTGGCCGCGAGGGCGGCGTTCACGGCCTCGAGTTCTATTCGGAGCTGACGAATGTCTGCATCAAACTCTAGGACAACATCATGAGCAGCGAAGAAAACATCCAACAGGCCGCCGATCGGCTCTGGCAGGCCTGGCAGGCGGGCGAGACAACCGCGCCGATCCGCGACCTTCTCGATGAAGGCGATGTGGCGGCGGCCTATGCCGTGCAGGAGATCAACACCAGGCGCTGGCTTGGCGGCGAGGAACGCCAGCTCTCCGGCCGCAAGATCGGTCTGACCTCCAAGGCGGTGCAGAAGCAACTCGGCGTCGGCCAACCCGATTACGGCATGCTGTTTGCCGACATGGAGGTGATGGACGGCGAGGAGATCGCCTTCTCGCGCGTCATGCAGCCGAAGGTCGAGGCGGAGATCGCCTATGTGATCGCAGCGCCGCTCACCGGCGGCTTCATCACCATGGTCGATCTGATGGCCTCCATCGGCTACGTCGTGCCGGCGATCGAGGTGGTCGGCTCGCGCGTTGCCAACTGGGATATCCGCATCACCGACACCATCGCCGACAACGCCTCGTCGGGCCTCTACGTGCTCGGCCAGAGCCCGAAACGCGTCGGCGATTTCGACCAGCGCATGTGCGGCATGGTGATGTTCAGGAACAACCAGCCGGTCTCCGTCGGCGCGGGCGCGGCCTGCATGGGCTCGCCGCTCAACGCCGCCCTGTGGCTGGCGCGCACCATGGCGAAGGCCGGCCGCGCGCTCGGTCCCGGTGACGTCATTCTCTCCGGCGCGCTGGGCCCGATGCAGCCCGCCGCCCCCGGCGACGTGTTCGAGGCCCGCATCAACGGCCTTGGCTCGGTTCGCGCCGCATTTTCGAAGGATTGAGACGATGGAAAAGATCAAATGCGCCATCATCGGCTCCGGCAATATCGGAACCGACCTGATGATCAAGGTCATGCGCAAGTCGAAGACGCTGGAAATGGCCGCCATGGTCGGCATCGACCCGAAATCCGATGGGCTTGCGCGCGCCGCCCGCCTCGGCGTCGCGACCACGCATGAGGGCATTGACGGGCTGACGAAGCTCGACTGCTACGGCGACATCCGCATCGTCTTCGACGCAACCTCGGCCGGCGCCCACAAGCGCCATAACGAGGTGCTCCAGAGGGACGGCAAGCAGGTGGTCGACCTGACCCCGGCGGCGATCGGTCCCTACACGATCCCGGTCGTCAATCTCGACGCCAATCTGACCGAATCCAACGTCAACATGGTCACCTGCGGCGGCCAGGCGACGATCCCGATCGTTGCCGCCGTCAACCGGGTCAGTCCCGTGCGCTACGGCGAGATCGTCGCCTCGATCTCCTCGCGTTCGGCAGGTCCCGGCACCCGCGCCAATATCGACGAATTCACCGAGACGACAGCGGCGGCGATCGAGAAGGTCGGGGGCGCTGAACGCGGCAAGGCGATCATCATCCTCAACCCGGCCGAGCCGCCGATCATGATGCGCGACACGGTCTATTGCCTCTGCGACGAGGCCGACCAGGAGGCGATCCGCAAGTCGATCCACGACATGGTGGAGGACGTGCGCGCCTATGTCCCCGGCTACCGGCTGAAGCAGGCGGTGCAGTTCGAGCATATCGGCTCCAACGCGCCGCTGCATATTCCGGAAATGGGCGGGGAGTTCACCGGCCTCAAGGTTACGGTGTTTCTCGAGGTGGAGGGCGCTGCCCACTACCTGCCCGCCTATGCCGGCAATCTCGACATCATGACCTCGGCGGCATTGAAGACCGCCGAACGCCTCGCCGAAAAACGCAACTGGATCGCAAAGGCCGCCTGAGATGACCAAGCTCTACATACAGGACGTCACGCTGCGCGACGGCATGCACGCCGTGCGCCACCAGTATGATCTCGGCCATGTCCGCGCCATTGCCGAGGCGCTGGACGAGGCCGGCGTCGATGCCATCGAGGTCGCCCATGGCGACGGGCTGACGGGCTCGACCTTCAATTACGGTTTCGGCAAATGCACCGACGAGGCCTGGATCTCCGAGGCCGCCAAGGTGGTGAAGAAGGCGAAGCTGACGACGCTGCTTCTGCCCGGCATCGGCACGATCCACGACCTGAAGCGGGCACGCGACATGGGCGTCGCCTCCGTGCGCGTTGCCACCCACTGCACCGAGGCCGACGTCTCCGCCCAGCACATCGCCGCGGCAAAGGAAATGGGCATGGACGTCTCCGGCTTTTTGATGATGAGCCATATGAACACGCCGGAAAAGCTCGCCGAACAGGCAAAGCTGATGGAAAGCTACGGCGCGGACTGCGTCTACGTCACCGATTCCGGCGGCAGGCTCACCATGAAGGACGTCGCCGCCCGTTTCGAGGCCTATAACGCCGTTCTGAAGCCTGAGACCCAGCGCGGCGCGCATATGCACGAAAACCTGTCGCTGTCAGTCGCCAACTCGGTTACCGCCGTCGAGCACGGCGCATACCGCGTCGACGCCTCGCTTGCCGGCATGGGCGCCGGCGCCGGCAATACGCCGATCGAGGCCTTCATCGCCGTTGCCAATCTCTACGGCTTCGAACATGGCTGCGACCTGTTCAAGCTGCAGGATGCGGCCGAGGAACTGGTGCGCCCGCTGCAGGACCGGCCGGTCCGGGTCGACCGTGAAACCATGACGCTCGGCTATGGCGGCGTCTACTCGTCCTTCCTGCGCCACGCGGAACGGGCGGCCGAAGCCTACGGGCTCGACACGCGCGATATTCTCGTCGAGGTGGGCCGGCGCGGCATGGTCGGCGGCCAGGAGGACATGATTGTCGATGTCGCCCTCGACATGATCAAGGAAAAGGAGCTGGCGATATGACCGATATCAGCGCAATTGCGGAGATTGTCGACCGGGCAGCGATGACGGCGACGGAAATCCCCCAGTTTTCCGACACGGCGGCGCTTTCGATGGACGAGGCCTATGCCGCCCAGGCGCTGTCGCTGCAGCGGCGTTATGCCCGCGGCGAGAAGCGCGTCGGCATCAAGATGGGTCTGACCTCGCGCGTCAAGATGGTGCAGGTCGGCGTCTCCGACGTGATCTGGGGACGCCTCACCGATGCGATGCGCGAGGAGGAAGGCGGAACCGTCTCGCTTGCGAAATACGTTCATCCGCGCGTCGAGCCGGAGATCGCCTTTTTGATGAAGAAGCCGCTTTCGGGCAAGGTCTCGGCGCTAGAGGCAATGGAGGCGGTCGCCGCCATCGCGCCGGCGCTGGAGATCATCGACAGCCGCTATAAGGCCTTCAAGTTCGATATCGGCGATGTGATCGCCGACAATTCGTCCTCCTCCGGTTTTGTCATCGGCCAGTGGTCGGATGCGTCGACCGATATCGCCAATCTCGGCATGGTTCTTTCGATCAACGGCGAACCGCGCGAGATCGGCTCGTCGGCCGCCATTCTCGGCCATCCGGTCCGCTCGCTCGTCGCCGCCGCGCGCATGGTCGCGGCTGCCGGCGAGGAGCTGAAGGCGGGCGACATCGTGCTTGCCGGCGGCGCGACGGCCGCCATTCCGATGGTTGCCGGACAGGCCGTGACGCTTGAGGTCGAGCGGCTCGGCACCGTCGCCTTCAACGTGGGAGAGTGACATGCCTTTCGTCGATGTGACCATGATCGAGGGCCGCAGCAATGCGGTGAAGGAAAAGCTGATCGAAAAACTGACCGAGGCGGTTGTCGAGACCACCGGCGTGCCGATCGAGAGCGTGCGCGTGGTCCTGCGCGAAGTGCCGGGCCACCACTGGGGCATCGCGGGCAAGCCGAAATTTCCCGCCCCCGACGCTGGATCATGACCGAGGGGTTCGTCGAACCGGGCGAGGAAGGCCCGGTCACGGTTCAGGTCTCGCGCCGGGTGCGCCCCGGCCGCGAGGCCGATTACGAGGCCTGGCTGCACGGCATCGTCGAGGCGGCAAAGGACTTTCCCGGCCATATGGGCGTCAACATCCTGAAACCCTCCGGCAAGACCGGCGGGGGCTACGTGCTGATCTACCGCTTCGACAGTTTCGCCCATTGCGAGGCCTGGGAAAACTCCTCGGCCCGCGCGGGCTACGTCGCCCTTCTGGGCGACCTGGTCGAGGGCGAGACCGAGCGCCGCCGCGTCACCGGGCTTGAGGCCTGGTTCGAACTGCCGGAACTGCCGGTGACGAAGCCCGCCCCGCGCTGGAAGATGTCGATCGTCCTCGTCGCGGTCGTCTTCGTGCTCGTCTATCCGCTGCAGCTGATCGTGCCGCCGCTCGTTCCGGACTGGCCGCACTGGGCGAAGACGCTCACGATTGCCATCATCCAGGTGCTGGCCATGACCTATGTCGTGATGCCGCGGGTGACGAGGGCGCTGAAATCCTGGCTGTTTGCCGGCTGACCGCGGTCTCCGGCGGCCGTCAGCGCGACGCCGGGGCTGGCCTGCGGCGGGCGCGCAGGAGAGACGAGGTGTAAATCGCCAGCGCCGCCCAGATCAGTGCAAAGGCGAGGAGCTTGACCGGCTGCAGCGGCTCGCGGAAGACCAGAACTGCGATCAGGAAGATCATGCTCGGCGCGATATACTGCATGATGCCGATGGTCGAGAGCTTCAGCAGTTTTGCCGCATTCGCATAGATCATCAGCGGAATGGCGGTCGCCGCTCCGCAGCCGATCAGAAGCAGCGCATCGGGGAGCGAACCAAGGAAATGGCCGTTGCCGGTCGCCTCCAGCCATATGATATAGCCTGCTGCCGGCAGGCTCATGATCAGCGCCTCAAGGGTGAAGCCCGGATTGCCGCCGATCGGCACGATCTTGTGCAGGAAGGCATACATGCCGAAGGAAAACGGCAGCAGCAGCGCGACAACCGGAATGCTGCCGATTTCCACCGCCATGATGACCACGGCAATCACGGCGAGCGCAATCGCCATGAGCTGCGTCCTAGAAAGCTGCTCGCGCAGGATCACAGCAGCCAGGGCAATGGAGAAGAGCGGATTGATGAAATAGCCGAGCGCCGCATCCACCGTGTGCGCATTCGATACGGCCCAGATATAGGTGCCCCAGTTGATGCAGATGAAGACGCTGCAGAGCGCGACGACGGCGATGGTCTTCGGCTGGCGGCAGGCCGCAGCGATCTCGCCGCCCTGCCCCGCATAGCCGACGACGACGCCGGCGAAGGGCACCGACCAGATGATGCGGTGCGCAAGCACCTCCAGGGGCGGCAGGTGCGCCACCAGCTTGAGATAGAGCGGCAGGAAGCCCCACATCATGAAGACGACGAGCGCCAGAACGAAGCCCTTGGGCGTATCGCCGTCGGCGGCCGTCTTCACCGGCGCGGTCACGATCGTATCAGTCTCATTGGCCGCCATGGCGCATTCCCATCGGTTGATCAAATGCAGATATCGACGATCGGCGCCGCGCGCCACCCGTTTCTGGTGAAGCATTCATCAGTAAAGGTGATGGATGACGGCACGCGGTCACGCGCTATTCCGCCGCGACCCGGCCGGCAAGGGCGCGGTTCTTCATCAGCTTGAAGGTGATGGAATCCATCAGCGCCTGGAAGGACGCATCGATGATGTTTTCCGAAACGCCCACCGTCCACCAGCGCACGCCGTCATCATCGATGCTCTCGATCAGAACGCGGGTGATGGCCTCCGTGCCGCCGTTGAGAATACGCACCTTGTAATCGGCAAGCTTGAGGTCGGCGATCTCCGACTGGAACTTGCCGAGATCCTTGCGGAAGGCCCTGTCGAGCGCGTTGACCGGGCCATCGCCTTCGGAAACCGACATCATCTGCCGCCCGTCGATCTCCAGCTTGACCACCGCCTCCGACACGGTCTTGACGCGGCCGTGGCTGTCATAGCGGCGTTCGACCATGACGCGAAAACTCTCGACGTGAAAGAAATGCGGCACGCTGCCGAGTTCGCGCAGCGCCAGAAGCTCGAAGCTCGCATCCGCGCCCTCATAGGCATAGCCCATGGATTCGCGCTCCTTGACGATCGCGATCAGCTTGTCGAGACGCGGATCGTTCCTGGCGACCGTGATGCCGCGGCGCTTCAGTTCATTGATGAAGTTGGACTTGCCGCCCTGGTCGGAGACCATCACCCTGCGGGTGTTGCCGACCCTTTCCGGATCGACGTGCTCATAGGTGCGCGGGTCCTTCAAAAGCGCCGAGGCATGGATGCCGGCCTTGGTGGCAAAGGCGGATGCGCCGACATAGGGCAGCTGCGGGTCCGGCGCGCGGTTCAGCAGTTCGTCAAAGCCGTGGGACAGCGCGGTCAATTCGGCAAGCTGCTCTTCGTTAAGGCCCAACACATAGCGTTCGGCGTAGCGCTGCTTCAACGAAAGCGTTGCCGCCAGCGTGATGATATTGGCATTGCCGCAGCGCTCGCCGATGCCGTTCAGCGTGCCCTGAACCTGGCGCACGCCCGCCCTGACGGCGACAAGCGAATTGGCGACCGCCTGGCCCGTATCGTTGTGCGCATGGATGCCGAGCGACGTCCCCGGAATGCCGCTTGCGATCACATCGGCGATGATTTCGGCGATCTCGTCCGGTTGCGTGCCGCCATTGGTGTCACACAGCACGACCCAGCGCGCGCCGGCGTCATAGGCGGCCTTCGCACAGGCAAGCGCATAGGACCGGTTTGCCTTGTAGCCATCGAAGAAATGCTCGCAATCGACCATCGCCTCCTTGCCCGAGGCCGCGACGGCGGCCACGCTCTCGGCGATGCAGGCAAGGTTTTCGTCATTGGTGATGCCGAGCGCCACGTCCACATGATAGTCCCAGCTTTTCGCCACCAGACAGACGGCGTCGCTGTTGGAGGCGATCAGCGCGGCAAGCCCCGGATCGTTCGAGGCCGACACGCCGGCGCGCTTGGTCATGCCGAAGGCGGTCATCTTCGCGGATCTCGTGCGCCGCGCGGCGAAGAAGGCCGTATCCGTCGGGTTCGCGCCCGGATAGCCGCCCTCGACATAGTCGATGCCGGCCTGGTCCAGCATGTCGGCAATGGCGATCTTGTCCTCCACCGAGAAGTCGATGCCCGGCGTCTGCTGGCCGTCGCGCAATGTGGTGTCGAACAGATAGATTCGCTCGCGCTTTTCCATGTCGTGGGTCTCCATCCCATTTGATCGGCCGTTTTCGGCCTTGTTATCCGGCATCCGCTTCATTTACAGGCGGCCATTGTTCGGTGTCGTGGTCGGGGTGCTGGCGGTTGCTGGCGGCCACACCTTCGGTTCCGCCGGGAAGGTCCGAGCGGTCCGTGCCGCGTTCGGGAAGACCGGGCAGATCTCGGAAAAAGGTGACACGGCCTTCCACGCCATCCTGCGTGGCTGGAACCACCGCGGCGGGATCATCAAGACTGCCCAGGGTCACCGATATATGATCGCCCCCCTCCGTCATGAAGAACAGCGGCGTGCCGCAGTTTTCGCAAAAGCCGCGTTTGACGAATTCAGAGGAAAAGAACCATCGCGGCGCGCCGCGCGTCAGCGAAAACGCGCCGTTTTCCGCGCTTGCCAGCGGCATGAAGTAATTGCCGGCCGCCTTCTGGCACATGCGGCAATGACAAAGATGCGGCGTCGCCAGCGCACCCTCGACCCGGTAGCGCACGGCGCCGCACTGACAACCGCCGGAGAAGCTGGGTTTCGTCATGACTCATGCTCCCCGATGGTTCTGCGAATATGGGTGCAAACGGCGTCGATATCGCGCAGCACATCGTCGTTCCAGAAGCGGAGCACGGTCCAGCCTTGCGCGGCGAGGCGCGTGGTGCGTTCTGCGTCTTCAGCGAGCCTTTCGCCATGCTGCGAGCCGTCGACTTTGATGATCAGCTTGTGACCGGGACAGGCGAAATCGGCAATGTAGCGATCAATCGGCATCGGGCGGCGAAACTGCAGCCCCTCCAACCGTCCCGCGCGCAATTCATCCCAAAGCTTCAGCTCTGCCTCGGTCATGTCGCTGCGCATGCGTCTCGCGTTGGAGCGCAAACGTCGTGAGACGCTGTAATGCGGCATAGAATACCCCCCTCTGTCGCTTCGCGACATCTCCCCCTCAAGGGGGGAGATTGATGGGAGCAAGAGGCCGGCGACGGTGCTCACCGCTTGACCTCCCATGTGGTTTCGCGCTCGCCGGTTTCCTTGTTCTTGGAGTCCTTCAGCTGGATGCCCTGAGATGCCAGTTCATCGCGGATGCGGTCGGCCTCGGCCCAGTTTTTTTCGCGGATGAAGGCGAGACGCTGGGTGATCTTTTCGTCAATTAGCCTAGTCTGATCTTCACTAAGCTGATTGGCTTCCACCGAAAAGCCAAGCAAACGCAAAGATTGGCGGAACTGAATTAACCTATGCTCATGTTCTGGGTCTGCATGTGACGACGAGTTGCTCAATACGTTAATTTGTTCATGCAGGGATTTAATCGCGGCATGTGTATTAAGGTCATCGCGAAGGGCATCCAGCACACCTGGGTGAGGTGCCTGAGTATTGTGAATGGATTGGTACCCCACTTCCTGATCTTTGAAAGCCCACTTTCTAAACTTCCAGAGGGTGCGCCTAGCTTCGAGTAGTTTTTCTGTCGAAAAATCGATCGGCTCGCGATAGTGGGTCATCAGCATCGCAAGGCGCAGCACCTCGCCCGGCCATTTGCGGCCGCCGAAGTTTTCCGTTTCCAGCAGTTCGTGGATGGTGAAGAAGTTGCCGTCGGACTTCGACATCTTCCGGCCTTCGACCTGCACGAAGCCGTTATGCATCCAGACATTGGCCATCACGTGATTGCCGTGGGCCGAGCAGGATTGCGCGATCTCGTTTTCGTGGTGGGGGAAGATCAGGTCAAGGCCGCCGCCGTGAATGTCGAAGGTCTCGCCGAGATGCTTCTCCGACATCACCGAGCATTCGATATGCCAGCCGGGGCGGCCGTTGATGGTTTCGGCCTTCCCGTCAAAGGTAAAACGCCCGTCCCAGCCGGGCTCGTCGGCCGCACTTTCCTTCCACAGCACGAAATCCGCCGGGCTCTTCTTGTGGCTTTCGACGGCGATGCGGGCGCCGGCCTGCTGGTCTTCCAGATTGCGCCGTGACAAACGCCCATAGTCGGGCATGGACGGCACATCGAACAGCACTTCCCTGCCCTCGGCGCCCTGCGCGAGATAGGCGTTGCCCTTGTCGATGAGCGTCTGGATCATCGCCACCATGCCGTCGATATGCTCGGTCGCGCGCGGCTCCACGGTGGGCTCCAGCACGCCGAGCGCGGCGACGTCCTTGTGGAACTGGTCGGCGGTCTTTTCGGTCACGCGGCGGATCGCCTCGTTCAGCCGCAGGTCCGGGTAGTCCTGCTTTGCCCGCGCGTTGATCTTGTCGTCGACGTCGGTGATGTTGCGCACATAGGTGACGTGGTCCTCGCCATAGAGATGGCGCAGCAGACGGAACAGCACGTCGAAGACGATCACCGGTCGCGCATTGCCGATATGGGCAAAGTCATAGACCGTCGGCCCGCACACATACATGCGCACATTGTCGGGATCGATCGGCCGGAATTCGGCCTTCTCGCGCGTCAGTGTGTTGTAGAGCTTCAGGGCGTCGCCCATGTCCAGTCTCCCGAAATCCAGTCTTGATGCACGCACAGGCCGGCGGCCCGGCCGGGTCGTCTGTCAGAGAATGGATTTCAGGACAAGAACGGCCGGCCAGCGAGACGCTAGCGAATAATCGTGCAGATAATGCAAAGGGCCGTGTTCATGGCAGACCTTATGCCCCGCGCGCGCCAAGGCGTCAAGAGCCGACCCTTGATTCGTTGGGCGATCAGCTCAAACCCTTTCACCTGAAATATAAGTAATAAATATAAATGTAATAATGTATAAAAACGAGACACATAAAATAAAACTAATACATAATATAGTATTGACTATTTACAGTTATCTTTTCCTTAACCATTATAATATTGAATTTATACTTGAGATAATTCACGAGGGCGCAAACCATGATCAGATCAATCAGTATTATTGCACTTGTGGCGGTTTCCGCAGTGCCGGCATTGGCAGCGGATATCGTCACCCCGCCACCGTCCCTGCCGCCGGTCGCTCCGCCTCCCGCCGTCTTTGACTGGACGGGCTTTTATGTCGGCGCTCTGGCCGGGTATCACTGGACGGACGCAGACCCGCACACCTTTCGCGTCGTCCAGGACCATATCAGGATCGACAACTGGCTGGGCGGCGGCTTTGTCGGCGCCAACTACCAGTTCGAGAACAATCTCGTCGTCGGCATCGAAGGCGAATTTGACTATCTCGCCGGCTCGGGCAACGAGAACCTCCAGGTGGTGATTTCCAACAAGGTCGAGACGGCCGAGGGAAAGCTGGATCTCGGCTGGTCGGGCTCGCTGCGCGGTCGTTTCGGCTATGCCTATGAAAACACGATGCTGTTCGGCACAGCAGGCGGCGAGCTGGCAAGCGGGCGCGGCACGGGCAGTTTCAACGGACAATCGATCGACACCGGCACCCGGACGGTCAAGGCGTGGACGGTCGGCGCCGGCATCGAACACGCGTTCACCGATAATTTCTTCGCCCGCGCCGAATATCGCTATTCCTATTATCCGAAAATCAGCCACGACTTCAGCTGGGACAAGGACTTCAGCATCGAGGCGAGCCGGAACAAATTTCAGGTCGGACTGGGCTACAAGTTCTGACCGGAGTGCGATCGCACTGTACAAAGGCCGGCGTCTGCTAGCGCATCGGCCCGAAAATCGGAATCGATTTTCGGAAAGCACGATGCGTAGATTCAATAGGTTAGAGCGTCCTTTGTGCGTCCGAATGGACGCACGGCGCTCTAGTCGCCGATGACGACCGTCATGTTGTCCAGTCCGACGGACTGGGCCAGGCTGAAGAGTAGTGCCGCATTGTCCGGATGAAGCCGCACGCAGCCATGCGAGGCGCGTGAGCCGAGACGCGACAGCTGATCGGTCCCGTGAACCGCGTAACCGTGATAGAAGAAGATGGCATAGGGCATCGGCGCATTGTTGTATTTGCGCGAGCGGTGGTTCTTCGACAGCCATTCCGCGCCATAGACGCCCGCGGGCGTCGCATAGCTTCCCGCGCCCGTCGACACCGGCCAGACATAGCGCTCATAGCCGCCGACAATCACCTTCATCGTCTGCGTGCTGAGGCTGACGGCAGCGACAACCTTGCCAGGCTCGAAAATGTCATCGCCGGACTTGCGGGCCGCGTTGGCCGCGGACGTTGTCGCGAGCAAAACGAACAGACCGACAAGAAAAGAACGCATAACATCCCCCGGATACACATAACCCCTTGAAGTCAAGTTATGCGCACCGGGGAATTCATTCAACGCGTTACTGCCAACAAGGTAAACAATTCAGACTTGACGCGCGCGTTACTGGGATCAGGGCGCAAGCGTGGCCGCCACCAGATCGACGACCTTCTTCGCCTCGATCGTCATGGCGACCTGCTGTTCCGGCTTGCCGTCCCACGCGCTCGGCGGGAAGAACGGGCCGGCCGGCTTCTGCAGCGTCAGGCCGTCGGCGATGCCGCCGCAGACGACGCGCACGGTTCCTGCCCTAAGACCGAAGAGCTCCGGCGCGACGACATAGACGCAGGCGCAGCTGTCATGCACGACCATGCCGTCGTCCACCTGCTGGCTGTAGAAGTCGATATAGGGGTCGGAGATCTTCGCGAGCAGTTCGACCGCCGGGCCGCCGCGCAGCGCCAGATCCTTCATCGTCGTGCGGGTCATCACCGTCTGGATCGTCACGTCGAGACCGATGATCACCACTTTCCACGGCGCGGTGAAGACCGCGTCGGCGGCTTCCGGGTCGCCGTGGATATTGGCTTCTGCCGCCGGCGTCACATTGCCGTTGCGCTCAAACGCGCCGCCCATGACGACCACCTGTTTGACGAGGCCGGCGATCTCCGGATCACGGGCCAGCGCCAGCGCCAGATTGGTCATGCGCCCGACGGCGACGATTTCCACCTCGCCCGGATTTTCCCTGACGGTGTCGATGATGAACTGATAGGCCGGGCGCGGGTCGAGCGGCACATCGTCGACCGTCTCGGGCATTTCGATGTCGCCGAGGCCATTCACGCCGTGCACGACCACGGGCCAGGGCGCCATCGGGCGGGCCGGATCATAGGTCTCGTCCGCGCCGCGCGCGACCGGGGCCGAAATGCCGAACTCACGCTTCAGGAACTGCGCGTTGCGGGTGGTGGTGTCGGCGGACGCATTGCCGAAAACCGACGTGATGCCGAGAAGCGCGATATCGGGGTGACGCTCGAGGAACAGCAATGCCATGGCATCGTCAATGCCCGGGTCCGTGTCGAAAATAACCTTGTGCATGAAAACGAATCCTGCTTCTTGAAAGATCGTAAACCGGCTGAAGCGCCGCCCGTGAAACGACCTACACGATCCGGGCGCAAAAGGAAACGATGTCCGCCCGCGCCTGCCCTCTCACGGAGCCCGCCCCGTTTGTTCGAAGCAAGTCTTGACCTGTTGCTCATCCTTTTTGCGGCGGCCTTTGTCGCCGGCTTCGTCGATTCCATTGCCGGCGGCGCGGGCCTGATCACCATTCCGGTCATGCTGATCGCCGGCATCCCGCCGCTTCAGACACTCGGCACCAACAAGCTGCAGGGCATTTTCGGCGCGGCCTCGGCGACGATCTCCTATGCCCGCGGCGGAAGGGTGGATCCGAGAACGCAATGGCCGATGGCGCTTCTCGCCTTCGGCGGCGGCGCGCTCGGCGCGGCGCTGGCAACCGTGATCTCGGGCGATATTCTTCTGGCGGTCCTGCCCTTCCTGCTCGCCGGCATCGGGCTCTATTTCGCGCTGCGCAGCGGACTGGACGATACCGACCGGCAGCAGCGCCTCGCAGTGCCCGTCTTCGCCGGGCTCGTGGTTCCGGCAATCGGCTTTTATGACGGGCTGTTCGGGCCCGGCACCGGTTCCTTCTTCATGATCGCTTTCGTCACGCTTGGCGGGCTTGGCATGCTGAAGGCGACGGCGCGCACCAAGATGCTCAATCTCTCATCCAATCTCGGCGCCTTTGCCGTCTTTCTCGCCGGCGGGGCGATCCTGTGGAAGATCGGCCTTGTCATGGGGGTCGGCCAGTTTCTCGGGGCCCAGACCGGCTCCAGACTGGCAATGAAGCGCGGCGCCAAGATCATCCGGCCGCTACTGGCAGTCTCCAGCCTCGCCATGGCCACCAAGGTGTTTCTCGACGAACAGAACCCTGTGTATCAGTGGCTCATGATGTAGGTTTCATCGTCATCGGTAAGCCTGCCGCCATGAAGATCACCGTGTCGGCCGCGGCCGCAACCTTCTGGTTCAGGAGGCCAGCCTCGTCGCGAAACTTTCTGGCGAGCGCATTGTCGGGCACGATCCCGAGACCGACCTCGTTTGCGACAAGGAAGAGCGGATAGGGACAATCGGCGACGAAACCGGCAAGCCCGTCGCCTGCCCTGCCGATATCCATGTCGCGGAGGATGAGGTTGGTGGCCCACAGCGTCAGGCAATCGACCAGAACCACCGGGCGTTCGGTACGGACGAGGCCCTCAAGGCAGGCGACCAGATCAAGCGGCGCCTCATGCGTCTGCCAGCCTTCCCCGCGCGCGGCCTTGTGGCGAGCGATGCGGGCTTCCATTTCCGCATCAAGCGCCTCGGCCGTCGCGACATAATGGAGATTGCCGGCCGCCTGGCGCGCCAGTTTTTCGCCATGGGACGATTTGCCAGATCGCGCGCCGCCGAGAATGAGGCAGGTTTTCCGACCCATCGCTTGCATCCGCAACGCCTCGTCCTGCTTGCCGCTAGAAAGGAAGATGCGCCGGAAAACGGTTCGGACATGAAAGCGGACGATTCGTAGAACAAAGAGGCGTCCGCGCTGTTGATCATGTCCGGCGCGCGTCGTCGAAGACCACCCTCGATCGACCGCAAACCATCAACCGGCGCATTATTGATATAGCGTCGCAGCGGCCTTTTCACAAGGCGCTCGCAAAACGATCTCAGAGAGCTGCGGCGACCTTGTCGGCCACATCCTCCGGCAGCCAGGCCTTCCAGACCTCGGGATAGGTTTCGAGGAAATAACGGGCGCCGGCCTCATTGTCTGCGTCGTTCGCGCTCATGAAGGCCAGAACCTCGCTGACGGTGCCGTTGCTCCAGGAACGGTTGTTGAAATAGTCCATCAGGTCTTCGTGCTCAGTCACGAAAGCGCCGGAGACCAGGGTGTATACGGCTGATACGGGATAGGCGTTAAGCTTCGGATCGGCACAATCGGCAACGATCGTGCACCGGTCCCATTCCTGCTTGCTGAATTCGACGCCGAAGCTGAGCTTCACCATGTCATATTCACCGAGAAGCGCCGTCGGCGCCCAGTAGTAGCCAAGCCAGCCCTGCTGCGCCTCGAAGGCACGCGCGACGGAGGCATCGAGCGCTGCGCCCGACTGGGCCTCCGCCAGTTCAAACCCCTTGTCCGCGCCATCAAGCGCGCGAAAGAGATTGGCGGTCGAAACCCGGCACGCCCACCCCGCCGGACAGCTGAACACGGCGGGCTTGTCGCTGCCCTCGGCCGCGATGAACAGCTCTGGATGGCTGAGCGCCTGCTGAACGGTCGTGATTTCCGGATGCGCGTCGACGATGAATTTCGGGACCCACCAGCCCTGGACGCCGCCCTCGCTCAGAAGCGGCGCGCCGAAGGCGACGCGCTTTTCGGCGACGGCATGGTCAAGCGCCGGCGTCGCGCTCTCGAACCAGAATTCGGGAATGATCTCCGGCTCCCCGGTGACGATGATGCTGGCCACGGCGCTTCCGGTATCGCCGGGCACCATGTTCACCATGCAGTCAAATCCCTTTTCCAGGATCAGCCGGTCCACCCAGGCGGCAAGCCCCGCCGACGACCAGTCGAGCTCGGCGATCGAAACCGCGCCGCAGCTTTCCCGCGCGTCCGCTCCTTCGGCAAGCAGAGCAAGGGCGCCAAAAAGAATGGAGGCGGTGGCGATGTGCGCATTCATGGCTGTTGGTCCATCCCCTCTCCGAGATTTCCGCCGTCCCCCGACCGGGCTGACCGCTGAAACCGGATCGAAATCGATTTTTGTCAAGAGTAGTGTCCGAAGGCTCAAATGACAAACACGGGCTTCGGCTTTTTTTGTGGCAGAGGGCGGAAAAGAATGCGTCTGCGCTAACCAAGCAGTAAGGTTCTGGCGCTAGAAAAAGGCGGCGGACGGTTGCGCGGCGACAAAGCCCCGACCTTTTTGAAGTTTCTGCGTGATCGGGGTGCCGTTAAAGGTACTGCGTATGCAGCCGCCGCGCGTTTTCTCCCGCCTCTCCTGCGGCATCAGGAAACGATCGTCAGCCTTTCGGCCGCGCGCGTGATCGCGGTGTAGAGCCAACGCTCTCGCGTATCCCGGAAGGCCCAGCTTTCATCGAACAGCACGACATTGTTCCACTGCGAGCCCTGCGCCTTGTGGACCGTCAGCGCGTAGCCATAGTCGAAGTCGTCATATCGTTTCTTGGTGGACCAGGGGATTTCCGTCTCGCTGTCCTCAAAGGCCGCCTTCAGGAGCTTGATCCTTGCCGCGCCGCGATCGGGATCGTCCTCTTCCGGGTTTACCAGAAGATTTATGCCCGGCTTCACCGTTTCCTTGGAGGCGGACATCACCTTCCACAGAGAGCCGTTGAGCAGCCCCTTGGCCGGGTCATTGCGCAGGCAGACCAGCTTGTCGCCGGCCTGCGGATAGACCTGCGAAAACCCCTTGAGCTCGCGAAGGCGCTGATTGTAGCGCCGACGCGTGCGATTGGTGCCGACGAGAACCTGATCGGCATCAAGCACCAGATCCTGGGTGACGTCGCGCTTGGTGATCACCTTCGCCTGGCCGTAATCGCCGAGCGGGATTTCATCACCCTCGCGCACCCGCATAGCCAGATCGATAATCGGGTTGTCGCGCGCCTGGCGGTGGATCTCGGTCAAGAGATAATCGGGCTCGTGATTGGTGAAATAGCCGCCGCCGGAGACGGGCGGCAACTGCCCGGGATCGCCGAGCACCAGAACCGGCGTGCCAAAACTGACGAGATCCTGACCGAGTTTTTCGTCGACCATCGAACATTCGTCGATGATGATCAGAGCCGCCTTGGCGAGCGGGCTCTGCCGGTTGATCGAGAACATTGGCGCCACCGAGGTCTTTCCGGTCTCCTCGTCCTCGATCATCTCCTCGCCCTTGGGCCGGTAGATCAGCGAATGGATGGTGCGCGCGTTGCTGGCCCCGCGCGAACGCAGCACCTGTGCGGCCTTGCCGGTGAAGGCGGCAAACAGCACCTCGCCGTCGACATGTTCGGCAAAATAGCGCGCAAGCGTGGTCTTGCCGGTTCCGGCAAAGCCGAACAACCGGAACACCGGCGACCGGCCTTCCTTCAGCCAGCGCGAAACAGCCTTGAGCGCCTCATCCTGTTGCGGTGAAAACTCCATGGCCGTGACTTGGCAGGATTCGCCGCGGCGGGGCAACAAAAAAACTTGCCCCCTCTTGGAATAAAACAGGGGGCCGACGTGTCTATGGGGTGAACGCGTCATTTCGAACCCCGACGCGATGAACCGAAACGGACTGAAAGACATGATCAGGAAAGCATCCATTCTTGCCGCCGCCGCGCTGATTGCCGTGGCCGGCGCCGCCTTTGCCGGCACCACCACCTTCCGCACCGTCGACACCTATGACGGTCAGGTTTTGGCCGCGCAGAACGGTCACACGCTCTACACCTATGACAAGGACGCAAGGGACGTATCCGCCTGCTACGGTAGCTGCGCGACCGATTGGCCGCCATATATCGCCAACCCAACCGCGCAACCTTTTGCAAATTTCTCGTTTGTGGTGCGCAAGGATGGGCAGAAACAGTGGGCTCTGAATGGCGAACCTCTCTATTTGCGGGCAAATGACAAGAAGCCCGGCGACGTTACCGGCGCAAACGTCAGCAATCTCTGGCAGGTCGCGCGCCCGGCCTGACCCCAAACCGGCGCGGCGACGCGATGCCGCCGCGCCCGAACGCCTGTTCGAAACGGAGCTGCGGCGCTGCCTTCCGCAACTCGGCCGCATGGCGCAGAGCCTGGCCGGCTCCGGCGAAGATGGCGCGGACCTGCTGCAGGACACGATCGAACGCGCGCTCTCCCACAGGGCGCAATGGCATGGCGACAATCTCGCCGGATGGCTCTATGCGATCATGGTGCATATCAACGCCAACCACTTCCGCCACCGCAACACGCTGTCCTTCGTCGAAATCGATGCGGCCGAGGAATTGCCGGACGACCATGCCGACGAAGATGTCGAAATCGACCGGCTGAGACTTGCCGATGCGCTCGACGCTTTGCCGCCGGCTGCCCGCGATATCGTCGTGATGTGCGACCTTGAAGGGCTCACCTATGTGGAAATCGCAGAACGCCTGAACGTGCCGGCAGGCACGGTCATGTCGCGCCTGTCACGCGCGCGCCATCGCCTTGCGGCCCACTTTGCAGGAGGTGAAGCCTCACCGCAGCATCGGCCAGAGGCTTGCCACCAGCACCAGAGCCATGACGATATTGAACCATTTGAGCCGATCGCCGTAGGAAAGCCAATGCCTGAGCCCCGAGCCGAAGCCGGCCCAGAGCGAAATGCTGGGGATCGTGATCAGCCCGAACACGACCGCGACGATCGCGACGGAGCGGGCATAATCGGCGGGATCGGTAAAGACGGACATGGCCGTCAGCGCCATGATCCAGCCCTTCGGGTTGACCCACTGGAAACCGACCGCCTGAATGAAGGTGAGCGGCCTGCCGGTCGTCGCCTCGCCGGAAGCCATCTTCCGCGTCGTGCCGATTTTCCAGGCAATCCAGAGAAGATAGAGAGCGCCGGCAACCTTCGCGAAAACAAGGATGGGCGGAAAGGCGGTGATGACAGCACCCAGACCGGCGCCCACGCCGGCCATCAGAATGGCGAAACCCGCAACGACGCCGGATATGTGCGGCAGCGTCCGCAAAAAGCCGAAATTCACCGTCGAGGCGAAGACCATCATATTGTTCGGGCCTGGCGTGATCGATGCCGCAAGCGCGAAGCCGAGCAATGCCAGAAGCGTGTCATGCGTCATCGCCATGCCCTTCTTGTCTCAAGCACATGCCGCAGCGGCGGACCCTGATCCGGCAGGACCGGGGCGAGCATCTCCTCGCCCCTTTGTCCTCACATGCCCTGCGGACCGCGGTTCATCGAGGCCGGACCCGTGCGGCAGATCTCGACAAGGCCGAGCGGTCGCATGATCGAGATGAACTGATCGACCTTGGAGACTTTGCCCGTCAGTTCGAACAGGAAATGTTCGACCGAGGCATCCACCACCTTGGCTTCAAACGCATCGGCAAGCCGCAGCGCTTCCTGACGCTGGTCGCCATTGCCGACAACCTTGACCAGCGCCACCTCGCGCTCGACCGGCGGGGCAATGCCCAGTTCGCGGGCGCGCACCGAAAGATCGACCACCTTGTGCACAGGCACCTGCCGGTCGAGCTGCGCCTTGATCTGCTCCAGCACGTCGGGCGTGCCCTTGGTGACGATGGTGATGCGCGACAGATGCGCCTCGTGCTCGGTCTCCGAAACCGTCAGGCTTTCGATATTGTAGCCGCGACCGGAGAAGAGGCCGATGACGCGGGCAAGGACGCCCGGCTCGTTGGCGACGACCACGGACAGCGTGTGGCGCTCCGGCGGCGCGGTGGGGCTCGAGATGAAATAGGCTGAACCGGTCGGCTGTAGTTTGGCGTTCATTGTTTCAAACCTTTCTCAAGCTCAGACGAGCTGACGGCCCTTGGCATCGATGGCGGTGGCGACGGCTTCGTCATTGGCCTCGTCCGGCAGAAGCATATCGTTGTGCGCCCTGCCCGACGGGATCATCGGGAAGCAATTGGCGAGATTGGCGACGCGGCAGTCGAAGATCACCGGTTTGGGACTGTCGATCATCCGCTGGATCGCCTCATCCAGGTCGTCCGGATTATCGCAATAGATCCCTTCAGCGCCGTAAGCTTCCGCCAGCTTGACGAAATCGGGCATCGCCTCGGTATAGGAGTGCGACAACCGGTTGCCGTGGAGCAGTTGCTGCCACTGGCGGACCATGCCCATATACTGGTTGTTCATGATGAATATCTTGATCGGCGCATTGTGCTGGATCGCCGCCGACATCTCCTGAATGCACATCTGGATCGAGGCATCGCCGGCGACATCGATGACGAGCGCTTCCGGATGCGCGATCTGGACGCCAAGGGCTGCCGGCAGGCCGTAACCCATCGTGCCGAGACCGCCCGACGTCATCCAGCGCTTCGGCTCCTCGAAATCGAAGAACTGCGCCGCCCACATCTGATGCTGGCCGACTTCGGTGGTGATGTAGAAATCCCGGCCCTTGACCGCCGCGTTCAGCCGCTCCAGCGCATATTGCGGCATGATCACGTCCTTGTTGGGCGTGTAGGCGAAACAGTCGCGCCCGCGCCAGCGCTCGATATTGCCCCACCAGTCATCGAGCGACGGTTTTTCCGCCGGCAGCGCGCGCCAGGCGCGAACCATCTCTTCGAGAACATGAGCGACATCGCCGAGGATCGGGACGTCGACATGGATGGTCTTGTTGATCGAGGACGGGTCGATATCAATGTGGATCTTGGTCGAGTTCGGCGAGAAGGCGTCGACGCGGCCGGTAATGCGGTCATCGAAACGCGCGCCGATACAGACCATGACGTCGCAGTCATGCATGGCCATATTGGCCTCGTAGGACCCGTGCATGCCCAGCATGCCGAGCCAGTTCTTGCCCGAGGCCGGATAGCAGCCGAGACCCATCAGCGTCGAGGTGATCGGGAAATCGGTGAGGCTGACCAGTTCGCGCAGCAGCCGCGTGGCGTCGTCGCCGGAATTGACGACGCCGCCGCCGGTGTAGAGGATCGGGCGCTTCGCCTTGGCCATCAGCTCGACCGCCGTGCGGATCGCATCGGCATTGCCGTTGACCTCCGGACGATAGCTCTCGCGGATCGGATGGCCTTCGAGCGGCGTGTAACGGCCCTTGGCAAACTGCACGTCCTTCGGGACATCGACGACGACGGGGCCGGGACGACCGCTCTGGGCAATGCGGAAGGCCTCATGGATGACATTGGCGAGGTCGTTCACGTCCTTGACCAGCCAGTTATATTTGGTGCAGGGCCGGGTAATGCCGACGGTGTCGCACTCCTGAAACGCATCCGAGCCGATCAGCGTCGTCGGAACCTGGCCGGAAATGCAGACCAGCGGAACGGAATCCATCAGAGCATCCTGCAGCGGCGTGACCGCATTGGTCGCGCCCGGGCCGGAGGTGACCAGCATGACGCCGACCTTGCCGGTGGAGCGGGCATAGCCCTCGGCCGCATGGCCCGCGCCCTGCTCGTGACGCACAAGCACATGGGCGATCTCGTCCTGCTGAAAGATTTCGTCATAGATCGGCAGCACGGCGCCGCCGGGATATCCGAAGATATGTTCAACCCCATTTTCTTTCAGCGCCTGCAAAACGATCTCGGCGCCTGTCATCAAGTTGTCCGTCGCGGTCATCGTCATTTTTCCGTTTCGATGGTCTCTAGGTGTTTGCGTTCCTACCGGGCATAAAAAAAGGCCCCTTCAAGGAGCCTGTCGTCGCGCATGGGTGGCTTATGCCGGATGGTTACACCATCCTGCCCATGCGCGATCCCACCACAATAAGAAGTTCTTTCATAGCCATGCTTGGCTGATAGCCCGTCTTGCCGCATCAGTCAACGCGCGAGTGCAAGAAAAATAGCCAAACGGGCGATCGAGTGAAATTAAATTAGGCAGATATGGCGGTGCCCGCCGAGGCTAAAGCGCTGCGGGATCGAGCCTTTTCCAGTCATCGCCCATCTGGTTGCGAAACCAGGTCATCTGCCGCTTGGCATACTGCCGGGTTGCGGCACTCGCCCGATCGATGACGGTTTCACGGTCCATCTCTCCCTTGAGCATCGCAGCGATCTCGCGCACGCCGATTGCCCGCATCACCGGCATTTCGGGGGCAAGGTCAAGGGCCAGCAACGAGCGCACCTCCTCAACCGCTCCCTCGTCCAGCATGGCGGAAAAGCGCGTATTGATGCGCTGATGCAGAACAGCGCGCTCCGGCAGAATGACCACCTTCTCCGCCGCGTCCGAAGGGATCAGCGGCCGCGGCGTCTCCGCCTGATAATCCGCGATCGATCGCCCGGATGCCTCCTTGACTTCAAGCGCGCGCACGATCCGCTGCCCGTCGGCAGGCTCCAGCCGCGCCGCCATGACCGGGTCACGGTCGGCCAGAACATGATGGAGCGCTTCGGAACCCTCTTCGGCCAGCGCCCGCCGCCAATGCGCACGGATATCCGACGGGACATTCGGCATTTCGGCAAGCCCCTCGGTCAGGGCCTTGAAATAGAGCCCCGTGCCGCCGACGAAAACAGGTACCCGCCCCTCGCTCTCGAGCCGGTCGACGAGCGCAGCCGCTTCTCTCAGCCATGCGCCGGTGGAATAGTCGGTCCCGGCGGCGACATGCCCATAGAGAAAATGGTCGATGCCGGCCATGTCTTCGCCCGAAGGACGGGCCGTCAAAACCCGCAACGTGTCATAGACCTGCATGCTGTCGGCATTGATCACGACGCCGCCGGTCGCGCGCGCGCGGCCAAGCGCATAAGCGGACTTGCCGCCCGCCGTCGGCCCGGTTATCAGAACCGCACGCCATTTTTTACCCGAGGAATTCGCCATGGTTCTCGTTGCCACGCTTGTCGCCAATCCGTCAAACCCTGTTGTGACCCCGGAACAGGTTTTGAAGGTTTCACAAGCCATTGCCGTGGAAAAGATCGACTGGCTGAACCAGGGCGTGGCGGTCGATCTGCACCTCGAACACCATGTCAGCAGGCAAGCCGTCGAGGAAGCCATCCGCGAGGCGCTTGCCGGCCTGCCGATCGACCTCGTCATTCAGCCGCATATCGGCCGTCGCAAGAAGGCACTTCTGGCGGATATGGATTCCACCATGATCGGTCAGGAATGCATTGACGAACTGGCCGCCGAAGTCGGACTGAAGGACAAGGTCGCGGGCATCACGGCGCGCGCCATGAACGGAGAGATCGAATTCGAGCCCGCCGTGCGCGAGCGCGTCGCACTGCTCGCGGGTCTCGATATCGGTATTGTCGACGAGATCATCGAAAAGCGCATCACGCTGACGCCGGGCGGCAAGGAACTGGTCGCGACGATGAAGGCCAATGGCGGCTACACCGCGCTGGTCTCCGGCGGCTTTACCGTCTTCACCAGCCGCATCGGCGCGATGATCGGCTTTGACGAGAACCGCGCCAACACGCTCATCGAGAGAGACGGCAAGCTGACCGGCCAGGTTGCGGACCCGATCCTCGGCCGGCAGGCCAAGATCGAGGCGCTGCATGACGTGGCGCGCAAGCGCGGTATTGCAGAGACCGAGATCATGGCGGTCGGGGACGGCGCCAACGACCTCGGCATGCTGGAACTGGCCGGCGCCGGCGTCGCGCTTCACGCCAAGCCCACGGTTGCCGAAAAGGCCGATATCCGCATCGACCACGCAGATCTGACCGCGTTGCTTTATATTCAGGGATACCACGAAGAGGAGTTCAGACGGTGAAGCTCACTGAAACCGAACGCCTTGTCATCCGCAACTGGGAGGATCGCGACCGCGACCTGTTCCACGAGATCAACGCCGATGAAACGGTCATGGCCTTCTTTCCCATGCGCCGCACTCGCGCCGAGAGCGATGAGATGTTCGACACGATCCGCAAGGTGATCGCGGACAGCGGCTATGGTTTTCCCGCCGTTGAGCTGAAAGGGACCGGGGATGTGATCGGCTTCACGGGGCTGAACACGAGCTACAGCGCCGACATCTCGCCGAAGGGCACGCCCGAAATCGGATGGCGCATGGCGACCCGTTACTGGGGCAAGGGCTACGCAACCGAGGCCGCGCGCGCCATGATCGCACTGGCCTTCGACGAACGCGGCCACGACCAGCTTGTGTCATTCGCTGTTGCAGCGAATCACCGCTCGACGGCGGTCATGGAAAGGCTCGGCATGCGGCGGGACCCTGAGGGCGATTTCGATCATCCCTCGATTCCCGACAGCCACCCCCATCTCAAACGCCACGTGCTCTACCGCCTTATGAAGGGTGAGTGGCAACGCGACAGTTAAGACGCTGCCGCTTTCTCGGCGAATCGCGAGAGCGCTCTATCTCTTTGTTTTTTAAGCGCCTTCGGACGCGAAACCGGTATCCGCTCTCCCGGGAAATGCCCTATTCCAGCACCAGGCTCTTGATGACGAGCGTGCCGTCCGGCTCGGCGACCATGATCGAGACGCTGCGGCGCCCCTCCGAAATCAGCTCGACAATGCGCGAGCGCACCTCCTGCGGCGTCGTCACGGCGTCCTGGCCGACTTCGGCGATCACCATGCCGGGCATCAGCCCCTCGTCGGCGGCCGCGCTGCCCTCTTCCACCTCGGTAATCAGCACGCCCTCGATACCGCCGTCGATCTGGTAGAGCGCACGGCCATTGTCATCGAGCTCGGCAAGCGTCATGCCGTAAAGGCTGACCGGCAGGCCGGGCGTGTCGGCATCGCCGTCTGCTGTCGGCCTGTCGACCAGCGCCTCGTTCACCGCCTCCGGCTCTTCCAGCAGTTCAGGCGTAACCTGCACCGTCATGCGCTCGCCGTCGCGGACGATCTCGACATCCACGGGATCTCCGACCCGGCCCTCGGCGACGAATCGCGGCAGGTCGCGCGGACTGTCGATCGGCTGCCCGTCAAAGGACAGGATGATATCGCCCTCTCTTAGAGGTCCGCCATCCGAAGGCCCGCCTTCGATGATTGACCCCACGGCGACGCCGGCGGGATCCTCGGTGCCAAGCGAGGCGGCCAGCGCGTCGCTCACCTCCAGAACGCGAATGCCGATCCAGCCCCTGCGGGTGCGTCCGAACTCGATCAGCTGGTCGATGATGTTTTCTGCAAGCTCGCTCGGCACCGAAAAGCCGATGCCGATCGAGCCGCCGGACGGCGACAGAATGGCCGTGTTGATGCCGATGACCTCGCCATCCATGTTGAACAGCGGTCCGCCGGAATTGCCCTTGTTGATGGCGGCATCCGTCTGGATGAAATTGTCATAGGGGCCGTCGAGCTCGCGCCCGCGCGCCGAGACGATGCCGAGCGTGACCGAGCCCCCGAGGCCGAACGGGTTGCCGATCGCCATCACCCACTCGCCGATCCGGACCTTGCGCGAATCGCCGAATTTCACCGCAGGCAAAGGCCGGTCGGGATTGACCTTGAGCACGGCAAGGTCGGTCTTGTCATCGACGCCGAGCAGTTCCGCGTCGAGCGTGGCGCCGTCGGAGAACGTCACCTCGATCGTGTCGGCATTCTCGATGACATGATTGTTGGTGACGATGATGCCCGTGGGATCAATGATAAAGCCGGAACCGAGCGAGGAGAACTGCCGGCTGCGCTGCCCCTCCTCGCCCTCGAAGAAATCCTCGAACAGGTCCTCGAAGGGCTGGCCCTCGGGAACGTCCGGCAGGGGCCGGGTCTCGCCCGTCGGCCCGCCCTCCTCGGAAATGGAGATGTTGACGACGGAGGGGAGCAATCCCTCGGCGATGTCCGCCACGGACACATCGGAAAGCGTCTGGGCGCGCACCGGCATCATCGGCATGGAGACCGGCAACATGACGGCCACGGCGAGAAGCCCTGCGCCGGCGATGTTCCGGGCCATAACCCGGAAAACCGGGGAATTAAGCTTGACCGTCGTCATCATGCCTCCGTCCTGTCGATTGTCATCATAGCGAAAGGCTCAGGGAAAGCCTATCCGCGGATCAGCCAGACAAGGCCGACGCCGAGCGCAACGGCAATGAGGCCGGTCACGCGCAACGCGCCTTCCGGCACTGTCGGCAACAGCCGCGCCATGGCTACAAGGAGGGAAGGGGCCAGCGCATAGACCAGCCCCTCGATGATCAGATAAAACGCAAATCCGATCAAAACATCCTGAAGCAACATTACTCGGTTGCCTGCTGCTGGACCTCTTCGGCCGGCGCGCCGCCGGGCAGCGCCGGGCTCAGAGGCAGCGCACTCGCCCCTGACGAGCGGAAGTACTCAAAGAACTCCGAATTCGGCGAAAGAACCATGGTCGAGTTCTCACCGAGGACGTCCCTGTAGGCGTTCATCGACCTGTAGAAGTAGAAGAACTCCGGATCCTTGCCGTAAGCTTCGCCGAGAACCCGGTTCCGCTCGGCATCGCCCTCGCCGCGCAGAACCTGCGCATCGCGGTCGGCCGCCGACTGGATTTCAACCACTTCACGGTCCGCTGCGGCACGCCGCACTTCGGCGCGCTCACGGCCGCGCGCGCGCGTCGCCTCGGCCTCGGCCAGACGTTCCGAACGCATCCGTGCGTATGTCTCGTCCGAAACCTCCTGCGTCAGGTCGGTTCTGCGGATACGCACGTCAACGATCGAAATGCCGAGCGCTTCAGCCGCCGGACGGAGCTGGTCGCCAACTTCCTTCATCATGGCCGTCCGCTCGGTCGAAAGCGCTGCCTCAAAGCCGCGCAGGCCGTAGACCCGGCGCAATGCCGAATCAAGACGGGTGCGGAGCCGCGAAACCGCAGCCATGCGATCGCCGGAAACGGACTCACGGAAGCGCTGTGCGTCCGTGATCCTGTAAACGACGAAAGCATCAACCTCGTAGAACTTGCCGCCCGAAACCTGGACGCGGATATCGTCCAGGTCAAAACGGAGGTCCTGATTGGACACGAACTGGACCTGATCGGCGCCTGCAAACGAGAACGGAAGTTTGAAGTAAATGCCGGGCTCGGTCTTGACGGCGTAGATCTTGCCGAAACGGATGACCAGCGCCTGTTCACGCGGATTGACCACGAAAATCGATGCGTAGATCAAAAGTGCCAGAGCGACGATACCGCCAAGCAGAACGAATATGCGATTTGAAGACATTATTGGTTCGCTCCCTGGCTGCTCTGCGATGTTGACGAGGATGAGCTGCCGCTCGTATTGGCGGCATTTGTCCTGGCGGCCGCGTTCCGGTCGATCGCATCAAGCGGCAGATAGGGCACGACACCCTCCCCGTCCTCATCCATGATGACGTTCTTCGACCTGGAGAAGACCTCCTGCATGGTCTCCAGATAGAGCCTCTTGCGGGTGATCTCGGGCACGGCAACGTAGGTTTCGTAGATCGAATTGAACCGATCCGCCTCACCCAGCGCCTCCATGACCACGCGGTCCTTGTAGGCTGCCGCGGCTTCGCGAATCTGGGCCGCGTCACCGCGCGCCTGCCCGAGTGCCCGGTTGGCATACTGGTTCGCTTCTTCAAGGAAACGATCTTCGTCCTGCTCGGCACGCTGGACTTCGTCGAAGGCATCAGCCACCTCGGCCGGCGGAGCGGCATCCTCGATCGAAACGGCGGCAATCGTCAGCCCGGCGCCGTATTCGTCCATCGTGCTTTGAATGATCTGCTTCACATCCTCCGAAATGCCTTCACGATCGTCACGGAAGACGTCCTGGGCCGGCCGGCGGCTGACGACTTCGCGCATCGCGCTTTCGGCAACCTGCTGCAGCGTCTCGATCGGGTTTTCGACGTTGAACAGATAGGCTTGCGGGTCGGTGACGCTGTAGAGCACGGCAAACTGAACATCGACGATGTTCTGGTCGCCGGTCAGCATGATGCCCGTGCGCGCGGAATTCCGCGACCCGATATTGAGCTGCTGTTCCGTGATATTCGCCTTTTCGACGGTCTCCACCGGCCAGAACATGAAATGCAGGCCAGGCCCGGAAACATCTGCCTTGGGAACGCCGAAGCGAAGCTCGACGCCACGCTCTTCCGGCTGGATCGTATAAACGGATTGCATCACCCAGAAGCCGGCCAGCACGACGATGACGATCATCACCAGGCCGATGCTGAAACCGCCCGGAAACATGCCCTTGAACTGATCCTGGCCCTTGCGGAAGAAGTCCTCGATATCCGGCGGGCCGCCATTGCCGCCCCCGCCATTGCCGCCGCCACCGGGGCGCTTGGGGCCTTGACCCCACGGACCCTGATTGTCGCCGCCGCCACCGCCCCCTCCCCAGGGACCGCCGCCATTCTGATTGCTCCAGGGCATTCACACCTCTTCCAAAATAAACAGTTCCTGGCTGCGGAACCATTGCCGCAGCCGCGCATTGACGCATTCAGCGTTTGTCCCGTTATAGGGACGCAGAAGGGCGCTTTCAACGCGATCGGTCAACTGTGCGGCCAAATCGCGGTAAATTCCTGTTCATCGGGGTTTGCGCGCGTAGACCACATAGCGCGTCGGATAATCGTCCTTCTCGCCGGCCGGCAGGTTCTCGCTGCTTTCAGGTCGCCAAAGCGCCGGATCTATCACAGGAAAAGTGGTCTGCCCTTCCGCCTCGGTTTCCACATGGGTGATGCGCAAACGGTCGGCGAGCGTCATCGCCTGCCGGTATATCTCGCCACCGCCTTGCACATAGATTTCGTCGAGGCCCTTTTCGGCAGCATCCTTGCGGGCCAGCGCAACAGCATCTTCAAGGCTCGGCACGACAATGCATCCGGGCGCCAGGAAATCCGGGTTGCGCGAGATGATGATATTCGTCCGCCCCGGCAGCGGCTTTCCAATCGACTGATAGGTCTTGCGTCCCATGATCTGGGGCTTGCCCATGGTCAGGGCCTTGAACCGCCGAAAATCCGATCCCAGGTGCCAGGGCATCGCCGCGCCGTTGCCGATCACGCCGTTTTTCGCGACGGCGGCCATGATTACGATTTCGGCAGTCATCAACCCCGCCTCCTCACATGTCTGTCGCTCAAACCGCGATCGGCGCCTTGATCGACGGCGCGGCTTCATAGCCCTCCGGGACAAAATCCTCGAAGGTGAAGGCGAAAAGATCGGTGACATCCGGATTGAGCCGCATCACCGGCAGAGGGCCCGGGATGCGGGAAAGCTGTTCGCGCGCCTGTTCGAAATGATTGGCGTAAAGATGGGCGTCGCCGAGCGTGTGGACGAAATCGCCGGGCTTCAGGCCCGTCACCTGCGCCACCATCAGTGTCAGCAGCGCGTAGGAGGCGATGTTGAAGGGAACGCCGAGGAAGATGTCGGCGGAGCGCTGGTAGAGCTGGCAGGAGAGTTTTCCATCGGAAACATAGAACTGGAACAGGCAGTGGCAGGGCGGCAGCGCCATGTTGTCGACCTCTGCCGGGTTCCAGGCGGTGACGATATGGCGGCGGCTGTCGGGGTTGTTGCGGATGCTCTCGACCACCTTGGCGATCTGGTCGATATGGCCGCCGTCCGGCGTCGGCCAGGAGCGCCACTGCGCGCCGTAGACCGGTCCGAGATCGCCGTTTTCGTCGGCCCATTCGTCCCAGATCGAGACGCCGTTTTCCTTCAGATAGGCAATGTTGGTGTCGCCCTTCAGGAACCACAGCAATTCGTGGATGATGGAGCGCAGATGCAGCTTCTTCGTCGTGAGGACCGGAAAGCCCGCCGCAAGGTCATAGCGCATCTGGTAGCCGAAAACGGAGCGCGTGCCCGTGCCGGTCCGATCCGCCCGGTCGGTTCCGTTTTCCAGCACGTGGCCCAGAAGATCCAGATATTGGCGCATGATGCTTCCTCGTTCGAAGTCGGTTTTCTCTTCTATCGCGACGAAAGGCGCCGCGAAAAGGGCCCGGAGACGCCTTTCCCCGCCTTTTGCGCGCCACCCCCCCTTTGCAGAAGCTTTTGAAACACTTATATCAAGCGTGCCGGCTTGACCGGCTATGGTGATAAACGGCGTTGTAATAAGCTCATTGGACCCGGGGGCGGTACCCGGCGCCTCCACCACAAACAGGCGGTTCAGGCCTTTTTGTGATGGGGGCGAAACAGGATCGACAAGAGTGTAAAGAACGACCTTTTACCCGGCATGATACCACCGTTATCGGGTCAAACGAGTAGTTGCAAATGACAACAAAGCTCAGGGTTACGCTGTAGCTGCCTAATGGCGGTTCCAGAAACCCACCTTAAGTCCTTGCGGGTAGCACTGTAAGGCGGGGTCCGGAGGCACCTGGCAACAGAAGCCTCCACCTGAATTTGAACAAAATCCCCTATAAAGATTGCGCATCGGCATCAGGCGACTTAATTGGCTACAGGCAGAGCGCAATCAAACGGCCAAAGGCGGGAAAGACGTGATGGGGCAAGACCATATTCGCTACGACATTCTGGCACAGGACGCACTGCGCGGCATGGTGCGCAAGGTTCTCGCAGAGGTCGCCGCAACAGGCCACCTGCCCGGTGAGCATCACTTCTTTATCACCTTCCTGACCAACGCGCCGGGCGTGCGCATTTCCCAGGCGCTGAAGGAAAAATATGCCCAGCAGATGACCATCGTCATCCAGCACCAGTACTGGGACCTGAAGGTGACCGACAGCCATTTCGAGATCGGCCTGTCCTTCTCCGATGTGCCCGAGCGCCTCGTCATCCCCTTCAACGCCATCGTCGGCTTTTACGATCCGTCGGTGAATTTCGAGCTCGAATTCGATGTCGCCACGCTGGATCTGGAAGACGAAAAGCCGCTCGAGCCGGAAAACGAGGGTGGTGACGATGACGGCCCCGGCGGCGATGACGGCGCTTCGGTCGTCTCCCTCGATGCCTTCCGCAAGAAGCACTGACAGCCGATGTGCGCCGAGATCGTCAATCTCAGGATGAGCCGCAAGCGCGCGGCGCGGCAGAAGGCGGCCGACAACGCCGCTGAAAACCGGGCGATCCACGGCCGCACAAAGGGCGAAAAGGGCCGCGACAAGCTGGAACGCGAGAAGAGCGAGCGGCGCTTTGAGCAAGGGCGCATCGAACGCCTGACGCCTTCCCAAGGGGACAAGGACGATTGATCCGCAAGCGCTCCGTCAGCCTTCACGGGCACCGCACGAGCTTTTCCCTTGAGGATGCATTCTTCAACGAGATCCGTGACATCGCCGACAGGCGCGGCGTCAGCCTTGCCTTCCTTCTCAGCGAAATCGACGAACAGCGCCCGCCGGATGTGAACCTCTCCTCCGCCGTGCGCCTGTTCGTGCTGGATGACCTGAAGGCACGCCTATAGCATCGGCCGAAAAAGTGGAATCCGGTTTTTCGATAACCCGATGCATCAAAAAGAGAACCTAGATCATCGGGCGATGCCAACTAGCGCATCGGCTCGAAAATCGGAATCGATTTTCGAAAAGAACGATGCGCAGATTCAATAAGTTAGAGCGTCCTTTGTGCGTCCTAAAGGACGCACGGCGCTCTAATCGCCCGATGATCTAAAGTCCTGAAGCGTCCTACTCGGCCGCATCCCGCCTTTCGGCCTCTTCCGCCGGCGCGTCCGGGTTCCCGCCCGCCGTCTGCCGGTCGAGATCGGGAAAGGCGACGATGCGCAGGCCGGCAAGACCGGTGTGCTGCACGATCAGCCCCTGCTCCTCGAACCAGTCGAGAAAGCGCCTGGCCCGGCGCGCCGAATGCGTGCCGTAGGCGCGCGCGATCATGGCGTCCGAGGGACAGGCATCGCCGGCGATCGCCGCCTTTGCCAGCATCAGGAACACGCCCTGCAGGTCTTCGGTGACATGCGCCAGCAGCGAGACCGCCATCTGCCATTGCTCGCTTTCCACCATCGCCGCGTCCGCGCCCGAACGGGCGATCGCGAGCCGGCGGCGGAATTCGTTCATGGCAAGCGGAGCGCCGGATATCCGTTTCATCCGACCGCGCATCAGGAAATCCTGGTAAAGCTCTGAATCAGAACGAAAAGCAGATTCCGGAGCGCCGGCGATCTCCGCCAGCGTCATCGCGATCCAGTCGTCCTTTTCCTCATCCGACATCGCCGGCGCACGGGGTCCGCGCGTCGGCGTCTCAGGCGCTTCGGCCTCTTCGGAAGACTTCGACAGCGCATCCATGATGTCGACGGTCGGGCGCGGACGCGGGGCCACCCGGCGCGGGGCCGAGGCCTGACGGGCCATATCTTCCGGATCCGGCGTGAAGATCAGATCCTCCACATCCTCCGGCTTTTCCGGCAACGGCATCAGCTTCGGACTGGAGGAGCGCGCGGAGGTTTCCACCGGCCCGATCGTGACCGGCAGCGGACGGCGCGACAGGGCCGGCCCGAGAGCGACGAAATTGCCGCGCTTCAGATCGCGAAACTGTTCGGCCTGGCGGCGATCCATGCCGAGAAGATCGGCCGCGCGCGCCATATCGATATCGAGAAAGGTCCGCCCCATCAGAAAATTCGAGGCTTCCGCAGCGACATTCTTGGCAAGCTTGGCCAGCCGCTGGGTGGCGATGACGCCGGCAAGGCCGCGCTTTCGCCCGCGACACATCAGGTTGGTCATGGCCCCGAGTGAAAGCCGGCGCACCTCCTCGCTCACCTCGCCGCCGGCAGACGGGGCAAACATCTGCGCCTCGTCCACCACGGTCAGCACCGGATACCAGTGGTCGCGGTCGGCATCGAAAAGCGCATTGAGGAAGACGGCGGCAGCGCGCATCTGGTCGTCGATCTCGAGACCTTCCAAAGTCAGCACGCAGGAAACGCGATGCTGGCGGATGCGGTTTGCGATTCCGATCAGTTCGCCCTCCGAGCGCTCGGCATCGACGACGATATGGCCGAACGCGTCCGAAAGGGTGACGAAATCGCCCTCCGGATCGATCACCACCTGCTGCACCCATTTCGCCGACTGCTCCAGAAGCCGCCTGAGAAGGTGAGACTTTCCCGAACCGGAATTGCCCTGGACGAGAAGACGGGTCGCCAGCAGCTCCTCGATATCGAGTGTGGCCACGTCACCCGCCGATGTCGTTCCCATATCGATATCGACCTGCACTTTTCGCCTTTGCCTTCTGTTCGGTGTTGCGCCCGTTTGTAACAGGTCATGAGCGCCCGTGCCGAGACCTCGCGTCGTTACCCACAGCTTTCCGGGGTGACGATCTTCAGCATCTCGTCGGGCAGGCCGAAGAGCGCGGCAAGGCCGGCCTGGCCGGAGCGCGTCAGCATCAATGCACGGCCCTCGGCGGCCGGCCGCAGCCAGTGACGCTCGCAGGAGCGCCGAAGCACCGCCGCGCCGAGCCAGCCGCCGATATGGGGGCGACGCTCGCTCCAGTCGAGACAGGTCCGGCAGAGCGGGCGCCGGCTGTTGCCGGCGGAGGAAAGCGAGATGCCGAACTCCGCGAGAAGCGCCTCTCCCTTGTCGGTCACCATGCCGGCATTGCCGTCGAAGACGACCGCGCCGGACCGCACCATCGAATCGGCGATGCCGACCGCGATCGCACCGGCCATGTGGTCGTAGCATGTGCGCGCCACCCTCAGCGCTTCCTCCTTCGGTCCTGTCGGGCGGTATCGCACGGGGCCGATGGCCGAGAGCAGGCTCAGATGTTCCAGCGTTTCGGCAACCTCCGCCGACGCCAGCCGGAAATAGCGATGCCTGCCCTGTTTTTCGACGGTGACCAGCTGACCATCCACGAGCCTGGACAGATGATTGCTCGCCGTCTGTGGTGAAACACCCGCGCATTCGGCAAGCTCGCCGGCCGTCAGCGCCCTGCCGCCCATGAGAGCCGCCAGGATATTGGCGCGCGAGACATCGCCGATGAGCGCGGCGACGGCGGCGAGCGTATTTCCCGAAACCATGTTTGTCATGACGCTCAATCTACCACCGCAAACCGCCGCCGTCAGCGTCCGTTACTTCGTTCCCGATCGAAGCATGCGCGAATGCAGACGGGCTATTGCCTTCGTTTCCAACCGAAGGAAAAGACCATGCATGAGACCGTGATCGCCAAGCCCCGCTCCCTACCCACGAAGATCGCCACAGGCGCCCGCAATCTGGCGAGACTGATCTTCATCCGCTGGCCGCAGCGTCGCCGGCAGCGGCTGCAACTCCTCGAACTGACCGACGAGCGGCTGCGCGATATAGGGATCGAGCCGCATCAGGCGCGACAGGAGGCAAGCCGCCCATTCTGGGACTAGCCCTTCCTCAAAAACGCCTCGAAGGCCGTGAGAGTCTCGTCGGAGACATGATGCTCGATGCCTTCGGCGTCGAGCTCGGCGGCCTCTTTGGGAACCCCGATCGCCAGAAGCAGATCGAAAACCAGCGCGTGGCGAATACGGGCCTTCTCGGCCATGGCCTCGCCGGCCTCCGTCAGAAACACGCCGCGATAGGGCCGCGATGTCGCAAGCCCCTCGCGCTTCAGCCGGGAAACGGCCTTTGCCGCCGTCGGATGGGCAATGCCCATGGCTCTGGCGATATCGACCAGTCGCGCCTCGCCGTGCTCATCCGTCAGGTCGGCGATCAGCTCCGTATAGTCCTCCAGAAGCGCCGAGGCGCGCTCCGAGCGGGCCTTGGAGAAACGATCCGCCTGGCTCTCGGGTCCGTCGCTCATGTCGCTGCCTCTTCCTTCTGCCCGAAGACCGCATCTGCCGCAAACGCGCTTCGCCTCGTCTCTTCGTTCCCGCGATCGCGCGGTCGAGAACAAACCGGCCTTGCCCGCCGCAACACGCGCAAAGCCGCCGCGCCGCAGGGCGCGTCACGGCATTGCCAACAAAGCCGCCCCAATATGGCGGAATTGCGCCATATCACACTTTCAAGCCCAGGCTAAACTGTGTCATCGCAATATTAGGCGGAACCGAAGCGACGGGAAAGGCTTTTCGGTTATAACGCCGATTGACAAAAATGTAGCCTTGGCTATATTCATAATCATTCCAATTGTGATTTTGCGCCAGTTCCAGAATGCCAGACACCCAATCCAGACGTCCCTCCCTGAGTGAGCGCACCAATACGGCGATCGAGCAGGCCATGGCTTCCGGCCGCGTCAGGCCGCGCTCCGCGCTGCTCTTCGTCGGCCCGGCCGTCATCGCCTCCATCGCCTATGTCGATCCCGGCAATTACGCGACCAACATCCAGGCGGGCGCCGGCTATGGCTATACCCTGTTGTGGGTGGTGCTGTTCGCCAATCTGATCGCCATGCTGTTCCAGGGCCTCTCCGCCAAGCTCGGCATCGTCACCGGCCGCAACCTGGCCGAGGTCTGTCGCGACGAGTTTTCCAAGCCCGTCGTCATCCTGATGTGGATCGTCAGCGAGATCGCCGCCATGGCGACCGACCTTGCCGAGTTCCTCGGCGGCGCCATCGGGCTCGCGCTGCTGTTCGACATGCCGCTGATGGCGGGCATGGGCGTCACCGCGATCGTCACCTATGGCATCCTGCTGCTCGAACGGCGCGGCTTTCGTCCGATGGAGCTGATCATCGGCGCGCTGATCGGCGTGATCAGCCTTTGCTATATCGTCGAACTGTTCATCGCCCCGATCGCCTGGGGCGAAGCCGCCTTCCACGTTGTCAGGCCCGAAATACCCGACGCGACCGCGCTTGCGATCGCCGTCGGCATTATCGGCGCGACCGTGATGCCGCACGCCGTGTTCCTGCATTCGGGCCTCACCCAGCACCGCATCAAGATCGGCAACGAGGCCGACCGCCGCCGCGTGCTGCGCTTTTCCAACACCGAGGTAGTGGTGGCGCTTGCCGTGGCCGGCGTGGTCAACATGGCGATGGTGATGATGGCGGCAAGCGCCTTCCACAAGGGCCACAGCGAGGTCGCGGAGATCGAGACCGCCTACCACATGCTGACGCCGCTTCTCGGCGGCGCGGCCGCCGGCGCCTTCCTGATCTCGCTGATCGCCTCGGGCATCTCGAGCTCGGTTGTCGGCACCATGGCGGGACAGATGATCATGCAGGGTTTTGTCGGTTTCCGTATTCCGATCTGGCTGCGCCGGCTGATCACCATGGCGCCGGCTTTCGTGGTCGTGGCGCTCGGCGTCAACGCGACGGAAGCGCTCGTGGTCAGCCAGATCATCCTGTCGATCGCGCTGCCTGTGCCGATGATCTCATTGGTGATCTTTACCCGCAGCCGCGCGATCATGGGCGATTATGCCAATGGCCGGCTGATCGGCGCGCTGGCGATCCTCGGCGCGCTCGCCGTGCTCTCGCTCAACATCGTGCTGCTGGCGCAAACCTTCGGCGTTCCGATTCCGGGGCTTGCGGCCGGCTAAACCTCCGCCGCGTCGGCGACGATCAGTCCGAAGCCCTGCATCAACCGCTTGATCTCCGCTCGAACATCGCTGCCGGTGAAGATCGCGACGTCGCGGTTCACCCCCTCGATCGCCGCAGACGGCCGCTCGCCCAGAACCCGTCTGGCCTGCAGCGCAATCGCCTCCGCCGGGTTGAGCCAGTCGACCGGCCACGGCGCAAGCTTTCGGAAACGGTTGGCAAGGAAGGGATAATGCGTGCAGGCGAGCACGACGATATCGGTACGACGGCCGTCTTCCTCCACGAAGCAGGGCGCGATTTCCGCCCACAAGGCCTCGTCCGAAACCACGCCGCCGCTGATATAGGACTCTGCAAGAGCGGCCAGATATTTCGAGCCGACCAGCCGCGCATGGCAATGGGCGGCGAAGCTTTCGATCAGCGCGCGGGTGTAATCGCGTTTGACTGTCGCCGGCGTCGCCAGAACCGAGATCAGCCCCGAAGCGGTGCGTTCGGCCGCCGGCTTGATCGCCGGAACCGTGCCGACGAAATCGGTTGCCGGAAACCGGGCGCGCAGCGCGCTTCCGGCAAGCGTGAAGGCGGTATTGCAGGCGATGATGACGCAGGCCGGACGGATATCTTCGAGCAGGCGCTCGAACAGCGCCAGAAGATGGGCCAGCAGCGCCTCCTCCGGCCAGTCGCCATAGGGAAAGGCGGCATTGTCGGCGACATAGACGAAGCGCCGATCCGGCATCAGCATGCGCGCCTCGCGCAGCACGGTCAGCCCGCCTATGCCGGAATCGAAGACCAGGACCGGACCTTCGGCCGCCTCAGCCATCGCTGCCCTCGCCGCCGCGCGGGTTCTTGCGGCTGTATCTGTCGAGCGAGGAGATCACCCCGCGCAGAAGATGGATTTCCTGCATGCTCATGGCGCGGCGGGTGAACACCGAACGCAGATTGTCGATCATCCGCGGCTTCTTGTCGGCCGGGCGGAAATAGCCGCGGGCATCGAGCGCCTCTTCCAGATGGTCGAAGAAACCGAAGAGATCCTGTTTCGTCGCGGGCGTCTGCTCGACCGCCTGGAACGGCGTCTGGCTTTCGTCCTCCATGCCGGATTTCATCCACTCGTAGGACATCAGCAACACGGCCTGGGCAATGTTGAGCGAGGCAAAGGCCGGGTTGACCGGAAAGGTGACGATCTCGTCTGCCATGCCGACCTCCTCATTGTTGAGGCCCCAGCGTTCGCGGCCGAAGAGGATGCCGGTGCGCTCGCCGCCGCGATAGCGCGTTCGCAGCGTGCGGGCGGCAACGCTCGGTCCCCTCACCGGCTTGAACCCGTCCCGGCTTCTCGCCGTCGTGGCGTAGACGAAGTTGAGGTCGGAAATCGCATCGGCGAGGGTCCCGTGCACCGTCGCGCCGTCAATCACATGGTCGGCCTTGGAGGCTGCGGCGCGGGCCGTATCGCTCGGCCAGCCGTCGCGCGGGTCGACAAGGCGCAGTTCGGCAAGCCCGAAATTCGCCATGGCGCGCGCCACCATGCCGATGTTCTCGCCCAGCTGCGGGTTTACCAGAATGATCACCGGACCTTCGGCGATGAGCGGAAGCTCGCTGTTCGTGCCTGCCATGGCATCCTTCTTCATTTCGATCGATTGCAGCGGCTTATCGCTCCGCAGGCCGGTGAATGCAAGAAAAACGCCGTCAATCCGGCAAGGTCATGCGGCCGTCCGCATCAAGGGGCGAGAACGGATTATAGGCGACTTCCCAGAGATGCCCCTCCGGATCGGCGAAATAGCCGCTGTAGCCGCCCCAGAACACCGCCTCGCCCGGCTTGACCACCGTCGCGCCGCACTGTTCGGCAAAGGCGATGGTTTCATCCACCGCCTTCTCGGAGGAAACATTGTAGGCAAGCGCTACGCCCGAAAATGCGGGCCGTTCCGCCGCAATGCCTGTCAGCCTCGCATCTTCCGCCAGCGCCCTGCGCCCGAAAAGACCGAGCACAATGCCGTCGAGCCTGAAGAAGCTCACGCCCTCCTGCGAGGCCGATGACCGCTTCCAGCCGAGCCGCTCATAAAAGGCGGTTGCCGCCGGCAGATCGTCGACGCCGAGTGTGATCATGCTTATCCTGCGCTCAAGGCCCATCCCAAACTCCCGATAATATCTATTTTGTTCTTCATATGTTCTCACGAATTCACATGGCAGGCTACAGGAAATGGAGCCGTCCTGGAGAAAACTTTCTCCGCTTGACGCCGGGTTGAGGTCCAAACTGGGCGAACAAAATACGGTAAAATATTACCTCAATCACAAGTCATTGAAAAATATACAGAATTCATTTCTTCAGTCACGCAATTGCGCTTGACGTTCAGCAAAGCGCGCTCTATACAACCGCCAACATATGCGCATCCCGCATCTGTTACCGCTTGGATACGCCAAGCAAAGCAACAAGAAACGTCCGTCCCTCGGGATCGGATTGAATTTGAGAGTATCAGAAAATGGTTACCTTCTCCCAGAAGCCTGAAGAGGTGGTGAAGAAGTGGGTCGTGATCGATGCCGAAGGCCTCGTCCTCGGCCGTCTCGCTTCGCTCGTCGCCATGCGTCTTCGCGGCAAGCACAAAGCCACCTACACCCCGCATGTCGATGATGGCGACAATGTCATCGTCATCAATGCCGAAAAGGTCGCGATGACCGGCAAGAAGTACAATGACAAGATGTACTACTGGCACACCGGTTACCCCGGCGGCATCAAGGAGCGCAATGCGCGCCAGATCATCGAGGGCCGCTTCCCCGAGCGCGTCATCGAGAAGGCTGTCGAGCGCATGATTCCGCGCGGCCCGCTTGGCCGCCGCCAGATGAAGAACCTGCGCGTTTACGCCGGCACCAACCATCCGCATGAAGCCCAGCAGCCCGAAGTTCTCGACGTTGCCAAGCTCAACAAGAAGAATGTAAGGAGCGCTTAATGGCTGACCTGTCCGATCTGAAGACGCTTGGCGATGTCGCCACGGCCTCCGAAGCCCCCGCAGCCCCCGTTCACGAACGCAAGGTTGACGATCTCGGCCGCGCCTATGCCACCGGCAAGCGCAAGGACGCCGTCGCCCGCGTGTGGGTGAAGGCCGGTTCCGGCAAGATCACCGTCAACGGCAAGGATTTCACCGAATATTTCGGTCGCCCGGTTCTGCAGATGATCCTGCAGCAGCCGATCGTGCTGACGTCGCGTGCCGGCCAGTTCGACATCGTCGCGACGGTCACCGGCGGTGGCCTTTCCGGTCAGGCAGGCGCCGTGCGTCACGGCATCTCCAAGGCTCTGACCTATTTCGAGCCGGAACTGCGCGGCATCCTGAAGAAGAACGGCTTCCTCACCCGCGACAGCCGCGTCGTCGAGCGCAAGAAGTACGGCCGCGCGAAAGCCCGCCGTTCGTTCCAGTTCTCCAAGCGCTGATTTCAAAAGCCCCTTGCAATTATCGAAAAGGGCCGCAATCGCGGCCCTTTTTGCTGTCCGAGTCTGCGGGTCCGGCTACAGAGCGTTCCTGTCTTCCAGCACCTGAAGCGTCACTTCCGCCGCCCGCCTGCCGGGCGGGACCTCTGTGTGCATCTTCGCAAAGACCTCGTCGAAACCATCCAGCATGGTCTTGCGCTGCGGCGTGTCGCGGGTCAGAAGCTCCATCCACCGCGCCAGCGCGCCGGCCCGCATCGTGTCATCGAAATATTCCGGCACCAGAGGTCGGTCGGCGATCAGATTCGGCAAAGAGGCGGACCAGATGGTGATCTTCTTCAGCATGAACCGGCCGATGAAATCCGCCTTGTAGGCTGAAATGACCGGAATGCCGGAAAGCGCGAGCTCCAGCACCACCGTTCCGGAGGCGGCAACGGCCGCATGCGCCGCAGAAAAGGCCTCCCATTTGGCCGCGTCGCCGACCACGACCTCGGGCTTCACCGGCCAGTCGGCAATGGCGGCGCGCACCATCTCTTCGCGGCGGGTGACCGTCGGCAGCACGAAGCGGGGCATCGCGTTGCGCTCGGCATAGATGCTGGCAACATCGCGGAAGATCGGCGCAAGACTATTGATTTCGCCCGCGCGCGATCCCGGCAACAGAAGAATGGTCGGTGGCGCACCCTCCTCCGGCAAGGCAGTGTGGCGACGGGCCGCAAGGACGCCCGGCTCTTCGCTCAGCCGGTGGCCGACGAATGTTGTCGGCGGGCCACCAAGGCGTTCCATCGCCGCCGGCTCGAAGGGCAGAACCGCCAGCACATGGTCGACATAGGCCAGCATGTCGCGCGCGCGGTATTCCTTCCAGGCCCAGACGCTGGGGCAGACATAATCGATGACGGAGAGATCCGGCAGCGCCTTCTTCACCCGTTTGGCCACCCGATGGGTGAAGTCCGGACTGTCGATGATGATGAGCACGTCCGGCCGCGCGGCAATCAGCGCATCCGCCGTCTGGCGAATGCGGCGGATCAGGAGCGGCAGCCGCGCGAGCACCTGGGTGAACCCCATGATCGACAGATCGGAATAGTCAAAGAGAGACTCGAGCCCCTCTTCGGTGAGCGCATCGCCACCGACGCCGACGAGCTCGATCGGACCGGCATGCATCGCCTTCAGCGCGGCGATCAGGTCGCCGCCGAGCAGATCGCCGGAAACCTCTCCCGCGATCACGCCGATTTTCAAGCTTCTGGACAAGAGGCTCCCTCCGCTGAATGTGTCGCTCGTTCAGGTGACCGTTTTCTCAGCCTGGCCCGGCTCCAGTCCCAGCAGGAAAAGCCCTGCCCTGTCGGCTTCGGCAATGGCCGCTTCCCGATCCAGGACCAGTGCCCGCCCGGCTTCCACGGCAATGCCGCCAAGCCCGGCGGCAGCCGCCGCACGCACCGTCTCCGGGCCAATCGACGGCAGGTCGGCGCGCAGATCCTGCTGCGGTTTGCACAGTTTGACAAGGACGCCGCGACGCTTCTTTGAAATCCGACCGGCCGCGCGCATCGTCCGCACGCGCTCGAGCATCTGGTCGGTGCCCTCCGCGCCCTCCAGAGCCACCACGCGCCCGCCGAGACTGACGGCGCCCTGACCGATATCCATGGAGCCGATGACGTGAGCCGCCCGTGCCGCAGCGTCGATATCGGACCGATCCTCGCGATCCGGCGCGACAGCGCCGAGCGTGCCCGCGGTCGCCAGAAGATCGCCGGCGATGTCCTGCGCGGCGATGATCTCGAAGCCGTGGCGCTCGAACAGGTCGATCACCATGCGCAGGACCTTGTCATCACCGCCGCTACGCAGCTTTTTCAGGATAGCGGGCAGCGACCAGATCACCCGCGCCGTCGGACGCAGGCTCTTCAGTTCCGGGCGAGTGCGTACGCCGCCAGAGAGCACGACCCTGCGGATCCCGCGCTTCTGCAGCGCCGCGACAACCGGCTGGAACCCGCCGAGATCGGCGTCCATATGTTCGAAATCCGACCAGTCATTGCCGCCCTCGCCACGCAACTGAACGATGAAGGTCGGCGTACCGACCTCCCGTGCGGCTTCGGCGACATAAAGGGGCAGACGGCCGTTTCCGGCGATGATCGCGACCGGCTCCGCATCGCGGGCCGATGTGCCGCTCACGCCTGGCTGCCCCGGCGGCGCGAACCCGGTGTCGTCAGCGCCCGCTCGCTGTCACGGTCGAGAATGAAATCGATGATCTCGCGGGCAGCCCCTTCAGGCGCATCCGGTCCGCTGCGCAGCGCCCGCGCATTCTCCAGAACCGTCCCCGCCGAAAAGATCGCCTGGTATGCCCGCCGCACGGCATGAACCTCGCTCTTGCTCATGCCGGCGCGCTGCATGCCGACAACGTTCAGCCCGCCCATGAAGGCCGGATTGTCGACCACCATCGCATAGGGAATGACGTCGTTGACGACCCCCGCCAGCCCGCCGATGAAAGCCTGGCGGCCGATCTGCACGAACTGGTGGATCGCCGCGCCGCCGCTCAGGATCGCCCGGTCGTGAACGGTGGCATGGCCGCCGATCATGACATTGTTTGAAAGGATCACGTGGCTGCCGATGCGGCAGTCATGACCGACATGGGAATTGGCCAGAAACAGGTTGTCGTGGCCGACAATTGTCTCGCCGCCGCCATGGGAGGAACCGGTATTGACGGTGACGCCCTCGCGGAAAATACAATTGGCGCCGATCTCGAGGCGCGTATCGCTGCCATCGTGGCGAATGCTTTGCGGCGCGCCGCCGATGACGGCCATGGGAAAGACCGCGCAGCCATCGCCGAGCCGCGTGATGCCCTCGACCACGGCGTGATGGTGAAGCTTCACATTGTCGCCGAGCACGACATTCGCCCCGACATAGCAAAACGCGCCGATCGCGGCATGTTCACCAATCACGGCTCCGTCCTCGACAATGGCAGTCCTGTCGATTTTCGCGGAGCTGGAAATCCTGGTCATTCTTCGTCCTTGCGCACCATCATGGCGCCGATATCGGCCTCGGCGACGAGCTGGCCGTCGACAAGCGCTTCGCAGTGGAACTTCCACACGCGCCGGCGCTGCTTCTGTTTGACGACCTTGAACCGCACCTGATCGCCCGGCACCACGGGTTTGCGGAAGCGGGCATTGTCGATCGTCATGAAATATACGAGATTGTCGATCTCGTCGGCCTTGCGCGCGCAGATCGCGCCGGCGGTCTGGGCCATGCCCTCCACGAGCAGAACGCCCGGCATGATCGGCATTTCCGGGAAGTGGCCCTGAAAATGCGGTTCATTGGCCGTCACATTCTTGATGCCGACCGCACTGTCGTCGCCGTCGATCTCGATAATCCGGTCCACCAGCAGAAAAGGATAACGGTGCGGAAGGAACTTCATGATCTCAAGAAGATCCATCTTCCCCATCGTCGTCTTGGTCTCGTCACTCACCTTGCTTGTCTCCCGATTTGGCGGCCTGCCGGGCGATCTCCGCCACGTCCCGCAGATAGTCCCGGATCGGCCGGGCCGGATTCCCCCCTATGCGGGCGCCGGCCGGCACGGAGGTCAGCACGCCGCTCTTCGCGGCGATCTGCGCGCCGCTGCCGATCTCGATATGGCCGTTCAGCCCAGCCTGTCCGCCGATCATCACGCCATCGCCGATCCTGGTGCTGCCGGCAATTCCAACCTGGCTGACAATTCCGCAATGCCGGCCGATCTGCACATTGTGCCCGATCTGCACGAGATTATCGATCTTTGTACCCTCGCCGATCACGGTATCGTCCATCGCGCCGCGGTCAATCGTGCTGTTCGCGCCAATCTCGACATCGTCCTGAATGATGACCCGGCCGATCTGCGGCAGTTTCACCATGCCGGTCGGTCCGGGCGCATAGCCGAAGCCGTCCTGACCGATGCGCGCGCCGGTGTGAATGATCACATTATTCCCGATCAACGCATTGGAGACAGAAACATGCGCTCCCAGGGTGACATTGCGGCCAATCTTGACATCCGCTCCCACGACCGTGCCGCACAGGATGCGACTTCCCGCGCCGATCACGGCGCGCGCGCCGACCACGGCAAACGGCGCGATCTCCACGCTCTTCTCGATGACGGCCGAATCGTCAATAACGGCCTGCGCGGAGATGCCGCTTTGGCGCTGCATCACCGGCTGCGGTCGCATGGCGGCCGGATAGAGCTGTGCCGCCGCGCGGGCAAAGGCAAGCTGCGGCATATCGGAAACGAGCGACGGCAAGGACGCCGGAATATGCTTTTTCATTTCCGGGGAACAGATCACCGCCGCTGCCCTGCAGCTCTTCAACTGGTCAATGCTGTGCCGGGACAGGATGTAGCAAATATCATAGGGACCTGCGCGATAGATGGGCGCAACGGATTCCACCATCCGCTCGCCGGCATCCGCGTTCGACAAAACAGATCCGATGCGCGACGCCAACTCGTCGAGACGAATTGACTGTCGCGCACCGAAAAACTGGTTCTGATCCATTCAATCTCTCCAGAACGGAAACGATATGAGCTCTGGACAGCAATATCAGAAGGTGTTGGCAATTCCGAACCGGAACCGCTGGGTTTCGTCGAAATCTTCCTTGGCGAAGGGAATGGCGTAGTCGAAGCGCAGGTCGCCGAAGGGCGAATTCCAGATGAGGCCGACGCCGCCGGATGCACGGATCGAGAAATCCGTTCCCTCGATGGCCGTATTGGCAAGCTCAACGGCATTACCCCAGGCCGAACCGGCATCCACATAGGCCGCCCCGCGCAGATTGATGTCCTCGGGGATACCCGGCAGCGGGAAATTCGCCTCGGCCGAAATCGTGGTGTAGTACTGCGAGCCGAGCGCATCGCCCTGCTGCACCGTGCGCGGACCAAGGCCGTTCTGCTTGAAGCCGCGGATTTCCTGACCACCGATCGTGAACTGGTCGAACACGTTCAGATTGCTGTCGAACGGGGTCACGAGACCGCCGCGCGCCGTCAGCGAGCCGATGATGTCGGCCTGATCGGAAATCATCTGATACCAGCGGACCTTACCCGTCAGCGCATAATAGTGCGAATCGCCGCCAAGACCGGCCACGGTATTGGTGAGATTGGCGAGAATGCCCTCGCGCGGCTGCTGGTAATTGTCGACGCTAGAGAAGTTGAAGGCCTGTTCGACCGAGGACACCGTCCACGGGCTGCCGTCGATCAGGTTCTGGAAGATCGGAGACAGGTTGTTCGGGTTCTGCCAGTCGCCCGTGCCGTCATATTCGAACTGCTGATAGACATATTTGATCGTCGAGCTCAGCTCGTCGGTCAGCGGCGCCGTCAGGCGGATATCGCCGGCCGTCTCCGCATAGGTATAGTAGTCCTGCGAAGCCGAATAGGCGCGATAGAGATCGAAACCTGCCGCCACGCGATAACCGAGGAAGAAAGGCTCGGTGAAGGAGAAGTTGTAAATCTGCGAATCGTTGTCGCCGAGACCGGCCGACGCGCGGATGAACTGGCCGCGGCCGAGGAAGTTGCGCTCCGACACCGAAAGCTCGACAACCAGCGAATCGCCTTCAGCATCGTAGCCGGCGCCGATCGAGAACGCGCCGGTCGGCTCGTCGGTCACATCAACGACGATGACGACGCGGTCCGGCGCGCTGCCGGGCTGCGTCGAGATATCGACATTGCTGAAATAGCCCAGCGCCTCGAGGCGACGCTTGGCGCGGGCGATCATTTCGCGATTATAGGCATCGCCCTCGGCGAGGTCGAACTCGCGGCGGATCACATAATCGCGGGTGCGGGTGTTGCCGACGATCTCGATGCGCTCGATATAGGCGCGCACGCCCTGGTCGATCTCATAGTTCACCGAGAAGGTGTCGTTGCTGAAGTTGCGATCGCCGCGCGGATTGACCTGCGCGAAGGGATAGCCCTGCGAGGAAACCGATGCCGCGATCGATTCCGAGGTCTTCTGAATGTCGTCGGCATCGTAGATCTTGCCGGACCTGGTCTTGATGTCGCCCTTCAGCGTGTCGATATCGACGCCTTCCACGGTCGAGGCCACGCCAATGTCGCCGAAGCGATAGCGATCGCCCTCGGACATGGTGAAGGTGATCGAATAGGAATTGTCTTCCTCGTCATAATCGACATCGGTCGAGATCAGACGGAAATCCGGGAAGCCGTGATTGTTGTAGAACTCGCGCAGCAGGGTTTCGTCGTGACGCACCTTGTCCGGATTGTAGATATCCTTGCGGGTCAGGAAGGACAGCGGCGTCGAGCGCTTGGTCGAGATCACCGAGGCAAGGCGCGCGTCGCCGAAGGTGTTGTTGCCTTCGAAGTTGATCTTCCGCGTCTTGGTGCGGCCGCCTTCGTCGATGACGAAGGCCACGTTGATTCGATTGTCCTGCACGGTCGCCGTCTCGATGGAGACCTCGACGTCGGCGCGTCCGATCTGCGCATAGGCGTCCTTGATGCGCTGGATGTCGACCTGGGCCTGCGCCTGATTGTAGGGGCCGAGCGAATGCAGCTGGACAACGCCTTCGAGCTTCTTGTCGTTGACCTTGCGGTTGCCGTTGAAGACCACCTGGTTGATCAGCTGGTTCTCGGTGACATTGACCACAAGCGTCGAACCGGAAACCGAAATCTTGACATCGGAGAAATAGCCGGTGCTGTAGAGATTACGGATGGACTGGTTGATATCGGCATCGGTGAAGCTGCGCCCCGGCTGGATGGTCAGCTTCGACCTGATCGCATCAGAACCGGCCTGCCCCGTTCCGTTGACCACGATGTTACTGACAACAGCGGCGTATGCGCTCGTGGGCACAGCAACGGCGGCGACGACCCCCCCGGACACGGCGACTGCCAATGAAAGCGCCGCACCTGAAACTGTGTTCAAAAATCTTGAACCGGCCATGCTACTATCTACCCTTTATGATCGCTCAATATCAGCGTTTTACAGGCTTCGTGGTCTTTTGTTCTAAAGACTTCACACCCCCACGCAATAGAAAGCCGTGCGACTTATGCAACTTCCGCCCCAAGCGTGGCCAAATCGCCACGATCTTTTCGACTTATGGTAAACGGAAGGCTACACCAATCGACAACCTGTCTCCTATGCGTTTCCTATCATCTCCCGCGCCAAAGGCAAGGCCACAATCTCACAACCGGCGACCTTCGACAAGATCATGGGCCCCTCCTGTTAATCAAACAGTGTCAAAGGGTTAAAATGTAAACCTCAGCCCATCCGGCCCAGCGTGTCGTTCCATGTGGCGAAAACCATCAGCGCCAGAACCAGAAACAGCCCGACCCGAAAGGCGAATTCCTGGACGCGGGCCGACAGAGGCCGGCCGCGAACCGCCTCGATCGCATAGAACAGCAGATGACCGCCGTCCAGCATCGGCACGGGAAGCAGATTGAAGAGGCCGACCGAGACGGACAGAATCGCCGCGAAATTGGCGAAAGCGACGATGCCGAGCGAGGCCATCTGCCCCGCCATCGTCGCCACGCGCACCGGGCCGCCGATCTGGTCAGCCTTCATCCGTCCGGCAAAGACGTTGGTGATATAGTCATAGGTGCTGACGACGATGTGCCAGCTCTGCAGCGCGCCCTGCCCGATCGCCTCCAGCGGCTGGTAGCGCTCCACCCTGAAATTGCCCGAATCGCGCGTTCCGACCACGCCGATCCGGCCGAGCTCCATCGCATTGCCGAACTGGTCCTCTTCCTCGATTCGCTCCGGCACCACCGTCATTTCGATCGGCGCCCCGTCGCGCTCGACGGTCAGGTCGATCGGCACGCCCGGTCGGACGCTCACATAGCGCACCACCGCATCGAAGGTCCCGACCTTCTGGCCGTCCAGCGCCACCATGATATCGCCGGGCTTCACGCCCGCCGCCGCAGCCGGGCCGTCCGGCACCACCTCGCCGACCACGGGGTCGGAGACGCCGCGCCCGTAGACGGAGAAAATGACGGCGAAAATGGCGATCGCCAGAAGGAAATTCGCGATCGGGCCGGCGGCGACGGTCAGCGTCCGCTTCCACAGCGCCGCGCCGTTGAACGTCCTCGCCCGCTCCTCCGGCGGCAAGGCCTCAACCCCGGCGAAATCCGGGCGGCTTGCGGCATCCTCGTCGCCGTAAAAGCGCACATAGCCGCCAAGCGGTATGGCGCAGACTTTCCAGCGCGTTCCATGCCTGTCCGTACGCCCGACGATCTCCGGGCCAAAGCCGAGCGAAAAGGCCAGAATGCGGATGCCGCACCAGCGCGCCACCAGATAGTGGCCGAGTTCGTGGAAAAAGACGAGAAAGGAGATCGCGACCAGAAAGGCAACGATCATTCCGGGCGCGTTTGTAAATCCGATACCCAAATCAGGCTCCGTTTAGAGGCGGCAAGGCCGCGAGGCCGCTCCACCGATAAAGCACGGCGCCGACACTGTCGCCCGCGCCGAAGACCATCGCAAAACAGGCCATGATGAACATCGCGCTCGCGGCGGCTACAAGTCCGTCGACGCGGTCCAGCACTCCGCCGTGACCGGGAATGAGATGGCTGGAATCCTTGGCTCCGCACCGGCGCTTGAGGGCCGATTCAAACAGGTCGCCGGCCTGGCCGACGGCGGAGAGAACGAGGGCCAGCAGGGCCAGAAGCAGGGATGGCGTGCCGCCATAGGCCAGGCACAGCCCAAGGGCGGCCGCGACGCCGAAGAACGCTCCGCCGATGGCGCCCGACCATGTCTTGCCGGGAGAGATCGACGGCGCAAGTTTGGGGCCGCCAAGCGCCCGGCCGACGAAATAAGCCATGATGTCGGTCGCCCAGACAACGGCGAACACGAAGAGGATCGTGTAAAGCCCGGCCGCACCGCCGTTTCTGATCGCCGCGAGCGAAACCATTGCAAGGCCGGCATAGACGATCGCGCCTGAAAACCAGAACGGCGCCGGTCTTTTGCGGCCATAGGCATGGGCGCAGGCCGCGGAGACGACCGCAAGCGACAGCGCCGGCAGGAAGAGTTCGAGAAAGGTCAGGATGGCGGTTGCGATCATCACCGCCCAGCCGGCGAGCAGGACCGTCATCGTTCCTTCGCCGCGGCCGGCGGGCCGAGCCCGGCTCATCGCCAGCCATTCATGAAAGGCAAGAAGCCCGATCGCGACGGAAAGAAGCAGAAAGGCGGCGCCGCCGAACCAGGTCGCCAGAAGAACGACGACGGCAAGAACCGCGCCCGACATCACGCGCAGCTTGAGTTCGCGCTCCATCAGGACCCCGTCAGCGCTGCGGCCGGCTGAACGACGCCGCCGAACCGGCGCGAGCGCCGGGCATATTCGGCAAGCGCCTCGTCAAAGCTCTCCTGCGAGAACTCCGGCCACAGGCAGGGCAGGAACACGAGCTCGGAATAGGCCGACTGCCACATCAGGAAGTTCGACAGCCGCTGCTCGCCGCTGGTGCGGATGATCAGGTCCGGGTCGGGAATGCCGGCCGTATCGAGCCGGCCGGTGATCATGGCTTCATCGATCTCGTCCGGCGATATCCGCCCCGCCACGGCCTCCCGCGCGAGAGCGGCAGCAGCCCGGGCGATCTCGGCGCGCGAGCCGTAATTGACGGCGACGACGACATGAAGCCCGGTGTTGTTTCGGGTCAGTTCCTCGGCCGTCGCCAGCGCGCCGAGCACCTTGGGGCCAAGCCCCGCGCGCTCGCCGATCATCTGGAAGCGCATGTTCTGGCGGTGATAGGTCTGCAGCTCGCGATGAATGAAGATCGCGATCAGTTCCATGATATCGCTGACTTCATCCTCGGGCCGTTTCCAGTTTTCCGAGGAGAAGGCAAAAAGCGTGAGATGCTTGATCCTTGCGTCCCGCGCCGCGTCGACGGCGCGACGCACCGCCTCGACGCCCTTGCGGTGCCCGAAAATACGCTTCAACCCCCGCCCGCTGGCCCATCGGCCGTTGCCATCCATGATAATCGCAACATGATCAGGTTTTGCAGGATCTGCGTAAGGGGTCATATCGTGGCTCAAATTCTTGAAAAAATGCAGGTTAAAAATCAGACCTGCATGATTTCTTTTTCTTTCTCCGCAAGCAAGTGGTCAATGCGAGAAATTGCGCCGTCGGTCAGCTTCTGCACGTCATCGGACAGAGAACGGCTGTCGTCCTGGCTGATATCCCCGTCTTTCTCGGCCTTTTTCAGGGCATCCATGCCGTCGCGGCGCACATGACGGATCGCAACCTTGGCCTTTTCGGCATATTCATGAGCAACTTTGACCAAAGAACGGCGGCGCTCCTCGTTCAGCTCCGGCAGCGGAATGCGCAGGTTCTGGCCGTCCATGATCGGATTGAGGCCGAGATGGCTCTCGCGGATCGCCCGGTCGACGGCGCTCACCATGCCCTTGTCCCAGACATTGACCGCCAGCATCCGCGACTCGGGCACGGTGATGTTGGCAACCTGGTTGATCGGCATCTTCGATCCATAGGCCTCGACCAGAACCGGATCGAGGATATTCGCCGACGCCCGTCCGGTGCGCAGCGAGGTAATGTCGCCGACAAAGGCGTTCACTGCACCCTCCATGCGGCGCTCGAGGTCTTTCAGATCGGTTGCATCGCTCATCGTCATTCTCCCGTCTTGCGCCCGGCCTTCCCTTTAGGGCCTCAGGCGCCGTCATCACTCGTCGGTTACAATCGTCTTGCGGCCGCCGCCGGCCATGATCTGGCCGAAACCGCCGCGCTCGTGGATTGAAAACACGATAATCGGAATATTGTTCTCCCGCGCCACCGCAACGGCGGCGACATCCATCACCTGAAGGCCGCGCTCCAGCACCTGGCGGTGGGTCAGCGCCTCGAACCGGGTCGCGTCCGGATCCTTCTTCGGGTCGGCGGAATAGATGCCGTCGACCTGCGTGCCCTTGAAGATCGCCTCCGCGCCGATCTCGGCTGCGCGCAGCGCGGCGGCTGAATCCGTGGTGAAGAAGGGGTTGCCCGTACCGCCTGCAAAGATCACCACCTTGCCCGCATCCATATGGGAACGCGTCGCCCGCTGCGAGAACGACTGGCAGATCTCCGGCATGGCGATCGCCGACAGGACGACCGTATCGACATCCATCTTGCGCAGAGAGGTTGCGAGCGCGAGCGCGTTGATCACCGTGCCGAGCATGCCCATGTGGTCGCCGGTCACCCGTTCGCCGCCCTTGGAGGCCACGGCGACGCCGCGGAAAATATTGCCGCCGCCGACCACGATGCCGACCTCGACGCCCATGGCGCGAACCTCGGCGATATCGGATGCAATCCGGTCGGCAACGGCAACGTCGATGCCGAAACCCTGATTGCCCATCAGGGCCTCGCCGGAAACCTTCAGCAGAACGCGCTTGAAAATCGGATTCGTCAAAGTCACAAACTCCTAAAAAGCAATGCCATCCGGATACACGAAGGGCGCCGCGTTGTCACGCGGCGCCCCTTCAAATTCCAAGCCTTTCGGGCAATCAGCCCTTGGCCGTCGCGGCGACTTCGGCAGCGAAGTCGCTCTCTTCCTTCTCGACGCCCTCGCCGAGCGCCAGACGTGCAATGGCAGCCACCTTGATCGGCGCGCCCGCTTCCTTCTCGGCTTCCTTGACCGCCTCTTCAACCGTCAGGTCGGGATTGATGACGAAGGACTGCGAGAGAAGCGCGACTTCCTCGAAGAACTTGCGCATGCGGCCTTCAACCATCTTTTCGGCAATGTTGGCCGGCTTGCCGGACTCCTTCGCCTGCTCCAGGAACACCGCGCGTTCGCGGTCGGCAATATCCTTGTCGACCTCGTCGGCGCGCACGGCGAGCGGGTTGGTCGCGGCAACATGCATGGCGACCTGCCGGCCGATCGCAGCCAGAACCGCCTTGTCGCCTTCCGATTCGAGCGCGACCAGAACGCCGAGCTTGCCGAGACCGTCAGCGACGGAATTGTGGACATAGGAAGCGACAACGCCGGAGCCGACCGAAAGCTTGGCGGCACGGCGCAGCGTCATGTTCTCGCCGATCGTGCCGATGGCGTCCTTGATGCTGTCGGCAACGCTCTTGCCGGTGGCCGGATAGGTTGCGGCGCTGATCGCGTCGACCGAGCCATCGGTCGACAGCGCGACTTCGGCGATGCCGGAAACCATCGCCTGGAACGCCTCGTTGCGGGCAACGAAATCGGTCTCGGAGTTGACTTCGACGACGACAGCTTCCGTACCCTTCTCGGCGATGCCGATCAGGCCTTCGGCGGCCGTGCGGCCGGACTTCTTGTCGGCCTTGGAGATGCCCTTGGCGCGCAGCCAGTCGATCGCCGCTTCCATGTCGCCGTCATTCTCGGCGAGCGCCTTCTTACAGTCCATCATGCCTGCGCCGCTCTTCTCGCGCAGTTCCTTCACCATTGCAGCCGTAATCGTGCTCATAACTTGCCTCTTGTCCATTCGCTCGGCGGCGCTTGTCGCATCAAAGCGCGGCCTGTTGGGCAACGAAGTGTACCCATACTGTGACAGGGTGATGAAACCCTTGCTGCCGACGGCCGATGTCCGACGGCTCAAAAGTCCAAAGGCAAACGCATCGGCAATCCCGATGCGCCTGCCTGCGTCCGGTTGGCCTCGACTGCGCATTGCGCGGCCGGCCCGAAACCGGATCGGAATTTCAAACGGGCCGCGAGCATGCCGCGGCCCAAGGCCAGATGCCTTATTCGGCCGGCTTCTCGGCGGAAGCATCCTCGGCCGGCGCCTCGTCTTCCAGCGCGGTTTCTGCGGGCGCTTCGGAAGCGGCGCCAAGGTCGATGCCCTGGGCGCCCTGCTGGCGGGCGATGCCGTCGATGGCAGCGCGCGAGATCAGGTCGCAGTAAAGGGCGATGGCGCGCGAAGCGTCGTCATTGCCGGGGATCGGGTAATCGACTTCATCCGGATCGCAGTTGGAATCGACGATGGCGACGACCGGAATGCCAAGGCGCTTCGCCTCTTCGATGGCGATCTTTTCCTTGTTGGTGTCGATGATGAAGATCAGGTCCGGAACGCCGCCCATGTCGCGGATGCCGCCAAGGGCGCGGTCGAGCTTTTCACGCTCGCGGTCGAGATTCAGGCGTTCCTTCTTGGTGAAGCCCTGTGCCTCGTTGGCGAGGATTTCGTCAAGCTTGCGCAGACGCTGGATCGAGTTCGAGATCGTGCGCCAGTTGGTCAGCATGCCGCCGAGCCAGCGGGCGTTCACGTAATACTGCGCCGAACGCTGGGCGCTGTCGGCGATGATCTCGGACGCCTGACGCTTGGTGCCGACCATCAGCACGCGGCCGTTGCGGGCAACGGTGTCGGAAACGATCTGCAGCGCGCGCGACAGCATCGGAACCGTCTGGGCAAGGTCGATAATGTGGATGTTATTGCGGTCGCCAAAGATGTAGGGCTTCATCTTCGGGTTCCAGCGATGGGTCTGGTGACCAAAATGTACGCCTGCTTCCAGCAGCTGGCGCATGGTAAAGTCGGGCAATGCCATGCCTTTTCTCCTTTTCCGGTTGAACCTCCGCAGACCTGAGACCAGACGTCAATGACGCCTGACACCGGCGGAACGCACCGGATTTCTCCCGGAACATCCCATGGCCTGCGTGTGGAATGAGGGCGCGATACCCCGTTTCGCGGCAAATTGCAAGAGGCGCGGCGCCGCGAAAGGCCGGACGCATGCCCGCCCACACCGATGAAGGGCCTCAAGGCTTGGACGAGAGTGCTTCCGGCGGAGCCTCGCAGCCTGCCGGTTCAAGCGGTTCGAGACGCGTGAGCTCTCCCGCCATCTTGAAGTCGCCGAAATCCATGACGATGTCGCGGCTCACGCCCTCCGCCGAGAGCAGCATGGAGACGGTGTAGTCGGGCGTTTCGTCGCCCGAGACCATGCCCATGGGAAAATAGGCCGTGGTGATCGGCCAGCCGGCCCTGCCGCCTTCCGTCTCCTCGCGGCCGCCGATCAGGGTGATGGCGCGCATCGTCTCCTCGCCGGAGCCGTCGAAGGAAACCGCTTCATAGGCGCGCCGTCCGTTCTGGGCGGCAAGAATCACATTGGCCATGTATTCGGTCGGAAACTCGGCATCCTGAAGTTCGACCGCCCTCGCCTCGTCGCCGCCGAAGGTGACGGAGATCGCGCGCTTTTCGGTGCGCTGGGCCTCGCCGACGGTCTCCGATTGCAGGGCGTTGTCGGAAAACAGCGTGCTGGAGAAGGCGAAGGCGCCTTTCTCTTCAAAGGACGACGACACCTGGTCGGTGACGACAGCGCCGTATTCCCGGGCAATATCGGTGACCATGCGCATCTCGGTCACATAGCCGGCGCAATCGCTGCCGGTGAAGGAATAGACGAAGCGGCCGTCAAGCCCCTCGACCCCGGACTGCGCCGAAGCCCATTCAAGCGAAAGATCATAAACCGCGCGGTGCGGCAGCAGCGACACGGCGCTGACCGCCGGTCCCGCCGACTGCGCGCCGGCCGCGAGTATGGTCCAGAAAATCCCCGTCGCCATGACTGTCCGCATGAACATTCCCCTTGGTTTTGGAGACCAATCGTATAGAAAAGTCCCGGTTCTGCCAATGTTGTTGAATCCCTTTCCCGAGAAGCCCGGAGCCAGATATGCCAAACGTCGTTTCAGACCGCCTGAAGGCCCTTTCCATCACCCTGCCGCAAGCCTCCGCCCCCGCCGCCAACTATCTTCCCTTCACCCGGTCGGAGAACCTGCTCTTCATCTCCGGACAGTTGCCGACGGAAAACGGCAAGATGATCGCCACCGGACGTCTTGGCGCGGATGTCTCGCTTGAGGAGGGTCGGAAGGCCGCGCGCGCCTGCGCCATCAACATCATCGCGCAGATCAATGCCGCGCTTGACGGTGACCTCGACCGGGTCAAACGTGTCCTCAAGCTTTCGGGCTTCGTCGCCTCCGCGCCGGATTTCACCGACCAGCATCTCGTCATCAACGGCGCCTCGGACCTGATCGCGGACGTCTTCGGCGAGGCCGGCAAGCATGCCCGCGCCGCCGTCGGCATGGCCGCCCTTCCCTTGAACGCCGCCGTCGAGATCGACGCCATCGTGGAGATCGACTGATGCCGCTGCATGACTGGCTGACGGCCCGGCCGATCGCCCATCGCGGCTATCACGACATGAACGGCGCGGTCTTCGAGAACACGATGCCGGCCTTTGAGCGCGCCATCGCCAATGACTTCGCCATCGAATGCGATGTCCGCCTTTCCGCCGACGGCAAGGTGATCGTGTTTCACGACGATGACCTGAGCCGGCTCTGCGGTCGCCCCGACACGATCGAGGCGCTTGACGCCGAAGCGATCAACGGGATCCGCGTCGGCACGGGCGAGGCCGGAATTCCGCGCCTTGAGGCACTGCTTGAGGCCACGGCCGGGCGCGTGCCGCTGATCATCGAACTGAAGTCCGGCCCGACCGATCCCGACGTCTTTGCCCGGGCCGTCATTGCCGAAACCGCGCACTATGACGGTCCTCTGGCGCTGATGAGTTTCGAGCCTGCGCTGCTTGCCGCCCTCAAACGCGCCGGCGCGGCCTGCCCGCTCGGCCTGACGGCCGACGGCCATGATGAAGGTTCCTTCAATGCGCATCGCAAGACGATGTCGATCGGCCTTGATTTTGTCTCCTATTCTTATGATGATCTGCCCAACGACTTCGTCGCGGGCCTGCGCGACAGCGGCGTGCCGGTGATCACCTGGACCGTCCGCAACGAGCGCGCCCGCCAGATCACATTCCAATATGCCGACCAGATGACGTTCGAGGGTTTCGACCCCGCGTAACGGTTCGAGCCTTGAGAGTTCTGTTGAGCGAAAACCTGCAAATCCGCATCGAAAAAAGCTTTTCCGCCATTGCAAAAGCGGAGTGGGACACGCTTGTCGGCACGCGCCCGAACCTTGACGGCGTCGGCTACACCCCCTTCCTGTCCCACGCCTTCCTCTCATCACTGGAGGAATCGGGATCGGCCTCGCCCGAGACAGGCTGGCTCGGTCACCACCTTCTGCTGGAGACGGAAGACGGAAAACTGATCGGCGCGCTGCCGTGCTATCTGAAGAACCACAGCCAGGGCGAATATGTGTTCGACCACGGCTGGGCCGATGCCTTCGAGCGCGCCGGCGGGCGCTATTACCCGAAGCTGCAGGCCTCCCTGCCCTTCACCCCGGCAACCGCCCCGCGTCTTCTCGTGCGCGAGGGCTATGACAGGGCGACGGTGCAGAAGGTTCTGGCGGACGCATTGGTGACGGTCAGCGAGCGGCTCAATGTTTCCTCAGCCCACGTCACCTTCGTGCCGGAGGAGGAAACGCCGGTTTTCGAGGCGGCGGGCTATCTTCACCGCACCGACCAGCAGTTCCATTTCCTCAACAAGGGTTATGCCCGCTATGACGACTTTCTCGACACGCTGGCCTCGCGCAAGCGCAAGGCGCTGAAGAAGGAGCGCCGCGCGGCGCTTGAGGCCGGCATCACCGTCGACTGGCTCACCGGCGATGACCTGACCGAGGACATCTGGGACCAGTTCTTCGAATTCTACATGGATACCGGCAGCCGCAAATGGGGCCGCCCCTACCTGACGCGCGCATTCTATTCGCTGATCGGCGAACGCATGCCGCGTGACATTCTTCTGGTCATGGCCAAGCGCGACGGACGCTACATCGCCGGCGCGATCAACTTCATCGGCTCTGATGCCCTCTACGGTCGCCATTGGGGCTGTATCGAGGATCATCGCTACCTGCATTTCGAGGTCTGCTATCACCAGGCCATCGATTTCGCCATCGCCAACAATCTTGCCCGCGTCGAGGCCGGCGCCCAGGGCGAGCACAAGCTGGCGCGCGGCTATGTGCCCGTCACCACCCACTCCGCCCACTACATCACCCACGAGGGGTTACGGGACGCGGTCGCCGCGTTTCTCGTTCACGAACGGGAGGACGTCGCGCATTTCAATGATATCCTGAGCGCGCACGCGCCCTACAAGAAGGGCGAATGAAGCGCCGGCAACAACGGAGTGAACACCATGGCAGACGAAACGCATATCGCCGAATATGAAGACGACAACATCTTCGCCAAGATTCTGCGCGGCGAGATCCCGGCCACGAAGCTTTACGAGGATGACGACGTCATCGCCATCATGGATGTGATGCCGCAGGCGCCGGGCCATGTTCTGGTCATCCCGTGCAAGCCCTCGCGCAACCTGCTCGATGCCGATCCCGTGGTTGTCGGCAAGGCCATGGCCGTGGTGCAGAAAATGGCACAGGCGGTGAAAGCCGCGTTCAAGGCTGACGGCGTCTTCATCGCCCAGTTCAACGAGCCGGCCGCCGGCCAGACCGTCTTCCACCTCCACTTCCACGTCATTCCGCGCCATGAGGGCGTGGACCTGAAGCGCCACTCGGGCGTTATGGAAGAAAGCGCGGTCCTTTCGGCCAATGCCGAAAAGATCAGGGAGCACCTCTGACATCAAACAAGGAGAACGATGGAAGCCCTGATAGACGATATCACCACCACAGGCGGTAGTGAAAATCTGGTCTTCTTCGTCCGCCTGGTGGGCGCGGCCCTGTTCGGCGGGCTGATCGGCCTCGAACGGGAAATGCAGAACCATGCCGCGGGGCTGCGCACCCACATTCTCGTCAGCCTCGCCGCCGCCCTCTTCGTCATCGTCTCCACGGAAGTGCCGGACCTGATGCCGGAGGTTTCCGATGTGCTCAGGATCGACCCGACCCGCGTGATCCAGTCGATCACCGAGGGCGTTGCCTTTCTCGCAGCCGGCATCGTGTTTTTCCAGAAGGGCACGGTCAAGGGGCTGACAACCGGGGCCGGGCTCTGGTTGTCCGGCGCAATCGGTCTCACCATCGGGCTCGGACTCTGGACACTGGGAATCTTTTCCTCTGTCCTCGGCGTCATCGTCCTGCTCGTGCTGCACAGAATAGAGGTGCGCACGAAGCTCAGCCGTCGCAAGACGAAGGACAATCGCTCCGGCGAAGCGTGATCAGCGCTCCAGCATCACGATATCGGCCCTGTCGCCAAGCTCGCTCCGAGCTATGTCGACAAGGCTTTTTTCATGGGTGAACAGGATCGTCTGGATATCGCCGCCAAGGCCCGTGAGCGCCTTCAGGCCGGCGGCACTGCGGACATCGTCGAAGGTCTGGAAGATATCGTCGACGATCAGCGGCGCCGGTTCGTTTCGACTGGCGTAATCCTCAAGGAAAGCGAGGCGCAGCGCCAGCCAGAGCTGATCGCGCGTGCCGTCGCTCAAACCAGCCACCGGCACCTCGCTGCCATCAGTCCGACGGGCGGAGAGCAGCAGCGCGTCATTGGCGCCATAATTCTGCAGCAGCCTGTCGAAGCCGCCCATCGTGAGCGCGGAAAAATGCCGCCCGGCCTTTTCAAGGATGGGATCGGCGCGGCCCTGGCGATAGCGCTCCATCGCCTGATCGAGCAGATTGCCCGCAAGCTTCAGCACCACCCATTCGCGGGCAAGCTCTCGCGCTTCCTCCTCGGCGGAGCCCCGGTCGAAGGCCGCCTGTTCGGCGCTTTCGCCGCGCCCGAGCTCCTGCTTCTTGTGGCGGCATTCGGCACGTCGCTGCAACAGTTCCTCGCGCACGCCCTCGTCCTCGGCCTCTTCGGCGGCAAGCGCTTCACGCTCCTGCCGGCAGGCGATCACATCCAGCCCCTCGGCCAACTTGCGCGTTTCCTCCGCGTCCGCGCCTTCGCTGCCGTCATCGAAGCGCCGCTTCGCCTCGGCAAGCGCGTTCTTCAGGGCGGCCCGCTCCTCAAGGCGCGCGGGAAGTCCTTCCATGACGACACCCGGCGGCAGGGCCTCGGCGATTTTCGCGATTTTTCCCCTGCAGGAAGCAAGGTCATCCTCGAGCGCCTCAATCTCCGCGTTCAAGGTCGCGGCAGCCTCTTCGAGCGCCTTGCGGCGGGCGGCACCCGACGTGTCGCGGTCGATGCGTTCGCCAAGGATGCGGACACTCTCTTCGGCGTCGCGCCCGGCAAGGTCCGGCGCCAGCGCCTCGGCGAGTGCATCGACAGCCGAACGGAAACGCGCGACACGCGCCCGGCCTGCCGCAATCTCGCGCTCGAGCCTGTTCTTTCTTTCCAGAAGCTGCGGCACCCTGCCCCAGAGCCCAAGCGCGGTTTCGGCCGCCGCAAGCCCGGTTCCCGGCTTCAGTCCGACATCGGCAAGGCAGGCTTCATAACGCCCGGCAAAATCGCGGCGCACGGCCTTCAATGCCTCAAGCTCCTGCTCCCGCCGCGCGATGGCCTGACGGGCGGCGGCAATCTCCGCCTGCTGCCGGCGCGCATCCTCCCAGCGCTCGGCAAGACGCTCGATCCGGGCTTCGGCAAGGCGCGCCAGCGCCGGAACCGGCATCTCGGCATCCGTCTCGTCCGCAAGCGGTAGAAGGCTTGCGCGCAACTCGTCCTTCAGCTTGTCCAGTCCGGACTGCCGATCGATGAGGCTCAACAATTGCGCGCGCTGATCAAGCAGCACGGCAATCTGACGCAGCCATTCGAGCATGTCATCCGGCGCGCCGGCCTCGACGCCTGCGGCGCGGAAAAGCGCCCGGTGGGCTTCGCGCTCCGCTGCAAGCTCTGCGGTCAGCCGCTCAGCTTCACGCTCTGCGGCTTCACGATCCCGCGCCAGCGCCGCGAGACGTTTGCGGTATTCACCATGTCGGGCCACCGTGTCGGCATTGTCGAGGGCGCTGTCGGCAAGCCCATCGGCGGCCTTTACCGCCGCGACGTAGCGCGCATGATCGCCGTTTCCTGCGGCAAACGCATCGAAAAGCCTGTCGCGCTCAAGCCGGCCGGCCGCAATGTCCTCGCGCGTCGGCACGGGCGCGTCGCCTGCCTCCCCGGCGACCAGCTCCTCGATTTGCAGGCGCTCCTGATCGCCTTCGGCCTTCCTGCGCTCCAGTGTCTCCAGAGAGCTGCGGATCGCCGAAATCGTCTCGCCCGCCGCCCGCACCGCCGCCTGATCCGGCAGCGTCGCGCGGGAAAGGCCGAAGATATCGGATACGGCCGGGCGCAGCAGTGCCGCATTTTCCGCCAGGGCGCGGCGACGACCGGCAATATCGGCATCCAGCGCCTCGGCATCGTCGAATTTTGCAATGTCGGGCCGCAGGGCATCGAAGCGGCGGCGCAGCGGCGCCGGATCGGTCAATTGACCGCCGCCGCCTTCGCCCTCGAGGTTTTCGAGTGAGGCGCGGCTATCGGCAAGACCCTTTTCAAGCGCGGATGCCTCGCGTTCCAGCCGCCTTGCCTCTTCGATCACCGCGTCCAGTTCGGCAAGCACGATATTGTCCGGCCGGTTCTGTTCCAGACGTTCGATGTCGGAAATGCCAAGCTCCGCGGCCAGGATGGAAAGCGCGGAAAGCGTTTCTTCCAGTCCGGCTTCGCGCTCCGGCAGGCCGCTGACAGCCTCGGCATAAAGCCCGCTTTCGCCGTGGAGACGGCGGATTTCCTCGCGACGGGCGAGCAGCCGGTCGTCGATCTTCAGCGCTTCAAGATCGCGCCGCAGCGCAGCGAGCCGCCCGGCCTTGCCTTCGATCTCGCTCTTGCGCTGGTCTTGGCGCGCATGGAGCCTCTCGAGTTCCGCGCCGGTCTCGTCCACGACCGATTCCAGATCGGCAAAGGCCTGCAAGGCGCGCTCATGGCCGTCGATCTCGGCAACGAGACCGCGCAGCCGCTGCAGACGGTCGAGCGTTTCCATGCGGGTACGGCGCGCGTGCTGACGTTCGCCAAGCGCCGCAAGCTCCTCCTCGATTTCGCTTTCCTCGCGCAACAACGCCTTCCAGTCGCTGGCGTTCAATTCCAGCGCCCGCTCGGCCTTGCGCGCCGCGTCATGCCGGTCGAGCGCCTGGTAGAAACTGCGGTTCTGCGACCGGCGCGGGCCGTAGATGCCGTCGGCATCCGCTTCAAGCCTCTGCGCGATTGCCCTGAGCCCCGTCAGTCCGGAGGCTGCGGAAAACAGGATCTGCCCGATTTCGCCGCCATCGGCGAGCATTTCGTCAGCCCCTGCCCGCAGCCGTTCGCTGTCAAGCCCAAAGGCCCGCTCAAAGACGGTGCGGTCGAGACTGCCGAGATAGGCGGAGAGCGCATCGTCATTGAGCGCGGTCTCGCTGTCGCCGCCGGCAGCCAGCAGCGTGTCCTTGCGGCCCTTGCGGCGGCGGAAGGCAAGCGTCTCGCCGGAGCGCGCGCGTATTTCCGCGCCGATCCTCAGATCACGCGCCGGATGCAGAAAATCATAGCCGACATCGCGATCGGGAAAACCGAAGAGAAGATCGGAAAAGGCCGCGAGTGCGGAGGATTTTCCCGCCTCGTTCGGCCCGTAGACGATATGCAGCGCGGCATCGGGCCTGAAGGTGATGGAACGGCCGGAAAAATGTCCGTAGCGCAGGAGATCGAGGGAGAGAAACCGCATCGTTCAGCCCTCGCCCGCAAGCCGCGCGCGCAGGATGTCGCGCGCTTCCGCCAGAAGCTCGGCCGCGCTGGCGCCAAGCGGCTCCTCGTCCGCCGCCACGCCGCCCGGCAGCTTTCGGGAGATCTCGCCGACGAGTTCGCTGATGCCGGCGTCTTCGCCCGCTGCGATCGATCCGACCAGCGCATCGATATCGACCGCGAGGTCACCTGCCGCAGCGGGCCTTTCCGTGCCAGCTGCCTCAAGCGCGATCACAAGCTTTTCGAGCCAGAGGTCGGCGTGAATGCGGTGGCATGCAGCCTGAACGTCATCGCGCCACTGTGACCGTTCCGCCTTGATCCGCTCGGCTGACGCATGACGGCCGGAAAGCGTGACCCTGAGCGCGTGAGGCCGCTCATCCGCCGCCTCGGCAAAGGGCGAGAGCGCCGCCTCGATTGCGCCGGGAATGGCGCTTTCGGGCAGGTTTTCGGCAAGCGTCACCTCCACCGTCTCGAACCGGGCGCAATCCAGCATCACCCGCTCATAGCGCGGACGGCCGCCCTCAACGCTCACCAGCACCGCGCCCTTCGCCCCGGTCTCACGGATATTGCGGCCTTGCAGATTGCCCGGATAGAGCGTCAGCGGATCGGCCGAAACCTCTTCGAACGCATGGACATGGCCGAGCGCCCAGTAGTCATAGCCGCGCGAGGCGAGATCGACGACCGAACACGGCGCATAGACGGCATGCGGCGGGCGGCCGGACAGCGAGGTGTGCAGCACGCCGATGTTGAAATGGCCGGGCACGGCCGGCGGATAGGAGAGCGCCAGATTGTCGGCCGCCACGCGCTCGGCAAAGCCCTGACCGTGCAGCGCCACTTTCAGATGTTCTATGACAAACGTCTGCGGTCTTCGGGCGGAGAATTCATGGACGCCTTCCGGCATGGCGATGGTGCGGGCAACGATACTCTCGGCGTCATGATTGCCGCGCAGGTAATAGACGGGAATGCCGGCGCGCGACAATCGCGCGACCTCGCGGTTGAAGAACAGGCCGATATGATTGTCCTTCCAGGCGCCGTCATAGACGTCGCCGGCGATCACCAGGAAATCCACCTGCGCGGCGAGCGCATAGTCAACCAGCGCGGAAAAGGCATCGCGGCCGGCGGCGGCGAAGCGTTCCGCCATCTGCCGGTCCTTCAGCATCAGCCCGGAAAGCGGGCTGCCCAGATGCAGATCGGCGGCATGAATGAAGCGGAAGGACGTCACAAATCACCTTTCCCTGTTTTTTCTTCGGCCCTTGCGGCGTAAAAGACCTTAGGTTCACACCGCAAGCCCAAACAAGCGCCGGACCGGCGCCTTGTCCCGTCCGCCTCTTTGAGGGCGGGAATCAGACATTCACCGGAGGAACGCATGCATTATCACAATTTCGGACGCACCGGACGCCCCGTCTCCAATATCGGCTTCGGCGCCTGGCAGATCGGCGGCTCGTGGGGTTCCGTCAGCGAGGAAGACGGCCGTGCGGCGCTGAACGCCGCGCTCGATGCCGGCATCAATTTCATCGACACGGCCGATGTCTATGGCGACGGCCGCTCGGAAAAGATCATTGCCGACGTTCTTGCAAATCGCGGCGGCGAAAAGCCCTTCGTCGCCACCAAGGCCGGACGCCGCCTCAATCCGCATACGGCCGACGGCTACAATCGCGAGAACCTCGAAGGCTTCATCGATCGCAGCCTGAAGAACCTGAAGACGGAACGGCTCGACCTGGTGCAGCTCCACTGCCCGCCGACCGAGGCCTTCTACCGGCCGGAGGTGTTCGAGGCGCTGGACGCCATCAAGGCCAAGGGCAAGATCGCCAATTACGGCGTCAGCGTCGAAAAGGTTGAGGAAGCGCTGAAGGCGATCGAGTTTCCGGGCGTCGCCAGCGTGCAGATCATCTACAACATCTTCCGCCAGCGCCCGGCCTCGCTGTTCCTGCCGGAAGCGAAACGGAAGAACATTGCCGTCATCGTGCGCGTGCCGCTCGCCTCCGGGCTTCTGTCGGGAAAGATCACGCGGGACACTGAGTTCGACAAGGAAGACCACCGCAACTTCAACCGTTCCGGCGAGGCCTTCGATGTCGGCGAGACCTTTGCCGGCGTGCCCTTCGAGATAGCGCTCGATGCGGTGGAGGAAGTGCGCAAGCATGTTCCCGGCGGGGAAAGCATGGCGGCCTTCGCGCTGCGCTGGATCCTGATGAACGAGGCGGTCACCGTCGCCATTCCGGGCGCGCGCAATGCCGAACAGGCCAGGGGCAATGCGCGGGCCTCCGACCTTCCGGTGATCGGCGCCGATGTGATGGCGGCGATGGAGGAGATCTATCGCAGCCGCATCGCGCCCCACGTCCACCAGCGCTGGTAGAGAGAAGTAAAAGGAAGGGGCGGAGCGCGCAACGCTCCGCCCCTTCTCGTCATTTCATCGGCCGAAGCCTGATCACCCGGCTTCGCTCACCCGCGTCAGGGCCACGGCAAGCTGTTCGCGTTGCGTCTTCAGTTCGGCAAAACGTTCGCGTTCGGTCTCGACGACTTCCGGATCGGCATTGGCGATGAACTTCTCGTTGTCGAGTTTCTTGCCCGAACGCTCGATATCCTTGTCCACCTTGCCGATCGCCTTTTCCAGACGCGCGGTTTCGGCGGCGACATCGATCAGGTTGCCGAGCGGAATGCACGCCGTGGCCTCGCCGATGATCACCTGGGCCGCGCCCTTCGGCGTCGTCTTTTCGAAGTCGAGCGAATCGACGCGCGCAAGGCGCTCGATCGCCGGGAAATGCCGGGCGCTGCGCTCGCGCGTCGTCGAGTTGGCCCCGACGAAGATCAGCGGCGCCTTGGCCGATGGCGGAACGTTCATTTCGGCGCGGGCGGAACGGATGCCGGAAACGAGATCGACCAGCCAGTTGATCTCATCGGCAGCCGTGTCATCGCGATGGAGCGGCACATGCCAGTCGGCGTGGCAAAGCAGGCCCTCGCCGCCGATATGGGCCCAGAGCTCCTCGGTCATGAACGGCATGAACGGATGCAGAAGCTTGTAGGTCTCGGCCAGAACATAGGCGACGCAGGCCTGCGCCTCGGCCTTGGCGGCCTCGTCGTCGCCCATGAAGACGGGCTTCAGCAGTTCCAGATACCAGTCGCAGAGTTCATGCCAGACGAAATGATAAAGGGCGCCCGCCGCCTCGTTGAAGCGATAGGATTCGATCGCCCGCGTGACCTCCTCGGCCGTCTTCGAAAGCTCGGTCAGGATCCAGCGATTGATCGTCTGCGTCGCCTTTTCCGGGCGGAAGGAAGCGTCCAACTTCATGCCGTTCATCTCGGCAAAGCGCGTGGCGTTCCACAGCTTGGTGCCGAAATTGCGGTAGCCGGCGATGCGGCTCGTATCGAGTTTCACGTCGCGGCCCTGAGCCGCCATGATCGCCAGCGTGAAGCGCAGCGCATCCGCGCCATACTCGTCAATCAGGTCGAGCGGGTTGATGACATTGCCCTTCGACTTCGACATCTTCTGCCCGTTCTTGTCGCGCACCAGGGCGTGGACATAGACGGTATGGAAAGGCTCGATCGGATTGCCGTGTTCATCCTTCATGAAATGCAGCGCATCCATCATCATGCGCGCGACCCAGAAGAAGATGATGTCGAAACCGGTGACGAGAACGCTGGTCGGATAGTAGCGCGCCAGTTCCTCCGTCTTTTCCGGCCAGCCGAGCGTGGAGAAGGGCCAGAGACCGGAGGAGAACCAGGTGTCGAGAACGTCTTCGTCCCGGGTCAGGATGTTGCCGGGTTCGTAATTCTCAAGCTGCTCCTCGACCCAGGCCTTCCACGGACCTTCGTGGGAAATATAGTGCTGGATGGCCGCCTCGAGCGCTTCTTCCTCGGTCTTCTCGACGAAGACGGAACCATCCGGGCCGTACCAGGCCGGGATCTGGTGTCCCCACCACAGCTGGCGCGAAATGCACCACGGCTCGATGTTTTCCATCCACTCGAAATAGGTCTTTTCCCAGTTCTTCGGCACGAACTTCGTGCGGCCCTCGCGAACGGAAGCGATCGCCGGCTCGGCCAGCGTCTTGGCATCGGCGAACCATTGGTCGGTGAGCATCGGCTCGATGACGACGCCGGAACGGTCGCCATGGGGCTGCATGATCTTCTTGCTCTCGACGAAGGGGATATCATTACCCTCCTCGTCCTTCACGGTCACGGCAAGACCCTCGGCATTGATGGCATCGACGATGCGCTTGCGCGCCGCGTAGCGGTCGAGGCCGCGATATTCATCGGGCACGAGATTGATGTCGTCGACGTCGGCCTCGCCCGGCAGTTCGCCGGATTTCGCGATCTGCATGGCCTGGCCGGCACAGGTCGCGTAGGGCTCGCCATCCGCGCGCATCGCCGCCTTCTCGTCCATCAAGCGATAGAGCGGAATGTGGTTGCGGCGGGCGACCTGGTAGTCGTTGAAGTCATGCGCGCCGGTGATCTTGACCGCGCCGGAGCCGAAATCCGGATCCGGATATTCATCGGTGATGATCGGGATCAGACGGCGATGTTCCTTCGGACCGACCGGGATTTCACAGAATTTTCCGACAATTGGCGCATATCGCTCGTCTGACGGATGAACCGCGACCGCGCCGTCGCCGAGCATGGTTTCCGGGCGCGTGGTGGCAATCGAGATGTAGTCGCGTTCCTCCTGGAGGATGACGTTCCCGTCCTCGTCCTTCTCGACATAGGTGTAGGTCTCGCCATCGGCCAGCGGATATTTGAAATGCCACATATGGCCGTCGGTCTCGCGGTTCTCGACCTCGAGATCGGAGATCGCGGTCTCGAACTGCGGATCCCAGTTGACGAGACGCTTGCCGCGGTAGATCAGGCCCTGCTTGTAGAGCGTGACGAAGACTTCGAGAACGGCTTGCGAAAGCCCCTCATCCATGGTGAAGCGCTCGCGCGACCAGTCGCAGGAGGCGCCGAGGCGCTTCAGCTGGTTGAGGATCTGCCCGCCGGATTCATCCTTCCACTCCCAGACCTTGTCGATGAAAGCCTCGCGGCCCATTTCGCGCCGGCCGGGAAGCTGTCTTTCCATCAACTGGCGTTCTACGACCATCTGCGTGGCGATGCCCGCATGGTCCATGCCGGGCTGCCAGAGCGTATCCTTGCCGCGCATGCGCTCGAAGCGCACCAGAATGTCCTGCAGCGTGTTGTTGAGCGCGTGACCCATATGCAGCGAGCCGGTCACGTTCGGCGGCGGAATCACAATGCTGAAAGACTCCGCACCCGGCCTGGCGTTGGCGCCCGCGCGGAAGGCGTCGGCCTCCTGCCAGCGATCCGCGATCTTCGGTTCGACGCTGTTCGCGTCATAGGTCTTGTCAAGCATTTCCGTGCCAATTCCTGTTTTGAAAGGAGGGCCGGCGCGCGCGGCCGACCATCTTTTCCGGTTTTTGACGACCCCCGGTTTTGCCAGCAGAAAGCCGGTCGAGAGCCAGATGTTGTTAAGCGTTTGGCGCGAAGCCTGTCAACAACAAAGCCGCCCCGAAAAGGGACGGCCCGGGGGCCCGAAGGCCCTAAAAAACAGGCGAGCGGCGCGGTGCAATCAGCGCCGGCGCATGCGCTCGAGTTCGCGCGCGACCACATTCTCGACGATCGAGGGCATATGGGTTTCGAGCCAGTTGCTCAGGAGCGGACGGAGCTCTTCGGCGACGATTTCCTCGATGCTGCGCGCGCCCTCGCGTTCGAGCGCGAAGGAGAGTTCGCGCAACGCCTCGGAAATCCGCATCTCCGATTCAGCGGACAGCAGCGGTGCGTCGTCGCCCGCGGCTTCCGATGCGTCCTGCTCGTCGCCCGGCTCGAACTGGCCGGACGCCTCGCGCACCTGGCGGGCGACCTCGCCCATCGTGCCCGGATAGACCGCCTGGAAGGACTGCCGGTCGTCGGAAGCTCCTTCATGGGAAGTTTCCTGCCGATAGGTCGGCTCTTCCGGCGCGGGCTGCGTCTGTTCCTCCACGCGATAGACCTGCTGTTCGGCCATCGGCGGCTCCTGCCGCACCGGCTCGGGCTGAGCCGGCTCCTCGGAGGCTGCGGCCGGCCCGTCGCCGGCGTGATGGCGCGAAACGATCACCGGCTCGCTCGCGCGCTCGTCTTCGCGCTGATACCAGTCATCTTCGCGATGGCCTGAAGGCTGCTGACGCGCCTCGTCGCTGCGGTTCTCAGCGCTCTCGCGCGTCTGCGGGGATCGGTAGCCCGGCGAACGCCCGGCATCCTCGCCGCTATCGATGATCCGCCGAATGGACGCCAGAATCTCTTCCATCGTCGGCTCTTGCTGCAACTTCGGCTGCGCCATGACAAACCTTTCTGCGCGCTTATGCGAGTTTTCCGTCGACCCGAATCATACCCGAGGATAAACCCGTTCCAACAGGCCCCGCCCTGAAAACATCATGTTTTCAGGGCTGTACACAGTTTTTTGGAAATGAACTGTCTTGATGACGCTCGCTCAGAACTCAAACGCCTTTTCGCGCGTGAAGCCCGGCAGCGGCTTCACCGCGGCATTGAAGGACAGGAACTCGGAAAAGACGTCGCCATCGCGACGATAGATCTTGGCGCGCGCGGCATTGCCTGCGCCTTCGACGCAGACCAGTCGCCCGCCGTCGCGCAGCTGTTCGAGCAGCGCGTCCGGAATGTATTCAACCGCGCCGTTGACGAAGATCACGTCATAGGGCGCTTCCGAAGGGTAGCCCGCCGTCAGGTCGCCGACGACAGCGGCGGCATTGTCATAGCCGAGCTCCAGAAAATTGTCGCTCGCCGACTGAACCAGTTCCTCGTCACTGTCGATGCCGACGACCGACTGGGCGAGAAGGGAGAGCACCGCGGCGGCGTACCCCTCACCCGTGCCGACGACGAGAACCACATCCTTTTTGGACACTTCGACCAGTTGAATCAGCTTTGCAAGCGGCGACGGCTCCATCATGTAGCGGGCGGGACTTTCGGCGGTGGCCGGCTTCACCTGGATATCCTCGTCGATATAGGCAAGCGGCTTCAGCCCGGCAGGAAGGAATGCCTCGCGCGGGACCGAGAGAAACGCGGAGATCACCGGATGCGCCGTGACATCGGTGGTGCGGATCTGGCACTCCACCATCTTTTCACGCGCCGTTTCGAAATTCATCATCGCCATCAACCTCACAGTGCATTTTCGCCAGCCATCGGGAGCCACGGGAAACCGTCACGCCGCCTGAGCATTTTTCTTAAATGCGCCGCCGCCCCGTGGCAAGACGTGAGTGCGCCGCATCGCCAATTTGCGGCGTTTGCCGGCAAGACCGTTTCCGCCTTGGACGGAGCCGCAGAACCGATCCAGACGCTTGTTTCGACGCATTTTCGCGGATGGCCGATGTTTCCACCTGACTGTGAAATGCTGACATGAAAAAGGGCGCGTCGCCCGCGCCCTTCCCGATGGTTCGCAATTCAATATTCGATTGTCAGCGGAATTCATGCACCAGATTGCACAGACGCTGGAGACCCTGATCGTAGTTGTCAGGCGTGCGCATCACGCTGCCGCACTGGCGGCGCACCACTTGCTGCTCTTCGCCGGAGAGCTGATCGAAGGCCGTCACCAGGCGCTGGTCGTCGCGGCCGGACGGCATTTCGCCGCCGCCGGCCGTGCCGCCGCCGCCTGTACCGCCGCCATTGCCTCCGCTGCCGTCGCCGGAGCCGCCGCCATTGTCGCCGCCGCCGCCGCCTATCGGGCCGCCGGGTGCGCCGCCGTCATCCGAACCGCCGATGCCGACATCGACATCCGCGCCGATGCCCGATCCGCCGCCGACATTGGCGTCGGCCGAGGCGTTGACGCCGGAAGAGCCGCCGACGCTGGCATCCACGTCCGCGCCGATCCCGGAGCCGCCGCCGACATCGGCATCCGCGCTCGCATTGACGCCACTGTCGCCGCCGACGCTGGCATCGACACCCGCATCGACGGCCTGACCGCCCCCGACATCGGCGCCGGCATCGGCGTTGACGCCATTGTCGCCGCCGACGCTGGCGCCGACATCAGCGCCAACGCCGCCGTCCGCGTTCTGACCGACGTCGACGCTGGCATTGATGCCGTTCTCGCCGCCGATGCTGACGTCGAGCGCGCTTGCCGTTCCTGCGCCCGAAAGAACAATTGCGCCCGCAAACACGACGCTGGCCAGCAGTTTCGATTTATGACTGAATGCAAACATGTTTTCCTCCTTGCGGACCGCGCGATATTCAGGCGCACCCTGAAACGACGGCTCCATTCCCAAGTATCATAGGCCTTTGCTGCGACTCCTCTCGGCCGCGTGACAGTTGAACGGCCGCCAACGGAAAAAGGTTCCTGGAAAGTCAGGTATTCGCAAAAGGCATATGATTTCAGGAATATATTTCTGAAGAAAAATATCCGGGCAGAGCTGCTTCAGACCTTGCAGAAGTCATGACAGCGCAATCACTTCTTGGAAGACTACAGAAGAAAGGCGCTTTCGGCATTGACAGGATCCCGTTGGCGAGGACGCGGACCTCGCGCCCGCCCCTTTTTCACTGCCTGCGAAAGCGGAACAGCCCGAAACGCCTTTCCCGTCCCTTTTCCGCGGGGCCGGAGGGGCTGTACTGCTCATCCTCGGGCGGGGCGCCTTCGGGCGGAAAGTCGAGCGTGTCCCGGAGAGCGGAAACCTCGCTCGCCGCGAGGTTCGGGAACGGAAGCTTTCCCTCGTCGCGCCAGCCTGCCACAGCCTGTTCGGCAGCCTCTCCCTTGTCGGCGTCGATGCCGCGATCACGCGCGAGATAGAGGGTGCGGGCCGGAGATGCGAATTCGCTCCCGGACTTTTCGACGATATCCATCATCCGCAGGATCACGTCTTCCTGAATGGCGAGAAAGTCAGAATAGTCGACGGTGCGGATATAGGCGAAGATTTCGTATTCGATTCGGTTCTCGCTGATCCCGAGAAGGCGCACGCGCGCCGGATCCGGCAGGACCTTGGGATGTGCGATCAGCATGCGCCGGATTTCGGTCAAGAGATAGCGCAGCTGGTCCCGGCCGGTCTCCGGCCTCAGGGCAAAGCGCCGGCGCATCAGCACACTGTCGCGACGGGTGAAATTCTCGATGCTGTCGGAGATGAAATCGGAATTCGGAATGGTCAGCAGCGTGCGATCCAGCGTTCGAATGACGGTCGCCCTGAGCCCTATATGCTCGATCGTTCCGATCCGACCGTCGAAACGGCCGAGGTCATTGACGTCGACGGGTCGGTCGACGAACAGGATAAAGGCCGAGATCACGTTTTCCAGCGTCGAACGCGCCGCAAAGGCGATGGCGATGCCGGAGATGCCGAGGCCGGCAATCGCCGCGCCATAGGGAATGGAGAGCGCGTCGGCAAACAAAAGGATATTGGCGCAGACCACCAGAACCTTGGCAACGCCCACCAGAAGCGACGCCAGGATCGCCCCGCGCTGATTGATCAGTCCGGCGCGATCGATGGCGTGATGAAGCCGGTCGACCAGCCAGAATTCGATCGGGATCGCGCCCGCGATCATCATCAGGACCGCCATCGACTTGATCGCACTGCCGAATTCGGAGGGCAGGCCAAGAATGGCGAAGCCGAGATAGTTGATGACGCCGAAGGCGAGAAGGCGAAATCCCCAGATCGCAAAGGCGCGGCTGCTCGCCGCCTTCTCCGTCGGATGGCCAAGCCGCGCGGCAACCGAAAGGAGAAGTCCGACAACAAGGGCGGCGACAACGGCGACGATGAAGATGGCGACAAGGCCGGCCCATTGCCAGGCCTCCAGCGGGCCGACCGGCTGCAGCGCCGCGGGCGCCGCCCCGGCGACAATCGCGCGGATCCTGAAATACGGCGCTTTCGAATGGGCATCATAGGGCAGAACCCGCACGGATGGCGGCAGGTTTTCCGTCGCCGCGTAAAGCCCGCGCACGGACCGCACGGTTTCGGGCGTGAACTTCCATTCCACTCCGTCATCCGTCTCGGTCGGGGCCAGCACGATATCGCCGGCCGGGTGGGTAAAATAGACAAAGGGCTCCAGCGAACCGGGATCATTGGGAATTTCCTGGAACACGACCTCGCCGATCCTGGCGATCACCTCGTTCAGATATTCGGCGACAAGCACCGACTGGCGGTCGCGCACCACCGTCGGCATCTCGGAAAGATCGAGCGCAGCAATCGCGGTGTCCTGCATGGCGGGGCCGGCGCGCATGGCGTCAACGAAGCTCTCCATGGCGGCGCGCGGCGTCGAGCCTTCGAAACGGCCGCCGCCCTTGTAGCCGCCGCTTTGCGCGGTCGCCGCGATCTCGGAAAACAGCTCTTTGACGAAATCGGCCTGCGGCGCGACCATGAACCAGTCCTCGCCGACACGGCGGAACTGCAATGGCAGCGTCCTGCCGTCAAAGCGCGTCAGCACGAGCTCGGCCTCATCGGCCTCGGGCGCCTTCGTCTCGAAAATGTCCGGATCGACGGTGAACTGGTCGAGCAGAAGCACGAGCGGCGCCAGTTCGCGGGCGTGGTTCTCGCGCCCGCCCTCCGGAAAGATCAGCATCGAAAGGAGATCGTCCTGGTATTCCAGCCGCCCGCTTTCCACCGCCTCCGCGGCAATCAGGAAAGTGCGCAGCGTCTCGGAGGGCGAGGACTGAAAGGCGCGAAGGGCCTGGTCATGATCAGTGCTGATCCGCGCGCCCGTCCACCACTGCTTGTTGCCGAGCCGCCCGACAAAACTGCTGCCGTCCTCCGAGAGGATGAACTCGAACGAGCCGCTGCCCTTCGGCGTGGCCCATGTCCCGACAAGCCGCCTGCCCTCGGCCTCGCCTTCGAGCCGGCCATTATAGGCCGGGTATCGCCCGGTGACATGCGTGCCGTCCTGCTGCATGTAGACCCGCGCGCCGCCATCGAACCAGCGGGAATCCCAGGCGCCGGTCCATGAAGCGGGCGCTGCCGTTGCCAGCGCGGCAAGCCCAAGGAAAAGAAGGATGAGGATCGAGAGGACGACGGCAAGACAGGCGCGCTCCGAGACGGGCCGGTCAACCCTCACCTTCGCCAGTTCGTTCTCCATCAGCGCCAAGATTTCAGCCCTCCCCCGGTTTTGCCACCGCGCCGGGCGGACTGTTGCGCAGAACAAGACAGGGCACGACCGACCAGATCACGAGAAGGGCAAAATAGCCCATTTCCGGAATGACATGGAAATAGCCTGCCGCCAGCAGGCCGGCAAACATGATGATATGGGCGATGACGCCCCAGCCGACGCTGGCAACGACCTCCCGTCGGCTGGCGATACCCGCCTTCAGGAAACGGTGATAGATGGCGAGCGAAAGCGGGAAGAACAGGACGATTGCCGTCAACAGGCCCGGATTGTAGCCGCCCCGGATGATCGCCATACCGACATGGCTGACGGCGTTCACCAGAACGATCGACACCATGCACAGCGCCGGGAACAGGTGGTGGCGGGATCTCAGGATCGCCAGCGCCGCCACAAGCCAGACCAGCGAGGTGTTGATGACGAAAACCCCGGCATCGGTGAGCGGCGGCGGCGTGCCGGCCGGGGCCCGCATCAGGTCAAGCAGCACCATGTTGACATAGGGCTTGAAGGCGTAGACCTGGCCGAAGAGATCGACCCAGTGCTCCTCGAACTGGTGAATGATATAGGCGATCCAAAGGATCAGCGCATAGAGGCCGATATCGTTGTCGGAGAGCCGCAAGGGCCTGTCGGAAAAGGCAAAGGCCAGGAATACCAGCAACGGCGCCATGAAGGTGCCGAGCTTCATCCAGCCGGCGAGCAGAAATTCATGCTGGCCGAGCGGCAGCCACAGCATGGCGAAGGCCAGAGCCAGAAAGATGAACGCCCGATTTTCCGCCATGCCCTGCCTCCGCCGCGTTTCCCCCGTGCAACCCGAGGTTAGCGTTGCCTGAAATTATCGCAAGCTCCGCCGGGGCGGAAGCCGGTCAGAACCGGTAGCCGAACCTGATCGAGCCGGTATGCGACTGGTAGTCATCGGCAAAGGCGCCGTCATACTGGAATTTCAGCTCCATGCCCTGCCGCTTGGCAAGGTCCAGCCCGAGCGTGACATGGCCAACCGTGTCGGCGATCGGGGTGAAGGTGGAGAAACTGTCCATCGACGAGAGACCGGCAAAGCGCGATGTCGTCTCCCAGCTATCGGCCGTCAGGAACGAAACCCCGAGATCGCCGTAGAGCCGCGCCGGCCAATCCTCGCGGAACGGAATCCGCGCGCCGAACTCGACACCCGGGGTAACCCCGAAGGCGGTATCCGAATTCCCGTCGACCATCAGGTTCATCGCCCCCGCTCCGGTCTCGGTATAGCTGAACTGGTGCATGTTGATGACGTCGAAATCGACCTTCGGACGCATGTAGTAATCATCGCCGAAGGCAAATTCATAGGAAGCGCGGGCGCGGGCGAAGACCATTGCCGAATCCGGTTCGCCGCGCGCGGTGGCCGAAAGTGTGTCGAGATTGATGTAGCGCTTCGAATCGCCCCAGTTGTAGCCTGCGCCGCCGACAAAACCGAAGAGCCAGGGACCGGCCTCCTTCTTCAGCGCCACCGCGCCGGTGAAGGATTGCTGTTCCATCTTTTCAGAGCCGCTGTCATTGCGGAACCAGCTGTTCTCGTAGGTCAGGCCCGAGCCGAGGAACCAGCCATCGGCCAGCGCCGCCTGCCCGCCGAACTGCAATCCGCCGACCGATTGGGTATAGCCTGAGGAATCGCCGTGCTGGCCCTGCGTGGTCTCGCCGCCAAGCGCGCGGCTCCACACGCACGAGCCCTCGTCCATCATCACGCCGGTTGTCGCAAAGGCCGGGCAGGAAAGCACGCTGTTGGCAGCCGCGATCGCTGCCGAGGGCGAGTTCGCCAGAGGGGCGGCCGCCGTCTGCGAGGCAAGCTCCAGCAACATGTCGTCGAATGTGTCGGGATCGGCCTGATGGAACGCGCCGAAGGCCGCGCCGAGCGAAATTTCGTCCTCGGCGAATTTCACTTCCGTCGCGCTGCCGTCCGCGATCCTGTCCCAGGCCTGCTGCAGCGCCCGCGAGACGCCGCCTGCATTTCTGCCGAGCGATACGCCGTTGTCGGCAAAATGCGCGTCAGCCACGGAGAACCCATGCCAGCCCTCGGCCGATTTCGTCACGTCGGTGAAGTCGAAGACCAGGGAGGAGAGCGCCGAGAGTTCGGCCGTATCCATTCCCTCAGCCTTCAGGAACTCGGTGCGCGTGTTTGGCAGCAGAGCGTTGGCGTTGATGTCGACGCCCCAGGTGCCGGCAAAATCACCTTCGATCAGAAGCGTGTCGGCCGTGCCGTTCTCCATGTCGACGTCGAGCCCGGTCAGAAGTCCGCCCTTGCTCGAATTTTCGGTGCGCCAGTCGATCCGTCTGTTGCGCTCGAAATAGCTGAAGGGCGAGAAGGCGGTCGACAGGCCGAGATCGGCAACGTCATAGGCGCTGCCCGCATCTTTCGTGCCGACGCCGAGAAGGTCCCCGGTCACGCGCGTCCGGATCGTGTTCCACGCCCCGCCCGGATTGATGTCGCCGGCGTTGAGGATGCCGCCCGCATCGGCAATGTGGCCGGTCACGAACGTGCCCGTGCCCTGATTGACGAACAGGCTGGAACCGGCGCGCGCCGCCGTCTGCATCACGCCATCGGCGGCCGAGGAGGCACCTGCGAACTTGTGGTGGACAATATTCCCGGTCACCGTGCCGTGATTGTATTGCATCAGCACGGTTCGGTCGGCGCCGGAGGAATAGATCGCGCCGCCGCCATATTCACCATTGCTGGCCGCCGCCGTCGAGCCGGAGAGAACGCCGCCGCTACCGACCGTCAACGTCATCGCCGGACCGGTTGCCTGCGACCAGAGCCCCCAGGCGGTCGGATCGGAAACCTTGACGCTGCCGTTGATCGTGACTTCGAGATTGCCATTCTGCGCATTGCCGGCAACCTTCGAGTCCTGCTGATTGTTGAAATTGGCGAGCGTGCCGGCGTAGGTCTTGCCGTTCTGCAGGAAGATGCCGCCGGAGCCGCCGACCGCCTGTGCGACAACGCCATGGGCATATTTCCCGCTGGTGCTGACGCTGCCGTCGACCGTCACCGCGACGTAGCCGGTCTGATCGGCAATGCCGGAATCGTTGGAATAGTAATACTGGCTGTTGGTGAAAGTGCCGCCGTAGGAGCGGTAGAAAGCGTTCAGCTTCTGGGCGAGATCGGCCGAAACGCCGCCGCCGCCGGAAACAGTTTGCGCAAGAATGCCGAAGGCGCCATCGCCGGAGGTGACGATCGAGGCGTTTTCCTTGACGCTGATATTGACGGTGTGGGCACTGGATGGCGCCTGCTTCTGCACGAAACCGGACTGGTCGAAATTGTTGGCGGCCGCCGTAAGAAAACCGCCGCCGCCGCTGATCGACTGGCCGGCAATGCCGACGGAGCGTTTGCCTGATGTATTGATCGAACCGTAATGGTTGACGATGACATTCTGCCCGTCGGCGTGACCGTTGTCACTGCCGCCGCCGAAGATGGAGCTGATGACGCCGGAGATGCTTTCATCATTCACCGCATTGTAGGTGCCGAGCGCGACGCCGGCGAAACCGCCGCCGCCGCCGATCGACTGGCCGAGAATGCCGTTGGCATTGTCGCCTGAGGTGGTGATCTTTGTGCCGCCGATCGTCTCGACCAGCACATTGCCGCCGTTGCGCGTGCCGTCGGACTGGCCCTGCGCCCCGAACTTGATCGAGACCTTGTCCATGGCATAGCCGGTCTGGATCGCATGTCCGCCGCCGCCGCCGAGCGACTGGGCAATCACGCCATTGGCGGCAAAGCCCTGGGTGTAGATATTCGCCGCATAGACCGTGACATTTCCGCCGTCGCCTGCCGCGCCGTTCGTCGCCCCGAAGGAAATCGTCGAGATATCAAGGTCGGCTTCCGGTCCGGAAACCGTGACGCTGTTGGCGCTGGACGACGTCGAAACCGCACCGCCGCCGCCGCCGATCGACTGCGCCAGAACGCCGTGGGAGAAGGAGCCGTATGTCGTGGTCGTGCCCTTCGACTGCGACGAGCCCTTTTTCTCGACGCCGACATAGACATTGCCCCCGTAACCGCCATCGCCGCCGGAAGCCCCGGTATTGGCCGATAGCGTGACGCCGACATCGAAGGAGGGGTGCGCCTTGACCCATTCGGAGAACTTGACCTTGGTTTCCTTCTCGAATTCGAAGGCGTGGCCGATGGAACTGGTGCCGGAGCCCCCCTGCCCGCCGCCGCCGCCGATCGACTGAGCAACCAGGCCGGGAGAAGAATCGCCCTTGGTCAGGACCGTGCCGTTGTTCCAGGCATAGACGCTGCCGCCATCGCCGCCCGCGCCGCCGGTGGCGCCGATGCCGACCTCAAGCTTGTTGTCAGCGTCGACATCGCCGGTTCCGCCGCCGCCCTTGCCGCCGCCGCCGCCGATTGAGTGAACGAAGAGGCCGGTTGAATTCGCGCCATAGGTCCTCACCGCGCCGGTATCGGCAACGCCGCCATAGGCCGAGCCGCCGTCGCTGCCGCTGCCGGCATTGCCGCCAATGGAGAGCGAAAGATTGAAGGTGGAGCTGCCGAAGTAATCGATGCCGTCGGTCTCGCCGGTTCCGCCCTGGCCGCCGCCGCCGCCGATCGATTGCACCAGCATGCCGTCGGCAAAATCGCCGCTGGTCTTGATGGTCCCGTAATTATGCGCGTAGGCCTTGCCGCCCGCTCCCGCCGCGCCGCCATCGCCGCCGAGAGAGAAGGTCAGCGAAGCGGTGACGGATTCGCCCTCGAGTTTCTTCTGAAGCTCGGCCTCGCCGTCCGTCAGCTTGGCGAAAGCGCTCTGCAGCGTCGCGGTTCCGGCCGCAGCCGTCGAATCGCCGCCCTGGCCGCCGCCGCCGCCGATCGATTGCACGTGGAGGCCAAGCGAACCCTTCTCGGCGGTTGTAACCGCGCTGCCCTTCTCCAGGATCGCCTTGGCTTCTCCGCCGTCGCCGGCGACGCCGCCGTCTCCGCCATGGGAGACGGACATGGAAAGCGCGAAACTGTCACCCTTCTCATCGAAGGGCAGGCCGAAGGCGAGCGCACTTGCACTCGACGCGCCGCCGCTGCCGCCGCCACCGCCGATCGACTGCACGAGAAGCGCGGTCGCATCATAGCCGGAGGTCGAAACCGCGCCGGAATGGGTCAACTCCGCTTCTCCGCCATTGCCGCCGTCACCACCGGTGCCGCCGGTCGCAATCGCGATGTCGAAGGTCTTGCCGGCGGAAACCGACTTGGCCGCGCCGCCCGAGCCACCGCCGCCGCCGATGGACTGGATCACTATCCCGAGAGCATTGACGCCTGCCGTTGAAACCGTGGTTCCGGACGACGTGGTGACACTTGCCGTATCGCCATTGCCTCCGCTACCGCCGCTGCCGCCGACGGCATCCGAAAAGCCGATACCCCAGGCCGTGGCCTTGCCCCCGGCGCCGCCGCCGCCGCCGATCGACTGCGCGATAATGCCGGCCGCGTAACTTCCGTTCGTGGTGATATTGCCGTTGGAGGTGATCGTAACCTCATTGCCATCCCCGCCATTGCCGCCATCGCCGCCGACGGCAACAAAAAGCCCGCTCTTGTTGCGGCCCGTGCCGCCGCCGCCGCCGATCGACTGGGCGACGATGCCGTGCGCATCCGCGCCGTAGGTTGTCAGCACGCCGTAGTTCTGGACCGAAGCCGTGCCGCCGTCGGAGCCGTTGCCGCCGGACTTGCCGCTTCCGCCAATGCCGCCGATCGCGCCCGAACCGGTGTTGTCGCCGCCGCCGCCGCCAATCGACTGGGCCAGAATGGCGATGCCGCCGCCCAGCAGAACATCGCCTGTGCTCTGCGTGCCGGTCTTGCCCGCCGCATATCCGCCATGGGTGGTGACCGCCGCCTTGTTGGTCACCGTGACGCCTGCCGCATAGGCGCCGCTTGACGCGCCGCCGACCTGTTGCGAAGCGGAGTTGGTCACCGCCGAATAATAGCTGTAGGACTGCGTGGCGATCTCGCCGCTCGACGTCAAAAGCCCGCCGCCGCCGCCGATCGACATCGCCACGATGCCGTGGGAATCGACGCCGTAGACGTCGATTGCCCCATAATTCTTGACGGTGACTTCTCCGCTTGTGTTCGACGCGATATTGGCGTCGCCCCACTGGAACCCGCCATTGCCGTCCCAGACATAAACGCCGCCGCCCGCCCCGGACGAGATTGCCGCGATGCCGTGGGAATGATCACCCTTGGTGGTGATCGCGAAGTCGCTCTTGACGTAAACGCTGCCGCCGGTGCCGCCCTTGCCGTTCTGCGTCGTCGTCGCCGTCGAGGCAACCTGGCCCAGCCCGCCGAGCGAGGTGGCCTGAATGCCGCTGGAATGGGCACCCGTCGTGGCAATCGAGCCGCCGCCCGTGACCTGGGCATAGACGGCGCCCGCCGCACCGCCTTTCTTCGAGGCATCATAATAGTTCAGGCTGGAGCCGCCATAGCTGGCCGCAACGATGCCGCCCGAATCGTCTCCGGACGTCTTGATCGTGGTGCCGGATGCACCGTAGACCGTCACGGAGGCCTTGCCGCCATTGCCGCCGTCATAACCGCCGCCCGAGCCATTCGTGTTGACCGGGCCCTGCCCGCCATAGCTTATGGCCGTCAGCGCAGCGCCAGTCTCACGCTTGTCAAAGGTCCAGTCATCACCAATCTTGCCGGCGGCAACCGTCGAAACCGTACCGGTAAAGGCACTGTCGCTCGAACCGAGCGTCACCGTCGCGGCGTCCGCATTCCCGCCGGTCCCGCCTTCCATGCGGTTCCAGGAAATATTGTTCGGGCTGTTGCCGCCGTAGGAGGCTGCGAGGATGCCGCCGCCCGCATTGCTCGAGGCGATCGTATTGACGTCGCCCGACACCGTCACGGTGGCGGTATTGCCCGAACCGCCGGTCAGCGCCCAGGTCGCGCCTCCGCGACTGATGGCGACGATGCCGAAACCGTTCGCCGAGATATCGGCTGTGGTGCCCACCGTGACCGCGCCGGCATTGCCGCCATAGGTCGCATAGGCCGTGCCGCCGCCGCTGACGACATAGATGCCGTGGCGGGCCGCGTTCTGAATGATCGCCTTGTTGTAGACGGCAACGGAGCCGCCCGCCCCGCCGGAATATTTGTCGGCGTCCTTGACCTCGCCGCGGAAGGCGTTGCTGCCTGCGGAGACAACGCCGATCGCATCGGAATGCCTCCGGGTGTAGAAATGCGTTCCGCCCGGCGCACTGAAGGAAATCATCGAAGCGACATCCGCTTCCGCCGAAACGTCGATCGTCGCGGTGTTGGTGATCGTGATGTTCAGGCCCTGCTGCGGGTGGACCGGCGGCATGTCGTACTGGCTGTAGTAGACATTGCTCGACTGGTACCAGGTCATCGCCCCGCCATAGGCATATTGCGGCGCGGTCACGGTCCCGGAGGAGGAGATGGTGCAGGCGAACGTGGTTGTGCCGATCGCGCCCGAATTGTTGACGTAGTTGCCGGTCGAACTCGGATCGCAGACTGCCTGCGCATAGACCCGGCTGTAGCCGCGCGAATAAAACGGCACCGGAACGCCGGAAAGCGCGCCGGCAAGCGCCGTGGACTGAAACAGCAGCGAGGAGGCGATCCAGCGTTTCCGCATGCCCGTCCGCACCGGCTTGCCGGCCTTGCCGTTCCCGGAGCGCTTGCCGCCGACAGCTTTGGTCATGTTTCGTCCCCCCGGGCGCATTTTCTGGTTTGCGGAATCTTTTGAGAAAGCCCGGGAATCACTCTTGATGATTTCCCGTCTCTTAGACAGGCGCAAAATGTCCGTGGCCGGACCTTTTCTGGCGTTTTGCCGCCTTATAGCTGCCGTAAATTGATGAATTCCCCTAAAAGTTGCACTGTTTTTCGTCGGGCATCGTCATAGGGAATGACCGTCAGATCGCCGTGAAGCGAGTGATGAAATCAGTCTTGCCGCGCACGGCGCGCGACCGCCTCGCCCGCCAGGCCGTCAGCCGCATAAACTGGGACGGAATCGGATCAAAGCTGCTGCCCGCCGCAGGGGTGGAAAGCGAACAAACTGCCACACCACCAGCCACCGATGCATTCCCGACTGCCACACCTGCCAGAAAAATGAAGTAAATACATGCGCTTAGCGCGTATGAAAAGGGAGAGTGGAGGCCTCGGCCGGAATCGAACCGGCGTGCAAGGATTTGCAGTCCTCTGCGTAACCACTCCGCCACGAGGCCCCGCGCTGCTGAAAAGCAAGCGTTGGCGGGCGTTTAGAATGATTTGCAATTCGGCGCAAGGGGAATCTCCGAAAAATGGCGGCTAAATTGCGCCTGTATCGCTCCTGGCAGCCGCCTCGCTCTTCATGTGCGTTCGGCGCTCGCGACGCGGCGCTGCCCGCATTGTCCAGACGCCGCGCCTTGCCGGCCCTTCAGGCTTGCGACTTGCGATCTCCGGCAATACTACGTCCGTGACCCGATGCAGGAAACCACAGGCATGCCGACGGCTGAAGACAGACGAAACCGGCGCGACCAGTGCGCCGGCGGCGCCCCCGGATGAGCGCCCTGGTTGCCTATGGCGGCCTGTTTGCCAGCGCGCTGGTCGCCGCGACCATCCTGCCGATGCAATCGGAGGCGGCGCTTTCCGGACTGCTGCTGACGGGAGCCTATCCGGTTTTCGCGCTGGTGCTCGCCGCCTCGCTCGGCAATGTGCTCGGCTCTGTCGTCAACTGGCTGCTGGGACGCGGCATCGCGCGGTTTCGCGACCGGCGCTGGTTTCCGGTCGGCCCGCGGGCGCTTGAAAGGGCGGAAGCCTGGTACGGCCGCTACGGCAAATGGTCGCTTCTCCTGAGCTGGGTCCCGATCATCGGCGATCCGCTGACCGTTGTCGCCGGCGCCCTGCGCGAGCCCTTTCCCGTCTTCCTCGCCCTCGTCACCATTGCCAAGGTCGGGCGCTATCTCGCGCTGACAGCGGCGGTCCTCGGCCTGTCGTAAGAAGACCGGCTGCCGGAAAATCAACAAATTCACATTGGCTGGACACGAATCACGTAAAAAATCAGGTAGGGTTGGCGGCGGATCGGCGGAATGAGGATCCGGCAGAGATCAATCGCGCAGAGCAGGCAGCGGAGAAAGCGATGCATTCAGACAATTTTTTCCGAACCGGGCGCCGACGCTCGAACGCTTCGTTCAGCCGATGCGCCTTGCTCGCCCTTGCCCTGCTCTTTGCCTTCCTCGCCCTCTTCCATGCCGATTACGCAACCAGGGCCTATGCCCGGGAAGCGCCAGCGACGCCCCAGGGGCAACAGGACGCGACGGCTGCGGAACTGGTTCAGGAGATCATCAGCGACGCCTCAGACAATGAGGGCTTGCATTCGCGTTACCAGCGGCTTGTGACCAACCCGATCTCGCCGCCCGACACGCGCAGCCCGCGCGCCACGCTCGAAAGCTTTCTGGTCATCATGCAGGCGGCCAACAAGCTCTGGCTCGGCGTGCGCGACGAATTCTTCGCCAATGACAACTTCTTCATGACGGAGGAAGAGAAGGATCAACTGGTTCTCGTCCAGTCCCTGCTCGGCAAGGCCGCGCAGACCTTCGACCTTTCCGACGTTCCCGCCGCCTCACGCGAGCGTTTCAGCATCGAGACGGTGCTTCAGCTTCAGGAGATCTTCGATCGAATCTACCTGCCGCCGCTCGAGGATATTCCCGGTCTGCCGGCAGGCTCCAACGCCCGGGCGGACGCCCTCGGCGGCCCCCTTCCGGACAAATGGATCATCCCCGGCACAAGCCTCACCATCGAGCGCGTGCAGGACGGGCCCTATTCCGGCCAGTATCTGTTCACCGCGGCGACAGTGGACGAGATTCCGGATGATTACGAGGCGCTTCAGTCGCTGCCGATCATCGCCGACAGGGGCGAGGACCTCTACCAGTACTACATCTATACCCCCGGAAACCTCGTCGCGCCGCAATGGTATCAGTTCATACTGGACGGTCCGGGCTGGCTTCAGAACACGTTTGGCGGCCAGGCCTACTGGCAGTGGCTCGCGCTCGCGCTCACCGTGGTCGTGCTGATGCTGGCGATTGCCCTCTACAGCCGCTGGAATAACCGCCGCCCGGTTCCGCTCGATCCCGCCGCCCGCCAGTCGCGCCGCCTCACGCCGCCGCTTCTCGTGATCCTCGCCGCGAACCTGTTTCACTATCTCTGCGAGGAGCAGATCAACATCACCGGCGACCTTCTGCAGATCGTGACAACAATCGTCAGCGCCATCATCTGGACGACATCGGCCTGGCTCACCTACCAGGTGCTGCAGACGCTCTATATGTGGACGATCCGCAATCCGACCGTCAACAACGCCAGCCTTGATGCCAGCCTGGTGCGCACCGGCTTCAGGGTCGCCTCCTTCCTGGTGGCGATCGTCGTGCTCGGCTACGGCGCCACCCGGATCGGCATCCCGATCTACGGCGTCGTCGCCGGTCTCGGCGTCGGCGGCCTGGCCATCGCCCTTGCCGCGCAGCCGACGCTCGAAAACTTCATCAGCGGCCTCATTCTTTATGCTGACAGGATCGTGCGCGTCGGCGACTTCTTCCAGTTTTCCGACACCGCCGGAACGGTCGAGGAAATCGGCATCCGCTCGACCCGCATCCGCGCGCTCGACCGCACGCTGATCATCGTCGCCAATGCCGAGCTGGTGAAACACAAGATCACCAATTACAGCCAGCGCGACGTCTTCCTGTTCCGCCACAAGGTCGGTGTCAGATACGAGACCGACAGCGAAGCCCTGCACAAGGTGCGCGACAGCATTCACGCAGCCCTGGAAGCGCATGAGAGCGTTCTGGAAAGCCCGCTGCGCGTGCGCCTGGTGGAATATGGCGACTTCGCCATTCTCTTCGACATCTACGCCAATATCGCGGCGACCGACATGAACGCCTTCCTCGAGGTTCAGGAACAGCTCCTGATCGCGATCCGCGAGGCCGTCGAGGACAACGGCGCGAGCTTTGCCTTCCCCTCCTCCACTGTCTATCTGTCCCGCGATCAATTGCCGGAACAGAAGACCGTCGACATCGTTGAGAACGAAAGTGACGAGGAGAGGTCAAAGAGCGCCCCCGCGGAAAAGGCCTATCCCGTCGATGAAACGTAAGCATTGACCTGCCGCAGGGGCCCGGCGGGTCCTTCGGGAGATGTCATGGTCTGGGGCTGGATCAACGCGAATTCGGGCGCGCTGAGCGCTATTGCGAGCTTCTGCACGCTCGTCATCTGGGCAATCTATCTGCAGCTGATCTTCAGCGGCTTTCGCGAGGGCCGGCGCGCGAAGATCCTGATCAATCGCGGCGCCGGCCCGACGCTGGAAGGACACTGCCTGGTCGCCAATATGAGCGCCAAGCCGATCTATATCGACGCCGTGCTGCTCGATTTCACCCTAAAGGATGAGGACGGCGACAGGAATCTCCGCTATTCCCTGAGCAACCTCAATTTCGATGAGGACGGCACGCCTGATCCGCGCAAGCGCTGGTTCCAGGGCCCGCTCGATTCCGGCGAGCATCTCGATCTCGGCTCGTTCAGGACGCTGATCGGCAAGATGTCGCCGAAGGGTTTCGATGATTTCGAAAACATCGCCGACGTCAAGCTGACCGTCGTTGCGACCTATACCTCCGAGGACCAGCCGGTGGCCGCCGAACGCAGCTTCGACATCCTCCGTAAGGAAGGTGACCTGCTGCTGTCGCCCCGCGCCTATTCGGCCACGCAGATCCGCTCCCGCAGCGCCAGACGGCGGATCGAGAGCGAAATGCGCGCCATGCACAGTTCCGAGCGCGGCGACGGCCCCGAAACGGGCGACGGGGTGCAGCGGCGCGGCTGAGGCCCTGCGGGCCCCTCCCGATCGCCGCTCCGGCCGCGGGAGCGGGCCGGCTGGCCGAAGCGAAAAGGGCCTCATTACGGCCTTGCGCGCGAAAGCGGAAGACAATGTTATTTTTTTGCAAAAAGGGCTTGGCAAACCGCCCGTGCATTTGTATTAACCCGCTCACACCGCAGCGCCCGAGCGGCGCGCATATTCCCTGGTAGCTCAGCGGTAGAGCACTCGACTGTTAATCGATAGGTCGTCGGTTCGAATCCGACCCGGGGAGCCACTTATTCTTGATTTGCCGAAAACTTAAAGCATTTCACCTGACAGGCTGTCTATGCACCTGAATGAATTGGCGTATTCTTCATTCCGAAGACCATGCGAATCATGAAGGCACGCCATGCAGATCACAGTCACAGCCGATCCCGATGCGGACGATATCGCCCGGGTCGACGAGAACCTCTCGCGCTTCAACGATGACGACGTCGGGCCGGCGGAGCGCAAGCCGCTGTCCGTTTTCGTGCGTGACGGCGACGGCGTTGTGATCGCCGGTATCAACGCATTCACCGCCTGGGGCTGGCTCTACGTGCAGCGGCTGTGGGTGGGCGAGGACGCGCGAGGGCAAGGCGTGGCCGGAAAAATGCTTTCAGCCGCCGAGAACGCAGCGCGCGCACGCGGTTGTCACGACGCCTTCATCGACACCTTCAATCCGGTCGCGCTCAAGGCCTATCAGCGCTCCGGCTATGTCGAATTCGGCCGAATGCAGAATTTTGTCGCCGGCCGCGATCGGGTATTCCTGCAGAAAAAACTGTAGCGAACAGGGCAGAAAAGCCTGAACTCTTCAAATCAAATTTCCGATTTCAGTCCTCTTTTCGGATTTCGGTCAACCCGCGACCCGCCCTCCGCTCATCGGCTCGGGCACGCCGGTCGTCGTCGGAAAGCTGAAGGGAAGGCCGCGCATGGCCCTCACGGCAAGAAAGGCGAAGCATTCGGCTTCGATCGCGTCGCCGCGCCAGCCGACGGATTCCGCCGGCACCGCCTCGACGCCTGCGCGGGTCTGAAGCATCGCCATGATCGCCGGGTTGCGCCTGCCGCCGCCGCAAACGACGAGACGGTCGGGGCGCGCGGGCAGAAGATCGAGCGCCTTGCCGACGGCGGCGGCGGTAAAGGCCGTCAGCGTCGCAGCACCCGTTGCAGGATCCAGCCCTTCGGCCATGGCAGAGGAGAAATCGAAACGGTCGAGCGATTTCGGATAGGGCGCGGCGAGATAGGGATGCCCGAGCAACTTTGAAAGCCGCGCCTCGTCCACCGTGCCGGAAAGCGCAAGCGCGCCGTCACGGTCCATCTCGCCAAGGCCGTTTTCCTTCATGAAGTCGTTGAGCGGCGCATTCGCCGGGCCGGTATCGAAGGCGATCAGTCGATCGCCGCCGTCCCACCATGTGACATTGGCAACGCCGCCGAGATTGAGCACCGCCGTTTTGCCGGAGGTATCGAGGCTTTTCAGCAACGCCTGGTGATAGCCGGCCGAAAGCGGCGCGCCCTGCCCGCCGGCGCGCACATCCGCCGTGCGGAAATCATAGGCCACCTTGCAGCCGAGGATGCGGCTCATCAGCGCCCCGTCGCCCAGCTGGCGGGTATCGCCCAGGCGATCCTTCGTCGGCGCGCGATGCAGCACGGACTGGCCGTGAAAGCCGACAATGCCGATATCGGCCATCGACAGTCCCTCGGCCTCGACCAACGCTTTCACCGCGTCGGATTGCGCCCGCGTCAGCACCTTTTCGGCCTCGGCGAAGATCGTCGGCTCCGACCCTTCGAAATTCCAGGCGCGGGCCGCCGCCAGCGTTTCCTCCAGCAGATCGCGCGTCGCCTGCGGATAGGGAGCCAGCGTATAGGCGCCGAACGTCTCCACGGTGACGCCGTCGGTTTTCAAAAGCGCGACATCGATATTGCCGTCGAGCACGGTTCCGGTCATCAGACCGACGGCCCAGACGGGTTTGAAATCCTGCACCATCATTCCGCTCCGTTGATAAGGTCGCTGACCCGCCGCCTCAGCGTCATGATGCCGCTTTCGGTATGGCGGCTCGGGTGGACACGGTTGGTCAGCAGCGTCCAGGCATGGCCGCGCGCGAAATCCACGCACAGCGACGTGCCGGTGAAGCCGGTATGGCCGACCGTCCCTTCGGAGCACAGCGCGCCGCCATGCCAGTTCTCGTAAGGCCGCTCCCAGCCATGGGTCCGTCTTTCGGACAACGGCTCGCGCATCAGTTTCACCGCTGGATCACCGGCGACATCGCGCTGCAAAAGACCGGTCGCGTGGTCAAGCACGGCATCAACCGTGCCGAACAGGCCGGCATGGCCGGAGCCCTGAAGCGCGTGGCAATTCTCGTCATGCACCGCGCCGCAGATCACCCGTCCGCGCCAGCTGCAGCACTCGGTGGCCGCCGTCTTCTCCGGATCGGCGGAAAAGGCAAAGCCCGGCCCCGGATCGAGATCGCGGACGGTCTTGCCGGAAATCCGCTCCAGCGCGATGCCGAGGAGAATGAAATTGATGTCGGAATAGACGGGTGTTTCGACCCGTTTCCATTCGCGCTGCAGCACGAAGGCGCGCAGCCGGTCCGGATCGTCGCCATAGGTATAGATCGGCTCGACCGCAGGAAAGGGCGTCTGGTGGCCGAGGCACTGGCGGAAGGTGACCTGCCGCTCCCAGCAATCGGGAGCATATTGCCGGAAGTCGGGGATGCACGCGGTCAGCGGTTCATCGAGGTCGATCGCCCCCTCCCCGGCCAGCGCCAGAATACGCTCCGTGGTGAAAATCACCTTTGTCAGCGAGGCCAGATCGAACCATGTTTCGGTCGTCATCGGCCGCGTTTCCGGCTCCAGCGCCGCCGCGCCGCAGGCTTGCGTCAGCCGCCTGCCCTCGCCATCCACAAGCCCGAGAACGCCGCCGGGAATGCGGCCTTCGTCAACCGACGCCTTCAACGCGGCGAAGGCCCTGTCGAAGCGATCCGAAAAATTTGAGGTCATCACGCCTCTTCCCTCCGCGCCATGTGGTCGTCGCCAAACCGCAGCCAGTCGGCCTTCGGCGGCTCATAGCCCGCCGGGCGCACCAGCGAGGGCACTTCGGTTGTATCAAGCCGATACTCCTGCCGTCGCCGGTCGATGCTCGGCACGGCGGCAATCAGCCGCCTGGTGTAAGAGTGCTTCGGCGAAGACAGCACCGAAGCGGCGTCGCCGATCTCGACGATCTGCCCGGCATAGACCACGGCGATGCGATGGGCGATGCGCTCGACCACGGCCATGTCGTGGGTGACGAACAGGTAGGAGAGGTTCATGTCGCGCTGCAGCGCGGTCAGAAGGTCCAGCACCATCGCCTGCACCGAGACGTCGAGGGCGGAGACCGCCTCATCCAGCACCACGACGGAAGGTTTCAGCATCAGCGCGCGGGCAATGCAGAGGCGCTGGCGCTGGCCGCCGGAAAATTCATGCGGATAGCGGGTGAGCGCGTTTTCGGGCAGGCCGACGCGTTCCAGGAGTTCGGCCATGCGGGCGCGGGTCTCGGCGTTCAGACGCCCGCCGGTGGCAATCACCGGTTCGGCGAGGATGCTGTCGACGCGCAGGCGCGGATTAAGCGAGGCGTAGGGGTTCTGGAACACCATCTGGATCGGATCGCCATGGGCGGCAATGCTTGCCCCCTCGCCCAGATGAAACGCGCCGCGCGTCGGCTGCGTCAGCCCCATGATGGCACGCGCCGTGGTCGATTTTCCCGAGCCGCTTTCGCCGACGATGCCGAGCGTTTCACCGGGCATCAGGTCGAAATCGATGCCGTCAACCGCATGCACGGCACCGCTCTGGCGACGGAAGAAGCCGGAGGTGACGGGAAACCGCACGGTCAGGTCCTCGACGATCAGCGCGGGTCTGGCCTCTCCAGCCTGCGCACGCGAGAAATCCGTCCGAACGGCGCGGCCGTCGTCGAAGTGCGGCACGGCCTTAAGGAGATGTTGCGTATAGGGATGCTGCGGATTGTCGAGCACGTCATCGGTCGGCCCCTGCTCCACCGCCTCGCCCTGTTGCATCACCATCACCTTGTCGGCAATGCCGGCGACGAGGCCGATGTCGTGAGTGATGAAGATCAGGCCCATGTCGCTTTCGCGCTTCAGTTCGGAGAGCAGCGCCAGGATCTGCGCCTGCACGGTCACATCAAGCGCGGTCGTCGGCTCGTCGGCGATCAGAAGGCGCGGATTGCAGGAGAGCGCGGTGGCGATCATCACCCGCTGCAACATGCCGCCGGAGAGCTGGTGCGGATGGTATTTCAGCCGCCGCTCGGCATCGGGAATGCGCACGCGTTTCAGGGCATCGACGGCTGCGTTCATCGCCTGTCTGCCGGTCAGCCCGTGATGCAGGCGGAAGCTTTCAGCAATCTGCTCGCCGATCGTGTGCACCGGATTGAGCGAGGTCATCGGCTCCTGGAAGATCATGCCGATCTCGCGGCCCCGGATCCTTGCCAGATCCTTCTCGGGCACAGCGGCAAGGTCCGCGACTTCGCCGGAACCGAGCGCGAAATCGATCCGTCCCTTGGTGATCCTGCCTCCGCCGAAATCGACAAGCCGGTTGAGGCAAAGCGCGGTGACGGACTTGCCCGAGCCGCTCTCGCCGACGATCGCCAGCGTCTCGCCCGCATCCAGCGTGAAATCGATGCCGTGGACGACCTCGTTTCTGACCGGGTCCTTGCCGAAGCCCACATGCAGGTCGGAGACGGAAAGAAGACGGCTCATGCCTCGGCCCTCCTTGAACGCGGGTCAAGAATATCGCGCAGCGCGTCGCCCAGAAGGTTGAAGCCCAAAATGCCGATCATGATGGCGAAGGCGGGAAAAACCAGCAGCCAGGGCGCCATTTCCATCAGGTTGCGCGCCTCGCTCAGCATCAGCCCGAGGGAGGCTTTCGGCGGTTGGGTGCCGAGACCGAGGAAGGAAAGCCCGGCCTCAGTCAGAAGCGCCCAGGCGAGCGCCAGCGTCACCTGCACGGTGAGCGGCGCGACCAGATTGAGCAGCATGTGGCGCGAGAGAATATAGCGGCGCGACGAACCGAAGGTGCGCGCGGCATCGACGAATTCGCGGGTCTTCAGCGACAGCGCGGGCCCACGCACCACGCGGGTGAAGATCGGCGTGTAGACGAAGGCGATCGCCATCACGCTCGTCCATGTTCCGGGGCCGACAATGGTGATGATCAGGAGCGCCAGCAGGATGGCCGGAAAGGCCAGAAGTACATCCATCAGCCGCATGATCGTGCCGTCCCAATAGCTGCCGAACCAGGCGGCGGCCAGACCCAGCACGATGCCGGCGACGGTCGCCAGCGCCACGGAGGCGAAGGAGACGATGAACGACTGGGCGATGCCGATCATCAGGCGGCTCGCGACATCACGGCCGAGAAGGTCGGTGCCCATCCAGTAGGTCGCGTTCGGGGCGTGCAGCCGGTCGATGCGGAATTGCATCAGCGGATCGTGCGGCGTGAGCCCGACAAGGCCGAGCACCGCGATGATGATGTACAGCGTGACGATGGTGCCGCCGATGCGACCGCTCGGATGGGCGAAGATGGAGCGCAGGAGCTGCATTACTTGCCTCCCAGCCGGATGCGCGGATCGAGCGCCGCATAGGCGAGATCCACCAGCAGATTGACGATCATGAAATTGAAGGCGATGAAGAGGACGCTGCCCTGCACCAGCGCGTAATCACGCTGCAGGATCGCTTCCAGCACGGTGCGCCCGAGGCCCGGCAGCGCAAACACCTGTTCGACGATGACGGCGCCGCCCAGAAGATAACCGAACTCGACGCCCGAGACGGTCACCACCGGGATCAGCGCATTCGGCAGCGCGTGGTGCCAGATGACGGAACGCGCCGGCACGCCCTTGGCGCGCGCCGTGCGGATGTAATCATCGGAGAGAATATCGAGCATCGCCGAGCGGGAAATGCGGGTGACGGCGGCGGCGAAGGCAAAGCCGAGCGTCAGCGCCGGCAGGATCATCTGCGCGAGGTTCTTCAGCGGGTCTTGCCAGAGCGGCGTGAACGTGCCCATGGCGGGCAGAACGCCGAACCAGACGGATAGCGCATAGATCGCCAGCAACGCGACGACGAAACTCGGCGTCGACTGGCCGACCATGGCGACGATCCGGACGATGAGATCGGACGGCTTTTCCGCATGGGTGGCGGCGTAAATGCCGGCGGGAAGGCCGACGGCGAGCGCGACGACCATGGACAGAAGCGCCAGTTCCAGCGTCAGCGGAAAGACGCGCAGGATAACCTCCATCACCGGCCTGCCATAGGTGACCGAGATGCCGAGATTGCCGTGCAGCACGCCGCCGAGCCAGTGCCAGTACTGGCCGAACCAGCTCTGGTCCATTCCGAAATAGGTTTCCAGTGACGCCCGCTGCGCCGGTGTCAGAAGGCCGGCCTCGGTTCCCAGCATCGCCGTGATGGCATCGCCGGGAACCAGCCTGATCGAGACGAAGACGAGGACGGATACCCCGAGCATGACCACAGGGAAGGTCACCAGTCGCCGGGTCAGATAGTTCATGGGGTATGCGCCTCTTGCTTCTTTTCTGCCCGGTTATTCGCTGACAGTAACGGCGGAAAGGCCGAAGAGCGAGCCCGTCGGGTTGGCCTCGAAACCGCTTACCTTGTCGTTTGCCGCGGTGTAGCTGTAGCCGGTGTAAAGCCAGATCCAGGGCGAGACCTCGGTGATGTGCCTGGAGAACTCGGCAAAGATCTCCTTGCGCTTCGCCGGGTCGGTCTCGACGCGGCCGTCCTGCATCAGGCTGTCGAGCGTGTCGTCGCCGTAATGGGCGACATGGGCGAGGTTGCCGTCCTTTGTCCAGTAGCGGTTATACATGGTATAGGGGTCGGTGCGCCCGCCGTTCAGCGCCACGGCCATGTCGAAATCGCCCTTCAGCCAGCGGTCGATATAGACGTTGAGTTCCATCATCTCGATTTCGAGGTCGATGCCGATCTCGCCAAGCTGCGACTGGATCACCTGCGCTTCGGCGGCTGCCGTCGGCGGCTCGCCGGTCGCCGCCATCACCTTGGCGGAAAAGCCGTCCTCATAGCCGGCCTCGGCCATCAGCGCCTTTGCCTTTTCGAGATCGGGCGTATAGCAGAAGAGCTCGGACGGATCGGTCGCATAGGCAGGCATGGTCAGCGGCCCGGTTACCTTGCCCTCGCCCAGGAGCGCGGCGTCCAGCACGTCCTGACGGTCGATGGCGCAGGAGATTGCCTGGCGGACCTTTTTTTCGGTCATCGCCCCGCGATCGGCGTTCAGCTGCAGCACATGATAGTTCAGCACCGGTTCGCGCGTCAGCGTCAGTCCCGGATTGTTCGGCACGAGCGTGGCGACCAGCGGATCATTGATCAGCGCGAAATCCACCTGATTGGTGCGCAGCGCCGCGAGGATCGCGGTCTCATCGGGCAGGACCGAGATGTTGATGCCGTCGACGCCAACCTCGCCGCCCGCCCAGTTCGCGTTGGCGGCGAGCACCTCTCGGGAGTTCGGCTCCCAGCTTGTCAGAACGAAGGGGCCGGAGCCGAGCGTTTCCGTGCCGATCGTGCCCGCTTCGATGGCGCTTGCCGGCACGATCGCGGCATTGATCGAGGACATCGCCGTCAGAAGCGGCACATCCGGCTGCGACAGATTGAAGACCACGGTCCCGTCATCCGGCGTGTCGATGCTTTCGATGGAGAGGAAGTTGGCGCGGGCCGAGGCACCGGTTTCCTCATTCAGGATCCGTTCGAAAGATGCTTTCACATCCGCCGGCATCACCTTGTCGCCATTGGAGAATTTCGCATCCGGGTCAAGCTTGAAGGTCAGCGTTCGGCCGTCTTCCGAGAATTCCCAGGACGTGGCGATCGCCGGCGCGATGTTGAGTTCGCTATCGGTGCGCACCAACGGCTCGTAGACGAGTTCCAGCAGGCGCAGCGACGAAAAAGCCGTCTGCTTGTGCGGGTCGAGACCGGTCGCATCCTGCGACCAGGCCATGTTCAGCGTTGCCGCGGCGGCCGGAACCGCCGCGCCCGCGACGCCGAGCGCTGCGGCAACGGCGACGGCGGAAACCAGATTCTTGAAACGGGGTCTTCCCATGATCATTTCCCTCGAGATTATTGAGCGTTGCCGATGCGGCCTCCTGCCGGCACCGGAGAGACTTCAGCTATCGCGGCTTGTCGCCGTCTTCTGGTTGATCGCCTTGCGCAGGAAGCCGCCGGTCTCGTCCAGGAGATCGCGGCCCTCCTGCAGTTCCATATCCGTCAGCGCCAGGAGGATGGCGAGCTTGACGTCGTTTTTCGTCTTTTCGAGCAATTTTTCAGCGGTTTCGGCCGGAACGTCCGCCGCCTCCATGACGATGCGAACGGCGCGCGCGTAAAGCTTGGCGTTGGAGACCGTCACATCGACCATCAGGTTCTCGTAGACCTTGCCGATGCGGACCATGCTGGCGGTGCTCAGCATGTTGAGGACGAGTTTCTGCGCCGTGCCGGATTTCAGCCTTGTGGAACCGGCCAGCACTTCCGGGCCGACGACCGGCGCAATCGAGATGTCGGCGATTTCGGCGATGGCGGAAGACGGATTGCAGGAAAGCGCGACAGTCGCCGCTCCGGTTTCCTTCGCATAGGTCAGGGCCCCGATGACGTAGGGCGTGCGCCCGCTGACCGCGATGCCGACGACGACATCCCGCGCCGTCAGGCCGATGGCCTTCAGGTCGGCAGCGCCCAGCGCCGGATCATCCTCTGCCCCTTCGACGGCGGTGGTCAGCGCCCTCTCGCCGCCGGCGATCAGGCCGACGACCATGCCGGGGGGAACGGAGAAGGTGGGCGGGCATTCGGAGGCATCGAGAACGCCGAGCCGGCCGCTCGTGCCCGCGCCGATATAGACAAGCCGGCCGCCGGCATCGAAGGCCTCGACGATGCGATCGACAGCGCTCGCAATGGCGTCGGCCTCGCGGCCGACGGCAATCGCGGCCTCGCCATCCTCGGCATTGATCTTTCCGATGATTTCACGCGTCGACAGCAGGTCGAGATCAAGCGTGCGCGGATTGCGCCCCTCGGACACCAGCTTTTCCAGCTCGCCGGCCAGCAAATTCATGAATGCATTCCCCTTGTCTGCCGCGCGATGCGTTATTTTTATTGTCTTTCATCGCAGCGCTCGGGAAAGGCTATAATCACAAATTCCATTTGTCAAATTCATTACAGAATATTTTATTCCAATCGGCTCTGGCTCGTTTGTGCTGAAGAGTCCGGGCTCGCGCCCGCCTGCGTGAGGCCGTGAAACCGTTACGCTTTCGCAATCATTCCGTTGTATTCCGCGAAAAGGAATTTATTATTCCGGCATTTACACCGGCCGACCGAGGAAAACCGTGTCCGTTCTCAATGTGATAGAAGCCCAGCTTGACAATCTGGCTCCGGCGGACCGGCAGATCGGCCGTTTCATCCTCGACAATCCCGACGAGGTTCTCCGGCTTTCCTCCGCGCGCCTTGCCGAACGGACCGGCCGCAGCCAGTCGAGCGTGGTGAAATTCGCCCAGAAATTCGGCTTTTCCGGCTATCAGGAGATGAAACTCGCCGTCAGCAAGGCGAGAGCGCACGCCTGGCGGCCGCCCGGCGCGCTGCACAGCACGATAGAACTCGGCGACAGCCCGGCGGCGGTGGCGCAGAAGCTGCTTTCGAGCAAGATGCACGCCATGCAGCAGACCATCGCCGCCAATGACGAGCGCGACATCGCCCGCGTCATGGACCTGGTCGACACGGCGGGCCGCATTCACGTGGCCGGCGTCGGCGCCTCCTCGCTGGTGGCGCGCGATTTCTGCCTCAAACTGCAAAAGCTTGGCCGTTATGCGCTTCACGATGCCGACAGCCATGTGCAGATGGCCAATGTCTCCGCCTCGAAGACCGGCGACGTTCTCTTTGCCCTTTCCCATTCGGGTACAAGCATCGAGACCGTGCGGATCGCCGAGCTTGCCGCAAGACGCGGCGCGACCGTCGTCTCGATCACCGGGCCGCAGCAGAACCCGGTCGCGCGCGGCGCTGGCGTCACGCTCTACACGATTGCCGACGAGGAACGGGTGCGCTCGTCCGCCATCACCGCCCGCGACGCGCAGCTGATGCTGACGGATTTCCTGTTCATTCTGCTGCTGCAGCGGCAAAAGGATGCCGGCGATTATATCGCCGGCAGCGGCGAGGCGGTGACCGCGCTCAAGCTCGGCGCAGACAAATAGGCGCGCTCAGCCCTTCATCGGCACGCAGATCTCCGTGATCAGTTCTGCGGGCGGCGTATCGCGCGGATCGTTGCGATAGATTTCGCAGGGCGGAGCGTCGGCGGGCTCGTGACCGGCGGCGGGAAGCCAGCTGCCATAGAACCAGTGATAGGCCTTGTGCAGCTCGGCATAGGGGCCCTTGTGGGTGAGCACCGCATAGCGACCGCTCGAAACCACGCGGGCCTCCAGCCCTTGCGGCACATCGGCGCCGTCGGCGAGCGTGAGGCCCGCGAAGGCATTGAGGTCCTTCTCCTCCGTCAGGCCGGGGTCGTCATAGTAGATTCCGATCATCTCCGTTTGCGGACCGAGGGCCCCGGCAGCGGCCATCATGCCCGCCGCCGGACCGAAGGCCCTGTCGATTTCCATATAGGAGCCGCGGTGCGGCAGGCCCGCAAGCCGCCGCTCTTCCATATCGCGCAAGGTGACGTCATACATGTCATGGTTCCTTTCAGGGACCGGTTGATCAAACATCGTGTGCCGGCCGGCCTTCCTGTAGGCGGCCGGGGTGTTGCCGTAGGTGGTCTTGAAAAGACGGGTGAACGCCGGTACGCCGGATGATCCGGCCCGTTTCGCGATCGCCTCGACCGGCGCATCCGAATTGACGAGTTCGCCGGCTGCCCGGTGCAGGCGCAAACGCCTCACGGTCGCGGCGATCGTCTCGCCCTGGATGCCGCGATAGATGCGGTGCCAGTGCCACGGCGACAGACAGGCGATTTCGGCGAGCCTGGCGAAATCGAGCTCCTCGTCGAGGTGTTCGTGAATATAGGCGATGACCCGCATGAGCCTTTGCTGATAGGTTTGAAAATCCGGCGCGTTGTTCATCTCTTCTTTCCGTTTCCACTTGGCGGCATGGTTGAAGCACACGCCGGTTTGACAAATCTTGCGGAATTGTTCGGCGTACCGGAAATCGTTACGCTGGCCTTGCCAGCGGCAACAGGTTTGCTAAACATACATCGATCATCCCCTCCCCGCGCAAGGTTGCCAGGCCATGCCCACCCGTCTCGTTCCCAAAACCGTCAGCGTCCTGAAGGAGGGCTATGGCCTTTCCCGGCTGAAGGCCGACACCATTGCCGGCCTCACCGTTGCCATCGTCGCCCTGCCGCTCTCCATGGCCATCGCGATTGCCTGCGGCGTCTCCCCCGATCGCGGACTTTACGCGGCGATCATCGGCGGCTTCTTCGTCTCGCTCTTCGGCGGCAGCCGGCACCAGATCGGCGGACCTGCCGGCGCTTTCATCGTACTGGTGGCGGCGTCCGTGGAACGCCACGGCGTCGACGGGCTGATGCTGGCGGTGATCCTCTCCGGCCTGATCATGATCGCGGCCGGCTATCTGAGGCTCGGCGCCTATATCCGCTTCATCCCCTACCCCGTGACGGTCGGCTTTACCGCGGGCATCGCCATCATCATCTTCGCCAGCCAGCTTTCGGCCATTCTCGGCCTTGACCTGCCAGAAAAGGAGCCGGGCCCCTTCGCCGACAAGATTGCCTATCTGGCGCGGTTCGTCGGCACGACCAATGTCGCAGCCCTTGCGATCGCCATCGGCACCATCGCCCTGATCATCGCGCTCCGAAAGGTCAGGCCCGGCTGGCCCGGCATGCTGATCGCCGTTGCCGTCGCGACGCTGGCCGCAACCCTTCTGAACCTTCCGGTGGAAACCATCGGCAGCCAGTTCGGCGGGCTGCCGCGCGGCCTGCAGGCGCCTGCGGTCCCGACGCTCTCGCTCGAAAAGGTCATCTCGGTCCTGCCGGACGCCTTCGCCTTCGCGCTTTTGGGGTCCATCGAATCGCTGCTGTCCGCTGTCGTCGCCGACGGCATGACCGGGCGACGCCACCGCTCGAACATGGAGCTGATCGGCCAGGGCATCGCCAACATCGCCTCCGGCCTGTTCGGCGGCATCTCGGTCACCGGCACGATCGCCCGCACGGCGACCAATGTGCGCGCCGGCGCCACCAGCCCGTTTTCGGGCATGCTGCACGCCCTCTTCCTGCTGGTCTTCATGCTGGTCGCGGCGCCCCTTGCCCGCTTCATTCCGCTTGCAGCCCTTTCGGGCGTCCTGGCGGTCGTCGCCTGGAGCATGGTCGAAAAACCGGCAATCCGGGCCCTCTTCAGGAGTTCGCGCGGCGATGCGGTGATCCTCACCGTGACGTTGCTGCTCGTCGTCTTCCGCGACCTGACCGAGGGCATTGTCGCCGGTTTTGCGCTGGGCGCCGTGCTCTTCATCGACCGCATGGGCCGCAATGTCGCCGTCAGTCCCTATGACGACTACAATGCCAAAAGCGAGCACCCGATCGTCAACACCGACCCCGACACGATCGTCTACCGCATTTCCGGCGCCTTCTTTTTCGGGGCAGCCTCCACCGTCGGCTCGGTTCTGGACCGGATTGCCGACCGGGCGAAGAATTTCGTGCTCGACCTTTCGGACGTCTCCTACATGGATTCCTCGGCCGCGAACGTGCTCGAAAGCACGGTCCGTCGGGCGCGCGCGCGCAATGTCCGTGTCTTCCTCACGGGCGTCGCGCCGCCGGTGAAAGCCATCCTTGTCGCCCATCACATCGACGAAGACCACGTCACCTACAGCGCCGACCTCGATGCCGCCGCCGCCCTGATTGCGGCAGGCGCGGACAGGGCGGACGAAAACCATTGATCCACACCTCTCTTGCGCCCGAAACATAAACCGAACACGGGACGAAAAACCTTTATATTTCAATGATTCTAGGGGGATTGAAAAAAGAGAACAAATAGGGTACGAATAGGTAAATCAGGGCCTCACCTAGGCGGCGGGCGAAACAAGGGATAAAGTCGATGGCACAGAATTCACTCAAACTCGTTGAGGAAAAATCCGTGAACAAGAGCAAAGCGCTGGAAGCAGCACTTTCCCAGATCGAACGCTCGTTCGGCAAGGGCTCGATCATGAAGCTCGGCGCCAATGACAGCGTCGTCGAGATCGAAACCGTCTCGACCGGCTCGCTGGGCCTCGACATCGCCCTTGGCATCGGCGGCCTGCCGCGCGGCCGCATCGTCGAAATCTACGGACCGGAAAGCTCCGGCAAGACAACGCTGGCGCTGCAGACCATCGCCGAGGCGCAGAAGGGCGGCGGCACCTGCGGCTTCATCGACGCCGAGCACGCCCTCGACCCGATTTATGCCCGCAAACTTGGCGTCGACCTGCATGACCTTTTGATCTCCCAGCCCGACACCGGCGAGCAGGCGCTCGAGATCGCCGACACGCTGGTGCGCTCCGGCGCGCTGGACGTGATCGTCGTCGATTCGGTCGCCGCACTCACGCCACGCGCCGAAATCGAGGGCGAGATGGGCGACAGCCTCCCCGGCTCCCAGGCCCGGCTGATGAGCCAGGCGCTGCGCAAGCTGACGGCTTCGATCTCGCGCTCGAATTGCATGGTCATCTTCATCAACCAGATTCGCATGAAGATCGGCGTCATGTTCGGTTCGCCGGAGACGACGACGGGCGGAAACGCGCTGAAGTTCTATGCCTCCGTCCGTCTCGACATCCGCCGCATCGGCTCTGTCAAGGATCGCGACGAGGTGGTCGGCAACCAGACCCGCGTCAAGGTGGTCAAGAACAAGATGGCCCCGCCCTTCAAGCAGGTCGAGTTCGACATCATGTATGGCGAAGGCGTCTCCAAGATGGGCGAACTGGTCGATCTCGGCGTGAAGGCCGGCATCGTCGAAAAATCCGGTTCGTGGTTCTCCTATAACAGCCAGCGTCTTGGCCAGGGCCGCGAGAACGCCAAGACCTTTCTCAGGGAGAACGCCGCGATCGCCGAGGAGATCGAAATGGCGCTCCGGCAGAATGCCGGGCTTCTGTCCGAGGGCCTTTTGGATACCGACGAGGAAAACCAGGCGACCGGAACGGACGACGATTGATTGAGGCTTCCGTCCGGCGCGCGATCCGGGTGCCTGTGAGATGTACTGACAGCGGCTTTGCGGAGCCGCTGTTTTGTCCTGTCTGGACAGTGGCGACACCTGCCGCTAAAAGCCCGGGAAAGTCTCGGCAGACAACACCGATATATGAAGGGGCGTGGCACTCATGAGTGGCGTGAATGAAATCCGGTCGACATTTCTCGACTTCTTCAAGCGGAACGGACACGAGGTCGTCGCTTCCAGCCCGCTTGTGCCGCATAACGACCCGACCCTGATGTTCACCAATGCCGGCATGGTGCCGTTCAAGAACGTCTTCACCGGGCTTGAGCACCGTCCCTATTCGACCGCGACGACGGCGCAGAAATGTGTGCGCGCCGGCGGCAAGCACAACGATCTCGACAATGTCGGCTACACCGCGCGCCACCACACTTTCTTCGAGATGATGGGCAACTTCTCCTTCGGCGACTATTTCAAGGAACAGGCGATCTCGCTTGCCTGGGAGTTGATCACAAAGGAATTCGGCCTGCCGAAGGACAAGCTGCTGGCAACCGTCTACCACGAGGATGACGAGGCGTTCGAGCTCTGGCGCAAGATTGCCGGTCTCCCCGAGGACCGGATCATCCGCATTCCGACCTCCGACAATTTCTGGTCGATGGGCGATACCGGGCCCTGCGGCCCCTGCTCGGAAATCTTCTACGACCACGGCGAGCATATCTGGGGCGGGCCGCCCGGCTCCGCGGAAGAGGACGGCGACCGCTTCATCGAGATCTGGAATCTCGTCTTCATGCAGTACGAGCAGATCACGCCGGAACGCCGCGAGAACCTGCCGCGCCCCTCGATCGACACCGGCATGGGCCTCGAGCGCGTCGCCGCCGTGCTGCAGGGCAAGCATGACAATTACGATATCGACCTGTTTCAGAGACTGATCGGCGCTTCGGTCGAACTGACCGGGGTGAAGGCCGAGGGCGAGCGGCAGGCCAGCCACCGCGTGATCGCCGACCATCTGCGCGCCTCCGCCTTCCTGATCGCCGACGGCGTCCTGCCCTCCAACGAGGGCCGCGGCTACGTGCTGCGCCGCATCATGCGCCGCGCCATGCGCCACGCCGAGCTTCTCGGCGCCCGCGAGCCGATCATCTACCGCCTGCTGCCGACGCTTGTCAGCGAGATGGGCCGCGCCTATCCGGAACTCCAGCGCGCCGAGGCGCTGATCTCCGAGACGCTGAAGCTGGAGGAAACCCGCTTCCGCAAGACGCTGGACCGCGGCCTGACGCTTCTGGAAGAGGCGACCCGTGACCTCTCCAAGGGCGACAGCCTCGACGGCGAGACCGCCTTCAAGCTCTACGACACCTATGGCTTCCCGCTTGACCTGACCCAGGACGCGCTCAGGGCGCGCGACATCCATGTCGATCTGACCGGCTTCCAGGACGCCATGCACCGCCAGCGCGCCGAGGCCCGCGCCCACTGGGCCGGCTCCGGCGACACGGCGACGGAGACCATCTGGTTCGAGCTGGGCGAGAAGCACGAGGCGACCGAGTTTCTGGGCTACGAAACCGAGAAGGCCGAGGGCGTGGTGCTGGCTCTCGTCAGGGACGGCGCCGCCGTGGAGAAGGCCGAGGCCGGCGATACGGTTGCCGTCGTCGTCAACCAGACGCCGTTTTACGGCGAGTCGGGCGGCCAGATGGGCGACACCGGCACGATCGCGACCGACGCGGCCAGGCTCCGGGTGACCGATACGCAGAAGAAGGGCAACGGCCTCTTCATTCATTTTTGCGAAGTCCTGGAGGGCGCCGTGGCGCTGGGCGAACCGGTCAGTCTTGAAGTCGATCATGCACGGCGCGCGCGGCTGCGCGCCAACCACTCCGCGACCCATCTGATCCATGAGGCCTTGCGTCAGAAGCTCGGCTCGCATGTGGCCCAGAAGGGCTCGCTGGTCGCGCCCGAACGGCTGCGCTTCGACATTTCGCACCCCAAGCCGATGACGAGCGAGGAGCTCGCCGTGGTCGAGGACATGGCCAATGAGATCGTGCTGCAGAATGCGCCGGTTTCCACCCGGCTGATGGGCGTTGACGACGCCATCGCCGAAGGTGCCATGGCGCTGTTCGGCGAGAAGTACGGCGACGAGGTGCGCGTCGTTTCCATGGGCACGGCCACCGCCGGCGAGAAGGCCGGCAAGACCTACTCACTCGAACTGTGCGGCGGAACCCATGTGCGCGCCACCGGCGAGATCGGACTGATCCGCATCGTCGGCGAGAGTGCGGTGGGCGCCGGCGTGCGCCGCATCGAGGCGCTGACCGGCGTGGATGCGCGCCGCTACCTCACCCGGCAGGATGATAAGGTGAAGGCGCTCGCCGCCGCCCTCAAGGTGCAGCCGGACGAGGTGGCAAACCGCGTCTCGGCCCTGGCCGAGGAGCGGCGCCGGCTGGAACGCGAGCTTGCCGAAGCGCGCAAGCAGATCGCGCTCGGCGGCTCCGGCCCGTCCGACGAAGCGGAAAGGATCGGCGACATTTCGCTTGCCGCCAAGGTGCTTTCGGGCGTTGCCGCCAAGGAGCTGAAGGGCCTTGCCGACAGCGCCAAGAAGGACAGGAGCCGCACCGTGGTCGTCTTCATCAGCGTGGCGGAAGACAACAAGGCCAGCGTCGTGGTTTCCGTCACGGCGGACCTCACCGACAGCGTCTCCGCGGTCGACCTCGTGCGCGCGGCCTCGGAAGCGCTTGGCGGCAAGGGCGGCGGCGGCAGGCCGGACATGGCCCAGGCGGGCGGCCCGGACGGCGACAAGGCGGAAGCCGCAATTGCCGCCATCCGCAACACGCTCCAGGGCTGAGGCCTATTGCGCAAGAAGAACCGCGTTTCCCGGAAACGCGGTTCTCGGTTTGCTGACAAGCCCCTTTCCCGGTCATCTTCGGACTTGACCCGGCCGGCGCGTCACAAGCTTGGTCGGCAGTCTCGAAGCGTTTCCAGGAAAAATGGATACCGGTTCTCCGTGCTGAATTGCGCAAGACAACAGATTTGGCGCTCTCGCGCTTCGCAGAGAAGCGGAAGCGCCCCCGGGACCGCGTTTCCCGGCACCGCGATTCTGAGCTATTCGTCTGTCTGATGGCCGAACGATGCCGAAGCGTCACGCCGTCTCGGCATCGAAAGCCACTGCCGCAAAAGCCTCCGCGATCACTTCGGGGCCCGCGCCGGGCCTCACAGCGTCGCTCGAAAGGATCTGGCGGTAGCGCCGCGCGCCGGAATAGCCACTGAACAATCCGATCATGTGGCGGGTGATCTGCGACAGGCGAACGCCCTCCCCAATCTGCCGCGTCGCATAAGCCATCATCGCGCGGCAGAGCGCGTCCGGATCGAACGGCTTCCCAGGCATGCCGAAGAGGCGGCGGTCGACCTCGGCCAGAAGACGCGGCGTCTGGTAGGCGGCACGCCCCAGCATCACGCCGTCGACATGGCCGAGATGCGCTTCCGCTTCCTCAAGCGTGGCGATGCCGCCATTGATGCCGATGAAAAGGTCCGGATTTTCCGCCTTCATGCGATAGACCAGCGGATAATCGAGCGGCGGGATCGTCCGGTTCTCCTTGGGGCTCAGCCCTTTCAGCCAGGCCTTTCGGGCGTGGATCCACACCGCGTCCGCCCCTGCCCCGGCCATGCGGGCGACAAAATCGGGCAGCACCGTTTCCGGCTCCTGCTCGTCAACGCCGATACGGCACTTGACCGAAACCGGCACATCGACCGCCGCCTTCATTGCCGCCACGGCCTTCTCGACGATCCCGGGCGTCTGCATCAGGCAGGCGCCGAACGTACCGGATTGCACGCGGTCGGAGGGGCAACCGACATTCAGCCCGATCTCGTCATAGCCGTACCCGGCGCCGATCTTCGCTGCCTCGGCAAGCTTTAGCGGATCGGAGCCGCCGAGTTGCAGCACCACGGGATGCTCGATGGCATCAAACCCCAACAGCCGCTCCCGGTCGCCGCGCAGGATCGCATCCGCGACAATCATCTCGCTATAGACCTGCCCCCCGGCCATCATCTGCCGATGAAAATACCGACAATGCCGATCCGTCCAATCGATCATAGGTGCAACGGCAAAGCGGGAAGCCGTTGGAAACTCCTGTTTTTCAGTTTTTTCAGCCACTTAGAAGAACCTGATAATCCGTCTTATTCCAGCTCATTATGCTCCAAATCCGCTAATTTTGACACTGGATTTGGTCCCGTGGACCAAATACAATCACGTGGACCAAATATGGAGACCAATATGGGCTCAATTACCACACGCAAACGCAGGGATGGAAGTCAAAGCTACAGGGCACGTGTACGCGTGATGCGCGAGGGCTCCGTCTATCATGAAACGAAGACTTTTGACAGACGCCCTGCCGCAACCGCCTGGATAAAGAAACGCGAGAAAGAGCTGGCCAGACCTGGCGCGCTGGAGGAGTTAAACGCATATGATCCGCCGCTGTCCAAGGCCATCGAGCGCTATACCGAAGAAGCGGTCAAAGAAATCGGACGCACGAAGGCACAAGTCCTGAAGACCATCTCGACCTATCCGATCGCCGACATGTCCTGCTCCGCCATCAGGTCGAAGAATATCATCGAATTCCTCCAGTCTCTTCCCGGGCAACCACAAACCGTCGGTAATTACGCAAGCCACCTCGCCTCCATATTCGCCATCGCGCGGCCGATGTGGGATTTCCGACTTGACGACAGGGAAATGAGAGACGCCATCACGGTGGCGCGCCGCATGGGGATCATATCCCGCTCAGCTCAGCGGCAACGCAGACCCACCCTCGCCGAACTCGACCGATTATTGACGCATTTCATCGATCGGCGCCGAAGAACACCTCAGGCCATGCCAATGCACAAGGTGATCGTTTTCGCTCTTTTCTCGACCCGCCGACAGGCAGAGATCACCCGCCTCACCTGGGCAGATTTCCAGAAACAACACAAACGCATCCTGGTCCGTGACATGAAGCACCCGGGTGAGAAGTTTGGCAATGATACATGGGTCGACCTGCCCGACGAAGCCATCCGTATCATCGACAGCATGCCCCAGCGTAAATCGGAGATATTCCCCTACTCCCCGGATGCAATCACAGCGAACTTCACGCGGGCTTGCAAGCTGCTTGGAATTGAAGACCTGCACTTCCACGATCTGCGCCATGACGGCATCTCGCGCCTGTTCGAGATGGGCTGGAACATCCCGCATGTCGCAGCGGTCAGCGGACACAGGTCCTGGGTGAGCCTTAAACGTTATACCCATATCCGTGAGACCGGCGACAAATATGCCAATTGGCCGGGCTTGCAACTCGCGAGCGGAAACGACTGAACGCCCCCGGTGGCTCACTGGTTTATCTCTTTGAGATAAGCCCGATCGGTTGAAGCGTTACGCGTCTGCGCCCTAAGCCTATGCCTGTTTGGGACGGCCCTTTCGCGCATCGCGCAGCATCCGCCGGTTTCATCTACACCCTGTGCCTTTCACAGCGCCGCAACGAATGACAGATCGCTCGGGCAAGCATCTGAACGGCTGCAATAGTTGCAAGGCGGCCGCCCAAATTCGGCATTGACCTGAATCTTCATTTTGAAGCACATGGTAATATATCACGCTGCAGAGCGGTTGCGGGAGGGCGCACCCATCGCAACTTGCTGCCGAACGCTCGACCCGTGGAGGCAGGTAACGTTGGCGAGATCGCCAAGCAAATGAGCCTCGTCGCGCAGGAATGTGCAGATCTTCAACTGCTATTTCGATCGGCGGCGTAGCGCTGCGTGCGATATAGCGGCAAGGCTATCCGCGCGACATGGCCCTCGAAAAGGTCGTGGACGATGACGAAAGGCGGAATGCCTTCGGTCCCCGCACCGATGCCTTGAAACAGGCGCGCAACGAGAATCTGCGCGAGGGCGCATCCGAAACCTGCGAGGGTGAAGATCAAAGAGCCGGCCAGCAGCGCCAGCCTGCGCCCGAAACGGGCTGGCCGAGCTTCTCCTCCAGTCCCGGCGACCACGGCACGAGCTGGAAACCCAGCACATCGTCGATCATGGCGAAGCGGCCGGACACGAGACAGTGAGCCGCCGCTGGTAGGTGCAACGCCCCTACAATAAGTTGGTCTCCCTTTGGCGTGGCGAGTGCCCGACTGGCTCGTGCGGCTGTCTGCCTTATTCGACCCGGTCACCCGATCCCGCCTGTTCGAACTCGGCAAGTCTCGTCCTGTCTCAAGCGCGAAAGCGTTCCGGGACTTTGGGTGGGAGCCGAGGCAACGACAATACGGGACACGGCGGCAAGTCTGGAAAGATCAAATTAAGGCATGACCGGCCCGACGGAATAGGTGAACAGGCTGATACGGCGGGGGCGCGGCTCAGTCTGCCAATCGCGTCGCCAGGTCGCTCAAAAGCGTGATGCGGTTCGGATGGGCCTAGCTCGACCCCGGCCGAACAGCTGCGCTACGCTGTCAAAACGCGAACCTCATCGAAAGCAAGCTGGACCTGTTGTCGGAAATCACCGCCGCCGTCTTCGAGCCAAGCCTCGAAAGCTTTGCCGAACGCGGCCATGCCGACCTGCGCTGCGAGAAGGGCCGAGGCGTTTGAAAGCCCCCGTTCGGTCAAGGCGCCGGCCAGTGCAAGGCTCAAAACCATGGCTTTGGTGAGTTCGCGCTCTCGCAGTGCGGGACTGGCGGCGATCACTGCTCGCCGTGCCGCCGCAAGATCAGCGCTATCGGTCATGATGCTGTCCGTCGCCTCAAATGCCTGCCGAAGCGTTGCCCATGTTCTGAGCGTTGCAGGGCTTTCCTTTACGGCCGTGATCAGGACCGCGCTCAATGCGTCCTGACCATCGAACAGCACTTCGCGCTTGTCGGGGAAGTGGCGGAAGAACGTACGTTCGGTGACGCCCGCCCGCTCTGCGATCTGGGCGGCTGTCGTCTGTTCGTATCCGACCGAGCCGTACAATTCCAACGCCGCCATTTGCAGTCGGCGGCGCACCTTTTCGCGATCGCGTGGCATCTCACCTCTTGTCAGTCACTGACGATACGATTATTGTCAGTGACTGACTATACCACGATAACCGGGCTGCACAACCCGTTTCGGCCGCACGTTTGATCGGCCCAACCTGGAGAAGACGATGCCAGATACCCAAGAAACGAATATGCGCGCGCTGCATTTTGACAGTCACGGCGAATGGTCGGAGGTGCTGCATCTTGTCGACGCTCCGGTCCCGGCGCCGGGGGCGAACCAGATTCGCATCAAGGTCCATGCCTGCGCCCTCAATCCGATGGATTGGGTGCTCTGCCTCGGATGGATGCCGGGTCCGCTGCCGGGCGGGATCGGGCTCGACGTGTCGGGAACGGTGGAGGCCATCGGCGAAGGCGTAACGAACGTCAAGGTCGGTGACAACGTGTTCGGCGTTCCCGACTATCTCGGCTTTCCGAACGCCGGCGTGGCGGAATCCGCTGTCCTGTCGATCTGGGAACCCGTTCCGGCGGGTCTGGATATGCTCGCCGCGGCTACCTTGCCGATGGCCGTGGAGACAGCGACACGAAGCCTCGACCTTCTCGGTGTTTCCACGGGCCAGACAGTGCTGATCAACGGCGGCGGAACGATGGTCGGCTTCGCGGCGGTTCAGATCGCGCTCGCGCGCGGCGCGCGCGTCATTGCGGCCGCCGGCAAGACCTTCGAAAATGAACTGCGCGGGTTCGGCACCGAGGTCACGCCCTATGGCGAGGGACTGGTCGAGCGGATGCGCGAGATCGCGGGCGGCAAGGTGGACCGGGTGCTGCAAACGGCGCTCGCCCCCGGCCAGCTCCATGACTTTATCAAGATCGTCGATGGCGAGCCCAAGCATGTCATAAGCATCACCGACTTCGACGACGAAGGTCTCGGGATCAAGACCACCGGCCGCGAGGAAGATCTGGTCCCTCGCTACGACGTCCTGAGTTCCTATGCGCAGCTTGCCGCGGAGGGGCGCTTCGTCATTCCCGTCGCGCGGACGTTTAGCCTGGATCAATGGCGTGAAGCACTTGAGCTATGCCACTCCGGACACGCGCACGGCAAGCTTTTGATCCTCCCGGGTCAGGGCGATGCCAGCTAGGACGCCGTTGAGTTGAGAGACCTGAAACCGGCCGTTTTCGAGGAAGGCGTCTCCAGTTTCGGATCTCGGCGGGGTTTCGATCGTCCATGTAAAAGAGGCAGCATGTAATGATCGGGAGTGTAGAGCGCAATCGGGCCACTGGCGGCCATCAAGTCCGGCAGACAGATCGAAGCCATCGTTGACGACATGAAGTGCCTGGAAGCCCGGAAGGCAGCACTCACCGCGTTCCTGGCGACGGCAGATGACCCGCCCGCCGCCTCTGCTGCCCCCCTCGATGGCACAGCTCTACCGCTCGCGCGCCCAGAGCCTTTACGATGCGCTGCAAGATGAAGACAAAGGGAAGAGCACGGAGGCCGCCGATATCATCAAGACGCCCGTGGATGGCAAGGTGGGGATCGATGTTCGCGGCGATCTCAGTGGAATCTTTACGCTTTCGGCCCAAACGAAAACCCCGCCGGTCGGGCGGGGTCATCGCAAGTAACGCTGGTTGCGGGGGCCCGCAACCACCGATACCGACATTCGCTGCAAGTTCCTGTATGAGGCGTGGTTAGTAGAAAGCCATTGAGACCGCCAACGCAATGACCGGAGCGGGGCCGTAAACCGTCAGGCAGGTTTCCGGATGGCCAGACGGCAAAGCGGACATCATCCTACATTGCGTGCTGCTACGCTTGCTGACATTTACCTGATAATATGACGCTACGGCGTAGGCCGCCGTAGCCGCCGTTTATTGCATCTGCGAAGACGGGTGACCTCCAGAGGCCATCGAGCGGAAAAATCGGCCATTAGCGCGGTGTCAGATCAAGTGGCTCGACCCACTCGTGACGGGACTCAGGGTGGACTTCTTTGCTGGGTTTCGGAAAACCTGGTTCACCGAACGAACCAACGCCAATTGCGACCATGTCCGGTTTTCGTGACGGCTCCCAGAAAACAGTTGAGCCACAGTTCTCACAAAAGTGGAAAACCAATTCAAAACCAGCGTCTGAAGAACGCCGATAACTCTTGTAACTCCCACTGACCTTGATGCTTCCTTTTGGAAAAAAGGCTGCAATTCCATAAGGGGCGCCAGTACGCTTTTGGCAGGCAATGCAGTGGCAAAGCGAGACAAGTTCCGGCTCACCAGTGCAAAGCACTTTCAGGCTACGACACGAACAGCTTGCTTCTCGCTCCTCACCGATCTCCCAGAGAACACTCCAATTATCATTGAAAATCGAAATTGGGAAATAGGGTGGCGTTCCGTAAGGGACACAGCGAGCTCGAAGCCTACCTGCGGCGGCCGCGGCAATGATTGCGGTGACCGGGCTTGTGCCCGCGTCATGCACGGCCCATTGCGGTCGTTCATTCCTTCCGCAGCGAACTTCCGCTTCCCCGCCCTATCTGGACCTTTTAGCAGAGCGCAGCGAATGGCTACTTGCGGCACCTGGGGCCACAATCGCGAACGACCAGCTTGGAGGCGAAAAGAAGCCTTTCGCGCGTCCGCTGAGCTCCAGGTATATGGTCATTCTGATGGGCTGCTTCAGGTGTTGCAAGGTTCGATTCCAAAAAGCGTTGAGCCGCTCAGCCTTGACGCGTTACGTTTGTCGGGCAAAAATTCTGTTTTGATCAAGACGCTCCGATAGCTCCAACAAAGGGCTTCGCGGCTTCAGCCCTTGCCTCGGAATCTTGCTTCCCTGTAGTCGCCGGAAGAATTTTGCGATTTGGCTCCGTCTCATAAAAGTTGACATATCCGGCCTTGACCTTCCAGTTGCTGGAATCTCCATATGTTGGAAAACGCACTTATCAGGAGGCCTCGAATGCAGCACTCGCACATGAGCCACGGGGGCGTGTCCGGCCATAGCGGAAATACTACGGGTGAGACCGTGACGCGCGACCCGGTCTGCGGCATGTCGGTCGACCGCGCCAGCACCAGCCATGTGGTCAAACACGGCGGCGAAAACTATTACTTCTGCTCCAACGGTTGCCAGGCGAAGTTCGAAGCCGATCCGGAGCACTACACCGCCGAGCACGCAGAGGCCGAAGCGCAGCCTGAGGGCACGCTCTATACCTGCCCGATGCATCCCGAGATCGTGCGTGATCACCCCGGCAATTGCCCGAAATGCGGCATGGCGCTTGAACCCATGACGCCTTCCGCCGATGCCGGACCCAATCCTGAATATGTCGATTTCAAGCGCAGACTGATGATCGCCGCGCCGCTGGCGCTTGCCGTCTTCATTCTGGAGATGGGCAGCCATCTGGGTCTGCCCTTTGCGGACTGGTTCGGCCACACGCTGTTCGGCTGGCTGCAATTCGCGCTGGCGACGCCAGTCATGGTGATCTGCTGGCCGTTCTTCCAGCGCGGCTGGGCCTCGATCGTCAACAAAAGCCCCAATATGTGGACGCTGATCGCACTTGGAACCGGGGCGGCCTATCTGTTCTCCGTCGTCTCGCTCGTCGCGCCCGGCCTTTTTCCGGCGGCAATGCGCGACGCCATGGGCATGGCCCCGGTCTATTACGAAGCCGCCGCCGTCATTCTCGTGCTGGTGCTGATCGGCCAGGTGATGGAGCTTGCAGCACGCGAACGCACGGGCGACGCGATCCGGGCGCTGCTGGATCTCGCGCCGAAGACCGCGCGCAAGGTCGCCGATGGCGGTGAGGAGGATGTGCCCGTCGAAACGCTGCAGGCGGGCGACGTGCTGCGCGTGCGGCCCGGCGAGAGCGTGCCGGTCGACGGCGTCGTCACCGAAGGCCGCTCGTCGGTCGACGAGAGCATGATTACCGGCGAGCCTGTGCCGGTTGAAAAGAGCGAGGGCGAGCCGGTGACCGGCGGCACGCTCAACAAGAATGGCAGCTTCCTGATGCGCGCCGAAAGCGTCGGCGCGGAGACGACGCTCTCCCGGATCGTCGACATGGTCTCCAAGGCACAGCGATCGCGCGCGCCGATCCAGGCGATGGCGGACCGGGTGGCAGCCTATTTCGTGCCGGCCGTGGTCGCGGTCGCGGTGATCGCCTTTCTGGCCTGGCTGGCGTTCGGCCCCTCGCCCGCCCTCTCCTATGCCTTCGTCGCGGCGGTTTCGGTGCTGATCATCGCCTGCCCCTGCGCGCTGGGACTTGCCACGCCGATGTCGATCATGGTCGCCACCGGGCGGGGTGCGAATGCGGGCGTGCTGATCCGCGACGCAGAGGCGCTGGAGCGCTTCTCCAAGGTCGACGTGCTGGTGGTGGACAAGACCGGCACGCTGACGGAGGGCAAACCGGCGCTTACCGATGCCGAACCGCGGGACGGCTTCGACCGAATGGAATTGCTCTCGCTTGCGGCAGCGCTGGAGCGCGGCTCGGAGCATCCTCTCGCCGAAGCGATTGTCGCCGGCGCACGGGAGGCGGACGCGCCGGAACGCGTAAGCAGCGATTTCGATGCCGTTACCGGCAAGGGCGTGACGGGAACGGTTGACGGACGCAAGGCGGCGCTTGGAAACGCCGCGCTGATGGAAGCGGAAGGCATCGATGTCGGCGCCCTGCGGGAACGCGTCGCAGCGCTTCAGGGCAAGGGCAAGACCGCCATGTACGTCGCCGTCGATGGCCAGGCTGCCGGCATCGTCGCGGTTGCCGATCGCATCAAGGACACCACGCCGGATGCGATCCGCGCGCTGCACGAGGCGGGCCTGCGCATCGTGATGGCGACCGGGGATGCCGAGGCGACCGCGAAAGCTGTGGCGCGGACGCTCGGGATCGACGAGGTCCATGCCGGGGTAAGTCCGCAGGACAAGCACGACTTGATCGAGCGCCTGCGCCGCGATGGCAGCGCGGTCGCCATGGCGGGCGACGGCGTCAACGATGCGCCAGCCCTCGCGGCCGCGGATGTCGGGATCGCCATGGGCGCCGGCGCGGATGTCGCAGTCGAGAGCGCCGGCATCACCCTGGTCAAGGGCGACCTGACCGGCATCGTACGCGCCCGTCACCTTGCGGTGGCGACGATGGCCAATATCCGCCAGAACCTGTTCTTCGCGTTCGTCTACAACACCGCGGGCGTGCCGCTTGCCGCCGGGATACTCTACCCCTTCTTCGGCCTGTTGCTGTCGCCGATCGTCGCGGCCGCGGCGATGAGCCTGTCCTCGGTCTCGGTCATCGGCAATGCGCTGAGGCTGCGGGCGACGAAGCTGTAGGATGTTGTTTATGCGTCGGGACCCGCAGCACGCCGGAACACAGCCCAAGATCGGCCATGATCGACCCGCATTGTCTTCAGGTCGCCGGGGCGCAGAAGGTTTCCGGTGGCGGAGAATGGATTGCATATGACGCTTCTGCGGAAAATGAGAGCGGCGGTGAAGGTGCTGTGCATTGTCACGGCCATGCTTCTCGGCGTGCTTCCGCCCTCCGTGGCCAGCAGCGCCGCCAGGCATTGCGCGACGACGCCGGAAGTCGCAATGCACCACGCGCAGCCCGCCAGTGCCCTGCATGACATGGACCACCGGACTGACGACGGCGCAAAGGAGTGCTGCCCCGCAGTCTGCGGCCTGCAGGCCGGCATCACGTCGGGGCAGCCTTCGGGCCTTCTCACGCGCGTTATCAGGGACCTCGTCTTCCTCGATCTCTCCGCGCGCCTGAAAGGCCAACCCGTCCCACCCGATTTCGAGCCTCCCCGCTTGCGCGCATGAACTGCCGGCCATGCCGGCCATCCTTCATGTGACAATGCCGGTCCGACGACCGGCCATCGGGAGAACGATCATGTATCGCAGACAATTCATGCAGAGCCTCGCGCTTGGCGCGGCGGCCTTGGGCTCCGGCCTGCCTATCACCTGGGCCAGCCCCGCGCGGGCGCAACGGAGGCCCATCAACCTTCAGATCACCAACCGCACGATCGAGGTGAACGGCCGGTCCGCCAGCGTCTTCGGCCTTGTCGGGCCCGACGGCAAGCCCGGCCTCACCCTTGAGGCGGAGAGCCCCTTCGATGTCAGCCTTGCAAACAACAGCACAGAAGCGACCCTCGTTCACTGGCATGGCCTGACGCCGCCATGGGAGATGGACGGCGTGCCCGACAATCCGGCGCCGATGATCGAACCGGGGCAGGAGCGCCGCTACACTTTCCCGCTCGCCGCCGGCGGCACGCACTGGATGCATGCCCATACGCTTCAGGAACAGAACCTGCTGGCCGCGCCGCTGATTGTCCTTTCGCAAGAGGACAGAAAGGCCGATGTTCAAGACGTTGTCGTGCTGCTTCACGACTTCTCGTTCCGCTCGCCCGAGGAACTTTTGGTCGATCTGAAAGCGGGCGTAGGCCATGGCGGAATGATGGGCGGCCACGCCATGATGATGCAGGGGCAGAACATGTCCGGCATACCCGGCATGGCGATGCCCGGAATGCAGATGGACCTGAACGACATCGACTACGATGCCTACCTCGCCAATGACCGGACGCTGGACGATCCGGAGGTGTTTGCCGTCGACAAGGGCGGCCTGGTGCGCCTGCGGATCATCAATGGCGCCACCGCAACCAATTTCACCATCGACACCGGCATACTCCCCGGCCGTCTGGCGGCGGTCGACGGCCAACCGGTCGAACCCGTCTCCGGCATGCGCTTCGGGATATCGATGGGCCAGCGCCTCGACATCATGCTCGACGTACCGGCCGAAGGCGGCGCCTTTCCGGTTCTGGCACTACGCGAAGGCGCGCGCGAACGGACCGGCATCGTCCTGGCGACACGCGGCGCGGCCGTCACCCGGGTTCCAGGTCTCGGAGCGGAAGACGGGCCAGTGCTGGATTTCTCGCTGGAAAGCCGGCTCCGCAGCCCTTTCCCCGTCGAGACCGGCCCGGAATCCCGCGCCTATGATCTCGTCCTTTCCGGCAGCATGTCCGGCTATGACTGGCGGATCGGCGGCGCGGACCGGATGCGCGCGCGCCGCGGCGACCGCATCCGGCTTTCCATGACCAACATGTCGATGATGGGCCACCCGATGCATCTGCACGGCCATCACTTCCGGGTCGTCGGTATCAATGGCAGGGTGCTGGAGGGCGCGGTGCGCGATACCGTCTATGTGCCGCCGATGGCGACCGTCGACATCGCCTTTACCGCCGACAATTCCGGCCGCTGGCCCTTCCACTGCCATCACCTCTATCATATGGCGAGCGGCATGATGGCCTACCTGGACTACGACGGATCGATCTGAAGCGGTTCAGGCATGAGTCGGACGGGCGTCCCGGCAGATGGGGCGCTCACACGATGCTTTCATCGTTGATGTGCGCCATGGATCAGACTGCCCGCTTCCCCGCCAAGGCGGCGGGCATCTCTTGCGAATGGCCAGCCACACTTTGATCGTGCTAAAGACGCCGGCGCGGTGCTCCGGGCGGCGCTTGCCATTAAGATGAATGCCTTAGGTACGCCCGGTGCATGGCCACACCCGCGTTGACCAGAAATGTGGATGCGTTGTTCTCACTCGCCGGGCTTTTCGCAATTGCGTTCGTCGCAGCAACAATCCTGCCTGCCCAGTCGGAAGCCGCCCTGGTCGGATTGCTGGTTCTCGGCAAGCAACCACCTGTCCTGCTGATTGTCGTCGCCACGATCGGCAACGTGCTCGGCTCCGCCGTCAACTGGGCGCTCGGACGCTGGATCGAGCGGTACCGGCAACGGCGATGGTTCCCAGTCAGCGAGAAGGCCCTCGACCGGGCGACATGCTGGTATCATCGATGGGGCCGCTGGAGCCTCCTTCTCAGTTGGGCCCCGGTCGTTGGCGATGCCCTGACCATGGCAGCCGGCGTGCTGCGCGAGCCGCTCTGGAGCTTCCTGCTTCTTGTGACGATCGCCAAGGCCGGCCGCTACATCCTGCTGTCGGTCATTGCATTGGGGGTGCTGTGACGGAGAAGTTCCGCCAGCACATCCTGCAACACAGCGGGACACCGACCTTGCCTTTGCGACTGTATCAGGTCGACTGAAAGCGCAATTGATCGAGCATCCTCTCTGCGTTTCCGCAGCTTCGACCTCGAAGCGGCGGGTTATTGAGCTTGGCGTACCACCGCATAGTCCCTCGTTCTGAGGTAGAGTTTGCTCAATCATGTGCAGTGCGCCCATTTATTGGACCGCCGGATGTTAGATTTTTCCGGCTCTGATCACGATGGCGGGCTGGCAGCGCCACCGGGATTATGCAACGCGATCGGGACGTTGTATCCGATCGCCGAATGAGGACGATCCTCATTATAGTGCTTACGCCAATCCTCCAACTTTTCGCGCGCATCCGCAAGGGTTGCTTCTGGCGCACTGGCGACTGAAGTCGCCATGGAGACATGTCCGCTTTCGGGCACACGAGGAGACGATTTCTATGTCCGAAACGGAGGCGCGTTGCGGACGGACAGAAACGGGGCCGTAAACCGTCAGGCAACTTGTAGCAATAAAGTGGGCTAAGCGGACGTTCTCTGGGCGAGGACAACTGGGAGAAGCCGACCCTGCCCTATGGCGATGACAGTGATGGCTACTGGCCGGACGATGAGGATCGCGACCCGTGGGCGGATTGATCCTCTAGGCAAGGCATCGGACCTCTCTGGTTCCAAATGGTAAATTGCAGTTAAGGTCTTTCAGCCTTTCCGGTTGGCCCAAAGATCTGCCATATCGACATTCGGAAGCGCCTCCTGCATCCGGCGCGTAGCGTTGTCCGAAAAGCATGGAATTTTCTGCGATCCAAACTCAAAAACGTGACAGCAACTCGGATCGTCATCAATACCGAGATGGGCGCGAAGTACCTTTGCTTTCGGTTGGGTTAAGCCGACCTTTGTTGCGAGTTCGTTTCGCTGGAGGTGAAACTTTCTACGCAGATCGACCTCTCGGACGGCGGCTGCCGCTGCCGGATCGTCGCCGCCAACGTAATGAACCGGCGCACCCAACTTCTTCGTAAAATGCACCACTAGGTTTACCCCTTCACCCTCCGTTGTAGTGCCAACGGTTGCTAGGCGCGGGAACACGGCGGCGAATTCGGCGCCGCCACGGATCGCTTTCTCGATCCGGTTGATGTCTCGTTCAGAGATCTCGACTTCGTCCGTTACTATCGCCTCCATCGCAAGCATAGCGCGGATTCGGGCACGCGCCTCGTCGCGCGCACGACGGCCAGGTTGAAGCAAATCATTCACATAGTTGAATTCCTTATCGACTAAGAATTCGAAGTCGCCCGGCGGTATTGTTGAAATGGGCAAAACGCGGGGCGGTATGTGATCCTGCAGAACCGTGTCCAACTTACGTTTTAGATAGGCGTCGAACGCGGTAATCAGCGCCCTCGTTTGCATGTAGAGCAAGTCCTCCGAAACAAAGACGAACCAGTGCTGCGCAGCGTCCCGTTGGGCATCGATCGCGCGCATTATGCCAGCCTCGTCAGCCGTGAGGCCATGGTGCCCCTGACAAAGGCCGAGGCACTTCTCGAAGCCGATTGATTTGCCGCTGCCCTTGTCAAACACCTTCGTCTTACCTTGAACAAGAACAGCTTTCAGGAGCATTTCGCAGGCGTGCTGACTGTGCATAAGAACCGTTGTGACACGCCCGGCGTCGTCGTAGCTGTTGAACGCGGTCATTGCGGTCCGGAGTGACTCGATCGCCTTGCTCTTGAGCGTTCGAGCATCACGTACCAATTTCATACTACCCCCATATCTGCCGTTCATTACCGATCACGACGGCGTCTCGCGCGCAAGCATGCGCGGGCGTAGCTTACCTTAGATTGTCCGATGATGTGAGTCGCAGTCGACCGCGATAACAACGCAACCGTGGCGCCGGACAGCCATCCGCATAATCGCGAATTAATGGCAGCTTTCGGGCCGCAGCGCGTGCATCTCTAGTGACCAAAATGGCGGCGCGAAGCTGACGATTTGGCCACCAAAGTGAAAACGTGGTTGCAGAAGCCATTCATCGCCATGCCGGCATAGGCCGTCAGAATTTCGCCCCTAGGCCAACTACCTTTGAGTTGGACGATAACGCCCCTTTCGACGAGAACCCACATACACCAGCAGGTTAGCCTGCTGAAGGCCTCGAATGTCCCTGCGTGCCGTCTTCAAACTCACCTTCCACGTCGCCATGATTTCAGTAGCACCGCATCGCCCCCCCTCCCCGATGCGCGCTAAGAACCAGTGCTGCCGCTCATTCAATTCTATCGTTTCAGGGACATTTATTGGGTCACAATCAGGGTCATTTTCAGGGTCATTTTGCGGATTTCTGCGGTTTGACGGATCGAGAGCGGCTTCGCCAACAGCATAGGCATCCTTTGCTGTCGCCAGAGAATATCGATCTACCGGATCGGGTATCCGCCTCGACGCCGGTCCTTCGATCAGGCCAATAACAAAGGCCCGAATGACAGGTGATGAGACCACGAGACGCAGGAAATATACGGTATCCGGGCCGTGTTGCCCTGAAAGCCAGTGCTTTACGGTCCTTTCGCTTGCGTCGGTCTGACGCATGAGTTGCTTGACGGCCCGATGACTATCGCCATGCTCCTTGCGGAGCAGTTCCGCAACAGTCTGAGCGTAAACCTCACGCCCACCGAGGACGCCTTTCCAGATTGGTAATCTCCTGCCCTTTTTCTGCAACATCTTCCGCTTCCTCTACAATTAGACTGGCAACACTGCGGAGTGACGGCAGAAGCCCGTTCGTCGCTGCGGCGATTGATCGCCCTAATCACCGCAATCCGAAACAGAGAAGGGCGAATTTTGACCAAACGAGAGCCTTACGACGATGATCGACCAAAGCCGGAACGGCCTGTTCGGGCTGCCGAGTACGTCCGCATGTCAACTGACCATCAGAAGTATTCGACGGAAAACCAAGCCTATGCGATCAGACAGTATGCCGAAGCACGCGGAATCGAGATCGTCCGAACCTACGCTGACGAAGGAAAAAGCGGGCTCAGCGTCGATGGTCGCGATGCCTTCAAGTGCCTGATTGAGGACGTCACGGAGGGCCGCGCTACATTCGAGATAATCCTCGTCTATGACGTGAGCCGCTGGGGCCGTTTTCAGGACACGGACGAGAGCGCTTACTACGAATATATCTGCAAGCGCGCCGGTGTGCGGGTTCAATATTGTGCCGAGCAGTTCGAAAACGATGGCAGCCCGATCGCGGCCATCATCAAAGGCGTGAAGAGCGCCATGGCCGGCGAATATAGCCGCGAGCTTTCGGTGAAGGTGTTCGCCGGTCAGGGACGTCTGATCGAAAAAGAGACTGTCTAGAATTTTGTGCCCTGGCGCTGTTTCAGGACATAGGAAAACGTTCTTCAAACATGATTGCGAGCTGGCTTTTGACGGCGTGCCATTCTCGCACTGAACGCTTCCACTCGGTTGAGGTAGCATTGAGGGCCAGATAGATCAACTTGGCCGCTGCCTCATCGCTCGGGAAATGGCCGCGGGTTCTGACGGCGCGGCGGATTTTCGAATTCAGAGCCTCAATGGGATTCGTCGTGTAGATCAGCCTGCGCACCTCTGGCGGATAGTCGAGAAACGGGATGACCTCGTTCCAGGCCCGCCGCCAACTCGGCACGATCGCCGGATAGCGCCTGGCCAGATCGCTGTCCTCGAACGTCGCCAGCGCTTGTTCCGCCGCCTCGACATTGACGGCGGTGTAAACCGTCTTGAGCGCCTTGGCGACGGCCTTGCGGTCCTTGTAGCTGGCGAAGTTCATGGAATGGCGCAGGAGATGGACGATGCAGGTCTGAACCTGTGTTCTCGGAAAGGCGGCCTCGATAGCCTGCGGAAAGCCCTTGAGGCCGTCAACGACGGCGATCAGGATGTCCTAGACACCGCGATTGCGCAAGTCGCCCAGCACGCTGGCCCAGAATTTGGCGCCTTCATTGGCCTGGAACCACAGGCCCAGCACGTCGCGCGTGCCGTCCGGCAGAATGGCCAGCGCCACGAACACCGCCTTGTTGGAGACCACGCCGTCGCTGCGGATATTGACCCGGATCGCGTCCATGAAGACGATCGGATAGCAGGGCTCCAGAGGGCGGTTCTGCCATGCCGTGACCTCATCCATCACGCTGTCGGTGATCGCGGAAATCAGGCCGGGCGAGGCCTCGACGCCGTAGATTTCCTCGATATGCCCCTGGATCTCGCGCGTTGTCATGCCCCGGGCATACATCGAGATGATCTTGCGGTCGAAATCGGGAAAGCGGCGCTGGTATTTGGCGATCAGCACCGGATCGAAGGTGCCGTTGCGGTCACGAGGAATGTCGAGGACCACCTTGCCGCTGTCGGTGGTCACCGTCTTGCTGCTGGAGCCATTGCGACGGTTTGCCGACTGGTTATGGCCTTCGGGCACAGCCTCAGCCCGTTCCTCATCAAGATGGACGTCCATCTCGGTGCTCAGGGCGCGTTCGGCCAGCGCTTTTGTCAGTTCGGACAGGATACCGTCCTTGCCGAAAAGATCACCGGGCGAGCGCCCTTGCATCAGGCGGTCCAAGAGTTCTTTGTCGATGCTCATACGTGGGTCTCCTCAAAGAGCAGTTACCACGCCAGAGCACAAAAATCAGGATAGTCCCGGCATCCTTCGCCAACCGGCCAGTCAGCCTTCGGGTTTATCCGGATCGTGTCGTCGTCGCTGCGGAAGGCCAGATCATCTGCGAGCACACACGCATCTTCAGCCGGTCACACGAGGGACCCGGGCAAACCGTCTACGACTGGCGGCATTATCTGGCTGTCGTGCAGCGAAAGCCCGGCGCTCTACGCAATGGCGCTCCCTTCACCGAGCTTCCCGAAGCCCTCAGGACACTGCAGCAACATTTGCTCAGGAAGCCGGGTGGTGATCGTGAGATGGTCGACATTCTCGCTCTCGTTTTGCAGCACGACGAACAGGTGGTGCTCTCGGCCGTCGACATGGCGCTGACGTCCGGCGTTCCCACCAAGACCCACATTCTCAATCTGCTTCACCGCCTCGTCGACGGCAAATCATTCACGCCACCCACTATCGATGCGCCACAGGCCCTGACGCTCACCAACGAGCCAAAGGCCAATGTCGAACGTTATGATGCTCTGAGAAAGACGGAGGTCCGCCATGCGTCATAATCCAGCAAGCGGTGCAATCGTCATCATGCTCAGGCAATTGAAGATGCACGGCATGGCCCAAGCTGTGGGTGAACTGACCGAACAGGGATCGCCGGCATTCGAGACCGCCATTCCCATCCTGTCGCAGCTTCTCAAAGCTGAGACGGCGGAACGGGAGGTCCGATCCGTTGCCTATCAGCTCAAGACTGCCCGCTTCCCAGCCTATCGCGACCTGAATGGTTTTGACTTCTCAAGCAGCGAGATCAATGAGGCATTGGTCCGTCAGCTTCACCGCTGCGACTTCCTCGATGAGGCCAACAACATCGTCCTCGTCGGCGGACCCGGCACTGGCAAGAACCACATCGCCACCGCAATCGGCGTGCAGGCCATCGAGCATTACCACAAGCGGGTTCGGTTCTTCTCAACCGTTGAACTGGTCAATGCGCTCGAACAGGAGAAGGCCCAGGGCAAATCCGGGCAGATCGCCAACCGGCTCGTCCATTCCGATCTCGTCATCCTCGATGAACTGGGATACCTGCCATTCAGCGCGTCTGGCGGTGCATTGCTCTTCCACCTGCTCAGCAAGCTCTACGAACGCACCAGCGTCATCATCACCACCAATCTCAGCTTCAGCGAATGGGCCAGCGTCTTCGGCGACGCCAAGATGACAACGGCGCTTCTCGACCGGCTCACGCACCATTGCCACATCCTCGAAACCGGAAACGACAGCTTCCGATTCAAAAACAGCTCAGCGCAGGAGCGCAAAAACACAAAGGAGAAAAGCAGGAACTTGACCGAAACCATCAACCCGAAACATACATAAAGGAGGGTCAAATCTCGACGGAAACGCCGGGTCACTTCTCAGTGGAAATCAACAGCCTGGATAGAGGAGGCTTTGACTTTAGCGAGGATATCGAGCGCCTTATTCGGATCGTAATCGCCAAAAACTTGGGGGAGGAACTGATTGCGTGGTTCAAAGCCAATCGTTTTTCAGAACGCTACTCCCCAATTTATGTGGCGTTGCTGGCCGCCGTCCGTGGTGAAAGGCTGTTGCTTGATAGCAATCCAGAAGTGCGCCACGCAGCCAATCTAATTTACTCTCGCTTAGTCGCTAGAAAATGAAACGCAACAGTGAATCGGGTGAAAGTATCGCGAGAGCCGATCAGCGTGAGCCATTTCAAGGAAAGATCGAGGTACAGGGTTAAAAAGAACAGAAACAAAACAATAATAGTAAACCAACCTGTAAACTGGCTAGATACCCAAACAAGAAAAATCCTAAACCCTTGAAAAGATTGGCGACCCCTGCAGGATTCGAACCTGCGACCGTCGGCTTAGAAGGCCGGTGCTCTATCCAGCTGAGCTAAGGGGCCGTTTGGTGCTCGCGGGCGGCATGAATGCCTGATCCCGTCGTAAATGACAAGCTTTCTGCGGGTCGTCTCCGGGAAGATTTGCCGGCAACGCGAGAGGCCTTGGGGCTGGAGCATGTCCGGCTTCCTCGAATCGCGACCACGCCCTAGCCTTTTTCCGCGCGTCCGGGAGGAAAACCGGTCTCCACTTTTCCTGGACGCGCTCCAGTTGACCGGAGTTGCCGCGCGAAAGGCCGCGGGCAGGCTTGACGTCCGGGCGGGTAAGTGCGGCTTGCAAAGACGCCTGCGTCAGTGCGTCCAGGGCTGCACGCGGTCCGGCTTGAAGTTGTCGGAGTAGGAAACGACCTTTTCCTTGGTCTCCTTCGGCTGGATCACGCGATAGGCGATCCCGTGGCGGCGCGCATAGGCCTCGGCCTCCTGCTGGCTGTCGAACCGCAGCTTGACCTGCTGCAGCATATCGGAAGACGAGGTATAGCCGAACAGGGGGTCGATCGTGCGCGGCGTCTGCTGGTCGAATTCCAGCACCCACTGGTGGGTCTTGGCCTGGCCCTGCTGCATTGCCGTTCTGGCGGGACGGTAAATCTTCGCCGACATCCTAACTGCTCCGATTGGTTTCATGCGCCGCGCGGCGCGTCGAATTCTGATGCCCTTCTTACGTCATTTTCTCTGCCGGGCAATAAAAATCAAGCCTTGGCGGCGCTGCGGCTTCAGAATTTGGCGTTCCAGATGATCATCTCAAGCCGCCATCCGTTCAGCGCGGTCTGCTCCGGCAACATGCCGTCGGGCCCCTCGCCCCGTCCGCCAAAAATCAGCGCGATCTGGTCGCTGCCCGGCGCAAGACAGACCGCCGTGCCCGAGAACACCTCCATGCCCGGTTCGCAGTAGCGCGCATCACTCCCGGAAAAGACCGCCGAAAAAGGATCGCCGATCCGCGCGCCCCCGCCGGTTGCGGCGTCGGCGGAGACGATGTCGGCCCGCACCACCGTCTCTGCGCCGTAAAGGGTGATGATATCGACGCCCTCCCGGGCGGCGATGAGAACGGAATAGAGGCCGCCTTCGCCTTCCCGCCGCTCGGCGCGGACCTCCATGCCGGGCAAGGCCCGGCGGACCGCCTCGGCATCGAAACGCGTCCGGCCGTCGATGCCGTAGAGCCCTGATTCGGTCACGACAATGGCCGCGTCGCGCGCCTGCGCGCAGGCAAAGACAAGGGAAAAGGCCGCGGCCAGGCATATCCGGAGGGTGCGTCTGCTGTTCAAATATGAAGTCCCTTCTATTGTGTCCGATCATACGCTTCGGTAATCAATACGGGAATGGCTTTCGTGACGTTGGCGCCGGGACGGCTCGGGCGGTGACGAGCGGCGGCGGCGCGCCCTCGCCTGCTTTGCAGAACGGCGAAATCGCTATAGGATCGCCGCTTTGACATTGCGTGCGGGCACAGCCCTGCCCGCACGCAATGTCGCCAGGTCGCCTGAGAAAGGCTTTATTGAAAAGAATGAGCAGAACCTTGAACAACAGTTCTCTCGAAAACGAGATGTTCGAGCTGGCCCCGATCGCCATGTGGGTCGAGGATTTCAGCGCGGTGAAAGCCCTTTTCGACGCATGGCGCGCCGAAGGCGTCACGGATATCGCCTCTTTTCTCCGCGCCGACATATCCCGCGTTGCCGCATGCGCCAGGGCCATCCGTGTGGTGAAGGTGAACCGCAAGACGCTCGAGCTGTTCGAAGCGCGCGACACGGCCCATCTCGTCGACAATATCACCGCGGTCTTCCGCGACGACATGCTGGAGACCCATATCGACGAACTGACCCAGCTGTTCGAGGGCAAGTCCAACTTCACCAGCTACACGGTCAACTACACGCTTTCCGGCAAGCGTCTGGACGTGCAGCTGCGCGGCCAGGTGATGCCGGGCCACGAGAAAACGCTCGACTACGTTCTCCTGGCAACGGAGGACGTCACCGAGCGCGAGGACGCTCACCGCCGGGAACGCCGTCAGTCGCTCTATGCCAAGGGCCTGTTCGAACATTCGCCGGTTTCGCTCTGGGTCGAGGATTTCTCCCGCATCCGGGTCATGCTCGATGATCTGCGCGCCCGCCATATCGTCGATCTCAGGGTGTTCATGGACGTGCACCCCGAATTCGTGCGCCAGTGCCTGAGCGAAATCCGGGTCATCGACGTCAACCAGGCGACGCTCGACATGTTCCGCGCGCCAAACCGGCAGGTCCTGCTGCAAAACCAGCATGCGGTGTTTCGCGACGATGTCGAGGACCATTTCCGCGAGCAGCTGATCGACCTGTGGGAGGGCCGCCTGCTGCACACCCATGAGGTGATGAATTATGCCCTGGATGGTTCCGAGCGCTATGTCCTGCTGCAGTTTTCCGTTTTTCCCGGTCACGAGGAGGACTGGTCTCTCGTTCTCGTCTCGCTCACCGACATTACCGCGCGCAAGAAGGCCGAGGCCTATCTCGAATATCTGGGGCGCCACGATGTTCTGACCAAGCTCTACAACCGCTCCTTCTACACCGAGGAGATCAACCGGCTTGAGCGCAAGAACTTCCGTCCCATCGGCGTGCTGATCATCGATCTCAACGGGTTGAAGGACGCCAATGACGCGCTGGGCCACGACGCCGGCGACAGCCTGCTGCGCAGGCTTGGCGAGGTTCTCAACGAATCGGTCTGCCAGCCCAATTGCGCCGCCCGCATCGGCGGCGACGAGTTCGCCGTGCTGATGCCCGGAGCGGATTATGAGGCGGCCGAGGTGGCGCTCGAGGAAATCCACAAGGTGCTGAAGGTCAACAACCAGTTCTATGCCGATGCCCCGATCAGCATTTCCGCCGGGATCGCCATTTGCGAGACGGGCGAAACGATCGAATCCGCGGTCCGCCGCGCCGATGCGGAAATGTACCGCCAGAAACGCGAATACTACGCTCTCCAGCGCAAGACCGGCTCCGGCGGATGAACCTTTCGGCCTTGGAGACTCGTGGAGACGGATGCCACCAGGGCCGATGTACTGGCTGATCCGATTTTTCGGCTGCGCCTCATAGTGCGCTGAATTATAAGAATTTTCCATAAATGAAAGTTTCTCCAGCCGCCCCGATGCTTGGCGGCAGGGCTGGAGAGATACGCCGCGCCGGGCGCAACACGCTTTTCCGCGCAATCGCATTTTGTCGGGAAACGGCGCCCTCCGGCGCCGGCCTCCATCCCGGGGCGCCGTGAGTCCATCCGGTCGCACAAAGGACGCCGTGACCTATTGGATCGACGCATAACGCTCTCCGAAAACTGATCTGGATTTTCGGCCCAGCTCGCTAGCGACATTCAAAAATAATAGCGATATAAATATATATAAAACGATATAAAAAAATAATAACGATATTTTTGTTGACTGTCTGGGCGCAATGCGCTCTTATTTTTCCTGCGATGCGGGCTGTCGCGTGAGGAGCACAGCCAGCCGTTGAAAGCGGCGCCGTCGCTTGGGAGGAAACATGACAGAGACGGATCTTTCATTCGCGGTCGCCGGTGGCGGCTGCACGGGATGCGGCGCCTGCGGGAAAAAGGGCGGCTGCGGTTCGCTTTCCGCGCTCGACACCTTCATCGTGCCGGAAGACGACCGGCCCCTGATCAGCGGATCGGGCCCCCGTCTCGGCAAGGCCTTTGTCCGCGTGCTTGGCCGTCAGCTCGACCGCTTCATCGAATTCGAATTCATCCTGAACGACGAGACGCTGAGCGTGGAACTGGTGATGCCGGATGCGGCATTTGCCGAGTTCTGCGAGCGTTGCGAGGCCGAGATCCTGCCGGATGAAAACGGCGAGGTCGTATCGCTCGAAGCCATCAGGGCCCGCACCGCCGGGCTCTATCGAGCCGCGCCCGCCGGCCGCGGCTGAAGAGAATTGCACCCAGTAAATCAGGCAAACGGGGAGGAGAACCCTTGTCCATCGATCTGAAGACGCTGAAGCTGACGCCGCGCCGCCAGACATTCAGCCATATCGCCCGCCGCTTCGGCGAGGACCGTCCGGCAAGCCGCTATGAAGAGGGCATGCTGGACGTTCAGGCCACGGCGCATTTCCACTACCGGCCTTTCTGGGAGCCGGAGATGGAGCTTTACGATCCGCGCCGCACCGCCATCGCCATGGCCGACTGGTATGCGCTGCGCGATCCGCGCCAGTTCTACTACGCCACCTACAACATCTCCCGCGCCGGCATGCGCGAGGCGGCCCAGCACAATATCGACTTCGTCGAGAAGCGCCGCCTGCTGGACAAGATCGAGCCGGAATGGCGGCAGAAGGTGGAGGACTACCTCCTGCCGCTTCGACATGTCGCCTGGGGCGCCAATATGAACGCCACGCAGATCTGCGACCGCGGCTACGGCACGGCGGTGACGGCGCCGTCGATGTTTGCGGCCGGCGACCAGCTCGGCATCGCCCAACTGATCGGCCAGATCGGCATGGACATGGCCGGCGGCACGGGCGAGGCGCTCGACGCGGCCAAGGAGAAATGGCTGGACGCCCCCTACTGGCAGGGCATGCGCCGCCTGGTCGAGGACACGCTGGTGGTCAGGGACTGGTTCGAGCTGTTCGTGGCGCAGAACATCGCCATCGACGGACTTCTCTACCCGCTGGTCTATACGGCGTTTGACGAGGAAGGCCAGAAGCATGGGGCAACCGCCGTCTCCATGGTGACCGAGTTCATGGTCGAATGGTTTGCCGACCAGAGCCGCTGGGCCGATGCGGTGATCCGCCGGGCCGCCGAGGAGAGCGACGCCAATACGCATCTGCTTGGAGAATGGTATCGCTTCTGGCGCGACCGCACGGCCGAGGCGCTGGCGCCGCTTGCCGCGCATGTTCTGGGCGACGCCGGAAAGCCGGCGCTTGCCGACCTCGTTTCCGAGCTCGACGGCCGCGCCGGTCGCCTCGGCCTTGCCGCCTGAAGGAGAACCGACATGGCACAGCTCGTATCGATCACGCTCCAGGACACCAATGACGGCCGGATGATCGCGGACGCGATCCGGCAGGACAATCCGGGCGTGGAAACGCTCTCCATGCCCGGCGCGCTGAAGCTGGACCGCGCCGGCGACCTCGTCATCCGCGCCTCCACCGTTTCCGAGAAGCTCGGGCGCGAATGGGATCCGCAGGAAATTCACATGACCATGATTTCCATGGCCGGCAATCTGGACGAGGACGATGACTATTTCGCCCTCTCCTGGAACCGTTGAGAGGGGAAAGAAGACAATGGCAAAGAAACTCGGCCTCAAGCAGCGCTACGCGCTTCTCACCCGCGGCCTTGACTGGCAGACCACCTATCAGCCGATGGACAAGGTCTTCCCCGAGGCGACCTTCGAGGGCATCAAGATCCGCGACTGGGACAAGTGGCAGGATCCCTTCCGCCTCACCATGGACGCCTACTGGAAATTCCAGTCGGAAAAGGAGCGCAAGCTCTACGCCGTTCTCGACAGCTTCGCCCAGAACAACGGCCAGCTCGGCCTTTCTGAGGCGCGCTATCTGAACGCCGTGAAGCTGTTCCTGACCGGCGTCTCGCCGCTCGAATATCAGGCCCATCGCGGCTTCGCCCATGCCGGCCGCCAGCTTCCGGGCGTCGGCCCGCGTATTGCCGCGCAGATGCAGTCGCTCGACGAGCTGCGCCACGCCCAGACGCAGATCCACACGATCTCGCACTACAACAAGTTCTTCGACGGCCTGCACGAATTCCCGCATATGCATGACCGGGTCTGGTACCTGTCCGTGCCGAAGTCCTTCTTCGACGACGCCCGCACCGCCGGCCCGTTCGAGTTCATGATCGCGATCGGCTTCGCGTTCGAATATGTGCTGACCAACCTGCTCTTCGTTCCCTTCATGTCCGGCGCGGCCTATAATGGCGACATGGCGACCGTGACCTTCGGCTTTTCCGCCCAGTCGGATGAAAGCCGGCACATGACGCTCGGCATCGAGGTGATCAAGTTCCTGCTGGAACAGCACCCCGACAACCTGCCGATCGTGCAGCGCTGGGTCGATAAGTGGTTCTGGCGCGGCTACAAGGTGCTGAGCCTCGTCGCGATGATGATGGACTACATGCTGCCCAAGCGCATCATGTCGTGGAAGGAAGCCTGGGAGATCTATTTCGTCCAGGCCGGCGGCGCGCTGTTCGAGGATCTCGCCCGCTACGGCCTGCGTCCGCCGAAATATCACGAGCAGGCGACCGCGGAAGCCGATCACCTGTCGCACCAGAACTGGTCGATCTTCTACAACTACACCCAGGCCGCCGCCTTCCACACCTGGTTGCCGGATGCTCAGGAGATGGGCTGGCTTTCGGAGAAGTATCCGGACACGTTCGACAAGTATTACCGGCCGCGCTACGAACAGTGGCGCAAGATGGAGGCGGACGGCAAGCGCTTCTACAACAATGCCCTGCCGCAGCTCTGCAATTGCTGCCAGATACCCATGGGCTACACCGAGCCCGGCGATCCGAACACGATCTCGTTCCGCGAAAGCACCTACAAGGGCGAGCGCTACCACTTCTGCTCCGATGGCTGCAAGGACATATTCGACCACGAGCCGGAGAAATACGCCCAGGCCTGGCTGCCCGTACACCAGATCTTCCAGGGCCATTGCGGCGGAGCCGATCTCGGCGACGTCTTGAAGTGGTACAACATGAATGTCGGCGCCGACAACATGGACCAGTCCGTCTCGCCCGACCAGAAGCTCTGGGAGGAATGGCAGAACGAACGCGCCCGGGTGGCGGCCGAGTAGGCCTGCCCGCCGCATCCGCCCGGCGCATGAGGCGCCGGGCAAGGTCTCATTCGTTTTCAAGGAGGAAACCATGGGCGTTGTCGCTCTTGACCCCGATTATGCCGAAAAGGTCGAAATCCGCGACCGGCTGGAGAATTTCCACGGCAACCAGCTTGTTTACATCCACTGGGAAGAACATCTGATGTTCTGCGCCGCAATCGCCTTTCCCCTGCCGCCGGCCATGCCTTTCGGCGCGATCCTCAGCCAGATCCTGCCGACCTATTACGGCATGCATCCCGATTTCGAGAAGATCGACTGGAGCGCGGTGCGCTGGACGATCGATGGCAAGGAGGCCCATCCCGATCCGGAGAAGTCGCTTGCCGAAAACGGGATCGGCCACAAGTCGCTGATCCGTTTCTGGACGCCGGGCCTTTCCGGCGTCGGCGGCGTTGCGACCGTCTAGGACGGTCATTCAAAGGCAATCGCGCATGGAGAGCACTTCCGGTGAAACCGGGTGTTCTCCAGAAGAATTTGAGGGAGGCGCCCCATGGCCTTCAGGCTGACCGTCGAGCCGATCGGCGAAACCATCGAGGTCCGCGAGGACCAGACCATTCTCGATGCCTGTCTCAGGCAGGGCATCTGGCTGCCGCATGCCTGCGGCCACGGGCTTTGCGGAACCTGCAAGGTCGACGTGCTGGAGGGTGAGGTCGACCATGCCGACGCCTCCTCCTTCGCGCTCATGGATTTCGAGCGCGAGGACGGCAAGACGCTCGCCTGCTGCGCGCGGCTGACGGAAGACGTGGTGATAGAGGCTGAAATCGACGAGGATGAGGATGCCGAGCACATTCCGATCCGCGACTTCTCGGCAACGGTCACGAGGATCGTTGACCTCACCCCCGACATCAAGGGCATCTGGCTGGCCATCGACGGCGAGCCGATTCGCTTCCAGCCGGGCCAGTACGTCAATCTGACCGTGCCGGGCGTCGAGGGCCCGCGCGCCTTCTCCATCGCCTCAAGCCCCCAAGACGGCGCGACGATCGAACTCAACGTGCGCAAGGTGCCGGGCGGCAAGGCAACGCCGCTTCTGCACGAGACCCTCAAAGAGGGCGATCATCTTTCGTTTACAGGTCCTTACGGTCAATTCTTCACCCGACGCTCGCGCGGCGGCACGCAGATCTTCGTCGGCGGAGGCAGCGGGCTTTCCAGCCCGAAATCCATGGTGCTCGATCTTCTGGAAAGCGGCTGGGACGAGCCCGTCTACCTGTTCCACGGCGCGCGCGGCCTGAAGGATCTCTACTACCGCGACCTGTTCGAGACGCTCGCCGCCGAGCACGGCAATTTCCGCTACGTTCCGGCGTTGTCCGAACCCGACCCCGGCGACGGGTGGCAGGGCGAGACCGGCTTCATCCATGAGGCGCTGCAGCGCGCCTTTCCCGACGGTTTCGCCGACATGACCGCCTATCTCTGCGGGCCGCCGCCGATGATCGAGGCGACCATCCGCACGCTGATGCGCGGTTTTCTGTTCGAAGAAGGAATCTTTACCGAAAAATTCCTGACGGGGGCCGACGAGGACAGGATCAAAAGCCCGGTCTTCCGCCGCATCTGACAGACGGGAACGCGCGGCGGAGTTCAGAGCGTTGCGGCGATCCAGCTGACAATGTCCGCCTGGACATCGGCAAACGCCTTGTCGAGGGCGGCAACGAGCACGCCGCTGGAAGCGGACGGGTTGACGCCGACGCTGCTTTCAAACAGGCGCTGGGCCCTGACGACGCCGGTGCGGTCATCGAGGAGCTTGACCGAGAGCACTACGTCCGCCGTCCCCGGCCCCGCCGCGTCGATCGCGAATTCGCGGATCTCCACCACCACCTGATAGTCGATCGCAAGCCCCTGCCCCGGCATGCCGACGCCGCCGAAGAGGCCGGTGTTCTCCAGCCCCGCAACGAGCCGCGCCTGAACCACGGCCGGCAGAAGATCGCTCCACTGGGCATTCGCCAGATAACGAAGCTCGGAACCGGAGAGCCTGACCACGATGCCGCGATTGTCGAGCACCTGGATGGCCGACGGCGTCGGCACCAGCAGCTGGAGCCGCGCCGTGCGCGCGCGCTCGGCCGTCACCGGGCTCGCCGCCCGTGCCGTCAGGTCGAACGTATCGCTCGGCGGGCGAAGCGCGCAGCCGCTGAGGCCTGCCGCAAGGAGACCGAGCGCAAAGAGCGGCCCTACCAGCGCTCCGGCTTTTTCTCTCGCGGCAAAAAACATGCTTCCGTCCTTCCTGGGACCTGCTAATCCATTCATTTCAATGAAGTAAGGCATAAGAACCGGATTGCAAAGATCCTGATAGCGACTTTCTCCCGCCCGGGCGCGCTTTCGGCGGGCCTCTTTCAGATTCGCGCAACCAGGCCTTGAACCTCAATAGCGATTGCGACCGTCATAGGTCTTCATGGTATCCGTACCGAAAATGAACTGTTGCGGATCGTTGCTGATGGAATTGATCGTCCGGTTGAGGTTGTCGACCGTCCGGCGCGTATCGGACACCAACGCGCGGACATCGCGCAGTCCGGAGCCCGAGAAATTCTCGAGGTTCGCGGTGATCGGCCCGATGCGGGCATTCAGCGTTTCGGCGGCCTGCTGCACCGCAGCCAGGGTCTGGCGGGCCTGATCGGACAGCGATTCGACATTGTCGGATCCCAGCAGGTTATCGACCTTCACCAGCACGTCATTGACGCGCGAGGAGGCCTCGTTGAGCTTGACGGAAAGCTCGCTGATATTGTCGATCGCCGTGTCGATGTTCTGGGTCTTCGAATTCACGCTGTCGGCCACGTCGCGGATCGAGGCCACGGCCTGCTTGGCGTCGGCCATGACCACCGCGAGATCGTCGACGGAGGTGCCGACCTTGTTGGCGTCGATCGCCGAAACAATGGCATCGACTTTCTTGAAGACGTCAAAGGCCTGATCGCCGAAGGTGCTGTAGCTTTCAACCGCTTCGGCGAACTTGGCGATCACATTGTCGAGGTCCTTGGAAGCGACGGCGACATTGGCGGTGATCGTGTTGGCATTGTTGATGATGCTTGCGACCTCGTCCGGATTGACGGCCTTGATCACCTTGTCGAGCGAATCGACCGTCGTCTCGAGCCGGCCGGAGAGACTGTCGACGGTGCGCGACAGTTTGCCGACGGTCTCGAGGAAATCGCCGATCTCGTCGGAATTGTCGGCGAGCGCGCCGGTGAAGGTCTCGACATTGCTGACCGTCTTGGTCAGCGTCGGGGATATGTCCTCGACCAGCGTCTGAACATCGCTCGCCGTCGAATCGATCCGTTTCATGATCCGGTCGGCCGTCGTCAGCAGGTTGGAAAGACTGGACTTGTCGGCCGTCAGTTCGGCGGGCTGGTCGTTCTTCAGCGCTTCCTGCAGGATGTTCGGTCCGTCCTGGCCGTTGGCGGCAAGTTCGATATAGCCGGTTCCCGTCAGGCCCTGAAGCTCAAGCTTGGCGGTGGTGCTGTCATGAACCGGCGTATCCGCCTTCACCTCGGTGCGGGCGATGGTGAAGCGCGGGTCCTCCGGGTCAATTTCCAGAGCCTTGATCGAGCCGACCTGGATGCCGTTGAAACGCACGGCGGAGCCGACGCTGAGGCCGTTGGCCGAGCCCGGAATGCGCACGATCAGTTCGGCGATCGGTCCCTGCCGGCCGTATTCCTGCAGCCAGAACACGAAGCCGGCGGCCGAGGCCAGCACCAGCAGTACGAAAAAACCGACAATGGTATAGTTAGCTTTGGTTTCCATGCCTGCCCGTCAACGCTGTTCTTGGCCATCTGCGGCGTTTTCGAAAATAGCGCGGGACCTCTTGCCCCTGAAATAACTCTGGACCCACGGGTCATCGAAGGCGAGCATCTTGTCGAGCGTTCCCTCGACCAGCACCTTCTTCCTTCCAAGCACCGCAATCCTGTCACATACGGCGTGCAGGCTGTCGAGGTCGTGAGTCACCATATAGACCGTAAGGCCGAGCGTGTCACGCAGCCGGCCGATCAGTTCATCGAACTCAGCCGCGCCGATCGGATCAAGCCCCGACGTCGGCTCGTCGAGAAACACCAGATCCGGGTCGAGCGCCAGCGCCCGGGCAAGCGCCGCGCGCTTGATCATGCCACCGGAAAGCTCCGAGGGATAACGCTCCGCCGCCTCGGGCCTCAAGCCCACCATCTCGATCTTCAGCCGTGCGAGATCATCCATCATCGCCTTGGGCAGATCGAGATATTCCCGCATCGGCACCTGCACGTTTTCAAGAACGGTAAGGCCGGAAAACAGCGCCCCCTGCTGGAACAGGACGCCGACGCGCATATCGACCGCGAGCCTGTCCTCAAAGCTCAGATTGTCGAAATCCCTGCCGAAAATCGAGATCGTGCCCGCCTGGCGCGCATTCAGCCTCAGCACCGTGCGCATCAGTACCGACTTGCCCGTGCCCGACCCGCCGACGAAGCCGAGAATTTCGCCGCGATAGACGTCGAGATCGAGATTTTCGAGCACGGTCGGACCGCCGAAACCGACGGTGAGCCCGCGCACGCTCAGAATGGTCTCGCGGTCTTCTTCCGTTCTGCTGTCGACCTCACCGTTCACCGCCTGCTCCTCAATAATCGATCGCCGCGTAGAAAATGGCGAAGATGCCGTCGGCGAGGATCACCACGAAGATCGACTTCACCACCGACGCCGTCACCTTCTGACCCAGGGATTCGGCGCTGCCGCCGACCTTCATGCCCTCAAGCGCCGCGATGATGGCGATGATCAGCGCCATGACAGGGGCCTTCAGCATCCCCGAGATCACGTCCGCCATATCGACGGCCTCGTGGAAGCGCTGCATGAAGGTCTCGAGCGTGATCCCGGAATAGACATCGAGCACCACCACCGCGCCGGCAAGCGCGGCGAAGTTGGCGAGAATCGTCAGAAGCGGCAGCGCGATCAGGAGCGCCACCATGCGCGGAAACACCAGAACGGAGACCGGATCGAAGCCCATCACCCTCAGCGCGTCAATCTCCTCGCGCATGCGCATGGCGCCGATCTCGGCGGTGATCGCGCTGCCGGAGCGTCCGGCGATCATGATCGCGGTCAAGAGCACGCCGATTTCGCGCAATTGCAGAATGCCGACGAGATCGACCACGAAGAGCTCGGCGCCGAAATAGCTGAGCTGGAAGGCGCCTTGCTGGGCAATGATGGCGCCGACGAGGAACGACATCAGCGCAATGATCGGTACGGCGCGCACGCCCATATGGTCGAGCTGCGCCGTGATGGCCGCCATGTTGACGCCGCCGCCCCTGGACAGAAGCGCCTTCAGGCCGAGAAAGAGCGCGCCGAAGAAACCGATCCCGCGGAAGACATCGCGTCCGCCCGCCACCGCCGACCTGCCGACCGGATCGAGAATGATCTCCGGCAGGCTCTTGCGCGGCGTTTCCGACTTTTCCGGCTCCGGCAAGGTTTCCGGAATGGCCTCCATGAGATCGGAAACGCGCGCATCCATTCCGGCGACTTCGGTCTCGAAACCGGCAGCCCTGCATTCGGCCTGCACCTCGCGCACCAGCCAGGCGCCGGCCGTGTCGAGCCGCTCCAGCCCGGAAAGGTCGACCACCGCCGTGCCGCCCCGCCCTTTCAGCCGTCCGGCCAGCTGATCGATCTCGCCGCTCAGCGGGCGCGCATTGCGAACCGTCCAGAACCCCTGCAGAAAAAGGGTTGTGGTCGTTTCGCCGTCGCCGGGCGCAACCGTCAGGGAGGCTTTCGTTTCGTCCGCGTTCTGCAAATGCAAGTATCCAGTGTTCCGCGCCGGTGCGACGCCGCATCGGCCCCGGCGCAAAATGCCTCGTCCGCCATGGCAGCGGGACATCGGCCGAACCATCGCAAGCCGGAAGACCCGAGATCGTGACGATCGAGCGCGATCATGACCTTTGTTAGGCTTTTCATGCCGGGAAAGAGATTGCAAGTCTTTTGAATGATATAGAGCGTCCACCGCGAAAGTGGAGTCTGTATTGTCCGTTGACCCATCTATCGGCCGATGCAACAGATCTGCATCGATGCGGTCAATTCCGCGGATTGAAAGCCCGGGATTGCCCGACTGTCGAAGGCTTGCGGCATGCGCGGTTTTTTTTTGCAAACGCCCCGGCCTGAAGACGTACAGCCGCGAAGGCGCGATAGGGAGGCTCCGGTCAGGCCGCGCGGCCCTTGGCCTTGGCCGCCATGATCAGCGGCGCGATATCGGCATCGTCCGCCTCCTGCGGCTCGTCTTCGGCCACGCCCTCGATCTTATGCCAGTTGATCAGTTCGAACGTGCCGTCGAAATGCTCGGCCACCGCGGTGCAGCTTTCCACCCAGTCGCCGGTGTTGATGTAGCGGATGCCGTCCATGTCTTCCATCACCGCATGGTGGATATGGCCGCAGATGACGCCGTCGACCTCGTTCCTGCGCGCCTCTTCCACGACCACGCGCTGGAACTCTCCGATGAAATTGACGGCATGCTTGACCTGCAGCTTGGCCCAGGCGGAAAATGACCAGTAGGGCATGCCGAGCTTGCGGCGCACGGCCGCCAGCACCTGGTTGATGGCGATCGCGGCATCATAGGCCCAGTCGCCGAGATAGGCGACGATGCGCGCATGGCGAACGACGACATCGAACTCATCACCGTGGATGACGAGGTATTTCTTGCCGTCGGCGGCTTCGAAGATCATCCGCTCGGCAACTTCGACGCCGCCGAAATGCGTGCCGGGAAAATCCCGCAGGAACTCGTCGTGATTGCCCGGAATATAGACGATGCGCGTGCCCTTGCGCGCCTTGCGCAGCATTTTCTGCACTACGTCGTTGAAGGGCTGCGGCCAGTACCAGCTGCGCTTCAGCCGCCAGCCGTCGATGATGTCGCCGACGAGCACGATCGTCTCGGCGTCGTGGTGGCGCATGAAATCAAGCAGGAAATCCGCCTTGGCGGCCTTCGACCCCAAATGAAGGTCGGAAATGAAAAGCGTTCTGAACTGTCTGGGTTCCATCGCCTCAACCCGCCATAGCCCCCGGCGGCCTCTGTGCATCCATGGATGGCACCCTTAAAACACGAGTCGTATTTCAGCTTGATGACAGGCCGGCGCGGCCGACATGCTCAGACGGGGAAATAGCGGACATAGGCGAAGGCCGCGCCGTCGGGCGCCCAGTTGGGCGAGTTCATCGTGCCCTGGCCGCCGAAGAGCGCGAAAAGCGTCGTCAGATTGCCGCCATCGGGGTCCATCACGCGCACCCGGACATCCTTGTCGCGCGGATGATCAAAAACATCCGGCTCATAGGAAATCAGGATCACGCGGTCGTTCTTCGGCGAGGGATGGGCGAACCAGTTGCCGGCATTGTCGAATGTCACCTGCTCAAGCCCGGTGCCATCGGGATGAATGCGCCAGATCTGCATCAGGCCGGTGCGCGACGAGTTGAAATAGATCCATTCACCGTCGAAACTGTAGTCCGGCCCGTCATTGCGGCCTTCACCGTGGGTCAGGCGCGTCTCCTCGCCGCCATCGGCTGCGATCGTATAGATATCGAAGACGTCATCGCGGATCCCGCAATAGGCAAAGCGGGCGCCGTCCGGCGACCAGCCGTGCCAGTAGGACGGCAGGTTGCGCGTCACCAGCTTCGGTGCGCCGCCCGACGCCGGCAGCGTGTAGATCGCCGATTTGCCGAATTCGCACTTGTCGGAGACGGCAATCGTCTTTCCGTCCGGCGAAATGCCGTGGTCATTGTTGCACTGTTCGGCAAAGCCGGTGTCGATTGTCTCGAGACGCGGCGCGCCTACCAGAGGCAGGCGGTACATCAACCCGTCGCTGTTGACCATCAGATAGCGCCCGTCCGGCGACCAGTTGGGCGCCTCGATCAGGTCGTCCGACTGGAACACCACGCGCTGTTCGCCCGTGGCGAAATCATAAATCTCAACTGAACTGCGCATTAGCCCCTCCCCGAACTGGACTTCCTATCGATCGCGGAAGCGGTTGGTGATCGGGTAACGCCGGTCGCGCCCGAAATTCTTGCGCGTGATCTTCACGCCGGGCGCGGACTGGCGCCGCTTGTATTCCGCGATGTAGAGCAGATGTTCGATCCGGTGCACCGTTTCCGCGTCATGGCCCCGGGCGACAATGGCCTCCACGGACATCTCGCGCTCCACCAGGCATTCAAGAATGTCATCGAGCACCGGATAGGGCGGCAGCGAATCCTGGTCCGTCTGGTTCGGCCGAAGCTCCGCCGACGGCGTCTTGTCGATGATGTTCTGTGGAATGGCGTTCGTCTCCGGCCCGTGCATGCCTTCCGGCCGCTCGGTGTTGCGCCATGCGGCAACGGCGTAGACCTGCATCTTGTAGAGGTCCTTGATCGGGTTGAAGCCGCCGTTCATATCGCCGTAGAGCGTGGCGTAGCCGACCGACATTTCCGACTTGTTGCCCGTCGTCACCACCATGGCGCCGAACTTGTTCGAAATCGCCATCAGGATCGTGCCGCGCGTGCGGCTCTGCAGGTTTTCCTCGGTGATCCCTTCCTCGGTGCCCTCGAACATGGTCTCCAGCGCGGAGAGGAAGCCGGTGACCGGCTCCTCGATCGCGACGACATCATAGCGGCAGCCGAGCGCCTTGGCGCAGGCCGCGGCATCGGAAAGCGATTCCTCGGAGGTGTAGCGATAGGGCAGCATCACGCAGTGCACGCGCTCAGCGCCGAGCGCATCAACGGCAATCGCGGCACAGATTGCCGAGTCGATGCCCCCGGAAAGGCCGAGCACCACGCTCTTGAAGCCGTTCTTGTTCACGTAGTCGGCAAAGCCGAGCACGCAGGCACGGTAGTCGGAGGCCTCGCCGATCGGCAGTGCGGCCACCTTGCCGCCGACGATGCGCCAGCCATCCGCGCCGCGTTCCCATTCGGAGATCGTGATATCCTCGACGAATTGCGGCATCTGGAAGGCGAGCGTCCTGTCGGCGTTGAAGCCGAAACTGCCGCCGTCGAAGACCAGTTCGTCCTGACCGCCGAGCGTATTGAGATAGACGAGCGGCAGGCCGGTCTCGATCACCTGTTTCAGCACCACCTGGTGGCGCACGTCGACCTTGCCGCGATAATAGGGCGAGCCATTGGGCGACAGAAGCAGTTCCGCGCCGCTTTCGGCAAGCGTCTCGCACACGCCGAGATCGCCCCAGATATCCTCGCAGATCGGTATGCCGATCCTGACGCCGCGGAAATTCACCGGCCCCGGCATTTCGCCCGGCACGAAGACGCGCTTTTCGTCGAACTCACCATAGTTCGGCAGGTCGACCTTGTCGCGGATGGCGATGATCTCGCCGCCGTCCAGCACGGCAACCGAATTGTGCCTTCCGGCCTCGCCCTTGCGCGGATAGCCGACGATCACGCCCGGTCCGCCGTCGGCGGTATCGGCGGCAAGCGCCTCGACCGCCTTCTGACAGGCGGCGAGAAAGGCCGGCTTCATCACCAGGTCTTCGGGCTGATAGCCGGAAATGAAGAGCTCGGTGGACAACACCAGATCAGCGCCGGCCTGTGCGGCCTTCCTGCGCGCGGCGCGCAGCTTCTCAAGATTGCCGGCGATATCGCCGACCGTCGGGTTGAGCTGGGCGAGAGCGATTTTGAGGCTGTCCATGGCAATTCCACCTTTCAGGTCTGCAGGGATGGACACCATGTTTTGGGGGAAAAATCAAATCGGAAAAAGGCGGCGGCCTGAATAAGACCCGGAAGATGGCCTCTGACAATCTCTCCCCTTGAGGGAGAGAGGCCCCGACAGGGGGCAGAGAGGGGTGACCCTCTCGGCAAATTCGAAGCTTGCGGTTTTTAGGGCTTACGCCCTTTACCCCTCTCTGTCGCTTCCGCGACATCTCCCCCTCAAGGGGGGGGGATTGTTGGGGGGGGGGCTATGCGGCTATGCGCCCTAACAGCTGACAGCCCTCACCCATTGATCGCGAGCTTCTTTTCCTCGTAAGCCGTCTTCATGCGCTCGGCGAGCAGGAAGGCGAGTTCCAGCGCCTGGTCGGCATTGAGACGCGGGTCACAATGGGTGTGGTAGCGGTCGTGCAGATCCTCGCCCGTCAGCGCCCAGGCGCCGCCGGTGCACTCCGTCACGTTCTTGCCTGTCATTTCGACGTGGATGCCGCCGGGATAGGAGCCTTCGGCGCGGTGGATCTGGAAGAAGCTCTCGACTTCCGACAGAATCCGCTCAAAGGGCCGCGTCTTGTAGGAATTGAGCGTGATCGTGTTGCCGTGCATCGGATCGCAGGACCACACCACCTTCTTGCCCTCGCGCTCGACGGCGCGGATGAGGCGCGGCAGGTGATCGGCAACCTTGTCGTGACCGAAACGGCAGATCAGCGTCAAACGTCCGGCTTCGTTTTCCGGGTTCAGCGTATCGATCAGCCGCAGCAGGTCATCCTCGGCGAGCGACGGACCGCATTTGAGGCCGAGCGGGTTCTTGATGCCGCGCACATATTCGATATGGGCGTGATCGGCCTGGCGGGTCCGGTCGCCGACCCAGATCATGTGGCCGGAGGTCGCATACCAGTCGCCGGAGGTCGAATCGACGCGCGTCAGCGCTTCCTCATAGCCAAGCAGAAGCGCCTCATGGCTGGTGAAGAAATCGGTCTCGCTCAGAGCGTGGTTTTCCGCCGCCGTGATGCCGATGGCGCGCATGAAGGACATTGTCTCTGAAAGCCGGTCGGCGAGCTTCTGGTAGCGTTCGCCCTGGGGGCTGTCCTTGACGAAGCCGAGCATCCACTGATGCACGTTTTCCAGATTGGCGTAGCCGCCCATGGAAAAGGCGCGCAGGAGGTTCAGCGTCGCCGCCGACTGGCGATAGGCCATCAGCTGGCGCTGCGGATCGGGAACGCGCGCCTCCTCGGTGAAATCAATGCCGTTGATGATGTCGCCGCGATAGCTCGGCAGCGTCACGCCATTGATCGTCTCGTTCGGCGAGGAACGCGGCTTGGCGAACTGGCCGGCAATGCGGCCGACCTTGACGACGGGCTGCTGCGCGCCGAAAGTCAGCACGACGGCCATCTGCAGGAAGGCGCGGAAGAAGTCGCGGATCGTGTCGGCGCCATGCTCGGCAAAGCTTTCGGCGCAGTCGCCGCCCTGCAGCAGAAAACCGCGACCCTCGGCGACTTCGCCGAGCGCGCGCTTCAGCCGCCGCGCCTCGCCGGCAAACACCAGCGGGGGATAGGTCGCGAGCGCTGCTTCAGCCTCGGCGAGCTTCTCCGCATCAGGATAATCCGGCACCTGCAGAATGGGCTTCCTGCGCCAGCTACCCGGTGTCCAGTTCGTTGCACTATCCATGTCGTTCACCTGTCCTTGCCGTCCGACTGAGATCAGCCGGACATGCCTCACTCCCGATTTTGGCGCGCTTATAGACGTTTCTCGCTTTTTTGTATACCCGCGCGTCAACCACCCGTTCGGCCGGCGAGCAGCGCGTCGTTTTCCCGGATGAAGGCGGCCAGGCGCTCGATCACGGTGCGCACTTCCGGGCGGTGTCGGTCGTCGTCATTGGCGACGATGAAAAGCGGATGGGTGAGTTCGTCGATGATGCCGCCGACGCGTTCAAGCACGGGGTTCGTATCGCCGAGATAAACGGGCAGAACCCCCTGCCCCGCGCCGGCAGCGACGAGCCGGACGAGAAGGTCGCGATCCTCCGTCCAGGTGGTGATCGCCGATTCCCTGTTTTCGAAGACCCACCGGTCCGAGGCCGAGACGGCAGAGCCGGTGCCCATGGAAACCCAGGGAGCATCGTCACCGGCAAGGTTATGACGGCGATAGACCGCATAGGCCATGGTGCCCGCGCGGCGGACCGCCAGATTGCCGCTGTCGGGCCTTGCCGCAAGCACTGCGACATCGGCCTCGCGAAAGGCGAGCGCCAGCGACGGCGCGGCCGCGGCAAGGCATATGCGAAAGCCATCCTCCGGCCCCTTTATCCGAAGCACATGATCGGCCGCGAAACCCGCAAGCCAGCTGTCGACGGCGATCGACACCCAGGGCATGGCAAAGGCCTCGCCATGCCAGTCGGCAATCGCGTCAGCCACCGCCTGCATGCCGCTGACGCGCTCGAACAGCACTTCGCCGTCATGGGCCAGCCGATAGCCGCGCTGGGAGCGCAGAAACAGCGAGCGGCCGAGCGTGCGCTCCAGCGCCAGCATGCGCCGGCCGATGGTGGGCGCGGACAAGCCCGTGCGCTGGGCCGCGGCGCTGAGGCCGCCGAGCTCCGCGACCACATGAAAAAGCTGAAGATCATCCCAGTTCGGATCCGCCATCGCTGCCTGTTCCCGAAAGTCCTGAATGCCGGCCCAGTCTACACCACCGGCGATACGGATGAATCGTTCACGGCTGAAACAGACACTTCATCCACGCTTCTACAGCCGTCGTCCGGAACCGCCTAGGTCTTGGAAGCACCGCAGAAACGGGTGCCGAACCGACGGGAGTAACGACATGATCGACTGGCTTTCAATTACTCGACGCGCGGAATTCAAGCCGCGTCCCTCGCTCGCCGACCCGCTGGAGGGCGAAGACTGGCGCGGCCACCTGTGGGCTGCCGCCCTCATCAGCCGCATCATGCGCCGGCGATAGGCGATCCGGTGCTCACTGAAGCACCGGGCCGCCCGATATCAGACCCGCTCGCCGTTCTTCACCCGATAGGACGGGTTGTACATGGTCACGAGCTCTTCGGTCGCCGTCGGATGAACCGCCATGGTGCGGTCGAAATCATCCTTGGTGCAGCCGCCCTTCAGCGCCACGCCGATCAGCTGCGCCATCTCGCCGGCCTCATGGCCGAGAATATGGGCGCCGACAACCTTGCGATCGGCGGCGTTGACGATCAGCTTCATCACCGTCTTCTCGTCACGGCCGGACAGCGTCGCCTTCATCGGCCGGAATTTCGCCAGATAGACTTCCAGCTCTTCATAGCGCTCGGCAGCAACATCTTCCGGAAGACCGACCGTGCCGATCTCGGGCTGCGAGAACACTGCCGTGGCGATCAGGTCATGGTCCGGTTTCGTCGGGTTGTTCTTGTATTCGGTCTCGATGAAGCACATCGCCTCATGGATGGCGACCGGCGTCAGCTGCACCCGGTCGGTCACGTCGCCGAGCGCGTAGACATAGTCGACATTGGTGCGCGAATAATCATCGACGACGATCGCGCCCTTCGCGTCTGTCTCGACGCCGATGGACTCAAGCCCGAGGCTCTTTGTGTTGGGCAGCCGGCCAAGCGCCATCATCACCTTGTCGACGTTGAACACGTGCCCCTGCTTTGTCTCCGCCTTGAGACGCCCGTCGGCGGCCTGGGACACATCAAGAATGGTGTCGCGGCAGACGACCCGAATACCCTTCTTCTCCATTGCCTCGCGCAAGCTCGTGCGCATGTCCATGTCGAAACCGCGCAGGATTTCCGGGCCGCGATAGATCAAGGTCGTCTCGACGCCGAGGCCGTTGAAGATATTGGCGAATTCGACAGCGATATAACCGCCGCCGGTGATCGCGATCGATTTCGGAAGCTCCTCCAGGTGGAAGGCCTCGTTGGAGGAAATGCAGAGTTCCGAGCCCGGCATCTCCGGGTGCGGATTGGGCGCGCCGCCGACGGCGATCAGGATTTTCTCCGCCGTCACCTCCTGGCCGGAGGCGTTGAGGCGCAGGCGATGTGGCCCGATGATCTCGGCGCGGCTTTCCAGGATTTCGGCGCCGGCATTTTCCAGGCCCTTGCGGTAGAGCCCTTCGAGACGCGCGATCTCCTTGTCCTTGGCGGCGATCAGGTCCGGCCAGGAGAAACGGCGCTCACCCACATGCCAGCCATAGCCCGCGGCATCCTCGAAATGTTCCGGGAACTGTGATGCATAGACGAAGAGCTTCTTCGGCACGCAGCCGCGAATGACGCAGGTGCCGCCGAAGCGGTACTCCTCGGCGATCGCCACCCGCTTGCCAAGCCCCGCTGCAAGCCGCGCGGCGCGCACGCCCCCAGATCCTCCGCCGATAACAAAAAGGTCAAAATCGTAATCGGACATCGGGAGGCTCCTTCTGGACGTCGAGGTTTTGGAAAAGGTCGGGCCTGAATATGGCAATTCGCACCGGAAAAAAAAGACCGAAGGCGAAGCGAGAGCGGACTTGCGATGAAAACGGCAAAGGGCGCGCCGAACGGCGCGCCCTTGAAGAAAAACCACAGCGCGCCGATTACTCGGCGGCCGGAGTCGAACCCGTCTGTTCAGCAATACGCGCGTTCAGCTCCTCCTGGGCCTGCTGGTTCAGGTCGCGGGCAATGCCGCGGGCCCAGATGTCGCCGGCCTGGCTCAGTTCGCGCGCGGCGATCGGGCCGTACTGGATGAACTTCTGGCCGAGATCGGAGTTGTAGAAATCCGCCAGCTTCTGCAACTCTTCCTCGGTGAAGATATTGGCATAGATCTGCGCGCCTTCGTTCTCGAGGTCGGCGCGGCGCGGCGCGAGCGCGATCGCCGTGTCGGTGACGACTTCATCGATCAGCGAATGATAGTTCGGATAGACCTGCGTCATCTGCGACTGCACGAGATCGGCCTGATTCGGCAGGATCTCGTCGAACTGCGAATTGATGCCCAGCGCATTGAGGGCGGCCTTGGCTGCCGCCAGATGCTCGGGCGACACGTCCTGCGCGGCAGCAACGGAAAAGGCGCCAAGTCCCATTACCGTGGCGGCGATGGCCACGGAACGGCCGATCTTGGTGTGAAATCTCATAAAGGACTCCTGTCTACTCGGTTGCTTTGAGTGTGCGCACGCCACCGCCGGATGCCACGACGGCCAGCGTCGCTATATCGATAAACAGCCCGTGCTCCACAACGCCCGGGATGATATTGAGCGCCACGGAAAGAGCCTCTGCATCGGGAATGCGGCCAAATGATGCATCGAGGATATAATGCCCGCCGTCCGTCATGAACGGGCCGTCGCCCGAGCGGCGCAGATCGAGCGATCCGGAAAGATCAAGGCGCGAGGCGGCCTTCTCGATGGCAATGCGCGTGGCGGCAAGTCCGAAGGGCATGACCTCGATCGGCAGCGGAAAGGCGCCGAGTTGGTCGACCACCTTGGTCTCGTCGGCGATCACGATCATCGCCTTGGAGGCCGAAGCCACGATCTTTTCGCGCAGAAGCGCGCCGCCGCCGCCCTTGATCAGGTTCAGCGAGGGATCGATCTCGTCGGCGCCGTCGATGGTCAGGTCAAGTTCGGGCGATTCGTCGAGCGACTTCAGCTCGATCCCGAGTTCGAGGCACTGGCGGGCCGTTGCCTCCGACGTCGGCACGCCGATGACGTTGAAGCCGTTCGCCACTTTCTCGCCGAGCAACGCGATGAATTCACGCGCGGTACTGCCGGTTCCGATGCCGAGACGCATTCCGTCCTCGACGTATTCAAGCGCCGTTTCGGCGGCCTTGATCTTCAATTGACGCGCGTCCATGCGTCACATGCTCCTTCTGATATACGCTAAGGTGTTTACACGCCACAGGCGCTAAACAAAAGTCCTTTTGCAGGAAGCCTCGGCTTCGGCTCTATTGAATAGCATCGCAGCAAGGACACGAATATTGCAAACCACAATCGCGCGCAAACTTCGTGCCGATTGGCTGAGGACCGGCCTTCCCCTCCCGGACGCCGGCCGAAGCGCATCACCCCGGAAGGAAACCGAATGTCATCTCCGCTCGTCATCTTCGATCTGGACGGAACGCTCGTCGACACCGCGCCCGACCTGATCGAGAGTCTCAACCATGCCATCGCGCCGCAAGGCCTGCCGCCCTTCGATATATCGCAATTGCACCAGCTTGTCGGCAAGGGCGTGAAGGTCATGATCGAGCGGGCCTTCGCGTTGCGCGGGACCACGCTTGACGAAGAGACGTTTGAGGCCTGTTTCGACCGCTTCACCACCCACTACCGCGACGGCATGCCCGGCAAGAGCCGCCCCTATCCCGGCACACGCGCGGCGCTCGATCGGCTGAAGGACGGGGGCTTCACGCTTGCCGTCTGCACCAACAAGCGCATGCCGCTGACCATGCCGCTTCTGAGCAGCCTGGACCTTGCCGATTATTTCGATGTCATCACCGGCGGCGACAGTTTCGAATACCGCAAGCCCGATCCGCGCCATGTCCTCGGCACCATCGCGCGCGCCGGCATGGACCCGCAAAACGCGGTGATGATCGGCGACAGCTCGAACGATATCGATGCCGCCAGGGGCGCCGACGTCGCCTCGGTGGCCGTTACCTTCGGCTATGCCGACCGGCCGGTCGAAAGCCTCGGCGCGAACCGGTTGATCAGCCATTTCGACGAACTGACGGCAGCGCTCCTCGAAGAGGTTCTCGGCCGCTGAAGCGGCAACGAAAAAGGCGCGCCGGGAGCATCCGGGCGCGCCTTTCCTTTCAGACGTGTGGTTTTCTGAGCCGATCAACTGCTGGCCTTGCGCGCCCGGCTTTCCGCCTCGAGGGCGCGGTTCAGATACATGTCACGCTCGTAAACGTCGTCATAATACTGAATGTCGCCGGTCGCATCCGGCCAGGCGGTGAAATAGCTGACATAGACCGGGAATTTCTCCGGCACGTCGACCGGCATGTTCTGGCCCGTCGCAATATTGGCCTCGATGTCCGATTCGGGAACGCCCAGCACGGCGGCGGCCATCTTGTTGGGCTCGGCGAGCCGCACGCAGCCGTGGCTGAGGGCGCGGACGTCGCGTTCGAAATAGCTCTTCTGCGGCGTGTCGTGCATGTAGATCGCATGGTCATTGGGGAACAGGATCTTCAGTTGCCCGAGAGCGTTGCGCTCTCCCGGTGGCTGGCGCACGTCGACCATCGGGGCGGCCGCCCAGTTGACCGATGAGGACGACACGCGACGGCCGTTATAGCTCACCTCATAGCCGATCTGGTCGAAATAAGAGGGATTGGCCCTCAGTTTCGGCAGGTACTCATTGACGACGATCGACCGGGGAATGCCCCAATAGGGATTGAACTCGACGGTCTCGATCTCGTCACGGAAGAAATAGGTCTGGTTGCGCGTATTGCCGACAACGACGCGCATGTCAAAGTTCTCGCCGTTGTCGTCGTGATAATAGACGCGGTAGGCCGGCTGGTTGATGAACACATAGCGCGGGCCGAAATCCTCCGGCAGCCACCGCAGCCGCTCCATGGCGGCAACCACCTTGTGCGCCCTGTCGTCATTGGTCTCGACATCGAAGGCCGCGATCGTCTTCGGACCGACGACGCCGTCGACGTAGAGGCCCTGCGCATCCTGGAAGGCGCGCACCAGTTCGACCAGTTCCGGCGTGTATTCGGTTCCGCCGTCATAGGCGTCGAACACATCGGAATGGTCCTGGACGAAGGCTTTGGAGCTCTTGCGCTTGATCGCCTTCACCAGCTTCGGCACATCCTCGTCATTTTCGCCGGGATGGATGAAGACGCCGCTGCGGAACACGATCGGTTCGACATATTCATGGTCGGCGCGCAGCTCCTTCAGCGCCGTCTTGAGCTCGTTGAACCGGTCGCTCTGCGGGTTGTAGCTCTCCATCAGCCCGGCGACGTTCTCGGCCTTTCCGAGCGCATTGATCGCCTCTTCCAGGTCAACGGGATTGCGCGGAAGGTCGTGGAACTCCGAAATCCGGTTGGGGTCGACGCGGCCGCGCCTGGCATCCTGCATATAGGTCAGCACCTTGGCCGAAAGCGCCAGTTCGAAGCGCATCAGTTCGGCCTCGCGCGCGGCCTCGTCATCGGCCAGCGCGAGATCCGGGCGGTTGACCGCATAGTCGGAAGCGTCAAGCCCCCAGGCGTCGGCCTCGGCAAGGACGTCGAGCGCGGCTTCGGCCTTCGGCGTGATCGCATCGTCGGAAACCCAGATCAGCTCGCCGCCATTCGCGTAATAGCCCTCGATCGCCGTCGCGACATCGTCGACGGCCTTGACCCGGGCATCGGTGAGGTAGCGGCGGGGATCATTACCGTCGATCGCGACCATGGTCTCGGCCGGGCCGGCATCGCTCATCGTCTCCGTCTCGAGCGCGGCGACTTCCGTCGACGTCTCGTCCCCTTCCGGCATCACGGTCTCTTCGGCGGAGATGGATCCGGTCACGACCGGATCGCGAATCTCGCTGATCGCGATGAAGCGCGTCGAATCAGCCTTGTAGGTGTAATATTTCGGGGGCGCGACCTTCGGGGCGGAATAGGTGCGCTGCACCTGCTGCTGCTGCTGTTGTTCGACGACCGGCGCCCGGTCAGCCTCCTTGTTTCGGCCGCGCAGAATATCCATCAGTGTCAGGGCGCTGGCGGATGACGGCACGAAGGCTGCCGAAACCGCGGCCGCGACGGCCACCGATGAGACGCGAACTAGAAGCTTGTTGCGCAATTTTTCACCCCGTTAGACAAAACCAAGAATTGAGACCACCTTACCTGCAATGGGCAGATCCCTCCAATAACAATTGTGCTATCGGAAAAGGCCGGCGCGGCTGTGTTGACGAAAAACAACACAACCCCTTTGAAAGTTCCGGATCGGGGTCGCCTGATGTGAACACTATCAGCGCAGCATTAACAGTGCCTTAAGTTCAGGCGCGAGGCATTCCGACGGTATGGAGCCGACCTAAATCGAATAAACTGAAGCGCCTTGTTGACAGATCGGCCTTGAGCGCGCGATTGCATAGCCACGCTTTTCCGGCATGACGTCTTTCAAGTGTGCCCTTCCGCGGGCCGTTGCACTGAGGTGGAGAAAACATGACTGATACCCGCACCGAAACCGATACATTCGGCCCGATCGAAGTGGCGGCAGACCGCTACTGGGGCGCGCAGGCCCAACGTTCGTTGGGCAACTTCAAGATCGGCTGGGAAAAGCAGCCGCTTTCCGTCGTCCGCGCGCTCGGCATCGTCAAGCAGGCCGCCGCCAGGGCAAACATGGCCCTCGGCCGGCTTTCGCCGGAGATCGGCAACGCGATCGTCAAAGCCGCACAGGAAGTCATCGACGGCAAGCTCGACGACCATTTTCCGCTGGTCGTCTGGCAGACGGGTTCGGGCACGCAGTCAAACATGAACGCCAATGAGGTGATCTCCAACCGCGCGATCGAAATGCTCGGCGGCGAGATGGGCTCGAAAAAGCCCGTTCATCCCAATGACCACTGCAATATGAGCCAGTCGTCCAACGACACCTATCCGACGGCCATGCACATCGCCTGCGCCGAGCAGATCGTTCACCACCTCCTGCCGAACCTGAAGCACCTGCAGGAGGCGCTCGCCGCCAAGGAACAGGAATTCAAGGACATCATCAAGATCGGCCGCACGCACACGCAGGACGCGACGCCGCTGACGCTCGGCCAGGAATTTTCCGGCTACACCGCCCAGGTCGCTTCCGCCATCGCCCGCATCGAACTGACGCTGCCGGGACTCTATCAGCTGGCGCAGGGCGGCACGGCCGTCGGCACGGGCCTCAACGCGCCGGTCGGCTTTGCCGAGAAAGTGGCGGAGGAAGTCGCCGAGATCACCGGCCTCCCCTTCATCACCGCGCCGAACAAGTTCGAGGTGCTGGCCGCTCATGATGCGATGGTCTTCGCCCATGGCGCGATCAACGCCGCCGCGATGGCCTGCTTCAAAATCGCCAACGACATTCGTTATCTGGCCTCCGGCCCGCGTTCGGGTCTCGGCGAACTGGCGCTGCCGGAAAACGAGCCCGGCTCCTCGATCATGCCCGGCAAGGTCAACCCGACCCAGAACGAGGCCATGACCCAGGTCTGCGCCCATATCGCCGGCAACCAGGCGGCCATCACCTTTGCCGGCAGCCAGGGCCAGTTCGAGCTCAACGTCTACAATCCGATGATGGCCTACAATTTCCTGCAGTCGGTCCAGCTTCTGGGCGATGCCGCCCGCTCCTTCACGGACCATTGCGTCGTCGGCATCAAGGCGCGCGAGGAAAACATCAAGGCCGGCGTCGAGCGTTCGCTGATGCTGGTGACGGCCCTTGCCCCGAAGATCGGCTACGACAATGCCGCCAAGATCGCCAAGACCGCGCACAGGAACAACACGACGCTGCGCGAGGAAGCCCTGGCAACGGGTCTCGTCACAGGCGAGGAATATGACGAGATCGTCCGGCCGGAACTGATGATTTCGCCGAAATAGGCTTCGATTGACTGAAAATGACCATGGACCCGGCCCGATGGCCGGGTCTTTCGGTTTCCAGAGACAAAACCTCAGTGCGGGAACGCCGTCGAAATCGCCACCAGTCCGAAACCGATCAGGATGCCGCCGGAAATACGCGCCACCCAGCGGGCGAATTCCCTCGGCAGCCGATGACGGATGACGGCGACGAGGCCGCTCAGAAATATCCACCAGAGAAGCGATCCTGCGAATACGCCTGCGACCACGATCGCCGGCGCAATGCCGCCGCCGGCATCGGCAAGGCCGAAACCGGCGAAGATGGCGACGAAGGAGAGGATCGTCGCCGGGTTGGCGATGGTCAGCGCATAGGTCGTGGCAATGGTGCGCGCCAGATCGCCTCTGCCCGCCTTGTCAGGCGCAGGATCCGCGCCGGTCTTGCGCATTTCGCGCCAACCGAGAAAGATCAGGAAGGCGCCGCCGAACAGCGCCAGCGGCGTCGAGATGGTCGCGAGCGCGGCAGAGAATGCAGCAAAGCCCAGCGCTGCCGCTGCACCATAGGATGCATCGGCAAGGGCCGTCCCCAGGCCGCCGGCGACGCCAGCCCAGAAACCGCGGGTGAGCGAGCGGTTGATGCAGAGCGCCCCGATCGGCCCGACGGGTGCGGCAATGGCCAGGCCGACAAGGATCGACTTGAAAAACAACGCAAAAATCATCAAAGGCCTCCATCATCCCGGAAAGAGCGCTCGCGGACGGTGGAGAGCGCAATCGACGTCTCGCTCGCGGCCATATGACCATCCCGTTTCAATTCGCCGAGGAACGGCTCGACGTCGCCGAGAACGGCAAAACGTAGTTTCAGAAGATAAGACCAGCGGCCCGAGACATGGTGGCATTCCAGCACATCGGGATGACGCGCCATGGCCCTGCGGAAGGCGTCCTCATCGGCTTCCGGCGCAAGCAGAACCTGCGCAAACACCAGCACGCTTTCATCCAGCGCCCGGTGACTGACCTCGACGGTGAAGCGCCGGATCACGCCGGTCGCCTGAAGTTTGCGTACGCGCTCGTTGACGGCTGACGGCGAAAGACCAACAGCCGCGCCGATATCAGCGAGCGAGCGCCGCGCGTCTGCGCCAAGCAGATTGATGATGCTGCGATCCGTCCGATCCATGGCGACCTCGTCTCTTCAATGGCGTAAGCGTTGCCACGACGGAGGTGTGCCTGCAACAAAATCTCATGCAAACAACAAAAAGGACCGCATAATTTGCGGCCCTCAACGAAATTTCCTTAAAATTTACAGCAGACGCAGCGCAACCGGCTCAGTGCGCCGCTTCGCGCGCCTTCGCCAGCTCGGCGAGGTCTGCGGCCTTGAGCTCGACGGATTCGCCGCAGCCGCAGGCCGATGTCTCGTTCGGGTTCTTGAACACGAAACCGGTACGCAGTTTCGTCACCTCGAAATCCATCTCGGTGCCCAGCAGATAGAGCGAGGCTGCGGGGTCGACCCAGACGGTGGCGCCGTTGAGCTCCACATGGTCGTCCTTATCGGCGATATTCTCGGCGGTGACCAGATCCACGGCATATTCCATACCCGCGCAGCCGCCCTTCTTGATCGAGACGCGGATACCGCGCGCCTCCGGCCCGGAATTGGCGACGATCTCGTTGACGCGGGTTGCTGCCGCTTCGGTCAGCGTGATGACTTGAAAGCCCATTTCATTCTCCATCAACATCCGGGTTCAAGGCCCGGCGTTCGGATTGATTGCATCAGGACAATCGGCCGGCGTCAATACCAGCCGACAGCGATCTTTGCTTCCTCGGACATACGGTCCGGCGTCCACGGCGGGTCGAAAGTCATTTCCACCTCGACGCCGGAAACGCCCTCGACGGTGCTCACCGCATTTTCCACCCAGGCCGGCATTTCGCCGGCAACCGGGCAGCCGGGCGCCGTCAGCGTCATGTCGATCTTCACCATGCGGTCGTCATCCACATCGATCTTGTAGATCAGGCCGAGTTCGAAAATATCGGCCGGGATTTCCGGGTCATAGACCGTCTTCAGCGCGGAAACGATGTCGTCCGAAAGCCGTGCCAGTTCCTCGGGAGGAATGGAGGAGCCGGTCTCCGCCGATGCCGTTTCTGCATTGTCTTCAACACTCATGCCATTCTCCTTGGGTCAGGCAAAGAACGTGCGCGCGTAGTCCAGCGCCTCGACAAGGGCGTCCACTTCCGCGCGGGTATTGTAAAGGCCGAACGAGGCCCGGCAGGTCGATGTCACGCCAAACCGTGTCAGAAGCGGCTGGGCGCAATGGGTGCCGGCGCGCACCGCCACACCGCGCCGGTCGATGATCGTCGAGATATCGTGGGCATGCACGCCTTCGATGGCAAAGGAAAAGATGCTGCCCTTCTGCTTGGCATTGCCGATCACCCTCAGCGCGTTCACATGCGCGAGCTGTTCGCGCGCATAGGCCGTCAAATCCGCCTCGTGCGCGGCAATCGCCGCGCGGCCGACACCCTGCATATAGTCAAGGGCAGCGCCCAGTCCAATAGCCTGCACGATCGGCGGCGTGCCGGCCTCGAAGCGGTGCGGCGGCTCGGCATAGGTGACGCGGTCCTCGAACACATCGGAGATCATCTCGCCGCCGCCCTGGAACGGGCGCATGTCCGACAGCCGATCGAACGTGCCGTAGAGCACGCCGATGCCCGACGGGCCGTAGAGCTTGTGGCCGGTCATCACATACCAGTCGCAGCCGATATCGCGCACATCGACCGGAAGATGAACCGCGCCCTGCGAGCCGTCGACCAGCACCGGGATGCCGCGCTCATGCGCAAGCCGGGTGACTTCCTTGACGTCGACGACCGTGCCGAGCGCGTTCGACATCTGGGTGATGGCGACCAGCCTGGTGCGATCCGTCAGGCATTTTTCGAATTCGTCGATGAGGAATTCGCCATCCTCATCCACCGGCGCCCAGACCAGCTTGACGCCCTTGCGCTCGCGCAGGAAGTGCCAGGGCACGATGTTGGAGTGATGCTCCATGATCGAGATGACGATCTCGTCGCCCTCGCCGAGATGCTCCATCGCCCAACCATAGGCGACCGTGTTGATCGCCTCGGTGGTGTTGCGGGTGAAGACGATCTCGTTGACCGAGCCGGCATTGAGGAAAGAGCGCACCTTCTCCCGCGCCGCCTCATAGGCATCGGTTGCCGCATTGGAGAGAAAATGCAGGCCCCGGTGCACATTGGCGTATTCATGCGCATAGGCGTTGGAGATCGTGTCAATGACGACCTGCGGCTTCTGCGCCGATGCGCCATTGTCGAGATAGACCAGCGGCTTTCCGTAAACCTCGCGGGAGAGGATCGGGAAATCCTGCCTTATCTTTTCGACATCGTAATTTTTCACCCGAGCATCCATTGCCCAAAACTCCGTCTGTGGCGCCTGCCAGTGAGACACCGGGAAAGCCGCCCCGGCTGGCGGGACGGAAACGGCAAGGGGAAACAGCCCCTATTCGTGCCGGTCGAGCCAGTCGGTGATGATCGCCTCGACGGCTTCGGAAAGCTGCTCGTTTTCCAGCTCCTCGACAACCTCGGCAACGAAGGCGTTGATCAACAGGCCCTCGGCGACCTTTCGCGGAATACCGCGCGCCATCATGTAATAGAGATGGTTCGGGTCGATATCCGTCACCGTCGCGCCATGGCCGCACTGAACGTCGTCGGCGAAAATCTCTAGTTCGGGTTTCGCCGAGAACGAACCGAAATCGCTCATCAGCAGCGTGTTGCAGCTCATCTTCGCGTCAACCTTCTGCGCATCGGGCGCCACCCGGATCAGCCCCTGGAACACACCGCGCGCCTTGTCGAAGACGACATTGCGGACGGTTTCCGTCGAGGTCGTATTCGGCACATTGTGGCCGAGATCGAAGGTGATGTCGGTATGGCTCTCGCCGCCGAGCAGGTTGACGCCGCGCAGCATCAGGTCGGCGCCCTCGCCCTTCACGTCGCAATCGATTTCGTGGCGCACCAGCTTGCCGCCCGCATTGACGACCAGCAGCTTCAGCCTGGCGTTTTCGCCGAGTTCGATCTTAAGCTTGCCGAGATGCGTGTCGCCCGCGCCCTGCTGCTGCATGATCACATAGGTGATCTCGGCATCCCTGCCGAGGCTGAGCGAGGTGAGCATGCTCACCAGCGCCGCATCGCCTTCCGGCGCGACATGGCGCTCAACGACAGTGCCCTTCGTTGCCGCGCCGAATGCGACGCGGTTGCGGGAATGCACCTGTCCGCCGCCATGCACGGCCTGGAGCTCCAGCGGCGTATCCAGTTCGGTCCCTTCGGCGATGTCGACGCTAAAGCCGTCGCTCATCATAGCGCCGTTGATCCGGCCGATCGCGTCCTCGGCATAGGAAAGCTCGAGGCGGACCGAATTGTCGCCGTTGGCCAGCGCCTCGGCCGTGGTGGTGCCGGAAAGCCCCTCCACCTGCGGCAGACGGCCCGCGCGGCCCTGCACCAGCGAAAGCATGGTGCTTTCGGCAAGAAGCGGCGGCAGCGTGTTCACGGCTTCGCCCGCCTCCTCGGGCACGGTGCGCAGGAGATTGCGCAGGTCGGTATAATGCCATGCCTCGACACGGCGCGTCGGCAATCCGCCGGAACGGATCTCGCCGGCGAGCCGGTCGCGCTCCGTGGTCACATCGGCATTGCCCGGCAGCGAGCCGGCGAGCCGGCCGAAGGAGGCAACCAGCGCCTCTTCCGCCGCCGTCAGCTTGATCTTTTCTTGCATGTTCATCGCGTCGTCTCCCGGCCTCAGGCCGCTTCGCCGATGATATCGGCGTAGCCATTGGCTTCGAGTTCGTGTGCGAGTTCCTTCCCTCCGGACTTGATGATCCGGCCCTTGTAGAGGACGTGCACCGTGTCCGGCACGATATAATCGAGCAGGCGCTGGTAATGGGTAATGACCATGACCGAACGGTCTGGCGCTCTGAGCGCGTTGACGCCGTCGGCAACGATCTTCAGGGCGTCGATGTCGAGGCCCGAATCGGTCTCGTCCATGACGCAGAGTTTTGGCTCCAGCAGCGCCATCTGCAGGATTTCGGCGCGCTTCTTCTCGCCGCCGGAAAAGCCGACATTCAGCGGACGCTTCAGCATCTCGTAATCGATCTTCAGCTCGGCGGCGCCTTCCTTGACCTTGCGCATGAAGTCGGGCGTGGAAAGCTCGGCCTCGCCGCGCGCCTTGCGCTGCTCGTTGATCGCCACCTTCAGGAACTGCATGGTGGCGACGCCCGGAATTTCGACCGGATACTGAAAGGCGAGAAACAGGCCCTTGGCGGCGCGCTCGGCAGCATCGAGCTCCAGAATGTTCTCGCCATTATAGAGCACCTCGCCCTCGGTCACCTCGTAGTCTTCGCGCCCGGCGAGAATGTAGGAGAGCGTCGACTTGCCAGACCCGTTCGGGCCCATGATCGCGGCAACCTCGCCATCGGCAATGGTCAGGTTCAGACCCTTGATGATCTCCGTGCCGTCCTCGGCGATGCGTGCGTGCAGGTTCTTGATTTCAAGCATGTTCTGTTTCCTTCAAAGGAATAAGGCAGCGCTCCAAGCGCTTGAATACGTTTGCAAAAGCGGGCGGCGAAATCAGCCGACCGAACCCTCAAGCGAAATCCCGATCAGCTTCTGCGCCTCGACCGCGAATTCCATCGGCAGTTCCTGGATGACCTCGCGGACGAAGCCGTTGACGATCAGAGCGATCGCCTCTTCCTCGGGAATGCCGCGCTGCATGCAATAGAACAGCTGGTCCTCGGAGATTTTCGACGTCGTCGCCTCGTGCTCGAAGCGGGCGGAGGAATTGCCGGCCTCGATATAGGGCACGGTATGCGCGCCGCATTTGTCGCCGATCAGCAGGCTGTCGCACTGCGTGAAGTTACGCGCATTCTCCGCCTTGCGATGGGCCGAAACCTGGCCGCGATAGGTATTGTTGGAAAAGCCCGCCGAAATGCCCTTGGAGATGATGCGGCTCGACGTGTTCTTGCCGAGATGGATCATCTTGGTGCCCGAATCGATCTGCTGATGCCCGTTGGAGACGGCGATCGAGTAGAACTCGCCGCGCGAATTGTCGCCGCGCAGCAGGCAGGAGGGGTATTTCCAGGTGATCGCCGAACCGGTCTCGACCTGCGTCCAGGAGATCTTGGAATTGTCACCCCGGCAATCGCCGCGCTTGGTGACGAAGTTGTAGATGCCGCCCTTGCCTTCCTTGTCGCCCGGGAACCAGTTCTGGACGGTGGAATACTTGATCTCGGCATCATCGAGCGCGATCAGCTCGACGACGGCGGCATGAAGCTGGTTCTCATCGCGCTGCGGCGCGGTGCAGCCTTCCAGATAGGAGACGTAGGCGCCCTCCTCGGCGATGATCAGCGTGCGCTCGAACTGGCCGGTGTTCTTCTCGTTGATGCGGAAATAGGTCGAAAGCTCCATCGGGCAGCGAACGCCCTTCGGCACGAAGACGAATGAGCCATCGGTAAAGACGGCCGAGTTCAGCGCCGCGTAGAAATTGTCGCCCTGGGGCACGACCGAGCCCAGATATTTCTTCACCAGGTCCGGATATTCGCGCATCGCCTCGGAGATCGACATGAAGATCACGCCGGCCTTGGCGAGTTCCTTCTTGAAGGTGGTAACGACCGAGACCGAGTCGAACACGGCGTCGACGGCAACACGGCTTTTCGGCTGGTGCTGTTTTTCCTGAACGCCGGCCAGGATTTCCTGCTCCTGCAGCGGAATGCCGAGCTTCTCATAGGTCGCCAGCAGTTCCGGGTCGACCTCGTCCAGCGTCTTCGGCCCGGTGACAGACTTCGGCGCGGCGTAGTAATAGAGATCGTTGAAATCGATCTTCGGGTAGTTCACCCGCGCCCAGCTCGGCTCTTCCATTGTGAGCCAGCGGCGATAGGCCTGAAGACGCCATTCCAGCATCCAGTCCGGCTCGTTCTTCTTGTGGGAAATGAAACGGATGATGTCTTCGGACAGGCCCTTGGGCGCCTTGTCCACCTCGATCATCGTTTCGAAACCGTATTTATACTGATCGACGTCGATCTCTGCGACCTGATCGACGGTTTCCTTGACGGCAACCATATGTTCACTCCACTCATGACCGGGTTCAAGGCCCGGCGGTTTAACGTGTACCAAAGCGGCTATACCGCCTTATGTAGTCAAAGCGAACGGGATTTGCACCCCGTTTCGCCTGCGTTTTGTCAAATCTTCAGGCGGCGGCGCCGGCCTGTTTCCGGCGCCCGGCAATTTTCGCGAATGCCGCAATCGCCCGGTCGATGTCCGCGTCGGTGGTGCTCCAGCCAAGCGAGATACGCAACGCCCCGAGACGCGGATCGCGCCCCATCGCCTTCAGCACGTGGCTTTCGCCCACCTTGCCGGACGAGCAGGCGGAGCCCGCCGAAAGCGCGATGCCTTCCAGATCGAAGGCAATCTGCCCGGTTTCCGCCTTCAGCCCCGGCAGGGTGAAGGCGGTGGTGTTGGGCACGCGGTCGCCACTCTCGCCATGGATGATGACGTCCGGCGCGGCAGCCCGCATGCCGGCCTCCAGCCGGTCGCGAAGCGCGGCGATCCTCGCATTACGCTCGGACAGACCGCTGGCGGCAAAGGCGGCCGCTGCGCCAAACCCGGCGATACCGGGAATATTCTCCGTGCCCGAACGGTGGCCCTTTTCGTGCCCGCCACCGCGAATGAGCGGCGTGGGCATCAGCGTTTCGCCGCGCGAGACAAGCGCGCCGATGCCTTTCGGTCCGCCGATCTTGTGGGCGGAGAGGATCAGGAAATCCGCTTCCAGCGCCTCAAGCGAGACGGGTATGCGGCCAACGGCCTGCACCGCATCGACCACCAGAAGGCCGCCATGGGCATGCACGATCTTCGCCGCCTCCGCGACCGGCTGCAGAATGCCGGTCTCGCTGTTCGCCAGCATGATCGCGACCATCGGCAGGCCTGCATCGGCGTCACGCTTACGAAGGAGGTCTTCCAGCGCATCCAGCCTGACGACGCCATCCGCGCCAACGGGAATCTCGCGGCGCATGTCCGCCGGGAACCGGCCGCCCTCATGGACAGCCGGATGTTCGATCGCCGAAACATAAAGACCGCCAAGCCGAACCGGGCTGCGCCCCATGCGGAAATCAGGGGTCAGAACGGTACTCGCGGCTTCGGTCGCGCCGGAGGTAAAGACGACATGGGCGGGATCTGCGCCGACCAGTCCGGCCACCTGACGGCGGGCCTTTTCCACCGCCGCGCGTGCGGCGCGGCCCTCCTGATGCACCGACGACGGATTGCCGGCAAGATCCAGCCCCTCGAGCAGCGCGGCGCGCGCTTCCGGCAGAAGCTTCGCGGTCGCATTCCAGTCGAGATAGATCCTGTCGGTGCCCATATCGTCCCTAATTCGGCAGGCGATGACGGCCTGCGACGCATTTTCCTTGAAATCCTTACGCGGCTTGCCCTATTTGAGCCCAGCACGAGATGACTTCTATTTTCGAACCATTCTAAACTGCTTGTAGGAAAGCTGAGCCAATTAGTCAAGTCAACGCGACTTGCGCAAGCAGTCTTGAAAGTTTGAACCGATTTTTCCGGAGAGCCAATGCCTGAAGTGATTTTCAACGGTCCGGCCGGTCGCCTTGAAGGCCGCTACCAGCCGTCCAAGGAGAAGAACGCCCCGATCGCCATCGTCCTGCACCCGCATCCGCGGTTCGGAGGGACGATGAACAACCCGATCGTCTACGAGCTCTTCTACATGTTCCAGAAGCGTGGCTTCACCACACTGCGCTTCAATTTCCGCGGCATCGGCCGCAGCCAGGGCGAATTCGACCACGGCTCGGGCGAGCTTTCGGACGCGGCCGCAGCGCTTGACTGGGTGCAGAGCCTGCATCCCGATTCGAAGACCTGCTGGGTCGCCGGCTATTCCTTCGGCTCGTGGATCGGCATGCAGCTTCTGATGCGCCGGCCTGAAATCGAGGGCTTCATGTCAATCGCGCCGCAGCCGAACATCTACGACTTCTCCTTCCTCGCCCCCTGCCCCTCCTCCGGCCTGATCATCCACGGCGATGCCGACAAGGTGGCCCCGCCGCGCGACGTCAACGGCCTGGTGGAAAAGCTGAAGACCCAGAAGGGCATCCTGATCACCCAGAAGACCGTTGCCGGCGCCAACCACTTCTTCTCCGGCAAGAACGAGGACCTTCTCTCCGAATGCGAGGACTATCTCGACCGCAGGCTGGAGGGCGAACTGGTGCCGGAACCGGCGCCGAAGCGGATCCGGTAAGTTACTTTGAATTGAATTCCCGGCAGAATCTCAACTGTCGGGAATTGTCATTTTAATTTTTGAAAGCCCCAAGCTACAAAGTGTTCGAGGAAACAGTATGCGGCGGGGCAATGAACCAATTTCAGAAATACAAGCCAATCGCAGGCTGGCTCGTCATTAACGCGCTCCTTCCCTACCTCATTCGCCTCTCGGGTGTCGTGACGGTCGAGAATTCTATCTATGTCGGCGTGCTGCTGATGGTCTTGTTGCAGGGGCTTAACTACGTTTTGATGCGAAAACACATCGAGCTCGCAATCGCCACTATAACATTGAACGTTATCGGCTTCGTTCTGGTTGGCTACTTTTCGATCGTCTACGCGATTTACCCGATCGTTAAAGTGATCTTGCTGCCGCTTGCTTATAAAACGGGTGCAATTTGACAGATATCGAACACCTCAAAGCATTGGAAGCCCTGCTCCACCAGCCTGAAATCAGACGCGACGCAGCGAAGGTCGCAACGCTGCTTGCGGATGACTTTATGGAGTTCGGCAGTTCAGGCAAGTGCTGGGACAAGCCAGCAATACTCGCCATGCTTCAGGCCGAGGGCGAACGCGAATACGCGGTGGAAAGTGATGGCTATAAGCTTTTCGTGATTTCGGAAGATGCGGCGTTGCTGACCTATCGCTCCTTTCATCGGCTACCCGATGGCCGCGCCGTTCGCCACGTAAACCGCAGTTCGCTCTGGCAGGAAATCGAGGGAAACTGGCGGTTGCGTTTTCACCAGGGAACGCCAGCCGGCTAACCTTACCGTTCGTATCCCGGCCCAGGGCGGACGCGCAGCTTCGGAAGCCAGCAACAGGCCTTTTGTCGTCCCAGCCTTCGGGTCCCGTTTCAAAACAGGTGCACACGGGCAAAAAACCGTGCTAAAGCGCGCGCGACCGCAATTCAGCAATCGAAGATAGATCCATGTCGAAGTTCAAATCCGAATTCCTGCACACGCTCTCCGAGCGCGGTTTCATCCACCAGATTTCCGATGAGACCGGCCTTGATGACCTTCTGGCCAAGGAGCAGGTGACGGCCTATATCGGCTTCGATCCGACCGCGCCCTCGCTCCATGCCGGTTCGCTGATCCAGATCATGATGCTGCACTGGTTCCAGAAGACCGACCACCGGCCGATCTCGCTGATGGGCGGCGGCACCGGCATGGTCGGCGACCCGTCCTTCAAGGACGAGGCCCGCAAGCTGATGACGATCGACATGATCGAGGACAATATCGCCTCCATCCAGCGGGTCTTCGCCAATTACATTGATTACGACCGCGCCGACAGCCCGGCGCTGATGATCAACAATGCCGACTGGCTGCGCGGCATCAACTACCTCGAATTCCTGCGCGATGTCGGCCGCCATTTCTCGGTCAACCGCATGCTCTCCTTCGAGAGCGTGAAGACGCGGCTTGATCGCGAGCAGTCGCTGTCCTTCCTTGAATTCAACTACATGATCCTGCAGGCCTATGACTTCGTCGAGCTCTACCGGCAGACCGGCTGCCGGCTGCAGATGGGCGGCTCCGACCAGTGGGGCAACATCGTCAACGGCATCGATCTCGGCCACCGCATGGAAACGCCGCAGCTTTACGCCCTGACGGCGCCGCTCTTGACGACATCGTCCGGCGCCAAGATGGGCAAATCGGCAAACGGCGCCGTCTGGCTGAACCCGGACATGCTTTCGGCCTATGATTTCTGGCAGTTCTGGCGCAACACGGAAGACGCCGATGTCGGCCGCTTCCTCAAACTCTACACGACGCTGCCGATGGACGAGGTTGCCCGGCTTTCAGCGCTCGGCGGATCGGAAATCAACGAGGTCAAGAAGATCCTCGCCACCGAGGTGACCGCCATGCTGCACGGCCGGGCCGCCGCTGACGAGGCGGCGGAGACGGCGCGCAAGACCTTCGAGGAAGGCGCGCTTGCCGAAAACCTCCCGACCGTCGAAGTCGGCAAGGCGGATATCGACGCCGGGATCGGCATCCTCACGCTTCTGGTGCAGGCCGGCCTTGCCGGCTCCAACGGCGAGGCCCGCCGCCACATCAAGGGCGGCGCGGTGAAGCTCAACGACAAGGGCGTTTCCGACGAGCGCATGGCCGTTGACGCCGGCGCCGTCACCGAAGACGGCGTCATCAAGCTTTCGCTGGGCAAGAAGAAGCACATCCTCGTCAGGCCGGCCTGAGGGCAGGCCAAAGCCGACAAACCGAGCCCGCCGGAGCGGCGGGCCTAGAGCACTTCGCAGTCAGATGGAAACATCTGACGTCCGCGAAAATGCGTCAAAACAAATAGATAGAGCGGTAGCGCGTTTCCATGAAAGGCGGAACCGCTCTAGCGCATCGGCCCGAAAATCGGAATCGTTTTTCGGAAAGCACGATGCGTAGATAAAATAGGTTAGAGCGCCAACCCGAAGGCCGTTTGCCGGGTTCTGAAGATCAGAAGCGGCTCATGGCACCCGTTCAGGCGGTGTACAGCCCGCGCGCGCGGAAGATATCACGCGCGGCCTCGGTCTCATCCGTCGTCGGCGTCGGCGTGTCGCGCAGCGTGTATTCCTTGCCCATGGCATCCCATTTGGCAATGCCCATCTGGTGGAACGGCAGAACCTCGACGCGTTCGACGATATCGCCGAGCGAAGCGACGTAGTCCGCCATCCTGTTGACGTCGCCGGCATCATCCGTCAGCCCCGGCACCAGCACATAGCGCATCCACATCTTCTTGTGTATCCGCTTCAGCCGTTCGGCGAAATCGAGCGTCGGCTGCAGATGCTGCGCGGTGATCGCATGGTACTTCTCCGGGTCGATATGCTTGATATCGAGCATGACGAGGTCGACATTGTCGAACCACTCGTCTTCGACGCCGGTGTGGAGATAGCCCTGCGTATCAAGCGCGATATGCAGGCCCATTTCCTTCTTGATATGTCCCATGACATTGCCGATGAAACCGGCCTGCATCATGGGTTCGCCGCCGGAAAAGGTGACGCCGCCGGCGAATTTCAGGAAGCCCGCATAGGGGCGGACCTCCCTGAGCATGTCGTCCACATCGACCCTGCGGCCGTTGTGGAGCTTCCAGGTATCCGGGTTGTGGCAATAAAGGCACCGGAACTGGCAACCGGCCATGAAGAACACGAAGCGCATTCCCGGACCGTCGACCGCCCCGCCGGTTTCGACCGAGTGGAGAAATCCGTGGTCGATGTCGATATGGACACCGGTGGGCTTCGTTGGTGCGGAAACGCGCTTGTGCATTCTTCTTCTCGTTTACATCGAGGTGTGGAAAGTCCGGTTGATGACGTCAAGCTGCTGTTCCTTCGTCAGCTTGATGAAGTTCACCGCATAACCCGAAACACGGATCGTCAGCTGCGGATACTTCTCCGGATGGTCCATGGCGTCAACCAGGGTCTCCTTGTTGAGGAGATTGACGTTGACGTGGAAACCGCCGGCCGCCGTGTAACCGTCGAGGCAATTCGACAGGTTCCTGATGCGATCCTCGTCGGTATGGCCGAGGCTGCCCGGCGTTGCCGAGGCGGTCCAGCTGATCCCGTCGAGGGCGGCGTCATAGGGCAGCTTGGCAAGCGAGGCGCCTGCGGCCACAAAGCCCTTCTTGTCACGACCGTTCATCGGGTTGGCGCCCGGTGCGAAGGGTTCGCCGGCACGGCGTCCGTCCGGCGTGTTGCCGGTCTTCTTGCCGTAAACGACATTCGAGGTGATCGTCAGGATCGACTGCGTCGGCATCGAGTCGCGGTAGAAGTAGGGCTGCGCCTTGATCTTGTTCATGAAGGTCTCGGTCAGCCAGACCGCGATTTCGTCGACACGGTCGTCATTGTTTCCGAAGGCCGGGAAATCGCCGGTGATCTTGTAGTCGACGGCAAGTCCGGTTTCGTCGCGAATGACCTCGACCTTGGCATATTTGATCGCCGACAGCGCATCGGCCGCAATCGACAGACCGGCGATGCCGCAAGCCATGGTGCGCAGGATATCACGGTCATGCAGGGCCATTTCGATGCGTTCATACGCATATTTGTCGTGCATGTAGTGGATCGCGTTCAGGGCCTTGACGTAGGTCTTGGCAAGCCAGTCCATGGCCTTGTCGAACTTTTCGACGACCTCGTCATATTCCAGAACGTCGCCGGTGATCGGCTCAAGCCCTTCGGCAACCTTCTTGCCTTTCAGCTTCATTTCGTCAACGCCGCCATTGATCGCATAAAGCAGAGCCTTGGCGAGGTTGGCGCGCGCGCCGAAGAACTGCATCTGTTTGCCGATCCGCATCGACGAGACGCAGCAGGCAATGCCATAGTCATCGCCCCATTTCGGACGCATCAGCTCGTCGTTCTCGTACTGGATGGCGCAGGTGTCGGCCGAAACCTTGGCGCAGAAGTGCTTGAAGCCTTCCGGCAGGCTCGGGCTCCACAGAACCGTGAGGTTCGGCTCCGGCGCGGGACCCAGGTTGAACAGCGTGTTGAGGAAACGGAAGCTGTTCTTCGAAACCAGCGTCCGGCCGTCTTCGCCCATGCCACCGATGGCTTCGGTGACCCATACGGGGTCGCCCGAGAACAGCTCGTCATATTCCGGCGTGCGCAGGAAGCGAACAATGCGCAGCTTCATGATCATATCGTCGATCATTTCCTGGGCATCGTCTTCCGAGATGTAACCGGCTTCGATATCGCGCTCGATATAGATGTCGAGGAAGGTCGAGATGCGACCGATCGACATGGCGGCGCCGTTCTGTTCCTTCACGGCGGCCAGATAGCCGAAATAGACGGCCTGGACGGCTTCGCGGGCATTGCGGGCGGGCTTCGAAATGTCGACGCCATATTTGGCCGCCATTTCACGCAGCTCGTCGAGAGCGCGGAACTGTTCCGAGAGTTCCTCGCGCAGACGCATGTTGTTGTCGTTGAAGACGGCGTCGTCGAGTTCGTGGAATTCCTTCTGCTTTTGAGCGCGCAGGAAATCCGTGCCGTAAAGGGCAACGCGGCGATAGTCGCCGATGATGCGACCGCGGCCATAGGCATCCGGCAGACCGGTGATCACGCCCGATTTGCGGGCTGCAAGGATGTCCGGGCTGTAAACGTCGAACACGCCCTGGTTATGGCTCTTGCGATATTTGGTCCACACTTCGTGGACGGTTTCGTCCGCCTTGTAGCCATAGGTATTCAGGCTGCCCTCAACCATACGCAGGCCGCCATTCGGCATGATCGCGCGCTTCAGCGGCGCATCCGTCTGCAGGCCGACGATGATTTCGAGCTCCTTGTTGATGTAGCCGGCATCATGCGCGGTGATCGACGAGGGCTTGTCTGCCGAAATGTCGAGAACGCCGCCCTTGTCGCGTTCCTGCTTCAAGAGGTCGCTCAGTTCGTCCCAGAGCTGCTTGGTGCGCTCGGTGGCCGGTGCGAGGAAGGACGCATCGCCTTCATAAGGCGTGTAGTTCTCCTGAATGAAGTTGCGAACGTCGATTGCGGTGCGCCATGCTCCGTCGCTGAACCCGCTCCACGGGTCGGCGTGAACGTTCGTGTGTTTGGCATACATATCCATGGTTTCAGCCCTCACCATAATAAGAGGAACATTGCTGGGGTTCCAGCGCCCGCGCCGAGGAGGATGTCCGGCAAAAGGCGCTGGGTTCGGGGAACGAACTATCCGGCAAAATATCGGTCGGAATCTTTCCGACCAAAACGGCCATTCTTGGGCAGGCAGTTGCGGGACATTTCATTCCACCAATTCTAGCGACTTCACCGTCGCTCACGATGGCTGACTTTGGCGCCTGGCGCTGGTCTTGGGCAAAGCCTGCGAAAGATCGCGTCGAATGTTGACGCCAACGGTCAACGCTCTTCGTTTTGACGACCTCTATATGGTACCAAAGGCGTATAAAGTCCACAATAAATTGACATTTTTACTTATTTTTCAAGTACAACTGACGAATTACAATTCCGAACCAATAATATAAACATAATCAAGGCGACCCGACATTGATATCGGTCAACTTAAGCCAAATCGGCAGCGAAAACCGGATTTTCCGGGTCGCGTCAAGCGTACCCCAATACTTACAAACAGCCTGAACGCGAATTCCGCTCCGCTACAAGCATGGGCTCGAGGCGAGGCGCGACGCGCAAAAAGCCCGCTACAACCACCCAGTCGGCATTCTGAGCCCTTTTTCCTCAGAATAAACCGATCTGCACCCGAATCAAGTGCGCCTCCGCCACCGCCCCACCCGTGCTCTGAAAACCGGACGACTCGCCCCGGTTTATGTGCACTTCTACTTACAAAAAAAAGCTGCACCGAAATGGAATCACGGATTGCCGACCATTTGCCCTTCGCCCTGGCCGCAGGCGCCCAGATCAGTCACGCGCAGGCAGACTGCTGAAAGACACCATGGAACAGACTTTTTCCGGGTTTTTGCCCGCCCAAGGCGCAGGATCGGGACGGCATGGGCCGGGGACCGGCGTTTGCGGGCAAACCCGTCTTGCTCCGGCGGCGGTCCTCATGTCTAGTGGCCTGCACCGCGTTGCAGGCCGGAAGGCCGGCGCGCATAAAACAAGAAAAGCAGGCGCCGGAAGACCTTCATGACCGACACACCCAGCGAACCCAACCTTAAAAGCGCACAGGGGCCCGCCCCGGCCGCTTCCGACAGCGCCCCGCCCCCCTCCGACGCGCCGGGCGCAGCACCTGCTCCGCCGGAGGAAATCCGCTCGCAGGTCACCTGTTCGCGCGGCTTTGGCCAGTGGCTGTCGCTCCACAACTGTTCTCTCGCCTTTACCTCCTACCAGACCGGGCAATTGTTCCTGGTCGGCGTGCTGCCCAACGGTTCGCTGTCTCTGCACCAGCGCAATTTCGTCCGCGCCATGGGGCTGATCGGCGACAGCCAGCGCCTGCTGCTGGCGGGTCTCGCCCAGATCTGGCGGTTCGAGAACGTGCTCGGCCCGAACGAACGCGCCAATGATGCCTTCGACAGGCTCTACGTCCCGCGCCGCGGACAGACCGTCTCCGATGTCGACGTCCATGAACTCGGCATCGATGCCGCCGGACGCCTGCTCTTCGTCAACACCAAATATTCCTGCCTTGCGACCGACAGCGTCGTGCACTCCTTCAAGCCGGTCTGGCGGCCGCCCTTCATCTCCCGACTGGCGCCGGAGGATCGCTGCCACCTGAACGGCCTCGCCATGGAAAACGGCGTGCCGCGTTTCGTCACCTCGGTCTCCACCACCGATATCGTCGACGGCTGGCGCAACGAGCGCCGCGATGGCGGCGTCGTCGTCGATGTCGAGACCGACGAGATCGTCACCGAAGGCGTCTCGATGCCGCATTCGCCGCGCCTTTACAAGAACGCGCTCTGGTTCCTCGATTCCGGCAATGGCTACCTGACCCGCCTTGACCTTCAGAGCCGGACCCGCGAACGCGTCGCCTTCTGCCCCGGCTTCCTGCGCGGCCTCTCCTTCCATGACGGGCATGCCGTCGTCGGGCTGTCGCTTGCCCGCCGCGAAGGCGTCTTCTCCGGCCTCAACCTTCAGGACGAACTGGAAAAACGCCGTGCCGAAGCCTGGTGCGGACTGCAGATCGTCAACACGGAAAACGGCGACATCGTCGAATGGCTGAGGATCGAAGGCGGCATCAAAGAGCTCTTCGACGTCCGCGTCCTGCCGGGCGTCACCTGCCCGATGGCGCTGCCGACCTTCGGACCCGAACTTGCAAGCTTCATCACCATCGAGGCCCCGGACCGGCCGCTGTCGGAACGCGGCTGGCACCCGGCGACGTGAGGACACCCTATGCCGCAGCTCGAGTTCTCGCCCTGCCTCGAATGGCTGTTCGCCGAGCCCGGCGACAGCTTTACGTCGCGCATCGAACGTGCGGCCGCCGCCGGCTTTACGGCCTTCGAGTTCTGGCTCTGGTCGAACAAGGATGTCGAAGCCATCGCCCGCGCGGCAAAGGCCTGCGACATGGCGGTTGCCGGCCTCGTCGCCGAACCGCTGATCGCGATCACCGATCCGGTCAACAGGGCCGAATGGCTTGACGGGCTGAAGCGTTCGGTCGAGGTCGCCAACCGGCTGGAGGCGCCGGTGCTGATCGCCCAGACCGGCAATGATCTTCCGCAGATCCCAAGAAGAGAGCAGAAGGCCGCGCTGATCGAGACCTTCTCGAAAGCCGCCGACGTGCTGATCGGCAGCGGCGTCAGGCTCGGGATCGAACCGCTGAACACGACTGTCGACCACCCCGGCTATTTCCTTCATTCCACGTCCGAGGGTTTCGAGATCATCGAGGCGGTCAATCGCGACGAGATCGGCCTTCTCTACGATCTCTATCACGCCGCCGTCATGGACGAGCCGATCGAGACGGTTCTCGCCGGCAATCTCGACAAGGTCGTGCATATCCACGTGGCCGACCATCCCGGACGCAACGAGCCGGGATCGGGCGGGATCGACCTCGCCGACCGGCTCGCACAGATGATCGAAGCCGGCTACAGGGGACGCATCGGACTGGAATACAAGCCTCTCGCGCCGGGAAGCGGTGCCGTCATCGGCGTGCGCGACAGGCTTTCGCAAGCAGTGGAAGATCGCCGTTAGAGCGCCGTGCGTCCATTCGGACGCACAAAGGACGCTCTCTAACCTATTTTATCTACGCATCGTGCTTTCCGAAAATCGATTCCGATTTTCGGGCCGATGCGTTAGCCGCGTTTTCAACCGCGCCCGTCGGTCCTGCCCGGCCACGGCAGGCGGCTCCTGCTTGCGCGCGGCCAGTGCCCGGACTATTTGACGGGCATGACTTTCCAGAACCAAAGCGGACCGACTGCCCGATGAACCTCATTGCCGATTTCGACCTGACGCGCGAAAACACGCTGGGGCTCAAGTCCGCCGCCAGGCTTGCCGCCCGCATCACGCAGGCGGAAGCGCTTGCCGCCCTGCTTGACGAGGCTGACCGCCGCGGCATGAATTTTACGGTCCTCGGCGGCGGCAGCAATGTGGTGCTGAGCGAAACCGTCGAGGCGCTGGTCGGACTGATGCGGATTGCGGGACGCAGGCTCTCGGGCCAGACCGCGACGCACAATCTGGTTACGGCGGGCGCCGGCGAGAACTGGCACGACTTCGTCACCTGGACCGTCGGGCGCGGCATGCCGGGGCTCGAAAACCTCGCCGGCATTCCCGGCACGGTCGGCGCCGCGCCGGTGCAGAATATCGGCGCCTATGGCGTCCAGCTCTCCGATGTCTTTTTCGAACTGTCCGCCTTCGACACGAAAACGCGCGCAATCGAGACCTTCAAGGCCGCAGACTGCGGCTTCGGCTATCGCCAGAGCCGGTTCAAGATCGAGCCGGGCCGGCATGTCATCCTTTCGGTCACGCTGGCCCTGCCCCGCGACTGGTCGCCGACCAAAGCCTATGCGGGGCTGGAAGGCTTCCCCGACGACGCTGCGCCGGCGGAAGTCATGGCAAGCGTGCTCGCTTTGCGGCAATCGAAACTTCCCGACTGGCGCAGTCTTGGCAACGCCGGCTCGTTCTTTCACAATCCGGTGGTCAGCACCGAGGAAGCCGAACGCCTTGCGGACGCCCCGCGCTACCCCCAGCCCGACGGCCGCGTGAAGCTGTCCGCCGGCTGGCTGATCGAGCAATGCGGGCTGAAAGGAGAGCGCCTCGGCCCGGTCGGAACCTATGACGGTCACGCGCTGGTTCTGGTCAATCACGGCGGCGCGACGCGCCGGGATGTTGCCCGGTTCGCCGCGTTCGTCCGCGAAAGGGTAAAGGCGCGCTTCGGCGTCGACCTCGTTCAGGAACCCGTCGAAATCTAGGAAACGAGCCCGGACAGGCGATTTTTTCCTGTCTGACCGGCGCGCCAACATCAACGCACAAGCTATTGATTATTATAGTTTTATATTCTCGTCTTCGAAGTATATTTGCACCTGGCTTGTCTCACATGCGGATCCGAAATGCGCAACGGGTCGTTTAAGGGACAAGAACATCCTAGTATCGTGGTTCGGGTCACGGGAGACGACGAGCGCCGGCATGAACCGCCGCCAGACTACGGAGGTCACGCAACAGATGGCCGATCGAGCGACAGAGACGGATATCGACCGGCTGTCGGCCTATGAAAGGCTGAGACGGCTCGACACGGCTCCGGCCGCCGAACTGGATGCGCTGACAGAGGCCGCGGCCCTGGTCTGCGGCACGCCGATCTCGCTCATCACCCTCCTCAACGAGGACACGCAATGGTTCAAGGCGAATTACGGCCTTGAGGACGTGAGCGAGACGGATCGCAGCATCTCCTTCTGTACCCACGCCCTTCAGGGCGAACAGCTGATGGAGGTGGAGGACGCCACCCGGGACCGGCGGTTTTCGCAAAACCCGCTGGTGACCGACGGCCTCAGGATCCGCTTTTACGCCGGCGTTCCGCTTCAGCTTTCCGATGGCGAGAGGGTCGGCACGCTCTGCGTGGTCGACCAGAAGCCGAAGACGCTCAGCGCGCATCAGAAGGAGATTCTGGGCCATCTTGCCCGGGCGGCGGCAAAGGCGCTGGAGGCCCGGCTGCTCGCCCTCCACGAGCGCGAACTGCTGGGCGTGGAGGCCGAGGCGCGCTCCATCCTTGAAAACAGTCCCGACGCGATCCTGACGATGGACACCGCCGGCACGATCCGCCAATGGAACGCGGCGGCCGAGCGCCTGTTCGGCTACAGCGCCGATGCGGCGATCGGTAGACCGCTTTCGCTGATCGTCGCGCCGGAACATCTTGAAGCGCAGACAGATCTGGCGGCCCGGCTCGCTGACGGCGCCGCCACTCGGAATCTGAGAACCGAGCGGCTTCACCGTACCGGCCGCCGGGTCCCCGTCTCCGTATCGCTCGGGCCCGTGATCTCCGAAGACGGCGCCTTGACCGGGGCCACCGAAATCATCCGCGACATCAGCGAGGTCGTTAAAACCCAGCGTGAGCTGGAAGCCGCCGAGAGACGGATCGAACGGCTTTATCGCGCCACGCCTGCCATGCTGCACTCGACCGACCCCACGGGGACGATCCTGAGCGTGAGCGACCGCTGGCTCGACGTGATGAAGTATAACCGGGAGGAAGTGATCGGCCGCAAGCTCGCCGAATTTCTGACGCCGGAATCGGCGCGGATCTCGCGCACCGAGGTCCTGCCCGCCTTCCTGTTCGACGGGCATTGCGAGAATGTGCGTTATCAGATGGTCACGCGCGCGGGCCAGGTTCTCGACGTCCTGCTCTCCGCCATTCTTGAACGCGACAGCGCGGGCAATCCGCTGCGCATCATTTCCACGATCGAGGATGTGACCCAGCGCCGGAGGGCCGAGAATGCGCTGATCGAGGAGCGCAGGCGTCTGCAGCAGATCATCGAGGCAACGCGTTCCGGCACGTGGGAGTGGAACGTCCAGACGGGCGAGCTCCGTCTCAATCACCTCTGGGCCGAGATCATCGGCTACGAACGGGACGAGCTCGAACCGATCGACATGGCGACCTGGGCAGGCCGCCTCCATCCGGACGACCGCGCTACGCATGAACTGGAGCTCTCCCGGCATTTGCGCGGGAAGGCCGAGGTCTACGACTGCGAGGCGCGCCTTCGCCACAAATCCGGCGATTGGGTCTGGGCCGTCGCGCGCGGCCGCGTCCTCACGTGGACGGAGGGCGGCATGCCGGAATGGATGTTCGGCACGCTGAGCGACATAACGCGCCAGAAACATGAGGAAGGGGAACTGCGCCAGAGCCGCGAATTCCTCGAGCGTACCGGCAACCTCGCCGGCGTCGGCGGCTGGGAAGTCGATCTCGCGCAGCAGAAGATCTACTGGTCCGAGGAAACCTGCCGGATCCATGGCGTCGAGACCGGATACAGTCCGAGCATGGAAGAAGCGATCGCCTATTATGCCCCCGAGGCGCGCGCCGTCATCGAAGCCGCCGTCGAAACCAGCATCGAGACGGGCGCGCCGTGGGATATCGAATTGCCGTTGATCCGGGCAGACGGAAAGCAGATCTGGGTGCGTACCGCCGGCTCGGCGGAATTCGACAGCAACCGGACGCCCGTGCGCCTGATCGGCGCGTTTCAGGATATTTCCGAACAGGTCGAGCAACGGGTCGAGCTGGAGAAGCTCAACGAACGGATGGCGATTGCCACCGAGAACGGCCGGATCGGCGTCTGGGACGCCAATCTCGTGACCGGCAAGACGCACTATTCGAATATCTGGTGCGCCCTGATCGGCTATCGACCGGACGAAATATCCGACAGCGGCGCGGAATGGCTGAAATTCATCCATCCCGACGACGTCGAGCGCGCGCGAACGGCCGATGTCGCCCACATCCGCGGCGATGCGCCCTATTTCGAGGAAGAATTCCGCATGCGCCACAAGGACGGGCGCTGGATCTGGATCATGGACCGCGGCCGCGTGGTCGAGCGCGGCGAGGACGGCGCGCCGAGACGGATGATCGGAACCCACACCGACATCACCGCCCGCAAGCGCGCCGAGGAAGAGCGGCTGTTGATGAGCGAGCGGATGACGATCGCAACGAACAGCGGCGGGATTGGCATATGGGAAATGGAGATCGACCGTCGGATCGCCCATTGGGACGCCCTGATGTACCGGCTCTATGGCGTCGACATTTCGGACGGGAACGATATCGGCGACGTCTGGAGGCGCGCCGTGCATCCCGAAGACCGGGAGCGTGTGGAAAGAGCCGTTTTCCGGACCGTCGAGACCGGGGAACATCTCGACGAGGAATACCGCATCATCCTGCCCGACGGCGCGCACCGCCACCTTCACATCGCCGCCAATCTGGTGCGCGACAAGACGGGAAAGCCGAGCCGCGTCATCGGCGCCGCGTGGGATGTCACCGCCAGACGGCAGATGACGCTCGATCTCGCCGAGCAGCACGAGTTGATGCGGGTGACGCTCAATTCCATCGGCGACGCGGTGATCACCACCGATGCGGCGGGAAGAATAAGATGGCTCAACCCCGTGGCCGAGCGGATGACCGGCTGGAGCGTCGAAGAGGCGGCGGGAGAGCCGTCCGATCGCATTTTCTCGATTCTCAACGAGGAAACGCGCGAGGCCGCGCCGGATCCGATTGCCGCCTGCCTGGACCGTGGACAGGTCGTGGGTCTGGCGGAGAATACGCTTCTCGTCGCCCGGCGCGGCCTTGAATACAGCATCGAGGATTCGGCAGCGCCGATCCGCAGCTCCGAGGGCGAGATCCTCGGCGCGGTGCTTGTGTTCCACGATGTCAGCGAACAAAGGCGGCTCTCGCGCGAGATGACCTATCGCGCCAGCCACGATCCGCTGACCGGCCTGCTCAACCGTTCGGAGTTCGATCGCCGGCTGCAGCGGGTATTCGAGACGGCGCAGGAAGCAGACACATCCAGTGTTCTTCTCTATATCGACCTCGACCAGTTCAAGATCGTCAACGATACCTGCGGCCACACGGTCGGCGACACGCTTCTGAAACGGGTCACCCAGTTGATGCAGGAATGCCTGCGCAAGCGCGACACGTTTGCGCGGCTTGGGGGCGACGAGTTTGCCGTGCTGCTCGAACATTGCACCGCGGAGGATGGACGGCGGATCGCCCAGACGATCTGCGACCGGATGGGCGCGTTCCGGTTCGTGCATGACGACAGGCAGTTCAGGGTGGGCGCCAGTATCGGCCTCGTTCCGCTCGACCGGCGATCAACCAGCGTCTCGGCGGTGCTGCAGGCGGCTGACACGTCCTGCTATGTCGCCAAGGAAAGCGGCCGCAACAGGGTTCACGTTTGGGAGGAGAGCGACGAGACGCTCAGGCTGCGCTCCGGAGAGACGCGCTGGGCCGCCCGCATCGAACGGGCATTGCAGGAGGAGGCCTTCGTTTTCTATGCCCAGGCGATTGCGCCGATGAACCAGGACCGGCCCTCCATCCGCCATATCGAACTCTTGCTGCGCATGGTTGATGACGACGGCGAAATTGTTGCTCCCGGCGCGTTCCTGCCGGCAGCCGAGCGTTTCAGCCTCGTCACCCGGATCGATCGGTGGGTGCTCGACAAGGCGCTGGAGCAAATCGACGCGTCGGGCCTTGCCGGCGGTCGGGCGCGGCTGTGCGTCAACCTCTCCGGCCAGTCGCTCGGCGACCTTGCCTTTCACAAGGAGGCGCTCGACCTCCTCGACGCGGCCGGAGGTCCCATCTGCCACAGCCTGTGCATCGAGATCACCGAGACCGCGGTCGTCACCAATATGGAGGAAGCCGCCGCCTTCCTCGAGGATTTGCGCCGGCGCGGGATAGCGATAGCTCTTGACGATTTCGGCGCCGGCTCGTCGTCCTTCGGTTATCTCAAGCATTTCGCGCTCGACTATCTGAAGATCGACGGCCAGTTCATCCGTGAGCTCTTGAGCGACCCGCTGAACGAGGCGACGATCAAGTGCTTCGTCGAGGTCGCCCGCGTGCTGGGGCTCGAGACGATTGCAGAACATGTCGGCGACGCGCCGACCTGCACCCGGCTGAGGGATTACGGCGTCGATTTCGCCCAGGGCTTTTTTATCCACGAGCCGGAACCGCTTGACGATCTCCTGCAAAGACTGGATCTCTCGCTTGAGGACGCATCCGGCTGACCGCCTGTTGTTCGGCCAGCCGAATGCCTTTCACACGGTCACCATTCTTTCTGCGGCAGGTCGATCCCATGTTCGGTGAGGAACTTGCCGATATGGACGGTCTGACCCGTCTCGATGGAGCGATTGGCGGCGATGCCCGTCAGGATCGACCAGGCGCCGTCGATATGGGACGAGGAGCGGCCGTAGGGGTCGTCGCCGGCATCGGGGTCGAAAAGATAGCCGAGCATCACCGGATCGGCGCCGCCGTGATCGCCCTCGCCTTCCCAGACGTCGAGTTCCCGGGGCTGTTCGCCCGCCAGATGCAGCGTGGTCGTCATCGTTTCCGAGCCTGCCGCCTTCTCCCGCTTGCCGCCGAAAACGCCGTGAACCTCGACATGGCGGTGCGATAGCTCGCCCTTGGTGCCATAGAACTTCACTTCCAGCCCTTCCCAGGGCGAATAAGCGCAGAGCGTGTAGTTGAGGCTTGCGCCCGTGCCATAGACCGCCTGCACCTGCATCGTGTCCTCGATGGTGATATCGTCGTCGAAGACGCAGCGGTCGCGCAGATAGCCGTCCTCGTCCTCGGCATCGAGATAGAGCGCCTTCAGCGCCTGGTCGGCTTCAAGGTCCAGCCGGAAGTCGCAGCTTCCGGCGCTTGGACAGCTGTGACAGCGCGGACCGCGCGGATTGAGCCCGAGCGCTTCGGCCGTTTCCGCCCGGTAGAAGGAGCGCGTTCCATGGGCGGCGACCGAAACCGGCGAGGAGCCGAGCCACCAGTTGACGAGGTCGAAATGATGCGTCGACTTGTGCACCAGCAGGCCGCCGGACTGATCCTTGTAGCGATGCCATCGGCGGAAATAATCGGCGCCGTGGACGCGGTCGAGATACCAGCGGAAGCTGACGGCGGTGACGTCGCCGATCGCGCCGGACATCAGGATATCCTTCAACTGCGTGCGGGCCGGCGTGTAGCGGTAGTTGAAGGTGACCGTCACCTTGCGACCGGTTTCCTTCTGCGCGTCGAGGATCGCCTTCAGCTTCTCAAGGTCGATCGTCATCGGCTTTTCGGTCATGACGTCGCTGCCCGCCCGCATCGCCTCGACGACATAGTCGTGGTGCAGATAATCCGGCACGGTGACGATCACCGTATCCGGCTTCTGCTCGCTCAGCATCTGCGGAAAATCCTCCGCCCGATAAGTGGCGACGCCATTGCCTTCGGCCGGCACGGCGTTTGCCGAGAGCGCAAGCCGTTTTTCATTGATGTCGCACAGACCGACAAGCGCGTTGCGATCGGCATAGGTTTCGGCAACGGCGCCGCGAAACATCTTGTGCCGCGACCCGGTTCCGACAATGGCGTATTTCATGATCCTGCCCTTCTGTCCGGCCGGCAAGCAGCCGCCGGCCCTGGCGCATCGGCCCGAAAACCGCAGCCGATTTTCGGAAAGCGCGATGCGCAGATTCAATAGGCTGGAGCGCCCTTTGTGCGTCCGAACGGACTCACGGCGCTCCAGTGCTCCCGCCGCGGCCGCATTGCCATGCGCCGCGACCTCCCAAACGTTTTCAGCACACATGCCCCTCCCGATCGCACCGCTTACCGGCGCCGAGTTCTGTTTCTCAGCCGGGCCGGAACGCCAGCGGATCAGGGAGAATCGAGAGGCGACAATGCCGAGAATTCAACTCTGCCAGACTAGCAGATCAGAATCAATCGTGCCCGATCAGCCTTTGTCGGCGCGACGCGTTATCGGCGTCCAGACCGCCATTTCACGCAGTCCGCAATTCAGCGGAGAAAAGTATGGAACAATCGCAGCCCCGGCTGGTTGGCCCATGAGCAGCCGCTATGCCGAGCCGGGTCTCTGCCGCCGGCGAGCGATCGGGAGCGCTTCTCCGGTTCTTCGGCCCGCGGCCTGCCAGTCACGACCAATCTCGCAACTGGAGTGAAAAATCATGAAACGACTGTTCTTCGTTGTCGCACTCGGCGCATTGACCGCATGCTCGGCCACCGAGAAGGGGGCAACAGTCGGCGGACTGTCCGGCGCGGCCGTCGGCACCGCCGTATCGGGCGATGTCGGCGGCGCGGCACTTGGCGGCGCCGTGGGCGCTGCCGCCGGCGCACTGATCGGCCGCGCCAATGAACCGGGCCGCTGCTATTACCGCGACGCCAATGGCGAACGCTACGTGGCCGCCTGCCCGAAGTGACCGGAACGCAGAAAGGCCGGCTCCATTTCCGGCCTTTCCTCCTGCCGGTCGCGCCGGCGTCAAAAAAGCCGCCCCGCGGAGGCGGCTTTTCTTTTTCGAAACCGAGGAACGATGTTCGGCTATTCGTCAAAGTCCGGCGGGACATGGCTGTCGACGCCGATCAGGACGACCTCGTTCTCCACATCGCGCACGCCCTTGACCGAAAGCACCAGGGTTTCGAGCCGCAGTCGTTCGGGCTCGGTCTCCACTTCGCCGCTCACCATCGCCACCCCGTCGCGCACCGTCACGGTGACAAGATCAGCGTTGAAGCGCTCGTCTTCATCGATCAGCCGGGTGATGGCATCCGACAGGCCGTCATCGTCAACGGTCGTATCGTCCGGCTCAGGCGCCAGACGCTGGGCGGTGTGGACGGCGGTATCCTCGGAGACCTGGGCGCCCGGCGTTTCGCGCCGGTCCAGATTGGCGGGATTGGCGCCATAGGGCGCATTACGCGCGCCCGGCCTGTTTTCCTCGTCCGAATACGGCCATCCGTCATCGAGATTGCGGTCCTCATAGTCGCGATAATCCTCCTCGCGCGGCGTTTCATGCGGCTTCATCTTCGAACCAGCCATGGTGTTTCTCCTTTCAGGTGTCCGTGCAGAAGAAACGGCTGGAAGCGGCAAATGTTCTCCCCATTTGAGCGAAGTCGGACGAATGGACCTACAAGACGTCTCGGAACAAGACCGGCCCGGAGGTTTTTAGACATAAGGATGTTCATTCAAAGCGCGCGGATTTTCACCGCGCCCAATGCCAAAGGAGATGAAACATGCCCGAATGGCTTCATCTGCTCGCCATCATTTCCCTCCTCGCCGGCCTAGGATCCGCGATCATCATCGCCGTCGACGTTTTCGCAAATCCGCAGCATATGTGGATCATGAATCTGGTCTGGCCCCTTGTCGCGCTGTTCGGCTCGGTTGCGGCGCTGTGGGCCTATTTCCGCTATGGCCGGCTCGCCACCCGCGCAGCCCATCACCACGCCATGGAACACGACGAGACGCCGCCGAACATGACCGAGACGCCGTTTTCCGTCATGGTCGGCAAGGGCGCTGCCCATTGCGGCTCGGGCTGCGCGCTCGGCGACCTTGTGGCGGAATGGCTTGCCTTCCTGGTCCCGGCCATCGCCGTCTGGTTCGGCTGGCAGACGATCTTTGCCGAGAAGATGTTCGCCGTGTGGATCCTCGACTTCATCTTCGCCTTTTCCTTCGGCGTCATCTTCCAGTATTTCACCATCAAGCCGATGCGCGGCCTGACACCCGCCCAGGGCCTCGTTCAGGCGGTCAAGGCCGACTTCCTGTCGCTGACCTCCTGGCAGGTGGGCATGTATGGCTTCATGGCCTTTGCCCAGTTCTACCTGTTCCGCCATCTCCTCGGGGTCAAACTGGAAGTGCCCACGGTCGAATTCTGGTTCATGATGCAGATCGCCATGTGGGCCGGTTTCGCGACGGCCTATCCGGTCAACTGGTGGCTCGTTTCCAAGGGCATCAAGGAGAAGATGTAAGGTTCAGCAGCCGCCGATGGTCGAGCGCACGATCGTGTTGAGCGCCTGATCGGTCGCCTGATCAACGACGCCGGTCGGGGCAAAGCCGTATTGCGTCTGGAAGGCGACCACCGCTTCCCGCGTCTTTGCGTCAAAGACCGGGTCCGGATAGGCAAGGAACAGCCCCAACCGGTTGAGCGAGGCTTCCAGCGCCGTCACCCTCGGCAGCATGTCGCCGATCTCAAGCGCGGCGAAGATCGCCTCCGGCTCGGCAATGCAGGCCTCGTCGTCAACTGGCGTCAGCACGAAATTGCCGCGCAATTCGCCGCCATCGGCATCCATGACATTGGCAAGCGCGCTGTCGATCAGTTCATTGTCCTCGAGACGCAGGCGCTCGCTGTCCAGGTTGAGAACGCCGCCATCGGCGAGCGTCAGATAGGCATTGCCGCCGTCGCAATCGATGCTGCAGTGGACCCTATCGCCGCCGGAACAGCCGGCTGTGGCGCGCCGTCACCTTTGGCGCAAAAATGAAACACCTTTGACACGGAAATCTTTGCGCAAGCTAACGCTTTGGCGATTAGTGGCTACGTCTTTTTTCATTGGCCTCGGCAGAAGTTTCTCCTCCATGCACTTGGCAGTACCCACCATCAAGTTCTTTCCATCGTTTGAAGTCTCGCTGCCCTCCTCCGGCTACTGACAGAGTGCAGCGCTTACCCTTCTTGGTAAGCGCACCGCATTGAGGGGTTCCTTCCGTTTCGATCCAGCGAAGATAATCTTCCACAGAGGCACCAAAATGTTGGGCCGTAAATCCAACGGGATCAGAGACGTATTTCTCAAGATCACGCGCTTCTATCGTTATCGAACGGGAGCCACCGACCCAGCGCAAATCAACGACAAAATAGACTCCCGACTTGCTCAATAACTCAATAGTCGGCTTGTGCAGCTTTGCATCCATAAGAACGCTCCAGGTTGGTCTCGATATGCGCGATTACCTTATCAAGCCATCAGCTGATAATCACCTCCTTCACGCCCTTTCCATTCCCCTCCGAGATCGAATAGGTGCAATCGACCTCCTCGATGGCGAAGCGTGAGAAGGTCTCATAGACGCCTTGAACGGCGTTCAAGGACAAGATGAAGGTGCCTTGAAGGCCGGCTAAGGCCTCCGCCGTCGCCTCGAAATCCTCCCGGCCGAAGACGCCCGCGCCATAGTCGATCTCTTTTTGTAGTGCAGCCGCTAGACCGAAAATCAAAATGAGTGGACTGTCGTAAACAGGACCCATGGGAGGATTCGGAACATGCCGCAGCAACAAGTACTCTCTGCACAGGACCCACTATCTATTCAAATCCGAGACGAGTTTTTTCCTGGAAGCGATATCATTGAGGTACCACGCTTTGGCGATGGTCCGAGCGGACAATGCTACACCAATGCTCGAGCGCTCGCTGAGAAGTGCAATGGTAGGCCTCTGCTCGGGTGGATGTTGACGAGTTTAACCGGCCACTTTGGCGAGGCGCTTCATCACGCGGTTATCGAGCTTCCAACCGGTGAAATCCTTGACGTGACTGCTCCTGCGTTTGAGGGTGCCGACTACTCTTCAGCGGCCTTCATAGCCGACCGCCAGCAAAAACTTGGTAAAATTGACCCTTGCGTTCCCTCCAAGTTCATTCAGCTAGACAACGAGAGAGCAACAGAAGAGTATATCGCACTTACCGTTGATCGTATGCGACTGAGTGGACGAATGAACGAGATTTTCATCGAGCACTTTGAGATCAACGACAGATACCCTTTTCCTCCTAGTTTTTCTGTTGACCCGAGACATCCTGCTCTCTCTCAAATCCGTTCTCTCCAAGAACAAATCAACCGGCTGCAACATCGCCGTTCACAATATTTCAGACGGTTCATGTTGGGCAATTTTGAGCGATTGCCTTCTTGATCGTCAGATGTGTGTCAGCCGATTTCTGCTTCGAGGTGGATCGTCGAACGCCAAACTTTGACCCCGCCGCGCCAGAGCCGTGAGGCCCTGGCCACCTGCCTGCTATCTGTCAGCCCAGCCCGTAAACGGAGCTGTCGAACGCGCGCAAAGCCGCGAGATGAGCTTCGTTTGAAGCGTGGAACAGGTCGATCGTCAGCACGCGGATATCGCAGACGTAGCCTTCCCAGGAAACGCCGCCGCCTGACGCGATCCCGGAAAACACATAATCGCCTGTCGGTGCCGGAACGGTCGCGGAATTCGAAGATACGGCAGCCGAGCCATCAACCGAAAGATTGACGCGATCGGCTCCGTTGAAACTGCCGATCGAGGAATGCCACTTGGTCTCGTCTATGGATACTTCCGCATTGCCGACACCGCTGCCGCCGCAATGCATGCGAAGGACATTGGCCGCCGTTCTGCCCATGTAGAAATTGGGGCTGCCGCTGACGCCGAACAGAAACTTGTTGGTCGACTGACTGCTCGACTGCGAAAACAGGGCAACCGCCGAAACGCTGAAAGCGGCCCCGGCATTGAAGCCGCTGTTCTTGATCGTGTACTGGATGCTCTCGGCGCTGGAGGCCGGCGTGAAGTGGGCGGCATTTCCCCCCATATTCGGAGCATCTTCCACGAATAATGCGCGGCGGGCCGGATCGGCCTGTTCGAGGGTAGCGCCGCTGCCAGCGCGGTCATGCCACCTGACGATCTTCCCGTCTTCAATGTCGACGAGGGAAGGTGCCGCCTGAAACCACCTTATGGTGGGAATTGCGAGCACTCCGTCGGAGGCGCGCTCGAAGGGCATGAACGGGTCGGAGAAAACTCCGTCGAGTTGGATACCAGCCATTTTTAAACTCCTGTCGTTACGGGAACAATGTCCCTGGAGAGGTAAAATCTCTTCTCCGGAGAGACATATCTGGGAAAATGCGGATGCCAGAAAGACGGCGGTCCCGAGACATAGATGTCGGTCATGCCTCCGGGCCTATGTGGGTCAGTGGTGTTTTCGACGCCGCTGATCACAATTCTGGGGTTCGAGCCGGTCGGCTCGTTATCGAGCGTGATGATGATCTTGCGGTCTTGATAAGCACGATAGCTGTAGAGCTCGACTGCCGTGATCGACGCAGAGTTCGTATCGTCTACATATTGCAGGCCGTGGTTCTGGAGACTGAAATCCAGCCAATCCTGGTCGAATTCGAGGATGCCGTCAGGCCCTTCGATGACGATCTCAATCGTCGTTCCTGTCCTGACTGCCGGCTCCAGGTTCCCGCTGCCGTCGCGCTTCGCGTGCAGAGGTCGGAAATCACCGCCCTCGCGCACGATGTCGTGCACGTGGGCAAAGAGGTCTGCGGTCATCAGCTTGCCCATCATGTGGATGCCGTAGTCGGTGGTCCGCTCGTGGTAGACGGGGCCGATACAAACAATGTCAGGGTCCGTGAATGAACGTGAAAGCGTGTCCAGCGCGGTGCTCTTGATATTGCCGAGCGGTTCGGTGATCGCATCATTGGGCTGGTAAGCGAGCAGCTTTGGCCTCAAGCCCGCTGCAACGTTGCCCGGCAAGGCCTCGCCGACGCCGAGAACATAGTCAGCGAAAGCCGAGAGAAGATCGCCATAGCTGTCGTAACCGGTGTAGACATCCATCTCATGGCCGATCAGAAAATGGGTATGCATGATCGAAGGCCGGCCATATTGCGACTGCAGCATGGACGACGCCTCATTGATCATCCCGGCGATGTTGTCGCCTTTTGCAGTCCCCGGCATGTATTCCAGGAGAGACGTGCCGCCTTCGGCCGAGGTCAGCTGCATGTAGATGCGCTGTACCCTGGACTTGTACTGATCTTGAGCGATGACCGAAAACTGGATGGCGTCAGGCGTCCATTGATTGATACCTCCTTGCTCCGTGTCACGACCGGCAGGCGCCAATGCTGCTATGTCGCCAGCCTGCCATGGTGGAGCCGATCCGTCTCCGTCGCCGAAAGCACGATCACCTGCAGCTTCGAACGCGCGGTGTGGATCAGAAATCCCCTTCGTCACGAAGCCATAGAGATCAGGATAGCCGCCTCCCGCCATCGTATTGCTCTGACCGGAACACGAAAGCAGTTCGATGGGCTCGTTCGTTGCCGCAAACGCAATCCCTGCACCGGACTTTTTCCAGAGCACGTCGACCGGCCCGAAGAACGTCGGAACTGTAATGAGGTAATGATCGGCATCATAAGAGCGATGGTTGTAGCCAGGCACACCGGCGATCAGTTGGCCGGTTGCGATCACTTCACCCTGAATACGACTGGCCAGATCATCGACAGTCTCGCCGGCAAGCCGGTGGATGAAAATCTCCCCGGTTTTGCGGACCGACATCGCAACGCGCCCCTGCTTGTCGCGCACGATCGGCGTGCCGATGCTCCGGTCAGGCAGGACGCTGGCCTCGGATCGCAGCCGCATCAATATGTCATGGATGAACGTCTGACCGCTTTTCAGGACGCCGATTGCGACCTTGCCGGCCATATCCTTGGCAAGCGGAGTGCCCAGCGAGGAATCGGGAAGGTCGGTGTCCTCAGTCATTGAAGCGCGGAACGTCCGCGCCATGAATGTACCCGCCCAGTCCTTCCAGCCACCGATAACGCCGCCCTGGTTGAAGAACGGGAAAGCCCAGCCGCGAGCGGCATCGTTCAGAAGCAGTCGCTGGCGGAGGTCCACATTGACGCGTTCCTGAGCGCTCTGTCTGAGTTCAGTCGTCGTCACCCTGCTTTCGAACTTTGAATAGGGCGGATCGCCGATGCGCAGCCAGCGGCCCCAGCCGGCCACCGCCTTGTATTGTCCCGCGTTGTCGACGACAGGACCATCATAGCCGGTTGCCGTTGCCTGGTTATGTGTACCTTCATCCTCGACAACCACTTCTGCACCCTGACCATCCTCGGCGGCGGACCTGCCTGCCAGTTCGGACCAGCTCTCGGCAAAGATCTTGTCGTGCGTGATGGACTGCTGGACACCGCTTATCTTTTCGGCAACCGCTCCGACGCCCGCAAGCTGGTTGGCGAGTTCGCCATAGGGCTGAAGCCCGGTCCCGCTTTCGTCGTTGACAAGCACTTCCTTCGCGAGTGAGACGCGATTGCCAATATTGTCGGTTCTGACGCCGTTCTCAGCCATCTTTAAAGCCTCTTCAAACGATGGTTACGGGAAATGGCCCGCTCACCGGACCGGCCGCGCCGTCCGAGTTGAGCGGTTCGATGTAGTAGTCGTAGTCGCCCTGCGGTATCGACGCGCCGCTCTCCTCAAACAGCACGACATCGTCGATCGAGCCGTCGAAGGCGGTCGATGCGGCAAGAGCCATTGCATCGTTGCCGCTGCCGGCCTGGATGCGGTCGAGGTGATAGCCGTTGGCGGATCTCGCCGTGCCAGGCCCCGGCGTGCCGCCGGTCAGCTGCGGCGTCACCGACCCGGCCGACCGACCCGAGACGGCAAAGGCCATCCGGTAGTATTTGCCGGCTGTCAGCGTTATGGCCTGGCTGATCAGATCGGCCGTGCCTGCCGCATGCGCGGCCTTGCCGCCTGCAATCGTCCATCCGCCTTCCGGCGTCCAGGCATCGCTGCCCGCAAAGGCGCCATTGTTGACGAGGCTCACGCGTGTCGTATCGCCGTCGACCAGATTGACCGAACTGGACGGCACGACGGCAACCTGCGCGCCCGTGCGGTGGACATCGCGATCCAGCATGCCGCCTGAAGGCACGCGATAGAGCTGCAGCGCGGCCGTCGCCTCGTCGGCCGTGGTCACCAGCGAGACGCGGGCAAAACCGAGACCGCCGGCAGCCGTGATCGATGCGGCATTGAGCGCGCCAGGCAGGACCGGGTCGTCTGCGCCGATCGTGACGCTGACCGTGCCGCTGGCAGGCCCTTCCGTACCGCCGCCGCCGATCGCATAGACGCGGATGTCGACCGTCTGGCCTTTGACATAGCCGCCGATCGACGCGCCGCCATTGGCGACCGGCACGGTGAAGCTGGACCATGCGCCGCCAGAAAGGCGGTGTTCGATCCGATAGCTCGAAAGCGTCGCGGCCGAGCCGCCGCCGGGGGCGATCAGGATCGCCAGTCCGTTCTCGCTTTCTGTGCCGGAGAGACCGGAAACGACGCTGGCGATGCGGGGCGCGACAGGCGCGACCTCGTAGTTTGCGATCTCGCCGCCCACTCTGCCGTCCCAGGCGGGCGGCACCTCGGCGTCCGTCAGATCGTCAATGACCGGCGCGGCCTCGATCATGTGGATCGTGGCGGCAAAGTCCTGCCCCGGTTCGATGCCCTTCACCTTTACGAGATGCGAGACCGTTTCCAGCTCGCCGAAATGGATGAGATCGCCGACCAAGGGCATGGTCGAGGCATCCTCAAGAATCAGCGTCTGCCACCGGCCTTCCTGCGTCGTTACCTTCCGCACGAGCGAAACGCCGACTTTGTCGTTCGCGTCGGCAAAGTGACGGAAGCGGATTCCGTACGCCTTACCGGCCTCCATGGTGACGATCTCGTCGAGCGCAACAAGCGCGCCCTGGACGGCGCGGACGCGGGCCGAAACCTGCGTGCGCGTCAGAACGTCGGAGGACAGCGCCACGAGGTCGCCGCGCGTCGCCACGCGGGCAGCGCCCGATTGCATGGCGCGGTAGCTGTCCGGCCGGTAGATCAGCTCGTATTGCCGCCGGCGCGCCTCGCGCCAGATCTCGGCCGGATCGGTCTTGCCCGGCATTTCAATCTGCTCGGTCAGATCGATCGGCCCGGCATGGCCCGGCCAGGGCACGATCCGCTCGGCCGGTTTGTAGTCATTGGTGGCGTCGAAGAACTTGACGCGGAAGGCATGCGGCGGCCCGAAATAGGTCCGCGACCACTGGAAATCCGAGGCATTGCGCGGGCTGATATGGTCGATCACCAGATCGTCCGGACGATCGATGACGACGGTCCAGCGCACGCCGTCATGGCGCGGCGTCGCCCGGCCGGCAGCGCAGATCGCGAGCAGCATCTCGCCGAGGTTTTCGGCGGCATCGTGCAGGCGGTCATATTTGAGGCCCTTGGACTGGCACCAGTCGTACCAGTCGGTAACAGCGGCCATGTCGATCGACGCGGCCGGTACCGGATAGGGATTGCACGGTCCGGTCAGCGCCTTCACAAAGGCTGCGGCCGGGTTGCTGACGTTCGCCAGTTCCCCGACCTCGGCAATCCGCGCGGCAAGCGCATTGACGCTGTCGAGCGCGCCGTTCAGCTGATAGGTCGCCTTGATCCTCATGGCGAGCAGGCAAAGCGGCTTGCCGAAATTGATCGGATATTCCGGCCGGATCGACTGAATGGCGGCAAGCGTGACCCGGTCGGAAACGCGCGTGGACGTCTGCTCGTCGGTCATCCGGGTGACTTCGATCTCGTATTTGCCCCGGTTGGGGAAATCCCAGCTGTGCTGGCGAAAGAAGGTCTCGCGCTTGGCGGCGGTGATATCGAGGGTCGCGACATCCTGCCAGTCCGGGCTTCCGACAGGGCGCTGGCGGATGCGCACGGAAACCGTCCGCTGGCGCACATTGCCGCCGTCATCGACATCGAAGAGGCCCGACGGCATGGCTATGATCACCGAGCAACTGGCGCTGTCGAGCGCGGTCGCGCGCGTCACCGGCTTTTCCTCGGCCGGCTCGCCGTCGATCACCTCGCCGGCATCGTCGCGCGGCAGCGGCCGGACAAGCTCGATGCCGGTCGCCTCCTCGATGACCTGGCGCGGATAGAGCGTGACCGGTTCATCGCCGGCAGAGCCAGCGCGGGTCTCGATCTCGACCTCGTCATATTCGTCGATCGACGTTTCGCCGATGCGGATGTCCGAGAGCGAAAGCGGGCCATAGCCGAAGGTAAAGAGCCCACGGACGAACTGCTCGTCACCGACGATCTCGGTATAGGTGGTCGCGGCAAAGACGGGCGCAACGCGATGCGTGCCGAACAGCATGGGCACGGGATCGCTGTCCGTCGGCACGCGATTGCGCCAGCCCGATACCTGAAACGTGTCGCGCTTCTCGCCGTCATTGGTCTTGGGCGGCGGGATCAGCGCGTTGATGGCGAGCGACGCGATCGCCGTCAGACCGGCCGTGATCAGACCCTTGACCAGGCCGAAGCCGGCCGTCCCCGCCGTAAAGCCGAAAGCGCCGGCGATGGCCGGAGCGAGCGCGAAAGCGGCAATCGAAACGACGACCATCAGAATGGAGCGGACGGCGTTCTTGCCCGGCACTACGCGGATGACGACGCGCACGCCGGGCTTCGGCCGCACATGCCGCCAGTATTCCCGCGCTACCGGCATCATGCTTTCGGCCGAGACGAGCGTGATGCGCAAATGTCTGCGGTCGACGGCGGCAAGCGCCGGCAGGCCGAGCGTGATCATCTCGTCGATCGTCGCGCCGGCCGGCACGGTCATGTCCAGGCGCGCGGAGCCTGGATCGATGACGGGCGCTGTCGTGAGCTGAACGAGACCGGTCATGCCATCAGCCTCTCATGGCGATAGATGCCGCGCAGTCTTTGTTGCCAGGAGGGCATGCCGTAGCATTCGACGCGCGCGCCGGTCTCGGCCATATGCAGCATCCAGTGCGGCCGAACCACAATGCCGATGTGAGACGTCACCTGACCGCGCCGAAACAGCACCACGTCCATGGCCTGTGGATCGTTCTGGCGGTGCCAGGTGCTCGATGCCGCCGCCGTGCCGATCAGGCCCTCGATCTCGGCGCGCTCGTCCGTGGAGGCATAGGCGTGGCGATAGCTCGGCAGATCGATCCGCAACTCGCGGGCATAGACCAGGTGGACCAGGCCCCAGCAGTCGCAGCCGGAAATATCCCTTCCCAGATCGCAGAACGGAATGCCAAGATATCTGTCGGACCAGCTCATCGATAAATCCCCGGAAAACGATCTTTGGTGAAACGGTCCATCGGTACGCGTTCGTCCTCGATCGGACGGCGTCCGATCGCGATCCGCACCTCGCCGGCATCGCCGTCGGCCGACACAAGCTTGAGGTCGCGATATTCGACCTCTATCAGGTCCGGAGACCCGGCCAGCACCACGGCCATATGCACGGTCGCGTAATCGACGATGGAGCGCAGGACGGCGGCGATCTCGTTGTCGACGTTTTCCAGCACCAGCGTTGCCGAGGCCGGCGCGTCCTCCATGTCGCCCGGAACTTCGGCGCTCGCGAGCACGAACAGATAAGGGTCGGTCACCGGGTTCGCGCCCATCCAGCTTGAGCGCGTGCCGTACATTATCGGATCGGCCGAAAGCCGTTCGGTCGGGTCGGTTGAAAGCCGGATCGGCTCCGACAAAAAGGAGTGCTCAAAGACGAACAGCGCGACCTCGACGTCGCCGCCGGTCTCGGCGTCGAAGGCGGTTCTGGCATTCACACTGACACGGCGGCTCATGGCATCACCGTCACGCTGAAAGAAATGCGGAAGCGGATGCCCCGGACGGTCTCGCGCGGCGGCTCCTTGCCGAACAGGCAGAGCCAACGCGCCGCCATCAGGATCGGCGTGCCGTCGGGCAAGAGCAGCGGCCTGCCGTCGCTCGCAAGCAGCGGCCAGCCGTCCGTGGTCGGATCGGGCATCCAGATGAGGTTCGACCCGAAATCCGCATCCTCCTCGTAGAACCGGTCAAAGACGGCCTTGCGGCTGCGGTCGACGTCGATCGTCAGCGACACGCTTTTGGTGACCGAGGACCAGCGCCGCCGCCATCCGGCAGGGCCGGCGTCGCGGCTGCGGCCGAGACGCGGATCGTCGATCTGGCGCTGATAGCCGTCGCGGTCTGGCTTGGGGAGTTCGGAAGGCCAGGTGAGAACAGTCATCGCGCCACCCCGAGTGGTCTGACGCCGTACTGGTCGCGCATGACCTTCCGGGCTTCGCCGTCACGGGCGCGCAGGCCATCGGCGACACCACCAGAGAGCACGAGCCGCGCTGACGGGCGACCCTGCGCATCGGTCTCTTCGCGCACTTCGGCCTCGGCCGGGACGCCAAGGTGGTTCTCGACGGTGATCTGGAAAGGTCGATTGTCATTCTGGCTCGCCGCGTTGCGGTTCGCCGCCTGCGGCCAGTAGGCCGGGCCGGTTTCGACGATGCCGCCAGAGGCAAAGCGACCGAACGGACGCCCGCTGTTGATCGCTTCGAGGATCGGGCGATGCTTCGCCGTAGCCTCTGCATTGACCATGAATTCGCCATCGGACGCCCAGATCGGCACCATGTCATCGCGCGGTCCGCCAGGGCCGACGATCGGTCCACCATCTTTGTAAAGACCGGCCGTTCCCGCCACGACATTGGCTTGCGCGATCTGCATCTGCGAACCGCCGCCGAAGATCCCGCCGAACAGGTTGCCGAGCCAGCCGAACAGACCGCCGCCGCCGCCGCCGGACGCGCCGCCGCCGATCTGGACGTTTCCTAACGCCTGTCCGAACTGATTGAGCCCGTTGCCGAAGAGGCCGAGACCCTGATTGGCGATGCCGGTGTTCTGCGCAAGCGCCTCGAGCGCGCGGCTCGCCTGCATACCGTTTGACTGGATACCGGGCCAGAACGCCATTTGTCGGGACGTCAGGCCGCCGGCCCATGAGCCGCCGCCCATGCCGACCCGGTCACCGCCAAGATCGAAATGCATGAGGTCGAGCGCGCCATATTTGCCTTTCGGGCCGGAGAAATAGCCGCCCCAGCGAAACTGGTCGGCAAGTTCCGGATAATCGCGCATCTGGATCATGCGGGCGAGTTGGGCAAAGCTCTCATACTCGCCGAAAGCCGAGGCATCCTGATAGTTCGGCAGGATCTTGCCGGTCAGCATGTCGGTGAGCTGGATATCGAGCGCTTTTCCGAGACTGTGAAAGCTGTCCGTATCGCCGGAGCGAAGCCCGGAAATCGCGTCGACCCGGAAACCGCTGGCCATTGCGGTTTTCTCAAGGATGTCCTTCAGCCGGGCATCGACGCCGTCATAGATGCCGCGAACGTAATTGAGCGGTTGTCCGCTGCCCGCCGTCAGGCCGGCAAGGCCCGGATTGTCATTGGCAGCGCTGGGCATAATTCCGCCCGGTCCGGCCGCAACGCCGCCATTGACGATCACGGTCGCCGCCTGGACGTTCATCGCGGCAACCGACTGACCGACGCCAAGGATGGTGGACAGGATGTTTTGACCGGGCTTCCGGAGATCGTCGAACGTGCCGTAATTGGTGCCGATCGTGCCATTGAGGGTCGGATTGATCGCGCCGAGGTCGAGGATCGTCTGTCCGATCCGGTTGGCCATGTCTTCAAGCACACCGGAGAAATCACCGGAAGCGAGCTTTTTGAAGTCCAGAGCCGACCGAACGACGTCTTCCTGTGCCGAGCGGACCTCGCCCCAGGCATCGCGCTGGCGTTCCAGCACGGTTTCCATGTCTGCAAGGTTGCGAACATTCTGAAGGCGCTGCTGGGCCTCCCGGTCGCCGATCGACAGGCCCTCGCGGCGCAGCGCCTGCATTTCCTCGAGCACGGCAAGCTCACGGCGGCGCACAGCCTCGCTCGCGCCGACAAGATTGATCTCGGCTCTGAGCCGTTCGGCATCCTCGCCCTGGCTACGCAACGCCTCATATTGCGCCTGCCGGCGTTCCACGGCGCTTGTCAGCTCCGCCTCTGCAGCGGCCAGCGCCAGCCGCGTGCGACCGGCCTCGCTGTCGAGCGCGATGCCTTCGCGCGTCAACCGGTTTTTCTCTTCCAGAACAGCAAGCGCCCGGCGCTGTTCCGCCGACGTCGCGCCGATCAGCGCCATCTGGGTTTTCAGGGTTTCGATGTTTTCCTGGCGCGTCCGGATGGCATCGCGATTGCTCTCTGCCCGGTCGAGCTCGCTTTCGGCATCGGCGATCTTCTTCGCCTGCTCGATCCGCTCGGCGTACTGGGGATCGTTTTCATCAACCCGGAGTTCTTTCAGCTTCTTCTCTTCTTCCAGGACGGCCAGGGCGCGACGGCGTTCGGCCGTTTCCGCGCCGACAAGGCCAAGCCGGGCCTGCAGTAAGGCCAGTTCCTGCTGGCCCGCGCGCAGTGCCTGCTCATTGGCGGAGCGGCGCTGCTCTTCGGCTGCATCCTCATAGGCTTTCCGCAAGCCCTCGAGCGCTTCCGTCAGCTCCTTCTTGTTCTCGATGCCGGCGACATCGGCAGCCGCAATCAGCGGCCGCAGCTGCAGCTCTTCCTGGAGCAGGCGATTGACGTCTGCGGCCGGGATGATGCCGGCGGCGACCTGGGCGTTGAGCCGTACCCGGATCTCGGTTTCGGCATTGATCTGGTCGATCTGCGCCTTGGTACCCGCGATCGTCGCCTCGATAACGTTGTTGTAGGCGCGCTTCGTCTCGAAATCGACCTTCGACTGCGTCGCCTCCTGGCTCGCGAATTCAAGTTGCTTGCGGCGGGCTTCCAGTTCGGCCCGCAGCACCGCGTTCTTCTCATTGGCGATGCGGATATCGAGCCGGTCAAGTTCGAGGAGGTTTTCCTGCTGGTTGCCGAGACCGGCAAGCGCGCGCTGCTTGGCATTGAGCGCCATGGTCTGACGCCTGATCTCTTCGTCGGGCGTTTCGCCGTCCGTTCTCGCGGTTTCAATGCCGGTCGTCAGCGCCGCGATCTGGTTGCGCAGCGCCGTCTCGCGATTGGTGCCGGAAAGCGCGGGAGAGGCATCGGCAATCGTCGATGCGGCGGTGACGCGCTGGCGGGCAGCTGCCGCCTCGCTGTCATCGGCACGGTTCTGACGCCGGGCAAGCTCCAGCTCGGCTTCCTGCTTTTGCGCCCAGCTGCTGCCGGACCTGCCGCGACCGGCAAAAGGCGCGTCAAGGATGGCTTGCAGCTCTTCATCCGTCTTGCCGCTCAGGTCACCGAAGAAAGCGCCGATCCCTTCGCCGGTCGCATTCCAAGTATTGCCGGCCACTGTTGCGATAGCCCGCCAGGCCCGGCCGAGCGCCGTGGTCGACTGCTCGGCATCGGCCAGCTTTCCGGGCAGGCTGTCGAGCAACAGCGCCTGGGCTTCGACAAGGCGGTTCTGCTCGGCAAGGTTCCTCACCTGCCGGGCAGTTGCGGCACCGATCAGATTATACTGCTGGGAAAGGGTGTCGGCGGCCTTTGCCGGATCCGCAAACATCTTGGCAAGCGCATCGCCCGAATCCGATGCGGCAATGCCGATCGTCGCCGCGAAATCACGGCTGATACCGATCAGGTCCTCGAAATTCTCCGATCCGATCTTGCCGGTCCGAAGGAATGCCGTCTGCATCGAGCGGGCCGCGCCGATCGAGATCCCGGCCGCGGCGGCTCCCGCCTCGGCCGAGGCCTCCATCTCGGCCGTTGTCCCGGCCATGGCCCGGCCGAGACCGGTGGCGGCGGTCTCGACCGACTTCATTGAGGTCAGATAGCTGTTATAAGCTCCGGCACCAACGCCGACGGCGGCCGTCAGAGCGCCGATGCCGAGCGTCAGGGGATTGAGGACGCCAAGCGCGCCGCGTCCGATCGCCGAGAAATCCGAGAGGAAGGACTTCAGACCGCCCTGACCCGCATAGAGCTGAATGATCTGCGGCAGCTGCTGAACGCCGACCATGCCGAGCGGCATGCCCGAGGCCAGCCCCTGACCGATGTCGAAGGCCTGATAGCCGAGGTTCTGACGGCGAAACCTCGGATCGATGCCGAAACCGCCGCCGCGCATCATCGCGGCATTCCGGCCCTTGATAGCGTCGATGGAGGCAAGCGTCGCCTGCCGCTGACGGCTGATCGCCGCCGTCATCTCGTCGGCCGATATCGCTCCGGCCCGATGCACCTGACGGATCTCCGCGACCTCCTGTTTGTATCGCTGCGTGACGGCGAACAGAGGATTGTATTTCGCGCGCAGACTGTCGAGCTGAGCGCCATAGGCGGCAATATCAGCGCGGCGATCGGGCGTGATCGTGGCACGGCCGACAATATCCTCGGCCGCTTTTTTCTTTGCCAGGGCCGTCCGCTCCGCTGCCGCTGTCACGGCGTCGAACGCGTTGCGTTCCCGCAATCTGAGGTCAATGGCCTGGCTGGCGGTTACGACGCCGGCCCCTTGCGCCCGGTCGATATCCTCGACAGCCTGCCGGTAGCGCTGCTGTGCGGCAAAGAGTGGATCGAACTTTGCCTGCAATGCGTCGAGCTGGGCACCATAGGCGGCAAGCGCGGTATTGGCTGCCGAAACGCCGGATCCGGTGCGGTCAAGGCCGGTCGTTGCTGCAACAAGCTCCTGCATCGCGGTTCGGGCCGAGCCGGCAGATCCGGCAAAGGCGGAAAAACCTTGCGCAGCCTTACCGCCGAACGCCTCGGCCGCGCGGCCGGATTGCTGCAGGGCCTTGTCGACTTCCTGCGTGGCCGACTTCGCCTGGGAATTATCGGCCGTAAACACCATGGAGAACTTGAACGGCTGGGCCATCAGTTCCCCCCGTTCAGAACGGCAAGCGCCTCGGCTTCCATGACCTGCAGATCGCCGAACACGCTGCCGGGCAGCGGAAGCCGGTCCATCACGACGTCAACGGCGTTGTAATCGAGGCCGATCCAGATCATGCCAGCCATGGAGGAGATGACGCGCCATTGCGTGCCGACCGACAAAAAGGCCCTGAGACTGTCACGGTTGCTCGCCATGATTTCCATCGTTTCGGTTTCAGCGGTTTCGGGCATGGCCTCGGTAGCCATTCCCATTTCGGCAAATTCGTCCGCAGTCTGCCGGTCCATGGAGACCGGTTGCTGCGGATCGGCGCGGCCGGTTTGGGCCAGCGCCCAGGCACGGGCCGCGCGCTTCAGTTTCCCAGGCGCGCTTCCTCGCCAGACATCGATTCCCGATAGGCGCGATAAAGAGCCTGACGGAACCAGGCCTTGTTGAGCGCGCGGCGGAAGTTGTCCGGGGTAAAGGTATAGGCGTTGCCGTCATCATCCTCGACGCCGCGCCAGCCCTTGACGACATCGGTGAGATGCTTTCGCTCATGCTCGATCTGCTCGCGCGCCGTCGTCAGGCTTTCGGCCGCTTCGAGACGGTCGATCGCCTCTTCCTGCGTTTCAGCCTCGAACAGGACTTCGAGTTCCTGCTTCATGTAGCGGCCGGGATGCTCGGGATCGGGAACGCTGACGATCACCGGCCACCAGTAGCTGTCGGTTCTCGTGAGGATGAACTGCATTGTGCTTTTCCTTTTGGTTCGGGTTTTGCCGGAGGCCGGGATCAGCGGACCGTGATCTTGAAGTCGTCGAGGCCGGCGTCCGGCGTGAAGGCGAGCGGCAGTGAATAGGTCGTGACATTGCTTGTCTGACCATAGGTCGGGCGGCCGATCTCGACGGCGGGAGCCGTGATCTCGACAATGTTGCCTTCCGTGGTGCCATGGACGAAGGAGAGCGCGCCGAGCGTTCCGGCCTTCGCGATTTCGAACCAGTTGATCGTGGCAAGCGAGCGCGCCTCGACGACGGCCGTGCCGCTCGCCGACCGGTCGGAAATGAGAATGTACTCATCGCCAAAGGGAAAGCGCGGCGTCAGCTGGTTGCCGAGATCCAGCGAAAGACTGTCGCCCGTCGCCGTCCAGCCGTGCAGGGTCATGACCGAATTGGCCTTGGTGACCGGGACCGGCTTTAGCCAACCGGCCTTCGTAACGGCCGGCATGTTCGCCAGATCGCTGATCGTGCCCAGCAGACCGACGCAGGTGAAGCGGAAACGAGGTACTGCGGTGATATCGAATGTCGGTGCGACATTGGCCTGGACGCCGAGCATCGCATGCTGGACGCCGTCGAGCATGAAATAGATCGACGCCGATTCAACGGCATCCTCGACGATCTCGTACTCGACACTGGTGTCGGCCGTGATCGTCTGGGCAAAGCCGCAGGCCCTGAGCAGCGCATCATATTTCGGGGCGGTGCCCGCATCGCCGGATCCGGCGATCTCGACGTCAAACACAAGGCGGGCATAAAGGCCCGTCAGAATAACGCCCTGGTTGCCAAGATAGGGCATGATCAGGTCACGCTGCAGTTCCTGGCCTTCCATCGGCGTGAACTCGACATTGGCAGCGACAATGCCGTCGGCAACGGCCGGAGCGGCGTCAGTCCCATAGGTGTCCTCGATCTTGACGAGGATCGCTTTCTTCGGCCAGCGGCGTACATCGGAAGCGGGCATGGTTACTTTCCTTTCCCGGTGGCGTTCTTGGACGCCGCGTTGTTGGTTTCAGGGGTACTGGAGCTGCTCTCGGCGCTCGCATCTGCCTTCGGCATCTCCTTCGAGACAGGTTTCAGCGCCTTGGTCTTGGGATCGCGGATGTAGCATCCGCCCTTGTTTGGCCGTTTCATGCGTCTGCTCCTTCGAGATAACGGGATGTTTGCCAGGTCTGGACATAGACGGTGACGTTATTGCCCAAAGGCGAGCTTTCGCCGCCAACAAGCGCCATCGGCTCGGCATGTTCGTCATACTGCCAGCCCGCCAGAACGCCCTCGATGGAGGCCTTCATGCTTTCGAACAGGGCGACCCGGTCGGCCCCCTTGGCATCGGCGTGGTAGCGAATGACGACGGCGACAAGAAACTGCGCGTCGACCAGCTGACGAAAGCCACCGGTGGCGATCATGTTGTCGCCGCCGCGTTCGCTCCAGGGAACGAGGAAGGCAGTCCCGCTTTTGGCGGCCGTCCCCCTCGCAAGGGCGTCAAGATTTTCGGCAAGCTCGACCGCGACGATCGGTGCGCCTGCTGTCAGAAGTCGTGCCTCGATCAGGTCAAGCATGGTTCCAGCCTTTCAGGATCGTGCTCGCATGCGACGTTGGCGCATCGGCGCTCAGATAGTCGCCGGAATTGGAGGAGGCATCCGGCGTGGAACCATCGGCGATCGTCAGCGTGATCGCGCCGCGCGCGACATCCTTCAGCGCCGCGATCGCATCCTTGTAGTCGGCAACGACATAGTCGGGCGGACCTTCGTGATGGAGGCGGTAGCGCGCGATCGAGACCGCCCAGGTCCTGACGAGGTCCGGAACGCTTGCGAGCGGCAGGCTGTATTTTCCGGCAAGATAGCCGTCGATGATGTTGCCGGCATGGGCAAAGGCGGCGTCGATGACGTCCGGATCCGCCGCGCCGTTTCCGTCGCGGTCGGCCACCTGGAGGATTTCGACCTCGCCGGCCCGTTCGATCAGATCGTCAAGAGCGCCGTACATGATGGATCAGCCCTCGTCTTCCGGCAAAGCCACGCGGCCAGGCTGGAACACGGCGCGGTTTGCCGCCATGAAGCCCTGTTCGATCGCGGTGCGGCCGATGGCAAGCCAGCGCTTGTCGATGGCCGGATCTTCAGCCATGGCATCGAACTGGCGCAGGACGCGCTCTTCCAGCTCTTTGTTGAGATTGACGGCGGCGATCCGGTCGCCCTCCTGCGGGCGATACCCCTTGACCGGCAGACCGTCAGAAACTTGCTTGCTCATGGCGTCCTCTAACGTTTCGGGAAAAGGTCCGGAGGCGACAGAAGCCGCCGCCGGCAGGAAGGCCTCAGGCCTTCGGGGCGGAGGTCTTGCGGGTCTTCGCCGTCTTGCCCTTGCCGCCGGTTGCACCCTGGGAGGTGTTCGTGGTGGTGCTGGCGGTCTTGTCGCCGCCCTCGCCGGATGCGGAACCCGAAGACTGCGCTTCGCCCGCACCGCTGTCGGTCCCGTCCGGCTGCGCCTCGCCGGAGGGGGGTGCCGACGCATCGCTCTTCGCGCCGGCTTCGGACGTTTCCGGATCGGGCTGTTCAACCGTACCGGTGGCACCGTCCTCGCTTTCGGGGGTCTCCCCCCGCTCGGAATTGATGTCGGCAGCCGCAGCCTCCAGTTCGGCAATCCGCGCATTGGCGGCATCGAGCTGGCGGGTCAGGCTGGTGACCTGCAGTTTTAGATCGCGGATCTGCGCCGCATCATCGAGCGCGTCCCGCGAAAAGACTGCGGGCGGCGGGGTTGCGATGCCTTCCCGGAGCAGTTCGATGGCGAGCTGTCGCGACACAGTGACCGTGTCGCCATCGCGGTGGCGTTTGCCGGCGATCTTCGCCGGTGTTTTAACGATCAGTACAACCTGGTCTTCCATCAGTCGCTGGCCCCCGCATTGGTGAAGAGGAAGCCCGCCATGGCGCTGGTGAGAAGCGGCGCGCGTTCGGCCGTCGTCGGATAAATCCAGGACGAGTTGGATTTATCGAACCAGGGCTGCGCGACCATGGGATAGCCGCGCAGACGATAGGTGTAGCCGTAGGACGGAACTTGGTAGCTGTCGCCGGCAGACGGCACATAGGCCAGCACGGCGTCGTTGCCCCAGACATCGAGCGCCAGATCGTCCTCGGCGGCGTTTTCCGGCAGATAAACGGCCTTGCCGACGACCACCTCTTCAATGTCGAAATACGCGGCGAGCATCACATCCGTGATGCTGTCCTTCGAAACGTATTTGAACTGTTCCTTGATCTTGGGATGGTTCTTCAGGCCATTGGCCGAGGTCGGGCCAAGGCCGAGCTTGTTCGGATAGCGGCCGGTCGAACGCCGGATGGCCTCCTTGCCCGCGTCGATATCGGCCTTCGGATCACTGTCCGGATCGGTCCAGCGGTCCGTACCGGCAAGCGTGATCTTGTGGTTGACGTCATAGTTGGCCGCATTGCGCGCCAGATTGGCGGCGGAAACCTCATCGCCGAGCTGGATGATATCGAGCACCATATTGGTGGCGCCAACGCCGAGATCGATGCCCGGAACGGCCTCGGCCTCCTCCATGTGTTCGAGCGGCACGATGCCGTCGAGCGCATCCTGGTAGAGCGCCAGCGGTTCATCGGCATAACCATACTGGACGCGCTTGCGGTCTGCGCCTGGCGCGCGCCGGGTGTTGAGCAGGCGGAACGATTCCTTGCCGAACTTGATCACGCGCATCGAGCGGTTGGGCACCGTCACGATCGGAAACAGGCTCGTCGAGATCATCAGGGCGTTGCGATAGCCGACGGCGTGGGTGGTGAGGATCGGGTCGATGACGGCTGCGCCGCGCTGGTTCATGGGGGCCATGTGAGACTGCTCCTGTTAGCGGATGAGGATTTCGACCCACTCGCCATCGGCGGCGTCGGTCAGGGCGGTGGAGAAGATGTTGACGCTGGTCTCGTCAGCAGCCTGGACGCCACCGGCAGCGGCCGAGACCAGACCATCGCCGGCCGAGATCGCACCGGAGGCCTTGACGCGCTCGATGCCGATGGCCGTGGCGGCGACATCGAGGCCGATGGAGGCCGGGACCTGGGCAACGCCCTTGACCGGCGCGTCGTCGGCCGTGATCTTGCCGTCGTCAAAGCCGACAAGGTCGGAGGCCTCAAGAGCGGTGGTTGCCGTGATGGTGAGGGACAAAAGGGCGTGGAACTGACGCATCGTGTTCTCCTTCAGGATACGGCGCGAACGGCGTCGAGATAGGCCGTGCCCGGATGCTGTTTCTGATAGGCCATCGCCTTTTCGTGCGTGGCGAGGCGTTCGGGATCGACGGCCTTGCCATCGGAGGCGAATGCCGCGCGGCCGGAACCGTTCTCCGGACCATCGCCAAGATCGAATTCGCCGTAGTCGACGACTTTCGGGAGACCTTCCATCAGGTCGGTCAGCGCCTTGCGGGGAGAGACCTTTTCCTCGCCCTCGGCAAAGGCGACGGATGCGTCATCGGGAAGACCGTCGAGGATGGCGACGAGCTTGTCCTTCTGCGCCGGCGGCAGCTTGCGGTCGGTGACGAGTTTCTCGGCAAAGGCGACATGACCGTCATGGGCGATTTTCTTCTCGCTGGTGCTGACGGCAGCTTCGCGGGCTGCAAGCTTCGCCTCGCGATCCGCGAAGGCCGGATCCTTCTCATGTGTCACGGCAGGTTTCCTTTCGGGGGTTGGTGCGGAAAACGCCGGGCGGCCGGGCTTTTCGATCTCGATCTCGTCGAGCCATTCAAGCCGCCATCCCGGAATTGCCTTGTCGGCCTCTTCCAGGCCGAACTTCTCGATGATGAAATCGCGCAGGCTGCGCAGGATGTTCGCCGTTTCCTCGAAACCGCGTTCGCCGAACTCGGCCGAAAACACGACGGCGTCGTCCTTGTCACCGAACTGGACGTTCTTCAGGCCGGATACGGCCGGGGGCGTGCCGCCGAGAAAGCCGACATGACGCGGGTACCATGTACCCTTGAGGGGATTGGCTGCAGCGTCCGGACGAAAGAAGGCCAGCGAGACCTTCTTGTAGCGGCCGGCCTTGACCGCATCGGAAAAGTCCGGGTCGATGTCGGAGAGATTGGCAAACAGCCGGTCGGCGGTTGCGTCATAGTCAAAGCTCTCGACCCAGCCATAGGCCGGAGCGTCCATCGTCGGATGACCGACGACGATCGGGGCCGGCGCGGTGTCGCGGTCATAGGAATCGGCGATCGCGCTCAGATCGGCCGCCGAATAGGTGATCGGCTCGCCGTTCATCGGCGTGAAGGTTCCGCTGCGGAAGACCTCGATACGGGCTTTGCTGGACTTTTTCGACATGATGCCTCCGGACAATCTGGAGGCCACCTTGGCGCGACTGAAAAAAAGAAACGGCCGGAAGTAAGTTCCGGCCGGTCGTCATGTCGATCCGGGCTGACAATGGCCCCGATCGGTCAGGTTTGCAAGATTGCATCCGCCCGCGAGCGCCAGATACCGTCACAATCGATTTCTAACGGGGGTCTAACGCGCCATGACCGGATTTTGGGTATATCGGGGCGTGCGCGACCATGTGCGGCCATTCTGAGGCCTCCCACGACAACCGTTTTATTCTGTCTCGAGCCAGCGTTCCGCGATGGCAATGATGGCGACCTGGTCGTCTGCGCCAACGCCGAGATATTCACGCGCCGGAATGTGGACCGTGTAGCTGCCGACAGTGACGTCCCTGGCGAAGTTCGATCGCGATTTCTTCCTGAAGCGCTGATCGAGCGTGTCCGTTCTCGCGTCATAATGCTGGTAGATCGTGCGGGTGTGTGCGGGGATGGTGATGTCGCCGCCGAGCTGGTGAATGGCGGCATAGGGCATGGGCGAGCCGATACGAACCTCGTCAGCCGTGGCGGCATAGTTGATCGATCCGGCCAGTCGGCCGCGCGCCCTCAGGATCCGGATCGGCGTCAGGCCTCTGCGTTCGCGCTCCTTGACGGTGCGGTCTTTCAACCGTTTCCAGGGCTTGCCGTCAGGTGCTGCCTCCCTCTCGAAATTATCCTGGGTGGCATTTTGAAGATATTCGCCGACATTGCGGTAAAAGCCCTCCGGCCGGTCCATGAGACCGGTCAGCTCTGCCAGGCGGGCGCGGACCTCTGCGTTCGTAATATCGAGCCTGTAGCTTATCCCGGTCATGGACTTCTCTCTCGCTCCGTCTTATATTCATGGTGTCAGGCACGCGATGACCGGTGATGGTCCTGGTAGCTCCCTGACGAACAGGCCGGATCACCCCCGGCCTTTTTTCCGTTTGTACAACAGCTTTCCGCCGCGCCTCAGATCGACTGTCCGGAAGTCCGGCGCGCCGCTCTTTTTCGTTGCGCTATAGGCGGTGATCGCCTCCCAGAACCGCTCTCCGATCTCGAATACGACAATCAGGCCGGTCTTGCGGTCGACGCGTATGTAACGGCGATCGACGAGGAGTTCCTCTTCTTTCCTGTCGGTCGCGTCCTTCTTGCGCGCCACGCCCATCCAGATTTCGTCCGGATCCATCAACGCCTCGGCGAGCAGCGGCGCGATGACCGCCCGTTTGCGCTTCATCACCTTCCATGCCCCGGAGCGATCGCGGAACAACTGATCGGAAACCGGGATCTTCGCGCCGGCCTTGTCCTCGAACAGGACGGCGCGGCCGATATCCGCGCCGAAGGGCTTGAGGAAGGCACGCACATAGTCTTCCGGTTCCTGCCCGCCCTTCATCGGCTTCGACTTGAACGGCCGCGCGGCAGTGACGAGATCATCGATCGGTTCCGGTTCGTCGATCGAAACCGCCTGGCGCGGATTGACCAGCTGCGTCTCGCCCTCATCAAGGAGCGCCTGCGGCGTCAGGCCGCGCTCCCACAGGTCGCCCGGCATATAGTCCCAGCCATAACCGACGCCCTGGGGCTTTTCCGACAGTTCACCCGTCACCGGATCGACAAAGGGTTCGAGCAGTTCGCCGGGATCCTCGTCCGGTCCGTCCCGGCCGCGACGCTTCAGGTCATCGAGCGAGAGCGTGCGGACGCCGCAGGAACAAAGCCAGCCGTTCGGGGGAAAGTGCTTCTCCCACCAGGGATGGTCATGACGCAGGATACGGCCGTGCCAGGCAAGATGCGACGGCCTCGGGCTTTTCGGGACACGCGTCTCGCCGTGACGGTACTCCCAGAACGGCCGAAGCTTGACGACATCGGGGTCGCGCATCTGTTTGAGCCGGCCGGCCATGTAGGAGGTGCGGATATTGGTCTCGAAGATCACCCGCGTGCGCCAGCCGCGCTTGCCCTTGTAGCTCCAGCCATGCCGTTCGACGATCCGGTCGAAGGCATCGCGAAAACCGTCGAGCGTCCCGCCGTTTTCGATGGCATCGGCAATGGCCGACTGAAAATCGCTGACGATCGCCATGTCGTTTGCACCGGCGACAACAAAGGCGCGATCGTGAACGCCGCGCATGGCCTCGGTCCAGGCCTTTGTCGGCTTGCCGCGCTTCTGGCGGAAGAAGTCGATCTGTTCGCGGAACGGCTGGTTGATCACCTCAAAGGCATCATCCGCGAAGGCGGCTTCCGCGTCGGTATATACCGCCTCGCGACCATAAAAGGCCGACAGCTCCAGAACCTCGCCGATCGGGCGGGAAAGTGCGGCCGGAGACCAGCGGGCGGCAAGGCCCAGCAGCCCGGCCTGCGCGTCCGGGAAGCTCGTTGCGTTGTCGATAACGCGTCGGACAGCTTCGATCCGGCGCGCAATCAGAGGCTCGGCCTCGTCCTCAAGGCGATCGGTCAGACGTTCGACAGGATCGTCATCGGCCGCGAAACACGCTGAACTGTTCAGTTTTTTTTTGAGCCATCACCGAAGAGCGCGGCGAAGACAGGATTGTCCTCGGCGACCTTGCGCAGGTCCCGGCCGCGTTTGCCGCCCTCCATGAAGGCAAAACGCGCCTCAACCAGACGCTCGATCGCCGTCTCGGAAAGATGGTCGACAATGCCGGAACCGACAATGATCTCGCGCGCGGCATCGTCGTCATCGATCATGCCGGCCGTCTCGAGAACGGCAATCAGAGCCTTGTCGGTGGCGCTTGCCGCATCTGCCTTGGCCTTGCGCGTGTCGGCAGCCTTCTTTTCGTCTTCCGGCTTGACCCGCCAAATATCGGGAACGCCGGCTCCGGGGAAATTATAGTCTATTAGCCACTGCGCGAACTGGTTCTTGAGCGTTCCGGAGAGCATATCGCCGTCCGATCCGACCAGCAGGGACAGGATATCTGCATGGGTTTCTGATGCGGCACGCGATCCGTTGGCGCCGATATCGGTGGTCAGCGTTTCTCCATTGACGCAGATCGTGATCTGCTTGTCCCAATAGGCCATCCACTCGCCGTAGGACACGCTGCCCGATCGCGCCGCTTCCAGGAACGAAACCTCGGCATCGAGCGGAATGACCGTGGCCGCGCTCGTCCGCATCTCGGTGAGCTTGTTCAGAAGTTTCTGCTGTTCTGCGGGCAGGCTTCCGACGGGCGATTTTCCGACAATGGTCGGCCCGGCGAACTTGTCGAGAAAATGCAGCCAGAAAGCCACGCCTTCGCGCTTGAACAGAACCGCCCAAAACAGGCGATTGCCGAGGCCGAGGCCATAAGGGTTGTTGCCCTTCACGCCAAAGCGATGGACGATGAACTTCCGGGCCGGAAGTTGAATGCCCCTGTCCATGTTCTGCCAGGTCAGAAGGCGCGGTTGCCAGTCCTCGCCAAACACGAAACGGCGCTGGTCGTGGGTGACGACACGCTCCGGAATGATCCGGTTGCCATCCCGTTTCCAGACGATTTCGCTGATGGCGTACCCTTTGAGGGTCGCGTCGAGCAGGCCTTCGCAGATATCATCGAAAGGCAGTTTCTGAAGCGTTTCGCGCACAAAGTCCGCCGCCTCGACATCGAGCGTACTCTCCGATGCAGCATCCACGTCCCATTCGCGCGCCAGAAGAAGACGCTTGCGCTTCTGAAGCACGGCATAGGCATGGGTATCGCGCTCGATCTGGTCGTAGATCTTGAGGCCGAGACCGCCACCGCGCTCGATCAGCGTGTCGTCGGCCGGCTGCAGCGTAGCGTTAAAAAACGGGATGGTGATGTCGTTGCGGGCGTTAGCGATCAGCGCCCTTGCGTCCGACGGAAGGTTCTTGCGCTTGTCGTCGCTCATAGCCGGTACCCTCTCAATGCGTCGCCGCCGCCAGTCGAACCGGCCGTCAGGATCCCGCCGCCAAAACCGGCCGAAGCCCCGCCCGAATAGTGGACGGCATTCTGCCACAACATATCCAGGCAATCCGGCCCGTCGTCATGGTCGGCATTCGGCCATTGCTGGAGCTGGTCGATCAGGGTCTGTTGCGTCGAGTGAACACGGATCATCCCTGCGGCAAGCGGCGGCTGCAGGCGCTCGATGCGCAGCATCTTGTCGACCGAAGGCGTAACCGGGATGGCCGAAATCGCCACACCCTGCTTTGCGGCGGTCGTCATCAGCGATGTTCTGAGAAATTCCTGGAACTGGATCGCCTCGACGAACCAGAGGAGGCAGCGATAATCGCGCTGGAGCGCGATGATATCGTTGATGATCATGTCGGGGAGACGGCGGCGAATCGAGGCAACGGCAAGGTCCATCGTCCCGGTCAGCCGGTCGATGCCGCCGATCAGAATAGCGGAAGGATCGCGACCCTTGCCCTTCTTGCCTAGCGACGGGTCGACAGCGCCGAAAAACAGAAGGTCGCGGCGTTCAAGCACCCAAAACGTCAGGTCGCCGAACGGGTTGCCGTCCGAGATCGGCTTGTTCTGATATTCCGAGGCAAAACCGTCATGCGATCCGGCCCGTTCGCTCATCAGGAAATAGAGAGGCTGAACGGAAGGCCAGTTGACGACCGCGCCGGCATCCATGTCTTCTCTGCGGTCGCGATAGAATGCCAGCGCCGCTTCGTCACCCTCGTTGCGCAGCTCTTCTTCCCAAAGCTCCCAGAGGTCCATCCGGTCGGGCCACTGGACGATCGCCTGAAACGTCGTGGTGCGCCAGACATGCGATTTCGAGGCGCGGACAATGACGGCATCGAAATGCAGCACGGTCCCGACCCATATGACATCCATGGTGCCATCCGGCGGGCCGACCTTGAGCGCGGCCCGGTTGATCCAGTTCTCCAGTTTCTGACGCTGTTCGGGCGAGCGGACCGCCTCGTCGTTTTCGAGATCGTCAAAGAACATCAGGTCGGGGCGATAGGGGCCGTGGCGGCGACCACGGATCTTCTGCAGTGCGCCGAGGCCTTCGATGCGGATATTGTTGCGGGTGACGATTTCGCCCTCGCGCCAGATCCGACCTTCGCCGCAAGCGTCGGGAAAATCATAGGACAGTCGCGGGTTCGTGGTCAGTTCCGCCTTGATTGCCTCGATCAGCAGCGCGGCCTGGGCATAGACATCGCAGACTTCGAGCAGGTAGCGCTTATGTCCCAGGACGATGCAATAGAGCGCGAAGCCCAGCGAAAGATGGGTGGACTTCGATGAACCGCGCGGCGCGATGAACAGATCCCGCACGCCCTTGTCGCTGGCGATGATCTCCGGGCATCGCGCAAAGATCGCCTCGTGGAACAGGCTGTGATCGCCGCGCACGTAATGCGGCAGATAGGTCTCCATGAAGAACCGGAAGCCGGTTTCCGGATCCTTGACCTTGAGAAGCCTCTCCCGGCGCGCGGCCGGATCGGCCGGAAACGCCTCGATCGAAAGCTCGATCCAGCGCGAGAACTCGCTCGCCATTGCGGCAAGCGATTCCCTGAGCTCTTTCGCCGAGACCGCAGCTTTCAGTTTCGGCTTTCTCATGACTGGTAGAGCCCTGCCAGACGCATGCCGAACGGTTCGATGATTTCGAGGATCGCCTCCGCATGCTGCGGGAACTCATCGCGGACGAACTCAAGCAGGTGACGCATCACGTCCTGGGCAACGCCAAGTTCGGATATGGACGGCGCAAGCTTGCCGGCCGAAGACGTCATCTTCGTCATCGCGTCAGCAAGGGCGACCAGGTGTTTGACCTTGTCGCCGACGCTCATATCCTTGCCATGCTTGATCTCGTCGAGCACGGCCTCGGCCATGATCATGAAGTCCTCGACGACCGTTGAGACAACCGTCTCGATGCCTTCGCCGGCGACGATCGAGGCCGACCGCATCATGTCCCAGTTGTCGCCGTCTTCCTTCGCCGCCTTCTTCCAGCGGGAAATCGTTGCCTGGGAAACGCCGCGGATCGTCGCGATCGTCGCAATGGCCATGCGCCGGTTGATATAGTCGGAGCGGACTTTCCGCTTCAGGTCGGGATCAGAGGCCATTGACCAGACCTCCGCGCACGATGAAGGTAACGATCGCGGCAATGATGCCGGCGACGAAAAGCCAGAAGATCTTGCTGAGATTGTTGTCGATCTTCTGCAGCGATTCCTGGATGCCCTGCAATCGCTGCTCCAGCACGGCCGAATTGGTTTCGACCTTGCCGACCCGTTCGGTCAGCTTGTCGAGCCGCGCATGCGCCTCCTGGACGCGTTCGCGGACTGTCTGATAGACGTTGTCAGTCACTCTTCTCTCCAGTCGCGGCTTCTGCGGCCGCGTTTGCATTATCGACACTTGCGACAGCGCCGGCACGGCGACTGTCGCAGACTTTGACCGCCACGCGGTCCTGGCCCCACTTGTTGGTGACCTCTTCCTCGCTCAGACCGCCGTCTTCCGGCAGAACCGACATCAGGGAGAGACACGACTGGCGCGAGGTTTCGGGGACGTCGACCCGCGTCGAGACAAGGCGGATGACGGGTTCCGGACTATCGGGGGAGCAGGCGGACGCGGTCAGCGCCAAGGCCGCAAGCATCGCCGCCAGGCAAGGCCGCATTGGCTTTCTCCATCTGTTCGAGCTGATCCCTGGCCGCGTTCTCGGCGGCCTTGATTTTCCGGTCGACCTGTTTGACCTGTTCGGAGAGCGCCAATTCCAGGCGGGCAACCTCCAGGCTCTTTTCGGCCAGTTCGGCTTTCCAGAGCGCGTCACATTCGCTCTTCGCCGATGCAACGCGCGCGTCGATCAGGTCGGAAACCTTGCCGACTGCTATGCGCGCGGAAATGCCGCCGACAGCGAAAAGCAGCGCCACGAGGATCCACGGCACTGTTCTCTTTGTGAATACGGCAGCGAGAAGAGCTTGCATCACGAGCCTCCCTGCTTTTCGGCAGAGGCCTTCGCGATCGTCCGCATGTCGAGCGATCCGCTGAAACGATGAATACCGAGCATCGCAGCAATCAGCCCGGCCATGATCGGAACCACGGTCGAAGCCAGCGCGCGCGCGCCTTCCGAACCAAGGCACGCGGCCACGACAATCGTGAAGATCACCGCCCACGCGCAAACATGGGAGATCGTCAGGTGCATCTTTGACGAGCTGTAGCGGGGTTTCTGCATTTTGGTGGTTTCAGCCGAGATAGGCACCATGGACCCACCCCCGCGTACCGGCTCCGCCACCACTCTTGACCTCGACATACCGCCAGACGCCCTCGCTCGAAAGGACTTCGACGACATCGGCGGAGGCGATCGAACCCGGAGGATCGAGCTTTTCATACTGGGTGCCGGGACCGCCGCGAATATTGAGACGGGTCGCGGTTACCTCCATGAGCGGGACGTCATCATGGTCTTCGCCGAGCAGAGCGCGGAAGCTCTCCATCGGGAAAGCCGGACCCGGATCGGTTTTCCAGCCGCGCGTATCGACTTCCTCATGGCTGACGATCGCGCGGATATCGTAGCCGGCGGTCAGCGCCTCAACGATCGAACGGCCGGTTGCAAGCTGGGCCTCGGTATAAAGCGGCCACGCATAGACCTGGCTGCCGACCCGGCTGTGCGGCGCACTCACATAACCGCCGAACTCGTCGAGGTCACCTTCGGTGCGGCGATTGCCGTAACCATCGGCATAACGGCCACTTCCGTCCGGGCTCAATGGACCGGGATTGACGAATTCGATGCCGACCGCGTGATTATTAAGGCCCTTCAATGCCCCGTAACGCGAAGGCCCGGCATGCCAGGCGACACGGTTGAACGGCGCGATCTGCCAGGCCGTCCCGTCTCGATTGACCACGACATGGGCGCTGGAACCGCGATTGGACGTCCCGCCCGCAGCGCCCATCAGCCAGTCGCGGCTTCCCGTTCCGCTCCAGCCCGTGGTGTAGTGCATGACAATGATGGTCGGATCGAGGACCTTGCCGGCCGAAAGATTGCTGGTCTCGCGGTACCAGATCGGTTCGATACGATGGTCGGTGACTTTCATGGCGGACACTCCATTCGGCTTGGCGGCGTTTGGAGTGACTCTTGTCAGTGCCACAAATAAAATCGGCCGGAAGTCAGTTCCGGCCGGTCATTCAGAAAACAAATCGGGATGGTCTGGTGGGGGATCGTTCGCCATCTTGCGGACCCATCGCTCGGTCAATCCGAGCCGTCTGGCGATCTGTCCGCGCGTCAGGCCCTGGGCTTCCAGGCGCTCGATATCGGCCTTCGCATTGCGGCGCGGCCGGCAGTGCGGCACGGAGAACCGTTGCCCGCCCATATAGTCACATATCCTCAAACCGTCCTCCTTGCCAAGAGCGAGGATAACGGGGTGACGATCATGCGGCTTCACCGGGAATTTGACTTCCTGACCGCCAAAGGTCTGGACGAGCTTCAGCGCCAGGCGAACGCCGATCGTATCGGCGATCTCCTCGATCGACTGCGGCAACGTCTCTCGGCGATCCGGAAGCCCGCTCATCTCCTGCCCTCCCTGTTCTCGCCCTTTGCGCTCCCCGCCTCTTGTCCGCGCGCCTCCATGACCTTGAGCGCTTCGATGATCGGGCTCGCCTCCTCATAGGTGAGGAAATCGGGATCGTCCTTTGGCGATCGGGCGCTGACAAACGAACGGAGAGCCTTCCGCGACCCGTCAGAAATAACGCCGCGACGGTGGCAGCTCTTCCAAAGCGCGTGGATCATCCGGACATAGGGCTTGGTCGAGACCGGCAGGGCCTTGCCGCCGGAGCGGACGCGAAAGCCCCGGCGCTTCATCTCCTCGACGACATCGATGCGCTGGCGCTCGGTCATAGCCCGCAGCGAGCTTTCGCCGGTAACCCGGACAAGCAGCGCCCGGTAGGTCTCTTCGTCCAGGCCGAGCTGCTGTTTGGCGATGTTGATGATGGCCGTGGTGTTCATGCCGCACCTGTCTTACCGGCAATGACTTTCGGCCCTGCGGAACCATTGACGCCGTGCGAAAGATTGACGTTATTGGCGGCGAGATAGCCGAGCGTTGCGATATTGCCGTTTTTGACCGAACCTGCACGCTGGCGGACAGCGACCGTATCGGGGTAGCGCTCAGCCAGCGCGCGTTGGGCGTCGCTCATTGCGGCTTCTGACAACTGGTCCGCAAAGAGCGCCCGCAGTCGGATACCGAGGCGCACAACCATACCGGCCGTGAAATCATAGACGGCCTGACGTTTGGTTTTCTGTTTGCGCAGCCGGGTATAGCTCGGCGTCTTTTTGAATTCGCGGACGGCGCGGTCGATTGCCCGGTCGAGAATGACAAACAGATAGGTGGCGATCTCGGGGCCGGGCGCGCGGCCGACAAAGGTTCTGTGCTCTCCATCGACGTCGCGAACAAGCGTTGCCGTGTTGGTCAGCCAGGCCAGATCACGCCAGAGACGATCGCGGATCGAGGCGCCATGGGTTTTCGCCTTTACCGAATCCTGGCTGATCTCGATATCGAGGTCCGACAAGCCATATTCGCGCATCAGGCTCGCGGCCTTTTCCGCAGCCGCGAGCGCTTCCTGTTCGGTGCAGCCGCGCGCGGTGGTCATCTGCCGCAGCGCCGCGATACGGCGTTTGATGCTCTCGCTCATCACGCGCCTGCCTCTCCGAAACCCCGATCGATCTGATCGACCAACAGGCCTCCAATCTTACGAAGATCCGCGTTCTCGAGCATCTGCCCAGCGATGCGCCAGCCGCTCTCGGTATCGGGCCAGGGACCAAAACAGACGGTCGGTTCGATGCCGTGGCGTTCCGAAACCTGCACCGCGATTACAGGGCCGGAACGACCTTGATCATCTTCATCGCGGCGCATCGTCATCAACACCTGGCCGAATTCGTGCCTTTCGAGGCGGGCAAAATCCCTGCTCATCGCTCGCCCCTCACGCATTCGCCAGATCAAGCGCGACACGCCGTTCGCTGCCGGACTGCCTGTCGGTGCAATAGAAGTTGGCATACTCCTTCGAGGCCATGACGCGGACGCTGTCGGAGATGATGTCCATGGCTTTTTGCCATTCCCCGGTTTCGTCCTCGATCTTCAACCGACGCAGGCCGAGAATGCGATCGGTGTTGATCTTCCCGGCCTTGTCGACCTGGAAGGCCTGATCGACCAGAGCGCGGATATTGTCGTTGGAACCGACCGACCAGCGGCGGATGCAGCCGTCAATGACTTCTTTTGCAACCTCCAGCGCCGGACCGAACGTCAGCGTTTCTCCGACCTTGATCGAGAGGCGCAGCGATGTATCGACCGTGGAAAAGGTGATATTCCCCTTCTTGCCGCCCTTGGTAACGCCGTACTTTTCCGCAAGCAGTTCGCGCATCGCCAGCGCCTCTGAGAAGATTTCCTCCCGGAACGCCGCCAGTGTCGCGTTCATCTTGGCAGCCTTCGCCGACAGACGGCGCACCATCTCGTCTTCCTCGATGTCCTCGGGCTTGATCGCCGAGAGAGGCTTCATGTCGCCCTTCGCCAGAGTGACATACTGGATGCCGTTGATCGTCTCAGTCGGGATCTCGGTTTCGATTTCATGTTTCATGCGTGTTCTCCTGTCTTCGCAAAGAGGGGTGAAAGGTCTTTCAGAGCGTTCTCAAGCGCGGTCTGAGCGACCCTTTCAAGGGGCGTGAAACGCCGCGCCTGAAAGTGCTGCCAGGCTGTTGCAACGCGCGCGGCGGCGTTGAGCTTTTCCCGGTCGGCCGGGTCGAGCAGGGTGACGGTTTCGCCGATCTCGTTCAGCTGCCACCGCAGTTCGACATTTGCGCGCTCGAGTGCACGCGTGCGGGTGAGGTAGTGCATCAGTCCGGCGACCATTGCCTGGGCGACGCTGCCGGCCATGGGTTGCGGCTCGCCGCTCTCATTGGCGCGCAACATGGCCGTCTCCAGCACCCATTCCCCGGGTGCCGGCCACAGGCCCATCGCTTTCTCCTCGGCATAGCTGAGGATCAACCGGCGCAGGTTGTCGTAGCGCTCCCGCAATTCTTGGTCCTGCCGCATCTGCGCACTGATCGTGCGGCATCCGTGCAGGATGGTCGTATGATGGTATCCGCCCATCAGCCGGCCGATTTCCGGCAGCGAATGCGTGGTCATATCCCGAGCGAGTTGCCAGGACACATGCCTCGGCTCGACAAAGGCGTGGGTCCGGCGATGGGTGTAGATCATGGCAGGCGACACGAGATAGGCGTCGCAGGTCGCGAGCGTTATGGTCTGGCAACTGACGGTCATGACTGCCCCTCCGCCCGGTTCTCGATGGGAAACACGACAACGTTCTTCGGGAGGCGCGCCCTCAGCATTTCTAGTTGCTCGCGTCTGGCGCGCGCGTTCCAGGTCTCGCGGGAAAGCGCGTTCTCAAGCCGTTTGGCCTCGTTGCCCATACGTGAGCTGAAATCCGCAAGTGAGCCGATGTCGTCCGGCCCGACATAGCGGCCTTGGTCGCGAGCCTGCCGAAGGAGGCGCGCAACCTCCCAAAGCTGATCGCTTATCGAGAAGAGGTCACGAGACATTGCGCGCCTCCTTTTGCGGCGGATCGGAAATCAGCATGCCATCGAGCGGCACATGCGGACGGCCTGTGAGCATCTGCAGGCGGCTTTCCATCTCACGTGCCTCCATTTCGCAAATGTGCAGGATGATGGTCATTTCCGGATCGTCCCGGAATGTCTTTCGGAGATCGCGCATCGTGTCCGACAGCATGGCTTTCTTCTTCCATGTTTTTCGGGTTGAGCGGGCAGGCATGGCACGCCGCCCACTGTTTCAGCCTAACTGGGTCAGACATCGTCATCGGCGCGTTGTGGTTTTCCCGGCACTGATCATTGCTGATCGACGTGCGAAGATGGGCGCACCAGACCTTCCGGCCGTAGAGCGCCATGACCTTGGCGGCGATCTTGACGCCGACCTTGTTCAGCCGGGCCGTGTATTTTCCTGCGCAGATCAGCGAGACGGCCGGGCGCGAAATGCCGAGTTCCTTGGCAATCGCCGCCTTCGTGCGGCCTGGCTTTTCGGCCTCGGCGCGCAACGTCTCGATCCAGTCGGGATCCGGCAATGGCATCAGCTGTTCCTGACGCATGGCACATCCTCCCGCAGATTGTAGTCGTAAAGCGCCTTCTTCTTTTCCCGATAGACCGGGGCGGCCGGGCCGGTGTCGCGGATCAGGCGGAACCGTTTGAAGCCGTTCGACGTCAGCCGCGTGCCCTTCTGACGAACGGGCATTTCCATCAGATAGCCGGCAAGCGTCAGCTGCCGGGCGTATTTCATGGCGTTGGAGGTTGAATCACGATCGTCGACAGACGCAGCGACAACAATATCGCCGATCGTGAACGTGACGGACATGCGCATGGCCGACCAGGCGCGCTGACGGAATGTATCGCGCCAGGGCTTGCGCGCCCGTCCGGTGTGCGGACCGTTGGGACCGCTGGTAAAGACCCGGCCTTCGGCCCGCGCGACTTCCCCATCGGCCGTCAGTTGATAGCAACCCGCCTCGGCCCGTTCGACAAGGCCGTGACGCACAAGCGTGGACATGGCGTTGGATATCTGGCGGCGCGTCAGGCCGAGATCGGCCTCCAGCACGTCGATGGTCAGGCAGACGCCGCCGACGAGATGGTGCAGGACCTTTGTGAGCAGTTCTCCGGGGCCATGGTTCTGTTCAGCCATCACAGAACCTCCGGCACAATGATCGCCGTGCCGCTGGCGCGGTCGTTCATCAGCTTTTCGCCGGCCATATCCGCCATTGTGATGCCGTCCTCGCCGACATCGATACGAAAGCCGAAGCGTTCGATGCTGGCGATGGCCTCCAGAACCTCGCGGTTATACCCCTTCGACATTTTGGCGACGAAGGTGACAAGGTCGTCGGCAACGCGGATTTCGCAGCGCTTGTCGATCAGCCTGCGGACGTCTTCCTTGTCCATCACGTCGAACCGCACTTTCTGGCTGACGCGCGATGCGACCTGGGGAAACCGCTTGAGATTGTCGTTGACCTTGCCCATACCCACGAAGATGGTCGGCAGCTCCAGCATGTCGGAAATGTCACGGCATGTTTCGAGAATGGCGGGGCGGGACGAGCAATGGTCGAACTCGTCGATGACAAGCGTGAAGATCTTGCGGTTCTGGATGGCAAGCTGCTGGCGCAGGGCCAGTTCGGAAACCACCTTGGCGTATTTCTGTTCAATCCCGCGCGGCTTCTCGACGCCGAGTTCATCAAGCAGCTCGTTGAGCATCCATTTCGGCTGCCATTCCTTCTTGGCGCGCAGATAGATCGACCCGGTCTGCGCGATATGCTGTTTCATCGTGGTCGTTTTTCCGAGACCGGGCGCACCGTCAACGACCACAATGCAGGCCTCTTCGGCCCCGCGTTCTTCGAGCGCCGAAAGCGCCGAATGATAGGCCTTGACGTTGGCTGTCTCGACAAACACGTTTTTCATGCTATTTTCCTTCTCTCTTCTAGGGGGTGTCAGGCAGCGGCCGAACGGATGAGGTTTCGAAGCGCATCCAGGTCGATGCCTGACATTCTCAGCACCTCGCGAGCCGCCGGCCGCTCAAGGCACGAGCGCAGAACGCGAAGCTGATTTGCTGATAGTTTTTCCGGATTTTCGATGGCCCAGGCGGCAAGGTCTTCGTCCGTGCGGATGATGTTGCGGCGGGAGGAGACGCGCGTAGGTTCCTTGTTGTCGACAACAAGATGGACGGCCTCCGGTGCGGCGATCGGCTCCATGGGGATGGCGTCGGTCTGATCGAGAAGTCCGGCCGGAACGAACTCTTCCTCGATTTCCTGACGCTTCTTGTCGACCCTGTTGAGGCGACCCTTGTACCGCCTTTCCTCTGCCGCTCTCTGTGCGGTCAAAGGCAGATAGTCGCGGCGGTTACCGTGGAAGACAGCAACGCAGATCAGTCGGCCGGGTTGGCCTTCCTCGCGATCGATCTCGCGCACCCAAACCTTCGAGGCGTCGGCAAAATCGTAGCCGACCATGACCTCCTCGTCGTGATAGGCTTCGAGCGCCTCGTGGAAATATTCGTTGTTGTTCCAGAAGACCTGCGAGCGGCGTGCCACTCGGATCTCGTAAGGGCGGAACAGATCGTCGATTTCGTCTTCGGATACAGGCACCGGCTCGAAACCGTCGCGAACATGCAGCTGCCAGAACTCATCGGGCGAATAGTGCCGAAATTTTCCGGTTTCCTCGTCCCGGTAGCGCGGCAACCCGGTGTGCGGCGTGGCGTTATAGTCGGCGATGGCCTTCTCGCACATGGCCCGGAATTCATCCCATTCTGGCAAGACGCGGGACGCGCCGAATTCCTTGATGTCCTTGCGGGTCTGCTTGTGGACGAAGTGAGCCGCCTCCTTGTCCATCTCCTCGCCGAGGTATGTCGGAAGCTTCCGGGCAAGCGGGTTCCAAGCGGTTTTGTTGAACCGCTCGATGATGCCCTTCGCCTGCGAATTATACGGCAGGGCGTGCATCTTCGTGATGGAGAGCCGACCCATCAGGCCGTTGACATCGGCATCGAAGGTCTTGTTCTTGTAGCCGGGGCCTCGGTCGACATAGAAGATCGCCGGAATGCCGTGATCGCAGCAGGCCTTCCGGAGCGCCTCGGTCACCGAAATGACGTTTTCCTTGAAGGCGATAGAGAAACCGACGCAACGCCGTGTCGCGACATCCAGAATGGACGTGATCTCGGGCTTGAACGGGCGATGGCTGACCGGATGCTCGACCTCGGCGTCGAAGGTTTTGCCGTCGGCCGTGTAGATCGTCGTCGGGAGCAGGTTTTCCGTCGAGCGGGTTATATAGGCCATGCGGGAACGCAGCGTCAGGAGACCCTCGCGGCCGACATTGCGCTCGATATCGTTGAGCTTGCGTTTCAGCGTGTAGCGCACCTGATCGATCGTCAGGGACGTATCGGGATTGGCCTCCCGGTAGTCCGCAAGCGCTTCCGTGGCGGTCGGTTTCGAGGGCTTGGCGTAAAAGGTGAGGAACGCCCGGAATTCCTCCGAGACCGGCTCGTCTTCCTTCGTCAGGGCCGGGGCAAGGGCCATGATCCCGCCCTTGTCGCGCGTGGAGAACCACCGCTGCACGGTACGCGCGGAAACACGAACCTTCTCGCCGCCGCGATCATTCGCAATGGCAAGCGTCTCCTCCAGGAGGCCGAAACCGTTCGGATCCGTGAGAAGCGAGGGCCGTTCGATAAGCGAACGTTCCCGATCGTTCAAAGGCTCGCCGGCATTGACCTTTGCCAGCACCGCGGCGCGTTCGAAGTGCTCTTCCTGGGCGCGCACGAACATCAGGATCGCCTCCCGGCGCGCTGTCATGCCGTTGATGGCGATATAACGGTCGATGGCCAGAAGGATTTCGCCGCGCGCCTCCATGGCGTTGCGCTGGCGAAACCTGAGCGACGTGACCGGGATCAGGGCAGCTTTCCGGCGGGAGACTTCGCGGTGACCTTCCTGCGCGGCAATCTGCTTTTCCTTCATTTCGCGGGCGTGAAGCGCTGCGGCCATCGCGTCCGGCAGAAGCGAGCGGTGATATTCGCGACCGCCGCCGCCGCCGCTTCCGCGCCTCATGCGGCATAGATTGTCCGGCAGGTCGTTCCAGCCGTATTCGGTCGCCCTATCCCTGACCCCTCGCTCCGAATTCGGGAAGCTCCTGAGGCCGCGCTCTTTGGCGATGTCGGCCAGTTCCCTGGCCGTGAACCATTCCTTGATCATGCCCGGCCTCCCTTGCGGAGCCGGTAAAAAAACATAACCGTAGGCGAGCACGGCCGGATCGTTTCCGGAGAAACGCCCAGGACCAAACACAGGAGAACCTGTAATGTCGCTTTCCGCCTATTCGCAATACGCACACAGCGTGGGAACAAACCTGCGCCTGGAATTGCTCGCCGAGGAGTATGAACCCTTCCTGGCGAAACTTTCAGTTCGTTCTCGGCTCGATCTAAACGCCTTTGTGCGCGAGAACGTCGTGCTGATAGAGAAAGTGGCGACATCCACTCCGAAGCGGCAACATCAACTGCTATCGGCCTTGTCGACCGAACAACGGTTCTGGACGATAGCTGCGGCTGCTCAGATGACATTTGAGGCATCTGCCCTGCTGTCGGCTGTTGAACTCCACCTTGTTCCTGGCTGTGGCTATCGAGATATGATCGGTTATGCTCAGGATGTTCTCTGCGCGGCGGATATGGATGAAGACTATCTGTGGCCGTTTCCGATTCCCCGACCTCCTGAAGAGAACGGTTGAGTGTCTTCGGTTTCACCTTTTCAATGTCTGTCATCGTCTCCCCTTCCTCTTTGCGGCAAGCACCTGACGGCGCGCCTGCATTTCCTCGATATGATCTTCCAGAAGCCGTTCCTCGATCAGATCGGCATATTGGGATTCGATAACCGCCAGACCGAACTCGCCGGGCACAAAGCCGAGCAGGTCTTTCGCGCCGGTCGCGTGGACGAGCGCGATGAACGCGTCGAGCGGTATGCGGTGCCCCTCGGAGCTTTCCGAGGTCCATTTGTAGAGCGTGGTCGCGCTGATATCCCGGCCAAGAAAACGGCTCATCTCAGCCGCGATGTCCTCGCGGGACATCCCGTCCTCGCGGGCATCGCGAAAGGCCTGACCGACGAGACGCGCGATCTTGCCGTCCAGCCGTCCGCGCCCGATCACGTCGGCGCTGTAGCCAACGGCCACCTTCGGCGGCTCCCATGAAAACAGGTCTTTCGTGAGCGGGTCGCGGCGGCGGGCCATGGTCAGATGCGCCCCCGGCGCCTCAGGGAGGCGATGACGCGCTCCTCATTGGCCAGCATCAGCCGGTCGAATGTCTCGTCCGGCAGTTCGGATATCGTCTTTGAGATGGTCAGGAATTTCTTTTCCGTCGGCGCGACGGCAACACCGTTGTTCAGATAGTCGAGCGCCTCCTGGATGCTTTTGGCCTTGTGTTCCTCGGACAGAACAAGGTCGAGCACCTTCTTCTGAAGCGGCCCGGCCTGCGCCGATAGCAGCTTCAGTTCGGTCTGCTTTTCCGCGATAGCGGTTCCGGCGAGGCGGGCGCGGCTGACCGGCGTCAGGTCTTTCCAGATCTTGACGGCAATCTGGATGGCGCGCGTCGAAAGACCGATCTTTTCGGCGATATCGACAGCAA